>NC_021499.1:4800000-6285863 GCF_000412695.1 Pseudomonas resinovorans NBRC 106553
AGGTGGCGCGCATTCCGGTGAAGATCATTCCAACCGAGGAGGTACCGCGCAAACCGGAGTGGATTCGCGTACCCATCGCTTCCTCGCCGGAGGTCGCACGGATCAAGCAACTGCTGCGCAAGCACAAGCTGCACAGCGTCTGCGAGGAAGCCTCCTGCCCGAACCTGGGCGAATGCTTCGCCGGCGGCACCGCCACCTTCATGATCATGGGCGACATCTGCACCCGCCGCTGCCCGTTCTGCGACGTCGGCCACGGCCGGCCGAAGCCGCTGGATGCGGACGAGCCGAAGAACCTGGCCATCGCCATCGCCGACCTGCGCCTGAAGTACGTGGTGATCACCTCGGTGGACCGCGACGACCTGCGCGACGGCGGTGCCCGGCATTTCGCCGACTGCCTGCGGGAAATCCGCTCCCTGTGCCCCGGCATCCAGCTGGAAACCCTGGTGCCGGACTACCGCGGGCGCATGGACGTGGCCCTGGACATTACCGAGCGGGAGCCACCGGATGTGTTCAACCACAACCTGGAAACCGTGCCGCGCCTGTACAAGGCCGCACGCCCGGGCTCGGACTTCGAGTGGTCACTGGACCTGCTGGAGAACTTCAAACGGCGCGTGCCCCAGGTGCCGACCAAGTCCGGCCTGATGCTGGGCCTGGGCGAGACCGATGACGAAGTGATCGAAACGATGCAGCGCATGCGCGAGCACGGTATCGACATGCTCACCCTCGGCCAGTACCTGCAACCCTCGCGCAGCCACCTGCCGGTACAGCGTTTCGTCCACCCCGACACTTTCGCCTGGTTTGCCGAAAAAGGTGCCGGGATGGGCTTTTCGAATGTCGCCTCGGGCCCGCTGGTGCGTTCTTCCTACCACGCCGACCAGCAGGCCCACGGCCTAGGGGAGCAACTCCCGCCGATCAGGCAATGATGCTTTCGGCCGTCAAGGTCGACACCCCCACTAGGGAAATCTCGAACTCTGCCGCGGCGTCCGCATCGGTACTGCCCGAGAGGATGCCGTTGGCAAAGCGAAGCTGTCCCGTGGCGTCGGTGGCACTGAACGCCGCCGAACCAATGAAGCTGAACGCGTCATTGGCCACTGTACCGGGCCGCGCATCGATGGCGGACAGGACGATCCTGTCGCCGTCGCTGCTGCGGAAATCAGTGATCACGTCACGCAGCGCACCAATCCCCATGTCGCTCAGGGCAGCAAAGGCGAACAGGTCGGCCCCCGCCCCACCGGTCAACTGGTCCGTGCCGCCACCGCCGACCAGCACGTTCGCGGCGGCGTTGCCGGTCAGCCGGTCGTTGAAGGCGCTGCCAGTCAGGTTCTCGAATGCCAGCAGGGTGTCGGTGCCAGAACCACCGGTGGCCTGGGCGGTAGTCACAGCCAGGCTGGCCGTCACGCCCGCAGTGGCAAAGGCATAGGACGCGGTGTCCACGCCCGCGCCGCCATTCAGCACGTTGTTGCCGGCGCCCGCGTAGATCACGTTGTTCAGAGCATTGCCGGTGCCATTGGCCACACCGGCGGCCATCAGGCGCAGATGCTCGACATTGGCGCCCAGGGTATAGGCCGACAGGTAGCTGTAGACCGTATCGGAGCCACCGGTAGCCAACACCGCGTTGGTCTCCTGGACCACGTCGCCGACACTATCCACGTAGTAAGTATCGGAACCGTCGCCACCGATCATGATGTCGTTGCCGGCACCACCGTTGAGGATATCGTTGCCCGCCTGGCCATTCAGGACGTTGGCGGCCGCGTTACCGGTCAACCGGTCGTTGAAGGCGCTGCCGGTCAGGTTCTCGAATGCCAGCAGGGTGTCGGAGCCCGAACCGCCCGTGGCCTGGGCGGTAGTCACCGCCAGGTTGGCCGTCACGCCAGCGGTGGCAAAGGCATAGAACGCGGTGTCCACGCCCGCGCCGCCATTGAGCACGTTGTTGCCGGCGCCCGCGTAGATCACGTTGTTCAGAGCGTTGCCGGTGCCATTGGCCACGCCGGCGGCCATCAGGCGCAGGTGCTCGACATTGGCGCCCAGGGTATAGGACGACAGGTAACTGTAGACCGTATCGGAGCCACCGGTGGCCAGCACCGCATTGGTCTCCTGGACCACGTCGCCGACGCTATCCACGTAGTAGGCATCGGAACCGTCCCCTCCGATCATGGTGTCGTTGCCGGCACCACCATTGAGGATATCGTTGCCCGCCAGGCCGCTCAGGACGTTGGCGGCCGCGTTGCCAGTCAGCCGATCGTTGAAGGCGCTGCCAGTCAGGTTCTCGAATGCCAGCAGGGTGTCGGAGCCCGAACCGCCCGTGGCCTGGGCGGTGGTCACCGCCAGGTTGGCCGTCACGCCAGCGGTGGCAAAGGCATAGGACGCGGTGTCCACGCCCGCGCCGCCATTCAGCACGTTGTTGCCGGCGCCCGCGTAGATCACGTTGTTCAGAGCATTGCCGGTGCCATTGGCCACGCCGGCGGACATCAGGCGCAGGTGCTCGACATTGGCGCCCAGGGTATAGGACGACAGGTAGCTGTAGACCGTATCGGAGCCACCGGTAGCCAACACCGCATTGGTCTCCTGGACCACGTCGCCGACGCTATCCACGTAGTAGGCATCGGAACCGTCCCCTCCGATCATGGTGTCGTTGCCGGCACCACCATTGAGGATATCGTTGCCCGCCAGGCCACTCAGGACGTTGGCGGCCGCGTTGCCGGTCAACTGGTCGTTGAAGGCACTGCCGGTCAGGTTCTCGAATGCCACCAGGGTGTCGGAGCCCGAACCACCAGTGGCCTGGGCGGTGGTCACCGCCAGGCTGGCCGTTACGCCCGCAGTGGCAAAGGCATAGGACGCGGTGTCCACGCCCGCGCCGCCATTGAGCACGTTATTGCCGGCACCCGCATAGATCACGTTGTTCAGAGCGTTGCCGATACCGTTGGCCGCGCCACTGGAGAGCAGGCGCAGGTTCTCGAGATTGGTGCCCAGGGTATAGGACGCCAGGTAGCTGTAGACGGTATCGGAACCACCACTGGCCAGTACGGCGTTGGTTTCCGAAACCACGTCGTCGACGCTGTCCACGTAGTAGGTGTCGGAACCATCCCCACCAATCATGGTGTCGTTACCGCCGCCGCCATTGAGTACATCGTTGCCAGCCCCGCCATTCAACTGGTCAAGGCCCTCCCCCCCGATCAGCGTGTTGGCCAGGGCGTTACCAGTGAGCGTGTCGCCCCGGTCCGTCCCGATGACGCCTTCGATCGAGATGAAGGTATCGCTACCGTGACTGGTGAACTGGGACGCTGTCTGGGACAAGTCGACGGTGACGCTGCTGGTGGAGAATTCGTAGGAGACGTAATCGAATCCGCCAGCGCCATTGAAGACGTTGTTGCCGAGGTTGCTGAACAAGGTGTTGTTGCCAGCGTTACCGGTTCCATTGATGTTGCCGGTGCCCGCCAACACCAGGTTCTCGAAGTTGTTCAGCAGTGTGTAGTCGAAGCCTGCCTGGACGGTGTCGACCCCTTCGTTCGCCAGTTCGTACAGGGCGTCCTGGGCGTCGATGACGTAGGTATCGTCACCCGTACCACCGTAGAGGCTATCGGTTCCGCCACTGCCATAGAGGAGATCGTTGCCCGCCAGGCCGCGGATGATGTCGTTGCCGGTGGAGCCGTAGAGGGAGTCGTTGCCCGCCGTGCCGACCATGTTGTCGTTGCCGGCGGTACCGCTGACCACGCTGAAACGATAATAGCCCGCGACCCCCGTGTTCCCCGGAGTGGTTTCCAGGTCGAGAATCGCTGACTGGTTGCCGGACTGAGACAACTCGTACCAGGACGTACCGTCCCCGGTGGAGTAGCCGGCACGCGCCACGGTCCCACCCAAGCCATTGGTGCCGCCACTGGCGCTACCGGTGGTCCAGTTGATGTTCTCGTAGCGGAAAATCACATCGAAGTTGCCGTTGCCGGTGCCGACCAACTGGAGCTGGAAGGCATTGAGCTTGTCGATTTTCGAGTTGTAGTAACCCACATCGTCCCAGGTGACGGTCAGCACGCCGTTGCCGGTCGAATCCAGGTCGTAGTGGACCAGGTTGGTACCCTTGGAAGTGCCGCCCGGCGTGGCTGTGGTCGTGCCACCACGGGTATCCACGTCCGCGAAGAAGGGCGCGATCATGGCTCGCGAGGAGTTCTGCATGCCGTAAGGCGTGTAGGTGGATTCGCCAGAGCCGAAGGTGATGCTGCCGTTGGTGTTTACAAAGAGACTGGTGTAGTTCGTACCGAAGAAGTTGATCCCGGCGGCACCGAAGATCGAACTGACATCGATGCTCGACGAATAGCCATCGTCATTTCGCGTCACCTGGTTCTCGCCGAAACCCGAAGCTCCGCCCAATCCACCGACCAAATTTGCCATTTTTCAGAATCTCCTTTTCGTTACGTGCTGTCCGCCGAAACGCTCAACGGATGTCGAACCGAATTCCGGTGCGGGCAAATCGACGATGGCCCACGAGGAATGACCGGTAATGTAGCCACTGGCCATCAATCAGGCATCATTCATCTGAATGAGCTGACCGAGGCGGCCACGCAGCGTTCGAGTCCGGGAAAATGGCTGCCAGTCCCGGAACTGGTGGCCGAGGACTGGAGATTGCGCGAGGGGGGGAACCTGCATCGGGAGACGGGCCAGGGCCCTGGGGGGAAATCGCCCAATCCTGCAAGACTGGGCGATACGAAAAATCCCGACAGCTCCGCGTTCCTTTGCCTGGCAAGTCTTCATCCGTGAGACCAGGCTCGGATCCTAGCTCAGGTTCCATATCGGGTAAAAGACAGTTACGCGTTCAAACCGACCTTGTGTCGTGCAGACGGGTGCAACTCAACGGCAGTTGAACTCCGCCCGCAACTGCCGCGCCGCCGCCACCATGTTCACCAGCGCCGCCTCGGTTTCCGGCCAGGCACGGGTCTTCAGGCCGCAGTCCGGGTTGACCCAGAGCCGCTCGGCGGGGATGCGTTCGGCGGCCTTGCGCAGCAGCTTGGCCATCTCGGCGCTGTCCGGGACCCGTGGCGAGTGGATGTCGTAGACCCCCGGGCCGATCTCGTTCGGGTAGGCGAAGGCCTCGAAGGCGTCCAGCAGTTCCATGTCCGAGCGCGAGGTCTCGATGGTGATGACGTCGGCGTCCATGGCGGCGATGGACTCGATCACGTCGTTGAACTCGCTGTAGCACATGTGGGTGTGGATCTGGGTTTCGTCCCGCACACCGCTGGCGGTGAGGCGGAAGGCCTCGGTGGCCCAGCCCAGGTAGGACTGCCACTCGGCCTTGCGCAGCGGCAGGCCTTCGCGGAAGGCCGCCTCGTCGATCTGCACGATACGGATACCGGCCGCTTCCAGGTCCAGCACTTCATCACGGATGGCCAGTGCCAGCTGCCTGGCCTGCACCTCGCGGGATACGTCCTCGCGGGGGAAGGACCACATCAGCATGGTCACCGGGCCGGTCAGCATGCCCTTCATCCACTTGGCGGTCAGGCCCTGGGCGTACTTGATCCATTCCACGGTCATGGCCTGCGGACGGCTCAGGTCGCCGACGATCACCGCCGGTTTCACGCAGCGCGAACCGTAGCTCTGTACCCAGCCGAAGCGGGTGAAGGCGTAGCCGTCCAGTTGTTCGGCGAAGTACTCCACCATGTCGTTGCGCTCGGCCTCGCCATGCACCAGCACGTCCAGGTCCAGGCGCTCCTGCACCTGCACCGCGTGGCGGATTTCGCTGTGCATGGCCTCGGTGTATTCGGCCTCCGACAGCTTGCCCTGCTTGAAGGCCTGGCGCGCCAGGCGGATGGCCGCGGTCTGCGGGAAGGATCCGATAGTGGTGGTGGGGAACGCCGGCAGGCAAAGGCCTTCACGCTGCTTGGCGATGCGTTCGGCGAAGGGCGACGGACGCTGGCTGTCCTCGGGACGCAACGCCGCCAGGCGAGCCTGCACCTGCGGTTTGTGAATGCGCGGCGAGGCGGCGCGGCTGGCCTGCACGGCACGGCTGGCGGCCAGGGCCGCGAGCACTTCCGGCGCTTCCGGCTCGGTCAGGGCATGGGACAACAGGGCAACCTCTTCGCACTTCTGCACCGCGAAGGCCAGCCAGCCCTTCAGCTCGGCATCCAGCTTGTCTTCTCGTCCTAGGTCCACCGGGCTGTGCAGAAGGGAGCAGGACGGCGCGACCCACAGACGATCCCCCAGGCGCTCATGGGCATGGCGCAGCACGTCCAGCGCCTTGTCCAGGTCGCAGCGCCAGACGTTGCGGCCGTTGACCAGGCCCAGGGACAGCACCTTGTACGCCGGCAGACGGTCGAGGATGGTCGGGTACTGCTCGGGGGCCCGCACCAGGTCGATGTGCAGGCCATCCAGGGGCAGGCTGGCGGCCAGGCCGAGGTTGTCCTCCAGGCCGCCGAAATAGGTGGCGATCAGCTTCTTCAGCGGCTCGCGCTGGATCAGGTTGTAGGCGCGCTCGAAGGCGTTCTTCCAGTCCTGGGGCAGGTCCAGGGCCAGGATCGGCTCGTCGATCTGCACCCACTCCACGCCCTGGTCGGCCAGGCGCTGGAGGATCTCGCCATAGACCGGCAGCAGGCGGTCGAGCAGTTCGAGCTTGTCGAAGCCTTCGGTTTCGCCCTTGACCTTGCCCAGCCAGAGGTAGGTCAGCGGGCCGATGATCACGGGCTTCACGGTGTGCCCCAGGGCCCGGGCTTCGTCCACTTCCTCGAACAGCTGCTCCCAGCTCAGGGCGAACTGCTGGTCAGCGGTGAATTCGGGGACGAGATAGTGATAGTTGGTGTCGAACCATTTGGTCATCTCCTGGGCGTGGGCGCCGCCGCAGCAGCCCTTGCCGACGCCGCGCGCCATGGCGAACAGCGTCGAAAGATCCGGCGTGCCGGAGTGGGGACGGAAACGCTCGGGAACGACACCGAAGGTCAGGGAATGGGTGAGCACCTGGTCGTACCAGGCAAAGTCGCCCACCGGCAGCAGCTCGATGCCGGCATCCTTCTGCAACTGCCAGTGCTCGGCGCGCAACTGGCGGCCAACGGCGCGCAGGCCGGCTTCGTCCAGCTCGCCCTTCCAGAAGGCCTCCTGTGCCTTCTTCAGTTCACGGTCGCGACCGATGCGCGGGAAGCCGAGGGAATGGGAAAGGGCCATGTGTCGAATCTCCATCTAAGTAATGGAGCGAATTGTCGACAGTCGTGGCTACTTGAGACAAACTCAATAAATTCGTGTTTGTCTCAAATTTCATTCATGGAGCCACCCATGCTTGAGCTGCGCCATCTCAAGACCCTGCAAGCCCTGCGCGAAGCCGACAGCCTGGTGGAAGCCGCCGAACGCCTGCACCTGACCCAGTCCGCCCTCTCCCACCAGTTCAAGGAACTGGAAGAGCGCGTCGGGCTGCCATTGTTCGTGCGCAAGACCAAGCCCGTCCGCTTCACCAGCGCCGGCCTGCGCCTGCTGCAACTGGCCGACAGCGTGCTGCCGCAACTGCGCAGCGCCGAACGCGACCTGGCGCGCCTGGCCGGCGGCACCGCGGGCCGGCTGCACATGGCCATCGAGTGCCACAGCTGCTTCCAGTGGCTGATGCCCACCATCGACCAGTTCCGCGACGCCTGGCCGGAGGTGGAACTGGACCTGGCCTCGGGCTTCTCCTTCGCCCCCTTGCCCGCTCTCGCCCGTGGCGACCTGGACCTGGTGGTGACGTCGGACCCGGTGGAGCTGGCCGGCATCACCTATGTGCCCCTGTTCACCTACGAAGCGCTGCTGGCGGTGGACAACCAGCACGCCCTGGCGGGCAAGCCCTTCATCGTCCCCGAAGACCTGGCCAGCCTGACCCTGATCACCTACCCCGTGGAACGGGATCGGCTGGATATCTTCACCCGTTTCCTCGAGCCGGCCGACATCGAACCGGCGCAGGTGCGCACCTCGGAACTCACGGTGATGATGATGCAGCTGGTGGCCAGCGGCCGTGGCGTCTGCTGCCTGCCGAACTGGGCGCTGCACGAATACAGTTCGCGGGGCTATGTGACCGCCAAGCGACTTGGCGAGAAGGGCCTGCTCTGCACCCTCTATGCGGCTATCCGCGCCGACATGCTCGACGCGCCCTTCATGCGCGACTTCCTGCTGACCGCCAAGGACACGTCCTTCGCCACCCTGGAAGGGGTGAGTGCGGCGCGGTGAGGCAATTGGGAGAAATGACCGCGGGGGAAGACACAACGGACTGGCGATTTGCGGATGAGCGCCACGTCCCTGAACCCTGCGCTCTGACACTTCCCACACCCCCCGGCCCTCTCCCGCAAGCGGGAGCGACGTAGGATGGGTCGGGCGGCGTTCCGTTGAGCTTGCGATACCCATCAGCCTTGTCCGCATGGGTATCGCTCCGCTCAACCCATCCTACAAGCTGAAAACTGATGCCTATACCAGCCTGAAGCGAGGCAGCGAAGATGACGCCGCGCGAATCGCCCCTTCAGGAGGCCGAGCGGAATCCTTGCAGAGGGGGGCGAGCGGCATGGATGCCGCGAGAGCCGCGCAGGGCCATGGATGGCCCTTCGCGGCGGCCCCCCGGCGCAAGGATGGAGCGAGGGGAGTTTGGCGCAGCCAAACCCGCATGGTGGGGCAAGCCCTCTTGGTTACTTCTGGGTGGTTCGGCACCCCGACGACTGCCAGAAGTGACTCGCCCGGGAGGGCGAAACAGAAACCCAATGCCCACTCGGCAATAAAAATAACGACCTAACTTGAAGCCCCCTCCACCCGATAACCAATTACCCTCACGGGTGCATCGACAGCGACGGCCCCAGGTACTCGTTGGCCTGCTGGATATCATCGGTGCCCAGGGAGCCCACGGACGCCGCCAGGCGCAGGCGCGACAGCAGGTAGCGCAGCTTGGCCTCCAGCAGGTCGCGGCGGGCGATGAACGCCTGCTCCTCGGCATTGAGGATATCCAGGTTGGTACTGGTGCCGGCCTGGAAGCCCTTGCGCGCGGAGTCCTGGGCCCGTTCGCTGGACACCACCGCCTTCTCCAGCGCACGTACCCGCTGCTCGCCGCTCTGCACGCCACGGAACTCGCGGGTGGTACCGGAGAGCACTTCCTCGCGGCTGGAATTCAGCTGGTCGTTGGCCAGCTCGCGGTTGGCGGCCGCCTGGCGCACCTGGGCGCTGGTGGCGCCACCGGTGAAGATCGGCACGCGCAGTTCCACCCCGAGGGAGCCGTATTTGTTGCGCTGGTCCTGGGTGGAAACCGAGTCGCTTTCCGAATCGTTGTAGGCCGCCACCAGGTCCAGGGTCGGCCAGTGCCCGGCCTTGGCCCGGTTCACTTCTTCGTCGGCGATATCCAGGCTGCGGGTGCGGGCGATGATGCCGGGGTTGTTGGCCCGCGCATCGTTGATCCAGTCCTGCAGGGTCGGTGGATCCAGCGGAGGGGTGGGGAACTCGGTGCGCAAGGTGGACATCTCTTCCGGCAGCACGCCGAGCAACTCCTGCAACAGGCGCCGGGCCACCAGCAGGTTGTCCTCGGCCTCGATCACTTCGGCCTGGGCCAGGTCGCGCCGGGCGGAGGCCTGGTCGATGTCGATCACGGTACCGTCGCCCAGCTCGAAGCGGCGCTTGGCCGACGCCACCTGGTTATCCAGGTTCTTCAACTTGACCCGCGCCAGGTCGATGGTTTCCAGGGCCAGGAGTACGGCGAAATAGCGGCTGGCCAGGTTGACCGCGGACTCCTGGGTCTTGGCATCGAACACCGCATCACTGAAATCGGTGCGCTGAATTCCCTGGCGGTATTCGGCCATGCGCTGCTTGTTGAACAGGGGTTGGCGCAGTTCCACCACCGCGCCCTGCGAGTCGTACTTAAGGTCGCTTTCGTTGCTGCGGCCGAGAAAGTCGTCCTGCTCGCTGGTGCCGTCCACCCGCTTCCAGAAGGCGGTGCCGCTGATATTGGGCAGCAGGCCCGCCTTGCCCAGGTTCTCGTACTCCTGGCCGGCCTGGCGCTCATGCACCGAAGCCAGGTAGGTGGGCCCCTGGACCTGGTAGGTGCCCCAGGCTTCAGTGAGGTCCATGGCGGTCGCGGGCAGGGCGACGGCTCCGAGGAAACCGGCTATGGCCGTCCGGGCTCTCATATCACTGCTCCTTGAATGCGCTTCCGACGCGGCCCAGCAGAGGTTTCATCAGGTAGCTCATGAGGCTGCGCTCGCCGGTCTTGATGGTCACGGTGGCCGGCATGCCCGCCCGGATATTGTTCGGCCCGAGCAACTTCATGCCTTCTTCGGTCACTTCCACCTGGGTCAAGTAATAGGGCTGTTTGCTCGCTTCGTCCACCAGGCGGTCGGCGGCCACCGTCATCACCCGTCCGGGAATGTTGGGGGTCTGCGCATGGTTGAAGGCCGGGAAGGTGATATCCACAGGCAGCCCCGGCACCATCTTGTCGATCGCCTGCACCGGCACCTGGGCGTCCACTTGCAGCGGCTCCTTGTCCGGCACCACGTCCATGATCCGCGCACCCGGCTGGATGACACCGCCGATGGTGGCGACGTTGAGGCCCAGGACTATGCCGTCGATGGGCGAGCGGATCACGGTGTTGTCCACCTGGTAGTCCACCGAGCGCAGGCGTTCGCCGAGGGAGGTGGTCTCCTTCTGCACGTCGGTCAGCTGGGATTCCACTTCCTTCTGGAAGTCCTGCTCACGCTGCAGGACGCGCAGCTTGAGCTCGGCGATTTGGTTACGGGTGCGGCCGATGTCGGCGATGTTCTGCGCCATGGAACCATTGAGTTCCGAGGCACTGCGCTCCAACTCCAGCATGCGGTTACGCGGGATGTAGCCCTCGGCTGCCAGGCTGCGTACCCCTTCCAGCTCCTGGCCGAGCAGGCCCGACTGGCTGGCGCGGGTCGCCTGGACCTGGCGCAGCCCCTTGAGTTGTTCTTCGGCGCCGTTGAGGTTCTCGCGCAGGATGCTGATCTCGCCCAGCAGTGCCTTGCGGCGGGTGTGGAACAGGCGCTGTTGCAGGGCGATGGCCTCCTGCAGGCGCGGGTCGCCAGCGAAGCGCTCCAGCAGGAACGGGGTGAAGGTCACCGAATCGGCGCCATCGCGTTCGGCCACCAGGCGGTCTTCCACCGTCTTGGCGACTATGTACTGGGAGCTCAGGGCGCCCTGTTCGGCGATCGCCTGGGTCGGGTCGAGCCGCAGCAGCTCCTGGCCGGCGCGCACCTTGTCGCCCTCACGCACCAGGATGGCGTCCACCGTGCCGCCGGTAAGGTGCTGGACGGTCTTGCGCGCATTGGTGACGTTGACCGTGGCGTTGGCCACCACGCCGGCATCCAGCGGGGCCAGCACGGCCCAGACCAGGAAGCCGCCGAAGCCTGCCAGGACCATCCAGACGCCCCAGCGGGCCGGACGGGTGTCGTCCATGTCCACCTGCGCCGGTTGTTCGACCCGTACCAGGGCCTTGCTTTCGCTTGCCGCTTGCATGATCGATTACTCCTTAGCCCGCATCGACGCCAGGTTGGGTGTGCCCACGGAAGGCATGACACTGGCCTGGCGCAGCGCCGCGAACACTTCGTCGCGAGGACCGAACACCTGCATGCCGCCGTCACGCAACAGCAGGACCTTGTCCACCGTGCTGAGCACGCTGGGGCGATGGGAAATGAGGATCAGCGTCTTGCCACGCTTCTTCAGGTCGAGGATGGCTTCGACCAGCGCCGCTTCGCCCACGTCGTCGAGGTTGGCGTTGGGTTCGTCGAGCACGATCATCGAGGGATCGCCGTAGATGGCGCGAGCCAGGGCGATGCGCTGCTTCTGCCCGCCGGACAGCGGGCTGCCGTCCAACCCGAGGATCGTGTCGTAGCCCTTCTCGAAGCGCAGGATCATCTCGTGCACCCCGGCGCGCTTGGCCGCCAGGATCACCTCTTCGCTGTTCAGCTCGCCGAAGCGGGCGATGTTGTCGGCGATGCTGCCTTCGAACAGCTCCACATCCTGGGGCAGGTAGCCGATCCAGGGGCCGAGCTCTTCCTTGTTCCACTGATAGATGTCCGCACCGTCCAGGCGCACCTTGCCCGACTGCGCCGGCCACACCCCTACCAGCAGCCGCGCCAGGGTGGACTTGCCGGCCGCCGACGGACCGATGATGCCGACGGCCTCGCCGGGCGAGAGGTTGAAGTTGATCCCGCGCAGGATGGTGGCGACGCCACCGGGCGCGGCGGTCATGGCCTGCTCCACCGACAGCTCGCCCTTGGGCTTGGGCAGCGACATGGCGTCCTTGCGGGCCGGGAAGTCCTGCAGCAGCTTGGACAGGCGCTCCCAGGAACCACGTGCGGAGAGCAACTGCTTCCACACGCCGATGGCCTGCTCCACCGGCGCCATGGCACGGCCGCTGAGCACCGAACTGGCAATCATCATCCCCGCAGTGATCTCGCCCTTGATCGCCAGCAAGGCGCCAGCACCGAGGATCAGCGACTGCAGGGTGACGCGCACGAAGCGGCTGACGCCGTTGATGTAGGCGGCGCGGTCGGAGGCCTGGGTCTGCTTCTCGAGGATGCGCTGGTGGCTGCCGTACCAGCGCTCGCGGATCGCCGGCAACATGCCCATGGCCTCGATCACTTCGGTGTTGCGCAGGTTGTTGTTGGCGAAGGCGCCGGAGGACATGGACGCCTGGTTGGCTTCCATCAGCGGGCCGCGAGTGACCACTTCGGTGAGCAGCGCCAGGCAGAAGAGGATCGCCGAACCCACGAGGGTGACGATGCCCAGCAGTGGGTGCACGAGGAAGATCACCAGCAGGTAGATGGGCGTCCAGGGTGCATCGAAGAAGGCGAACAGGCCGTTGCCGGTGAGGAACTGGCGGACCTGGGACAAGTCCTGCAACGCCTGGGCGGGGTTACCGCCGGCGCGGCGCAGGTTGCGCTCGAAGGAGGCATTGAAGATGCGCTTGTTCAGGCTCATGTCCAGCCGGTTGCCGAGGCGGATGAGCACCGTCGAACGCACCACCTCGAGCAGCGACATGAGCACGTAGAGGCCGAGCATCAGCACCGTCAGCATCAACAACGTGGTGATGTTGCTGCTGGCCAGCACGCGGTCGTACACCTGCAGCATGTAGAGCGCGGGCGCCAGCATCATGAGGTTGATGACGCCGCTGAATCCTCCCACCACATAGAAGGTGCGGCGCAGGCGATTCAAGGCTTCGGACAATTCGGTACGGGGCTGCGAGAAATTCTTCATCTCGTCGACGCTCCATCAGGAGATGGTGGGCAGGCCGGCAATGGCCGTTCTTATCGTTGTAACCCGCGGAGCATATCGGCATCAGCCCCCGCGATAGCCTCATAACAGGCTTAGCCAAGGGTGCACCGCTATTCCAATCGGATCCCGCGTTGGCAGACGGTAGTGGGGCATAGTCCGACCAACGCAACTCCGGGGCTCTCGACAATGATTTGCATTACCGTGGAATACAACGCTGTAGCGGCTCTGGCCTGGTAGTTTCAGCGATTGCTGCGCTTTTCGGGGCGCCCGCTTGACGTCGCCTCAGCCGGGAAATGAACGCCATTTTCATGACGAACCGGCAAAACCAGGGCTGCTGGCGAATCGATTGGCTAGCGAGGCCCCGGCGGATGGGGGACGAACGACAGATCTCCGCTGTGTTTCTCTAGAGTGCGCATCATTTGACTCTTCGCTGGTGGTGGCCGCCGGGCGCAGTAGGCCGTGGCCGTGGAGGGGCGCCCGGAGCCGGCAAACAGCCATCACTCAGGAGCAGGTGCAGCATCTTGCTCGGCCCCGGGCGCGGAAGCAAGCGGCGGCGCCCTCTCCGGCTCAACCGGCCTGGATACGCAACGCCGGGCTGGCCCGCAGCATGTCCATCAGGCTATTCACCAGGTTCTCGGCCTCCGCCGCCAGGGAGAAGCCCTCCGGCACCAGCAGCCAGTTGGTCTGGACGCCTTCCATATAGGCATGGACGCTGATGGCGGCACGCCGGCAGTCCAGGTCGCCGGGCAATTGGCCACGACTCACCGCGTTGCGCAGGGCCTTGGCGATGCGCAGATCGCAGTCGGCGCTCAGGTCCTGCATCTTCCGCCGCAGGTCACCGAGTTCCTCGGTGTACTCCACCTTGAGTCGCAGGATCTCGTGGATGCGGCGGCTCTGCGGGTCGAGCTCCACGCGCCGGAGCAGGCGCACCAGCAACTGGTGCATGCGCCCCAGCGGGTCGGGCTCGTCCTCGCTTTCACTGGCGCGGGCCAACTCCTCCAGCGGCATGCGGATGCGCTCCAGCATGGCCTGGAACAAATCGGTCTTGTTCTCGAAATGCCAATAGATGGCACCTCGGCTCACCCCGGCGGCAGCGGCGATTTCCGCCAGGGAAGCACGGGAGACACCCTTTTCGTGAAACACCCGCTCGGTAGCGTCGAGTATCTGCACCCGGGTTTCCTCGGCTTCCTCTTTGGTGCGTCTGGCCATATGCCAAAAGACCTATCTGATTGCTGACAAAGGGAAAACTTAATTCCATCACCGCAACAAAATCTGACATCGGTGCAGGATTATGCGATTTACAAACATTCACGCATGTAAGTATATTTCACAGCATTCGCTCAGATTCCACAACCTGCCCCCGCGCCTGACCCGTTCTTGGGTCGCACTCCAGAAAATGAGGTCCCTTCAGATGCCCATGAAGCCAGCCTTTGCCGCCTTGGTTTCCGCCATCGCACTGGCCACCCTCAGCCTTGCCGGCTGTAAGGAAGCCTCGGCACCGCCGCCCGCCCAGACGCCCAAGGTTGGCGTCGTGACCCTGCAACCGCAGGATTTCACCCTGACCACCGAACTCCCCGGCCGCACCACTGCCTACCGCATCGCCGAAGTGCGCCCGCAAGTGGACGGCATCATCCAGAAACGCCTGTTCACCGAGGGCAGCGAGGTCAAGGCCGGCCAGCAGCTCTACCAGATCGACCCCTCCGTCTATACCGCCACTCTCAAGAGCGCCCAGGCCACCCTGGCGTCGGCCCAGTCCCTGGCCGATCGCTACAAGGACCTGGTCAGCGACCAGGCGGTGAGCAAGCAGGCCTATGACGAGTCCCAGGCCGCGCGCCTGCAGGCCGAGGCCGCCATGGAGAAAGCCCGGATCGACCTGCGCTACACCAAGGTGCTGGCGCCCATCTCCGGTCGCGTCGGCCGCTCGGCGGTCACCGAAGGCGCCCTGGTGAACAACGGCCAGTCCCAGGCCATGGCCACCATCCAGCAACTCGACCCGATCTTCGTCGACGTCACCCAGTCCACCAAGGACCTGCTGCGCCTGCGCCGCGACCTGGAAAGCGGACGCCTGGAAAAGGCCGGCAAGAGCGGCGCCAAGGTGTCCCTGCTGCTGGAAGACGGCAGTGCCTATCCGCACCAGGGAAGCCTGGAGTTCTCCGAAGTCTCGGTGGACGAAGGTACCGGCTCGGTGACCCTGCGCGCGGTCTTCCCCAACCCCGACCACAGCCTGCTACCGGGCATGTTCGTCCATGCGCGCCTGGGTTCGGCGATCAAGCAGCAGGCCATCCTGGCGCCGCAGCAGGGCGTGACCCGCGACCTCAAGGGCCAGGCCACCGCGCTGGTGGTGAACGCCGAGAACAAGGTGGAACTGCGCCAGCTCAAGGCCGAGCGCACCGTCGGCGACCTCTGGCTGGTCAACGAAGGCCTCAACGCGGGCGATCGCCTGATAACCGAAGGCCTGCAGTTCGTGCACCCGGGCGTTGAAGTGAGCGCCGCGCCGGCCACCAATGTCGCCCCCCAGAAACCAGTGGCTGATGGCCTGACCAGCAACCACTGAGGAGCCCCCAGATGTCGAGATTCTTCATCGATCGCCCCATCTTCGCCTGGGTGATCGCGCTGGTGATCATGCTCGCCGGCGGCTTGTCGATCCTCAAGCTACCGATCAACCAGTACCCCAGCATCGCCGCGCCCGCCGTCGGTATCCAGGTTTCCTACCCGGGCGCCTCGGCGCAGACGGTGCAGGACACCGTGGTGCAGGTGATCGAGCAGCAACTCAACGGTATCGATGGCCTGCGCTACATCTCCTCGGAGAGCAACTCCGACGGCAGCATGACCATCACCGCCACCTTCGAGCAGGGCACCAACCCTGACATCGCCCAGGTGCAGGTGCAGAACAAGCTGCAGCTGGCCACCCCGCTGCTGCCGCAGGAAGTGCAGCAGCAAGGCATCCGCGTGACCAAGGCGGTGAAGAACTTCCTGCTGGTGATCGGCGTGGTGTCCGAAGACGGTTCCATGGACAAGAACGACCTGTCCAACTACATCGTCTCCAACATGCAGGACGCGATCTCGCGGACCAAGGGCGTGGGCGACTTCCAGGTGTTCGGCTCGCAGTACGCCATGCGCATCTGGCTCGACCCGGCGCGGCTGAACAACTTCCAGCTGACCCCGGTGGACGTGAAGACGGCCATCCAGTCGCAGAACGTGCAGGTCTCCTCCGGCCAGCTCGGCGGCCTGCCCGCCTCCCCCGGCCAGCAGCTCAACGCCACCATCATCGGCAAGACCCGCCTGCAGACCCCCGAACAGTTCGGCGAGATCCTCCTCAAGGTGAACCGCGACGGCTCCCAGGTCCGCCTGCGTGACGTGGCGAAGATCGAGCTGGGCGGCGAGAACTACAGCATCAGCGCCCAGTTCAACGGCAAGCCCGCCTCCGGCATCGCGATCAAGCTGGCCACCGGCGCCAACGCCCTGGACACCGCCAAGGCACTGCGCGCCACCATCGGCGAGCTGGAACCCTTCTTCCCCGCCGGGATGAAAGTGGTCTTCCCCTATGACACCACCCCGGTGGTTTCCGCCTCCATCGAAGGGGTTATCCACACCCTGGGCGAAGCCATCGTCCTGGTGTTCCTGGTGATGTTCCTGTTCCTGCAGAACCTGCGCGCCACCATCATCCCCACCCTCGCCGTCCCCGTGGTGCTGCTCGGTACCTTCGGCGTGCTGGCGATGTTCGGCTTCACCATCAACACCCTGACCATGTTCGCCATGGTCCTGGCCATCGGCCTCTTGGTGGACGACGCGATCGTCGTGGTGGAGAACGTCGAGCGGGTCATGGCCGAGGAAGGCCTGTCCCCGCTGGAAGCCACCCGCAAGTCCATGGGCCAGATCCAGGGCGCGCTGGTGGGCATCGCCCTGGTGCTCTCGGCGGTGTTCCTGCCGATGGCCTTCTTCGGCGGCTCCACCGGTGTGATCTACCGGCAGTTCTCCATCACCATCGTCTCGGCCATGGCCCTGTCGGTGCTGGTGGCGCTGGTCTTCACCCCGGCCCTGTGCGCCACCATGCTCAAGCCCGTCGCCAAGGGCCACCATGAGAAGCGCGGCTTCTTCGGCTGGTTCAACCGCAGCTTCGACCGCAGCGTGCGCGGCTACGAGCGCGGCGTGCGCGGCATCCTCACCCGCAAGGCGCCGTACCTGGTGCTCTACGCGGTGATCCTGGTGGCCATGGGCTGGCTGTTCACCCGCATCCCCACCGCCTTCCTCCCCGAGGAAGACCAGGGCGTGCTCTTCGCCCAGGTGCAGACCCCGTCCGGCGCCAGCGCCGAGCGTACCCAGGCCGTCGTGGACCAGATGCGCGAGTACCTGCTGGACGCCGAGAAGGACACCGTGCAATCCGTGTTCACCGTCACCGGCTTCAACTTCGCCGGCCGCGGCCAGAGCTCGGGCATGGCCTTCATCATGCTCAAGCCGTGGGAAGAACGTACCGCCGCGGGCCAGAGCGTGTTCGACCTGGCCCAGCGCGCCCAGCAGCACTTCTTCAGCTTCCGCGACGCGATGGTCTTCGCCTTCGCCCCGCCGGCGGTGATGGAGCTGGGTAACGCCACCGGCTTCAACTTCTTCCTGCAGGATCGCGCCGGCGTCGGCCACGAAGCGCTGAACGCCGCCCGCGACCAGTTCGTCGAGCTGGCGTCGAAGGACCCGGTACTGGCCCGCGTGCGCGCCAACGGCCTGCGCGACGAGCCGCAGTACCAGTTGCTGATCGACGACGAGAAGGCCCGCGCCCAGGGCGTGTCCCTGGCCGACATCAACAACACCGTGTCCATCGCCTGGGGCGCCAGCTACGTCAACGACTTCATCGACCGTGGTCGGGTGAAGAAGGTCTACCTGCAGGGCGAGCCCGAAGCGCGGATGAACCCGGAAGACCTGAGCAAGTGGTACGTGCGCAACGACCAGGGCCAGATGGTGCCGTTCAGTTCCTTCGCCAGCGGCAAGTGGACCTACGGCGCGCCCAAGCTCGCCCGCTACAACGGCGTGCCGGCGGTGGAAATCCTCGGCGAGGCGGCTCCTGGCCACAGCTCGGGAGAAGCCATGGCCGCGGTGGAAGAGATCGCCAAGCAGCTGCCTGCGGGCGTCGGCTACTCCTGGACCGGCCTCTCCTACGAGGAACGCCTGTCCGGCTCCCAGGCCCCGGCCCTCTATGCGCTGTCGCTGCTGGTGGTGTTCCTCTGCCTGGCGGCGCTGTACGAGAGCTGGTCGATTCCGTTCTCGGTGATGCTGGTGGTTCCGCTCGGGGTGATAGGCGCGCTGATGTTCACCAGCATGCGTGGCCTGTCCAACGACGTGTTCTTCCAGGTCGGCCTGCTCACCACCATCGGCCTCTCGGCAAAGAACGCGATCCTCATCGTCGAGTTCGCCAAGGAGCTGCACGAACAAGGCAAGAGCCTGTTCGACGCCGCCGTGGAAGCCTGCCGCATGCGCCTGCGCCCGATCATCATGACCTCGCTGGCGTTCATCCTCGGCGTGGTGCCCCTGGCCATCTCCAACGGCGCCGGTTCCGGCAGCCAGCACGCCATCGGTACCGGCGTGATCGGCGGCATGTTCACCGCCACCGTCCTGGCCATCTTCTGGGTGCCGCTGTTCTACGTGCTGGTCTGCTCCCTGTTCAAGGACAAGGCGAGCAAGGCCGCGATCAAGAAGGAGGCCCTGCAGTGAGGCATTCCCTGTTATCCCTGACCATCGCCGCCACCCTGCTCGGTGGCTGCTCGATGATCCCCGACTACCAGCGCCCGGAAGCGCCGGTGGACGCCGCCTGGCCCGAGGGCGAGGCCTACAGCAATGGCGCGGCCCAGGTCAGCACCGCCGCCGCCGACCTCGACTGGCGCGAGTTCTTTCAGGACCCGGCTCTGCGCCAGCTGGTGCAGCTCTCCCTGGACAACAACCGCGACCTGCGCGTCGCCGCGCTGAACGTCGAGGCCTACCGCGCGCTCTACCGTATCCAGCGCTCGGAGCTGTTCCCCAGCCTCTCGGCCGACGGCAGCGGTACCCGCCAGCGCCTGCCCGGCTCCCAGAGCCAGACCGGCGAGGCCAACACCAGCGGCCAGTACAGCGCCACCTTCGGCACCAACGCCTGGGAACTGGACTTCTTCGGTCGCCTGCGCAGCCTCAACGAGCAGGCCCTGGAACAGTACTTCGCCACCGAACAGGCGCGCCGCAGCACCCAGATCAGCCTGGTGGCCGCGGTGGCCACCGCCTACCTCGACTGGCAAGCCGACCAGGCCCTGCTGCAGCTGACCCGGGACACGCTCAAGACCTACCAGGAAAGCTACAACCTGACCCAGCGCAGCTTCGACGTCGGCGTCGCCGATGCCCTGGCCCTGAGCCAGGCGCGCACCGCGGTGGAAAGCGCCCAGGTCACCCTCGCGCAGTACACCCGCCTGGTGGCCCAGGACCGCAACGCCCTGATCCAGCTGGTGGGCGCCGGCCTGCCGGCGGACCTGCCCAAGGGCCTGGCCCTGGACGCCGACCTGTTGGCCGAAGTGCCGCCGGGCCTGCCCTCCGACCTGCTGCAACGTCGCCCCGACGTGCTCCAGGCCGAGCATCTGCTCAAGGGCGCCAACGCCAACATCGGCGCGGCGCGCGCGGCCTTCTTCCCCAGCGTCAGCCTGACCGCCAACGCCGGCAGCATGAGCAACGAACTGTCCGGCCTGTTCGATGCGGGGTCCGGCAGCTGGCTGTTCCAGCCCAGCATCAGCCTGCCGATCTTCACCGCCGGCCGCCTGAAGGCGAACCTCGACTACAGCGAGCTGCAGAAGGACATCCAGGTGGCGCAGTACGAGAGCGCCATCCAGGTGGCCTTCCAGGAAGTCGCCGACGGCCTTGCCGCACGTACCACCTACCAGCAGCAGCTGGGCTACCAGCGCGACCTGGTGAAAACCACCGAGGAGTACTACCGCCTCGCCGATCGCCGTTACCGCACCGGCGTCGACAGCTACCTGACCCTGCTCGACGCCCAGCGCCTGCTGTTCAGCTCCCGCCAGCAGCTGATCGGCGACCGGCTCAACCAGCTGACCAGCGAAGTGAACCTGTACAAGGCACTCGGCGGCGGCTGGAAGGAACAAGGGACGACCATCCCGCAAGCTTGATCCGCGACTCCCCAATCCTCAGGGACGAGGAATCCACGCGGCGCCCCGGCTGTTGTTGGCCGGGGCGTACTTTTATCCGCCCCCGCCAGACCGCCCTCGCCTACCGCCGCCATGCCCCATCACAGGGCACCCCGAACGGGCACAAAACCCGGAAATCACCATGCCAATCAGGGGCTTGCACAAGCCCATCGGTCGAGTTTTTCACCTTTTGTCAGGCAATCGTCCCAGCCCGTAACAAACCCCGTTCAAGTTCATCCAATTCATCGGGGCAAGTGGGGGAACAAGAGGACAAGACAATGAAATCGCGACTCGACACTACAGCCCTCAGCGGCCTGTTCCTGGCCCTGGCGCTGACAACGGGACCGGGGACGGTCCTCGCGGAGAACGGAAGCGACCGCCTGGGCGATTACCACATGCGTAACCAGCAAATACTGCAGATGCGGGAGGATTCCAGCGAAAGTTTCACCCAGATGGTCGAACGAGAACCCACCGCGGCCGGCTACCCCAGTGAAGACATCGGCCCCGATGTCCGCCAACCACCGAAATACCAATCCTTGATCCACCAGCAGAAAGTCGAATTCGGTAAATAGCCGAATCCACCGCCCGTCGGGTGCGCCCCCTTCCCGCGCGCCCGTCGGGCAGAGCGTCGGCTTGGTTTCCGACAACCGGCGAACGACGCCAACTCCCGTTCCAGAGCCTTACCGGCGCCCAGCCAAACGCTCAGCCCTGCCGTGCGTCTCCCGACGGTTGCGGCGCCGGCCACCAGGGTCCTAGTGTGACGCCATCCCCGAACTGGCGGAGGGTGTTTCCTTTGCCAGTGATTCGCTCAACGGATTGATTGACCGCTGAACCCGGCCTCGGCCGCCTTCCCTGGAGAATCGACCCGTTGCAGAAGCCCGTCTTCGGCCGCCGTGGCCTGTCCCTGCATTCCCTCGCCCTGGTCCTGCTCAGCGGCAGCCTGCTGCTGGGTGCCGCCGATGCCGGGGCGGCCTGGAGCCTCGACCCGGTGCTGCGCAAGGCAGAGAAACGCTATGGCCGCAGTGGTCCGGCCAAGGATCGCCTGCAGGCCTGGCAGGACCTTCTGCAAAGCGGCCGCCAGCTCACCGAGCGGCAGCAGCTGGAGGCGGTCAACCGGCAGATCAATCAACAGGTGCGTTTCACCGACGACCGCGCGCTCTGGCAACGCAGCGACTACTGGGCCACACCGGTGGAAACCCTGGCCAAGGGCGCGGGCGATTGCGAAGACTTCGCCCTGGCCAAGTACTTCACCCTGCTGCAGCTCGGCGTCGCGCCGGACAAGCTGCGCATCACCTACGTCCGGGCGCTGAAACTGCGCCAGGCGCACATGGTGGTGAGCTACTACGAAACCCCGGATGCCGAGCCGCTGGTGCTCGACAACCTGGTGGACGACATCCTTCCCCTCTCCCGCCGCGACGACCTCGCCGTGCGCTATGCCTTCGATGCCCAGGGGCTCTACTCGATGAAAGGCGACGCCCCCCGGCGCATCGGCGACACCGCCGAACTGCCGTTCTGGCGCGGGCTGCTGGCGCGGATGGAGCGCGAAGGTTTCAGCCTCTAGCCCGCGTCGTCCTCCGCCAGCCGGCGCAAGGCGTCCTTGGTCACCTTGCCCGCGGCGTTCAGCGGCATGGCCTGCAGCACCCGGACCCGGCGCGGCACCTTGTAGTTGGCCATCTGCTCGCGGCACCAGGCGAGGAAGGCGTCGCCATCCAGGCTGCAGCCGGCGGCCGGCAACAGGAAGGCCATGGCCACTTCCCCCAGGCGCTCGTCGGCGATGCCGATGACCGCCGCCTGGGCCACCCCCGGATAGCCCAGGAGCACCTGCTCGATCTCCGCCGGGTACACGTTGAAGCCGCCGGTGATGAACATGTCCTTGATCCGGTCGGTGATACGCAGGTAGCCCGCCTCGTCCAGCACGCCGATATCGCCGGTGTGCAGCCAGCCGTCGGCGTCGATGGCCTCGGCGGTGGCCTCGGGGTCGTTGAAATAACCCTTCATCAGGTTGTAGCCGCGCACCAGCAACTCCCCCGGCTCGCCGGCCGGCACCGGGTTGCCGGCGCCATCCACGCAGCGCACCTCCACGTTCGGGAAGGCACGGCCCGAGGTGGTGGCCACCCGTTCGGCGGAATCCCCCGGACGGCAGATAGTGACGAAGCCGCAGGCCTCGGTCAGGCCGTAGGCCGTGACAATGGTCTCGAAGCCCAGCTCGCTGGCCATGCGCCGGACCATCTCCACCGGCACCGACGCCGCGCCGGTCACCGCCACCCGCAGGCTGGAAAGGTCGTAGTCGCGGCGTTTCGGGTGGCTGAGGATGGACTGGTACAGCGTCGGCGGGCCGGGCAGCACGCTGACCTTCTCCCGCGCGACGCGCTCCAGCATCACCGGCACATCGAACACCTGCTGCGGCAGGATGCAGCAGCCGCTCATCAGCGCCGCCAGCCAACCGGCCTTGTAGCCGAAGCTGTGGAAGAACGGATTGACGATCAGGTAGCGGTCCCCCGGACGCAAGCCGACCATGGTGCTCCAGTCGCGGACGATGCGCAGGTTCTGCCCGTGGGCGCTCATCACGCCCTTGGGCTTGCCGGTGGTGCCGGATGTGAACAGCAGGTCCGACAGGTGGTCCGGGCCTACCTGGCGCTGGCGCACCTCCAGTGCGGCCGGGGAAACCTCGGCGGCCAGGGCCATGAACTCCGTCCAGCCGAGGCAGCCTGGCGCTTCGCCGCGCAGGCAGATACGCGTGCGCAGCGCCGGCAGGTCCTCGCCGTCCAGCAGCGCCGGGTAGCGGGTGCCGAGGAATTCGCCGACCACGAACAGCAGGCTGGCGCCGCTCTGGCGCAGGATGTAGGCCGCTTCCGCGCCCTTCATCCGGGTATTGAGCGGCACCAGCACCGCGCCCACGCTCTGCAGCGCGATGGCGGCGACTATCCACTCATGGATGTTCGGCGCCCAGATCGCCACCCGCTCGCCGACCCGCAGGTCGAGCGCCAGCAGGGCCCGGCCGGCCTGCCGGCGCAACTGGTCGAGCTGTCGGTAGGCGAGACGGGTATCCCCGTCCTCGATGGCCGTGGCGTCGCCGTATCGGGTCGCGGCGGCCGCCAGCAGGTCGGGTATGGTCAGGGCGCTTTCCAGGTCGGTCATGGGCATTTCTCGGGCATGACGAAGCAGCGGCCTGGAGTTCCAGGCCGCGCAGGGGTAGTGGCGATCAGGCTTGCGGTGGTGCGAAGCGGCGGCCGGCGGAGAAACCGCCGTCGACGCCGATCATCTGCCCGCTGACGAAAGAGGCGTCATCCGAGGCGAGGAACAGCGCCACGTTGGCCACCTCTTCCGGCTGGCCGGCACGGCACAGCATGTGCTGCGAGGCGAAGAAGGCGTGGAAGGCCTCCTGCTCCTTGACCATCTGGGTCATGGGGGTGTCGATCAGCCCCGGGCAGAGGCCGTTGACGCGGATGTTGGCGTGGCCGTAGTCGATGGCCAGGGAACGGGTGAGCTGGCTGATGCCGCCCTTGGAGACGTTGTAGGCGGTGTTGTTGTCGCAGCCCTGCTCACCGAAGATCGAGCCGACGTTGATGATCGAACCGGCCTTCTGCGCCAGCATCGGCACCAGGGCGTACTTGCTGGTGAGCATGCTGCCGGTGAGGTTGATATCCAGCACCCGTTGCCACTCGCTGGTGGGCGCGCTGGTGATGTTGCCCTGGCTGGCGACGCCGGCGGCGTTGACCAGCGCATCGATGCGGCCGAAACGCGCCACCACCTCGTCCATCACCGCCTTCACCCGCGACTCGTCGCGCACATCCAGGCTCATGAACAGGGGAGCGGGCTCCAGCCCCTCCAGGCTGGCGGCGATATCCGCCCGGGGTTCCCCCACATCCAGCCCGACCACCTGCGCACCTTCGGCGGCGAAACGACGTACACAAGCCAGACCTATACCCGATGCGGCTCCGGTGATGACCGCGACCTTGTTGGACAGACGTGCCATGGAAAACCTCGTTGCTTGTTCTTGGAATGGGGTTTCGGAGGAGTCTACCTAAGCCGGAGGCGGGGATGATCGTCCGATGGGACTATCCAGATTCGAGCCGTAGGATGGGTAGAGCGGAGCGAAACCCATGCGGTCGGTATTGATGGGTATCGCAAGCTCGCGGAACGCCGCCCGACCCATCCTACAAAGGCAGTCCGTGCGCCCAAAAAAAACCCGGCCGAAGCCGGGTGAAATTGGCACAGACATACACGCTCAATACCACCGGTGAGGGTGGCAGCCCCCGGCTGTCACCCCGGAAACTTCAGTTTCAGCCTCGCGCTGCCCGGGCGGCCCTGGCACGCCAGGGTCCAGCCTTCGGCCAGTTCGGCGGGGCTGAGGATATCGTTGCGGGAAAGCACCACGTCGCCCGCTTCCACCTTGCACATGCAGGCCCCGCAGAAGCCCTCCTCGCAGGAATAGGGGGCATCCAGGCCGGCATTGCGCATGCTCTGCAGCAAGGTCTCGCCGGGCTGCACGGGCACCTCGCTGAGCTGGCCATCGAGCTCCACCAGCAGTTGCTCAGCGACCGCGCCATACGCCGGGGCCAGGTCCTGGGTGTCCGGATCAGGCGGTGAAATGAAGCGCTCCACATGGATGCGTTCGCGCGGCTCGCCCAGGCCCAACAGCGCCCGCTCCACGGTGTCCATGAAGGGCCCCGGCCCGCAGATGTAGAACTCAGCGCCAGCGTGGCCGCGCACCAGGTGGCGCACCTCGCCTTCACCGAGAAAGCCCTGCACTGAATCCAGCACATGCACCACGTCCAGCTGGTCCACATGGGCCTTGGCCAGGGCACGCAGCTCGTCGCGGAAGATCACCGAGCCCTCGTCCCGGTTGGCGTACACCAGCTTGATCCGCCGCCCGCTGGTTTTCAGCGCCGACTTGAGAATGGAGAACACCGGGGTGATCCCCGAACCGCCGCCGAACAGCACCAGGTCATGCTCGCCGGGACGCAGATGGAAATGCCCGGCCGGTGGCAGCACCTCCAGCCGGTCGCCGGGGCGCACCTGGTCGTTGAACCAGTTGGAGACCCGGCCTCCATCCACCCGTTTGATGGTGACCTTCGGCAGGGCGTCGCAATCCGGCGAGCTGGACATGGAATAGCAGCGCGTCAGCCGCTTGCCGCCGAGCACCACACGGAACCCGAGGTACTGTCCCGCCTTGTAGCGGAAGCGCTCCTCCAGCCCGGCCGGCACCCGCAGCACCAGCGAGTGGCTGTCGTGGGTTTCGGCGATCATCTCCGCCACTTCCAGCTGGAAGGCACCGCCCTGCTGGGGCTCGACTACCGGCGACTGCACGCTGCCCATGTCCGACTCCGTCCTACAGCAGGCCGCTGATGGTCTGCGCGTTGTCGATGCGCAGCTCAGTGCCGTTGATGAAGCGCGACTCGTCCGAGGCCAGGAACAGCACCAGGTTGGCGATATCGCGCGGCGCGCACATGCGGTTCTTCGGGTCCTGATCCAGCAGCTCCTGGGCGATCGCCTGGCCGCCCATCAGGGCCTGGGTCATGGGCGTGTTGATGCCGTCCGGGTGCACGCTGTTGCAGCGGATGCGGTAACCCTCCTGCTTGCAGTGCAGCGCCACCGAACGGGTCAGCGCCGCCACCGCGCCCTTGGAGGCGGAGTAGGCGCAGAACGCCGGCATACCCCCCAAGGCCGCCACCGAGGACATGTTGACGATGGAACCGCCGCCGCTGTCCTTCATCGCCGCGATGGCGTACTTGCAGCCGAGGAAGTAGCCGTCACTGTTGATTCGCTGGACCTTCTGCCAGAGCTCCAGGCTGGTGTCCTCGACGCTGCCGAGAGCCAGGATGGCGGCGTTGTTCACCAGCACATCGAGCCGGCCGAAGGTCTCCAGCGTGACCTTGACGAGGTTCTGCCAGTCCGCCTCGCTGGCGATGTCCTGGCGCACGAACAGCGCGTTGGCGCCGATCTCGGCGACCACCTGGCGACCGGCCTCCTCGTTGAGGTCGGTGAGCACCACCTTCGCCCCTTCACTGGCCAGCAGCAGCGCATCCTCGCGCCCCACGCCACTGGCGGCGCCAGTGACGATGCAGACCTTGCCTTCGACTCGCTTCATTGTTGTTCTCCTCGGGTGGACCGTACGGCTCGCGCCAGGCCCGCGACATGGGCACCGGCACGGCGCCCGGAATGGACGCAATCGGCCAGGGACAGGCCGGACACGTAGAAATGGGAGGCCACGCCGACGGCGTTGCGGCCGGCACTGAACAGGCCATCGATGGGCGCACCGTCCTGGTCCAGGACCTGGCCGCTGCGCTCGCATACCTTGAGCCCGCCGAGGGTGATCACCGGGCAGGGAAACAGCTTGCTGGCGAAGGACAGGTCCATGGCGTACCAGGGCCCCTGCTCCAGCGAGGCCAGCAGGCCCGCGGACTTGCCCAGCTCGTCGGCGCATTCGCCACGGGCCGCGGCGTTGTAGGTGGCGAGGGTCCGCTGCAGGTTCACCAGCGGTAGCCCCACGCGCTCGGCCAACTGCGCCAGGCTGTCGCCGCGACGGGCATTGCACAGCATGTTCAGCAGTGCCGGCAGGCGCTGGAAGGCCCACACCTTGCCCGGCCCCACCTGGGCGAAGGCTTCCTTCATCAAGGCGCGGTTGAGGATGAGGATGGCGCGGCCACCCTGCTCTTCCACCATGGCGTGGCCGAGCTTGGCGCCGTAGACTTCTTCGTTGCAGTAGCGGCGGCCGTCGGCATTGACGATCAGCCCTCGGGCCCAGGCCAGCGGCGGGTTGATGAAGCGCCAGGCGCTGGCGCGCTCCATGTGTGCGGTTGCGCCGCCCGCGCTCTCGCCGAGACGGATGCCGCTGCCGTCGCAACCGCTAGTGCCCAGGGGCAGGCCATCGAGGTAGCGCGGCGCGTGCTGGCTGAGCATGGCGCGGTTGAACACGAAGCCGCCGGCGCTGAGCAACACGCCGTGCTGGGCGCGGATCAGGCGGCGCTCGGCATGGGCCGTTTCCAGCGCCCGCAACTTGCGCCGCCAGCGAGCAGCAAGCGCCGGCGCATAGGGATGCAGGGCATCGGTCCAGCGGCTCAGTCGTGCATGAGTTCTCGCCGCCCGGCTGCCCGGTGGCAGCACCCAGGCCTCGACGCCAAGCACGGCACCGGCGGCATCCAGCACCAGGCGCCGGACTTCGCACTGGCGCTGCAGGCGCACACCCAGTTGTTGCGCGCTGGCGGCCAGCGGACGGAACAGATTGATCCCGGACATGCCCGAGCCCAGGGCGCGGTGGCCGCGCGGCGCCGGACGGGCCAGCGCCGCGTAGTCGGGCACCGCCTCGTTGCCGGAGTAATAGAGAAAATAGCGGTCGCTGGGGTAGGAGGTTTTCAGCGGCGGCACGCTGCCCTGGAAGGCCGCGCCATGCCGTTCCAGCCAGGCCAGGTGGGCGCTGCTCTGCTGGCAGAAGCCACGCAGGGTCTCGGCGGAAACGACATCCCCGACTTCCTGGCGCAGGTAGTCGTACATGGCCTCAGGGGAATCTTCCACGCCCGCCTCGGCCTGCTGCGGCGTGCCGCCACCGGCGTAGACCACGCCACCGCTGCGCGCCGTGGCGCCACCGCCGGCGAAGCGTTCCAGGGCCAGGACGGAGGCGCCCCGGCTCGCGGCTTCGAGGGCGGCGCATACGCCGGCCCCACCGAAGCCGACCACCAGCAGGTCGGCGCCGTCATCCCACGCCAGCTGCGCGGCGTCACGAACCCGCAGCGGTGCTTCGGGGTGCTGCTCCATTGCCGTCATGGCGGAACCTCAGTTGGCGATGGCCAGCGACGGCGCAGTGGTGGTGTAGGCGCCGTTGAGGTAGACCAGCGGACTGATGTCGGCACTGTTGTGGATCTGCACGATGCGGCCGATGAAGACCGTGTGGGTGCCATAGCTGAAGGAGCCGTCCTGCTGGCAGAGGATCGCCGACTGGGCGTCGCCCAGGTAGGGAATGCCGCCTTCGCTGGTGCGCCAGTCACCCTGCTGGAAGCGCGCCTCGCCCTTCACCGGGCCGCTGCACAAGTGCGACAGCTGTTCCTGCTCCAGGCCGAGGATGTTCACGCAGAAATCGGCGCCGGCGGCCAGCACGCGGTGCAGGGACGCCGTCTTGTTCACGCAGATGAGCAGCGACGGCGGCTCGGTGGACAACGAATCCACGGCGGTGGCGGACATGGCGAACCGCTCCTGGCCGTTGCTGGTGGTAATGATGGTGACGGACTTGGCCAGACGACGCATCGCCTGGAGCATCTCGCCTTTCAGATCGGCCTGGCTCATCGCACTGCCCTCTTGTTGTTCTCACGGTGAGACTGATTCTTCGCCAGGGCCTGGCCGGCAACATCGTCCGAGGGGACTAGTCGAAGCGCCGCATTCCCATATGGTCCGTTTGAGGGATGCCCGCCCGCTTGCCCGTTGTTTGAATGCCTGGCGATAGGTGGAAAAGCCTTCAACAGGAGAACAACAAGATGCTCGACCACGACCTGATCCGCGAACGCCTGAAACAACGTGCCCGTGAACTGGTGCCGGTGCTGCGCGAGCGCGCGCCGCTGGCCGCGAAGAACGGCCAGCTACCCGAGGAAACCCTGCGCGACTTCCACGAAGCCGGCTTCTTCCGGATTCTCCAGCCGGCGCGCTGGGAGGGTTACGAACTGGAGCCCAAGGACTTCTTCGAGGTGCAGATGACCCTCGCCGAAGGCTGCATGTCATCGGCCTGGGTGCTGGGCGTGGTGGCCATCCACAACTGGCAGCTGGCGCTGTTCGACGACCGCGCGGCGCAGGCGGTCTGGGGCCAGGATTCGAGCGTGCTGATCTCCTCGTCCTACATGCCGGTGGGCAAGGTCACCCGCGTGGACGGCGGCTTCCGCTTGAGCGGCCGCTGGGGCTTTTCCTCCGGCAGCAAGCACTGCCAGTGGGCGTTTCTCGGCGCCATGGTGCCGCCGGAAAACGAAGGCGACGGCCCGGACTACCGCACCTTCCTGGTACCCCGCGCGGACTACGCCATCCTCGACAACTGGGACGTGATGGGCCTGGAAGCCACCGGCTCCCACGACGTGCTGGTGGAGGACGTCTTCGTGCCGGAACACCACACCCACCGATCCATCGACGGATTCCTGCAGAACAGCCCGGGCAACTCGGTGAACACCGCACCGCTGTTCCGCCTGCCCTTCGGGCAGATCTTCGTGCGCGCGGTATCGTCCGCCACCATCGGCGCGCTGCAAGGCGCCATCGACCTGTTCATCGAGGCCAACAAGGGCCGCGTGGGCGTCAATGACGGCCGCCGCATCATCCAGGACCCCGGCGCCCAGACCGCCCTGGCCAACGCCATGGTCACCGTGGACGAATGCCGCACCGTGCTGCTGCGCAATTTCGAGCTGATGACCCAACGCGCCAAGACCGGTGAGCCGCTGACCATGGCCGAGCGGGTGAAGATGCGCTACGACTCGGCCATAGTCCCGGACAAGTGCGCCCAGGCGGTGGAAGCCCTGATGTACAACAGCGGCGCCTCCACCATTTTCCGCCAGCACGGCATCAACCGCGCCTTCCGCGATATCCACACCGGCCGCGCCCACGTGGCCAACTGCCCGGGCAAGTACGCACTCAACCTGGGCGCCGTGGGGATGGGGTTGGATAGCAACGACTACTTCCTTTGATCCCTCATCGATGGGTATCGCTTCGCTCAGCGGAACGCCGCCCGACCCATCCTACGAAACTGAAAAACCGCTCCCGTAGGATGGGTTGAGCTTGCGATACCCATCAATCCGCGCAGGGTATCGTTCCACCCTGCCACGACGCCCGCCCTGCGCGGGCGTCGTGCTTTGCGCGGGGGCAAAGTGACTAGTCCCTTTGGAGGATTCCGGCCCGTCGGCGATCCCACACCATGGCTTCAAGGCCCGGGATTTCCGGGTTGACCGCTCAAAGAACAAAAAGGGCCAAGCGCATGAAATTCTCCCTGATCTACGAGGCACAGACGATCGACTCCAGCCGCGAGGGCGACCGTCGCATCTTCGACGAAACCGTCGAACAGGCCGTGCTCGCCGACAAGCTCGGCTTCGATACCTTCTGGTGCGTGGAGCACACCGCACTGACCAACTACTCGCACATGTCGGCGCCGGAAACCATGCTGGCCTTCGTCGCCGGCAAGACCGAGCGCATCGGCATCGGCCACGGCGTGGTCTGCCTGCCGCCGGCGATGAACCACCCGGTGAAGGTGGCCGAGCGCATCGCCACCCTCGACCTCCTGTCCAAGGGCCGCGTGCACTTCGGCGTGGGCAAGGGCGGCACCCAGCAGGAGGCCGGCACCTTCGGCTACGACCTGGCCACCCTGCAGCCGCAGATCGACGAAGCCATGTACCTGATCCCGAAGATGTTCGTGCAGGACGAGATCGAACATAACGGCGACTTCGTGAAGATCCCCAAGCGCCCCATCCATCCCAAGCCCTACCAGGACCCGCACCCGCCGATGTACCTGGCCTGCACCAACACCGAGTCGCTGAAGAACGCCGGCGGCCGGGGCATGGGCGCCCTGGTGCTGGGTTTCGGCGGCCCCGAGGAAATCGCCAAGAAGGTCGCCGTGTACCACGAGGCCTGGGACAACCGCGACGAGAAGAACCAGGTGGGCTTCCGCCCCAATCGCCACATCGCCGCCCTGTGCCCGGCCATCGTCCTGGACGACAACGACAAGGCCCGCGCCATCGGCATCCGTGGCCAGCGCTACTTCATGGAATCCCTGGCCTACTGGTACGCCGGCGGCGAACGTCCGGACCCGGAGCAGTGGAAGGACGACACCTTCGTCGACGGCAACGGCCAGGCGGTGATCAAGTCGCGCTTCGCCTCCGAGGAGGTCAGCGTGGACTTCTCCGACCCGACCATGGCGATGATGAACCCCAACCATGCCTACGGCACGGTGAACGACTGCATTGGCTATGTGCAGCGCCTGATCGATGCCGGCGCCGATGAAATCCTCTTCATCTGCCAGATGGGCACCGTGCCCCAGTGGGCGCAGCTGGAAACCCTGAAGAACATCGGCGAACACGTGATTCCCTACTTCCGCAAACAGAACGGACTGACCTGAGCGGCGGGAGCAAGGAAGGAAAAACGGGCCTCGCGGCCCGTTTTTTATGGGAGATTCCAAGCGTTGCCAGGTTGTGCTGGCGCTTCAACCCGATTTCTTGACGATCGCCTCGGCGATGCTCGCCGGCGCATCGGCATAGCGGGCGAACTCCATGGAGAAACTCGCCCGCCCCTGGGACATGGAGCGCACATCGGTGGCGTAACCGAACATCTCGCCCAGGGGCACCTCGGCGCGGATGATCTTGCCGGACACGCCGTCGTCCATGCCATGGATCAGGCCACGGCGGCGGTTGAGGTCGCCCATGATGTCGCCCATGTAGTCCTCGGGGGTCACCACCTCCAGCTTCATCACCGGTTCCAGCAGCACCGCGCCGCCCTTTTGCGAAAGCTGCTTGGTGGCCATGGAGGCGGCGATCTTGAAGGCCATCTCGCTGGAGTCGACGTCGTGGTAGGAACCGTCGAACACCGCGGCCTTCAGCCCCAGCAGCGGGTAGCCGGCGAGCACGCCGTTCTTCATCTGCTCCTCGATGCCTTTCTGGATGGCCGGCACGAACTCGCGGGGAATCGCCCCGCCCACCACCTCGTTGACGAACACCAGGCCCTCGCTGCCCTCGTCCGCCGGGGCGAAGCGGATCCAGCAGTGGCCGTACTGGCCACGACCGCCGGACTGGCGGACGAACTTGCCTTCGATCTCGCAGGTCTTGCGGATCGCCTCGCGGTAGGCCACCTGCGGCTTGCCGGTGTTGGCCTCGACGCCGAACTCGCGCTTCATTCGGTCGACGATGATGTCCAGGTGCAGCTCACCCATGCCGGAAATGATGGTCTGCCCGGTTTCCTCGTCCGTGCGCACCCGGAACGACGGGTCTTCCTGGGCCAGCCTGCCGAGGGCGATGCCCATCTTCTCCTGGTCGGCCTTGGTCTTGGGCTCCACGGCGATGGAGATCACCGGCTCGGGGAAGTCCATGCGCTCGAGGATGATCGGCTTGTTCAGGTCGCAGAGGGTGTCGCCGGTGGTGACGTCCTTCATGCCGATCAGCGCGGCGATGTCGCCGGCACGCACTTCCTTGATCTCGGCGCGGTGGTTGGCGTGCATCTGCACCATGCGGCCGACCCGCTCCTTGCGGCCCTTCACCGAGTTGAGCACGGCGTCCCCGGAATTCAGCACGCCGGAGTAGACCCGGACGAAGGTCAGGTTGCCGACGAAGGGATCGGTGGCGATCTTGAAGGCCAGGGACGAGAACGGCTCGCCATCGTCGGCATGCCGCTCGTCGCTCTTCTCCGGGTCGTCCGGATGGGTGCCGTGGATCGCCGGGATTTCAGTGGGCGCCGGCAGCAGCTCGACCACCGCGTCCAGCACCAGGGGCACGCCCTTGTTCTTGAAGGACGAGCCGCATACCGCCGGCACCACCTCGCAGGACAGTGTGCGGATGCGCAGGCCGGCCTTGATCTCGTCTTCGCTGAGCTCGCCGCCGTCGAGGTACTTGGTCATCAGTTCCTCGTTGGCCTCGGCCGCCGCTTCCAGCATCTGGTTGCGCCAGTGCCGGGCCTCTTCCTGCAGCTCGGCGGGGATCTCCTCCTCGCGGAAGCTGGCGCCCTGGTCGGCGTCGTTCCAGTAGATGGCCTTCATGCGGATCAGGTCGATCTGGCCGTTGAAGTTCTCCTCCTGGCCGATGGGCAGCTGGATCGGCACCGGCGTGTGGCCGAGGCGCTTCTTGATCTGCTCCACCACCCGCAGGAAGTCGGCGCCGGCGCGGTCCATCTTGTTCACGTAGGCGATGCGCGGCACGTGGTACTTGTCGGCCTGGCGCCACACCGTCTCGGACTGCGGCTCAACGCCGTCGGCGCCGCTGAACACCACCACCGCCCCGTCCAGCACGCGCAGGGAACGCTCCACCTCGATGGTGAAATCCACGTGGCCGGGGGTATCGATGATGTTGATGCGGTACTTGTCGAGCTGCTTGCGCGAGCCGCTCCAGAACGCGGTGGTGGCGGCCGAGGTGATGGTGATGCCGCGCTCCTGCTCCTGGACCATCCAGTCCATGGTGGCGGCGCCGTCGTGCACCTCGCCCATCTTGTGATTGACGCCGGTGTAGTAGAGCACCCGTTCGGTGGTCGTGGTCTTGCCGGCATCCACATGGGCCACGATGCCGATGTTGCGGTAGTGGCTGATGGGTGTTGTACGGGCCATGGCGATCACCTCCGTGCGGGTTGTCAGGTCTTGGCAGGGCCGCACAGGCCTTCCGGCGACGCCGCGCGGCATCGGGTTCGATGACGGAAGGTTGTGGGCGGCGAAAGGCCGAGTGGCCCAGCCACAATGGGCTCGGCGCGACACTCAGGCCGGCACCGCCCCCTTCTCTAACGCTAGCACCGCCTCGACCCGGGCACTGGCCGCTCATCCGGACACGGGACGCCCATGCCCCACCTATACTGATTGCCCGGCAGGCCAACGCGCACCGGAGCCTGCCACGACGGCCGCCGCCAGCGGGCGGTAGTGCCCATGACAACCGGCATACAGGAGGTCGAACATGGTTATCCGCATTGGTGACGAAGCACCCGATTTCACCGCCGACAGCACCGAAGGCACCATCAACTTTCACCAGTGGATCGGGGACCAGTGGGCCATCCTGTTCTCCCACCCGAAGGACTTCACCCCGGTCTGCACCACCGAGCTGGGCTACATGGCCAGGCTCAAGCCCGAATTCGACAAGCGCAACACCAAGGTGGTGGGCCTCTCCGTGGACCCGGTCAGCGACCATCACCGCTGGGCCGGCGATATCGAGGAAACCCAGGGCTGCGCGGTGAACTACCCGATGATCGGTGACGAAAACCTCACCGTCGCCAAGCTCTACGACATGATCCACCCCAATGCCAGCACCGGCCCGCGCACCGCCGTGGACAACGCCACGGTGCGCTCGGTGTTCATCATCGGCCCGGACAAGAAGGTCAAGGCCATGCTGATCTACCCCATGAGCGCCGGACGCAATTTCGACGAGGTGCTGCGGCTGCTGGATTCGCTGCAACTGAACGCCAAGCACACGGTGGCGACACCGGTGAACTGGCGCCCGGGCGACGACGTGATCATTCCCACCTCGGTCTCCGACGAAGACGCGAAGAAGAAGTACCCCGACGGCTTCAAGACCCTGAAACCGTACCTGCGGGTCGTCGCACAACCCAAGTGAGCGACCGCGCGCCACCCAAGTGAGCGACCGCGCGCCCTTCTCCGGGAGGGCGCGCGGGCGCCTGCCATACTCTTCCCCATGGCCAGGGCGACATTCCGTTTCTACGAGGAGCTCAACGACTTCCTGCCCGCCGAACGGCGTCGGCTCTCGTTCAGCTGCGCCTGCGCGCGGGCGGCCACGGTCAAGCACATGATCGAGGCCCTCGGCGTGCCCCACACAGAGGTGGAGCTGGTGCTGCTCAATGGCGAGTCGGTGGGCTTCGAGCGGTTGATCGAGGACGGTGACCGGGTCGCGGTCTACCCCAAGTTCGAGACACTGGACATCAGCCCGTTGCTCAAGGTCCGCGACCGTCCCATGCGCGTGCTCCGCTTCGTGGCCGATGCCCACCTCGGCGGCCTAGCCAACCTGCTGCGCATGAGCGGCTTCGACACCCTCTACGACAACCGCTTCGAAGACAGCCAGATCGCCGATATCTCCGTCCATCAGGGGCGCATCGTGCTGACCCGCGACCGCGAACTGCTCAAGCGCCGCATCATCACCCACGGATGCTACGTGCATGCGCTCAAGCCCGCCCTGCAGCTGCGCGAGCTGTTCGAGCGCCTGGACCTGGCCCGCAGCGCCAATCCCTTCAGCCTCTGCCTGCACTGCAACCACCCCCTGCAGGAGATCGCCCCGGAACTGGCCCGCCCGCGCGTGCCGCCGCGAATCGGCGCGCGGCATACGCGCTTTCTCAACTGCGTGGCCTGCGACCGCCTGTACTGGGAAGGCTCCCATTGGCGCAGCATGTGCGCCCTGCTGGAGCCCCTGCTGGCTGTGGATAAATCGGCCGGAGACTGACCGGCCTTTACCCACAAACCCAGTGGATGAAGCTGTGGATAAGCTGTCGGGAGATGGCCAGGCGCCATGTGTGGCGCGGGCTACCGGGGTTGGGTCAATTTCTGAGCGGTTTCAAGCGCTTACGACGGCGATACGCCTTGTAGGAGCGAATTCATTCGCGAAGGGCCGAAAGGCCCGTTGCCCGACACAGCGAATAATTTCGCATGTAGCACGTCACTCCCGGATTTCATCCGGGCCTTGATCAAAGCGGCATCCGCGCCCTTCTCGACTGCTGCCCCAGGGGCGTTGCCGCCGGCTGCCGGATCAGCGCCGCGCGCCATTCATTGGCGGTGGCCGGATCGACGTCTTGCAGCAGGTTGACCTTGCCCGCCACCAGGCTCGCCACCGGCACCCCGTCCCTGAACAACAGGCGGTTGCCCGCCAGCGCCGGCACCTTGGCACCATTGAGCAAGGTGCCCAGCAGGTTCAGCGGATCGCAGGCAGACAGGCTCACCAGGCTGCCGGCCTGCGGGTGCTTGCGCACGTCCCGCAGCAGTCCCACGGCCTCCGCCAGGGCGAACTGTTCGCCGGAGACACCGGCGACGAAGCGACCACCGCGAATCTCGCCCCGTGCTTCCAGGCGGTGGTACACCCGCAGCAGGTCGCGCCAGGGGGGCAGCCAGTTGGCCTCCCGTTCCAGCAGGCGCCAGCACACCACGCCGTAGCGTCGCAGCAGGGTGCGCGCGACGTGTTCCAGGGCCTCGGCGGGCAGCTTGCCGCCCTCCTCCGCCCTGCCGCGCAGCAACGCCCAGCGCCCGGCGTCCTGCATATTGGCCAGGGCCAGGCGAGCGCGGCGGTCGTGGCGGCTGCGCCGCGCCGCCGGCAGCAGCAGGGAACGCAGGCCGGCGAAACTGTCGGCATTGGCCAGCCCCAGGGCGACCAGCTCGCCCAGGCAATCCTCCAGCTCGCTGCGCAACAGGTGGGCCTCGTCCATCAGTTCGTCGAAGAACAACGCGCCCTGGCTGGCCAGCACCTGGCGCACCCGCTCGGCGCGGGGTGAGGGTTCGGCGGGCGGCGCTTCCTGCAGGCAGGCCCGCCACAGCGCCAGGCTCTTGCGTGGCAGCAGCAGGATGGGCGTGCCGCGCACCGGCCCCACCACCGCCTTGCCGCGCCCGCCGAGACGGCACCAGACCACCCGGCCGGCACGGCACAGGTCGTCCAGCCAGTTGATGCCGTAGTCGGCCACCCGGCTCGGAAGTATCTCGCTCTCCCAGGCGGCGGCCGCCGCCTCGAAGCCTTCCAGCTGCCCCAGCACGCCGGCCAGGGCCTCGGCGCCGCGCACCTGGGTATCGGCGGCGACGCGCTGCCAGTCGAACAGGAAACGCATGAAATCGGCGGGTTCCACCGGCTCGATCTCGCGGCGCAGGCGCTTGACCGTATAGCGGTGGATGCGCGCCAGCAGATGGCGCTCGCACCACTCCTCTTCCGTCGCCGTCGGGCTGAAGCGCCCACGCAGTACATGGCCCTCGCCCTCCAGGCGGGCCAGGGCCATAGCCAAGGTCGACGGGGGCTGATGCAGATCGGCGGCCAGGCGCGCCAGGGTCAAGGGGCCGAACCCGCCCAGCCGACCGCGTACCACCTCCACCAGGGCGGCTTCCGCCTCCCACGCGGCGTCGAAGCCCTCGGGCGCGGTTATGACCGGTTTCAGCGTCGCCTGTGGATAAAGCGCCTGGAACAGCGCCAGGCGCTCGGCCGCCAGCCACAGCACCGGCTTGCCAGCCAGCTGCAGGCAGGCGGCGCGACGGGCCTTGGCCAACTGCGCGAGCCAGGCCGACCAGCCCGTGTTGGCCTCGGCTTCCGACGCCGTGATGCAAGCCAAGGTCAGCAGCGCTTCGTGCATCTCGTCGGCATCGCGCACCAGGGGCCAGGCCTCCTCGGCCACGGCGGCGATGGCCTCCGGGTCCAGGGCGCCGAGATCGTCGGCCGACTCCGGATCACTCCAGCGGCGTTGCTGCACGGCCTGGGTGCGGCGTTCCTCCAGTGGCGCGTCGTCGAGGAAGGCGTAGGGCCGCGCGCCGAGAATCTCCGCCGCCAGGGACGATGGCGCCGGCAGGTCGCGGGCCAGCAATTGCACTTCGCCGCGCTCCATGCGCCGCAGCAGGGCCAGCCAGCCCTCGGTATCCATGGCGTCGTGCAGGCAGTCGTCGAGGGTCTGGGCTACCAACGGATGGTCGGGAATCTCGCGCTCGCCCACCAGGTTCTCCTGGCAGGCCACCTGGTCGGGGAACACGCTGGCCAGCAGGTCTTCGCTGCGCATCCGCTGGATCTGCGGCGCCACCTTGCGCCCGCCGGAATAGCGCGGCAGGGCCAGGGCGGCGGAGGCGTTCCAGCGCCAGCGCACGCCGAACAGCGGCGCGTCGAGCACCGCCTGGATCAGGATGTGCTCGGCGCTACCCGAATGGAGGTAGCGCCAGACCTCCTCCAGCGGGAAGCTGTGGCTGGTGGACAGCGAGAGGATCAGCGCATCCTCGGTGGCCGCCGCCTGCAATTCGAAATTGAAGCTGCGGCAGAAACGCTTGCGCAGCGCCAGGCCCCAGGCACGGTTGAGGCGGCTGCCGAAGGGCGAATGGATGATCAGCTGCATGCCGCCGGATTCGTCGAAGAAGCGCTCCATCACCAGCCGCCCCTGGGTCGGCAGCGCCCCCAGGGAGGCCCGTGCCCGCGCCAGGTACTCGACTATCTGCCGCGCCGCCGCTTCGCTGATACCGAGCTCATCGCACACCCCCCGAATCGCTCGCTCGATTCCCTCCCCTCTCCCTTTGGACAAATCGGCAGGATTGCCGATTTGGGCAGCTTCAGCTGGCCGAAGGCCGAGCCACATGGATGTGGCGAGCCCAGTGGGGCCGGGGGTGAGGGTAGCGTCCGTCAGCTCGGACGTCTCCAACCACCCTTCCACCCGCTCGCGCAACCGCGCCACCCCCGCCGACAGTTCGTCGGTGCGTCCCGGCGCCTCGCCCAGCCAGAAGGGAATGTTCGGCGGCTGGCCCTTGGCGTCCTCCACCCGTACCCGCCCCGGCTCGATGCGCAGGATGCGGTAGGACTGGTTGCCCAGCTGGAACACGTCGCCGGCCAGGCTCTCCACCGCGAAGTCCTCGTGCACGCTGCCCACCGACATGCCCTGGGGCTCCAGCAGCACGGCGTAGTCGGCGGTTTCCGGAATGGCGCCGCCGGAGGTGATGGCGGTCAGGCGCGCGGCACGGCGGCCGCGCAGGCGGCGGTGCACCGCGTCACGGTGCAGGTAGGCGCCGCGCACGCCCTGGCGGCCGTTGTAGCCCTCGGAGAGCATCTTCACCAGGGCGTCGAAGGCGTCCCGCGCCAGGTCCATGTAGGGCATGGCGCGGGTCAGCAAGCGGAACAGCTCGTCCTCGCCCCACTCCCGGCAGGCCACTTCGGCCACCATCTGCTGCGCCAGCACATCCAGCGGCGCCAGGGGAATCCGCAGGGCGTCCAGCTCGCCACGGTGCACGCAGTCCAGCAGCGCCGCGCATTCGATCAGGTCGTCCCGCGATTGCGGGAACAGCCGTCCCTTGGGGGTGCCGCCGACACTGTGGCCGGAGCGCCCGACCCGCTGCAGGAAGGCCGCGATGCTGCGCGGCGAGCCGAGCTGGCAGACCAGTTCCACGTCGCCGATGTCGATCCCCAGCTCCAGGGAGGCGGTGGCCACCAGCACCTTGAGTTCGCCGCGCTTGAGGCGCTGCTCGGCGTCCAGACGCAGCTCCCGCGCCAGGCTGCCGTGGTGGGCGGCCACTGCGGCATTGCCCAGGCGCTCGGAGAGATGCCGGCTGGCGCGCTCGGCCAGGCGCCGGGTGTTGACGAAGACCAGGGTGGTGCGGTGCGCGGCCACCAGCTCGGCCAGGCGGTCGTAGACCTGCTCCCAGGCATCGTTGCCAAGCACCGCCTCCAGGGGCGTCGGCGGCACCTCGATGGCGAGGTCGCGCGCCCGGCTGTAGCCCACGTCCACCACCTCGCAGGCCGGGCGCTCCCGGCCCATGAGGAAGGCCGCCACGCGCTTGATGGGCTTCTGTGTGGCGGACAGGCCGATGCGCTGCAAGGGCTGGCCGCACAGGGCCTCCAGGCGCTCGGCACTGAGCATCAGGTGGCTGCCGCGCTTGCTCCCGGCGATGGCGTGGATCTCGTCGATGATCAGGCTGCGGCAGCCGCCGAGCATGGCCCGGCCGGAGTCCGAGCCGAGCAGGATGTAGAGGGATTCCGGGGTGGTCACCAGGATGTGCGGCGGGCGCTTGCGCATGGCGTCGCGCTCGGCCTGGGGCGTATCGCCGGTACGCACGGCGGTGCGGATATCCACATCCGCCAGGCCCAGGCGCGCCAGCTCGGCGCGAATACCCGCCAGCGGCTCTTCGAGGTTGATGCGGATGTCGTTGGACAGCGCCTTCAGCGGCGACACGTAGACCACCGTGCAGCGATCCGGCAGGCCGCCCTGGGCGAGCCCTTCCTGCACCAGCTCGTCGATGGCGCAGAGGAAGGCGGTGAGGGTCTTGCCCGAGCCGGTGGGCGCCGCCACCAGGGTGCTGGCGCCCGCGCGCAGCCTGGACCAGGCCAGGGCCTGGGCCTCGGTGGGCGCGGCGAAGCGGCTGTCGAACCAGGCCGCGACGGCGGGATGGAATCCCTCCAGCGCGGCGTGGTGGGATGATCGGTTCGAGGTCATGCCGCCAACTATGCTGGCGAGCCGGCGCACGCTCAAGGGCCACGGACCGACGGTCCACCGGCGGCAGCCCCTTGCCCGCATCGGCAATCCGCTGCCGCCCGGCGTGCCGGCCATTCCCGGCCAGGCCCGGCAACCATGGGCTTGCGGCGACCTGGCGCGAATCCTGCTCTACCCGGCTGCACCTGATGCAGAGGGAACTCCATGAACAGCATTTCCATCAGCTCGCCCCTGGCCAGCTACCTCGGCCTGGCCGCAAAGCCCCAGGCCGCCACTACCCAGGGCAAGCCGGAGAACACCGAGTCCGCCCCCCAGGACCCGATCGCCGAGATTCGCCGCTTCGCCAACGCGCTGGTCGAGCAGGGACGCGGCGGCCTGCTGCGCGCCATGAACGGCGGCGGCGAGGTGGCCAGCGCCAGCCCGGTTGCCGACAGCGGACAAACCTCCGGCAGCGACACCATCGAGCTGCCCGACGTGGCGGAGCTGGACCGCGAAGACGCCCTGGCGCTCAAGGACAAGGTGCAGAAGCTGATCGACCTCGGCCTGGACAAGAGCACCGGCTTCATCGGTTACAACGGCGAGCAGCAGACCGACTCCCTGGCCACCTATCGCGACTGGCTGCAGGCCAGGGGCGGAATCAGCGTCTACGCCTGAGAGCCTGTTCACGATCAGCTGCGCGTCGGCCCTGCTGCGTCAAAAACAGGCTCGGAATGCTCATTTAGCACTCGTAAACTCCGCTTCCTCGCCTGTTTTTTTCTTGCATGGCTCTAGCTCGCAAGACCGTGAACAGGCTCTGTGATTTCACCGCTTATCGGCTGCGCCCGTTCAGCCCATGGCTGACCTGCACCCGGCACTACACTAAAAAGTGTCCTGCGATTGCGGGACAAGGAAGGAGCCTCGCCTGCTCCACACGACTCGTTCGACGCGGCTCCTTCCCTCGCTACCCCCGCCGTTTCCCGCCGCCGCATTGCGCTGTCGCCCCGGCCAGTCGAACGCTCCCTTCGACAGGGGAGGAGAGGCAATGGACGAATCCAAGCTGAATGACTTCATGGGCAAGCTGGTGAGCGACATGGGCGGCGCGGCCATGCTCGCCAACATCATTCTCGGCGACGAACTCGGCCTGTATCGCGCCATGGCCGACAGCCAGCCGGTCAGCCCGCAAGAGCTGGCCGAACGCACCGGCTGCAATGCGCGCCTGCTGCGCGAATGGCTGAGCGCCCACGCTGCCTCCGGCTACATGGAGCACGACAACGGCCGTTTCCGCCTGCCCGAAGAACAGGCGCTGGCCCTGGCGGTGGAAGACTCGCCGGTGTACGTGGCGGGCGGCGCCTCGGTGATCGCCGCGCTGTTCCACGACAAGGACAAGGTGGTGAAGGCCATGCGCGGTGATGGCGGCCTGCCCTGGGGCGATCACCATCCCTGCATGTTCAGCGGCACCGAACGCTTCTTCCGCCCCGGCTACCGCGCGCACCTGGTGGACGAGTGGCTGCCGGCGCTGTCCGGTGTGGTGGACAAGCTCAAGGCCGGCGCCAAGGTCGCCGACGTCGGTTGCGGCCACGGCGCGTCCACGGTGATCCTCGCCCAGGCCTTTCCGGCCTCGCGCTTCATCGGCTACGACTACCACGCACCGTCCATCGAAACCGCCACCCAGCGCGCCCGCGAAGGCGGCGTGGCGGATCGCGCCAGCTTCGCCCAGGCCAGCGCCAAGGACTACCCCGGCGCGGACTTCGACCTGATCTGCTACTTCGACTGCCTGCACGACATGGGCGACCCGGTGGGTGCCGCCCGCCACGCCTACCAGAGCTTGAAGGCGGACGGCAGCGTGCTGCTGGTGGAACCCTTCGCCAACGACCACCTGGACGACAACATGACCCCGGTGGGCCGTCTGTTCTACTCGGCCTCGACCTTCATCTGCACCCCCAACTCCCTGTCCCAGGAAGTGGGCCTGGGCCTCGGCGCCCAGGCCGGCGAGGCGCGCCTGCGCAAGGTGTTCGAGGAAGCCGGCTTCACCCAGTTCCGCCGCGCCACGGAAACCCCCTTCAACCTGATCCTGGAAGCGCGCAAGTGACGCGCGGGTTGGACGGCCGGACGGCTGTCCAACCCTCCGGTGAGCTGAACCTCCCCCAAAAAGTCCTTGTCAGACAGGCATTAATCTCGCTATTACGCTGGAGCATGACCACAAGCGTCTCCCGCAACACGATCTGTAACCTCACCGTGAGCAGATAACGAGCACTACCGCCCGACCGCGCCATGGACAACGGCGCTCCGCATTCCGCCCCTGGGCCTTCCCGGCTCCGAGGCATCGTTGCAAGGAATACTCGAATGCCCAGAAGAAAGGTCATCAATGCCCAGGTCAGCCCCAAGGGCAGCCTGGAAACCCTCTCCCAAGTCGAAGTGCATCTGCTCAGCGAAGCCGGCTCCGGCAGCATGTACCAGCTGTTCCGCCAGTGCGCCCTGGCCATCCTCAATACCGGCGCCCATAGCGACAACGCCAAGACCATCCTCGACGCCTACAAGGACTTCGAAGTCCGCATCCACCAGCAGGACCGTGGCGTGCGCCTGGAGCTGATCAACGCCCCGGCCGACGCCTTCGTCGATGGCGAGATGATCGCCAGCACCCGCGAGATGCTGTTCAGCGCCCTGCGCGACATCGTCTACACCGAGAACGAGCTGGGCAGCCGGCGCATCGATCTCGACTCTTCCGAAGGCCTCACCGACTACGTCTTCCACCTGCTGCGCAACGCACGCGCCCTGCGTGCCGGCGTGGAGCCGAAGATCGTGGTGTGCTGGGGCGGCCACTCCATCAGCGACGAGGAATACAAGTACACCAAGAAGGTCGGCCACGAGCTCGGCCTGCGCCACCTGGACATCTGCACCGGCTGCGGGCCGGGCGTGATGAAGGGCCCGATGAAGGGCGCCACCATCGGCCACGCCAAGCAGCGCACCCACGGTGGCCGCTACCTGGGCCTGACCGAGCCCGGCATCATCGCCGCCGAGGCGCCCAACCCCATCGTCAACGAACTGGTGATACTGCCCGACATCGAGAAGCGCCTGGAGGCCTTCGTCCGCGTCGGCCACGGCATCATCATCTTCCCGGGCGGCGCCGGCACGGCGGAAGAGTTCCTCTACCTGCTGGGCATCCTGATGCACCCGGACAACCAGGACGTGCCCTTCCCCCTGGTGCTCACCGGACCGAAGAGCGCCTCCGCCTACCTGCAGCAGCTCAACGACTTCGTCGGCGCCACCCTGGGCGCGGCAGCGCAGGAACGCTACACCATCATCATCGACGACCCGGAAGCGGTGGCCATCGAGATGGCCCAGGGCCTGAAGCAGGTCAAGCAGTTCCGCCGCGAGCGCAACGACGCCTTCCACTTCAACTGGCTGCTGAAGATCGACGAGCGCTTCCAGCATCCCTTCGAACCCACCCACGCCAACATGGCCAACCTCGACCTCAGCCACAAGCTGCCGCCCCACGAGCTCGCCGCCAACCTGCGCCGGGCCTTCTCCGGCATAGTCGCCGGCAACGTCAAGGACAAGGGCATCCGCCTGATCGAGGAACACGGCCCCTACGAGATCCACGGCGACGCCGCAGTGATGCAGCCCCTGGACAAGCTGCTCAAGGCCTTCGTCCAGCAGCACCGCATGAAACTCCCGGGTGGCGCGGCCTACGTGCCCTGCTACCGGGTGGTGCAGACCCACGCCGAGGAACTGGCTAGCTGAGCGGGTACACCCGCTCGTTCGCAACCTGTAGGAGCGATTTCAATCGCGAAGCAGGCCGCCGTCCTGCCTGACCAGGGGGGAGCGCGATGCGCTCCTTTCGCGAATGAATTCGCTCCTACAGACCCGGCTTCAGCACGATCTTCCCGGAGGTCTGGCGCGACTCCAGCAGCCGGTGTGCTTCGGCCGCCTGCGACAACGGCAGCACCTGGCCGATCTGCAGCTGCAGGCGACCGCCCAGCACCAGGCCGATCAGCTCGCCCAGCGTCTCGCCGAGAATGTCCGGGCGCTCGAAGTACTGGGTGATGGTGAAGCCCTGGATGCTGCGGTTGGAGAACACCAGGTCGCCGCTGTCCAGCTGGCTCAGGTGGCTGCCGGCACCGCCGAATACCACCATGCGGCCGAAGTCTGCGAGGCTCTTCAGCGCGGCCGGCAACACGTCGCCGCCGACCATCTCCATCACCACGTCGACGCCCTTGCCATCAGTCAGCAAGCGCACCCCTTCTTCCCACCCCGGCACGGTGTAGTCCACCGCGGCGTCGGCGCCCAGGTCCAGGGCCAACTGGCGTTTTTCCGGGGTACTGGCGGCGGCGATCACCTTCCCCGCACCCAGGGCTTTCGCCAGCTGCACGATCAGCGAACCGACCCCACCGGCCGCGCCTTCCACCAGGATGCTCTCGCCGGGCTGCAGGCGCGCGGCATCCTTCAGGCTGCGCAGGGCGGTGATGCCCTGGACGAACAGCGCGGTCATCTGCTCGGCCGACAGGCCCGGCGGCAGCGGCACCAGCCCGGCGGCCGGGGCCACCGCGTACTCGGCGTATCCACCACCGCCAGAGGCGGCGAACACCCGCGCCCCCACCTCGGGGCTGCTCACGCCTTCCCCCAGGGCCTCCACCACACCGGCGATCTCGTAGCCGAGGGTGAAGGGCAACGGGCTTTCCTGTGGATAGTTGTCACCACGGCGGCGCATCACATCGGCGTAGTTCACCCCCACCGCCTCGACCCGCAACAGCACCTCGCCCGGTCCCGGTTGTGGGGTGGGCACGTCTTCGTAGACCAGTTGCTCCGGCCCGCCGGTCTGGTGGAATCGCACAGCTTTCATGACTGACTCCCCCTCAGATGACCGGAACGATGGGCAGGCGGATATCGCGACCACCGGACAACGCCGGCAGCATCTCGGCGGCCTGCAGATGGGGCACGCCCAGCTCCACGGCGCTGGCGGCGCTCAGGCGGGCGAACTGCTCGTCGCTGAGCCGCACCTCGAGGGCGCCGAGAGTCGCGTCGAACTGTTCACGGGTGCGCGAGCCGAGGATCGGGATCAGCGCGGTGGAAGCAGCACGCGCCTTGTGCAGCAGCCAGGCGATGGCCACCTGGGTGGGCGTGGCGTCCAGCTCGGCGGCCACGGCGAACAGCGCATCGAGGATCGCGGTTTCCCGGGCGCTCTTCTCGGCATGCACCAGCATGCCCAGCTTGGTGGCGCGGGAATCGTCGTTGCCGGCGCGGTACTTGCCGGTGAGGAAGCCCCCACCCAGCGGCGACCACTGGGTGACAGCCAGGCCGAGGGCCTCGGCCATGGGCAGCAGCTCGCGGTCGGCGGTGCGCTCGGCCAGGCTGTACTCCACCTGGATGCCCACCAGGGGCGCCCAGCCGCGCAGCTCGGCCAGGAGGTCGGCGCGGGCGATGCGCCAGGCCGGGAAGTTGGACAGGCCGGCGTAATGGATCTTGCCGGCGCTGACCAGGTCGTCGAAGCCGCGCAGGATCTCCTCCATCGGCGTCATGCCGTCGCTGATGTGGGCCCAGAGCAGGTCGATGTGGTCGGTCTTCAGCCGCTTGAGGCTCTCTTCCACGGCGCGGACCAGGTTCTTGCGGTTGTTGCCAGTGCGGGCGATGCCGTCGGCCGGGGTGGTGCCGAAGCTGTACTTCGTGGCGATGACGAAATCGTCGCGCTGGCTGGCGATGAACTCGCCCAACAGCACTTCGGCCTGGCCGGCCTGGTAGCCATTGGCGGTGTCGAAGAAATTGCCGCCGGCCTCCACATAGCCGTCGAAGATCTTCCGCGCTTCATCCCGCTCGGCGCCGTGCCCCCAACCTGTGCCGAAGTTACCGGTGCCCAGGGCAAGTTCGGAAACGCGAAGGCCGGTACGGCGGCCGAAAGTCGTGTAGCGCATGGAGTTCTCCTGCTGGGGATTGCTTTAGATGTCGACCATAATATTAAAAAATTCCAACTAGGCAACTCACGTTAGTCGATCAGTCGGATAGCCGACGGCTATTGGTCGAAAAACATCCAATCGGCTATCCCGGTCGCGGTATGGCGGCTACCGGGCTAGGCTCTCCGGGACGCTCGACAGGGGGAAAAGCGCCATGCGATCCAGCCTCACCACCGGTGTGACACGCCGGGAAATCTGGGCCTGGGCGATGTTCGACTTCGCCAATTCCGGCTACACCACGGTGATCATCACCGCCGTCTTCAACGCCTACTTCGTCGCAGTGGTGGCCGAGGGGAAACCCTGGGGCACCCTGGCCTGGACCAGCACCCTCGCCGTTTCCTACGCCCTGGTGATACTCACCGCGCCGCTGATCGGCGCCCACGCCGACGCCACCGCCAGCAAGAAACGCCTGCTGCTGTTCAGCACCCTGGGCTGCGTGATCTTCACCGCCGCCCTGGCCCTGGCCGGGCCGGGCAGCCTGGCGCTGGCGGTGCTGTTCGTGGTGCTGTCGAACTTCTGCTTCGGCACCGGCGAGAACCTGATCGCCGCCTTCCTCCCGGAGCTCGCCCGTGACGACGCCATGGGACGGGTCTCCGGCTGGGGCTGGGGCCTGGGCTACATCGGTGGGCTGGTCAGCCTGGGAGCCTGCCTGGCCTACGTCAGCTGGGCCCAGGGCCAGGGGCAGACGGCGGCGCAGTTCGTGCCGGTGTGCGTGGTCATAACCGCGCTGCTCTTCGCCCTGGCCAGCACGCCGACCTTCCTCTTCCTCAAGGAACGCAGCAAACCGCAACCGGCCGCGGCTGGCGGGGCCTGGCAACGCTTCAGACAGACCTTGCGCGAGGCCGGGCGCTACCGCGACCTGCTGCGCTTTCTAGCCTGCACCGTCTGCTACCAGGCGGGCATCTCGGCGGTGATCAGCCTGGCCGCCATCTATGCAGCCCAGGTGATGGGCTTCACCACCCAGGACACCCTGCTGCTGATCTTCGTGGTCAATATCACCGCCTCCATCGGCGCCGTGCTGTTCGGCTGGCTGCAGGACCGCATCGGCCACCGCGCCACCCTGGCGCTGACCTTGATGGGCTGGCTGGCCATGGTGGCGCTGATGTGGTTCGCCAGCGGCCCGGAGCTGTTCTGGGTAGCGGCGAACATCGCCGGCCTGTGCATGGGCGCCAGCCAGTCGGCCGGGCGCGCCATCGTCGGCCTGCTCGCCCCGCCCACGCGGCTGGCGGAGTTCTTCGGCCTCTGGGGCCAGGCGGTGAAGCTCTCCGCCATCCTCGGCCCCATGACCTACGGCCTGGCCAGCTGGCTGTCCGGCGGCGACCACCGGCTGGCCATGCTGATCACCGGCAGCTACTTCGTCGCCGGCCTGCTGCTGCTCGCCAGCGTGCGCCTGGAGCGGGGACGGCGGACCGCGCTGGCCGGCTGAGGGGCACGCCCCGATCGTAGCGCTGGTGCGCTCCTGTAGGGTGCGCCGTGCGCACCGCCGCGAGCGACCCAGGTGCGGGCTAGACTGCTTCCATTCCTACCGAAAGGAAGCCCCATGCCCGACACCACGGAAGTCCTGATCGATTTCGCCATCGCCCTGGCCGCCGGCCTCTTGATCGGCGCCGAACGCGGTTGGCGCGAACGCAACACCGAAGCGTTGCGGATGGTGGCGGGCATTCGCTCCTTCGGCCTCACCGGGCTGCTCGGCGGGTTCGCCACCTTCCTCGGAGAACGGTTCGGCATGGCCGCCTGGGTGGTGATCTTCGCCTGCTTCGCGGTGCTGGTGATCGCCTCCTACTTCGGCGAGCTGATCTATATCGGCGACCTCGGCCTGTCCACCGAACTGGCGCTGCTGCTCACCTTCCTCCTGGGCAGCCTGGCGGTGGCCGGCCACCATGTGCTCGCGGGCGCCGGCGCCGTGGTGGTGGCCCTGTTGCTGAGCCTGAAGGACACCCTGAACAGCGCGCTGAAACGGCTCAACGAAGAAGAGCTGCTGGCCGCCCTCAAGCTGCTGTTCATCTCGGTGGTGCTGCTGCCGATCCTGCCCAACCGTGGCTTCGGCCCCTGGGAGGTGTTCAACCCCTACGCCACCTGGTGGATGGTGGTGCTGATCGCCGCCCTGGGTTTCGCCGCCTACTTCGCCATCCGCCTGGTGGGCACCCAGCGCGGCCTGCTGCTCACCGCCCTGCTGGGCGGCACGGTGTCGTCCACGGCCATGACCATCACCCTCTCCCACCTGCAGGAGCACCGCGCCCTGCGCCCGCTGCTGGCGGCGGGCCTGCTGGCCACTTCGGCGCTGATGTTTCCCCGCGTGCTGCTGGAAGTCGGCCTGGTGAACCCCGACCTGCTGCCGCGCCTGGGGGTGCCCCTGGGTATCGCCGCGCTGGTCTACGCCGCCGGTGCGTTTTTCTACTGGCGTGTCGCGGCCAACGCCGAATCGCCCAATGCCGAGCCGCCGCTGAAGAACCCCTTCGAACTCGGCCCGGCCCTGCGTTTCGCCGCGCTGCTGGCGCTGATCCTGCTGCTGGTGGAGGCGGCGCGGCGCTACCTGGGGGATGTCGGCGTCTACCTGGTGTCGCTGCTGTCGGGGCTGACCGACGTGGACGCCATCACCCTCTCCCTCGCCCGTGGCGCCAACGGCGAACTGGGTGCGGAGGTGGCCGTGCGCGGCATCTTCCTCGCGGTGCTCAGCAATAGCCTGGTGAAGGCCGGGTTGATCGTGGTGATCGGCGGCAAGGGCCTGGCGCTGCGCACCCTGCCCTTCATCGCCGGCGGCCTGGTGGCCGGTAGCGTGGCGCTGCTGATGATCTGAACCCACTCCTTCGCCAAGCCGGCGGCGGCTCAGCCCTCGAACTGTTCGTCCAGCAGGGGCAGCCCCGCCGCGCGTTCCAGCAGGTCGTTGGGCAGGCTCTTGCTGGCTCGGGCGCCGAGCAGCTTGAGGTTCTCCACCCGGCTGATCAGGTTGCCTCGTCCTTCCACCAGCTTGTTGCGGGCATTGGAGTAGGCCTTGTCCAGCTGTTGCAGGCGGCTGCCCATCTCGTCCAGGTCCTGGACGAAGGCGACGAACTTGTCGTACAGCGCCCCGGCGCGCTCGGCGATCTCGCGTGCGTTCTGGCTCTGCCGCTCCTGGCGCCAGAGGCTGTCGATCACCCGCAGGGTGGCCAGAAGGGTGGTCGGGCTGACGATCACGATGTGCTGCTCGAAGGCTTCCTGGAACAGGCTGGGGTCGGCCTGCAGGGCGGCGGCGAAGGCGGCTTCGATGGGCACGAAGAGCAGCACGAAGTCCAGGCTGTGCAGGCCTTCCAGGCGCTGGTAGTCCTTGACCGAGAGGCCCTTGAGGTGACTGCGCAGTGACAGCACGTGCTGCTTCAGGGCCTGGCTGCGGGCGTTCTCGTCTTCGGCGGCGATCAGTGCCTGGTAAGCGGTCAGGCTGACCTTGGCGTCCACCACCACTTGCTTGTCGCCCGGCAGCTGGATCAGCACGTCGGGCTGGAAGCGCTCGCCCTCGGCGCTCTTGAGGCTGACCTGGGTCTGGTATTCGCGGCCCTTCTCCAGGCCGGCGTGCTCCAGCACCCGTTCCAGTACCAGCTCGCCCCAGTTGCCCTGGGTCTTCTGGCCCTTCAGGGCGCGGGTGAGGTTGGTGGCCTCATCGCCCAGGCGCTGGTTGAGCTGCTGCAGGCGCTCCAGTTCCTTGCCCAGGGAGAAGCGTTCGCGGGCTTCCTGTTGATAGCTCTCTTCCACGCGCTTCTCGAAGGCCTGGATGCGCTCCTTGAGGGGATCGAGCAATTGGCCGAGGCGTTGCTGGCTGGTTTCGGCGAAGCGCTGTTCGCGCTCGTCGAAGATCTTCCCGGCCAGTTCGGCGAACTGCGCACGCAGGTCGTCACGGGCCGCCTGCAGGTCGCCCAGGCGCTGTTCGTGGGCTTCGCGCTGCTCCCGCAGCTCGGCCTCCAGGCCCGCGCGGTCGGCGTCCAGGCGGCGCAGTTCGACATCCTTGCGCTCGCGCTCCTGGTTCCAGGCCAGCAAGGCCTCGCGGGCGCTCTGGCGCTCGACGCCGAGTAACTCTGCCTCGCGGCGCAGGGCCGCCAGTTCGGCCTGCTGGGCGGCGTTGAGGTGGCCGAGCTCGCGGTTTTCCTCGCGGCTGTCGTCCAGTTGCACCGCCAGGCCGTCCTGGGCCAACTGGGCGGTCGCCAGGCGTTCTTCAAGAAGTGCGTGTTCGGTCTGCAGGGCGGTGAGCCTGCGCTGCTGTTGCCAGGCCAGGCCCAGCAGGGGCACGGCCGCGGCGAACAAGCCGAGCAACAGGTTGGGGATATCGATGGGCATGAGCGGCTCCGCGCTGGAATGCTGGGCAGTATACCCAGCGGCGGGCGGCGCGATCAGGGTTGCAGAGGCAGTCGCGCGAGCAGGCGTTTGGCTTCGTGGGAGCCTTGGGCGGCGGCCTGTTCCAGCCAGTGACGGGCCTGTTCCATCTCGTTGATGCGCGGCTGGCTGCACAGCCGGCCAAGTTCCAGCTGGGCGCGGCGATCGCCGGCGCGTGCGGCCTGGCGCAGCATGTCCAGGCCGATGCGGCGGTCGCGCTGGTTGCCGCAGTCGCGGCAGAGCATCTGCCCCAGGCGGCTCTGCGCCACCACCACGCCTTCGCGGGCGGGCTGCTTGAGCAGCTTGCCGGCGAACCGCTTGACGCTCGGTGCCTGCCCCAGGCGCGGGCTGTCGAGCAGCCAGACGGCAACACGGGTCGGCAGGGTTTGCTGGGCGACGAGGGAACTGGCGGGGACGCGATACTTCATGAAAAAGGGCAAGTGGCCGGAAAGGCGCGCAACTCTACTCCTTTTTCCTGGCAGGTAAAGTCTTGCAATTGCCAAAGAACGCGATCTAGAGCAACTGCTCGGGACAATCCACAGAAGCTGTGGATAACTCTGTGCAGAAGATGCTCGAAACGTCACGAAATGCTTGTGGGTCGTGGCCTGCGCTCAAACTGACGATTTTTTCACCAATTACAAAAATCCTTATATTTCATGTACTTACGAAATCACCACTGAGAATCAAGCGCTTACGGGGCTTTTCGGCAGCGGTTTGCCTGGCTGCTTCGCAACTGTGCACAACTTGCAACTGTCAAGGCCCCTCTCGCCCCGTTGCGGGGCATTTACCCTTGAAATGCGGCTGGAGCCTGTGTTGCGCGGGCGTTGCAGGCAGCGACGAATGGCACGAAAGTACGTGTTCAGGGGCACCCCGCAAGCTGGCACGAACGTACTTCTGCGCCAACTCTGTGCACAAGTTGCCGGCCCACTTGTTCCAAGGCATTTCCCAGCCACGCGGCAAGCCCCCTAGAATGCTTCGCCCAGCCCTTCGACCGCACCCTTCCCATGGACAAAGCCCGCATCCACCGCCTGATCCTCGACAGCCTCGCCGCTGACCTGCAGCTGCTGCAACGCGCGGCCCAGGCCGCCTACGAGGCCGCGACCGACGAGCAGAACATCGCCGAGAACAAGTACGACACCCTCGGCCTGGAGGCCTCCTACCTGGCCACTGGGCAGGCCCGCCGCGCCGCCGAGATCAAGCAGGCCCTGGGGCTGTTCGAGAACCTGCGGCTGCGCGCCTTCGATCCGGCCCAGGGTATCGGGCTCAGCGCCCTGGTGCTGCTGGCCGCCGAGGATGGCAGCGAGCAACGCCTGTTCCTCGGCCCCGAGGCCGCCGGCCTGAAGGTGCTGGACGAAGGCGAGGAGATCACCGTGATCAGCCCGCGCTCGCCCCTGGGCCAGGCGTTGCTGGGCAAGGCCGAGGGCGCCGAGGTGACGCTCACCATCGGCAACAGCCAGCAGACCTTCGAGGTGCTGGAGGTACACTGAAGTGGCCGCCCACCGCTCCGGAGGCTTCATGACCCGCCCACGCCGCATCCTGCGCATCAGTTTCAATCCCCTGGTCCTGACCCTCAGCGTCGCCCTGGGGGTGTGGCTCGGCTTCCTCGCCATCAGCCTCACCAGCTACCTCGGCTACCGGCTCTACATGGCGGATGCCGAGGCCCCGGTCGCCCAGGTGGCCGTCCCGCCGCCCGCCCCGGCCCAGCCGGCCCCCGCACCGGCCCCGGTGCCGCCAAACCCGGGCGCGGGCCTGGATGAACAGCGCCTGCAGCAGTACGAGGAGCGCTACAACGCCACCCAGCGTGCGGACAACGAGCGCCTCGAGCGGCTGGAGGAACAGCGCCGGCTGAACGACGCCAAGTGCCAGTTCTGGACGGAGCAGTACCGCAATGCGCCCACCGACAAATCCCGGCGCAACATGGGGGAGGCGTGTGGATAAGCGACACCCCGTCCGATTTCCGCCTGCCAGCCGACCAAAGGCGTTCTGCGTCGAGCAGTCGTCACACTGGTCCGGCTAGACTCTGGTCGTGCGCCCTCCACTTTGGCGCCAGAGGCGGTTTGCAATGGGTCCAGAAATCTTCATAGCCTTGATGATCCTGGGTTGGCTGCTGGCAGCGGTCGCGCTGCTGTGGGCCATGCTGAGGATCTCTCACCATCACCACCACCATCACAGCCGGCCTTCGCCGCCCCACTCTTCCCGCTCGTTCCGGCGGCACAAGGTGAAGGGCGCTCCGGCCACTCCGCACTGACCAACCGCTTTTCCCTTGGGAGCGAATGCTTTCACGAGTGAAAGCGCTCCCACAGGGAAAAGCGGACATCCTGCAGCTATCTTCCCCAATCGATCCGGTATTAGCGGAAGAATCTTGCGCGGGCGAATGCATTTGAACTCGATACCTCGCTATCGGGATGAGATTTGTAGATACCATCTCTCCGATCAGATGCAACCGACCCTATCAGGTCGGTTGCGGCTGATAGGGTGTCTGCGTCTTGAGCACGCCATAGGCAATCTGCAACAGCTTGCGCATGGCGGCACCCAGGGCGCTCATCTTGGCTTTTCCCCGCGCCAGTAGACGTTGGTAAAGCGCTCTAACCGTGGGGTTGTACTGCTTGGCGACAATCGCGGCCATGTAGAGCTTGGCCCGCAGTCGAGGCTGCCCCGCCTTGGTCAAACGAGGTTTGCCCTTCACCGATGAGCCGGAGTCCCAAGGTCGTGGCACCAGGCCCGCAAAAGCCGCGCATTGTCGGGCAGTGCCAAAGTCGCGGCTGTGCAGAAACGCCAGCAGATGACGGGAGAGGACATCCCCGATGCCCTGGATGCTCTGCAGCAGCTGTCGGTTGCGTTTGAGCTGGTCGTGCCGGTCGATGTGATCGTCGATCTCTTGTTTCAGGCGCTCGGCTTCCTGGCGCAACGCACTGAGCATCGTATCGATGGAGGCCATTACGCTGAGGCTGGCCTGACTGACCTCGGCCTTTTCCCGCCGGTTCAGTTCGCGCTGAAGGTCCTCTTGCAGCGCCTCATAGCGCACGATCATCGCTTTCAGCTCGCGGATTTCCCGCGCTTCCGGCAACCAGCGCCGGGCCTTCTGGGTTGCGCCAAAACGGGCGAGCACCAGGCTGTCTTGTTTGTCCGTCTTACCACGAATGCCCTGGCTGCGCGCATAGTCGCGGACCTGCGCCGGGTTCAGGACAAAGACTTGAACGCCGCGCTCGTGCAGGTAATACGCCAAGGATTCGTGATAGACCCCGGTGGCCTCAAGGAACACCTTCAGTTCCCCGGCTGTGGCTCCGGTGTGCGTGCAACACCAATCAACCAACGCGGCGAAGTCGTCCACTTGATTGGTAAATACCTTGGTTTTGACCTTCAGACTTTCCGGGTCGCGTAGCCACAGACAGTCGAGCTTTTGCTTGCTGACATCGATTCCAATAACCGCCATCTCTCGATCCTTGCCTTGTTCATACAGCCTCACTCCGCTGGAGGGGCTTGGATACCATTCAGGAGTTGGAGAAGTGGGCCGGGAGCACAATCTACGAAACAGAGTCAGGCTCTCAGGATGGGAACGGCTTTCCCGGCCTTGGGCATCAAGGTAGCTAACCTCATTGCCCTGGAGAGATACAAGGATGTGGTTGAGCGCAGCGATACCCATCGCCCCTAACGAACAGCATGGGTATCGCTGCGCTCAACCCATCCTACGTTCTACGCCCCTGATCAGCCCGCAGGGCCTGGCCGCAGTCCCGGATCAGTGGAAATCCCGGCTTTTCACATCCAGGCCGGCGAGCAGCGGCGTGAGGTCGTGCAGGCGGCGGGCGATCAGGTGGCGTACGCCATCCACCGATTCCAGGCGGCCGTCCACCTGCAGCAGTTTCGAGCCCACCAGGATGCGACGCTGACGTTCGGCCAGGTCGTGCCAGACCACCACGTTGACCATGCCGTGCTCGTCTTCCAGGGTGACGAAGATCACCCCGCTGGCGGTCTGTGGCCGCTGCCGCCCCACCACCAGGCCGGCGACGCTGACCTGTCGGCCGTGCTCCACGCCCGGCAGCTCCCGCGAACTGCGGCAGCGCCGTTTAGCCAGGGCGCCGCGCAACAAAGTCATCGGGTGTGGGCCGAGGGTCGTGCCCAGGGTGGCGTAGTCGGTGAACATATCCTCGCCCACGCTGGGCAGCGGCAGGTCTACCTGGACTTCGCCGCGTTCCGGCAAGTCGGCGAACAGCGGCGCCTGCACCTCGACCCCGGCCACCGCCCAGCGCGCCCGGTGGCGGTGCCCGGCCAGGCCACGCAGGGCGCCGGAATCGGCCAGCAGGTCGCGGGCACGGGCATCCAGGCGGGCGCGCTGGACGAGGTCGGTGACGCTGGCAAAGGGCGCGACCTGCAAAGCCGCCTCGATGTGCCGGGCATCGTCCTCGCGGAAGCCGCGCACCAGGCGCAACCCCAGGCGGATGGCCAACTCGCTCCCCTGCCCCACGGGCTCCAGGGAACAGTCCCAGGCGGAATGCCGGACATCCACCGGGCGCACCTCGATGCCATGTCGGCGGGCGTCCTGCAGGACCTGGTCGGGGCTGTAGAAGCCCATGGGCCAGCTGTTGATCAGGGCACAGGCGAAGGCCGCCGGCTCGTGGCATTTCAGCCAGCAACTGGCGTAGGTGAGCAGGGCGAAACTGGCGGCGTGGGACTCGGGGAAGCCGTAGCTGCCGAAGCCCTTGATCTGCTCGAAGATCTGCTCGATGAACGCCTGCTCATAGCCCTTGGCGAGCATCCGCGAGGTCAGCCGCTGGCGGTGGTGCTCCAGCCCGCCGTGGCGCTTCCAGGCGGCCATGGAACGGCGCAATTCGTCCGCCTCGCCGGGGCTGTAGTCGGCGGCGACCATGGCCAGTTGCATCACCTGCTCCTGGAACAGCGGCACGCCCAAGGTGCGCTGGAACACCGGAACGAGTTCTTTCTTCGGGTAGGTCACCGGCTCTTCCTTGTTACGCCGGCGCAGGTAGGGGTGGACCATGTTGCCCTGGATGGGCCCCGGACGAACGATGGCCACCTGGATCACCAGGTCGTAGAAGGTCCTGGGCTTGAGGCGCGGCAGCATGGACATCTGCGCCCGCGACTCGATCTGGAACACGCCGATGGAGTCGGCGCGGCTGATCATCTCGTAGGTGGCCGGGTCCCCTTCCGGCAGGCTCGCCAGGGTCCAGCGGGTACCGCGATAGCGCTCGATCAGGTCGAAGCAGCGGCGTAGCGCGCTGAGCATCCCCAGGGCCAGTACATCCACCTTGAGCAGACCCACCAGGTCGAGGTCGTCCTTGTCCCACTGGATCACGGTGCGCTCGGCCATGCTGGCGTTCTCCACCGGCACCAGGCTGTCCAGGGGCGCCTCGGAAATCACGAAGCCGCCGGGGTGCTGCGACAGGTGCCGGGGAAAACCGATCAGCTCATTGGTCAGCGCCAGCACCCGGCGCAGCACCGGGCTCTCCGGGTCGAAGCCCACCTCTTGCAGGCGCTCGGCCTTGGGCGCCGAATCGCTCCAGCCGCCGCAGCAGTCGGCCAGGGCGTTGACCTGGTCCGGCGGCAGGCCGATGGCCTTGGCCACATCCCGGATGGCGCCGGCGCCGTGATAGGTGCTGACCACGGCGGTGAGTGCCGCCCGGTGCCGTCCGTAGCGCTGGAACACGTACTGGATGACCTCTTCGCGGCGCTCATGCTCGAAGTCGACGTCTATGTCCGGCGGCTCGTTGCGCTCCCTGGACATGAAGCGCTCGAACAGCAGTTCGGTGCCGTTGCAGGGGTTCAGCTCGGTGATCCCGAGGGCGAAGCAGACCACCGAGTTGGCCGCCGAACCGCGCCCCTGGCAGAGGATGTGCTGGCGACGGGCGAACCGAACGATGTCGTGCACCGTGAGGAAGTAGCTCTCGTAGCCCAGCTCGGCGATCAGCGCGAGCTCCTTCTCCACCAGGCTCCGCGCCTTCTCCGGCACCGCGTCGGGCCAGCGCTCGCGCAATCCCCGCTCGGTTTCATGGCGCAGCCAGGTGCTGGGGCTATGGCCTGCCGGCACCAGCTCGCGGGGGTACTGGTAGCGCAGCTGGCCCAGGTCGAAGCCACAGCGGCGGGCGATGCGTACCGACTCGGCGAGCAGTTCGGCGGGGTAGAAACTGGCCAGCAGCTCGCGGCGGCGCAGGTGGCGCTCGCCATTGGGGAACAGCCGGTGCCCGGCCTCGGCCAGGGTGCAGTGGTGACGCACCGCGGTCATGCAGTCCTGCAGGGCGCGGCGACCACGGGCGTGCATGTGCACATCGCCGGTGGCCACCGCGGGGATGCCCAGGCTCTCGGCCAGGGCCAGGAGGCGCGCCAGGCGGCCGCTGTCGTCCGGCCCCCGGTGCAGCTCCAGCGCCAGCCACAGGCGCTCGGGGAAGCACTGGCGCAACCAGGAACCGTCGCCGGACTCGCCCTCGGAGTCGGGCACCCAGAGGGCCAGCAGGCCGTCGGTGGGTTCGTCCAGGTCCTCGCGCAGCAGGCGGTACTCGCCCTTCTTCGCCCGGCGCCGGGCCCGGGTGATGAGGCCGCAGAGATGCTGGTAGCCGACCAGGTTCTCCACCAGCAGCACCAGCTTGGGACCGCCCTCCACGCGCATCTCGCTGCCGATCACCAGGGGCAGCCCGGCCTCCTTCGAGGCCTGCCAGGCGCGGACGATACCGGCCAGGGTGCATTCATCGGTGATCGCCAGTGCCTGGTAACCGTGCTCAAAGGCCCGGCGGAACAGCTCCTCGGCACTGGAGGCCCCACGCTGGAAGCTGAAGTTGGACAGGCAATGCAGCTCGGCGTAGTCGCTCATGCGAACCAGCCGTGCAACAGCAACGGCCCCTCACCGCCCACCGCGCGAAAGGCCCAGCCACGCTGGCCGCAACGGGTCTGCACCAGGTAGTAGTCACGGCGCAGGTCGGCGCCGTCCCACCAGCCGGACTCGATGCGCTCGGGGCCGGCGAGGATGCGCACGCTGCCGTCGCGCAGCACCAGCGGCTCGCGCAGCAGCCAGCCAGGGCGCGTCGCGCCGGACGGCAGCGGGGGCGATGGGCTCGCGCCATCCAGTTGCCAGGCGCGTTCGGGTCGGTGGTCGGCGCGGGCGGCGAGGCCGTGTACGGCGGCATCCCCCAGGCGGGCGCGCAGGCGTTCGCGCAGTTGCTCCCAGGGCAGGGATTGTTGCGGGCGTTCGTCGAACAGCTCGCGGCGCTCCGGCACGAAGGCCGGCAGGTCCCGCGCCTGCAGGCGGAACGCGCGCACCGGCGCCGGTACCTGCAATTGTTCGAGCCGGCCGCGAGCCAGCTCGAAGAGCATGGCCGCCTCGCGCTCGGCGCTGAGCAGGCCCACCGGCACCAGCGTGTCGGCGAGGTCGCGGTGCTCCAGGTGCAGGCTGAAGCGCTGCACGCCGCTGTCGCGGCTGGCGAGGAAGGCCGCCAGGTCGGCGGTCAGGCGACGCAGGGGAAAGAGCAGCGCCTGGTGGGATTCGACCTCGAAATTCAGCTCGATGCGCAGGTCGAACTCGTCCGGCGGGCGATAGCACTCCAGGGCCAGCGGCCGCTCGCCGAGCAGGCTGTCGAGGTGCCGCAGCACCTCTGCCGGGAAGCGCCGGGCCAGTGTGTCCCGAGGCAGCGCCAGCACCTGGCCGAGGTTGCGCAGGCCCATGCGCACGAAGGCGGTGGCGGCGTCCCGATCCAGCCCGGCGCGGTCCACCGGCAGCCGCCCCAGGGCATCGCGCAGCTCCTCCTGGCTCGTGACCGCCAGGCCGTCGCAGGCATTGGCGAGCATCCGCGCCGCCACCGGGTTGGGCGCGGCGACTATGCGGTGGCGAAAGCCCAGGGCCGCCAGCTCCCGCCGCAGCCGCGCCTCGAAACGTGGCCAGGGACCGAACAGGGCGAAGCTGGATTCCACCTCCAGCAGCAGGCAGCGCGGATAACGCAGGCTGACCTGAGAGCTGAAGCCATAGGCCCAGGCCGCCAGCAGCTGTTCCCAACGCTCGATCTGCGCGGGGTCGTGTTCCACCAGGGCGAAGTCACGGGTCAGGGCGTGGGCGGCACTCAGCGACTGGCCGGGGCGCAGGCCCAGGGCCTTGGCCGCCGGATTGAGGGCGCGCAGCACGCGGCGCTGGGGCGTGCCGCTGACCAGCGCCAGGGGCGCCTCGGGGTCGGGGTGAGCACGCAGCACGCCATCCAGCGCCAACTGCGGCAGCAATATGCAGGCCCAGCGCATGGCGGCTACCGGGCCAGGGCGATGGGCGCGGCCGGCGCCAGGCCGCCCCGGCACTTGAGCACCCGCAGCTGCGCCGGCTGGCCATCGACGGCGATGCGCAGAGCCGCCGGCGAAGGATTGAGGGCGGCCTCCAGCGGACGGTAGGCGAAAGCCAGGGTCTGGCCGGTTTCCGCGGCCACCTGCAACCGGCGCAGGGCGCGGTCATCGGCCTGCTGCGGCCAGCAGAGCACCGCGCCGCAGCTGCCGGAACGCAGGCACTGCTCGGCGGCCCAGAGGGCGTCACGGCCGCTGGCCTCCACCAGCGCCAGCCAGCGCAGGTCCACGCCGGCCGCCTGCCAGGCCTGTGGATAAGGGATGTGTGGCGGCGCCACCAGCACCACCCGCTCGGCACTGGCAGTGAGGCGCGCCAGGGTCGGCCAAAGCAGGCGCAGTTCACCCAGGCCCGTGGCCGCCACAAGGATTTCGCTGAGGGCGGCCTCGGGCCAGCCACCGCCGGGCAGGACCCGGTCCAGGGCGTCGAGGCCCGTGGGCTGGTCGCTGCCGGCCGGCTGCGTGCCGGGCTGGCCTTTCCAGACCCGCCGCTCGTTGAGCAGGGTGTCGAGGGCAACGACGGCACCCATCAGCGCCGTCCATTGCCGGAAGAGAAAAACGGCAGCCCCCGGAGAGAGCTGCCGAAAGGGCCAGGAAAAATTACCAAGGCCATTGGGGGAAATCCTACAGATACTGTATTTATATACAGTAAATAGCAGAGACTTCTCCCGGTCAATCCGGAAAAGACAGAAGGCCTGCGGGAGCACGAGGCTCCCGCAGGTCAGACGCTCAGCCCATCACTTGATGTAGTGGTTGCCCCAACGCTCGGCCTGGCGCACCGACTGCTGGCGCAGGGTGGTGGCACCCTCGGCCGCCTTGGCGGCAGCGGCGATCTCGTCGTCGATCACCTTGGTCGACAGCGACAGCCAACTGGTGGCGAAGGCCATGGCGTCGCCATTAATCTCCAGCGCGTTCAGGTCGATGTTGGCGGTGTTGTCGCAACCCTGGTGGTAGCAGGGATCAAAGGGCTGGCCGGCGGCGCCGCCGTACTTCTGCGCCTGTTCCTCGCTCTTGATGTCTTCGGCGCCGGTGAACAGGCCGCCGAAGGGAATGCCCAGCTCGAAGAACTGCGCATAGTCGGAGCGGAAGTCGATCTGGGTGCCTTCGAAGGGTTCGCCACGCAGCTTGAAGTAGGCCTCGAACAGACGCTCGATGGCGGCCGAGCCGGGCGGGCCCTGCAGGCCGAAGGAAGAGCCGTCGCCGTCATAGATGAAGTTGCCGAAGTTCGGCGAACCTATCATGTCGAAGTTCAGGTAGGCCTTGATCCGCTGGCGCTCCGTCTCGCTCAGGCTGTTGACGTAGAAGGTCGAGCCCACCAGCCCCGACTCTTCCGCGCCCCACCAGGCGAAGCGCACCTTGTTCTGCGGATGCGCCTTGCTCAGCAGCACGGCCATTTCCAGCAGCGCCGCGCTGCCCGAGCCGTTGTCGTTGATGCCGGGCCCCTCGAACACCGAGTCCAGGTGCGCGCCGGCCATCACCACGTTCTTCGGATTACCACGCCGGGTCTCGGCCACCAGGTTGAAGGTCTGCGTCTTCTCGCGGATCACGTCCGCCACCAGGTGCAACTGCAGGCCGGCGGTCTGGGACCAGGCCACGCCGTTGTCGTAGGTGGCGAAGAGCACCGGGATGCCGCCCTCGTAGGTATCGCCCAGGGTGACGTTCTCCAGGCCCTTGCGGTCCTCGGTGTTGCCCTGGTTGAAGATGATCACCCCCGCCGCGCCGGCGGCCGCGGCGTTCTCCGCCTTCACTTCGAAGTTGCAGCTACCGCGCTGGACCAGGGCGATGGCGCCGCTGGGAAAACCGGCGAAATCCTCGACCTCGCAACCACTGGTGGAAGCGTTGCCGGCGCCCAGGGCCAGGTCCACCGCCACCACCGGCGCACTGACATCACCGGGATCGGTCTGCGACAGGTAGTTGAAATCCTCCTCCCAGACATAGCTCGCCGGCTGCGGCGCCAGGGCCTGCAGAGTGCCCGGCCCCTTGGGGAAGTAGGCGGTGAAGGGGAAGGGTTGTACCCGCACCTGGTAGCCGGCGCGCTCCAGGGTCTTCTTCACGTAATCGAGCGAGGCCTGGTAGCCCGGCAGGCCGGCGGCGCGGTTGCCGTCGTTGAGCGTGGCGATGTCCTGCAACTGGTTCAGGCGTCGCATCACATTGCTCGCCTCGAGACAGCGCGGCAGGCCCAAGGGCGTGCCCACCAGGATCGGCGACTTGCAGAGGGCGGGGTTGGGTTTGCCGGGGCTCCAGAAGTCGCCAAAGTCGGCTCCTTCAGGCCCGGGGGCGGCAAGGGTGGAAGTGGAAGCTGCGAGAACCAGAGAACCAACAACACGTCTGACGCTGTACTTGTGGGTCATGACTCCAATCCTTTTGAAGTGGTTGTAGGCAGGCCTCGATGGCGTGACGCCATGGTCCGGTACGGCTTCCTCTGGACGGGCCTAGGAGAAGAGACTGGCGCAAGATCGTTCGGTTCTTCGGTTTCTGCTAAAAAACGTGCACTTTGTCGCCTTTTTCCCTGAAGTTCGCCGCAGATGTACCAGCAATGTGCCACCAAAGAAGTGGCCATCTCATGTCACACACCCGGCGACATGCACGCAGCTTCTATGCTCAATCCACCCCCCGACGCAGGAACCTGCCATGTGCGGCCGCTACGTCAGCCCATCGGATCGCGCCATCGAAGACTACTGGCACATAGGCGCCCGGGATTCCGGCCGCTGGCTGCAGAACTTCAACGTGGCCCCCACCACGACGGTTCCCGTGCTGCGCCTGGATGACCAGGGCGAACTCGAACTGATCCCCGCGCGCTGGGGGCTGATTCCTTCCTGGTGGAAGGAGGCCAAACCACCGACCATGTCCTTCTTCGCCCGCAGCGAAGAGGCCGCCGGCAAACCCCTGTGGCGCCAAAGCCTGCGCAGCTTCCGCTGCCTGATGCCCGCCAATGGCTGGTACGAATGGAACCCGCAGCAGCAGGCACGCAACGCCAAGGGCCGGCCGGTGCACCAGCCCTACTACCTCCACTGCCCGGACGACCCGGTGCTGGCCATGACGGCCATGTGGGCGAACTGGACCAGCCCGGACGGCCGCAGCATCACCTCCTGCGCCCTGCTCACCCGCGAAGCCGCACCCGGCATCCGTGCCATCCACCAGCGCATGCCGGTGATCCTGCCTCCCGAGCAGTTCGAGTGCTGGCTGGAACCCCGGACGACGGCCGAGCAACTGCAACAGGCAATCGCCCAGGCACGCGACGACTTCACCGGCTACGCGGTGTCCACGCGGGTGAACGATGTGCATAACAACGATGTGGGGCTGATCGAGGCGGTGGAGCTCGAGGAGCAATAGGACCGATTCCCATCGACAGCGGAAATCGGGCATACACTTACCCGGAACGGCAGTGGCTACCCGGGGGAAGATACCCGCCCTCCGACGACGGCCTCAGCTCCCAGGCACCCTGCCCCAACGGCTGGCCGGCAACAGGCCGGACAGCCATGTGCAACGGCCTGGAGCAACAGCCATGACAACCACTCCCACTGGCAACTCTTCAGCAGTACTGCGTCGCAGCAACCTCTGGTTTATTTTTTCCGCCCTGCTGGTTGCAACAGGCTGTGCACAAAACCCCGACATCAGATCCAGCCGCGACGGAACGTCCGGAGTGACGGCCAGTGATAATCCCCAGTACATGAACTGCGTGAAGGACCGCCAGAACGCACAGGGCTTCACCCAGGAAGAAAACGGCAAGACCCTGCTCTATATCGGCAGCACCGACCCCACCAAGGCGTCGGGCCTTGTCGAACTCACCAGCGCCAACGGGCAGAACCAGTTCGCCGTCTACCAGCGTGCGGCCTGGCAGGACAGGGGCAGGTTGATCAATGCGGCGCTGGCTTGTGCCAGGACCTGAGGTAGATAGGCGTAATGGGCGGTAAGTAGCGTCCCTGAATGGAAAAGCCCCGCAGACCAGAAGACTGCGGGGCTTTTCCATGTATGGCGGGGAGATAGGGGTTTAATCGTGCTGGTGGCTGGCTCAGTACGCCGCAAGGCAAATCAAGAGGCCTGAGTAATGAAAGCTGGTTGTCGTGCCGCGTCGAACGAGACATTAGGCCTAGGTAGCCTTAAGAGGCTAAAAATAGATAAGTAGCCTTTTTAGGCTACTTTGTTTGAATGTCTTGCCCCAGTATCAGAAGCGCCACCAAGCCAACGCCGATACTGATACTGAAACTGAGCAAGGTGCCTAGCAGGATGTATTCGCTGAGCGCTCGATGATTGGCGCCCTTCACTTCATTGAAACGCAGGATGCTCTTGGCCGTAAGCAGGAAGCCAACCGCCTCCCACTGTTGCAACAGCACGAACGTAAGAATCATCGCGCGCTCCAGGTAACCAATAAGAGCCCCGGCATTATTCAAGGAGCCGTCCCTTGAAGATATCGACGTCAACCAGGGCTGCAGCATCGCGACTATCAGCCTCGAAGCCGGCTGCAGCACCATCATGTAAGCCAGGAGGACAACAAGATTGTGGGCATTCAGGGCGCTATTGAGATACCCCACCACCTCCCCCCAATACCCTTTGCTGGTCAACCATACGGCCAGGATGATCGACAGGTTGCCTAGCAACTCGACGACGAACCTCATCGCATTTCCAGGGCCGCCCAACGACAAGCAATAGTTGAGCAACAACCAGGACGACGAGACAGCGAGCCCCGCCGTCAATGCGAAGATCCAGCCCTGGCCGAAGGCAGCCAACACAATCAGTACTGCCAGCCCATGAAGCCCGGCCAACAGCCACCGCTCCCAAGCTCTGACCGGTCGAGTCGCTTGGTCGATCATCCGCCGCAATGGCAGCAGAAACTCCAGTAGCGTGAAACCCAATAACAAGAACAGCAGCAGGACCTTTGCCTCACTCATGCAACAATTCCATGATCCATTCGCAGGCACGCTCCAGGTAGCGGTCCACCAAACGAGCGTTGGCCCGTTGTAATGCCTTGTTCACGGTCACACGGGATTTGCCGAGGAGTTGCGCGGTGCCCTGCTGATCCCGTCCCTCCAACGCTTGGAGGTAGTAAGTTTGCGCTTCAACGGCAGTCCACCCATCGAGGATTGCCCCAACGAACTCCGTTACCAGCCCAAGGCGTTCTTGCAGCTGACTATCGCTGCAAAAAACCGCGAGGCTGTTTTTCTTCATGCCATCCAGCCCTTGGCCGGAGAGCACGAACGCTTCGCCGAACCCTCGCTGAGACTCCACCGCACCAATGCCGACCGCAATTCGCGCATCCCATCGCTCCTTGGACGGGCTGGAGGCGATCAACCCAGCGCGGAGCAATACCGCGCAGCGAACTGCATCAGCCGTGCGCTCCGGCACCAGTTGAAAGCCGTCGCCACGGAAGGTCTCTGCCTTGAAACCAAAGGGTGCTTCCAGCCTGTTCAGGACAGCCTGCAAGCTGTCGATATAGGCCAACGTGTCATTGGACGACTGGGAATGGATCAAATCACCGGTCAGTACTGCCTTGATCGTCATAGATAAACCGGAAACTGGCGATGGATGCTGAAAAGTAGCCTTAAAAAGCTACTAATGCAAAAGAGCCCTTTCTGGGCTACAGGACAACGTCTACCTGAGGGAAGAAGCCGAGCAGGCTGCGCTCGGCTTTATCGATGCCCTGGAGCGGGCCTACAAGCACATCAGCCGGCACCCCGAATCAGGTTCATCGCGATACGCCCCATGCGCTCGATCTGCCGGGATTGCGCTCCTGGACGCTGAAGCGCTATCCCTACCTGGTCTTCCATATCGAGCGTGAAGATCGCACTGATGTTTGGCGGGTGCTGCATGGGATGAGGGCGTACAAGCGTGGATACAACAGAGCGGCGAAAGATAATCCATCCCCTTTCTCCGTACCTTTTTCTATTGATCTCGAGAAACTCGTTTCTATCCCATGCCGCCTCGACCAAAACCAGACATGTCTGATTTTTCATCCCTATTCGAACGTCGCACTCTTGCTGTGGTTATCCCTCCAAACCAGAGAGAAAGAGCCCTATGCAAATCCACGAAGGTGAGTGCCGAGTAGGCGATGTTTTGTCGCTGAACATCCTGGAAGGCAAGGCAAGTAACGAGCTGATGCATCTGCTCCTGACTCATGGGATCGAGATCGAGGTCGTATCGATTCTGGGCGACACCGTGAAGCTGGTTGTGCGTGCACCGCAGAAAATGCTGATTGTTGAAGAGTTGGCTGCTCTGCCTTGAAGCGGTTGGAGCGGTAGGTATTCAGTCTGTCTTGGCCCGCAGGGTGAACCGGCGGACCGCTGGCTGCTTGAGCAGGAGTGGACGGCATGAAGGCTGAAACCCAGGGCCCCGCCCCGCAGAATGCCGCTCGGACGCTGTCGTTCCTGGGGCAGACGGTGCTTGCGGAACTGGTCTGGGACGACGTGCCACGGTCGTTGTGGCGCTGCTATCACATCATGGGCGTGGTGGTGCCGCTGGAGGGCATCTACGAGGCTGGGCACTTCCTGGTGATGGATGCGCTGGAGGGCGGGCGCTTTCCAGAGGAGCTGTTCTGGGTAGATATCCACAGCATCACGACGCTGGAACGGCGCACGCTGGAGGATTGAGCATCCGGCCGGCTGGCAGGCACCTGCGGCAGGTTGCAGGCCCCAAAAAGCACAAAGCCCCTGGCTCCGGGGAGCCAGGGGCTTTGCTATGTATGACGGGAAGAAAAGGATTTGAACTATCCCGGTGACTGGTTCAGCACGTTGCAGCCCAGCTCAATCCAGGGTTTCCAGCCATGCGCCCGTGTCGATCTTCGACAGTTTGTGCCGTGTGATTTCGACAGTTCTTCGACACGCTTTCCGCCTGTTAGGGCTAGGCAAAAATCGAAATCATAGCTTCTATTCTGTCTGCCCCCCCCTGCTCAACATCAAAATAGAAACCATAGTTTCGCTTTCAACAAAAAAGCAGATCTATCCGTTAGAACTGAAACCATAGTTTCGATTTGGCTTGACTGCGCCTTGCCCCCTCCTACAATCGAAACCATAGCTTCGAAATGGACCATCCAAATGGATCAGCACTCGTATGTCCCCGTTCGCACACCGGAAGATCTTGGAAAGGTCGTTCGCGAGGCACGGAAGAAACAGCACATTCGCCAGGAAGACATGGCCATGCTGATTGGCAAGAGCCACGTGCATCTGCGCGATATCGAAAAGGGCAAGCCAACAGTCTCCCTGGGGAGTGTTCTGCAATTGCTCGATGAGTTGGGTATCAGGGTCTATCTGGACGCACCGAAGCCATGAGGCAGCTGGAAGTCAGCATCAACAACGAGCATGTCGGCAGCCTGATCGACCAGAACGGTGCATGGGCGCTCGAGTATTCAGCTGACTGGCTGAATAACCCCCGATCATTCGACCTCTCCCCTACCCTTCCCCGCTCTGCCGGGCGGGTCGTGGATGGCTCTACGGAACGCCCCGTTCAGTGGTTCTTCGACAATCTGCTGCCGGAAGAGCAGGCCCGCCAGCTGCTGGCCAGCGACGCGAAAATCGAGTTTGCGGATGCCTTTGGCCTCCTGGGCTACTACGGCGCGGAATCGGCGGGAGCCATCACGCTTCTGCCTGGGGCTGAACCGCTACCCGATGGTGGACTCCAGCCGCTCCCAGACGACGTGCTCAGCCAGCGAATCAGGAACCTCCCCCGGGTATCGCTGACCACCGGAGCCCCCAAGCGAATGTCGCTGGCAGGCGCCCAGCACAAGTTGCCTGTCGTGGTCCTGGACGGCGTGTTGTACGAGCCAATCGGCAGCCGCCCCTCAACTCACATCCTCAAGCCGAACCACCCGGAAACAGACCAGTACGACAACAGCGTGGCCAATGAATGGTTCGTCATGTCTGTCGCACGAATGGCCAGGCTGAACACTGCCCCCGTTGCTATTCACCGCGTTCCAGAGCCGGCTTACCTAATTGAGCGCTTTGACCGGCAAGTCGTCGATGGCCAATTGAAACGGCTGCATGTCCTGGACGGCTGCCAGTTACTGGGCCTGGATCGACAGTTCAAATACCAACAGGCCTCGATGAGGACGCTTCAGTACATCGTCAGTCTCTGTCGCCGGAAAGCCGAAGCACGAATCCAGCTATTCAATTGGCTGGTGTTCAACATCCTGGTCGGCAACAACGACGCCCATCTGAAGAACCTCTCCTTTTACGTCACATCGGACGGCGTTGACCTTGCACCTCATTACGACCTGCTCTGCACAGCGATCTATTCCGGAAGCACGGAATCGGCCCCCTGGCTGGATGCAGAGCTGGTATGGAAGGTGGAAGGCATGCGAACACACGCCGAAGTGACCAGGGAGCATGTGCTCTTCATGGGCAGCCACCTCGGGCTATCGAATCGGATTGCCGCCAAGCTGATGGATGAGCTTGTGAAGGCAACCCTGGAAGCTGCCGAACAACTCCTGGAAGGCCGCCCGGAGCCCTTCCTTGCCGGTGAGAGATACCTGCTGCGTCGCATCGTTCATGGCGTCATGCGAGACATGGCTGCAAAGCTGCGTACGCCCTGACGGGAACACCAAGGCAGGAAGGCCAAGCCCGTTACACCCGGACTCTGGCCTGCCTGGGTGAAGCGACTGGGCAAGCCGCACTGGGCTTTCTCGGCACTCTTGAGCGGGCCTAAAAGCAAAAACCCCCGAAACTCTAAGAGCTTCAGGGGTTTAGGCTTTTGAATATGGCGGGAAGATAGGGACTTTCCGAAAAACAGGCTACAGCCCAGTAAAATCAAGCATTACAGGTACTTACAGATCGTTTTGCTACAAATTTTTGCTACAAAACCACAGAAAAAACGACTAGCCTGTCACCCTAAAGAACATGTTCTTTATGGGTGAACAGAAATGGCTAGCGACAACCTCGTCTTACGTTCGGGCACTTGGCACGCCCGCCTAGCGATTCCACAGGACGCCAGACCTGCACTCAATCGACGAGAGTTCACCGCTTCGCTCAAGACAGGCTCCAAGACCGAAGCCCAGCGGCTAAAAATCCCCTACCTACAGGAATGGCAATCAATGATTGCCAAAGCTCGCAGCGCAGCGAAGATCGACCCCGAAGACGCCCGCATTGAAGCAAAGCGAATGGCAGAGCGTGCCCAAGCATTCTTTGCAGATATGGCACAGGCAACCGTAATGGAACGCCCTATCGCTTCATTGAATACCGATTTTGCGGCAGATTTTTTGAAACTCGACCAAAACCATAGCCAAGAAAAATGGGAGCGAATTTTGCGCCATTTTGAGATTGGCGAAAAAGTTGACGTTTTGGCACTCAATCAAGACTTTCAAAATCTTATCCAAGAGAACATGGAGCGGCAGAGTAATACTCTGCCCCTTAAAGAAGAAGAAAAAGAAGATATCCGCAAAATTCTCAAAGACCCTAGCCACTACCGGGCTAAATCCCCCATAACGACCGCCAGAATCAACACATTCAAGACATATCAAGAGAACGTCAAAGGCATAGTTCAAAAGACCGTAGACACTCAAGTAGCCCGTTTGGAAAATCTCAAGAAATGGCTTGAAGATAACCGCCGAGATCTCACCCACGAAAGCATTACGGCCTACATGGATACGCTCAACGTCAGCGAGAAAACCAAAAAGCAATTTTTGTTTGCAGGTTCCAGCTTTTGGAAATGGGCACTTCGCTACGATGAGAACTTCAAGAAACTACACCGTGACCAGCAGTCCCCATTCCAGAACCACGACTTTCCCACAAACCGAAGCAAGAAATCCGCAAACTCTACAGAGCGGAAATCATTCAGCACGGAAGACGTAGCAAGGCTATACAACACAGCCAAAGGGCTTAAAAACCGTGAAACCCTTTCCGACCTAATTCTATTAGGTGCCTACACAGGCGCACGAATCGAAGAACTATGCCGCTTGAAAACAAGCGACATAATCAACGATGAGGGCATTAAGTGCTTTTCAATCAAAGACGCCAAGACCGCAGCAGGCGAACGAAACATCCCCATCCACCCAGACCTATTACATGTAATAGACCGTCTAGCGGAGAAATCCGAAGACGGCTATCTCATAAAGTCTACTTCAGGCAACAAGTATGGGAACCGCTCGGATGCGCTCAGCAAACAGTTTGGACGGTTAAAAACCGAGATCGGTTATAACTCTCAATTCGTTTTTCACAGCCTACGCAAGACAGTAATTACTCAATTGCAACGTGCAGATATACCCGGAATCTTGATTGCCGCAGTTGTAGGACATGAAACCGGAACAATTACTTTTGACGTATACAGTTCAGGCCCTAGCCCCAGCCAAAAACTCAATGCAATATCCAAACTAAAATACCCAATCTAACCAGCCTACTCGGAAAGCGTTACTCATTAAAAAATTAGGGCGTTACACATAAAAGAACGCCCTTAAATCCCGCCTCCCGCTTTAAAGCAGACCGTACCCAGCACCTCACATGTGCGCCCGCCATAGCAAGCTATATATAGAGCACTTATAAAAGACAGCCTATACAGCAGGCTTGTATAAGCCCCCTTATACACGCACATACGCAACACAAGAAAACCAATCAAAATAGTGATCATTTTTTGATCAAATTAAAATTTATGGTAAATTATTTATATAAGGTATGAAAACCGAGAGTTTTTAGACCTTTATCAACCCTTTGGTTTTAACTTCACACTTTTGCTGCGCAAAAGGTGAGAAGTTAAAACGTCGGGCCAAGGGTTCCACCCTTTGGAATCCCAAAAGCAAAATGCAGAAGCCATCTCGCTGGATAAATGGAGGGAAAAACAACTAAAAAATGAGGTAAAAATGACTGGTCAAATTAAAGAAACATCAATGCTATATAAGAGACTAAATTTTTCAGTTTCAACACTCCGAAAACTGAACAAGTCTCTTAAGCACTCTTTGCGAATCCCAAGCAAGGAGATAAAAAAACTTCAATGGGACGAAGCACTATCACACAAAAACGTTTTTATAGTAAATGGAAAACAAGTAGCAATGAATCCGCAGGACGGCATGTCTTACATTAAAGAGACACTAAAACCGTTCTATGCAATAAGTCGATCCAAGGAGAAAAGGCAGGAGGACATAGAAACCAAAGGTAAATATAAGTACAAAATCAAGAAGATAATCAAGGAAGAAGCCGGGAATCCGGTTGCTGATTACCTAGAAGATCTAATCGAAAGAAACGACCACATAGACCCCCTTCAAGTCGCAGAAGACTTCAACGGTTTTGACCTGAGCAGAAAGGCTCAGAAGCTCAAAAGCGTGCAGAATTACATAGACCTACACAATGGAATCATCCAGATAGAAAAACCGCTGGATGGAAGAAAAACGGTTATTCAAGAAGCCTTCTTCAAGTTCCCGATGCACAACCAAGTAGATTTGTCAGCAGACTTCTACATAAGCGGTATTCAAGACTTTTACTCCAAGTATTTTCCAGACTATAAAGTCCTACTAACCGTTTACCACGGCGACGAACTAGAGGCTAAAGGGAACAAGAAGGTTGGCGACCACCCTCATATCTTTATCGACTGTAAAAACCAAAGGACAGGCGAATATGACCTCACAGAGCATCAAGCCTTGCTTGCCAACAAGGTCATTGAGTCAATTGACTTCTTCAAAGAATACAATCCAGTCAATACAAAAAGCCAGACCTACGAAGAAAGCCAGATTATAGGTGAAGCATTACAAGAACTGTTCTACCAACACATAAACGATAAGTTTAAAAATGAGAATATCCCTATTGTCGCTAGCAGAGTGGAAACCACGCAAGAAAGCCTTGAACTAAGAAAAAAACTCAGACTTGAGAGCAAAAAAGCCAAGGAAGACCGTGCATTCAATCTCTACACCCTAAGAGAGGAACAGCTAGCAGAAACCACGAAAAAGCTGGAAAACACTCAGCAGGAAGTAAAACAGGCGGTAGTCCAGAAGAGCAAACTAGAGCAAATGATAGATAGAAAAAATTCTCAAATACTCGAACAGACGGAGAAATTAGAGCAAATTGAAAAAACGTCAAAAAACAGGATTGACTTGCTATCAAATGAATACGACGAGCAGAAAAGAAAACTCGACAACATTATTGCTCAAGAGAAAATAGCCAAGGAAACCGTTAGGGTCCTTGAAAAGAAAAAGACTGAACTAGAAAAGACAATCACAGCAGAACTAGAGAAGCACAACAAGGCTATAAAAGCCCTAAACGCTCAGATTGTAAATGAATCGCCCCTAGTTTCGTAGACACCTCCAAGCCTCATAATGAGGCCCATTAGGAGGTGCCATGAGCAACCAGCGTTACCCCGAAGAATTCAAAATCGAAGCGGTCAAACAAGTGACCGAGCGCGGCCTCCCCGTAGCCGAGGTGGCAGCGCGGTTAGGCATGTCGGTGCATAGCCTGTATGCCTGGATCAAGCGCTACGGCAAGCCCCAGGCGCAGCGGCAGCAAGACGACGATCAGCAGGCCGAACTGCGTCGTCTGCGCGCCGAACTCAAGCGAGTGACCGAAGAGCGAGACATCCTAAAAAAGGCCGCCGCGTACTTTGCCAAGGAGTCCGGCTGAAGTACGCCTTCATCAGCAAGCTGTCGGTGGAGTACCCGGTTCGACGTCTCTGCCAGACCCTGAAAGTGCATCCCAGCGGTTACTACGCCTGGCTGACCGAGCCGAAATCCGTACGCGCCAAGGAAGATCAGCGCCTACTCGGGTTGATCAAACATGCCTGGCTGGAAAGCGGTGGGGTCTACGGCTATCGCAAGATTCACGACGACCTGCGTGAGCTGGGGGAGTCCTGTGGCCGGCACCGCGTGGCTCGCCTGATGCGAGGAGAAGGGCTGCGCTCACAGACCGGCTATCGGCGGCGCCCCGGCTATTACGGCGGCCGGCCAACGGTGGCTTCGCCCAATCGCCTGGAGCGGCAATTCAACGTTAGTGAACCGAACAAGGTCTGGGTCACCGACATCACCTACATCCGCACCTATGAAGGCTGGCTGTATTTGGCGGTGGTGCTGGATCTGTTTTCACGCCAGGTGATCGGCTGGTCGATGAAGCCACGGATGTGCAGCGACCTGGCTATCGATGCCCTGTTGATGGCGGTGTGGCGGCGCAAGCCCAAGCAGGAAGTGATGATCCACTCCGACCAGGGCAGCCAGTTCAGCAGCTCGGACTGGCAGAGCTTCCTCAAGGCCAACAACCTGATCAGCAGCATGAGTCGACGCGGTAACTGCCACGACAACGCGGTGGCGGAAAGCTTTTTCCAGTTGCTGAAGCGGGAACGCATCCGACGAAAAACCTACGGCACCCGCGAAGAAGCCCGGAGTGATGTGTTCGATTACATCGAGATGTTTTATAACCCCAAACGCCGGCACAGCAGCGCTATGCAGCTATCGCCAGTGGAGTTTGAAAAGCGTTATTTCCAGAGCTTGGAGAGTGTCTAGGAAAGCCGGGGCGATTCACCCACCCCAAGAATTATAAACCTTATCACCAACGATCTTCATCTTCTTCGGGAATATCCCCGACTCAATCGCCAGCGGATTTTCTAGCTCATCCGTAGTCTCATCACTAAACAAATCTAGGACCTGAGAGTATACAAAGGATATATTCTCTGACTCATTTTTCACATTCAATCTATCTTTAACAGTCCCATACAAAGTCAAAGCAATTGCCACAATGCCGAGCAAAATACCTACAACAACCAATGACTCAATCAAAGTTAAACCGGCACTTTTTCTAATTCCATCCTTTAACATACATTCCTTTTTATTGTTTACTTAATATCAATATACCTCATAAATTAAAGAATGGAAGAGCAAAAAAAGACCAGCATTTGCTGGCCTTCTTTCAAGAAACACACAATTGAGGATTGTGCTACTTACAAATTAACCTATAAACAATTTAAGTCAATAGCACATTGACAAAATTATATAATATGAGATTTTGAATAGAGTAGAAAGAGAAAACCACCTTGGGGAAGGTGGCTAGATTAGAACACAACGAACATAAACTTAACAATATTCATTTAATCATCAAATAAATCATTGTCAAGTCACTTCCTAGGTTGTCTCTTTCTGAACATTAATCAGAAGAGGAATACAATGGAATGCTTAGACTTATTTAACGAGAAATTACCAGCAAGACCGTATCACGCTGACCACTTATCAAACGGCTTAAAAATAAACAAAAAAGAAAAAGCCGCACTTGCTCGCCACATTCAACCGAATGGCCCAACCCATAAGCTATGGCTTGTCTATGACGTAGACCGTCGAGACGCTGGCTTACATTGGGAGCAGGTAGGGGCACCACCACCTAATCTAATCGCTCGAAATCCGGCCAATGGGCACGCTCATTTGCTCTACGGCTTACATACCCCTATCAGAACCGCAATCGACGGCAAAACAGCCCCTTTACGCTACGCAGGGGCTATCGACAACGCTATGCGTGATCTTCTAAACGCTGACATAGGCTATTCAGGGCTTATCTGTAAAAACCCACTCAATCCACATTGGATCGTCAAACAGTGGGAGCCAGAACTTTACACCCTAGACGGCCTAGCCGATTACCTGGACCTATCCCCTTACCAGAACAAGCGCAAGCCCCTTCCCGACTATGGCTTAGGTAGGAACTGCACACTATTCGAGAAACTAAGGGCTTGGGCATATAAGGCAATTCGTCAGGGCTGGCCTGACTATGAACAATGGCTAAACGCTTGCGTGGATAGAGCCACAGGCTACAACAGCCAATTTTCTACTCCACTGGATAGTGCAGAAGTCAAACACACAGCCAAGAGCGTAGCCAAGTGGACGTTTAGAAACTTCAACCGTGGAACCTTTGAAAACTATATCGCAAAGACACATACAAGCGATATACAGGCTTTGAGAGGCAAGCAGAAAGGCAGAACAAAAAGAGAGGAAGGAATTATTTTGCTTAAATCTGGCGCTAGCATTCAAGAAGTAATGCAACTGCTAAAAGTCAGTAGAGCAACAGCCTACAACTGGAAATCCAATACATAGCATTATAATTTGTCTAAAAGCCTATATCAGATAATAGCACCCGGACAGGATGTTGCGGCTTGACCCTGAACACACTAGTTATTGAGAAAGAAATTTACCCCAGGCTTCACGACTGGCAGAGTTATGCTTGCGCATACTTTGGTAATACATAGCCAAGGCTGTACTTTCTGTAGTTCGCTTAGGTGGAAAAACTTGGAAAGTTGAGATTAAGCAGAGCATATCAACCGCACTTAGAGTTTTATAGAAATTTAATGGACTTCCAAAATCCTTATCAGTATAAGTACCATGAGTAACACCATTTCTATTTGTGTTGTCTGCCAATGGATAAGAATAAGAATCACTGTAAAAACAAGTTTTCAAGAAAGTCTGAAATGAATTCAGCATTGATTCAACTTCAGCGTAATCACCAATTTTTCTCTCATTAACTTCACAATTGCAAACGAGACAAGTTTCTCGAAACGCCTAACTATTCCATTTCCACGTCTACTTCCAAGCCCTCTCTGCTCATAAAGCGATCTCCCCACCCCCTCTACAACAGGCATAAGACCTGCAACCGCAACATGTCCAAGACCTAAAAAGTGAGCTTCAATAGACTCGGCTATGGACGTTTGATATTCGGAAACTATTGGTACATGAGGATATCGTTCTAAGACCATAGCAGCCAAATGACTTGGACTATATACAGCCGAAAGGATCTCCCCAACGATTTCATCGCTGGGGTTTTCAACCTCTACTAACTCCTTACAGATATCTCTAATAACTCCGAAATTAGAATAGACAGGAATTATAAGACCGTGCTTACCAAAAACCTCCTCGTAAAACCCTAAACTTCCCATATTTATCCTTGATAGATTCCCGTTGGATCTAATCTTACAGATTTTTAGGCACCCAAAGCCACGGATGGAAACCCTCCGCACCTTCGGCTACCTCTCCCCAACAAACGAACGTATAGACGCATCACAGCCCTATAGGAGGCGTGGAAATCAAAACGGCAGGGCAAACCAAGGGGAAGCCTAGAAACGGCTTAGAAGGGCTAAGCGTGGCAAATCGCAGACAAAGAAAAACGGCGATTCGTAGGTCAGGCTTGCGCTACAAAAAACGCTACAAACCGTTGCTACAAATCGCCGTTTCGGCTACCTCATAAACCGTTGATTTATAAGGCTTTTTACGATATGGCGGGAAGATAGGGATTTGAACCCTAGGTGCCATTGCTGACACAACGGATTTCGAATCCGTCCCGTTCGGCCACTCCGGCATCTTCCCGAACGGCGCGCATGATATCAGCTCATGGGCCTTTGGCGAAGCCCAATCGGGCGATTTTTTCGCGTGGTTTCAGATGGTTGCATGTGCCAGGGAGCGCTGCGCGATCCTTGGCGAATGAATTCGCCCCTACAGAGGAGGGGCGAATGGGGGTGGGACGTGATCAGGACGTCAGCTTGGTCAGGGCTTCGCGGTACTTGTCGGCGGTTTTCTGCGCGACGTCGGCGGGCACGGCCGGGGCCGGGGGTTCCTTGTTCCAGCCGGTGGATTCGAGCCAGTCGCGGACGAACTGCTTGTCGAAGCTCGGCGGGTTCTTGCCTTCGACGTAGCTTTCCACCGGCCAGAAACGGCTGGAGTCGGGGGTCAGCACTTCGTCCATCAGGGTCAGGGTGCCGTCTTCGTCGATGCCGAACTCGAACTTGGTGTCGGCGATGATGATGCCGCGGGTGGCGGCGTATTCGACGGCGGCGCTGTACAGGGCGATGGCGGTATCACGGACCTTGGCGGCCAGTTCCTTGCCGATGATGGCTTCGCACTGCTCGAAGGAGATGTTCTCGTCGTGGTCGCCGACGGCGGCCTTGGTCGAGGGGGTGAAGATGGGCTGCGGCAGCTTGGAGGCTTCCTTCAGGCCGGCCGGCAGCTGGATGCCGCAGACGGTGCCGGTCTTCTGGTATTCCTTCCAGCCGGAACCAACGATGTAGCCGCGCACGATGGCTTCGACGGCCACCGGCTTGAGGCGCTTGGCGACCACGGCGCGGCCTTCCACCAGGGGCAGCTCGGCGGCCGGCACCACGTCTTCCACCTTGTCGCCGGTGAAGTGGTTGGGTACTACGTCGGCCAGCTTGTCGAACCAGAAGTTGGAGATGGCGGTGAGAATCTTGCCTTTCTCGGGAATCGGCTGCTCGAGGATCACGTCAAACGCGGAAAGGCGATCAGTGGCGACCATCAGCATGCGCTTGGCGTCGATTTCGTAGAGGTCGCGGACCTTTCCCGAGTAGATCTTCTTCAGGCTGAGTGTGGTGGGTGTGCTCATGTCGTTTTCCGCCTTTATCAAACGAAACAGGCGAAACCCGAGGGTTTCGCCTTGTTGTTTCCACGAATCGCCGCGAGACGGCGTTACGCTTAGCCGAGGTTTTCCTGGATCAGGGTCAGCACGCGGCGCGCCACATCGGCGGGAGCCACGGTGTTGAGGTCCTTCTCCACGGTCACCTGCACGCTTTCACCGACGCGGGTCAGGCGTACCTGGAAGCGTTCGGCGCGGGCCTCGATTTCTTCCTCGCTGGGGGCGCTGCCCCACAGGCTGGCGAAGAAACCAGGCTTCTTGTCTTCCTTCACCGCGCCTTCGGCGAGGTTGATGTAGTAGACGCCCAGGCTGCGGTTGATGTCGTCGACGCGAACATCGCCGGCTTCCAGGGCGCGGCCGACGCTGGACCAGGAGCGGTCGAAGTCGGCGCCGAGGCTGAGCATGGGGTTGCCGTTGCCGTCCTCGGACAGGGTCACGCGGTTCGGGGCATCGAAGTCGCGGGCGGCGAGCAGGGATACGGAACCACCCTGCTCGGAGCTGCGCGCCATGCCGGCGAGCATTTCGTCGAGCAGTGCGGCTTCCATTTCCGGGTTGTCGGAACGGCTCGGCCAGCCGATATCGGCGGTGCTGCCAGCCGGACGGCTGGTGGTCAGGACGAAGATTTCGCTGGTGTTGCGCTGCACGCCCGGCTCGATGCGCACGCGGGCGCGGACTTCGCTGTCCGGCTCGACGCCACTGACACGGGTACCCAGGCGACGGGCCAGGGGGCCGGAAAGCTGGTCGAGGCGCTGCCAGTCGGTGCTGAATTCACCGGTCTGCGGACGCTCGTTGGCGATGCGGAAGCCGCCGTCCTCGAAGAACTGACGGGCCACCGGCCAGACTTCTGCCGGCTGACGCTGGGCGACCACCCAACGGGTGTCGCCGCTCTTCTGCAGGCTGAAGTCGCTGGCCTCGGCCGTGGCTTGCAGGGCCTGCGGACGGGGTACTTCGAATTCGCCCTCGGCACGGCTGTCGGCCACGTTCATCGGCACGGGCAGCAGTGGGTCGAGGCGCTTGGCGTTGTGTACGTCGGTGGGCACCTGCATGGGCGCGGTCTGACGCGCTTCCAGGTAGTCGCTACCACGGTCGCGGAAGTAGCCATCTTGGCCCCAGAGCCAGCCGCAACCGCTGGTGCTGGAAATGATCAGGGCGAGTGCGGAGAGTCCGGCCAGTCGCTTCATGCGGAATGTTTCCTTGGATTAGGCAAGAATGCCGGATTGGCGCATGGCTTGGCGCAGAGGTTCGTGGCAACGCGGACTGAGCCAGGTCAGCGGCAGGCGGATGCCATCGGGAATCAGACCCATCTCGTGCAGGGCGAACTTCACCGGAATCGGGTTGGACTCGATGAACAGCGCCTTGTGCAGCGGCATCAGCTTGTCGTTGATGGCGCGGGCGGCGACGGCGTCGCCCTTCATGGCGGCTGCGCAGAGATCGGCCATGGCGCGCGGGGCGACGTTGGCGGTCACGGAGATATTGCCCTTGCCGCCCATCAGCATCAGCTCGACGGCGGTGGCGTCATCGCCGGAGTAGACGAGGAAGTCCTTGCTCACGCGATCCAGTACTTCCTGGCCGCGCTGCAGGTCGCCGGTGGCTTCCTTGATACCGATGATGTTGCTGATCTTGGACAGGCGCTCGACGGTTTCCGGGAGCATGTCGCAGACGGTGCGGCCCGGTACGTTGTAGAGGATCTGCGGAATGGCGACCGACTCGGCGATGTGGCGGAAGTGCTGGTACAGGCCTTCCTGGGTCGGCTTGTTGTAGTAGGGGGTCACCAGCAGGCAGGCGTCGGCGCCGACGTTCTTGGCGGCGGCGGTGAGCTCGACCGATTCGCGCGTGGAGTTGCCACCGGTACCGGCGATGACCGGTATGCGGCCATTGACCTGCGCGACCACCCGGCGGATCACCTCGACGTGCTCGGTGACGTCAAGCGTGGCGGATTCGCCCGTGGTGCCGACGGCAACTATGGCGTTGGTGCCCTCTTGAAGATGGAAGTCAACGAGCTTGGCCAGGCTGTCCCAGTCCAATTGACCCTGCGCATCCATGGGCGTAACCAGTGCCACCATACTGCCCGCAATCATGCAACCGCTCCTGCCGGAAAAAGAGAGCCGTAATGGTACTGTCGGCTCAGGCCTTGCACAAGGTGAACGCAAGCGCCGTCAGGCGGTTACGGCATTTCCCTCGGCGGCGCTTTTCGCTAACCTTCCCGGTTTGAACAGCGCGGCCCGCGCCGCCCTTCCCTCGCTTTAGGAATGCTGCATGTCCACCACCCCGCCCCGCGAACAATTCCTCCTGATCAGCGCCATGGGCCGTAACCCTACGGAACTGACCAACGTGCTGTGCCGCGCCAGCCAGGAGAACCGCTGCGCCGTGGTCAGCAGCCGCCTGACCCGCCACGGCGAGTTCTGCGCCCTGGTACTGCAGATTTCCGGCAGCTGGGACGGTCTCGCGCGCCTGGAAGCCGGGCTGTCGGCGCTGTCCAAGCGTCATGGCTTCACCGCCAACGTGACCCGCAGCAGCGCCCAGGAGGTTCGCCCCCAGGCCCTGCCCTACGTGGCCTACGTCAGCGCGGCCTACCGTCCGGACATCCTCAACGAGCTGTGCCAGTTCTTCCTCGACCACCACGTGGAGCTGGAAAGCCTGACCTGCGACACCTACCAGGCGCCGCAGACCGGCGGCACCATGCTCAACGCCACCATCACCGTGACCCTGCCCGCCGGCACCCAGATCAGCTGGCTGCGCGACCAGTTCCTGGACTTCGCCGACGCACTGAACCTGGATGCGCTGATCGAGCCCTGGCGCCCGCAACACCCCTGAGGAGCCGAGAGACATGGCCGTTTCCCTGAACCAACCCGTCGCCGATTTCATCGCCCAGGCCACCAGCGGCCTGGAGGTCAGCCTCGCCGCCCTCAAGGGCCAGCAGGTGGTGTTCTACTTCTATCCCAAGGACAGCACCCCGGGCTGCACCACCGAAGGCCAGGGTTTCCGCGACCAGCACGAGGCCTTCCTGGCGGCCAACACGCAGGTGTTCGGCATCTCCCGCGATGGCCTGAAGTCCCACGAGAACTTCAAGTGCAAGCAAGAGTTTCCCTTCGAGCTGATCTCCGACAAGGACGAGGCGCTCTGCCAGCTGTTCGACGTGATCAAGCTGAAGAAGCTCTATGGCAAGGAATACATGGGCGTCGACCGCAGCACCTTCCTGCTCGACAAGGACGGCGTGCTGCGCCAGGAGTGGCGCGGCGTGAAGGTGCCGGGCCATGTGGATGCGGTGCTCGCCGCCGCCCAGGCGCTCAACCGGGGCTGAGCCGTCAGCCACAAGAAAAAGGCCGCATCAGCGGCCTTTTTCGTTTCAGGGCTAGGTCTTGTACGAAAAGTCGTCGAGCGAAGGTCAGGCAAGGCGAAATCGGCCGAAGAAGCGCAGTTTACGTGTTGTAAATGAGCATTCTGAGGCCGATTTCAACACAGCATCACCGAGCGCAGGCACTTTTCGTACAGAACCTAGTGTTCGAGGGCCTGCGGCGGCCCGGCCTTGGGCCAGGCATCCAGCACCGCCTTGAACAGGGTGGCCAGGGGGATGGCGAAGAACACGCCCCAGAAGCCCCAGAGCCCGCCGAACAGCAGCACCGCGCAGATGATCGCCACCGGGTGCAGGTTCACCGCCTCGGAGAACAGCAACGGCACCAGGACATTGCCGTCCAGGGTCTGGATCACCGTGTAGACCACCATCAGGTAGATAAACTGGTCGCTCCAGCCCCACTGGAACAGCGCGATCATGGCCACCGGCACCGTCACCACCACCGCGCCTATGTAGGGCACCACCACCGACAGGCCCACCAGCAGGGCCAGCAGCGCCGCGTAGTTGAGCCCCAGCCAGACGAAGGCCACGTAGGTCACCGAACCGCAGATGACGATCTCGATCACCTTGCCGCGGATGTAGTTGGCGATCTGTTCGTTCACCTCGTCCCAGACCTCGGTCATCAGCGCGCGCTCGGTGGGCAGGTAGCCGCTGAACCAGCGCGCGATCAACAGACGGTCCTTGAGGAAGAAGAACACCAGGATCGGCACCAGCACCAGGTAGATCATGACGTTGACCAGCAACGGCAGGCTGGACAGGGAGAAGGTCAGCGCCCACTGGCCGAACTTGGCGATCTCGCTGCGGGTGACTTCGATGGCTTTGAGCACCTGCTCGTCAGTCACCAGGTGCGGGTAGCGTTCGGGCAGGAGGAGCAGCAGCGACTGCCATTCGCCGAGCATGCCCGGCAGCTCCTGGAACAAGGCGCTGAGCTGCTGCCAGAGCAGCGGCACCAGCACGCAGATGATCAGCGCCAGGGCGCCGATGAACAGCGTGAAGACTATCCACACCGCCAGGCCCTGGGGGAGCCGCAGGCGCTCCAGCAGGTTGACCAGCCCTTGCATGAGAAAGGCCAGCACCAGCCCGGCCAGTACCGGCGCGAGCATGTTGCCGAGGGTGAGGACGATGGTGAAGCCGAGAACCAGAAAGACGGCCAGCACCACGGCTTCTTCATCGGAGAAGTAGCGCTGGACCCAGTCGCGAAGCACCTTGAGCATCGAAAATCCTTGGATGGCCCTGAGCGGCCGGAATCAGGCCTTGCGCAGCCAGTAGCGGTACACGCCGTCTTCGACTTCCTCACGCAGCAACTGGTGCCCGGCCAACTGTGCGAAAGCGCGGAAATCCCGCTGGGAGCCGGCGTCGGTGGCGATCACCTTGAGCACCGCGCCGCTGGGCAGGCGATTGAGTTCGAGCTTGGCCTTGAGCAGCGGCAGGGGGCAGTTGAGGCCGCTGGCATCCAGCTCGGCGTCGAACGCATCGGCTCGACTGGCGGTGTCAGTCATGGTGGGTCTCCGGGGAAGGCGCCTGGCGGGTCGTTCGGGGAGGACCCATGGCGGTAATACTTGAGCGGGCGGTTAGGATACCGAAGGCAGAGCGCCGCTGGCCAGCGACCGCGCCTGGACGCTACAGTTAGCCCTTTGTCGCCCCACGAGCCCAGTGCATGAATCTTCTGCGCCCCACTCTGTTGACGCTTGCCTGCCTTCTCGCTTCACCGGCCATGGCCGACGACCTGCCGTCACTGGGGGATTCCAGCTCATCCATCGTCTCTCCGGAACAGGAACATCAGCTTGGCCGCGCCTGGCTGAGCATGCTCCGCGGCCAGGTGCCGCAACTCAGCGATCCGCAGCTCAAGAACTACGTGGAAACCAGCGTCTACCGCCTGGCCGAGACCAGCCAGCTGCAGGACCGGCGCCTGGAGTTCGTGCTGCTCAACAGCCCGCAGCTGAACGCCTTCGCCGCACCGGGCGGCATCATCGGCGTCAACGGCGGCCTCTTCCTCTACGCCCCCACCGAGGCCGAGTACGCCTCAGTGCTGGCCCACGAACTGGCGCACTTGTCCCAGCGCCACTTCGCCCGAGGCGTGGAAGCCCAGCAGCGCATGCAGATCCCGGTGATGGCCGCGATGCTCGCCGGTATCGTCGCCGCCGCCGCAGGCGCGGGGGACGCCGGCATGGCCGCGATCATGAGCACCCAGGCCGCAGCCATCCAGGAGCAGCGCCGCTTCTCCCGGCAGAACGAACAGGAGGCCGACCGCATCGGCCTGCTCAACCTGGAAAAGGCCGGCTACGATCCACGCGCCATGCCGCGCATGTTCGAGCGCCTGATGCGCCAGTACCGCTATGACGCCAAGCCGCCGGAATTCCTCCTCACCCACCCGGTGACCGAGAACCGTATCGCCGACACCCGCAACCGTGCCGAACAATTCCCCTCGGGTGGCGTCGAGGACAGCCTGCGCTACCAGCTGATGCGCGCCCGCGTGCAGCTGATGTTCGAAGAGACCCCGGGCATCGCCGCCAAGCGTTTCCGCGCCATGCTCGACGAAGACCCCAAGCTGGATGCCGCCCGCTACGGCCTGGCCATCGCCCAGATCAAGGGCGGCCAGCTCAACCAGGCCCGGGATAACCTGGCGCCGCTGCTGGCCAAGGCGCCGAACGAAATCGTCTACAACCTGGCCCAGGTCGACCTGGACATCACCGGCAATCGCCTGGCCGACGCCCAGCAACGCGTGGACCGCCTGCTCACCCTGTACCCCAACAACTACCCGCTGAAGCAGATGCGCAGCGACCTGCTGATCAAGCAGAACAAGCCCAAGGAAGCCGAGAAGGTGCTCGACGCCTTGCTCAAGAGCCGCCCCAACGATCCGGACGTCTGGTACCAGGTGGCCGAAGTGCGCGGCCTGGCCGGCAACACCATCGGCCTGCACCAGGCCCGCGCCGAGTTCTTCGCCCTGGTGGGCGATTTCGATCAGGCCATCGAGCAGTTGGACTTCGCCAAGCGCCGCGCATCCGGCAACTTCCCCCTGGCCTCGCGTATCGATGCCCGCCAGCAGGAGATCATCCAGCAGCAGAAGATGATCAAGGAAATGATGCGCTGAGGCGCTTCAGGCAGGCATGAAAAAGCCCGGACTGGTCCGGGCTTTTTTCTGCGCGGGAATCAGGCGTTGCCGGCCTGTTTCAGGCGTGCGGCCTGGGTGAAGTCCAGCATGCGCTTGAGCGGCTTGATGGCCTTGGGGATCAGCGCCGGGTCGACGAAGATCTCGTTGGTGCCTTCGCGCAGGCACTGCAGGGTGCGCTCCAGGGTGTTCATGGCCATCCAGGGGCAGTGGGCGCAGCTGCGGCAGGCGGCGCCGTTGCCGGCGGTGGGCGCCTCGATGAACTGCTTGTCCGGGCACAGCTGCTGCATCTTGTAGAAGATGCCGCGGTCGGTGGCGACGATGAACATCTTGTTCGGCAGCGTTTGCGCAGCCTTGATCAGCTGGCTGGTGGAACCCACGGCGTCCGCCAGTTCGATCACGGCCTCCGGGGACTCCGGGTGGACCAGTACGGCGGCTTCCGGGTACAGCGCCTTCATGTCTTCCAGCTGCTTGGCCTTGAACTCCTCATGGACGATGCAGGCGCCGTCCCAGAGCAGCATGTCGGCACCGGTTTCACGCTGGATGTAGCGGCCCAGGTGCTGGTCCGGCGCCCAGATGATTTTCTCGCCGTTGTCCATCAGGCTCTCGACGATTTCCAGCGCGCAGCTGGAGGTCACCACCCAGTCAGCACGGGCCTTCACGGCCGCCGAGGTGTTGGCGTAGACCACCACCGTGCGTTCGGGGTGCTGGTCGCAGAAGGCCGAGAACTCATCCACCGGGCAACCCAGGTCGAGGGAGCAGGTGGCTTCCAGGGTGGGCATCAGCACGCGCTTTTCCGGGTTGAGGATCTTCGCGGTCTCGCCCATGAAGCGCACGCCGGCGACCACCACGGTCTGCGCCGAATGCTGGTTGCCGAAACGGGCCATTTCCAGGGAGTCGGAGACGCAGCCGCCGGTTTCCTCGGCCAGCGCCTGGATCACCGGGTCGCAGTAGTAGTGGGCGACCAGCACGGCATCGCGCGCCTTCAACTCGGCGGCGATGGCGGCACGGTAGTGCGCCTCCTCCTCGGCCGTCAGCGGCTTGGGCTGCTTGGCGGCAAGATGGGCCTGGACCAGAAAGCGTTCGGAAAGCTGTGTCATGGAAGCTGAACCTGCGGGCACGGTGGCGCGGAATCGATTATACACCTGCCCCCCTGTGACCACGGCGTCACGGGAGCGGCTGCGGATGATATCGCAGATTTGGCAGTGCAGGGACAACCCTGGCAAGCACCATCCGTCTGTCGTGGCCAGGCAATTGGGGAAGGGAAATGAAGTGTCCGGAAACGAAAAAGCCCGCCTGAGAAGGCGGGCTTTTGGAGATGGTGGGTCGTGTAGGATTCGAACCTACGACCAATTGGTTAAAAGCCAACTGCTCTACCGACTGAGCTAACGACCCAACGCGAGGCGCATGATACTGATTTTATTCAGGAATTCAACACCTCATAAAAACTTTTTTACTGGTAGCGCGTAGGATCCTTCATACCCGCCGCCGCAAAGCCTGCCGCGCGCAGCCGGCAGCTGTCGCATTTGCCACAGGCGCGGCCCTCGTCGTCGGCCTGGTAGCAGGATACCGTGAGAGCGTAGTCGACGCCGTGGCGCATGCCGGCCTGGACGATCTCGGCCTTGCTCAGATTCTGCAGCGGCGCCTGGATGCGGAACCCCTGCCCTTCCACGCCGGCCTTGGTGGCCAGGTTGGCCATGCGCTCGAAGGCGTCGACGAATTCGGGGCGGCAATCGGGGTAACCGGAATAGTCCACGGCGTTGACGCCGATGAAGATATCCCGCGCCCCCAGCACCTCCGCCCAACCCAGCGCCAGGGACAGGAAGACGGTATTGCGCGCCGGTACATAGGTGACCGGAATGCCTTCGGTGGGACTCTCGGGCACATCGATGGAGGTATCGGTCAGCGCAGAGCCGCCGATGCCGTTCAGGTTGAGGCCAATGACCTTGTGCGCCACCGCCCCGAGCTGGCGCGCGACGCGCTCGGCGGCCTGGAGCTCGGCGCGATGGCGCTGACCGTAGTCGAAACTCATGGTGTAGCAGGCGTAGCCTTCGGCGCGGGCCAGGGCGACCACGGTGGCCGAGTCCAGGCCGCCGGACAACAGGATGACCGCTTTCTTCTCGCTCATGGGAGGTCCCTCGAAATCGGCCTGCCTCGCAGGCAGGCAAGGTGCGTTCCGTGCCGGATCAGTGACCCGGCTCGTCGTTCCAGAGAATCTTGTGCAACTGCAACTGCAGGCGCACAGGCAGGTTGTCAGCCACTATCCAGTCGGCCAGATCGCGGGCGCTGACCTCTTTGTGGCTGGGCGAGAACAACACCTCGCCAGCGCGCTGCTCGAGGCGATACTCGATCAGCTTGGACACTGCCCAGTCATAGTCCTCGCGGGAGCAGATGACGAACTTCACCTGGTCGTTGGCCGTCAGGTGGGCGATGTTCTCGTAGCGATTGCGCCCCACTTCGGCGGAGCCGGGGGTCTTCAGGTCGACCACCTTGCTCACGCGCGGGTCCACGGCGGATACATCCAGGGCGCCGCTGGTTTCGATGGACACGTCATAGCCGGCGTCGCACAGGCGCTGGAGCAGCGGGATGCAGTTCGGCTGGGCCAGCGGTTCGCCACCGGTGACGCAGATGTAGCGCGGCTTGTAGGCGGCGACACGTTCGAGGATGGCGTCGAGCGTCATGAGCTCGCCACCACTGAACGCATAGGCGGTGTCGCAGTACTGACAGCGCAGGGGGCAGCCGGTGAGGCGCACGAAAACCGTCGGCAGGCCGGCGGTACGTGTTTCCCCCTGCAACGAGTAGAAAATCTCGGTGATTCGCAGGGTTTGATGCATATCAGCCACGGGCGTGACGGCTAAACAGGCCATCCGCCTCCGTTGCGGGAAAGAAGGGTGTAGCCGGCCATTCTAACAAAAAACCCGCGACTAGCGCGGGTTCAAGTGACCGAGAGGCTTGCCGTCAGGGCAGGCGCTGCAGATCGCGCTGGGCCAATTGGGCGGCCGAGCTGCCCGGGAACTGGCTGATGACCTGCTGGAGGATGGTCTTGGCCTTGGCGCCATTGCCCAGACGCTGCTCGACGTCCGCCAGCTTGTACAGGGAGTCCGGCACTTTCGGGTGCTGCGGATAGGCCTGGCCGACACGAGCGAAGGCCTGGCTGGCGCCCTGCAGGTCGCCCTTGGCGAGGTTCACCTCACCCAGCCAGTACTGCGCGTTGCCGGCGTACTGGCTGTTGGGGTACTTGCGCAGGAAGGCGTTGAACGCCTGGCTGGCCTTGTCGAAGTCCTTGGCCTTGATCAGGTCGAAGGCGGCATCGTAGTAGAGCTTTTCCTTCGCGGGATCGCCCGGTTCGCTGCTGGCAGCGGCTTGCTGCGCGGGTGCGGCCGGAGCGCCGTTGGCAGCGGGTGCGCCAGCGGCAGGGGAATTGGGGGCGGTCGGCGCGCCAGCGGCGGCGGGACCGGAAACACGGCGATCGAGGTCTTGGTAACGCTCCAGGCTTTCCTGTTTCAGGCGCTGGATCTCGTACTGTTGCTCCTCGAGCATGCCACGCAGGCGAGTGATCTCTTCCTGCATCTGCTGGAGCTGCATGAACAGCTCGCCCTGCGCAGAGATAGGGGCCGCGGGGGCCCCTGTCCCGGCGTAGGCAGCGCCAGTCGTACCGTAACCGGCCGGCGGGTAACTGCTGCCGTAACCGGCGTTGTTATCCACCACGGGAACCTCAGCCAGCGCCGCGAACGGCAGGCTGGAGAGGGCCAGGAAAGTCAGAGCACGACTGGACTTGCGCATCGCGAATTACTTACGCAGTTCTACGCGGCGGTTTTGCGCCCAGGACTGCTCGTCGTTGCCAGTGGCAACCGGACGCTCTTCGCCGTAGGAAACCAGTTCCAGCTGAGCCGGGGAAACGCCCTGCAGAACCAGGTAACGCTGAACGGCCTTGGCGCGACGCTCGCCCAGAGCCATGTTGTACTCGCGGGTGCCGCGCTCGTCGGTGTGGCCTTCCAGGACAACGCGGTTGCCGTTGGCCTTCAGGTCACGAGCGTGAACGTCCAGAGCGCGCATGGCTTCCGGCTTCAGGTCGGAGCTGTCGAACTCGAAGTAGAAGGTGGTGATAGCGCGCAGAGCGGCTTCTTCGCTCATGCTGCCATCTACACCGCTACCGCCGGCGTTGTAGCCAGCGTTCGGGTCAACGGCGCCTTCGCCAGTACCTTCGCCGCCTTTGGACGAGCAACCAACAGCTACGGCCATAGCCAGTGCGAGAGCGGCAAATTTGCCGAATTTCAGCATTTCCATCATGTAACTCCTAATGAACCCCAGTTGTGTTTAGTAAGGGTATTTTTTTAAGACCGCTTCAGTTCAGGTACGGCGACCAGGACGGTTCGCGAATGTCGCCCTGAACTGTGGGAATCGGGATCCGTACGCGCCCGTTTGTAGACACGAGCATCAGTACGCCGCTCCCTTGCTGGCGAGTTGCGTAGATTAACATGGTGCCATTGGGCGCGACAGTGGGCGAGTCGTCCAGCGAGGTGCCGGAAAGGATGCGCGGAGCACTGCCGGAGCGGGTCAGGTCCTGGGCAGCCACCTTGAAGTTGGTGAAGCCGTCCTGACGGTGGATCATCACCAGCATCTTCTCGTCGGCCGAGAGTTTCGGGTTGGCGTTGTAGTTGCCCACGAAGGTCACGCGCTGGGGTTCGCCACCGTTGATGTTGACCTTGTAGATCTGCGGCTTGCCGGCACGATCCGAGGTGAAATAGATGGTCTGGCCATCGGCGCCCCAGAAGGGCTCGGTGTCGATCGACATGTTGTTGGTGACGCGGCGCAGCTGGCGGCTGCCCAGGTCCATCACGTAGATCTCCGGGTTGCCGTCCTTGGACAGCACGAACGCCAGGCGATTGCCGTCCGGCGACCAGGCCGGGGCGCCGTTGAGGCCTTCGAAGTTGGTGATCTGCTCGCGGCGGCCGGTGTCGATGTGCTGGATGAAGATGCGCGGACGCTTCTGCTCGAAGGACACATAGGCGATACGGCGGCCATCCGGCGCGTAGCGCGGCGACAGGATCGGCTCGCGGGACTGCAGCAGGGTCACGGCGCGCTGGCCGTCATAGTCCGAGCGCTGCAGGGTGTAGCGGGTGTTGTCCACCGAGAAACGCTCCGCGGTGACGTAGAGCATGCGGGTAGAGAACGCGCCCTTGACGCCGGTGAGCTTCTCGAAGGACTGGTCGGCGATGTAGTGCGCCATGTCACGCAGCTGGTCGGTGGAACCGCTGACGTTGCCCGCCATGACCTGCTGTTCGGTGGTCACGTTGAACAGGGCGAACTGCACCTGCAGGCGGCCGCCGGCGGGAACGATGCTGCCCACCATCACGTACTGGGCGCCCAGGGCCTTCCAGTCGCGGAAGATGACTTCGCTGGCCTGGGTCGGCAGGCTGATCATGTTCTGCCGCGGGATCGGTTCGAAGTAACCGGAATTGCGCAGGTCGTTGCCGACCACTTCGGCGATGTCGGTGGGCAGCACGGTGCCGCCCTGCCAGCCAAAGGGCACCACCGCAATCGGGGTCGCCCGGTCGGTACCGCTGGTGATCACCAGCGGGTCGGCGGCCTGGACGGAGCCGACCAGCATGGCCACTCCGAGCAGGACGATACGAATGAGGGTGTTCACAGACCTAGATCCTCCGGTTTGAAGATGATGCGGCGCTGCCTGTACATCTGGTCAAAGGTAGCGCGATCCAATTGTTGCATTTCGGGGATACGCCCGACGCTGCGCACGGCACTCACTGCCGAACCGTCGAAGGGCGAATCGCCGCTGGAGCGGGTGACGCTGGCGTTGGTGATGGTGCCATCGGGCAGCATCTCGATCAGGACTTCTACGCTCATGCCGTTACGGGCCGATGGCGGACGGCGCCACTGCTCGCTGACCAGCTTGATGATCAAGTCGTCGAGGCTGCCGGCAACCTGGTCGCCAACTTCATCGGCAAGTGCCTGCTGGCGCCCGACATCTTCGGACAGCAGCTCGGCCAGGGCCGCGGCCTTCTTGTCCTCCGCAGCCTTGCGCTTGGCTTCCTCGGCCGATTTCTTCTTCGCGGCATCAGCAGCGGCTTTCTTCTTGGCATCCTCGGCAGCTTTCTTCTTCGCAGCTTCGGCTGCCGCCTTTTTCTTCGCGTCTTCGGCGGCCTTTTTCTTGGCCTCCTCAGCTGCTTTCTTCTTCGCCTCGTCGGCCGCCTTTTTCTTGGCTTCCTCTTCGGCTTTCTTCTTGGCGAAATCGGCCTGTTTCTTCTCTTCGACCTTTTTCGCCTCTTCGACTTTCTTCGCTTCTTCGGCTTTCTTGGCTTCGGCTACCTGCTTGGCTTCCTCGGCCTTCTGCTCCGCCGCTTCGGCCTTTCGAGCCTCATCGGCTTTCTTTTGTTCCGCTGCCTTGGCCGCCGCGACCTTCTGCTCGTCGGCCTTCTTCTGCTCCATCTGTTCGGTCTCGAACTGCGGAGCCGTGGTCTGCTTCTTCTCGCCGGCGATCTTCTGGTTGGTCTGGGTGGTGGCCTGGCTCTGGGATTTGAGCTGGTAGAGGGTGGCCTGCACGATCGGCCGCGACGGCGGCAGTTCGGGGGTGAAGGCGAAGCTGACGAACAGCATGCCGAACATCAGGACGTGCAAAGCCACGGCCCAGACGCTGGGCCAGAAGTAGCTTTCCGAGGGGGAGCGTTCGCTCTGCTGCTGCATCAGGGCGCCTCGGTAATCAGCCCGACGTTGGCCACGCCAGCCTTCTGCAGGCCGCCCATCACCGCCATCACGGCACCGTAGTCGACGGTCTTGTCGCCGCGCACGAAGACCTGGACGGTTTTACCCTGGCGGCTGTTCTCGGCCATGATGCCGGAGGCCGCCTGGACCAGTTCTTCCAGGGAAACCGAGGTTTCGCTCTTGCGGGTCTGGTCGGTCTGAACTTCTTCGCCCATGTTCCAGAAGTAGGACTTGTCGGCCTTGATCGAGATGGTCAGGACACGGGCGTTGTTGTCCTGTGGCAGGGCCTCGCTGGAGACCTTCGGCAGGTCGACCTTGACGCCCTGGTTGAGCATGGGCGCGGTGACCATGAAGATCACCAGCAGCACGAGCATGACGTCGATGTAAGGCACGACGTTCATCTCGGCGACCGGTTTGCGTTTGTGGCGGATTCTGGCCATGGCTTGAAACCTTTCCTCTCAGGGTCCCAGCGACTTACTCGTCGCTGGTGTGCACTTTGCGGTGCAGGATGGCCTGGAACTCATCGGCGAAGGTGTAGTAGCGACCGATCAGGGTCTCACCACGAGCGGCGAAGCGGTTGTAGGCAATGACCGCCGGGATTGCGGCGAACAGGCCGATCGCGGTGGCGATCAGGGCTTCGGCGATGCCGGGCGCCACGGTGGCGAGGGTCGCCTGCTGCACCTGGGCCAGGCCGCGGAAGGAGTTCATGATGCCCCACACGGTACCGAACAAGCCGATGTAGGGGCTGGTGGAACCCACGGTGGCGAGGAACGGCAAGCTCTGCTCGAGCTTCTCTTCCTCACGGGAAATGGCCACGCGCATGGCGCGGGCCACACCTTCCATCACTGCGTCCGGGTCCACGCCGGCCTGCTGGCGCAGACGGGAGAATTCCTTGAAGCCGGCACGGAAGATCTGCTCGACGCCGCAATCCGGGTCCGGGTTGCTACCGGCCTGGCGATACAGCTTGGAGAGATCGATACCGGACCAGAAGCGCTCCTCGAAGGACTCCAGGGACTTCTTGGCGGCGCGCAGCAGGTTGCTGCGCTGGAAAATCATGATCCAGGAAGTGACCGAGGCGGCCACCAGGGTCAGCATGACCAGCTGCACCACGATACTGGCGTTGCTGATCAGGCTCCACATGGAGGTATGGTCGACGACGTTGGCTTCCACGCTTAATCTCCTGCTGGGTAAAGACCCGGGTCGACGGCGAAGGCTTCACGCAGCGCTTCGGGGATCGCCCGGGGTTTCAAACTGTCGGCACGAACACAGGCAATCAGGAACTGCCCTTCGCATAGCAATACGTCATCGGCGGCGCGCCTGACCTGTTGACGAAAACGCAGGCTGGCCCGGTTTACTTCCATCACCTCGGCACTGATATTCAGTTCGTCATCCAGCTTTGCCGGCGCAAGGTAGCGCGCTTGCGCGGAATGAACGACGAACAGCAGGTTCTCCCCGACCAGCTCGGACTGGGCAAAACCCAGACTCCGCAGGCGCTCGGTTCGAGCCCGCTCCATGAACTTGAGGTAATTGACGTAGTAGACGATGCCGCCAGCATCGGTGTCTTCGTAGTAGACACGACAGCGATGCTGGAAAAGCTGGGCCCCAATTTGCGCGCGCATACTCTAGTGCTTACTCCTGAGGTTGCCAATCCGAACAGGCAACTGTTTTTTTCATGGCTTAGTCCTTGCCACGCCCTTCGACCACGAATGCCACTATTCGTCACCCGAACCGAACAGGTCGGCGGTCGGTTGATCCACCATGCGCTTGGGCAGGTTCAGCCCGAAATGCAAGTAAGCATGGCGCGTCACCACCCTCCCCCGAGGCGTGCGCATGATGTAGCCCTGCTGGATCAGGTAGGGCTCGAGCACGTCTTCGATGGTGTGGCGTTCTTCGCTGATGGCCGCCGCCAGGTTGTCGATGCCCACCGGGCCGCCATCGAACTTGTCGATCATGGTCAGCAGTAGACGCCGGTCCTGGTGGTCGAAGCCACGTTCGTCGACATCCAGCAGGTTCAGCGCCTTGTCCGCGATGTCCCGGGTGATGTCGCCCTGCCCGCGCACCTCGGCGAAGTCACGTACCCGCCGCAGCAGCCGGTTGGCGATACGCGGCGTGCCACGGGCGCGCCGGGCGATCTCGAAGGCGCCTTCCGGGTCGATCTGCAAACCGAGGATGCCGGCGGAACGGGCGACGATGGTGGACAGGTCCTGGGTGCTGTAGAACTCGAGGCGCTGGACGATACCGAAGCGGTCGCGCAGCGGATTGGTCAGCATGCCGGCACGGGTGGTGGCGCCGACCAGGGTGAAGGGCGGCAGGTCGAGCTTGATGGAACGGGCTGCCGGGCCTTCGCCGATCATGATGTCGAGCTGGAAGTCTTCCATCGCCGGATAGAGCACTTCCTCGACTATCGGCGAGAGGCGATGGATCTCGTCGACGAAGAGTACGTCGCCGGCCTCCAGGTTGGTGAGCAGCGCAGCCAGGTCACCCGGCCGCTCCAGCACCGGGCCGGAGGTACTCTTGATGGCAACGCCCATTTCGCTGGCGATGATGTTCGCCAGGGTGGTCTTGCCGAGGCCCGGCGGGCCGAAGATCAGGGTATGGTCGAGGGCCTCGCTGCGCCCCTTGGCTGCCTGGATGAACAGCTCCATCTGCTCGCGCACCACCGGCTGGCCGATGTAGTCGGCCAGTTTCAGCGGGCGAATGGCGCGGTCCAGCTGCTCGTCGCGGTCGCGGCTGCTGGCGGTGATGAGGCGGTCGGCTTCGATCATGCGGGGTTACACCATTCCTTTCAGGGCGCGGCGGATCATTTCTTCGCTGGACAGCCCTTCTTCCTTGATGGCGGATACCGCACGGCTCGCCTCCTGGGGCTTGAAGCCAAGGGCGATCAATGCGGACAAGGCGTCATTCTCCGCGCTGGAGACTGCCACACCAAGCCGAGGCTCGACCACCAGGGTTGCGATGGCCGGCATGCTCTCCCAGGCCTTGAAGCGGTCCTTGAGCTCCACCAGCAGGCGCTCGGCGGTCTTCTTGCCGACGCCGGGGATCTTCACCAGGGTGGAGGTGTCCTGGGCCTGAACGCAGCGCACCAGCTCATCCACCTCCAGGCCGGACATCAGCGCCAGGGCCAGTTTCGGGCCGACGCCGTTGAGCCGGATCAGCTCGCGGAACAGCTCCCGGTCGCGCTTTTCGAAGAACCCGTAGAGCAACTGGGCGTCCTCGCGCACCACCAGATGGGTGTGCAGGGTCACCGGCTCGCCCACCGAGGGCAGGCGATAGAGCGTGGTCATGGGCACTTCCAGCTCGTAGCCCACACCATTGACGTCGAGTATCAGGTGCGGCGGTTGCTTTTCCGCCAGGTTGCCGCGCAGGCGTCCAATCACGAATAACGTCCTTTGAAATAATTACAAACGAAGTCGCCCGCTCCGCCGCTTGGCGGACACCAGGCCGTGGGGGATCAGGGTTTGCCGGTGATGGGCATGGCAAAGGGCGATGGCCAGGGCATCGGAGGCATCTATCTGGGGTTTCTGCACCAGCTTGAGCAGATGCATGACCATCATCTGCACCTGCTGCTTGTCCGCGCCGCCGGTGCCGGCGATGGCCTGCTTGACCTGGCTGGCGGTGTATTCGGCGATTTCCAGGCCAGCCTCGGCTCCAGCGACTATAGCCGCGCCACGGGCCTGGCCCAGCTTCAGCGCGGAGTCGGCGTTGCGCGCCATGAACACCTGCTCGATGCCCATGGTCACCGGGCCGTAGGTGCGAATCACCTCACTGACGCCACGGAAGACGATCTGCAGACGCTCGTGCAGCGGACCCGAGCCGGTACGGATGCAGCCGGAGGCGATGTACTCGCAGCCGCGACCGGTGTCACGGACTACGCCGTAGCCGGTAATGCGTGAGCCGGGGTCGATACCAAGAATCAGGGTCATGCCGCCGCTAGCTCCACGGACCGACTCAAGGGTCGGCACACTGTCTATTTATCCAGCCGCGAGTATACGGAGTGGCCCGCCAACAAAAAAGCCGGAAGCGCGCGAGGCGACTTCCGGCTTTCGATCACGCCAGCACTTAACCGAGCTGTTCCATGATCTCGTCAGGAATCTCGGCGTTGTGGTAGACGTTCTGGACATCGTCCAGGTCTTCCAGCATGTCGATCAGCTTCAGCACCTTCTGGGCGGTTTCCAGGTCGGTGATGGGCGCGGCGATCGAGGGGATCATGGCCACTTCGGCCTCGTCGCCCTTGAAGCCCGCCTTGGTCAGCGCCTCGTTCACCGACAGGAAGTCGGCGAAGGTGGTGTAGACCTCCACGGAGCCATCTTCCTCAGCCACCACGTCGTCGGCACCGGCTTCCAGCGCCGCTTCCATCAGGGCGTCTTCGTTCACGCCCGGGGCGTAGCTGATCTGGCCCTTGCGATCGAACATGTAGGCTACCGAACCGTCGGTACCCAGGTTGCCGCCGCACTTGCTGAAGGCATGGCGCACTTCGGCCGCGGTACGGTTGCGGTTGTCGGTCATGGCTTCGATGATGATGGCCACGCCGCTCGGCGCGTAACCCTCGTAGCTCAGCTCGACCATGTTGTCGGCTTCGTTGGAGCCGGCGCCACGGGCGATCGCGCGATCGATGGTGTCGCGGGTCATGTTCGCGGTCAGCGCCTTGTCCACGGCCAGGCGCAGACGCGGGTTGTCCGCGGGGTTGCCGCCGCCATGCTTGGCCGCGACGGTCAGCTCACGAATGAGCTTGGTGAAGATCTTGCCGCGCTTGGCGTCCTGACGTTCCTTGCGGTGCTTGATGTTGGCCCATTTGGAATGACCAGCCATAACTCACTCCGTACTCTCTGAACGGATGGCGCCTGTCGGCGCCACCTCGGGTTGGTTCTGATTACTCGGTCTTGGCCTGTTCGCGCAGGCGGATGTTCAGCTCGCGCAGGGCCTTGGCATCCACGGTACCCGGTGCCTGGGTCATGACGTCGCCGGCGCTCTGGGTTTTCGGGAAGGCGATCACTTCACGGATCGACGCGGCGCCGGTCATCAGCATGACCAGGCGGTCGAGGCCGAAGGCCAGGCCGCCATGGGGCGGCGCGCCGTACTTCAGGGCGTCGAGGAGGAAGCCGAACTTCTCTTCCTGCTCCGCATCGTCGATGCCCAGCACGCGGAATACCGCCTGCTGCATGGACTTGTCGTGGATACGGATGGAACCGCCGCCCAGTTCGGTGCCGTTGAGCACCATGTCGTAGGCACGGGACAGCTTGCCGGCCGGGTTGGCCTCGAGCTCTTCCGGGGTGCACTTGGGCGCGGTGAACGGGTGGTGCAGCGAGGTCAGGCTGCCGTCGTCGTTCTCTTCGAACATCGGGAAGTCCACGACCCACATCGGCGCCCACTCCTTGGTGAGCAGCTTGAGGTCATGGCCGACCTTGATACGCAGCGCGCCCAAGGCGTCGCAGACGATCTTGGCCTTGTCGGCACCGAAGAACACGATGTCGCCATCGACCGCACCGACGCGGTCGAGGATCACATTGAGGTTCTCCTCGGGGATGAACTTGACGATGGGCGACTGCAGGCCCTCGACACCCTTGGCGCGCTCGTTGACCTTGATGTAGGCCAGGCCCTTGGCGCCGTAGATGCCGACGAACTTGGTGTAGTCGTCGATCTGGCTGCGCGGCATCGAAGCGGCACCCGGTACGCGCAGGGCGGCGACGCGGCCCTTCGGATCGTTGGCCGGGCCGGAGAACACCTTGAATTCCACGCCTTGCAGCTGGTCGGCGACGTCAACCAGTTCCAGCGGGATGCGCAGGTCGGGCTTGTCGGAACCATAGCGGCGCATGGCTTCTTCGAAGGGCATGTGCGGGAACTCGTCGAACTCGACATCCAGCACTTCCTTGAACAGCTGGCGCACCATCTTCTCGGTGATGCCGATGATGTCGCTCTCGTCGAGGAAGCTGGTCTCGATGTCGATCTGGGTGAATTCCGGCTGGCGGTCGGCACGCAGGTCTTCGTCGCGGAAGCACTTGGCGATCTGGTAGTAGCGATCGAAGCCGGCCACCATCAGCAGCTGCTTGAACAGCTGGGGCGACTGCGGCAGGGCGAAGAAGTGGCCCGGGTAGGTGCGGCTCGGCACCAGGTAGTCGCGGGCGCCTTCCGGAGTCGGACGGCCCAGGATCGGGGTTTCCACGTCGAGGAAGCCGTTCTCGTCCAGGTAGCGGCGGATGCTGCTGGTGATGCGCGCGCGCAGCTTCAGCTTGGCGGCCATTTCCGGACGACGCAGGTCGATGAAGCGGTAGCGCAGGCGGGTTTCTTCGCCCACGTCGGAGTATTCGTCCAGCGGGAAGGGCGGGGTCTCGGCCTGGTTCAGCACTTCCAGCTCGTAGCCCAGCACTTCGATGGCGCCGGAGGCCATGTTGGAGTTGCGCGCGCCTTCAGGACGCAGGCGCACCTTGCCGGTGACCTTCACGACGTACTCGCTGCGTACGCGGTCGGCGCGGGCGAAGGTTTCTTCGCGATCCGGGTCGAACACCACCTGGGCCAGGCCTTCGCGGTCACGGATATCGAGGAAGATGACCCCGCCGTGGTCGCGGCGGCGGTGTACCCAACCGCAGAGGGTGATTTCCTGGCCGTCCAGGCTCTCGTTCAGTTGGCCGCAATAGTGGCTGCGCATCATGGTCGTGTTTCGCTTCTCTTGAGTCGTGAATTCGTCCGCCCGCCCGGGGGCGGCGGAGCATCCGGCGGAGGTGCAACCCCCTGCCGGACAGGCCGGGGTTCGCGGCAAAGAGCGGGATTATATAGCGTAAATTGTCACCGTGCAGCCGCCCTCCCCACCACCCCACGCGCCCAGCCCTGACGCGCCCTGGCTTGCTGGGCCGGATACCTGTGTCTAAGCTCGCGGACACCCGCCCGACGGACGGACGCCAGGCATACAAGGAAGGAGTGGAGATGCAGTCATTCGCAGGGAAGGTCGCGATCATTACAGGGGCGAGCTCGGGTATCGGCCGCGCCCTGGCCCAGCAATTGGCGGCCCAGGGGTGCCACCTCGCCCTCGCCGACATCGACGCCGAAGGCCTGGAAGTCACCACCGCCCCATTGCGCAGTCCAGACCTGAGGGTTTCCACCCACACCCTGGATGTCGCCGATCGCGACGCCATGCACGGGTTCGCCGAGCAGGTCCTGGCCCATCACGGCCGCGCCCACCTGGTCATCAACAACGCCGGGGTGGCGGTGTCCCAGACCATCGAAGAGATGCGCTACGACGATTTCGAATGGCTGATGGGGATCAACTTCTGGGGCGTGGTGCACGGCACCAAGGCCTTCCTGCCCCACCTGCTGGCCCAGGGCGAGGGCCACATCGTCAATCTGTCGAGCATCTTCGGCATCGTCAGCGTGCCCACCCAGGGCGCCTACAATGCCAGCAAGTTCGCCGTGCGCGGCTTCACCGAAGCGCTGCGCCAGGAACTCTGCCACACGCCGATCAAGGTCAGTTGCGTCCATCCCGGCGGCATCCGCACCAACATCGCCCGCTCGGCCCGCTTCTACCAGGGCGTAGACGGCAAGTCCGACGCCGGCAAGGCGGCGGCACGCTTCGACCAACTGGCGCGTACCTCCGCCGAGCAAGCCGCGCGCGTCATCCTCGACGGCATCCGGGCCGGTCGCCCGCGCATCCTGATTGGTGCCGATGCACGCTTCCTCGATCGCCTCCAGCGCCTGCTGCCCGCCAACTACCCACGACTTCTCGCAAAGCTGCTAATAAAGAGTTGAACCCGGTAGCTGCCAATGACTTCTATCCATCACGTCCATTGACCGAAGACAAGGCCGACCACCGCCACCCCCGTGCTAGGCTCTGCCCATCAAGGGCCCGGTTTGGGCCGCACACTACCCAGAGGAGAACTGGTATGGACATCAATATCGGAATTGCCGAACAGGATCGCGCCGCTATCGCGGAGGGTCTCTCCCGACTTCTGGCCGACACCTACACCCTCTATCTCAAGACCCACAACTTCCACTGGAACGTCACTGGCCCGATGTTCAACACCCTGCACCTGATGTTCGAAGGTCAGTACACAGAACTCGCGCTGGCGGTGGACTCCATCGCCGAACGCATCCGCGCCCTGGGCTTCGCTGCGCCCGGCACCTACGCCGCTTACGCCCGCCTCTCCTCCATCAAGGAAGAAGAAGGCGTACCGGCAGCCGAGGACATGATTCGCCAACTGGTCCAGGGCCAGGAAGCGGTCGTGCGCACTGCCCGCGGCATTTTCCCGCTGCTGGACAAAGTCAGTGACGAACCCACCGCCGACTTGCTCACCCAGCGCATGCAAGTCCACGAAAAGACCGCGTGGATGCTCCGCAGCCTGCTCGCCGCCTGACCTCCAGGCGCTGCAAAAAGGCCCGGGAAACCGGGCCTTTCGCTATGCGCGACAACGCGCCTGTTCTATGCTCTGGCAATTCGACATCTCGTCACAGTGAAGTGCATGAGCCAGCCTCCGAAACCACCGTCGCTGCTTGAGCTTTACCCCGAAGAAACCCGCGAAGCCGCCGACCTGCTGAAGCAGGCCGTCCCGCTCATGGTGCGCCACGCCATCCCGCCGAACCCAGTGCACTACGCGCTCTGGTACACCTACAGCAAAGGTGTGGAGCCGGACCTCAATCGCCGCCTGGAAAAGATCACCAAGGACTTCGACGTGTTCCCGCCGGAGTCGGCGCTCAAGCTGTTCCGCGAATACATCATCCGTGGCGAACTGGAAGACGCGCGCCACGGCCAGCAGCAGGTCATCGACCTGGTGGACGATATCGAAGGCGACGTGAGCCGCAGCGTCAACGGCAGCCAGGCCTACAACAGCAGCCTGTCCGCCGGCCTGGCCGCCCTGCATGAACCCATCATCGACGACCTGCCCAGCGTGCTGAACCACCTGCAGGAAAGCACCCAGCTGATGCAGGAGCAGCAGGAGCAGTTCCTCTATCGACTGCGCGCCGCCCAGACGGAGATCCAGCACCTGCGCAGCCAGCTCGAACGCGCGCAACTGGCCGCCACCGTCGACGGCCTGACGCAGGTGTTCAACCGCCAGGCCTTCTCACGCCTGCTGGAACAGGCGCTGAAGAGCGGCCAGGAAGGCCTGGCGCTGGTGATGCTGGATATCGACCACTTCAAGCAGTTCAACGACCAGTTCGGCCACCCGCTGGGCGATCGCGTTCTGCAGCATGTCGGCCAGCTGCTGCGGGAACTCCTGCCGCCCCGAGGCATGGCGGGCCGCTACGGTGGCGAAGAGTTCTGCGTGGTGCTGCGCGATTGCCAGGATCTCAACGCGGCACGCACGTTCGCCGAGCAACTGCGCAGCAAGATGCAGGCGCTGCGGGTCAAGGTCCGGCGCACCGACCAGGTACTCGATACCATCACGGCGAGCTTCGGCCTGGCCCTCGCGGAGCCCGGCGACACCCTCGAAAGCTTTATCACCCGTGCCGACGACGCCCTCTACCAGGCCAAACGCAACGGGCGTAACCAGGTGCATCCGCAAGGCTCCGAAGACGCGCTAACCGCTTGATTTGAGAAGCCCTCTCCTTTGCTGTTAAATACAGCCCGTGCCGCATGTCAACTCTCTGACCTGCGGCATAGGCCGGCACCGTCGCTCTTTTCATCTCGCGCGGTTCGGCTCTTCCGTTAGAGATTCCGTTTCCAAGGTGAATCCATTGAACATACTGAAAATCGTCCATCTGTTGACGGGCGCTGCCGCTTTACTGCTGTCCTTCATTCCCAGCCTGCGTGCCGACGCCATCCCCTACCTGCAACAACCCGAGGCGCTGTTCCTGGCCTTTTGCGGCCTGCTCAACCTGCTGCTGGCCCCGGTGGTTCCCGCCTGGGCCAAGGGCCTGCGCCACCAGCTGCAGAACCTGGTTTCCGCCCTGCTGGTACTGGCGGTGATCCTGCAGACCCTGATCCTCCTCGCCCCGCTGCCCACCGTGGGCGAGCAGCCCGCGATCCTCATCAGCCTGCTGACGGTGATCCTGGCCGTCGCACTGCACCTGGCCATCAACCTGCAGAAAGTCACCCAGGCGCCACTCCTGCCCCAGGACATGAGCAACCGCGAAACCGGTACCGTGAAGTGGTTCAACACCTCCAAGGGCTTCGGCTTCATCTCCCGTGATACCGGCGATGACATCTTCGTGCATTTCCGCGCCATTCGCGGCGAAGGCCACCGCGTGCTGATCGAAGGCCAACGCGTGGAGTTCTCGGTGATCCAGCGGGACAAAGGCCTGCAAGCCGAAGACGTGATCGCCGCCCTGCCCGGCCGACGCTGAGCCCGGCAAAAAGAAAGCCCGCCAATCGGCGGGCTTTTTCATGGGCGCTCAATAATGGGGAGGCGGCGCCTCGTCGTCGCCGGGACCATACTGGCTGAGCAACTCCTCCTGGCGCTTGGCCAATGCCGCCAGTTGCAGCTGCAGGCGGTCCACGACCCGCTGCTGCTCCACCAGCACATCGTTGAGGGCCTGGATGGTGTCATCCTGGAAAGCCAGGCGGCTTTCCAGGTCGGCAATGCGCGTCTCCAGGCTCACGACTCACCCTCCACGAAGCGGAAATCATCGGCCAGCACCAGGCGGAGCTTTGCGCGAATGGCGGCCACCTGCTCGGCCGAATAGGCCACCGCCGGATGGCGACCCCATACCGGGGCGGGCCAGGCGGCGTCTTCACGGCGACGCACGATCACATGCATGTGCAACTGGCTGACCATATTGCCGAGGGTCGCGACGTTCATCTTGTCGGCACCGAAGGTGTCCTTGAGGGTTTCGGCAAGGAAGGTCGTTTCTTCCCAGAGTTGCCGCTGCTCCTGCGCACCGAGCTGGAACAACTCACTCACTTCCTCGCAGCGCGGCACCAGGATGAACCAGGGGTACTGGGCATCATTCATCAACAGCAGCCGGCACAGGGGGAAATCACCGATTGGCAGGGTGTCCTGCTGAAGTCTTGGGTCCAGGGCGAACATACTGGCCTCTCCTGTTCGACTGTAGGGAATTCGAGCTTAACACCCGCCTCCGGCACTAGGCCGAGACGGGCGGGCCGCGCAGCATAAGGCAAGGCTCGCTGGATGCGGAACTCCTCCCGCCCCATCGCCATATAGAAGGCAGGAAGCCACCGGGCGACGCACCAGGACGGCGCACCGTTAACATTCTGTTACCTGCGGTGACGCCAACCAGCCGCAGCGCCGCCCGGCGGCACTTACAGACCTTTCCTACACCCCATGTCAAGCACCAGCCAACACAATGAATGCCTCATTTTAGGGCGCGCGTCTGCGCTCCGAGCCAGAGAATCAAGGTGTTGGCGCACGGAAATCGATTAGGCATCGAAGAAAAACCCGAATTCACGTAAGAAATCATCACTTGAGCACGCTTCTTGCTTTTGGAACGCCAGGACATAGCGAGTTAGGGAGAAAACCAACGAATCCCCCTCGCAAAATGCCCGTCAAACATAGGTAGTGAAAGGATGCAAGGCCAAACCTATAAAAACGCGACATACCCCTTCACAAATTGCGACAGCGATGTGAAGAATTCGCAAGGATTAAGCTTCAACTATGGCGAATATTCTGACCGTGCTATAAGTTAGCGCCGACACAAAAAGAAAGAACCGCCTTCAAACATAAGAATGCGGCGATAATCTTCAAACCAAAGGAGCAATCACAATGCAAGTGATGAAGTGGAGCGCACTGGCTCTGGCCGTGACCGCCGGTAGCATGCAACTGGCCTTCGCCAGCGCCCAATCTGAGTCCAAGGGCTTCGTCGAAGACGCCAACCTGACTCTGCTGAACAAGAACTTCGCGTTCTACCGCGACTTCCGTAACAACCCCAACGATCGCCAGAACTACCGTAACGAGTGGGCTCATGGCATGAGCCTGAACTTCGAGTCCGGTTACACCGAAGGCACCGTTGGTTTCGGCGTTGACGCCCACGGCATGCTGGGTCTGAAACTGAACAGCGGCGGCGGCACCAACGGTACCGGCCTGCTGCCGATCGGCGACGACGGCAAAGCCCAGGACGATTACTCCTACGCCGGCGGCGCCGTGAAAATGCAGGTGTCCAGCACCCAGCTGAAGTACGGCAACCTGTTCCCCACCGCTCCGGTATTCGCCACCGGTACCGCTCGCCTGTTCCCGAGCTCCGCTGAAGGCTTCCAGCTGACCAGCAGCGAGATCGAAGGCCTGAACCTGGACGCCGGTCACTTCACCGCCATCCGCGACGGTAACCTGTCCACCCGCAGCAACGGTGAGATCAGCACCGCCTACACCGCCAACCCGGACATCACCGCTCGCAACGCCGACTACGTTGGTGGCACCTACGCCATCACCGACAACGTCAGCGTCAGCCTGTACGGCTCCGAGCTGGAAGACATCTGGCGCCAGTACTACGGCAACCTGAACCTGAACTTCCCGATCACCGACGCTCAGGCGGTGAACCTGGACTTCAACGTCTACCGCACCCTGGACGAAGGCGAAGCCAAAGCCGGCAGCGACATCGACGGCACCATCTACTCCGTAGCCGCCGCCTACTCCATCAGCGCCCACAAGTTCACTCTGGCCTACCAGCGCAACAACGCTGACACGCCGTTTGACTACATCGGCATGGACTTCGGCAACTCCGGCGACTCCATCTTCCTGGCCAACTCCGTTCAGTACTCCGACTTCAACGGCCCGAACGAGAAATCCTGGCAGGCTCGCTACGACCTGAACATGGCCGAGTACGGCGTACCGGGCCTGAGCTTCATGGCTCGCTACATCTCCGGTAAGGACGTCGACGGTACCAAGGCCAACCAGCTCGGCCCGTACGGCGGCATCGGCGACGATGGCAAGGAATGGGAACGCAACATCGAAGCCAAGTACGTGGTACAGGAAGGTCCGGCCAAGGATCTGTCCATCCGCCTGCGTCACGCCACCTGGCGTGCAAACAGCGACATGGCCTTCTTCGGCTCCGCTGGCGGCACCGCTTCGGACGAAATCCGCGTAATCACCGAGTACCCGCTGGATATCCTCTAATATCCCAGCGTTCTACTAAGTGAAATAAGAACCCCGGCCTAGGCCGGGGTTCTTTTTTGCTCAAACTTTAATCAACCAGTGGCAGTGCATAAGTACCGGTTACATGGGCGACGAGATTGTCTTGCTCCCCTTCCGAATAAAGGGAGACTTCGCATACCGCCTGACGTCGACCCAGTTTAAGTATCCGTGCCTCGGCAAACAGATCCACCGGCCTGGGCCGGGCGAGGAAGTTGATATTCAAGTTGGATGTCACCGCCATCTCGACCTTGCCGAGACTTCCCAACACCACCGCATACATGGCCGCATCGGCCAGCGCCATGATGGTCGGGCCGGACAAGGTCCCACCCGGACGCACCAACTTGGGCTGGAACGGCACCCGCGCCAGGGCGCCCTCGGCGTCCAGCCGCTCGATGCGTAAACCGATGTCCTCCGCCATGGGCACGCCCTCGCGGATCAACGCCTCCACCTGCCCCGCCGTCAACACTTTCACCTCGTCCTCCTGCCGCTACCGGACCGCTATCCTGTACGCCACTTGATCAGCGCCGTACAATGCCGAGCCATTCAAACCCATCGCAACCGACAAAACGGCCAAACATGCGTACCAGTCAGTACCTGCTGTCTACCCTCAAGGAAAACCCCACCGACGCCGTGGTGATCAGCCACCAGCTGCTGCTGCGTGCCGGCATGATCCGCAAGCTCGCCTCTGGCCTCTACACCTGGCTGCCAATGGGCCTGCGTGTACTGCGCAAGGTCGAGACGGTGGTCCGTGAAGAGATGAACGCCGCCGGTGCGCTGGAAGTGCTGATGCCCGCCGTGCAGCCTGCCGAGCTGTGGCAGGAGTCCGGCCGCTGGCAGCAGTACGGCCCCGAGCTGCTGCGCCTGAAGGATCGCCACGAGCGCGATTTCTGCGTCGGCCCGACCCACGAAGAAGTCATCACCGACCTGGCGCGCAACGAGCTGAACAGCTACAAGCAGCTGCCGCTGAACTTCTACCAGATCCAGACCAAGTTCCGTGACGAGATCCGTCCGCGCTTCGGCCTGATGCGCGGCCGCGAGTTCATCATGAAGGACGCCTACTCCTTCCATATGGACCAGGCATCGCTGCAAGAAACCTACGACCGCATGCACCAGGCCTACTGCAACGTGTTCAGCCGCCTGGGCCTGGACTTCCGTCCCGTGCTGGCCGACACCGGATCCATCGGCGGTACCGGCTCCCACGAGTTCCACGTGCTGGCCGACTCGGGTGAAGACGACATCGCCTTCAGCGACAGCTCCGACTACGCCGCCAACATCGAGAAGGCCGAAGCCCTGCCCCGCGAGACCGAGCGCGCCGCGCCCGGCCAGGCGCTGACGCTGGTCGACACCCCGAACACCAAGACCATCGCCGACCTGGTGGAAAACTTCAGCTTGCCCATCGAGAAGACCATCAAGACCCTCGTGGTCCATGGCGCCGAGGAAGGCACCCTGGTGGCGCTGATCGTCCGTGGCGACCACGAGCTGAACGAGATCAAGGCCGCCAACCTGGCCCAGATCGCCAACCCCCTGGTCTTCGCCAGCGAAGCCGAACTGCGCCAGGCCATCGGTGCCGGTGCCGGCTCCCTCGGCCCGCTGAACCTGCCCCTGCCCTGCGTGGTCGACCGTTCGGTCGCCCTGATGAGCGACTTCGCCATCGGCGCCAACATCGACGACAAGCACTACTTCGGCGTGAACTGGGAGCGCGACCTGCCGCTGCCGGAAGTCGCCGACCTGCGCAACGTGGTTGCCGGCGACCCGAGCCCTGACGGCAAGGGCACCCTGGTGATCAAGCGCGGCATCGAAGTGGGCCACATCTTCCAGCTGGGCACCAAGTACAGCGAAGCCATGAAGCTTGCGGTGCTCGGCGAGCACGGCAAGCCGGTCACCCTGATCATGGGCTGCTACGGCATCGGCGTATCCCGCGTGGTGGCTGCCGCCATCGAGCAGAACTACGACGACCGCGGCATCCTCTGGCCAGAGGCCCTGGCGCCCTTCCAGGTAGCCCTGGTGCCGCTCAAGTACGAGACCCCGGCCGTCAAGGAAGCTACCGACAAGCTCTACACCGAGCTGCGCGCGGCGGGCATCGATGTACTGCTGGATGACCGTGACAAGAAGACCAGCCCCGGCGTCAAATTCGCCGACATGGAGCTGATCGGCATTCCGCACCGTATCGTCGTGAGCGAGCGTGGCCTGGCCGAAGGCAACCTGGAATACAAGAGCCGCCGCGAGACCGACAGCCAGGCTGTAGCGGTCGCCGACGTACTCTCCTACATCACCGCCCGCGTGAATCGCTGATCGAGAAAATGTCCAAGCGTAGTTCCCAATACCTCACCGGTGCCGCCTTGTGCGGCACCCTCTTCGTCAGCGGCTGCGCCAATCATTTGCCGCAGCGCAGCGAACACGAAGAGCGCGTCGAGCGCAAACTGCTCAACCACAGCCTGCAGATCGAGGTGGGTGACCCCCAGGTGCTGGAACTGCCACAACGGCGCATCCGCATCAACGAGCAGAAGACCTTCGAAGTCACCGAGTTCGAGGTCAGCCGCCACTACGACCGCTACACGCCCTACCAGCCCTGGCGCGAACTCTACGAAGTGCCCCTGGGCGCGGTAGCGGTGGTCGCCGGTGTCGGCGCCAACGTGCTCAACGTGGTGCTGCTGGGCAGCCTGCCGGACACCGCCACCAAGGACTGGATCAGCTACGGCTTCGCCGGCCTCAACCCGGCGATGAACGTCGAGTCCAACGGCCGCTCCGAGCAGAACCTCGCCAGCCTCGACGAGAAGCAACTGGACAAGCGCATGGAGTACTCCAGCCTGCCTTGGGCCGAGCGTCCGGTATTGGTCAAGCTTGGCAAGCAGACCCATGAGCTGGTCACCGATCGCAACGGCATCCTGCGCCTGAACCTGCTGGACGGCCCCTTCGCCGACCAGGACATCAGCCGCACCGGCACACTGCTGTTGAGCGTCGAGGATCCCTCCGACAACGCCCGCGCGGATGCCAGCCTTGGCATCAGCCACGCCCTGCGCGGCAAGCTGGCGGAGGCCCATGCGCTGATCTTCGAGGACCTCGAGGACGACGAAGTGCCGCAATGGGTGCACCGGGTCAAACGCCTGTCGGACCTGGGTCTGGAAGAAGAAGCCAGCGAGTTGGAGCAGAGCCTGATCGAGCTGACCCGCAACGATCCGGAGCTGCAACAGGAGTTTCTCCAGTCGCTGATGAAGAACGCCGGTCGACTGGCCGTCGACCCGGGTGATTCGGACTGATCCCACCCTCCCGGGAGTGGCCCAGCCCGCTCTCCATGTGGACTCAGAACCGGCTCAGGATTTCGCGAGCTAGAGAAGAACAAGGCGAGAATGGCTGAGGGCGCGGAGTTTACGCGCTGTAAATGAGCAAGCCCGAAGCCATTCTCAACGCGGTTATTCCGACGCGCAGCAGATCCTGAGCAGGTTCTCAGCGCCGCACGATGAAACCGGTAATCCCCTGCAACGGCTGTTCCTCGAGTTCGACAGCCGTCACCTGCGCATCCGCCGGCCCCCGTTCCAACCAGGCCGCCAGCTCGCGCACCGGCTCCTCGTCCCCTTCCACCAGCACCTCGACCCGGCCATCGGCCAGGTTGCGCACCCAGCCATCGAGTTCCAGGCGGTCGGCTTCTTCCTGGGTGGACTGGCGGTAATAGACACCCTGCACCTTGCCGCTCACGTAGCCATGCAGACAGATTCGCGCCATCGCTAGCTCCCCTTGCGCAGTTCTTCGAGGCGCGCGGTCAGGCCCGCCGCACTCTGCTCACCCATCAGGCGATCGCGCAACTTGCCTTGAGCGTCGATGATGTAGGTGACCGGCAATGCTTCGCTGCGCGGCAGGTCGAAGCGCTTGGAAGGGTCCTCCGCCAGCACGGTGAACTGGATGCCCATTTTCTTCGTGGCCTGGCCGAGTTCATCGCCCTGCAGGCCATCGAAATTCACCCCCAGGACTTTCACGCCCTTGTCCCGCTGCTGCTCGGCGAAGGCGTTGAGCTCGGGTATTTCCGTCCGGCAAGGCGCGCACCACTCGGCCCAGTAATTGATCACCAGCCACTGGCCTTCGAGGCGCTCAACCGCTACCTTCTGTCCATGCTGATCGACGCCTACGTCGTCCGAGCAGCTGGCAAGGAACAGGCCGGCGCTCATCAGTGCGATCACCCCTATCAAAGCTTGGAGTCGCGATCCCATGCATTCAGTCCTCGTGTACGCGGGGTTGGTATGACGCTGGATGCCCTGCGCCTGGAAGTGCCGGACATCCTGGAAGAGAACAGCACTCCACTGGCAAGCGTGCCGACACTCCTCTCACAGGCACGCCAACTCCCTCAGGATAGTGCCCTGCAACAGGTCCTGGGGCATTTGTTCAGGCTCAATCGTAGCGCGCTGACCTTACTCGAAAGGCAAAGGGTGCTGCAAAGCTTCAGCGAAGAGTTCCGCCACTACGCCCAGGCCTACCAGGGCCGCACGTCGCCACCGCCCCTGTTCATCAGGCTCTGCGACGAGCTGGCCTGCGGATTCAAACGCCTACTGCTGCAGATTCTCCAGGGCCATCAACCGTCGCGCCCGCACCTTGCCTGGTGCCTGTACATGGCCCAGCACTTCCTCGCCCAGACCCTGCTGCGCCACTACCAGCTCTACCAGGAACCCAGCCCCCGGCTCTGGCGCGACAGCCACCTGCTGTACTGGATCGGCGAGCACCAGGGCTGCCTGGACGAGCCGGTGGCCGCGGCATTTCGCCCCACACCGGCAAACACCCTGCGCGGGCTCTACCAGCAGATGCTCCTGCTGGCACTGAGCAACCCCTTCCACCTCAGCGAAGGCGAATGCCCGCTGCTGTTCGGTGCCCTGGCCCCGCTCGCCGGCCTGGCGCGGCTACTGCCCTGGGACGAGGACGACGAGAACGGCAGCCCGACCGTCGATCTCACCGAATCCCAGCCCTGCCTGCCCCAGGACCAGCGCCCCGATGGCGCCAACACCTACCTGCGCCGCTTCGAGCTGGGCGCCCTGCTGATCGCCGTGCATGAGCCGGCGCCACTGCGCAGCGACAGCGAACGCCAGCTCCTGGAAAAGGTCCGCCAGCACTGGCTCGGCCGCCAGCAGCGCCGCCACCTGCGTACCGAGAAGACGGGAAGCTGCCAACTGGTGGTGGGACTGCCCGCCATCCATGCCGAGCTGCTTGCGCAGCATCCCGGCCGCTGCGAGGCGCAATTGCTCGATACCAGCCCCGGCGGCGCCCGCCTGCTCTGCCATGGCGACCAGGGCAGCCAATTGCCGGTGGGCCAACTGGTGCTGGTGCAGACCCCGAATACACCGGTGCTGGCCCTGGTGCGTTGGCGCTACCAGAACGCCGAAGGCCTGCACCTCGGCCTGCGCTACCTCAAGGGCCTGCCGCGTCCCGTCTGGCTGCGCCGCGCGCCCAACGCCCAGACCCACCCTGGCGTCCTGCAGAGCACGCCCGACCCTGGCAGCGGCTGGCATCACGGCCTCTGGCTGCCCTGCAATCAATTCGGCGACGGGGAAAACCTCTGGATGCAGCTGGCCAGCGTGAACAACCAGGCCATAGTCCCGCTGCCCCAGCCCAACCTCTGCACCTCTCTGGTGGCGCGCTACCCCCTGCAACTTGCCTGAGTGGTCAATCTGCGAGACGGGTCACGCCCGTCGGCGGCCAGCGCGCACAGTTCGTGCGGGAATAGCTGCTTATAATCCCGGACCATCGGTACGAACGTACCTCTTCAGCCTGGATGCCCAATGCAGCAGCAAGACAGCCTGATCGGCCCAGTCCCCAGCGGTATCGTCGACGTCGCCCGCTCCTCGCTCACCGCCTTCGACGGCCGGGTGGCGGATTTCAACGTGGCGGCCTGGCTGAACCTGCCGGGCATGGCCGACTTGCCGGTGTCCCTGCTGGTGAGCTACCTCGACGGCGATCGCCGCCGCGAAGTCGCGGTCGACCACGGCAGGCCCAACGCCAAGGGCAAGATTCTCCTGTCGGGTATCGCCCGCCTGCCGTTCAAGCAGAAGATCGAACAGATGCAGGTACGCCTGCGCGCAGCCGTGCCGATCAAGAGCCTGCTGGTGGACGAACTCTTCGTCCAGGCGGTGGAGCTGGCCGAACCGGCCGGCCGCAAAGCCCGCGCCTGACTCCGCTCAACCGGGCAGCGCCCGATTCCCCTCGCGCGGCAGCGCCTGCGCCGACTCCGATTCATCCGCCACCGGCACTGGCACCAGCGACTCGGGCCAGTGCTGGAATTTCAGCCCGGTAACCCGGTTAAGCCCTTCCAGTGCCCGTTGCGGCGCGCGCTCGTGCAGATGAATCAGTGTGTCTTTCCTGGTGCCCATTGCCTGCTTCCCCTGGCCATCGGCTCGATGGCCTCTTCCCTGTAGTGCCATATCCATGCCAATCCCATAGCCCCGTCATTGCCAGGCCCCGCGCGCCTCGCAGCGCCCGGCTCGGTCGCCGACTGACGAAATTCGTCAGTCGCTCCCCGGCTTGAGCCATTGCGCCAGGCTGCCGCCGAACAACGCCTGCTGCTCTTCCTGAAGCAGCTCCAGCGCCTTGCGCAGCGGCGGATACCACAACTCGTCGAGATGCTCGGGCAACTGGTTCGGACGCGGCAGCGGCCAGGGCATGTGGGCGAGCAACTGGTAGAGGCTGTAGCCGCCGAGGTCGCGGCAGAGCACCCAGACACCACCACTGGCACGGCAGACCAAGTGCTGGCTCTCCAGCAGTTCCAGCATCTCCAACCACTCGTCTTCCGGCAGGTGCCAGCCGGCCCGCTGGACATCCAGGTGGCGAACCGGCATGCCGCGCATCTGCCGATCATGGAACACCCGCAGCACCCCCATCAGCACCAGCAGGCGCGGCATCGCGCGACGGCGCCAGTGCCAGGGCGTGGAGAGGCTGCACACCAGCTCCGCGCCGAACAGCACGATGACCCAGGACAGGTATATCCACAGCAGGAACAACGGCACCGTGGCGAAGGCGCCGTAGATCAACTGATAGCCCGGGAAAAAGCTGACGTAGAGGCCGAACAGCGCCTTCGCCGCCTCGAACAGCAGTCCCGTGAAGATCGCGCCAACCAGGGCGTGGCGCACCGGCACCCGGGCATTGGGCACGGCGGCGTAGATCAGGGTGAAGGCGGCGATGCTGGACAACAGCGGCATGAAGCCCAGCAGGGTCTGGACGCCGAGCAGCGCATCCGGACCGGAAATCAGCGACAGCGAGGTGATATAGGTGCTGACCGCGAATCCCACCCCCAGCAGCAACGGGCCCAGGCTGAGGATCGCCCAGTAGAGCAGGAAGCTGGACACGCCCCGGCGCGGCTGGCGCACCCGCCAGATGGTGTTGAAGGCCTTCTCGATGGTCACCAGCATCATGAAGGCGGTCACCACCAGCAGGCCGACGCCGAACCAGGTCAGGTGCCGGGCCTGGGCGGTGAAGGCATGCAGGTATTCCTGCAGGGCTTCCCCGGTGGAGGGCACGAAGTTGTGAAAGATGAAGCTCTGGATCTGCTCGCCCGTGCCCTGGAAGGCCGGAATGGCCGAGAGCATGGTGAAGGTCACCGTCATCACCGGCACCACGGCGAACAGGCTGGTATAGGTGAGGGCCGCAGCGCTGTTGGTGCCACGATCGGCAATGAACCGCTGGAGCAGGAAGCGCCAGAATTCGACGATGTCCGTGAGGCGTTGGTGCATTCCATCTCCTTGACGCGTTTCGGTCCGGACCGGCTCAACAGACCGCCAGCACCGCCCACGGTTCAGGACTGCGCCGTGACCCGGTTAGAATAGCCGCCTCGACCAAGCCCATGCGACCCCCGACATGACCGAACTGACCCTCTACCACAACCCGCGCTGCTCCAAATCCCGCGGTGCCCTGGAACTCCTGGAAGCGCGCGGCCTGGCGCCCACCATCGTGCGCTACCTGGAAACCCCGCCCAGCGCCGCCGAACTGCGCGACCTGCTGGCCAAGCTGGGCCTGTCCGCCCGCCAGTTGCTGCGCAGCGGCGAGGATGAGTACAAGGAGCTGAACCTGGCCGACAGCGGCCTCAGCGAAGAGCAACTGATCGCCGCCATGGTCGCCCACCCCAAGCTGATCGAACGGCCCATCCTGATCGCCGGCGACAAGGCCGTGGTCGGCCGGCCGCCGGAGCGCGTGCTGGAGATCCTGCCTTGAGCGCCCCCTACGTTCTGGTCCTCTACTACAGCCGCCACGGCGCCACCGCCGAAATGGCCCGGCAAATCGCCCGCGGCATCGAGCTGACCGGCCTGGAAGCCCGCGTGCGCACCGTGCCAGCGGTCTCCAGCGAATGCGAGGCGGTAGCCCCGGACATTCCCGCCGACGGCCCGCTCTACGCCACCCTGGACGACCTTCGCCACTGCGTCGGCCTCGTGCTCGGCAGCCCGACCCGCTTCGGCAACATGGCCGCGCCGCTGAAATACTTCCTCGACGGCACCAGCAGCCTCTGGCTCACCGGCGAGCTGGTGGGCAAGCCGGCGGCGGTGTTCACCTCCACCGCCAGCCTGCACGGCGGCCAGGAAACCACCTTGCTGTCCATGCTGCTGCCACTGATGCACCACGGCATGCTGGTCACCGGCCTGCCTTACAGCGAGCCGGCCTTGCTGGAAACCCGTGGTGGCGGCACGCCCTACGGCGCCAGCCACCATGCCGGCGCCGACGGCAAGCGCCCGCTGGACGAACACGAGATCGCCCTCTGCCGCGCCCTGGGCCAACGCCTGGCGCAAACCGCCCAACGCCTGGAGACCCCGCGTGGCTAGAAAACCCAAGCAACTCCCGGAATTGGCCTGGCTGGCACCGCGTCTGGCGGTGAGCCGCGTGGTCGCCCTGGCGAGCTTCTTCGCCCTGGCCCTGCTGCTGGCCGTGAACACCCTGTTCTTCGCCGACCTGCACGGTGCACGCACCTGGGTGGTCCTCTCGGTCCAACTGGCGCCGCTGGTGCTGCTCGCGCCCGGCATGATCCTCGGCAATGCCCGCGTGCACGCCTGGACCTGCTTCGTGGTGAATATCTATTTCATCCAGGGCGTACTGGCCACCATCGACCCGGCACGCAGCCTGTACGGCTGGCTGGAGACAGTGGTCAGCCTGGTGCTGTTCTGCTCGGCGCTGCTCTATACCCGCTGGAGCTTCCAGAACACCCGCAAGCTCGCCGGGGAGTGATTCCTGGCTGGGGGGGGGGTGCTTCGCAGACTTTCGGGGGAAGTATCGGCTCATGCCGGATTGGCAAGTTTTTGTGATTGCCTTTGCCCGAGACTCTGCTTGCTGAAGCATCCCTCTCCCCTGCCCCTCTCCCGGAGGGAGAGGGGTGACTTGTGCCTGTTGCCCATACCGGTCTGAAATGAAGCTGGGACGATGACGCCGCGCGAACCGCCCCTTCAGGAGGCCGAGCGGAATCGTTGTGAAACGGAGCGCAGCGAAGTAACAGCCGCAGGCTGGCCCGAAGGGCGAGCGCAGCGAGTCAGGGGGATGAGCGGCATGGATGCCGCGAGAGGCGCGCAGGGCCATGGATGGCCCTTCGCGCCGTGCCCCCGGAGCGACGATGTAGGGAGGGAACCCCGGCGCAGCCGGGGCCGGATGTCGGGGCAAGCCCTTTGCTTCCTTTGGGGCGACTGCCAAAGGGAGTCGCCCGGGAAGGCGAAACAGAAACCCGCAGCCCACTCGACAATGAGCCAAACGACACAGCTCCAAACCCCTTCATGCCGGACTGCCAATCCGGTTTAAGCCCTCAACTTCCAGCGCGCACCCGAAAAAAGCCCGGACCAAGGCCCGGGCTTTTTTTCACTCGACTCCAGCTACCAGCCGAAGATTTCCTTGAGGAACGGAATGGTCAGCTTGCGCTGGGCCTGCAACGAGGCCTGGTCGAGGATGTCCAGCAAGTCGAACAGCAGGTTCATGCTGCGTGGACCACGGGTGAGGATGAAGCGCCCGACTTCGTCGGTCAGGTGCAGGCCACGGCGCGAGGCGCGCAACTGCAAGGCCCGCAGCTTGTCCTCGTCGGACAGGCCATGGAGCTGGAACACCAGCGCCAAGGTCAGGCGCGACTTCAGGTCCGGCAGCTTGATGCCCAGCTCGCGGGGCGACTTGTCGGCCGACAGCAGCAGCTTGCGACCGGCATCCCGCAGGCGGTTGAACAGGTGGAACAGCCCTTCTTCCCACTGCGGCCGCCCGGCCAGGGCATGCAGGTCGTCGAGGCAGACCAGTTCGCACTGTTCCAGGTTGTCGAAGACCTCGGGCCCGTAGTGCACCAGCTCGTCCATGGGCAGGTAGATGGCCTGCTCATCTCGTTGTTCGAAGCGCAGGCAGGCTGCCTGCAGCAGATGGCTACGGCCAACGCCCTCGCCACCCCAGAGGTAGATCAGGCTTTCGGTCCAGCCGGCATCGGCCTCGCACAGGCGCTCGACATAGCCGAGGGCCGCAGCATTGGCGCCGGGATAGAAGTTTGCGAAGGTGGCGTCATCGCGCAGACGCACACTCAGGGGGAGCTGGATCGGTGTCATGCCGTACTGGGAGGGTCGTCTGGACCGCTACTCGACTGTCCGTAAAGGTCGGAAAGTTTATAGAAATCATGCGCATGGCGCAGCAAAACCATGATGATCGCCGCAACCGGCAGTGCCAGCAGCACGCCGGTGAAGCCAAACAGCTGGCCGCCAGCAAGTATCGCAAAGATCACTGCCACTGGGTGCATGCCGATGCGATCGCCCACCAGGAGCGGCGTCAGCAGCATACTTTCAAGCATTTGCCCCACGGTGAATACCGCGGCGACCCCCAGTAGCGGATAGAGCTCGAAGCCCTGGAACTGGAACAGTGCGGCCACCAGGGCGGCACCGAATCCGACGACGAAGCCCAGGTACGGCACGATGCTGGCGAGCCCCGCCAGCAGGCCGATCAGCAGCCCCAGGTCGAGCCCCACCAGCATCAGGCCACCCGCGTAGATCAAGCCGAGGGCCAGCATCACCAGCAACTGGCCACGCACGAATGCCCCCAGCACCTCGTGGCACTCAGCCACCAATCCGACCACCTGTTCCTCGCGGTTGCGCGGCAGCAGGCCACGCAGCTTGTGCACCATCAGGTCCCAATCGCGCAGCAGGTAGAAACCCACCACCGGGATCAGCAGCAGGTTGGCCAGCCAGCCCAGCAGCGCCAGGCCGGAGGTGGTGACGCCGCTCAGCAGGGTGGTGGCGATGTCCGTGGTTGGACCCAGGTAGCCGCTGACCACCGTCTTGAGCTTGTCGAAGCGCCAGAAGTCCCCGGGCAGCCCGAGCATCTCCTGCCCCCAGGGCAACGCGATGTGCTGCAGCCAGTCGAGCATCTGCGGCACCAGTTCGTAGAGACGGACCAGTTGGCGGCCGAGCAGGGGCAGCATCACCAGCAGCAGGTCCAGCAGGATCACCCCGAACAGGCCGAACACCAGCGCCACACCGATGGTGCGCGACAGGCCCAGGCGTTCCAGGCGGTCCACCAGGGGGTCGCCCAGGTAGGCCAGCAGCATGCCCACCAGGAAAGGTGAGAGCACCGGGCGCAGCTGGTAGAACAGCCACCCCAGGAACAGCAAGCCGGCCAGCCAGACCCAGCGGCGCGAATCGGTCATCTCGGGCCCTCATCCTTGCGCAACGATATTTCCGCAACCCGTCCCGGCCGTCTCCGGCCAGGAGGCGAGACACGCTGAAGCGGCTGGTCCATGCCCACTACCAGTGGAAGCGCAGCAGGTTGTCGCGCGGCACCACCAGAGGCGCCTGCGCCGGCGCGCCCTGCGGATCGGCGGAAGCGACCGGTGCCTCGGGCGCCGACTCCTGGAGCCCGGCCAGGCCCAGTTGGGCCCGCAGTTGCTCCGGGCTGGCGTTGACCTGGTACTCCAGGCGATCGCCTTCGACCCGGGTCAGCCGTGCGCCGAATGGCTCCAGCAGGCGCGACAGCTCGGCGTAGCGCGCCAGGTTGGCGCCCTGCACTTCCAGCGCCAGGTTCTGGCCGGCACCAGGAGCCGACACGAAGCGTGTCGCCAGGCGCTGGCTCACGGCGGCCATCACCGCATCGGCCACGGCGGCGCTGTCGGCGCCCTCGGCGGTGCCTTGCTCGCGAGTGTCGCCCAGCCACAGGCGCCATTGGGCTTGCCACCTGCCGTCGGCCTCGCTGGCATCCACCGCCAGCAGGGCGTCGGCGTCGTAGCGTTCGGAGGCCTGGGTCAGGGCACCGGGCTGTGCCGAGGTGAGTTGTTCAGGTGTCGCCAGCAGTTGCTCGTTCAGGTCAGCCAATGGCAGGCGCAGCGGCAGGCCACGGTTCTGCGCGGCCTGCCGCAGGGGCGCCGCGGCGTCCTGGCCGTCACCCACCAGGTTGCTGCCTTCGGCGGCGCGATTCAGCCACCAGGCCAGCACGGCCGGGCGATTGGCGCTCCACAGCGGGATACCGGCCTGGCGCAGGGCACGCTCGGTGGAAATCGGGTCGAAATCCACCACCAGGGCCTGCCCTTCGTACCCGTACTGACTGATTACCTGCTGCGGGTCCTTGCGCAGTGCGTCGAGGGCCGGGTTCTGGGCTGCCTTGGGGTCGCCGGAGAGGCGCAGCACCAGGGTGTCCAGGGCACGGACGAGTGCCTGGGTGCGTTCCTCCGGCTGCTGGGAGCTGACCGGTTCGCGAACCTGGTAGAGGTTGTTGACCGTTTCGGCATGGGCCGTGAGGCCGAGCAGCGTAAGACAGAGCAGGAAGGATTGAGCGATCAGGCGCATGGCGGACTCTCTAGGGGCGAACAGGTGCAGCATAGGCCGCAATCTAAGGGCTATACCTTAATCAGCTGCCTGGCACTGAGCAACGCGGGCGTTTTTCGCGACTTTTATCCAGGGGCCGACCGCTGCCGATGGCCGCTACCGGGCAAGCCTGATAAAATCGCGCGCCTTCGCAAACCGGCAGCCAGACTTGCCGGTCGATCCTCGAATTCCCCCCCTATAGGCCTGGATTTATGAGCAAGCAACCCTCCCTGAGCTACAAGGACGCCGGTGTAGACATCGACGCTGGTGAAGCCCTGGTCGAACGCATCAAAGGCGTGGCCAAGCGTACCGCGCGCCCGGAAGTGATGGGCGGACTGGGCGGCTTCGGCGCCCTCTGCGAGATCCCGGCCGGCTACAAGCAGCCGGTCCTGGTATCCGGCACCGACGGCGTCGGCACCAAGCTGCGCCTGGCGCTGAACCTGAACAAGCACGACAGCATCGGCCAGGACCTGGTGGCCATGTGCGTGAACGACCTGGTGGTCTGCGGCGCCGAGCCGCTGTTCTTCCTCGACTACTACGCCACTGGCAAGCTCAACGTCGACGTGGCCGCTACCGTGGTAACCGGTATCGGCGTCGGCTGCGAACTGGCCGGCTGCTCCCTGGTGGGCGGTGAAACCGCCGAAATGCCGGGCATGTACGAAGGCGAAGACTACGACCTGGCCGGCTTCTGCGTCGGCGTGGTGGAAAAGGCCGAGATCATCGACGGCTCCAAGGTACGCACCGGCGACACCCTGATCGCCCTGCCCTCCTCCGGCCCGCACTCCAACGGCTACTCGCTGATCCGCAAGATCATCGAAGTCAGCGGCGCCGACATCGAGCAGGTACAGCTCGACGGCAAGCCCCTGGCCGACCTGCTGATGGCGCCGACCCGCATCTACGTCAAGGCGCTGCTGCAACTGATCAAGGAAACCGGCGCGGTGAAGGCCATGGCCCACATCACCGGCGGCGGCCTGCTGGACAACATCCCGCGCGTACTGCCCGAAGGCGCCCAGGCCGTGATCGACGTGGCCAGCTGGACCCGTCCGGCGGTCTTCGACTGGCTGCAACAGCAAGGCAACGTCGACGAGACCGAAATGCACCGCGTGCTGAACTGCGGCGTGGGCATGGTCATCTGCGTGGCCCCCGAGCAGGCCGAAGCCGCGCTCAAGGTCCTGCGCGCCGCTGGCGAGCAGCCCTGGGTCATCGGTGAAATCGCCGCGGCCGCCGAAGACGCCCCGCGCGTCGTGCTGAACAACCTGAAAAGCCACTGATGGCCGCACGCTGTGATGTAGTGGTGCTGATCTCCGGCTCCGGCAGCAATCTGCAGGCGCTGATCGACAGCACCACCGGCGGCGACCATCCGGCACGCATCCGCGCGGTGATTTCCAACCGCGCCGATGCCTACGGCCTGGAACGGGCGAAGATCGCCGGCATCGAGACCCGGGTACTGGACCACAAGGCCTTCGCCGACCGCGAAGCCTTCGACGCCGCCTTGGTGCAAGCCATCGATGCCTACGCGCCCCAACTGGTGGTACTGGCCGGTTTCATGCGGATCCTCACCCCCGGATTCGTGCGCCACTACCAGGGCCGCCTGCTGAACATTCATCCCTCGCTGTTGCCCAAGTACAAGGGCCTGCACACCCACCAGCGCGCACTGGAAGCCGGAGACGCGGAGCATGGCTGCAGCGTGCACTTCGTCACCGAAGAACTCGATGGTGGCCCTCTGGTGGTACAGGCCCTTATCCCGGTAGAGTCGAACGACACGCCGGAAAGCCTGGCCCAGCGGGTTCATGTACAGGAACACCGCATTTATCCGCTGGCCATGCGCTGGTTTGCCGAAGGCAGACTGCGCCTGGGCCCGAGCGGCGCCGAACTGGATGGACAAAGGTTGCCCCCATCGGGGCAACAACTGCGTAACTAGGAGATTCGCCAATGCGTCGCGCCTTGCTGTTGCTCCTCGCCCTTTCTACCCTCCCCGCCGTGGCGGCCGAGCTGAAACCCTTCGAGGCCAGCTACACCGCCGACTGGAAGCAGCTGCCGGTCAGCGGTACCGCCGGCCGCAGCCTGAAGCAGCTCGACAACGGTCGCTGGGAACTGGACTTCGAAGCTTCGATGCTGGTGGCCAGCTTGAGCGAAGTGAGCACCTTCCGCGTCGAGAACAATGCATTCCTGCCCCTGACCTACCGCTTCAAGCGCAGCGGCCTCGGCAAGAGCAAGCAGGTGGAGTTCGACTTCGACTGGACCCAGAAGCAGATCATCGGCACCGACCGCGGCAACCAGGTGCGCCTGCCCCTGAACCGTGGCCTGCAGGACAAGTCCACCTACCAGCTGGTGCTCCAGCATGACGTCGCCGACGGCAAGAAGAGCATGAGCTACCAGGTGGTCGACGGTGACGAGATCGAGACCTACGACTTCCGCGTACTGGGCGAAGAACGCGTGGAGACCGAAGCCGGTGCGGTGGACGCGATCAAGGTCGAGCGCGTGCGCGACCCCACCCAGAGCAACCGCAAGACCGTGCTCTGGTTCGCCAAGGACTGGGACTACCTGCTCGTCCGCCTGCAACAGGTGGAAAAGGACGGCAAGGAGTACGTGATCATGCTCAAGGACGGCACGGTGGACGGCAAATCGGTGAAAGGCCAGTAGTCGCTACCCCCTCCACAAGAAACCGGGCCGAGCGCTCGGTTTTTTTATGGGTTTTTGTCCCGTCGCAACGGGCGAAACAGGCTGATACTTGAAGGGAAGCCCGGGCGCGTCGACTGCGCCTATGCTGTCCATCTGTCCGCCGCAGAGGAAACCACCATGATCCAGGACTACCAGCCGCTCTCCTGTGACCTTTACGACTACATCGAGATCGCCTGCCTGCATCGCTACCAGCTGCACATCGAACTGGTCGGCGGCGCCCGCCTGGACGCCCGCGCCATGACCACGCTGACGACGCCCGACAAGGAGGAGTTCCTGCTGGTGCAGAACGAGGGCGGCCAGGAACGCCTGCGCCTGGACCAGATAACGGCGATCACGCCGCTGACCGAGGGCGCGAGTTTCGGGCGGGTGCTGCTGGGGAATCAGATCTGCTGAGCGCTTTCAGCTGCGCACTCGCTCCTACAGACAGGCCACGAGCCGACAGCGGCACCCCGGATGCAATCCGGGACTCCGAGCACCATCCGGAGCACCGAACGTTGGGTTTCGCTTCGCTCTACCCAACCTACTCCCGGCCTCGCCGCTCGCAAAAGAAAACCGGGCCTAGGCCCGGTTCTTCATTGCATCACCACATCAGGTCGTCTGGCACCTTGTAGGCCGCGTACGGATCGTCGGCATCCGGCTCTTCGGTCTGGGTGTTGAGCAGCACCACACGACGCGGATCGCGCTCCTGGATACGCAGCGCGGCGTCCCGCGGGATCACCTCGTAGCCGCCGCCATGGCGGACGATGGCCAGGGAGCCGCTGCTGAGCTTCTCGCGCATCAGCGCGTTGACGGCCATGCGCTTGACCTTCTTCTCGTCGACGAAGTTGTAGTAGTCGTCGGAGGTCAGCTTGGGCAGGCGCGAGGTTTCGATCAGTTGCTTGACCTGGGCAGCCTTGGCCTTCTGGTCGGCCTTTTCCTGCTGCTGGCGGTTCAGCTCCTGATCGCGGGCGGTCTTCTCGGCCTGGGCCTGGAGGGCGGCCTGGCGAAGCGAGTCGTCCTTCTCGACCTGGTTCTTCTTCTCCAGGCGCGTCTGTTTTTGCTGTTGCTTGCCGGCCTGCTTGACCTGCTTTTCGTTCACCAGCCCGGCTTTAAGCAGCTGGTCGCGGAGGGAAAGGCTCATGTCGGGGTTCAGTCTCTCGAGTTAACAGCCAAGGCTGAGTTTTTCCTGTTTCTTGGCTTCGCCCCAGAGGGCATCCAGTTGTTCCAGGGTGCAATCTTCAATGGGACGACCCGCCTCGTGCAATGCCTGCTCGATGAAACGGAAGCGTCTTTCGAATTTTTCGTTGGCACCGCGCAGGGCGGTTTCCGGGTCGACCTTGAGGTGACGGGCCAGGTTGACCACCACGAACAGCAGGTCGCCCAACTCGTCGGCGATGGCTTGCGGGTCGTTCTCGCTCATGGCCTCGAGTACCTCGTCCAGCTCCTCGCGGAGCTTGTCGATCACCGGCAGCGCCTCGGGCCAGTCGAAGCCCACCTGGGCCGCGCGCTTCTGCAACTTGGCGGCGCGACTCAGGGCCGGCAAGGCACCGGGCACATCATCCAGCAGGGACAGTTGCTCCGGCGCGGCGGCCTTCTCGGCGCGCTCCTCGGCCTTGATCTCTTCCCAGCGCTGCTTGATCGCCGCCTCTTCCAGGCGAGCCATGTCGGGCGCGCCGTAGAGGTCGCCGTCGGGGAACACATGGGGATGGCGGCGGACCAGCTTGCGGGTGATGGCATCCACCACGCCGGCGAATTCGAAGCGCCCTTCCTCCTTGGCCAGCTGGCTGTAATAGACCACCTGGAACAGCAGGTCGCCGAGCTCGCCGGGCAGGTGATCGAAGTCGCCGCGCTCGATGGCGTCGGCCACCTCGTAGGCTTCCTCGATCGTGTGCGGGACTATGCTCGCGTAGTCCTGCTTCAGGTCCCAGGGGCAGCCGTACTGCGGGTCGCGCAGCCGGGCCATGAGGTGCAGCAGGTCATTGAGTTGGTACATGACGAATCCTGGTAGAGATCAACCGTAGGTTGGTCCGAGCCCGCGAGGCCCAACAGCGATGTTGGGCTTCGCTACGCTCTGCACCAACCTACGGAGGTCAGGCCGCGCGGTTACGGCGGGCTTCGATGATATTCGGCAACTGGGAAATCCTGGCGAGCAGGCGTCCCAATGCATCCAGCCCCGGAATCTCGATGGTCAGCAACATGGCAGCGGTGTTGTCTTCCTTGTTCGAGCGCGTATTGACCGCCAGCACGTTGATCCGATCGTTGAGCAGCACCTGGGACACGTCGCGCAACAGGCCGGAACGGTCGTAGGCGCGGATGATGATATCCACCGGGTAGGTCTGCACCGGCACCGGGCCCCAGCTGACCTGGATCATCCGCTCCGGCTCGCGGCCGGCCAGTTGCAAGGCCGAGGCGCAGTCCTGGCGATGGATGCTGACGCCACGCCCGAGGGTGATGTAGCCCACGATCGGGTCGCCCGGCAGCGGCTGGCAGCAGCCAGCCATCTGCGTGAGCAGGTTGCCCACCCCCTGGATCTGCACGTCGCCGCGCCTGCCCGGCTTGTGCTGGGAGTGCTTGCGCGGGATCAGCTCCAGCTGCTCGCTGTGGCCGCGCTCCGGCTCCACCAGGGCCTGGGCGCAGTTGACCACATGGGCCAGGCGCAGGTCGCCGGCGCCGAGGGCCGCATGCATGTCCTCGGCGGTGCGCAGGTTGCATTTCTCGGCGAGTTTCTCGAAGTCCACCGGCGGCAGCGCCAGGCGCGACAGTTCGCGCTCGAGCATGGCCTTGCCGGCGGCGACGTTCTGGTCGCGGGCCTGCAGCTTGAACCAGTGGACGATCTTCGCCCGCGCCCGGGAGGTGGTGATGTAGCCCAGGTTCGGGTTGAGCCAGTCACGGCTGGGAGCGCCGTGCTTGCCGGTGATGATTTCCACCTGCTCGCCGGTCTGCAGGCTGTAGTTCAGCGGCACGATGCGGCCGTTGACCTTGGAGCCCCGGCAGTTGTGGCCTATCTCGGTGTGCACCCGGTAGGCGAAGTCCAGCGGCGTTGCGCCCTTGGGCAGGTCGATGGCGTGGCCATCGGGGGTGAATACGTAGACCCGATCGGGCTCGATATCCACTCGCAGCTGCTCGGCCAGGCCGCCGATGTCGCCCAGTTCCTCGTGCCATTCGAGCACCTGGCGCAGCCAGGCGATCTTCTCTTCGTAGTGGCCGGAGCTGGATTTGACGTCGGTGCCCTTGTAGCGCCAGTGGGCGCAGACCCCGAGTTCGGCCTCCTCGTGCATGGCGTGGGTGCGGATCTGCACTTCCAGCACCTTGCCGTCCGGGCCGATCACCGCGGTGTGCAGGGAGCGGTAGCCGTTTTCCTTGGGGTTGGCGATGTAGTCGTCGAATTCCTTGGGAATGTGCCGCCAGAGCGTGTGCACGATGCCCAGGGCGGTGTAGCAGTCGCGCATCTCCGGCACCAGCACGCGCACGGCGCGCACATCGTAGATCTGGCTGAACTGCAGGCCCTTGCGCTGCATCTTCCGCCAGATGGAATAGATGTGCTTGGCGCGGCCGCTGATGTCGGCCTTGATACCGGTGGCGGCCAGTTCGTCGCGCAGCTGCTTCATCACGTCGGCGATGTACTGCTCGCGGTCCAGGCGGCGCTCGTGGAGCAGTTTGGCGATCTGCTTGTACTGCTCGGGTTCCAGGTAGCGGAAGGACAGGTCCTCCAGCTCCCACTTGATATGACCTATCCCCAGGCGATGGGCCAGGGGGGCGTAGATGTCGAATACCTCGCGGGCGACGCGGTGGCGCTTCTCCTCGTCGGTATTCTTCACTTCGCGGATGGCGCAGGTACGCTCGGCCAGCTTGATCAGCGCCACGCGCACGTCGTCGACCATCGCCACCAGCATCTTGCGCAGGTTCTCCACCTGCGCCTGGGTGCCGAGGACCATGGATTGCCGGGGGTTGAGGCTGGCACTGATGGCGGCCATGCGCAGCACGCCTTCGATCAGCTTGGCCACCACCGGGCCGAAGCGCTGCTGCACGGCCTGCAGCTGGATCTTGCCTTCGCGCACGCCACGGTAGATCACCGCGGCCACCAGGGACTCCTGGTCCAGTTTCAGGTCCGCGAGAATCTCGGCGATCTCCAGGCCCGTCTGGAAGCTGGAGTTGCCTTCGGCCCAGCTGTTCTGCGCGGCTTTGGCTTGCTGTTCGGCATCGCGGGCGAACTCGCAAGCCTCCTTGAGTACCGCGCGGTCGAGCACCGGGTCGAGGCTGATGACATGGTCCAGCCACGCCTCGAGGTTGATGCTGCCGTCCGTATTGACCGGCTGTTGCGCTCTCACCTGTACCATCTTGCCTACCTTCCCTACGACGTGAACCCCTCACGTCGAATTGTCGCCAGCCTCTGTCGTGCCGGTCGGATTTCGCGGGCTTCCTAGCCCGCCTCGAATAACGCCATGGCCTCGACATGGGCCGTCTGAGGAAACATGTCGAGGATCCCGGCCTTCTTCAACTGGTATCCCTGCTTGACCAGTTCGGCGCTGTCGCGCGCCAGGGTCGCTGGGTTGCAGGATACATAGACCACGCGTCGCGCTCCGGTTGCAGTCATCTGCCGAACGGCTTCGAAGGCACCGTCCCGCGGCGGATCGAGCAACACGGCGTCGAATCCCTGCCGCGCCCAGGAGGCATTGGCCAAGGGGTTCGACAGGTCGGCCTGGTGGAAGTGCAGATTATCCAGGCCGTTGGCCACGGCATTGCCGCGCGCCCTTTCCACCATAGCCTCGACACCTTCCACCGCCACCACTTCGCGCACCTGGCGCGCCAGCGGCAAGGCGAAGTTGCCGAGCCCGCAGAACAGATCCAGTACACGCTCGCCCGGTTGCGGATTCAACCAGTCTAGCGCCTGGGCCACCATCGCCTCGTTGACGGCCTCATTCACTTGAACGAAGTCGCCGGGGCGATATTCAAGCTCCAGGTCCCAGCGCTCAAGGCGATAGCCCAGTCGCGCCCCGGCCTGGTCCGGCTGGGGCTCGCCCTCGCCGTGCAGCCAGAGCTGCGCCTGGTGCGCCGCGCAGAACTCGCGCAGACGCTGCAGGTCGAGCTCGCCCAGGGGCTGGGTATGCCGCAGCAGCAACGCCGAGGCGGTGCCGTGGAACAGCTCGACGTGACCAACCGCCTGGGGCTTTTCCAGGCCACGCAACAGATCGGGCAGCGCGCGCATTACAGGCTGCAAGGGCTGTACCAGTACCTGGCAATCCTTGATCCCGACTATCGCCTGGCTGGAAGCCGCGCGGAAGCCGACTTCCAGCTGGCGCGCCTTGGCGTCCCAGCGCACGGCGATGCGGGCGCGACGTCGATAACCGAATTCGGTCCCCACAAGTGGGGCCGCCCAGGTCTGCGGCACCAGGTCGGCGAAACGCGCCAACTGCTCGGCCAGGGTGCGCTGTTTGAGGGCGACCTGATCGCTATGGGGCAGATGCTGCAGGGTGCAGCCGCCGCAATGGCCGGCATGCTCGCAGGGCGGCACCACGCGCAACGGGCTGGCGCGCAGGACGCGCTCGGTGCGGGCATCCACCACCTGGCTGCGGGCCGCCAGCACGCGGGCTTCCACTTCTTCGTCGGGCAAGGCACCGGCGACGAACCAGGTGCGCCCTTCGAGGAAGGCGATACCACGCCCGTCGTTGGCCAGCCGCTCGATGGCGAGCCGCTGTTTCTTGCCCACCGGAACCTGGGGGGTCCGCGCTCCGCCGCTGGGCTGGAAGCGCAGGCCGGAGTTACGCCGGGACATTCGGATCTTCGTAGATGCCGGTGGAAAGGTAGCGATCACCACGGTCGCAGATGATCGCCACCATGGTGGCGTTCTCCACTTCGCGGGACAGGCGCAACATGGCCGCCACCGCGCCGCCGGAAGACACGCCGCAGAAGATGCCTTCCTCGCGCGCCAATCGGCGCATGGTGTCCTCGGCCTCGCTCTGGGCCATGTCCACCACCCGGTCGACGCGCTCGGCCTGGTAGATCTTCGGCAGGTATTCCTGGGGCCAGCGACGGATGCCGGGGATCGCCGAACCTTCCTGGGGCTGCAGGCCGACGATCTGGATGGCCGGGTTCTGCTCCTTGAGGTAGCGCGACACACCCATGATGGTGCCCGTGGTGCCCATGGAGCTGATGAAGTGGGTGATGCCGCCCTGGGTCTGCTGCCAGATTTCCGGGCCGGTGCCGACGTAGTGGGCCTCGGGGTTGTCACCGTTGGCGAACTGGTCCAGCACCTTGCCACGACCACCGCGCTGCAGGCTTTCGGCCAGGTCGCGAGCGCCTTCCATGCCCTCTTCGCGGCTCACCAGGATCAGCTCGGCGCCATAGGCGGTCATGGCGGCCTTGCGTTCGGCGCTCATGTTGTCGGGCATGATCAGCATCATCTTGTAGCCCTTGATGGCCGCAGCCATGGCCAGGGCGATGCCGGTGTTGCCGGAAGTGGCCTCGATCAGGGTGTCGCCGGGCTGGATGTCGCCGCGCAGTTCGGCGCGGGTGATCATCGACAGGGCCGGGCGATCCTTCACCGAACCGGCGGGATTGTTGCCTTCGAGCTTGACCAGGAGGGTGTTGCTGGTTTCACCAGCCAGGCGCTGCAAACGCACCAGCGGGGTATGGCCGATGCAATCGGCGATTGTGGGGTACTGCAGAGTCATGGCGGGTTTCGCAATCCAGACGCAGGGGGTGCATATGATAGCGGCAAACCGCGCGACGCCATATCGCGCAAGCGTTTGGGCTTATGGCGTGCAGCTATATATATGGAACGAAAAAGCATGTTGCCCGCCCTTGCCCATCCGGGGGAACCCCGGAATGAGAAAGCCCCGGCCGGTTTCCCGGTCGGGGCTTTTTCGTCAGCGCATCAGAAGTGCACGCTGGTGGTGAACAGCGCCGTGCGGCCCGCCGCCTGGTTGGCGAAGTGCGCCGAGTAGGCCTTGTCGTAGTAGACCTCGTCGGTGAGATTCTGCACGTTCAGCTGCAGGTCGACGTTCTCGGTCAGCTGGTAGCTGGCCATGGCGTCGTAGCGCCAGTAGGACGGCACGTACACGGTGTTGTTGGTATCGCCGAACACGTCGTCCACATAGAAGGCACCGCCGCCGATGGTCAGCTTCGGCACCACTTCATAGGTGGTCCACAGGCTGAAGCTGTTCTTCGGCGTGTTGGGCAGCTCATTGCCCTTGGCCGGGTTGACGCCGCTGGTCACCACACCGGCGCGGTTGCCCACGGCGCCCGGGTCTACCACCTCGCTGTCCAGGTAGCTGTAGCCGGCGAACACCTGCCACTTGTCGGTCAGCTTGCCGCTGGCGGTCAGCTCGATCCCGTCCACACGGGTCTTGCCGGCGTTCTCATAGGTGTAGTTGCTGACCAGGACGCGGGTGTTCTCCTTCTCGGTGCGGAAGATCGCGGCCGTCAGCGAGAGGCGGTTGTCCAGCACGTCCCACTTGGTGCCCAGCTCGTAGTTGGTGGTCTCTTCCGGCTCCAGGTCGCTGACGATGCTGGTGGGGGTGCCGACGGAGCTCGGCAGCGGGTTGCCGTCCTGACCTTCGCCGAGCATGGCGCCGGGCGGCGTCGCGGAGGTGGCGTAGGACGCGTAGACGCTGCCGTTCTCGGCGGGCTTCCACACCAGGCCCAACTGGCCGTTGACGAACTCGCTGGTGTCCGAGGTCTTGAAGGTGGTGGCGCCAGCCGCCGACTTGGTCTTGGAGTCGGTCTGGAAGTTGTCGTAGCGCAGGCCGACATTGAGCAGCCACTGCGGGTCCAGCTCGATGGTGTCGAAGAAGTAGACCGCGCGGGTGTCACCGGTGGTTTCGGTGCTGGCGTAGTTGCGCGAGATGGCGCCCGACCAGGGATCGTTGGGATTCGGGTTGGACAGCGAGGTGCAGTTGTAGCCGCTGGGCGCACCGATGATCGCCGGGACGCACTTGTTGGCGCCGCCCGGACCGTTGGTGTTGGTGTCGACGTTGTAGCTGGAGCGATCCGACTCCTCGCGGGTGAACTCGATACCGGTAGAGAAGCTGTTCTTGAAGCCGGCCAGGTAGAAATCACCGAACAGATCGGTCTGGTTGGTGGAGGTGTCGGTGTTGCTGACGCGGGTGTTGGCGCTACGCCAGACCGTGCCGTTGCGCACGTTGCCCTGGCTGTCGTCCGGCTGGGTCAGGATGTAGTCCTGCATGCTGCTGCCGTGGCGCAGGGTGTTCCTGATGGTCAGCGAGTCGCTGAGGTCGTGCTCGAAGGCGAAGGTGGCGATGTCCGTCCGGGTCTTGCGCAAGTCGCGGTTGGTCAGGCCGTAGAAGTTGCTGCTGTCGCCGCCGTCGGTGCGCTTGTCCGGGCGGGCGGCGGTATGGGTGGTGCCCACCGAGTAGCCGTAGGGAATGCCCGAGTCCGGCAGGTCGTCGCTTTCCAGGTGGTAGTAGTCGAGGTTCACGCGGGTGTCGGTGCCCAGGCCAAAGGCCAGCGACGGCGCCACGCCCCAACGGTCGTAGTCGACCTTATCGCGGCCGGCGACGTTGCTCTCGTGACTCACCAGGTTGAGGCGGAACGCGCCGCTGTCGAGGAACTGCCGGTTGATATCGGCGGTGTAGCGCTGGGTCTGGGCGCCGGTGTCACGCACGCCGTCCAGGAAGGTGTCGCTCTGGGCATCGAAGCCGCGGATGAAGGGACGGTCGCCCTGGGGGTTGCCGCCCTCGCCGGCGTCCATGGTGATACCCGGCACGGTACGCAGGGCGTCCTGCAGGGAAACGGCGGCGGTATCGCGGATCACTTGCTGCGGCACCACGGTCACCGAGCGCGGCGTATCCACCAGCGGCGCGGTCATCTTCGGCGACGAGGTGCGCTCCACCTGGTAACTGGTGCCGTCGGACTTCTCGCCCACCACCGAGGTGGCATCCAGGGAGACGACGCCGTCGTTCTCCTTCTTCGCCTCGGCCGCATGCAGAGCGGGGGCGACCGACATCGCGCCGATGGCCATGCCGATGGCCGAAGCCAGCAGGCGCTGGGTTGAAATGCTGGGTTCCATAGCGTGACGCGACATCGTTTCCCCTCCCCTGGGATAGCCGAGGCCGCGGAATCCATTTCAAATCATTACCAGTAACAGTTGACATGGATTCTCATTCGCTTGTTTTTACAAGATTTACAAAGTCGCTCCCGCGCCTCGCTCCGGCCGATTCGCGCCCCGGTTTTACAGTCTGAATGAAAATAAATACTATTCGCCTCCCCTTCAGATACCCCCCGGTGACCCAGCATGCTTCTGCACATTCCCGGCATCTTCACCGCCGAAGAGGTCACCCGCATCCGTGGGGCCCTGGAGCAGGCCGAGTGGGCGGATGGCAAGGTCACCGCCGGCTACCAATCGGCCAGCGCCAAGCACAACCAGCAACTGGCGGAGGGCGACCCGCTGGCTCGCGAAATCAGCAGCGCCATGCTGCAACGCCTGTGGAACCACCCCCTGTTCGTCTCCGCCGTGCTGCCCTGCAAGGTCTATCCGCCGCTGTTCAATCGCTACACCGCCGGCGGCAGCTTCGGCTACCACATCGACAACGCCATACGCGCCATCCAGGGCAGCCCCGAACAGGTGCGCACCGACGTATCCGCCACCCTGTTCTTCAGCGAGCCCGAGTCCTACGACGGTGGCGAACTGGTGATCCAGGACACCTACGGCAGCCACCGTGTCAAACACGCGGCGGGCGACCTGGTGATCTACCCCGCCAGCAGCCTGCACAAGGTCGAGCCGGTCACCCGTGGTGCACGGCTGGCGTCGTTCTTCTGGGTCCAGAGCATGGTCCGCGAGGACAGCCAGCGCGCCCTGCTGTTCGAGATGGACCAGGCCATCCAGAGCCTCGCCCGCGACGTGCCGGGGCATTCCGCCCTGCTCCAGCTCACCGGCAACTACCACAACCTGCTGCGCCGCTGGGCCGAGGTCTAGCCCATGTCCTACACCCTGACCCGTACCGAATCCCTGGGTGACGACGAGGTGCGCGCGCGCCTCAAAGGCGACCCGCTTGAAGCCTCGCGCACCATCCTCGCCGCCGCCCGCGAAGGCGTCGTCGAGGCCCAGACGCTGCTCGGCCAGATCCTCCTCGACGGCCACGGCATCGAGCGCGACCCGGCCCTGGCGCGTACCTGGTTCCGGATCGCCGCCGAACGCGGCGACAGCATGGCGCGCAACATGCTCGGCCGTTGCCTGGAGCAGGGTTGGGGCGGACCGGTCGAGCCGGAAGCCGCCGCTGGCCACTACCGGCAGGCGGCGGCCAGCGGGCTGGACTGGGCCATGTACAACTACGCCGGCATGCTCGCCACCGGCCGTGGCGTGGCCCGCGACCAAGGGCAGGCCCTGGCGCTGTACCGCCGCGCCGCCGAGCTGGGTCATGCCAAGTCGATGAACCTGGTGGGCCGCTACTACGAGGAAGGCATCACGGTGGAGGCCCACCCCGAGGTCGCCTATGCCTGGTACCGCCGTTCGGCCGAAGGTGGCGACTTCCGTGGCCAGTTCAGCCATGCCGCCGTGCTCGCCGCCCGTGGCGAGGTGGATGCGGCCATCCACTGGCTGCAGCGGGCCCTGGAAGGCGGCAACCTCAACTTCCTGCGGGTCGGCCGCGTCAGCCTGGCCGAGGCCGGTGAGCCGCGCATCCGCGCCCTGGCCCTGGCCTACCACCAACGCGCCGCCGAACTGGGCGACGACAGCGACCGCCAGGCCCTGGCGGCTTACGCCGGCGCCTGAATCGCCCCTACAGTCCCACCGCCCAGGCCAGTAGCATCAGCGGCATTGCGAACAGCGGCAGACCGGCAGCCAGACGCGGCCGATAGGGCAGCAACAGGACCAGGCCGAAGCCCGCCAGGGAAATCAGGCCGAACCAGCCCACCGGCCCCATGGCCCAGCCCCAGGCGGCCACGCTGGCCAAGAGGCTCAGGACCAGGGCCAGCCAGCCCCCGGCCCGCAGCCCGTGGCGAAGCGCGGGCCTGGGCGAGCGCTGCCAGACTTGCTTGAAATGACGCTCCATCCCCAGGCACAGCGCCAGCATCCCGACGTAGGCCAACCACAGGCCGGCCAGCAAGGCAATCGCCATCTCAGTTCACCTCCGCCAGTTTGCGGCTCGGTCGACCTGTGGCCGCCTCTTCGCCCCGTGGACGGACCTTGCGTATGGTCCACACCAGCAGCAACCCGCAGGCCAGCGCCGTGAGTTCCAGCAAACAGCGGCCGGGCTCGGCCCAAGGCTCTTCCAGGGTGAGGAAACTGGCCAGAGGCAGCGCCAGGCAGAGCAACGCCGCCAGCCCCAGTTGTTCGCGCCAGGCCGCCAGGGTCGGGCGCAGGCAGGCATGCCCCAGGCTGAGGGCCCAGATGGCGAAGAACACCCGCACTTCCCAGCCGCCGCGCTGGGCCAGGTCCACCGGCAGCAGGCGATTGGCCCAGAACATGCCGACGCAGGCCAGGGTAAGGCCCGCCACCACCGCCACGTTCACCGGCTCGGCGACGCGGTACAGCCAGGCCGCCGTGGCACCCTCGGCATCTGGCCGGCGACGGCGCTTGACGGTGAACAGCACGAGGCCGGTAGCGATCATCCCGCTGCTCACCAGGCCGCAGATGAAGTAGAGCCAGCGCATGGGGTAGCCGCCGAACTGGGCGAAGTGCAGGCCCGCCATCACCTTCTGGGTGAGCTGCGCCGGCCGGCCTTCGTTGGGCATGCGCAGGACCCTGCCGGTCACCCCGTCGAATTGCATGCTCATTCCCTTGGTCAGCTCGATGCGATTGCCCAGCACCGGGCGCGCCTCGATCCGGGCATTCGCGCGGCCGGGATTCTGGATGGAAAGCCCGCTGATCGGCCCCAGCACCCGCGTCGCCTCGGCCAGGACGGGCGCAAGATCGGTCAGTTCGGCGCTCGCCACGGCCACCTGGTCGCCACGGCCGCCCTGGCGCTGGTGCTGTTCACCACCGCCATGCCCGCCACGACCGAAGGCCGCCTCGCGGTTACCGTCGAACATCGCATCCACCGCCGCCGGCATGTAGATGAGGTAGAAGATCACCAGGCCGGTGTAGGCGATCATCAGGTGGAACGGCAGCACCAGCACCCCGGCGGCGTTGTGGGCGTCGAGCCAGGAGCGCTGGCCCTTGGCCGGGCGGAAGGTGAAGAACTCCTTGAAGATCTTCTTGTGGATGATGATTCCCGAGATCAGCAGGACCAACATCACCATGGCCGCCAGGCCCACCACCCAGATGCCGATGTCACGCGGCAGGTCGAGGGTGAAGTGGAAACGGAAGAAGAAGCCGCCGCCTGCCGTCTCGCGCACGTCCAGGCGTTCTCCGCTGCGCGGGTCCAGCTGCACGCCGCCGCCCCGACGCTGCTCCCCGGCGGAAACACTGAGGCCCGGCGAACGCTCGGTGGGCAGGCCGATGTTCCAGGCGCTGGCACCGGCATGGTGGGCTTCCAGGTAAGCCAGCGCGCGTTGCGCGGCCTCGACCTGGCTCACCTGGTGGGCCGGTACCTCCGGACGCATCCAGGTATCGATCTCCTTGTCGAACACCGCCAGGGTTCCGGTAAGGAAAATGGCGAACAGCAGCCAACCGAAAACCAGGCCACTCCAGGTGTGCAGCCAGGACATGGATTGGGTGAGCGTCTGCGGCTTCATGCCGGGCCCCTCATCAGTTGTGGCCAGAACCCAACCAGGGCCAGCGGCAACGCCAGGGCGAGGCCGCCCCACATGCGCCACAGGCTCTTGCAGGCGAACGCCCAGAGGATGGCGAGGGCGTAGATCAGGAAGGACGCCAGGGTGGCGACGATCATCGCGTCCCCCGGGGCCATGGGCAGCAGCCGCGCCAGGGCCGCAGTGAACGCATAGGTGAACAGGTAGCCGCCGAACACGGCGGCGAGGACTCGCGACAGCGTCATTGCGCCCTTCATGTGGAACTCTCCTCGCCTGGGCCCCGCAGGGTCGGCAGACGGCCTTCTGTGTTCTGGATCATGGGTTGTCCCGCGCAACGGCAAAGGCCCGCCGGGGTCTGCAACTCCTGGCGGGCGATTGCCTGTGGATCAGAAGGACGTGGTGACGCTGGCGTAGAAGGAGCGTCCCGGCTCGTTGTAGGTGTTGGCACCGGCACTGGTGCCCGCGCCTTCGCGGAACAGGCGCTTGTCGAACAGGTTGTTGATGCCGGCGCCGAAGGACAGGTTGTCGTTCACCTGGTAAATGCCGCCAACGCCCCAGATATGGTACGGATCGCGGTCACGCAACTCGTTGTCGGCACTGACCACGGTGTCCCGGGTGGGGTTGACCACACGCGGCTCCTGCCTGCCGTAGTAGGTGCCGGTGAGGCTCAGGGACAACTGTTGGTTGACCTGCCAGTCGAGCATGGTGTTGACCGTGTACTCCGGCACCACCGACAGCGGGTTGCCGTCGCCGTCCTTGTTGTCCTGCATGTAGGTGAAGTTGGTGTTCCAGCTCAACACCTTACCTGCCTCGCCCATAAGCGGGATACCGAGGTTGCCTTCCCAGCCCTTGACCACCGCGTCGCTGGCGTTGTCCCACTGCAGGATGCCGGCGAACTGGCTCGGGTTGCCCGGGTTGGTGATGGTATCGACCACCACGTTCGACGACACGATCTTGTTGTCGTAATCGTTGCGGAAGTAGGTGATACCCGCGCTCCAGCCATCACGCACGAAGCTGATGCCGAGTTCCTTGTTGATGCTGGTTTCCGGGTCCAGGTTGGCGTTACCCAGTACATAGCACCCGCCGCCCGCCGTGGTGCCCGCGGCGCAGCCGTTGCCGTTGCTGCGGTACAGATAGTTGGGGTTGGACTGGTACAGGTTCGGCGCCTTGAAGGCACGGGCGATACCACCCTGGAGAGTGAGTTCGTCGGTGAGCTTGTAGCTGGTGTTCAGGCTCGGACTCCAGTTGCTGCCGAACTGGTCATGGTGGTCCAGGCGCAGGCCGGGCGTGAGAATCCAGTCGCGGGTCATCTCGATGTTGTCTTCGACGTAGACGGCCATGAGGGTGGCGTCCATGCGGGTCGAGCGCGAACCGGCGGCGGAGTTGGGCAGCGCGGACCAGTCGCTGCCGATGCTCCGGTTGAGGGTCGAAGGGTCGTCCAGTTCCTGGCGGTTCCATTCGGCGCCCAGGGTCAGCACCTGCTGCACCATCAGCTCCATCGGGATATCCAGCTGACCGTCCACCAGGTAGCTGTCATAGGTGCTGGTGGCGCGCTGGGCGTCGGCACTGATGTCGCCGTCGACGCTACCGGTCTGGCCTTCGAGGAAGCGCCTGTTGCGGGTGTTCTCGTACTGGGCGGTGACCCGCGACGTACCGAAGTCCCAATCGCCGTGGTGGGTCATGGAATAGTTCTCGCGGTACATGGTGTTGGTTTCGCGCCCGATCAGGTCGGAGATGATGCTGTTCGGGTTCTGCGAGTCGGTGGCGCCGGTGCCCACGTCGCCAGCGTAGATATTGCCCTGGCGGCTGAAGCCGGCCTCGAAGTCCAGGGTCTGCCGCTCATCCAGCGCCCAGCTGACCAACCCATTGATGTCCCGATTGCGCACACCCTCGCGGCCAGCGGCCAGGGAAGAGCCGGCGGCGGCGTCGGTATGCGCGAGGTTGATGTCCGAGTCATCCGCATCGGTCTTGTTGAGGTTGCCGTAGACGCGGAAGGTCAGGTTCTCGGTAAGCGGACCGCTGAGGCTGAAGTTGGTGCGCCTGGTCATGCCTTCGGCATCGTCTTCGGGCAGGTTGGTGAAGGCGGTCAGCGAGCCGTGGAACTCGTCGGTGGGACGCTTGGTGATGATGTTCACCACACCGCCCATGGAGCCCGAGCCATAGCGGGCCGCCGCCGGGCCGCGCAGCACTTCGATGCGCTCGACCTGCTCGGCCGGTACCCAGTTGCTATCGCCACGGGTGTCACGCTCGCCGGCACGGGTGTACCGAACGGCGTTGCGCGAGGTGACCGGCTTGCCGTCGATCAGGATCAGCGTGTTCTCCGGCCCCATGCCGCGCAGGTCGATCTGGCGGTTGTTGCCGCGCGATCCGCTGGCGCTGTTACCGGTGAGGTTGACGCCGGGCATCTTGCGCACGATGTCGGAAATGTCATTGACCGGCGGACGGCGCTGGATGTCCTCGCTGGTGATGATGGACACACCCGGCGCCTGCCTCAGCTCCTGCTGGGCGGAGCCCAGTACATGGGTATTCTCCAGCTCCAGCGCCTGGATGCTGCCATCCACCGGCAGGTCGGTGGACTGCACCGGCACTTCACTGCCTTCGATTTCCAGGGTTTCGGCGTAGCCCAGGCCCGGCGCGGACATCGCAAGCAGGGCCAGTGTCAGGTGGCTGAGGTTGAAGCACGACTGCATTCCCATCTCCTTCGTACGGATGAACCCGGGCCGAAGGACACGGCGCTACCAATATCGGCAACACGAGGGCGATGGAGTCAGGTCGCGGATGCGCATCCTGCCTGGCCGGAACTAGCCGACCCGCCCAGGGGTCAGCCCGGGAATGGCAGCAAATGCTATATATTCTTATTTGATAGTAAATCTGATTTACAAACTATACATTCTCAGCCGAATGTTCATGCGCAGGCCCCTTTCCCGGTTCTCCGCCCACAACTCGCCACCCTGCAGTTGCAGCATGCTGCGAGCGATCGACAGCCCGAGGCCGAAGCCATCTCCACCGGGCCGGGCGGCGTTGAGGCGGGTGAAGGGCAGGAAAATGGCTTCCAGCTTGTCCTCGGCCACGCCGGGCCCCTGGTCATCCACCCAGAGATGCCAGACGTCGCCCTCGCGGCGGCCACCCAGGCTCACCTGGCCGTCCAGCGGCGAGTGCCGGATGGCGTTGCGCAGGATGTTCTCCAAGGCGTGGGCCAGGCCATTCAAGTGGCCGCCCACCCGGCAGTCGGCCGGCAACGCGGAGGGCATCCGCTCGATCGGCCAGCCGCTTTCGAAGCCGGCGTTCTCCCGCACCACTTCCCAGAGCCGCCCCACGTCCACCGCCTCCACCGGCAGCTGCGGCCGCTCTGTATCCAGCCAGGCCAGTTCGAGGATGTCGCCGATCAGCTGCTCCATGAGCTGCACCTCGCGCTCCAGGCGCTGGCGCAGCTCGGTCACGTCCGTGGCGTGCTCTCCCGCCACGCGGAGACGGCTCAAGGGAGTGCGCAGCTCATGGGACAGGTCCCGCAACAGTTGCCGCTGGAAGTCGACGGTGTGCTCCAGACGTTCGGCCATATGGTCGAAGGCGCGTCCGAGTTCGCCGAATTCGTCGCGTCGTTCGGTAACCAGGGGACCGACCCGTGCTGACAACTTGCCGGAGCTCAAGGTCCCGGCCTGGCGATGGAGGATGCCCAGGGGCACGATCAGCGCCCGATACAGCACGATGCCCAGCAGCACCGCCAGCAGTGCCGGCAACAGCCGCTGCATGGCCAGGTTGAGGAGCGCCAGGTGCTTGCGCGGGCTCAGCTCGCGAGGCAGCTCCAGCACCAGACGATGTTCACCGTCGCTGAACGGGATATAGAAGGTCGGCCAGCCATTGGGCCGCCCGAGGGAGCCGTCCAGTGGGCGGATGAAATCCAGGCGTTCGAGCTCCCTGGACGTAAGGGGCTCGGAAGAAAGCGACTGATCCTGCCGCCCCACCACCACCGCCCACACCCGCTCGCGCTCGCGCAGTTCCTGGAGGAACTCGTCCACGCCGGTGGCCCCGCGTTCGTTCCAGGCGCTCTCGGCCTCCCGCGCGAACCCGGTCAGCGTCGACTTGGCGGAATCGGAAAGGTGCGATGTGGCCGAATAGATCAGCCGGCCGAAGTCGGCGTACAGGCTGACCAGCAGCAGGCAGAACAGCGCCAGCGCGCCGGTCAGCTTCCAGAACAGCGAATGCCGCCGAGGCACTCTCATGACGGCTGGCGGGTCAGTACGTAGCCCTTGCCCCAGACCGTTTCCACTCGTCCCGCGGAGTAGCCCACAGCCTGCAGCTTGCGACGAATGTGGCTGACGTGCATGTCCAGGGACCGGTCATGCTGGGAGAAGGCCCGGTGCAGCACCTGCTGGTAAAGGAAGGGTTTGCTCAGCACTTCCTCGGCGCTGCGCGACAACAGGTCGAACAGGCGGTACTCGGTGGGCGTGAATCCCGCCCACTGGCCACCCAGGCACACATCGGTACGCTGCTCGAAGAACTCCAGCTGCGGGTCCTGGGGAAGGTCCACCGGCGCCTCCTGGCGCTCATAGGCCACCCGGCGCAGCACAGCCTCGATGCGTACTTCCATCTCGCCCATGCTGAAGGGCTTGGGCAGGTAGTCGTCGGCGCCCTGGCTGAAGCCGGCGATGCGGTCCTGCTCGGCGCCCAGGGCGGACATCAGGATCACCGGCACCTTGCGCTCGTGGCGCAGGCTGGCCAGCACCTCCAGGCCGCTGCGCCCGGGCAGCAGGATATCCATGAGGATCAGGTCGAAGTCCTCCTCCCGCGCCAGGCCCAGGCCTTCCTCGCCATCCTGCCGCAGGGTGACGTCGAAGCCCCGGTGGCGCAGGTGGTCGTGCAGGTGGGCGGCCAGCAACGGGTCATCCTCGATGGCGAGGATACGGGCGGGAGCGCGGGATTGGGCTTGCATGGACAGCACCTGCAAATAGGAATGATTGCGTTACGCAGGCAGAATTCTACAAGACTGCCAGAAGATTCCCACCCGCCGAGTCGCTACACTGCGCGAAAAGCGCATGGAGAGGACGGCGTGTACAAGGATTTGGGCATCAAGAGCCGCGTGCTCCTGTTGACGCTGCTGCCCACCAGCCTGTTGGCGCTGGTGCTGGGCGGCTATTTCACCTGGGTGCAGCAGGCCGACATGCAGACTCAGTTGCTGCAACGTGGCCAGATGATCGCCGAGGACCTCGCGCCGCTCGCCGCCCCCGCCCTGATCCGTGGCGACGCCGTGCTGCTGGAGCGCATCGCCGATCACGCCCTCGACCAGGCCGACGTGCGCGCCGTGAGCTTCATCGGCGCCGACCACAAGCGCCTCGCCCACGCCGGGCCGCGCATGCTCAACGAGAGCCCCGACGGCGAAGGCAAGAACGTCGCCCTCAAGAGCAACACCGACGCCACCCGCTTCCTGCAGCCGGTGTTCGAGCGCCATCGCGTGCTCTCCGGCGACACCGCGCCGCTCCCCGCAGACAAGGTGCTGGGCTGGGTGGAACTGGAAATGTCCCACCAGGGCACCCTGCTGCGCGGCTACCGCAGCCTGCTGGCCAGTCTGTTGCTGATCGCCGCGGGGCTCGGCGTCACCGCCCTGCTGGCGCTGCGCATGAGCCGCGCCATCAACGAACCCCTGCGGCGCATCAAGCAAGGCGTGGCGCTGCTCAAGGAAGGTCGCCTGGAAACCCGCCTGCCCCCCTTGGGCAGCCATGAACTGGACGAACTGGCCTCGGGCATCAACCGCATGGCCGAGGCGCTGCAGACCGCCCAGGAAGAACTGCAACACAACATCGACCAGGCCACCGAGGACGTGCGCCAGAACCTGGAGACCATCGAGATCCAGAACATCGAACTGGACCTGGCGCGCAAGGAGGCCCTGGAGGCCAGCCGCATCAAGTCCGAGTTCCTCGCCAACATGAGCCACGAGATCCGCACCCCGCTCAACGGCATCCTCGGCTTCACCAACCTGCTGAAGAAGAGCGACCTCACCTCGCGCCAGCAGGACTACCTGCACACCATCGAGAAATCCGCCGACAGCCTGCTGGGCATCATCAACGAGGTGCTCGACTTCTCGAAGATCGAGGCCGGCAAGCTGGTGCTGGAGAACATCCCCTTCAACCTGCGCGACCTGATCCAGGACACCCTGACCATCCTCGCCCCGGCGGCCCACGAGAAGCGCCTGGAGCTGGTCAGCCTGGTCTACCGCGATACCCCGCTGCAGCTGATGGGCGACCCGATGCGCCTCAAGCAGGTGCTGACCAACCTGGTGAGCAACGCCATCAAGTTCACCCGCGAAGGCACCATCGCCGTACGCGCCATGCTCGAAGACGACAGCGACGACGAACTGGCGCAATTGCGCATCAGCGTGCAGGACACCGGTATCGGCCTCACCGACGCCGACCTGCGCGCCCTGTTCCAGGCCTTCACCCAGGCCGACAACTCGCTGTCCCGCCAGGCCGGCGGCACCGGCCTCGGCCTGGTGATTTCCAAGCGCCTGATCGAGCAGATGGGCGGCGAGATCGGCGTCAGCAGCACGCCGGGGTGGGTTCGGAGTTCTGGATCACCCTCAGCCTGCCCAAGTCCCTGGACGAAATCGACGACAGCTCCCTGCCCAGCCTCGAAGGTCGCCGCGTGGCGGTGCTCGAACCCCAGGAGCTGACCCGCCAGTCGCTGCACCACCAGCTGGAGGACTGCCGCCTGGACGTGCTGGAGCACACCAGCATCGCCAGCCTGGTGGACGACGTCGCCGCGCGCCGCCTGAGCAACCGCCCCATCGGCCTGGCGGTGATCAGCGCCGATGTCCAGACGCTTTCGCCGGAACAGCTCAGCCAGCGCGTCTGGGAACTGGAGCAGCTCGGCTGCAAGAGCCTGGTGCTCTGCCCCACCACCGAACAGGCGCTCTATCACCGCGCCCTGCCCGAGGCCCACAGCCAGCTGCAGGCCAAACCCGCCTGCACCCGCAAGCTGCAGCAGGCCCTGAGCGGCCTGGTCAATCCGCGACAACCGCGCATCGAGCTGCCGCCAACCAACAACAGCCGCGCGCCACGCCTGCTCTGTGTCGACGACAACGCCGCCAACCTGCTGCTGGTGCAGACCCTGCTGAGCGACATGGGCGCCGAAGTGCGCGCCGTCGACAGCGGTTATGCCGCCATCGAGGCCGTGCAGCGTGAACGCTTCGACCTGGTGCTCATGGACGTGCAGATGCCCGGCATGGACGGCACCCAGGCCACCGAGGTGATCCGCCGCTGGGAGAGCGAACAGCGCATCGACCCGGTGCCCATAGTCGCCCTCACCGCCCACGCCCTGGCCAACGAGAAGCGCGCCCTGCTCCAGGGTGGCATGGACGACTACCTGACCAAGCCCATTGGCGAACGCCAATTGGCCCAGGTGGTGCTCAAGTGGAGCGGTTTGAGCCTCGGCGCCCTGGCGGCGCAGCGCGCAGGACAAAGCCGTGACGACCAGGACGACAACGCCCTGGACGTGCTGGACCCGGAAGAGGGCCTGCGCCTGGCAGCCGGCAAGGCGGACCTCGCCGCCGACATGCTGTCCATGCTACTGGCCTCCCTCGACGCCGATCGCGATGCCATCCAGCAAGCCGCCCGCAGCGGCGACCGCACCACCCTGCTCGAGCGGGTCCACCGCCTGCATGGCGCCACCCGCTATTGCGGCGTGCCGCAGTTGCGCGCCGCCTGCCAGCGCAGCGAAACCCTGCTCAAGCAGAACGATTCGGCGGCACCCCAGGCCCTGGTGGAACTGGACGCGGCCATCGCCCGCCTCGCCGAGGTGGCGCGGACGGAAGCCTGATCCGGGACAAGGTGCGCTGGCCAAGCGCCAGCTATGCTGCTGGACAACCCAGGAGGACTCATGCGCACCATCTTGTTCAGCAGCCAGGCCTATGACCGTGAAAGCTTCCTCGGCGCCAGCCCCACCTTCGAGCTGCACTTCCAGCCGACGCGCCTGACCCTCGACACCACGACGCTGGCCAACGGCTTCGACGTGGTCTGCGCCTTCATCAACGACGACTTGTCGGCCCCGGTTCTGGAACGCCTGGCCAGTGGCGGCACGCGCCTGATCGCCCTGCGCTCGGCCGGCTACAACCACGTGGACCTGGCCGCCGCCAAGAGCCTGGGCCTGACCGTGGTGCGGGTACCGGCCTACTCGCCCCATGCCGTGGCCGAACACTCGGTTGCGCTGATCCTGGCCCTCAATCGTCGCCTGCACCGCGCCTACAACCGCACCCGCGAGGGCGACTTCACCCTCCATGGACTCACCGGCTTCGACCTGGTGGGCAAGACGGTGGGCGTGGTCGGCACCGGCCAGATCGGCGCCACCTTCGCCCGGATCATGGCAGGATTCGGCTGCGGCCTGCTGGCCTACGACCCGCAGCGCAATCCCAGCGTCGAGGCGCTGGGTGCGGTCTATGTGGAACTGCCGGAGCTGCTCGCCGACAGCGACATCGTCAGCCTGCACTGCCCGCTCAACGACGCCACCCGGCACCTGGTCAACGCCCGCAGCCTGGAGCACATGAAGCATGGCGCGATGCTGATCAACACCGGGCGCGGCGCCCTGGTGGACACCCCGGCACTGATCGAGGCGCTGAAATCCGGCCAGCTCGGCTACCTGGGCCTGGATGTCTATGAAGAAGAAGCCAACCTGTTCTTCGAGGACCGTTCCGACCTGCCCCTGCAGGACGACGTGCTGGCGCGGCTGCTCACCTTCCCCAACGTGATCATCACCGCCCACCAGGCCTTCCTCACCCGCGAGGCCCTGGCCGCCATCGCCCGCACCACCCTGGACAACATCAGCGCATGGGCCGCCGGACGACCGTGCCATCAGGTCGACGCCTAGGTCGTGATAGCATTCGCGCACTTCCGGAGGACCCATGGCCGAACACGATTTCCGTTACAACCTGCTCAACCCCGCCCACACCCTGAACGAATGCCGCGCCCTCTCGCCCGGCCTCTACCAGGTCACCGGCACCGGCGGCTCGATCAAGACCGGCGATACCCTGCTGGTCACCCTCAAGGGCAGCCGTGACCTCAGCATGCGTCTGACGGTCGACAAGGTACGCCACCTGATCAACCCGCCCGGCCAGTGGCTGGCGGTGGCCAAGGGCCCGGTCTTCAAGGAACTCTCGATTCACAGCTGGAAAGTAGATTGCGACGCCTGCGGCGCGCGCCTGGACTTCGAGTTCGCCGTCGACGGCGGCCTTGGCAAGCAGGCCCAGGCGCCGGCAGCCGAGGCCCGCATCGCCGAGCTGGGCTGGCGCCAGCACGGCGGCAAGCACCTGTGCCCGAAATGTCGTCAGGAGGAAAACCCATGAAACGGAATGCCCTGCTGCTGGCCGCACTGGCAGCGACCCTCGGCGGCTGCGCCAGCGATCGCCCGCACCTGGAAACCGGCACGACCTACCAGGTGGAATGGATCGGCGAGCGCCCGCTGATCGACAACAGCCACCTGACCATCACCCTGGGCGACGACGACCGCGCCTACGGTAACGCCGGCTGCAACCACTGGTTCGCCTCCTACAGCCTGGAAAACGACAAACTGACCTTCGGCCCCGCCGGCAGCACCCGCAAGATGTGTGCGCCCGCGCTGATGGAACAGGAGCAACGCTTCCTCGACGCCCTGGGCAAGGTGCAGCGCTGGGATATATCCCCCATCGACCAGCTGCGCCTGTGGCCGGCCGAGGGCAAGCCGATCCGGCTGTGGCCCGTGGAAGGCTGACCCTCGCCTGGTCGGTCCCTTCTCTGTAGGGGCGAATTCATTCGCCAAGCAGGCCGAAGGACTGCCCTTCCAGCTCCTCTGGGGCAGCGTTGCTGCCCTTGGCGAATGAATTCGCCCCTACAAGCGTCCAGTCCGCCCGCTAGAACAGATTCAACTGCTCGGCCGCGCCGCGCAGATCCTGCAACCTCACCCCCACACCGATCAGGCGCACCGGTTTGTCGCCCCTGGCGAATGCCGTGGCGAGCAGCTGCCGATAGCTTTCCAGGTCGCGGCGGGCACCGGCCTGCTCCAGGGTGGTCTGGGTGAAATCGTGGAACTTCAGCTTCACGAAGGGCTTGTCCGGCTTGTAGCTGCTGTCCAGCCGCGCCATGCGCCCGCGCAGCTCATCCAGCAGCGCCGGCAACTGCGCCAGGCAGGCATCCAGGTCCGGCAGGTCCTGGTCGTAGGTGTTTTCCACACTGATGGACTGACGCCGGTTGTCCACCTGCACAGGGCGCTCGTCCTGGCCACGGGCCAGGTTGTACAGGCGCTCGCCGAAACTGCCGAACTCCCGCGCCAGCGCCAGCTTGTTCCAATCCCGCAGGTCGGCGCAGGTGCGCACGCCGAGGCGGGTCATCTTCTCCGCCGTCACCTTCCCCACCCCGTGCAACTTGCTCACCGGCAACGCCGCGACGAATTCGTCCACCTGGTCCGGCGTGACCACGAACAGGCCATCCGGCTTGCGCCAGTCGCTGGCGATCTTGGCGATGAACTTGTTCGGCGCCACGCCGGCCGACACCGTGATATGCAACTCGGCCGACACCCGCCGGCGGATTTCCTGGGCGATGCGCGTGGCGCTGCCGTTGAAGTGCGGGGTGTCGGACACATCCAGGAAGGCTTCGTCCAGGGACAAGGGCTCGATGATCTCGGTGTAGTCGCGAAATATCTGGTGGATCTGCCGTGACACACCTTTATAGATGTCCATCCGTGGCCGCACGATGGTCAGGTCCGGGCACAGCTTGATGGCTGTGCGCATCGGCATCGCCGAGCGCACCCCATAGGCCCGCGCGTCGTAGTTGCAGGTCGCGACCACGCCACGCTTGTCCGGCGAGCCCCCCACCGCCAGCGGTTTGCCCGCCAGGCTGGGGTCGTCGCGCATCTCGATGGCGGCGTAGAAGCAATCGCAGTCGATGTGGATGATCTTTCTTTGCGGCATGGGGGTCGGTGGCGCGGGCAGTACCGGAGTCGGCGATGATACCGGGAGCGGCTCCGGCCGCTCTAGCACCCCGTCGTCATCCCCGACATGCCAGCTGGAATTGCTAAATATTTGAGGAAAAAAGCTTTTTTCCTCAAATATCGTTTGACAGCCCCCCTCGAAACTGTAGAATTGCCGGCGCGGGATGGAGCAGTCTGGTAGCTCGTCGGGCTCATAACCCGAAGGTCGTTGGTTCAAATCCAGCTCCCGCAACCAACATAAGGAAAAGGCCACTCTTCGGAGTGGCCTTTTTCGTTTGGGCTGAAAGTAACTATTTGATTTTAATGGAAGAAATCATTTGACAGCCTGTCACGGAACTGTAGAATTGCCGGCGCGGGATGGAGCAGTCTGGTAGCTCGTCGGGCTCATAACCCGAAGGTCGTTGGTTCAAATCCAGCTCCCGCAACCAGATACCCAAAAGGCCACTCTTCGGAGTGGCCTTTTGCATTTCCGGCCTTTCCCCGTCCGTCCCAGGCTACTCGTCAGTCAGCCGTCCGCCGTAACCTCGACTTCTATACTTGAACCGCACCCATCCACCCGGTGGAGATCGGTCATGGCCGCTTACTGCCCGTCCAGTGAGGAAGTCGAATACCTGAACCGCGCGCTGCGGACCCTGAGCGGCTGCAATCGCGCCCTGCTCCGCGCCGAGAATCCGTGCTTCCTGTTCCAGGAAATCTGCCGCGTGGTGGTGGAGGAAGGGGGTTACCGCATGGCCTGGGTCGGCCGCGCCGAACACGACGACGCGCAATCGGTCACGCCGCTCGCGTATGTCGGGCTCGAAAAGTCCTACATCGATTCCCTCAACATCAGTTGGGCCGACAACGAACGCGGTCGCGGCACCACCGGCACCGCGATCCGCACCGGTGTGCCGACCATCACCCGCAATATCCTTACCGACCCCAGGCTCAGCCCCTGGCGGGAAAACGCCATTACCCACGGCATCGCCTCGATCCTGTCCCTGCCGCTGAACGTCGACGGTCAGATGTTCGGCGCCCTGGCCATCTGCGCCAAGGAACCCGACGCCTTCGGGGAACGGGAGCTGGAGCTGCTCAGCGAAGCCGCCGACGACCTCGCGTTCGGCCTGCAGGCCTTGCGCGGCAAGGCGAGCCGCCAGCAAGCCGAACGCCAGATCGAATGCCTCAATCGCGCCCTGGCCACCCGGGTAGCGGTCAACCACGCGGTGATCCACGCCACCAGTGAAACCCCGCTGCTGGCGGACATCTGCCAGGTGCTGGTGGACGAATGCGGCTATCGCCAGGCGTGGGTCGACTACCGCCAGGACGACCCGGCACGTCCTTACCGAGTGATGGCCTGCCACGCCGCCAACGGCTTCTGCCAGGGTTGGGGGGCGGGCAGCCATGACGCCGATTTCCATGGAAAGCTGGAGCAGACGCTGCTCGCCGGCGTTCCGCTGGTAATGCGCGACCTGCTCGAAGATCCCAGCGCCGCCCTCCACGAAGAAGCCCGCGAACTGGGCTTCGCCAGCGCCCTGGCGCTGCCCCTGCAGGTGGACGAGCGGCTCGTCGGCATGCTGGTGATCATGGCCGCCCGGGCCGACGCCTTCGACGACAAGGAAGTGGAACTGCTGCTGGCCATGGCCAACGACCTCGGTTTCGGCATCACCACCCTGCGCACCCGCGCCCGTGCCCTGGAGGCCGAGGAAACCATCCGCCGCATGGCCTACGAGGACAGCCTGACCGGCCTGCCCAACCGCGTGCGCCTGCACGAACTGCTGGATACCGCCATAAGCAATGCCCGCCAGGAGCGCCGCCCGTTCGGCCTGCTGCACCTGGAAATCGCCCGCAACCAGGAGATCAACGAAACCCTCGGCTACCGCGAAGGCGACCGCCTGCAAGTGGAGATCGCCTCGCGCCTCAAGCAGGTCGTGGGGGATGAACGCATCGTGGCGCGGATGGGCGAATGCGAGTTCGCCGTGCTCCTGCCCAATGCCGGCGCCGAGCAGGCCACGCAGCTGGCCAAGCAGATACTCACCGCCCTGTACGACCCGGTGGAGCTCTCCGGCCTCTACCTGGAAGCCCGGGCCAGTATCGGCATCGCCCTCTACCCCGGCCATGGCACCGCCCCCGAGGCGCTGATCCGCCGTTCGGGCAGCGCCATGGAACAGGCCAAGCGCTCCAACGCGGGGTTTGCCGTGTTCCAGGGCGGCCTCGACCAGGAATGCGCCCAGCACCTGACCCTGATGGGCGACCTGCGCCGCGCCATCGACCGCAACGAGCTGCTGCTCTATTACCAACCCAAGGTGGACATCGCCAGCAACCGCGTCTGCGGCACCGAGGCACTGGTGCGCTGGCGCCACCCGCAGCACGGCATGCTTCCGCCGGACGAGTTCGTCAGGCTGGCGGAGAACACCGGGCTAATCACGCCGCTTACCCTCTGGGTCCTGGATACCGCCCTGGGCCAGTGCTACGCCTGGCACGAGGAAGGTGACGAGCGACCGATCTCGGTCAACCTCTCCGCCCACGACCTGCGCGATCCGCGCCTGCTGGAACGCATCCAGGGCTCCTTCGCCACCTGGGGGGCCAAGCCCCACTGGATCGAGTTCGAGCTGACCGAAAGCGCATTGATGGAGGACCCCGTGGCCTCCATGCAGACCCTCTCCGCACTCAAGGAGCTGGACGCCCGCCTGACCATCGACGACTTCGGCACCGGCTATTCGTCCCTGGCCTACCTGCAACGGCTGCCGGTGGACTCGCTGAAGATCGACCAGTCCTTCGTCCGCGTCATGACCAGCAACACCGGGTCGGCGAAGATCGTCCGCTCGATCATCGAGCTGGCCCACAACCTCGACCTGACGGTGGTCGCCGAAGGCGTGGAAGACCAGCTCACCTTCAACCAGCTCGGCCAGTACGGCTGCGATATCGCCCAGGGCTACAAGATCAGCCAGCCGATCCCCGCCGACCAGTTCCGCGACTGGGAAACCCGCTCCACCTGGCACTGAACGGCGGGTCCACGGCCGCGACATATTGCCGCCATCTCCCTGATGTCCCGGCCGGCCACTGTGGCCGGCCTCCGCACTCGCCTAGACTTGCAGCGACACCCGGCCTTGCGCGCAGGCTCCAGCGCGGCGACGCCGGCGAAGAAAAAGTTCTGACAGACACTTGGAACTTGCTGTCGGCGCCCGCACTGAGTGGCGCACATTGCCCAGAGGTGCTTGATGCGCGCCAACACCCCGCCCGTGGAAAACCCGGCCAACGGCCACGCCAACGAAGAACCCGCCCCGCTACGCTGGATCGACAGCCTCACCGCCTATCGGCAGTGGATCGTCATCGCCTTCACCTTCCTGGTCTTCATCGTCGGCCTGCTGGCCTGCTGGCACCTGCTGCGCGAGCTGGACCCCAGCGCATTGCGCGCCGCCGTCCACAACGTCCCCGCCAGCAGCCTGCTGCTGGCCCTCTGCGCCACCTCCGTCAGCTTCATGGCCTACGTCGGCTACGAATGGTCCGGCTGCCGCTTCGCCGGCGTGCGCCTGCCGCTGCGGCGCATGGCACTGGGCAGCTTCTGCGCCTCCGGGGTCGGCAACGCGGTCGGCCTGTCCATGCTCACCGGCGGCTCGGTACGTTTTCGCCTCTACGGGCGCGACAAGCTGGGCGCGGCCGATATCGCCCGCATCACCCTGTTCGCCAGCCTGGCCCTGGGCGCCGCCCTGCCGCCGCTGGCCGCCCTCGCCGCCCTGAGCGCGCCCGCGGCCGCCGCCCAGGCCCTGCGCCTGCCGGAAAGCCTGGTCAGCCTGCTGGCCCTGCTGGTGCTGGCCGGCATGGCGCTGGGCATCTTCTGGATTTCCCGCAACCGTGCGGCCGAGGCGCCAGCACCCGGCTGCATCGAGCTGCGCCTGGGCAATCGCGGCGTGCGCCTGCCCGGCCTGCGCCTGTCGGCCTTGCAACTGCTGATCACAGTGGTCGACGTCTGCGCCGCCGCCTGCGTGCTCTATGTGCTGCTGCCGGACGCCCCGCCGCTCGGCGCCTTCCTGCTGGTCTACATGCTGGCCCTGGCGGCCGGCGTACTCAGCCACGTGCCCGGCGGCGTCGGGGTATTCGAGGCGGTGCTGCTGGCGGCCTTCGCCGGCCAGCTGGGAGCGGCGCCGCTGGCGGCCGCCCTGCTGCTCTACCGCTTGATCTATGTCGGCCTGCCCCTGGTGCTGGCCTGCCTGCTGCTGCTGGCCAACGAGGCCCAGCGCCTGTTCCCGGCGGGCCGCCAGGCCCTGCGCGCCGCCTCCGGCCTGGCCGCGCCGGTGCTCTCGCTGCTGGTGTTTCTCGCCGGTGTGGTGCTGCTGTTCTCCGGCGTAACCCCGGCGGCGGACACCCGCCTGGAGCACCTGAGCTTCCTCATTCCCCACCAGTTGATAAACGCCTCGCACCTGGCCGCCAGCCTGGTAGGCGTGCTCTGCCTGCTGCTGGCCCACGGCCTGCGCCATCGCCTGTCGGCGGCCTGGGCGCTGACCATGGCGCTGCTGTTGGCCGGCGCCGGGCTATCGCTGCTCAAGGGCTTCGACTGGGAAGAAGCCAGCCTGCTGACAGTCACCGCGTTGCTCCTGGCGATCTTCCGCGCCGCGTTCTATCGCCCCAGCCGGCTGCTGGAAATGCCCTTCTCGCCGCTCAACCTGGCCGCCAGCGCCTGCGTGCTGCTGGCCGCCGTGTGGCTGATGTTCTTCGCCTTCCAGGACGTGCCCTACAGCCATGAACTCTGGTGGCAGTTCGAGGTGGACGGCGATGCCCCGCGCGCATTGCGCGCCTCCCTGGCCAGCGGCCTGCTGCTGGCCGGCATCGCCCTGGCCTGGCTCCTGCGTCCCGCCCCGCTGACCATCCACGAACCCACCGAAGACGAAATGCTGCGCGCCGCGGCGCTGGTGCGCAGGTCCGACCAGCCCGATGGCGGCCTGGTGCTCACCGGCGACAAGGCGCTGCTGTTCCATCCCAAGGGCGACGCCTTCCTCATGTACGCCCGCCGTGGTCGCAGCCTGGTCGCGCTGTTCGACCCGATCGGCCCGGCAGCGCGGCGCGCCGAGCTGATCTGGCAGTTCCGCGACCTTTGCGACATCCACCATGCGCGACCGGTTTTCTACCAGGTACGCACCGAGAACCTGCCCTACTACATGGACATCGGCCTCTCCGCCCTGAAGCTCGGCGAGGAAGCGCGGGTCGACCTGCCGGGCTTCGACCTGGAGGCCAAGAACAAGGCCATGAAGGACCTGCGCTACACCCTCAGCCGGGGCCAGCGAGACGGCCTCAGCCTGCAGATCTTCGACGCTGGCAGCGCCCCGCTGGAGGAGCTGCAGGCCATCTCCGATGCCTGGATGCAGGGCAAGCAGGGCCGGGAGAAAGGCTTCTCCCTTGGCCGTTTCGATGCCGATTACCTCAACCACTTCCGCATCGCCACCATCCAGTTCGAGGGCCGTGCGGTGGCCTTCGCCAACCTCCTGGAAACCGACGGCAACAGCCTGTCGAGCATCGACCTGATGCGGGTTCACCCCCAGGCGCCGAAGCTGACCATGGAATTCCTCATGCTCAGCCTGCTGCTGCACTACAAGGAGCGTGGCCACCTGCGTTTCAGCCTCGGCATGGTGCCCCTGGCCGGCCTGCAGCCGCGCCGTGGCGCCCCGCTGACCCAGCGCCTCGGCGCCCTGGTGTTCCGCCGTGGCGAGCAGTTCTACAACTTCCAGGGCCTGCGCCGGTTCAAGGAGAAGTTCCAGCCCGAATGGGAGCCACGCTACATGGCCGTGCCCGCCGGGCTCGACCCGCTGGTAGCCCTGGCCGACACCGCCGCGCTGATCGCCGGCGGCTTCACCGGCCTGGTCAAACGTTGAGGTGGGCATGCTCAAACGCAACTGGCGACATCTGCTGCTGATCCTGATCCTCGCCCTGGTGGGCGCGGCCCTGCTGCTCTGGAGCCGTCCGGCCACCCAAGCGCGGCTGGAACACCCGCCACTGCCGGACGGCAGCCCGGCGACCCTGGCCAGCCCCGCCGAGGCCGTAGCGCAACGGGTGCTGCTGGTGGCCAACGGCGAGCAGCGCTTGACCGATGAGCAACTGCTCGCCCTGACCCACAGCGGCAATGCGCAGATCCTCCAGCTGGAGTTGCCGGCCAAGGATTGCGCCGCCCAGCAGCAACGCCTGCAACAGGCCCGCGACCTGCTCGGCGGCGAACCCGGCGTGGTGGCCGGCATCGGGCCGGGAGCCGCCTTCGCCTGGCGCTGGCTGGCCGGCCAGGGCGACGACAAGGCCCGCGCGCTGTCCATCGACTTCAGCCTGGACAGCCCGGACTGCACCGCCCCGCTGCCGCAGCAAGCGCCCCACGGCCACTGGCTCGCCGCCTGGAACGACAACCCGGACGACCCCAGTGCCGCCTTCGCGCGCAACCAGGCCAATGCCGACACCCTGATCAGCGACTACGACACCAGCCTGGTCGAACTGCTCCAGCAACGTCTGGCCGGGCTGCTGCAAGGCCAGGGCGAGCCGCTGCCGGTGGTGGAAGTGCCGGCCGCCAAGCCTTCCGACACCGTCACCCTGTTCTATTCTGGTGACGGTGGCTGGCGCGATCTGGACCGCGCCGTGGCCGACGAACTGGCCAAGCGCGGCCACTCGGTGGTCGGCATCGATGCCCTGCGCTACTTCTGGCGGCACAAGAGCCCCGAGCAGGGCGCCGCCGACCTGAGCCGGCTGATGCAGGCGTATCGAGAGAAATGGGGCGCCAAGCGCTTCGTGCTGGCGGGTTATTCCTTCGGCGCCGACGTACTGCCGGCGTTCTACAACCGCCTGCCGAAAGCCGACCAGGACCAGGTGGACGCCATCCTGCTGCTGGCCCTGGCCCGCAGCGGCAACTTCGAGATCGAGGTGCAGGGCTGGCTCGGCAAGACCGGCCAGGAAGCCGCCACCGGCCCGGAGCTGGCGAAATTGCCGGCGGCCAAGGTGCTGTGCGTATACGGCAAGGAAGAGACGGCCGAAAGTGGCTGCACTCAACCGGGCGCCGTCGGCGAAATGCTCGAACTGCCCGGCGGCCATCACTACGACGAGAACTACCCGGCGCTGGCGGAAAAGCTGCTCATCGGAGTGGAGAAACGCCAGCAAACCCTGGCCAAGGATTGATCCAGGTTCAGATTCGCTTAATACGGCTTCAGTATCCTGACCGACCGTTTTGCCACAAGAAACTAAAGAGGACTCCTGATGAGCCTGAATAACGCGCCGTCCCGCTATGGGCGCCTGTCCATCGCCCTGCACTGGCTGATGCTGTTGCTGATCGCCGCGGTCTACGCCTGTGTCGAAATCAAGGGCAACTTCCCCAGGGGCAGTGAAACCCGCCAATTGCTCACGCAATGGCACTTCATGCTCGGCCTGGCGGTGTTCTTCCTGGTCTGGCTGCGACTGTTCGCCGTGATCGCCTACCCCACCCCGGCCATCCGGCCGACACCGCCGGGCTGGCAGAACGCACTCTCCAAGCTGATGCACGTGGCGCTCTACGCCCTGATGATCGGCGCGCCCCTGGCCGGCTGGCTGATCCTCAGCGCCGGGGGCAGGCCCATTCCCTTCTTCGGCCTGGAGCTGCCGGCGCTGATCGGCCCGAACAAGCAACTGGCCGGGCAGATCAAGGAACTCCATGAACTGGCGGGCACCGCCGGCTACTGGCTGATCGGCCTGCACGCGGTGGCGGCGCTGTTCCACCACTACGTGAGCCGGGACAACACCCTGGTGCGGATGCTGCCGGGCAAGGATTGATTGCCCTGTAGAGACTCCCCCGTCCTGCACTTGTAGGAGCGAGCTCTGCTCGCGAACGGTCCGAGCGCGGTCTTTCGCGAACAGTTCGTAGCCCGGATGGAATCCGGGAAAACCCTGGCACCGCGCTTCCCGGATTGCATCCGGGCTACCCCGTTGGCTAGCCCGGGCAACGTCAGATCTCCACCTGGGTCCCCAGCTCGATCACCCGGTTCAACGGCAGGTTGAAGTACTTCAGGTTGCTGTTGGCGTTTTTCAGCAGGAAGGCGAACAGGCTCTCGCGCCAGCGCGCCATGCCGATGCGCTTGGTGGAGATCACCGTCTCGCGGCTGAGGAAGTAGGTGGTGCTCATCGGGCTGAAATCCAGCTCGTTGAGGTGGCAGAGCTTGAGCGCCGCCGGCACGTCCGGGTCCTCCATGAAGCCGAAGTGCAGGATCACCCGGAAGAAGCCATCGCCATAGGCGTCCACCTCGAAACGCCGGTCCGCCGCGACCCTGGGCGTGTCCTCGTTCACCACCGTCAGCAGCACCACCTGGGCGTGCAGCACCTGGTTATGCAGCAGGTTGTGCAGCAGCGCGTGGGGCACGGCGTCGGTCCTGGCAGTGAGGAACACCGCGGTGCCATTGACCCGATGCGGCGGCTGCGCGCGGATGCTGCTGATGAACAGCGGCAACGACAGCACGGCCTCGTCCAGGCGATCCACTACTATCTGCTTGCCGCGCTTCCAGGTGGTCATCAGGATGAACAGCGCCGCGCCGGCGATCACCGGGAAGGCGCCGCCCTGGACGATCTTCGGCACGTTGGCGGCGAAGAACAGGCTGTCGACGAAGAGGAAGCCCAGCAGCACGGGGATCGCCAGCCAACGGGGCGTTTTCCACAGCAGCAGCATCACCACCGCCACCAGCAGGGTGGTCATCAGCATGGTGCCGGTCACCGCGACGCCGTAGGCCGAGGCCAGCTCGTCGGACGATCCGAAGCCGAGCACCAGCAGCACCACACCGACCATCAGCGCCCAGTTCACCGCTCCTATGTAGATCTGCCCCTGCTCGTGGTGCGAGGTGTGCTGGACGAACATGCGCGGGATATAGCCCAGTTGCATGGCCTGGTGGGTCAGGGAGAAGGCACCGGAAATCACCGCCTGGGAGGCGATCACCGTCGCCACGGTGGAGAGCAGCACCATCGGCAGCAAGGCCCAGCCCGGCGACAGCAGGTAAAAGGGGTTACGCGCGGCGGCGGGATCGGCGAGGATCGCCGCGCCCTGGCCGAAGTAGTTCAGCACCAGCCCCGGCAGCACCAGGAAGAACCAGGCGCGGGCGATCGGCTTGCGGCCGAAATGCCCCATGTCCGCATAGAGGGCTTCGGCGCCGGTCAGCGCCAGTACCACAGCCCCGAGGATGGCGACGCCGATTCCCGGATGAACGATGAAGAAATGCACGCACCAGTAGGGGTTGAGCGCCTTCAGCACCTCCGGTTGCTGGACGATGCCGTAGATCCCCAGCGCACCCAGCACGCTGAACCAGATCACCATGATCGGCCCGAAGAAAATGCCGATGCGCGCCGTGCCGTGCTTCTGGATCAGGAACAGACCCACCAGCACGACCAGCGCCAGGGGCACCACCCAGTGGCTGATGCCGTCGAACGCCAGGTCCAGGCCCTCGATGGCCGACAGCACCGAGATCGCCGGGGTGATCATGCTGTCGCCATAGAACAGCGCCGTGCCGAACAGGCCGAGCAGCACCACGATCGCCTTGAGCCTGGGGTACGGCTTGCACGCGCGCTGGGCCAGGGCGGTCAGGGCCATCGCCCCGCCTTCGCCTTCGTTGTCGGCACGCAGGACGAACAGCATGTACTTGATCGACACCACCCAGATCAGCGACCAGAAGATCAGCGACAGCACTCCCAGGACCCCGTCGTGGTTGACCTGGACGCCGTACTGGTCGGAGAAGACTTCCTTCAGGGTGTACAGCGGGCTGGTGCCGATATCGCCGTAGACCACGCCGGCGGCGGCCACCAGCATGCCGAACGCGGAGGCCGAATGACCGGCATGCTGCTCGGTGGGTTGGGTGATGCTTTCGCTCATCTGGACCTTCCTGCGGATGACGGGTGGCAGGCATCTTCCGGGATACCTCGCCGGGCGACAGCGGCATCCCGCCCCTGCCCCACCTGGATTCACTACAGACTAGTCTCTTAATTGCATCAGATTGGGCTGGAAATGACTGTCGCTCGCCGCTAGAATTGCGCACTTTTTGATCAGAGGCGCCCTCCCGAGCGCCCATCGAGGTTAGCCGCAATGTCCACCGCCACCCCCAAAGTCGGATTCGTTTCGCTCGGATGCCCGAAAGCGACTGTCGACTCCGAACGCATCCTCACCCAGCTGCGCATGGAAGGCTACGAGATCGTACCGACCTACCAGGATGCCGATGTAGTGGTGGTCAACACCTGCGGATTCATCGACAGCGCCAAGGCCGAGTCCCTGGACGCCATCGGCGAGGCCATCGCCGAGAACGGCAAGGTGATCGTCACCGGCTGCATGGGCGTGTCCGAGGACTCCATCCGCGACGTGCACCCCAGCGTGCTCGCCGTCACTGGCCCGCAGCAGTACGAGCAGGTGGTCAGCGCGGTGCATGAAGTGGTGCCGCCCAAAGCCGACCACGACCCCTTCGTCGACCTGGTCCCGCCGCAAGGTATCAAGCTGACCCCGCGACACTACGCCTACCTGAAGATTTCCGAAGGCTGCAACCACAGCTGCAGCTTCTGCATCATCCCCTCCATGCGCGGCCGCCTGGTCAGCCGCCCGGTGGGCGACGTGCTCTCCGAGGCCGAGCGCCTGGTCAAGGCCGGCGTCAAGGAACTGCTGGTCATCTCCCAGGACACCAGCGCCTACGGCGTCGACCTCAAGTACAAGCTGGACTTCTGGAACGGCCAGCCGGTCAAGACCCGCATGCTGGAGCTGTGCGAAGCCCTCTCCGCCATGGGCGTCTGGGTGCGCCTGCACTACGTCTACCCGTACCCGAACGTGGATGACGTGATCCCGCTGATGGCCGAAGGCAAGCTGCTGCCTTACCTGGACATCCCCTTCCAGCACGCCAGCCCGAAAGTGCTCAAGTCCATGAAGCGCCCGGCCTTCGAGGACAAGACCCTGGCGCGCATCAAGAAATGGCGCGAGATCTGCCCGGACCTGACCATCCGCTCCACCTTCATCGTCGGCTTCCCCGGCGAGACCGAGGAGGACTTCCAGTACCTGCTGGACTGGCTGACCGAAGCCCAGCTCGACCGCGTCGGCTGCTTCCAGTACTCCCCGGTGGACGGCGCCCCGGCCAACGACCTGGGTCTTGCGCCCGTACCGGACGACGTCAAGCAGGACCGTTGGGAGCGCTTCATGGCGCACCAGCAGGCCATCTCCACCGCCCGCCTGCAGCTGAAGATCGGCCGTGAAGTCGACGTGCTGATCGACGAAGTGGACGACGAAGGCGCCGTGGCCCGCTCCTGGGCGGACGCGCCGGAGATCGACGGCAGCGTGTTCATCGGCTCCACCGACGTGAAGCCGGGCGACAAGGTGCGCGTGCGCATCATCGATGCCGACGAATACGACATGTGGGCCGAGCTGGTCTGAGTCCGCACCGTGTTGAAAGAGCCCCGCTGATGCGGGGCTTTTTCTTTTTGGGGATGCCCAAGGCGCGTGATGCCGTGATTGACCAATAATCACGATTCGAAATCATTATTTCGCACGGTCTCGACACCCTCTCCCCTCTCCCGCAAGCGGGCGAGGGGTGACTCGCGCCGGCGATGACGAAACAGAAACCCGCCGTCCACTCGGGAACCAGCCAAACTCATAAACACCAGCCAGTCGTAGGATGGGTTGAGCGAAGCGATACCCATCAATGAGGCCCAGCATGCTCAAGGTCTTCTACGACGGCGCCTGCCCCCGCTGCATCGCCGACCGCCGCTGGTACGAATCCCTCCCTCGCGCCGCCGAAGGCGTGGAATGGCTCGACATCAGCGGCCGCGATGCCGAACTGCGCGCCCTGGGCATCGACCCCTACCTCGCCCTCACCGAGCTCCATGTCCAGGACGACACCGGCCACATCCACCGCGAGCTGGACGCCTACATCCTGCTGCTCTCCCGCGTGCCCCGGCTGGCACCGCTGGCCTGGCTGATCGGCCTGCCGCTGATCAGGCCACTCCTGTCGCGCGCCTACCGCCGTTGGGTGCTTCGCCGCCTGCAACGCAGCGGCAGGCTCTAGAGGCCGGGTCTAGACTCGCTGCATCCACGGACCAAGCGGAACAACGACAATGACCACCCAGAACCGCCAGGTAACCCTCTACCACTGCCCCTACACCCGCTCCACCGGCGCCCTGACCCTGCTGGAAGAACTCGGCGCCGACTACCAGCTCCATGTGATGAACATGAAGACCGGCGAGCAGCGCAAGCCGGAGTTCCTCGCCATCAACCCCATGGGCAAGGTGCCCACCCTCACCCACGAGAACGCTGTGGTCACCGAGCAGGTCTCGGTCTACCTCTACCTCGCCGACCTCTACCCCGAGGCCGGCCTGGCACCGCCCCTGGGCGATCCGCTGCGTGGGCCCTACCTGCGCTGGATGGTGTTCTACGGCTCCTGCTTCGAGCCGGCGGTGGTGGACCGGGTGCAAAAGCGCGAACCGATCCCCGAGCAGCGCTCTCCCTATGGCGACTTCGACAGCGTGATCAGAACCCTGCTCGCCCAGATGAAGGACGGTCCCTGGCTGCTCGGGGAACAGTTCACTGCCGCCGACGTCCTCTGGGGCAGCGCGCTGAACTGGACCACCCAGTTCGGCCTGATCCCGGAGGTGCCGGCGATCAAGCAGTACATCGCCCGCTTCATCGAACGCCCTGCCTACAAGCGCGCCCTGGCCAAGGACGCCGAACTGGCCGCCGCCCAGGCTGCGGCGGACTGACGATGGCGGGCTGACAATGCCGCCCCATTCCGCGCCTCGATAATGCCCCCGCCCCGGACCACCCGGGGCTAGGGTATGGGCCTTCCCAGGCTCAACTCGCGAGGATCGCAATGCACGCCTACTTCAGCCTCCAGGGCCGCACCGCCCTGGTTACCGGTGGCACCCGTGGTATAGGCCGGATGATCGCCCAGGGCTTCCTGGAAGCCGGTGCACGGGTCTTCATCTGCGCCCGCGATGCCGAGGCCTGCCGCGAAACCGCCGCCGAACTGTCGGCCTTCGGCGAATGCCATGGCCTGGCCGCCGACCTGTCCAGCGAAGAAGGCGCCAAGGCCCTGGCCGACGCGCTGGCGCAACGCACCGAAAGCCTGGACATCCTGGTGAACAACGCCGGCACCACCTGGGGCGCGCCGCTGGAGAGCTACCCGGTGAAAGGCTGGGAGAAGGTCATGCAGCTCAACGTGACCTCGGTGTTCAGCTGCATCCAGCAACTGCTGCCGCTGCTGCGCAAGGCCGGCAACAGCCAGAGCCCGGCCCGGGTCATCAACATCGGCTCGGTGGCCGGCATCACCTCCCACGGCGAAGAGGCCTATGCCTACGGCCCGAGCAAGGCGGCGCTGCACCAGCTCTCGAGGATGCTGGCCCGCGAGCTGGTAACCGACCACATCAATGTCAATGTGATCGCCCCCGGCCGCTTCCCCAGCAAGATGACCCGCTTCATCGCCAATGATGCCGAGGCCATGGCCCGCGACACCGCGCTGATCCCGATGAAGCGCTGGGGCCGTGGCGAGGAGATGGCGGCCCTGGCCATCAGCCTGGCGAGCACGGCGGGCGCCTACATGACCGGGAACATCATCCCCATCGACGGTGGTTTCCACCTGTAGCGCCTCGCTTGCACAGCTCATGGGTGGGCGCTAGGGTAGCCGCGCTGTCCACTGGAATCCGCCCATGCGCCTTGCCCTCTTCACCCTGCTGCTCACCCTCGTCGCTCCGGCCTTCGCCGCGCCGGCGCCCTTCTTCATCTGGCAAAGCAAGCTGGATGGCGCGCTGACCTGCGCCCAGACCACGCCCGGCGACGGCTGGCTGCGCCTTGGCGGGCCCTTCCGCGATGCCGGCTGCCGGGTGCCCTACTGATATGCAGCACAGCGTTTGCGCCGTCGGCTTCGTGCGTTCCTGCTTCAAGGAAAAATTCGCCATCCCCCGCCAGCCGCACCTGGCGCCGGCCGCCCGTGGCGTGCTGGAACTGGTGCCGCCGTACGACAACGGCGACGCCGTGGCGGGGCTGGAACAGGTCAGCCATGTCTGGCTGCTGTTCCTGTTCCACCAGGCTCTGGAAGACAAGCCACGCCTGAAGGTGCGGCCGCCGCGCCTGGGCGGTAACCAGTCCATTGGCGTGTTCGCCAGCCGCTCCACCCATCGCCCCAATGGCATCGGCCAGTCCGTGGTGAAGCTGGACAAGGTGGAGGCCGGGCGCCTCTGGCTGTCCGGTATCGACCTGCTGGACGGCACCCCGGTGATCGATATCAAGCCTTACGTGCCCTATGCCGACCGCCAGGACAGCGCCGTGAACGCCATCGCCGACGCCGCCCCCGAGCTGATTCCGGTGGACTGGACGCCTGCTGCCCTGCTCCAGGCCCGCGAGCATGGCCAACGGCTCGACCAGCCTCTGGTGGAACTGGTGGAGCAATGCCTGGCCCAGGACCCCCGCCCGGCCTACCAGAAGCCCGAACCCGAACGCCGCTACGGCGCGCGCCTGTGGGATGTGGACGTGCGCTGGCACTACCCGGAGCCGGGGCGCATCCGCGTGCTGGAAATCACCCTGGGCTGAGGCTTTCCTGTAGGAGCGAGCTCTGCTCGCGATTGGCGCCCTTCGCGAGCAGAGCTCGCTCCTACGAATCCACGGAGTGCTAACGCGCGGCGTTGAGCGCCAGCGAGTCGGCCTCGATGCAGTCCTGCGCCAGGATCAGTGGCTCCACCAGGGGCCGGCTGGCGAGGAAATGCCGGGTGCGCATATGGGCCTCGAAGGCCGCTTCGTCGGTGTAGACCTCATAGAGCCAGACCAGCTCGGGATCGCTGCGGTCCTGCAGTACATCGAACACCAGGCAACCTGGCTCGTCGCGCACCGAGGCGGCGGCGTTGATACGCATTGCATCCATGAAAGCGTCCAGGCTACCGGGACGCAGGCGGGTCTTGAGCAGAAGGCAGTACACATCGAACTCCGTTTTGTCTTATATTTCTCAAATATTGTATACAATTTCGGAGTCCAGAAAATGCCCAGCCGCCCCGGTCGCCTCAATGGCCTGCGCCACATCGCCATCCTCGTCCCCAACCTGGAAGAGTGCGAGCGCTTCTATGTGGATGTCCTGGGCATGGACGTGCTCAATCGTGCCAACGAGGACCTGGTCTACCTCACCTGCGGCAACGACAACCTGTCCCTCGGCCGCAGCCCGGTCGCCAGCGGCGGAGTACAGGCGGTGGACCACTACGGCTTCGTGGTGGACAGCCTGGAAGAACTGGACGCCTGGTACCACTACTTGAAGGCCAAGGGTGTGACCCTGCTCGATCGCCCCTTCGCCCATGGCGACGGCGCCCACAGCTTCCATGTGCTCGACCCGGCGGGGAACAAGATCCAGCCGATCTACCACCCGGCCATCTCCGGGCAGCGCTTCAGCTCCCCGGTGTGATCCCCGGAAACGACAAAGCCCGCCGATTGGCGGGCTTTGCTTTGCAGCGGGTGGCGCTTACTTCTCGACGAAGGCGCGCTCGATCAGGTAGTCACCCGGCTCGCGCATACGCGGGGAGATCTTCAGGCCGAAGCTGTCGAGCACTTCGGCGGTCTCGTCGAGCATGCTCGGGCTGCCGCAGATCATGGCGCGGTCGTCCTGCGGATTGATCGGCGGCAGGCCGATGTCCTCGAACAGCTTGCCGCTGCGCATCAGGTCGGTCAGGCGGCCCTGGTTCTCGAAGGGTTCGCGGGTCACGGTGGGGTAGTAGATCAGCTTGTCCTTGACCGAATCACCGAAGAACTCGTTCTGCGGCAGGTGCTCGGTGATGAACTCGCGGTAGGCCACTTCGTTCACGTAGCGCACGCCGTGGACCAGGATCACTTTCTCGAAGCGCTCGTAGGTTTCCGGGTCCTGGATCACGCTCATGAACGGCGCGAGGCCGGTGCCGGTGCTCAGCAGGTAGAGGTGCTTGCCGGGGTTCAGGTCGTCCAGCACCAGGGTCCCGGTGGGCTTCTTGCTGATGATGATCTCGTCGCCTTCCTTCAGGTGCTGCAGGCGGGAAGTCAGCGGGCCGTCCGGTACCTTGATGCTGAAGAACTCCAGGTGCTCTTCCCAGTTCGGGCTGGCGATGGAGTAGGCGCGCATCAGCGGGCGGCCGTTGTCCTGCTGCAGACCGATCATCACGAACTGGCCGTTTTCAAAGCGCAGGCCCGGGTCGCGGGTGCACTTGAAGCTGAACAGCGTGTCGTTCCAGTGATGAACGCTGAGGATGCGTTCGGAGTTCATGTTGCTCATTTACGGGGGCTCCGAAAGTTTGAAATTCGCCCGCGCCTGACGGCGCAATTGCGCGACATTGTAGTGACAGCCACAATATCTGTTAACTGAATTATCAAGATATAGGTTATCGGTTATATAGATATGCGATTTACTCTCCGTCAGCTCCAGGTATTCGTCTCCGTTGCCCAGCAGGAAAGCGTGTCTCGCGCCGCCCAACTGCTGTCGCTTTCGCAATCGGCTACCAGCACGTCGCTGACCGAGCTGGAGCGCCAATCGGGCTGCCAACTGTTCGACCGGGCCGGCAAGCGCCTGAGCCTCAACGCGCTGGGGCGGCAGTTGCTGCCCCAGGCCGTGGCCCTGATGGACCAGGCCCGCGAGATCGAGGACCTGCTCAACGGCAAGACCGGCTTCGGCTCCCTGGACGTGGGCGCCACGCTGACCGTGGGTAACTACCTGGCCACGCTGTTGATCGGTGCCTTCATGCAGCGCCACCCGGAGTGCCAGGTGAGCCTGCATGTGCAGAACACGATGAATATCGTCCAGCAGATCGCCCTCTATGAACTTGATCTGGGTCTAATAGAAGGCGATTGCCAGCACCCGGATATCGAAGTGCAGCCGTGGGTCGAAGACGAGCTGGTGGTGTTCTGCGCCCCCCGCCACCCGCTGGCCGCCAAGGGCCAGGCGAGCCTGGAGGAATTGAGCCAGGAAGCCTGGATTCTCCGTGAGAAGGGCTCGGGTACGCGCCTGACCTTCGACCAGGCCATGCGTCACCACCCCACTCCGCTGAACATCCGCCTGGAGTTGGAGCACACCGAAGCGATCAAGCGCGCGGTGGAATCGGGGTTGGGCATCAGCTGCATTTCGCGCCTGGCCCTGCGCGATGCCTTCCGCCGTGGCAGCCTGGTGCCGGTGGAGACCCCGGGGATCGACCTGCGTCGGCAGTTCTACTTCATCTGGCACCGGCAGAAGTTCCAGACCGCCGCCATGCGCGAATTCCTCGACCAGTGCCGGGCGATGACCGCCGGGGTGAGTCGCAGCGACGAGATCGTGTTGCCGACCATCGCCTAGGGCCGACGGGCCGCGCCTGGCTCAGCCCAGCAGGATGGTGGCCCAGACCGCGGTGATCAGCGTCAACGCGGTGAACTGCGCGGCGCTGCCCATGTCCTTGGCGTTCTTCGACAGCGGATGGCGCTCCAGGGAGATGCGGTCGATGGCCGCCTCGACCGCCGAGTTGAGCAGCTCGACGATCAGTGCCAGCAGGCAGGCGCCGATCATCAGCGCGCGTTCGCCCCGGCTGACATCGAGGAAGAAGGACAGCGGAATCAGAATCGCGTTGAGCAGCACCAGCTGGCGGAAGGCAGCTTCGCCGGTGAAGGCGGCCCGCAGTCCATCGAGTGAGTAACCGGCGGCATTGAGGACACGTTTGAGGCCGGTCTGGCCTTTGAATGGCGACATAGGGGCGAGGGCTTGTTGTGAGGAGCGCGCAGCCTAACGCAACGCGCTTCAAATTTGCGTGAAACGACCCGCTTCAGGCCGAGGGAATGGATTCCATCTGTTGCAGCAGCAGCGCGGCCTGAGTGCGGGTGCGCACGTTGAGCTTGCGGAAGATGGCCGTAACGTGGGCTTTCACCGTTGCTTCCGACACATGCAGCTCGAAGGCGATCTGCTTGTTCAGCAGGCCTTCGCAGACCATGGTCAGCACGCGGAACTGCTGCGGCGTCAGGCTGGCGAGGCCTTCGCTGGCGGCCTTGGCCTCGTCGGACAGGGCCGGGGCTTCCTGCAGTTGCGGCGGCCACCAGGTGTCGCCATCGAGCACCGAGCGCACGGCACTCTGGATGACTTCCAACGGGCTCGACTTGGGGATGAAGCCGCTGGCGCCGAACTCGCGGGAGCGGGCAACCACTGCGGCTTCTTCCTGCGCGGAGATCATCACCACGGGGATCTGCGGATACTGGCCACGCAGCAGCACCAAGCCGGAGAAGCCGTAGGCCCCGGGCATGTTCAGGTCGAGCAGGACCAGGTCCCAGTCGGCGCGCTCGGCCAGCCGGTTCTCGAGCTCGGCGATGCTGGCCGCTTCCACCAGCCGCGCATCCGGCCCCAGGCCCAGGGTAAGGGCTTGCTGCAAGGCGCTGCGGAACAGCGGGTGGTCATCGGCGATGAGGATTTCGTATGAGGCCATGGGCATGTCCTTTTTGTAATGGGCCCAGACATGCCTCCCAGGGGTGAGAGAGGCATTTCGGCACGACGGGATACGCCGGCCAGGCCCGAAGCTTGGTACGGGCAGGCCGTAAAGCGGCGCCCAGCATGCCGAGCCGGAACGGGGTGGTCAAGTCGAACGCTTTACGGCAAAGTTCTCGGCTTTTCCTGCCGAGATCCAACATGCGAAGCCAAGCCCTGCGCGCCGATTTACTGATGCTGATCACCGCCGCCATCTGGGGCGCGGCGTTCGTCGCCCAGCGCCTGGGCATGGATGCGATCGGCCCCTTCCTCTATACCGGCCTGCGCTTCGCCCTGGGTGCCATCATCCTCCTGCCGCTGCTGCTGATCCTGCCCCGGCCTGCCGTGAAGCAACCGCTGAACCGGGGCATGTTGCTGGGCGGCTTGCTCATGGGCCTGGCCCTGTCGCTGGGGATCAACCTGCAGCAAGTCGGCCTGATGTTCACCACCGTCACCAACTCGGGTTTCATCACCGGCCTGTATGTGATCATCGTCCCGCTGCTGGGCCTGTTCCTCGGCCATCGTACCGGCATGGGCACCTGGCTGGGCGCGTGCCTGGCGGTGGTGGGCATGTTCCTGCTCAGCGTCGGCGATGGCTTCCACGTCGCCTCCGGCGACTGGCTGCAGCTGGCCGGTGCCTGCGTCTGGGGCGTGCACGTGCTGCTGGTGGGTTTCTTCGCCAGCCGCTACGACCCGATCCGCCTGGCCATCCTGCAGTTCATCGTCTGCGCGGTGCTGAGCCTGGTGCTGGCGGTCATCTTCGAAGAGATCAAGCTCGACGCCATTCTCCAGGCCGGTCCCGCCATCCTTTATGGCGGCGTGATAGCCGTCGCCATCGGCTACACCCTGCAGGTGGTGGCGCAACGTCATGCCATCGCCTCCCACGCGGCCATCATCCTGTCCCTGGAAGCGGTGTTCGCCGCGATCGCCGGTGCCCTGATGCTGGATGAAAGCCTCCACGCCCGTGGCTACCTGGGCTGCGCGCTGATGTTCGTCGGCATGCTGGTGGCGCAGCTCTGGCCGCAGAAGCCTCAGGTGCAAGCGCCGGCCCCGGCCAAGGCCGAAGCCTGATCAGAGATAGACGCTGAGTGCCTGGTGAGCGGGGCTCGCCAGGTCCAGGGGCAGGGCCCGCTTGGCCCCCAGGTAGCGCTCGGTGAATACGTCCAGGTAGGCGTTCAGCGCGCCACCCGCCTGCTCATCCCCCGCCAGCTCCAGGCACAGCGCGCCCACTTCGGCGGTGCACAGATGCTCGTCGCGGGTGGAGCGGCGCAGGCGATAGCGGGAGATCTGCTCAGGGGTCAGGCTGAGCACCGGGAAACGGTCCAGGTAGGGACTCTTGCGGAACATCTTGCGCGCCTCGGTCCAGGTGGCATCCAGCAGGATGAACAAGGGCCGCTTGCCCTCCTCCACCGCTACCTCCTGCACTACCCGGCCGGGCTCGGCGTATTCGCCGGGGAACACCAGGTAGGGCTGCCACTGGGGATCGTCCAGCAGCGCCAGCAGCGCCTCGTCCACCTCGGTACGCGACCAGCCGAAGGCCCAGGTGTCCGGCACCAGGTCGGCGATCAGCCAGCCGGTGTTGCTCGGTTTCATCGGCTCGGAGTAGTACATCATCAGGCACACCCCGGCGCGTACCGGCACCTTGGGCCGCCAGGCGCAGAAGCAGTATTCGGCAATCACCCGGCAGCCCGGGCAGCGCGGCGAACGAGCGCCCCGGGCGACGAAGGGGCGGGTGCTGCGCGCAAGGCATTCGGCGCGCAGACGGAAAACGGCGTGACTCATCGAAGCGGGTTCCAGTACGGCAGCTGGCCGCCCCGCGCAAGCCGGAAGGTTGCGAGCGGGAGCGGGATTAACAGGAAGGATCGGGCGATTCTACCAGAGGCGCCCGGCAGCGCCGTCGACCGTCCGGAACAGAATTTCCACGCGACAAGCACCGCCCGCGAACGCACAATTGCCGCGCTGGTCAAACAGCTACTTTTTGTTAGGAGATACCCATGCTGCGCATCACCGCCCTCGCCCTCTGCGCGACCCTGCCGTTCTTCGCCCAGGCCGAATCGCTCAAGGATTACGAGTTGTCCAAGATGCTCGAGAAGGTTGCCAAGGAGAGCAGTGCCGGCACACCCCGCGCGATTAACGAGGACATCCTCGACCAGGGTTACACGGTGCAGGGCAACGAACTGGTCAACCACCTGAGCGTGCGCGAGGCCCACGCCGCGCAGATGCGCGCCAACCCCGACGCGGTGCGCGCCCAGCTCGGCGCCAGCGTCTGCCGCAACACCGGCTACCGCCAGCTGTTGGCCCGTGGTGCCGGCCTGCGTTACGAGTTCAGCGAGTACAAGACCAATCGCCCGGTAAGCTCCGAGCGCTTCACCGCCAGGGATTGCGGCCTCAAGGCCAAGTCCAACTGATCCCCGCGCACCGTTCCCGGCGCTCCTGCCCAGGTGCGCCTTGCCGCGATCGGTGCTCCCTCTCCTAGCCAATCAAGCGCACCAACACGCATTGACGCGCCGTGCGCGCCATTTCCGACACATCGGCGGGTTCCATTGGCTGGCCGCCCAACTGGAAAAGATCCGGCCCCTGCCGCAAGCTGTAGTTGAGCGGCTCGACTGGGTCGCCCGGATTCCGGACACGGCCAGCGACGCTGCTCTGAGTAGTTGATGAGCAAGGAGATCGCTATGCCCTATGATCCGGACGACTACCTCTCCCGGCATTTCCAGACCAGTGGCATCGACCTGACGCAGAAGGTCGATGAACTGATCAACCTGACAGTCCCGAGCGACAGTCCCAACCTCTCGCTGTACCGCGAGATGCTGATCACCGTGGTGCGCATGGCCCAGGCCGACCGCAACCGCTGGGACGCCAAGATCATGCTGCAGACACTGCGTGAAATGGAGCACGCCTTCAGCGTCCTGGAGCAGTTCAAGCGACGCCGCAAAGTCACGGTATTCGGCTCGGCGCGAACCCCCGAAGGCCACCCCATCTATACCCTGGCCCGCCAGCTGGGTGCCGAACTGGCCAAGCGCGACCTGATGGTGATCACCGGCGCCGGCGGCGGCATCATGGCCGCGGCCCACGAAGGTGCCGGGCTGGAAAACAGCCTGGGCCTGAACATCACCCTGCCCTTCGAGCAACACGCCAACACCACGGTGGGTGGTACCGAGCACCTGCTGTCGTTCCACTTCTTCTTCGTGCGCAAGCTGTTCTTCGTCAAGGAGGCCGACGCCCTGGTGCTCTGCCCGGGAGGCTTCGGCACCCTGGATGAAGCGCTTGAAGTGCTGACCTTGATCCAGACCGGCAAGAGTCCGGTGGTGCCGGTGGTGCTGCTGGACGAGCGGGATGGCAGCTACTGGGAAGACGCCGTGGGGTTCCTCCATGAGCAATTGGCACACAACGGCTACATCCTGCCCAGCGACATGAACCTGCTGCGCCTGGTGCACAGTGCCGACGAAGCGGCAGCCGAGATCGCCCAGTTCTACGCCAACTACCACTCCAGCCGCTGGCTGAAGCACAACTTCGTGATCCGCATGAACCATGCCCTCAACGAGCGAGCCTTGGGACAGGCTCAGGAGCAGTTCTCGGACCTCTGCCTGGAAGGTGCCTTCAGCCAACAGGACGTTGCAGAGGCGGAAAAGGACGAGCCGGAGTTCGGCGACCTGGTAAGGCTGGCGTTCCGCTTCAACGGTCGTGACCATGGCCGCCTGCGCGAACTCATCGACTTCATCAACCTTCCGCAACACTGGGTCGCCAAGGCCTGATCCATTACCGTCCACGCAACAGCAGCCGGCCATGAGCATTCGCTCATGGCCGGCTGCTGTTGCGTGCTTGGGAACTCAGTCGTCGAGGTTGCCGCGCAGGAGACGGTTGATCATCTCCATGGAGTAGCCGCGATAGGCAAGGAAACGCCCCTGCTGGGCGCGTTCGCGGGCATCCGCAGGTTGGTGGTTGAACTTGCGTCGCCAGACTTCCCGCAGCTGTTCGTTCCAGTCGATATCGGCCTCGCGCAAGGCCTGGTCGATCTCGCTTCGGGGTAGCCCACGCTGGGCAAGATCTTCACGGATACGCTGGGGCCCATGACCGCCACGGGCACGGCTGGCGATGAAGCTTTCGAGGTAGCGGGATTCGGAGAGCAGGCCCTCTTCCGTGAGACGGTCAAGGGCACTGTCGATCAACTCGGGAGGAGCGCCGCGCTGACGCAGCTTGCGCGTCAGCTCGACTCGCCCGTGTTCGCGCTGCGCCAGCAGATCCATGGCGGCCCGCCGCACCGCGGCGGGGCTGTCGAGCACGACGGGCATGGGTGGATCAGCCGTCTACGTCAGCCAGGTCGGCGGCGGTTGCTGCCGATTTGTTGGCCGTGGTGTCGACCAGCAGGCGCTCGCGGATGATCTTCTCGATGGCGCTGCCCACTTCCGGGTTGTCCTCGAGGTACTTCGCCGCATTGGCCTTGCCCTGGCCGATCTTGTTGCCCTGGTAGCTGTACCAGGCGCCGGACTTCTCGACCAGACCTTGCTGTACGCCCAGGTCGATGATCTCGCCGGTGCGGTAGATGCCCTTGCCGTACATGATCTGGAACTCGGCCTGACGGAAAGGCGGTGCCACCTTGTTCTTCACTACCTTGACGCGGGTTTCGCTACCCACCACTTCCTCGCCTTCCTTCACCGCGCCGGTACGGCGGATGTCGAGACGCACGGAGGCGTAGAACTTCAGGGCATTACCACCGGTGGTGGTTTCCGGGTTGCCGAACATCACGCCGATCTTCATACGGATCTGGTTGATGAAGATGACCAGGCAGTTGGCGTTCTTGATGTTGCCGGTGATCTTGCGCAGGGCCTGGGACATCAGGCGCGCCTGCAGACCAACGTGGGAGTCACCCATCTCGCCTTCGATCTCGGCCTTGGGTACCAGGGCGGCCACGGAGTCGACGATGATCACGTCGACGGCGTTGGAGCGCACCAGCATGTCGGTGATTTCCAGGGCCTGTTCACCGGTGTCCGGCTGGGAAACCAGCAGGTCGTCGACGTTCACGCCGAGCTTGCCGGCGTAGTCGGGGTCCAGGGCGTGTTCGGCGTCGACGAAGGCGCAAGTGGCGCCCATTTTCTGGGCTTCGGCGATCACCGAGAGGGTCAGGGTGGTCTTACCGGAGGATTCAGGACCGTAGATTTCGACGATACGGCCTTTCGGCAGGCCGCCGATGCCGAGCGCGATGTCCAGGCCCAGGGAGCCGGTGGAAATGGCCGGGATGGCCTGGCGATCGTGATCGCCCATGCGCATGACCGCACCCTTGCCGAACTGCTTCTCGATCTGGCCCAGGGCAGCAGCCAAGGCGCGCTTCTTGTTCTCGTCCATTGAAGTCCTCACTAAAATCAAGAGGGCCTGGCGGCCACCAACAACTGTATAAGTAGACAGTATTATTCCATAGGGCAAGTCGCTCGCCTACCCCTGCACGGCTTTTTCTCCTGCAGCTAGTCGGATCAGGCCATCGAGCGCCTCGGCGACCGTCTGCCGACGGACCGCCTGCCGATCTCCCGGGAACTGGCGTCGTACAGCCTGCACCTCGGCGCCATCGGCCCAGGCCAGCCAGACGGTGCCAACGGGCTTTTCCAGGGAGCCGCCATCGGGGCCGGCAACCCCGCTGACCGCCACCGCGAAGCGCGCTCCGCTGCGCTGCCGCGCACCTCGGACCATGGCCTCGACCACTTCGCGACTGACAGCCCCCACCACCGGGAACAGCTCGGCGGGCACCTCAAGCTGCGTAGTCTTCTGCTGATTCGAATAGGTGACATATCCCGCCTCGAACCATGCCGAGCTGCCGGGGATTCGGGTAATCGCCTCGGCGATGCCGCCGCCGGTACAGGACTCGGCGGTGCTCACCAGTTCGCCACGCGCCTTCAGTCGTTCGCCCAGGCGGGCAGCGAGCGCGGTCAGCTCATCATCGGTTACGGACATGTGCACTCCGGGGTTAAAGCGGGCCAGCGGGATACCGTACACTAGCGCCTTTTGCACGCAAGGCCAGGCAATGAGTCAGAGCGATCTCAGCGGACACACACCCATGATGCAGCAGTACTGGAGGCTGAAAAACCAGCATCCGGACCAACTGATGTTCTATCGCATGGGCGACTTCTACGAGATCTTCTACGAGGACGCCAAGAAGGCGGCCAAGTTGCTCGACATCACCCTCACCTCCCGTGGCCAATCGGCTGGCACCGCCATTCCCATGGCCGGCATTCCCTTCCATTCGGTGGAGGGTTATCTGGCCAAGCTGGTCAAGCTGGGCGAGTCGGTGGTGATCTGCGAGCAGATCGGCGACCCGGCCACCAGCAAGGGACCGGTGGAACGCCAGGTGGTGCGCATCATCACGCCCGGCACCATCAGCGACGAGGCGTTGCTCGACGAGCGCCGCGACAACCTGCTGGCCGCCGTGCTGGGCGATGAGCGCCTGTTCGGCCTGGCCGTGCTGGACATCACCAGCGGCCGCTTCACCGTGCAGGAGATCAAGGGCTGGGAGAACCTGCTGGCCGAGCTCGAGCGCCTCAACCCCGCCGAGCTGCTGATCCCGGACGACTGGCCCCAGGGCCTGCCGGCGGAAAAGCGCCGTGGTGTGCGCCGCCGCGCACCCTGGGACTTCGACCGCGACTCGGCGAAGAAGAGCCTCTGCCAACAATTCGGTGTGCAGGACCTCAAGGGTTTCGGCTGCGAAACGCTGACCCTGGCCATCGGCTCCGCCGGCTGCCTGCTCGGCTACGCCAAGGAAACCCAGCGTACCGCCCTGCCCCACCTGCGCAGCCTGCGCCACGAGTGCATCGACGACACGGTGATCCTCGATGCCGCCAGCCGCCGCAACCTGGAGCTGGACGTCAACCTCTCCGGCGGCCGCAGCAACACCCTGCAATCGGTGATCGACCGTTGCCAGACCGCCATGGGCAGCCGCCTGCTGAGCCGTTGGCTCAACCGTCCGCTCCGCGACCGCGCGGTGCTGGAAGCGCGCCAGGACGCCATCGACTGCCTGCTGGATCGCTACCGCTATGAAGGCCTGCAGCCGCAGCTCAAGGAGATCGGTGACGTCGAGCGGATCCTCGCCCGAATCGGCCTGCGCAACGCCCGCCCGCGCGACCTCGCCCGCCTGCGCGACGCCCTGGCCGCCCTGCCCCAACTACAGGGCGCCATGACCGAGCTGGACGCACCGCACCTGCAAACCCTGGCGGAGAACATCCGTACCTATCCCGAACTGGCCGACCTGCTGGCTCGGGCCATCATCGAAGCCCCGCCAGCGGTGATCCGCGACGGCGGCGTGATCAAGACCGGCTACGACGCCGAGCTGGACGAGCTGCAGGCCCTGAGCGAAAACGCCGGCCAGTACCTGATGGACCTGGAAGCCCGGGAAAAGGCCCGCACCGGCCTGCCCAACCTCAAGGTCGGCTACAACCGCATCCATGGCTACTACATCGAACTGCCCCGGGTGCAGGCCGAGCAGGCGCCGGCCGACTACATCCGCCGCCAGACCCTCAAAGGCGCCGAGCGCTTCATCACGCCGGAACTGAAGGCTTTCGAAGACAAGGCCCTCTCGGCCAAGAGTCGCGCCCTGGCGCGGGAAAAGATGCTCTACGACGAGCTGCTGGAACTGCTGATCGAGCAGCTGGCGCCGCTGCAGGACACCGCCGCCGCCCTGGCGGAGCTGGACGTGCTGAGCAACTTCGCCGAACGCGCGCTGAACCTCGACCTGAACCGGCCGCGCTTCGTCGACGAGCCGTGCATGCGCATCAACCAGGGTCGCCACCCGGTGGTGGAACAGGTGCTGGAGACGCCCTTCGTGGCCAACGACCTGGACCTGGACGACGCCACCCGCATGCTGATCATTACCGGCCCGAACATGGGCGGTAAGTCCACCTACATGCGCCAGACCGCGCTTATCGTGCTGCTCGCCCACATCGGCTGCTTCGTGCCGGCCGCAGCCTGCGAACTCTCCCTGGTGGACCGCATCTTTACCCGTATCGGCTCCAGCGACGACCTGGCTGGCGGCCGCTCCACCTTCATGGTGGAGATGAGCGAGACCGCGAACATCCTGCACAACGCCAGCGCCCGCAGCCTGGTCCTGATGGACGAAGTCGGCCGTGGCACCAGCACCTTCGATGGCCTGTCGCTGGCCTGGGCGGCCGCCGAACACCTGGCCCGCCTGCGCGCCTTCACCCTGTTCGCCACCCACTATTTCGAGCTGACCGTACTGCCGGAAAGCGAGCCGGTGGTCGCCAACGTCCACCTCAATGCCACCGAGCACAACGAGCGCATCGTGTTCCTGCACCATGTGCTGCCGGGTCCGGCGAGCCAGAGCTACGGCCTGGCGGTAGCGCAACTCGCCGGCGTTCCGGGCGACGTGATCCAACGCGCCCGCGAACACCTGGCGCGCCTGGAAACCACCAGCCTGCCCCATGAGACTCCGCGCCAGAGCCCCGGCCAGCCGCCTGCGCCCTTGCAGAGCGACCTCTTCGCCAGCCTGCCGCACCCGATCCTGGAGGACCTGGCGAAAGTCAGGCCGGATGACCTGACGCCACGCCAGGCGCTGGAGTTGCTATATACACTGAAATCACGCCTCTAACCCCTGAACCGCACAAGCTGTTAGAATCCCGCGCGCTTTGGAATACGCCCGGGAATCAGCCTGCCCGGCGCCGTGAGTTCCCGAGCCGAGAAGCCGGATATAGAAGGCTTCCGAGCCGCCGCTTGAGGAGAAGAAAAGAAATGACCTTCGTCGTCACCGACAACTGCATCAAATGCAAATACACCGACTGTGTGGAAGTCTGTCCGGTGGACTGCTTCTACGAAGGCCCGAACTTCCTGGTCATTCACCCGGACGAGTGCATCGACTGCGCGCTCTGCGAGCCTGAATGCCCGGCGCAAGCCATCTTCTCCGAGGATGAAGTCCCGGAGGACATGCAGGAGTTCATCGAGCTGAACCGCGATCTGGCCGAAGTCTGGCCGAACATCACGGAGAAGAAGGACGCCCTGCCCGACGCCGAAGAGTGGGATGGCGTCAAAGGCAAGATGGAGCACCTGGCGCGCTGATTCAATTCGGCAGCGCCCACGCAAAAAGGCCCGCATCTGCGGGCCTTTTGCTTTCCTCGGGGCGAAAAAAGGGGCGGGGGTTACCCGCCCACTCTTTTGTCCCTATTCCCTGTATTCCTTGCTCATCATCCTGATGAATCGCATCCTGCGATGTCCTGGCCGACATCCTTATCAGCCCGCGTACATCCTGTACGCAAGAGTGATATTAGGGAAACTCTGAAAAAGACTTTCTGATTTGGCAAAATACCGCGACCCCACCCACCGAGTTTCCCGATGAAGCAGATGACCTTCGCCGACGCCGAGTACGCTGGCAAGCGCAAGCAAACCCGCAAGGAGTTGTTCCTGATCGAGATGGATCGGGTGGTGCCGTGGAAGGGCTTGATTGCTTTGATCGAGCCACATTATCCGAAAGGTGAAGGTGGCCGTCCGGCCTACCCGTTGATGGCGATGCTGCGTGTGCATCTGCTGCAGAACTGGTTCGGCTACAGCGATCCAGCGATGGAGGAAGCGCTGTACGAAACCACGATCCTGCGCCAGTTTGCCGGGCTGAACCTGGAGCGCATCCCCGACGAAACCACCATTCTCAACTTCCGCCGCTTGCTGGAGAAACACGAGCTGGCGGCCGGCATCCTCGCTGTCATCAATGGCTATCTGGGCGACCGCGGCCTGTCGCTGCGCCAGGGCACCATCGTCGATGCAACGCTGATCAATGCGCCCAGTTCGACCAAGAACAAGGACGGCAAGCGCGACCCGGAAATGCACCAGACCAAGAAGGGAAACCAGTATTATTTTGGCATGAAGGCCCACATCGGCGCCGATGACGAATCGGGTCTGGTGCACAGCGTAGTGGGCACGGCGGCCAATGTGGCGGATGTCACCCAGGTGGACAAATTGCTGCATGGCGACGAAAACGTGGTCTGCGCCGATGCAGGCTACACCGGTGTCGAAAAGCGGCCCGAGCATGAAGGACGTGAAGTTATCTGGCAGGTGGCGGCACGCCGCAGCACCTACAAAAAACTCGATAAGCGCAGCGTGCTGTACAAAGCCAAGCGCAAGATTGAAAAGGCCAAGGCTCAGGTGCGCGCCAAGGTCGAGCATCCGTTCCGGGTAATCAAGCGCCAGTTCGGTTACACCAAGGTGCGCTTTCGCGGCTTGGCCAAAAACACGGCGCAACTGGTGACACTGTTCGCTCTGTCGAACCTGTGGATGGCGCGCCGACATTTACTGACGAATGCAGGAGAGGTGCGCCTGTAATGCGGGAAATGGCCACCGGAGTGGGGTCCGGGTGGCGAAAACGTAAGAAATACTCGTCGAATTGATTGTTTTTTGATCATTTGGCGAGTTTAAAAGTTGCGCTAGGTGGTATGCCGGGGAAATACATGGCTACTTCAGACCATCCTTAGCGATCTGCCGGCCTCGGGCAAGTTGCCCGAATCGACTTAGGGTGTGATTCTCACGGTACGATTTAAAAATAAAATACTTATAATTCAATAAGTTAATAAATATCTTCCACTGAAACTCACCGTTCACCAGCAGCAACTTCCGCCAATTGCGTACGCGCCATGTAAGCAATCGCTTACATGATGGCGCATAAAAAAGCCCGACCTAGGTCGGGCTTCTTCAAACTCGCGTCTGGCTACTGGAACAGCGCGTCGCTGGACAGGCCGTTCTTCTCCAGAATTTCCCGCAGGCGCTTCAGCGCTTCCACCTGGATCTGCCTCACCCGCTCGCGGGTCAGGCCGATTTCCTGGCCGACTTCCTCGAGGGTGCAGCTCTCGTGGCCACGAAGGCCGAAGCGCCGCACCACCACTTCGCGCTGCTTGTCGGTCAGTTCGGACAGCCACTGATCGATGCTTTGCGAAAGGTCGTCGTCCTGCAGCAGTTCACAGGGATCGGTGGGACGATCGTCGGTCAGGGTGTCCAACAGGGTCTTGTCGGAGTCCGGCCCGAGGGAGACATCCACCGAGGTTACCCGCTCGTTGAGGCCGAGCATGCGCTTGACCTCGTCAACCGGCTTTTCCAGCAGGTTGGCGATCTCTTCCGGCGAGGGCTCGTGATCCAGCTTGTGGGTCAGTTCCCGTGCCGCGCGCAGATAGACGTTGAGTTCCTTGACCACGTGAATCGGCAACCGGATGGTCCGGGTCTGATTCATGATGGCCCGTTCAATGGTCTGACGGATCCACCAGGTGGCGTAGGTCGAGAAGCGGAAGCCCCGCTCGGGATCGAATTTCTCCACCGCCCGGATCAGGCCGAGGTTGCCCTCTTCGATCAGGTCGAGCAGCGAAAGGCCGCGATTGACGTAACGCCGCGCGATCTTCACCACAAGTCGGAGGTTGCTTTCGATCATGCGCTTGCGCCCGGCCGGATCACCACGCTGCGCAAGGCGCGCGAAGTGCACTTCTTCTTCCGGGGTAAGCAGGGGGGAGAAACCGATTTCGTTGAGGTACAGCTGGGTCGCGTCGAGCGCGCGGGTGTAGTCGATGTACTTGTGTTGCTTGGGTGAGGTTGAATGCCGGGATTTTGCGGTCGGCTGAGGCGCGTCGCTCTCCTCGCTCAACGCATCGTCCAAAATGACGCCTGGCTCCAGGAGGAGCAGTTCGTCATCGACGTCAAACTCCGGCGCTTCTTTATTGAGTGCCATTGTTGTTGTCCCTTGCTGAGTTCGACAACAAGCCCTAGCGATGCCTTACTTCCCTGGCGCCGCCCGAGCCCGTCCTTACCACGTGGTGGAACGGGCTGAAAGCGGATCAACGACGAGGCAGGTATTGCAGTGGATCTACAGGTTTACCCTGACGGCGAATTTCAAAATGAAGCTTCACCCGGTCAGTTCCCGTTGAGCCCATCTCGGCAATTGTCTGCCCGACCTTGACCTGCTGTCCCTCCCGCACCAACAACCTGCGGTTATGACCGTAGGCGCTTACGTAGGTATCGCTGTGTTTGATGATGACCAATTCGCCGTAGCCCCGTAATCCACTTCCGGCATAAACAACTGATCCATCTGACGCAGCCAAGACAGGCTGGCCTAATTCCCCAGCGATATCAATCCCTTTATTCAAACTGCCGTTTGATGAAAAACGACCAATCAGCGGGCCATTCGCAGGCCATACCCAACCGGCTGAAGAGCGCGGAATAGACGCGTTCGTGCTCGCAGGCGGGGGACTGGCCACCGGTTGCGCCACCTGGGGTTGCGGGCGGACAGACGGTTGCTGTGCCGGCACTGGCGGGCGGCTGGAAACGCTGCTGCCCGACTTAGGAACGGTGGCGACAGGCGCACTGGCAACCGCAGTAGGACGTGCCTGACCAGGCTGACCGTCAAAGCGAATTATCTGGCCTGGCCGTATTACATAGGGCGGAGGAATGCCGTTGCGGGCAGCCAGGGCCTTCCAGTCCCAGCCGAAACGGAAGGCGATGGAATAGAGGGTGTCGCCACGTTGGACCCGGTACTGTCCACTGGTGACCGGTTGCCGCTGCGGGGTCGAGGCTGCGCCCGAATGATTGCGGTCGACGACGCTGGCGCCACCTTTCTGGGTGCTGGAACAGCCGCTCAGCAAGATGCCGACGGCCACAGCGGGCAACCAGGTGAGCCCATTCCCCATGCTAATCCACTGCCGAATGGCCATCAGGCTCACTCTTGTCCCCTTTCCCAACGTTCCAAGGTCCTAGCTGTTTATTGTGCCGGAAATATCCGGACGAGCCAGCCGCCTACTGCACAAAGTACAGCAGGAGGACGGCCTGGCGATGCATCAGAAAGTTGCCCGCGACGCAGGTTCCCGATTGCGGGTCAGGCCAGGGGCCCGTTGAGCAGCGGTACGAAACGCACCGCGTCGAGTACATGGCGGGTGAAACCCTGCTCTTCGCGAACGATCAGCATCAGTTGCTGGACATCGCCCGCGCCCACCGGGATGACCAGCCGCCCGCCAGGGGCCAACTGGTCCAGCAGCGCCTGGGGAACGTCCGCCGCTGCGGCGGTCACGATGATGCCGTTATAGGGAGCCAGCGCAGGCCAGCCCTCCCAGCCATCGCCCCAGCGGAACACCACGTTGCGCAGGTTCAACACGGCGAGGCGCTCCTTGGCCTTGTCCTGCAGCACCTGGATGCGCTCCACGGAGAATACCCGCTCGACCAGTTGCGCCAGGATGGCGGTCTGGTAGCCCGAGCCGGTGCCTATCTCCAGCACCTTGTCCAACGGACCGGCCGCCAGCAGCAACTCGGTCATCCGCGCGACCATGTACGGCTGCGAGATGGTCTGATTGTGCCCGATCGGCAGCGCGGTGTCCTCGTAGGCACGATGGGCCAGGGCCTCATCGACGAACAGGTGACGCGGTGTCCGGCGGATGGTCTCGAGCACATGGGCGTTGGACAGCCCCTCCTCGTACAGCCGCTGGATAAGGCGTTCGCGAGTGCGCTGGGAGGTCATGCCTATCCCGCGGCGCATCAGTTCGTCCTGTTCCCGAGGCATCAGAGCAGGCCCTCCAACCAGCTATCGAGACCGCTGAAGGCCTCGTTGAACGTCCGATCGAGCTGCAAGGGCGTGACGGACACGTAGCCCTGCATCACGGCGTGGAAGTCCGTGCCCGGGCCGCCGTCCTCGGCGTCACCGGCAGCGGAGATCCAGTATCCCTCCTTGCCCCGTGGATTGACCACTTTGACCGGCGCCGCCGCGCGTGCGCGATGGCCCAACCGGGTGAGCTGGATACCGCGGATGCGTTCCAGCGGCAGGTTCGGGATGTTCACGTTGAGCACGGTTCGCGGCGGCAGGTCGAGACGGTCGTGGGCCGCCACCAGCCGGCGAGCGATGTGCGCGGCGGCGGGCAGGTTGTCGACCTGGCGCGACAGCAACGAAAAGGCGAACGCCGGCAGAGCGAGAAAGCGCCCTTCCAGAGCAGCAGCCACGGTGCCGGAATACAGCACGTCATCCCCGAGGTTGGCGCCGAGGTTGATGCCCGACACCACCAGGTCCGGCAGCTGCTCGAGCATGCCGTTGAGCCCGAGATGGACGCAGTCGGTCGGCGTGCCATTCAGGCTGATGAAGCCATTCTCCAGCGTGCTGGGGTGTAGCGGGCGGTCCAGCGTCAGGGAACTGCTGGCACCACTCTTGTCCTGGTCCGGCGCGATGACCACGCAATCGGCGTAGTCCTCGAGCGCACCATACAGAGCGGCGAGACCGGGGGCATTCACCCCGTCGTCGTTGGAAATCAGAATGCGCATGGGTTTTCCGTCTGCCCCGCCGGCAGCAGATCGACGAGCTCACGCACCACTGCGGTGGCGAAGCATCCAGCCGGCAGGACGAATTCCAGTTGCAGAACGTCAGGCTCGGGATAATGCCACGTCAGACCGCCGATGGGGAGGCGGAGGATGCGCCGTTCGTGCGCCATTCCCGCTTTGGCCAACCAGTGGCAAAGTGCCGGCTCAGCCGCGGCCAGCGCCGCTTCCAGCGTTTGCGCCTGTCCCTGGGCGGAGGATGCGCCCTCGCCCCAGAGCGGCCCGGTCGGGTGCAGATCGAGTTGCGCCAGTCGCGGATCGCTGCACTCCGCCTCGCCCGCCGGGAAGAAGCTGCGGCTGTCGGTGAAGGCCAGCAGATCGCCAACCAGGGCCTGGTCCCAGGTACCGGCGGCGACACGCTCGGCCAGCGCCCGGTTGAACAGGAAGCTGCGTCCCGCCGATAGCAGGCGCGAACGCAGGTTGCGCTGCACCGGCAGTTCGTCGCGCTCGGCGAAGGCGCGGGCATCGACCACATTGCCGCCGCCATGACCGAAGCGCTGCAAGCCGAAGTAGTTGGGCACACCGGCTGCGGCCAGGCGTTCGAGGCGCGCATCCAGCTGTTGGCGATCAGCCGCCAGGCGGGTCAGGCGCAGGGTGAAACCGTTTGCCGAATGGGCGCCACGCTGCAGCTTGCGCTTGTGGCGCATGCTTTTCAGGATGCGCAGATTGGCGTTCTCGGCGACGGACAGGTCCGGATCGGCCTTGCCCGGCAGATGCAGGCTGAACCACTGGCGAGTCAGGGCCTGGCGATCCTTGAGACCGGCATAGCTGATCACTTTCAGGGGCACGCCGGCCGCCCGAGCGATACGCCGGGCCGCCTCCTCGGTGTTCAGCTCGCGCTTCTCCACCCAGAGCCACAGGTGCTCGCCTTCGCCTTCCAGGGGGATGTCCAGCACCTCATCGACCTGGAAATCCTCGGCCACGGCCTTCAGCTGCGCCTGCCCCAGGGGTTCGCCGTGGGCGCGCGGGCCCAGCAGTTCGAGTTCGTTCATAGCGGCAGCAACAGGGCCACCGCGTGAACGGCGATGCCCTCCTCGCGACCGGTGAAGCCAAGCTTCTCGGTGGTGGTGGCCTTGACGTTGACCTGGTCCAGCCCGACCTCCAGGTCGGCGGCGATAGCGGCGCGCATGGCCTCGATATGCGGGGCCATCTTCGGCGCCTGGGCCACTATGGTCCCGTCGACGTTACCGACCTTCCAGCCCTTGGCCTTGACCAGGGACACCACGTGGCGCAGGAGCACGCGGCTGTCGGCACCCTTGAACGTCGGATCGGTGTCGGGGAAGTGCTTGCCGATGTCGCCCAGCGCCGCAGCGCCCAGCAGCGCATCGGACAGCGCATGGAGCAGCACGTCGCCGTCGGAATGGGCGATGAGCCCAAACTTGTGGGGAATGCGTACGCCGCCCAGGGTGACGAAATCGCCCTCGCCAAAGCGGTGTACATCGTAGCCATGGCCAATTCGCATAAAGAAGAACGCCCTGAAAAGTCAGGGCGTGATTCTACCCGCTTTGGTTGCGCTTAGGCTTTCAGCGCCTCAGCGTGATGCTTCAGATGATCGCCGATGAAACTGGCGATGAAGTAGTAGCTGTGGTCGTAGCCCGGCTGCAGGCGCAGGGTCAACGGATGTCCGGCGGCCTTCGCCGCCGCCTGGAGGGCTTCGGGCTTGAGCTGGTTGGCGAGGAAGTCGTCGCGGTCGCCCTGGTCCACCAGTATCGGCAGGCGCTCGCCGGCCTCGGCCAGCAGCATGCAGGCATCCCACTCGCGCCAGCGGGCGCGGTCGTCACCCAGGTAACGGCTGAAGGCCTTCTCGCCCCAGGGGCAGGCCATGGGGTTGCTGATGGGCGCGAAGGCCGACAGCGACTGGTAACGCCCCGGGTTGCGCAGCGCGCAGACCAGCGCACCGTGGCCGCCCATGGAGTGGCCACTGATTCCGCGCTTGTCGGAGACCGGGAAATTGGCCTCGATCAGTGCCGGCAGCTCATGCACCACGTAGTCGTGCATGCGGTAATGGCGCGCATAGGGCTCCTGGGTGGCGTTCAGGTAGAAGCCCGCCCCCAGACCGAAGTCCCAGGCGTTGTCCGGATCGCCGGGCACATCGGCGCCGCGCGGGCTGGTGTCCGGGGCGACGATGATCAGCCCGAGCTCGGCCGCCAGGCGCTGGGCGCCGGCTTTCTGCATGAAGTTCTCGTCGGTGCAGGTCAGCCCCGACAGCCAGTAGAGCACCGGCAGCTTCTGGCCCTGTTCCGCCTGGGGCGGCAGGTAGACGGCGAACACCATGTCGCAGTTGAGGCTGGTGGAACGGTGTCGATAGCGCTTGTGCCAGCCGCCGAAGCTCTTGTTGCTGGAGACGATTTCAAGGGTCATGGAGCGATCTCCGTAGGGTGCGCCATTACGCACCCGTGGGTTTCCGGATCGGACGGCGCATGCGCCGTCCGGGCTCGCCTCAGAAATGGACGACCGAGCGGATGCTCTTGCCTTCGTGCATCAGGTCGAAGGCCTCGTTGATCTTGTCCAGGCCCATGGTGTGGGTGATGAAAGTGTCCAGGGGGATTTCGCCCTTCTGCGCCTTCTCCACATAGCTCGGCAGCTCGGTACGGCCCTTGACGCCGCCGAAGGCCGAACCGCGCCAGACGCGGCCGGTGACCAGCTGGAACGGACGGGTGCTGATCTCGGCACCGGCCGGCGCCACGCCGATGATGACGGACTCGCCCCAGCCCTTGTGGCAGCACTCGAGCGCCGCACGCATCAGGTCGACGTTGCCGACGCACTCGAAGCTGTAGTCCACGCCGCCATCGGTGAGTTCGACGATGACCTCCTGGATCGGCTTGCTGTGCTCCTTCGGATTGACGAAGTCGGTGGCGCCCAGTTCACGGGCAACCTCGAATTTGTCCGGGTTGATGTCCACAGCGATGATCCGCGAGGCCTTGGCCATCTTGGCGCCGATGATCGCCGCCAGGCCGATGCCGCCCAGGCCGAAGATGGCCACGGTGGCGCCCTCTTCCACCTTGGCGGTGTTGAGCACGGCGCCGATGCCGGTGGTCACGCCGCAACCCAGCAGGCAGACCTTTTCCAGCGGCGCTTCCTTGGGGATCTTGGCCAGGGAGATTTCCGGCAGCACGGTGTACTCGGAGAAGGTCGAGCAGCCCATGTAGTGGTAGATCGGCTCACCGTTGTAGCTGAAGCGCGAGGTGCCGTCGGGCATCAGGCCCTTGCCCTGGGTGGCGCGTACTTTCTGGCAGAGGTTGGTCTTGCCGGATTTGCAGAATTTGCACTCACGGCATTCGGCCGTGTAGAGCGGGATCACGTGGTCGCCCACGGCCAGGGAGGTCACGCCCTCGCCCACCGCCTCCACTACGCCGCCGCCTTCATGGCCGAGGATGCAGGGGAACACGCCTTCGGAGTCGGCGCCGGAGAGGGTGTAGGCATCGGTGTGGCAGACGCCGGTGGCCAGGATCCGCACCAGGACTTCGCCGGCCTTGGGCGGCGCCACGTCCACTTCGACGATCTGCAGCGGCTGGTTGGGCGCGAAGGCCACAGCGGCACGGGACTTGATCATGGTGATTCTCCAGTTGATTGAAATGGCCTGGGAGTGTAGTTGAGCTGCCAATGGTAAATAATCAGCCAGAAAGCAAAACTTTATTGCTGTAGAGGGATAATCAATGAGTCGCTGGGAAGGTCTGGACGAGTTCGTCGCCGTCGCCGAATCGGGCCAGTTCACCGCCGCCGCCGAACGCCTGAGCCTGTCCTCGTCCCATGTCAGCCGGCAGGTCGCCCGGCTGGAGGAACGCCTGCAGACGCGCCTGTTCTATCGCAGTACCCGCAAGGTGGTCCTGACCGAGGCCGGGCAGACCTTCCTGCAGCATTGCCAGCGCCTGCTGGATGCCCGCGACGAAGCCTTGCGCGCCGTCAGCGACCTGGCCAGCGAACCCAAAGGCCTGCTGCGCATGACCTGTGCGGTGGCCTACGGCGAGCGTTTCATCGTGCCGCTGGTGAACGAGTTCATGGCGCGTCACCCGCAGCTGAAAGTGGACATCGAACTGAGCAACCGCACGCTGGACCTGGTGCATGAAGGCCTCGACGTGGCGATCCGCCTGGGCCGCCTGCCGGATTCGCGCCTGGTGGCGACGCGCCTGGCGCCACGAGTCATGTACCTGTGCGCGGCGCCGGCCTACCTGGAGCGCTACGGCCGCCCCCACAGCCTGTCGGAACTGGCGCGGCACAACTGCCTGATCGGCAGTACCGACCACTGGGACTTTCTCCAGCAAGGACGCGAGCACGCCGTCCGGGTCCAGGGCAATTGGCGCTGCAACAGCGGCCAGGCCGTGCTGGACGCCGCCCTGCGCGGCTTCGGCCTGTGCCAGCTACCGGACTACTACGTGCTGGAGCACCTGCGCAGTGGCGCCCTGGTTTCACTGCTGGAGCAGCACCGGCCGCCCAACACCGCGGTCTGGGCACTTTATCCACAGCAACGGCATCTCTCGCCCAAGGTCCGGCAACTGGTGGATCTGCTGAAGGAGGGCTTGGCCGAACGGCCGGAGTACGCCGAGGCTCAGCTGCGGCTCGACCAACGCTGACGCAGCCACTCGAGGTCTTCAGGACGGGTGACCTTGAGGTTGTCGGCGCGGCCTTCCACCAGCCTGGGGGCGGCGCCCGCCCACTCCATGGCGGAGGCTTCGTCGGTGATGGCGACACCGGCCACCAGGGCATCAGCCAGGGCCCGGTGCAGGGCGCCGAAGCGGAACATCTGCGGCGTGTAGGCCTGCCAGATCAGGCTGCGGTCGACGGTTTCCGCGACCCGGCCATCAGCCCCGACGCGCTTGAGGGTATCCCGCGCGGGAACCGCGAGCAGACCACCCACCGGGTCGTCGGCCAGCTCGCTAAGCAGCAGGTCGAGGTCGAAACGCGAGAGATTGGGCCGCGCCGCGTCATGCACCAGTACCCAGTCATGGGCACGGGCGCCATGTTCGGCCAGGCGCAGCAGGGCACTGAGTACCGAGTCGGAGCGCTCCTTGCCACCATCGGCGCGGATGATGCGCTCGTCGGCGGCGCAAGCCAGGTTCGGCCAGTAGGGATCGTCCACCGACAGGGCGATCACCAGCCCCTTGAGCTGAGGATGATCGAGGAAGCAGTCGAGGCTGTGCTCGATGATGCTGCGTCCGGCGAGTTCGAGGTATTGCTTGGGCCGGTCCGCGCGCATGCGGGCACCGACGCCGGCGGCGGGAATCACCGCCCAGAAGAAGGGGGTATCGGACTGGCTCATTCGGCGATCTGGTAGAGGGTTTCGCCCTCTTTGACCATGCCCAGCTCGTGGCGGGCACGTTCCTCGACGGTTTCCATACCCTTTTTCAACTCCAGCACTTCCGCCTCGAGGATGCGGTTGCGCTCCAGCAAGCGCTCGTTCTCGCCTTTCTGATCGGCGATCTGCCCCTGCAGATCCTTGACCTGCGCCAGGCTGCCGTCGCCCACCCAGAGGCGATACTGCAGGCCAGCCAGCATCAGGATCAGGACTACGAACAACCAGTAAGTATTAGGGCGAGTCATTTTGCCTGGGAGTATCCATGCGAAAAGGGCAGCTTGCGCTGCCCTTTTACCATTCCTGCGCCGATCGCGTCGCTGCCGTGCGGCGGGAGACGACTGGCCAGGTGAAATCAGGAGAAGCTGCAAAGTTTACATGAAGTAAAGATGCAAACAGCGCCTGATTTCAACACGGTCCGCTATCGCCGATTAGCCACGGAATTCCGCGCGACCGCGGTAGGCGGCCTTGTCGCCCAGCTGCTCTTCGATGCGCAGCAGCTGGTTGTACTTGGAGACGCGGTCGGAACGGCACAGGGAGCCGGTCTTGATCTGACCGGCGGCGGTGCCTACGGCCAGGTCGGCGATGGTGCTGTCCTCGGTTTCGCCGGAACGGTGGGAGATCACCGCGGTGAAGCCGGCGGCCTTGGCCATCTGGATGGCTTCCAGGGTCTCGGTCAGGGAGCCGATCTGGTTGAACTTGATCAGGATCGAGTTGCCGATGCTCTTCTCGATGCCTTCCTTGAGGATCTTGGTGTTGGTCACGAACAGGTCGTCACCCACCAGCTGGACCTTGGCGCCGATCTTGTCGGTCAGGTCTTTCCAGCCGGCCCAATCGGACTCGTCCATGCCGTCTTCGATGGAGATGATCGGGTAGCGCTGGGTCAGGCCGGCCAGGTAGTCGGCGAAACCGGAGGCGTCGAACACCTTGCCTTCACCGGCCAGGTCGTACTTGCCGTCCTTGTAGAACTCGCTGGCGGCGCAGTCCAGGGCCAGGGTCACGTCGGTGCCCAGCTTGTAGCCGGCGTTGGCCACGGCTTCGGCGATGGCGGCCAGGGCGTCTTCGTTGGAAGCCAGGTTCGGGGCGAAACCACCTTCGTCACCTACGGCGGTGTTCAGGCCACGGGCCTTCAGCACGGCTTTGAGGTGGTGGAAGATCTCGGCGCCCATGCGCAGGGCGTCGGCGAAGTTCTTGGCGCCAACCGGCTGCACCATGAACTCCTGGATGTCGACGTTGTTATCGGCGTGCTCGCCGCCGTTGATGATGTTCATCATCGGAACGGGCATGGAGTACTGGCCGGGAGTGCCGTTCAGGTCAGCGATGTGGGCGTAGAGCGGTACGCCCTTGGCCTGGGCGGCGGCCTTGGCGGCGGCCAGGGACACGGCGAGGATGGCGTTGGCGCCCAGCTTGCCTTTGTTCTCGGTGCCGTCCAGTTCGATCATGGCGCGGTCGAGGGCTTTCTGGTCGGCGGCGTCTTTGCCCAGCAGCAGCTCACGGATCGGGCCGTTGATGTTGGCCACGGCCTTCAGAACGCCCTTGCCCAGGTAACGGCTCTTGTCGCCATCACGCAGTTCCAGTGCCTCGCGGGAACCGGTGGAAGCACCGGACGGCGCGCAGGCGCTGCCGATGATGCCGTTCTCGAGGATCACATCGGCTTCCACGGTGGGGTTGCCACGGGAGTCCAGAACCTCGCGGCCCTTGATGTCGACGATCTTTGCCATTGTTGTTAGCACTCCAAAGTTGACGAAAACGCTCAGCAGAAAGTGAGGCGATCCACCGGGCCTGGGGGTCGGCTGGCCCGGCGAATGTCCTGACCGTTCGGTCAGATTGTGCCCACGCGCACTTTACCCGAGAACAGCCGGTTCAGGCAGTCTCGATCGGCGGAAAACTCTTGACCAGCTCGTCCAGTTGCTTGAGCTGAGACAGGAAGGGCTCCAGCTTGTCCAGGCGCAAGGCGCAGGGGCCGTCGCACTTGGCGTTGTCCGGGTCCGGATGGGCTTCGAGGAAGAGGCCCGCCAGGCCCTGGCTCATACCGGCCTTGGCCAGGTCGGTGACCTGGGCGCGACGGCCGCCAGCGGAGTCGGCGCGACCACCCGGCATTTGCAGGGCATGGGTCACGTCGAAGAAAACCGGGTACTCGAACTGCTTCATGATGCCGAAGCCGAGCATGTCGACGACCAGGTTGTTGTAGCCGAAGGAAGAGCCGCGCTCGCAGAGGATCAGGCGATCGTTGCCGGCTTCCTCGCACTTGGTGAGGATGTGCTTCATCTCCTGGGGCGCGAGGAACTGGGCCTTCTTGATGTTGATCACCGCCTGGGTCTTGGCCATCGCCACCACCAGGTCGGTCTGCCGGGAGAGGAAGGCCGGCAGCTGGATGATGTCGCAGACCTCGGCCACCGGAGCGGCCTGGTCGGGTTCATGGACGTCGGTGATGACCGGCACGCCGAAGGTCTTCTTCACTTCTTCGAAGATCTTCATGCCCTCTTCCAGGCCGGGGCCACGGAAGGAGTTGATCGAGGAACGGTTGGCCTTGTCGAAGCTGGCCTTGAACACGTAGGGGATGCCGAGCTTCTCGGTCACCCGCACGTATTCTTCGCAGACCTTCAGGGCCAGGTCGCGGGACTCCAGCACGTTCATGCCGCCGAACAGCACGAAGGGCTTGTCGTTGGCGATCTCGACGTTGCCGACGCGGACGATCTTCTGCGCCATGGGTCAGGCCTTCTTCGCTTTCTGCGCGAGGGCAGCTGTTACGAAGCCGCTGAACAGCGGGTGGCCGTAGCGCGGCGTGGAAGTGAACTCCGGGTGGAACTGGCAGGCCACGAACCACGGGTGATCCGGGGCTTCCACGACTTCCACCAGGGCGCCGTCGCCGGAGCGGCCGGTGATCCTCAGGCCGGCAGCCTGGAGTTGCGGCAGCAGGTTGTTGTTCACCTCGTAGCGGTGACGATGACGCTCGACGATCTCGTCCTTGCCGTAGCAGCCGTGGACCAGGGAACCCGGCTCCAGCTGGCAGGCCTGTGCGCCGAGACGCATGGTGCCGCCGAGGTCGGAGGCTTCGGTACGGGTTTCGGTGGCGCCGGTGGCGTCTTCCCACTCGGTGATCAGGCCGACGACCGGATGGCCGCTGGACTTGTCGAACTCGGTGGAGTTGGCATCGGTCCAGCCCAGTACGTTACGGGCGAACTCGATGACCGCCACCTGCATGCCAAGGCAGATGCCGAGGTAGGGGATCTTGTTCTCGCGGGCGTATTGGACGGTGGCGATCTTGCCTTCCACGCCGCGCAGGCCGAAGCCGCCGGGAACCAGGATGGCGTCGACGCCTTCCAGCAGGCTGGTGCCCTGGTTCTCGATGTCTTCGGAGTCGATGTAGCGCAGGTTGACCTTGGTGCGGTTCTGGATGCCGGCGTGGCTCATCGCTTCGATCAGCGACTTGTAGGCGTCCAGCAGCTCCATGTACTTGCCGACCATGGCGATGGTGACGTCTTTCTCCGGGTTCAGCTTGGCATCGACGACGCGATCCCACTCGGAGAGATCGGCACCGCCGCACTGCAGGCCGAAGCGCTCGACGACGAAGTCGTCCAGGCCCTGGGCATGGAGCACCGACGGGATCTTGTAGATGGTGTCGACGTCCTGCAGCGCGATGACGGCGCGCTCCTCGACGTTGGTGAACAGCGCGATCTTGCGACGGGAGGACAGGTCGACCTCGTGGTCGGAGCGGCAGATCAGCACGTCCGGCTGCAGGCCGATGGAGCGCAGCTCCTTCACCGAGTGCTGGGTCGGCTTGGTCTTGGTCTCACCGGCGGTGGCGATGTACGGCACCAGGGTCAGGTGCATCAGCATGGCGCGCTTGGCACCCACTTCCACGCGCAGCTGGCGGATGGCTTCGAGGAAAGGTTGCGATTCGATGTCACCCACGGTGCCACCGATCTCGACCATGGCCACGTCGGCATCGCCGGCGCCCTTGATGATGCGGCGCTTGATTTCATCGGTGATGTGCGGGATCACCTGGATGGTCGCGCCCAGGTAGTCGCCGCGGCGCTCCTTGCGCAGCACGTCCTCGTAGACGCGGCCGGTGGTGAAGTTGTTGTTCTGGGTCATGGTGGTGCGCACGAAGCGCTCGTAGTGGCCCAGATCGAGGTCGGTTTCGGCGCCGTCCTCGGTCACGAAGACTTCACCGTGCTGGAAGGGGCTCATGGTGCCAGGATCGACGTTGATGTACGGATCCAGCTTGAGCATGGTGACCTTCAGCCCCCGCGCTTCCAGAATGGCGGCCAAGGATGCCGAGGCGATGCCTTTCCCCAAAGAAGAAACAACACCGCCCGTGACGAAGATGTAGCGCGTCATGAAAAACCCTAGAAGTCTGCGTTTAGGCGGATAGCCGCCGGGGAAAGCGATGAAGGGCTGTGGCCTTCAACCATGGAGCGCACTGGGCGCTGCTTCAAAAGCAACAACCGCCGACTCTGAAGGAATCAGCGGAAGCTATGTAAGACGGGAGCGTAGTCTACCGGAAAGACCCTACCAGCTCAAACCTTGGTCATTCGTCGGTGGCGTCCAGCGCAATCGCCAGCCACCCTCGCGCGGACCGTCCAGGCCGGGCAGGTTTGCCAGGGCACGCGGTTGGCCGTCGACGAACAGCAGCGGCAATCGGACGCGGACGAAGGCGGGCAGGCGTGCTTCGTTGAATAGCCGCTTGAGGTCCCGATGCCCCCGCCCTTCCACGTCCAGCACTTCCCCGCCCTGCCGGTAGCGGATTTCCAGGCGGCCCACCGGCGGCGCCCCCAGGGGTTCCAGCCGGCCATTGCCGGGTAGCGGCAGCGGCTGGCGCGAATCGCTCCAGGCCAGGCCGGACGCCGGGGTGGCGAGCCAGTCCCCCGACAGCCACCACAACCGTCCGTCGGCGCGCCGCAGCTCGCCCCTGGCCAGGCGCCAGATCGGCGTCGCGTCGACGGCGGCATCGCGCAAGTCCTCCCAACCCGCCCAATGGTCGCTGTCGGGCAGCGGCGTGAATGCCGACAGCCATAAACGCAGGGCGTTGCGCTGCCTGGCCGGCGACAAGGCGACCATGGGAGCGAGGTCCAGCGATGGCAACGGCAGCCAGGCGAACTCGCAGCAGCCTTGTGCGGTGTTCAGGTCGGCCTGGGCCAGCTCATCCAGAAGCAACTGCGCCTCGGCCATGTGTTCGGCGCTGCGCGCCAGGCCTTCTGCCGCCCGCGGCCAACGGGTCCGCAGGGCCGGGAAGATGTCGCGACGGAGGAAATTGCGGGCGAGGGATGTGTCGGCATTGCTCGGGTCTTCCACCCAGGAAAGACCTTGCCCACGGGCGAAGGCTTCCAGCTCGCCCCGGGACACCTGCAACAGCGGCCGGACCAGGCTGCCTCGCCCCAGTGGCCGGCTTGCCGCCATCGCCGCCAGGCCGCGCACGCCGGCGCCACGCAGCAGGCGGAACAGCAGGGTCTCGGCCTGGTCGTCGCGGTGCTGGGCGCTGAACAGGACCTCGCCGGCGCCCAGGCGACCGATGAAAGCGGAATAGCGCGCATCCCGCGCGGCCCGCTCCAGGCTGGCCCCGGCGTCGACCCTTACCCGCAAGACCTCCAACGGCACCCCCAGCCCGTCGCAGACGCCCTGGCAATGCGCCGGCCAGGCGTCGGCCGCAGCCTGGATGCCGTGGTGAACGTGAAGGGCTGAAAGTGGCGGCAGGGACTCGCGCTGGGCGAGGCGCGCCAGCAGGTGGAGCAGGACGGTGGAATCGAGCCCGCCGGAAAACCCGACACGCCAGGCCGGTGCGTTGCGCCAGGGGGCCAGGGCGGACAGCAGGTGGGACTCGAGTGACATGGGACGCTCAAACAGAAAACGGGCCCCAAGCATAAAGCCGGGGCCCGTTTCTTGGCAGCCGGTAAGGGATCAGGCCACGCCGTAGCTCATCAGGCGCTCGTAGCGACGCGCCAGCAGATCCTCGTCGTTGAGCTTCTTCAGCCCTTTGAGCTGCTCGGAAAGCTCCTTGCGGATGGACTCGGCCGTGGAGGCCGGATCGCGATGGGCGCCGCCCAGGGGCTCGGCGATCACCTTGTCGACGATGCCCAGGCCTTTCAGGCGCTCGGCGGTGATGCCCATGGCCTCGGCCGCATCCGGCGCCTTCTCGGCGGTTTTCCACAGGATGGAAGCGCAGCCTTCCGGCGAGATCACCGAGTAGGTGGCGTACTGCAGCATGTTCAGACGGTCGCAGACGCCGATGGCCAGTGCGCCGCCGGAGCCGCCTTCGCCGATCACGGTGGCGATGATCGGGGTTTTCAGGCGCGCCATGACCCGCAGGTTCCAGGCAATGGCCTCGCTCTGACCACGTTCCTCGGCATCGATGCCCGGGTAGGCGCCGGGGGTGTCGATGAAGGTCAGGATCGGCATCTTGAAGCGTTCGGCCATTTCCATCAGGCGGCACGCCTTGCGGTAGCCCTCGGGGCGCGGCATGCCGAAGTTGCGGCGAACCTTCTCGCGCACCTCACGGCCCTTCTGATGGCCGATGATCATCACCGGCTCGTCTTCCAGACGGGCAATGCCACCAACGATGGCCGCGTCGTCGGAGAAGTGGCGGTCGCCATGCAACTCGTCGAACTCGGTGAAGATGTGCTCGATGTAGTCGAGGGTGTAGGGCCGGCGCGGGTGGCGCGCCAGCTGGGCGATCTGCCAGCTGGAGAGATTGCCGAAAATGCTTTCGGTGAGCGCGCTGCTCTTCTCCTGCAGACGAGAAATCTCGTCGGTGATGTTCAGGGCGTTGTCGTTACCGACCAGACGCAGCTCCTCGATCTTGGCTTGCAGATCGGCGATGGGCTGTTCGAAATCCAGAAAGTTCGGGTTCATAGGCTTCCGTCGTGCGCTTGGGGCCAGGCGGCTGGTTCTATTTGGCGCCCTACCTTAAGGGATCGGGCGCGTTCGGGTCGAGATCAAATCGAAATCAGGCCGGGCGGGCGTGCTATCACGCTCGCATCAGCGGTAGTGCAGGAAGACGTTGTCGCGCCCGAACTGGTCACGCAATGCCTGAATCAAAGCGTCGGCCGGTGCGATTCTCCAGTCATCGCCGAACTGCAGAACGGCTTTCGCGTCCGCCCCGCTGTAGTCCAGGGTCAGCGGGCAGGAGCCGCGGTGACGGCCGCAGAGCTCGGCCAGCCAGCGCAGCCGGTCACCCTGCAGGGCGCTGTAGTCGACCTTCATGCGCAGGCTGTCGGCGAGGCCGGTGCGGGCCTCTTCCAGGCTCAGCACGCGCTTGGCGCGCAGGCGCAGGCCGCCGGAGAAGTCATCGTGGCTGACCTCCCCTTCCACCACCACCAGGGCGTCGGTCTGCAGCAGCGCGTGGGCGCTGTTGAAGGCTTCGGCAAACAGCGACGCCTCGATACGGCCGGAACGGTCGTCGAGGGTGATGAAGCCCATCTTGTCGCCCTTCTTGTTCTTCATCACCCGCAGGTTGACGATCAGGCCGGCGATGATCTGGGTGTCGCGCGCCGGCTTCAGCTCAACGATGCGCTGGCGGGCGAAACGGCGAATCTCGCCTTCGTACTCGTCGATGGGGTGACCGGTCAGGTACACGCCCAGGGTGTCCTTCTCGCCCTTCAGGCGCTCCTTGAGGGACAGCTCCTTGGCCTTGCGGTGGTTGACGTAGACGTCCGCCTCGGGCTCGGCGAACAGGCCGCCGAACAGGTCCATGTGGCCGCTATCGTGGCTGCGGGCGGTCTGCTCGGCAGCCTGGATGGCCTCTTCCATGGCCGCCAGCAGTACCGCGCGGTTGCGGTCGACGCCGGCCTGGTAGGCCTTGGGTTCATTGCTGAAGAAGGGGCCGAGGCGGTCCAGGGCGCCACCCCGGATCAGCGCTTCGAGGGTGCGCTTGTTGATGCGTTTCAGGTCGACGCGGTTGCAGAAGTCGAACAGGTCCTTGAACGGCCCGCCTTCGGCGCGGCATTCGGTGATCGCCTCCACCGGGCCCTCGCCCACTCCCTTGATGGCGCCGAGGCCGTAGACGATCTGGCCGTCCAGATCCACGGTGAAGCGGTATTCGGAGTTGTTCACGTCCGGCGCGACGATGCGCAGTTTCATGTTCCGGCATTCTTCGATGAGCGTCACAACCTTGTCGGTGTTGTGCATATCCGCGGTCAGTACCGCGGCCATGAAGGGTGCCGGGAAGTGCGCCTTGAGCCAGGCGGTCTGGTAGGAAACCCAACCGTAGGCGGCCGAGTGGGATTTGTTGAAGCCGTAGCCGGCGAACTTTTCCACCAGGTCGAAGATGTTGCCCGAGAGGTTCGGGTCGATGCCGTTGCTGGAGCAACCCTCGATGAAGCCACCGCGTTGCTTGGCCATTTCCTCGGGCTTCTTCTTGCCCATGGCGCGACGCAGCATGTCCGCACCGCCGAGGGTGTAGCCCGCCATCACCTGGGCGATCTGCATCACCTGCTCCTGGTACAGGATGATGCCGTAGGTGGGCTTGAGCACGGGCTCCAGGCCCGGGTACTGGTAGTCGGGGTGCGGGTAGGACAGCTCGGCGCGGCCGTGCTTGCGGTTGATGAAGTCGTCCACCATGCCCGACTGCAACGGGCCCGGGCGGAACAGCGCCACCAGGGCGATCATGTCTTCCAGGCAATCCGGCTTGAGCTTCTTGATCAGCTCCTTCATGCCGCGGGATTCAAGCTGGAAGACCGCGGTGGTCTCCGCCTTCTGCAGCATGTCGTAGGTTTTCTTGTCATCCAGCGGGATGCGGTCAATGTCCACCAGCGGCAGGCCGTTCTTCTCCTGCTCGCGGTTGATCATCTCCATCGCCCACTTGATGATCGTCAGGGTGCGCAGGCCGAGGAAGTCGAACTTCACCAGGCCGGCGGCTTCCACGTCGTCCTTGTCGAACTGGGTCACCAGGCCGGCGCCCTCTTCGTCACAGGCGATCGGCGAGAAGTCAGTGAGCTTGGTCGGCGCGATCACCACACCACCGGCATGCTTGCCGGTGCCCCGGGTAATGCCTTCCAGCTTCAGGGCCATGTCCCAGATTTCCTGGGCTTCCTCGTCGACCTTTAGGAAGTCGCGCAAGGCCTCTTCCTGGTTGTAGGCGGCCTCCAGGGTCATGCCCACTTCGAAGGGGATCATCTTCGACAGGCGGTCGGCCAGGCCGTAGGACTTGCCCTGCACCCGCGCCACGTCGCGCACCACCGCCTTGGCCGCCATGGAGCCGAAGGTGATGATCTGGCTCACCGCGTTGCGGCCGTACTTGTCGGCCACGTAGTCGATGACCCGGTCGCGGCCGTCCATGCAGAAGTCGACGTCGAAGTCGGGCATGGAGACCCGTTCGGGGTTGAGGAAGCGCTCGAACAGCAGGTCATAGGCCAGCGGGTCGAGGTCGGTGATCTTCAGTACGTAGGCCACCAGGCTGCCGGCGCCCGAGCCCCGGCCAGGGCCCACCGGCACACCGTTGTTCTTGGCCCACTGGATGAAGTCCGCAACGATCAGGAAGTAACCCGGGAAGCCCATCTGGATGATGGTGCCGAGCTCGAACTCCAGGCGATCGATGTAGAGCTGACGCTTCTCTTCGTAATCCGGCGTGGTGTCCTTGGGCAGGAGCACGCTCAGGCGCTCTTCCAGGCCCTCGAAGGAGGCGTGGCGCAGGTAGTCGTCGATGCTCATGCCGTTGGGCGTGGGGAAATCGGGCAGGAAGTGCTTGCCCAACTGCACCTCGATATTGCAGCGCTTGGCGATCTCGACGGTGTTTTCCAGTGCCTCGGGGATATCGGCGAACAGCTCGGCCATCTCCTCCGGCGACTTGAGGTACTGCTGGTCGGAGAAATTGCGCGGCCGGCGCGGGTCGTCCAGGACTCGGCCTTCGCCGATGCAGACGCGGGTTTCGTGGGCCTCGAAGTCGCCGGGCTTGATGAAGCGCACGTCGTTGGTGGCCACCAGCGCGGCGCCGCAACGCTCGGCCAGAGCCACGGCGGCATGCACATGCTCTTCGTCGCCGACCCGGGAGGTGCGTTGCAGCTCCAGGTAGAAGCGCTCGGGGAAGACCGCCTGCCATTCGGCCAGCAGGGCCTCGGCGCCGGCCTGGTCGCCGTTCAGCAGGGCCATGCCGATCTCGCCTTCCTTGGCGCCGGAGAGGGCGATCAGGTCCTCGGAGGCCTGCTTCACCCAGTCGCGCTGAATGATCACCAGGCCATTGCTCTGGCCTTCGGACCAGCCACGGGAGACCAGCTCGGTGAGGTTGCGATAGCCCTTGGCGCTCATCGCCAGCAGGGTCATGCGGCTCAGGGGGCCGTCCTCGGCCAGGCTGGCCAGCCAGATATCCGCGCCGCAGATGGGTTTGATGCCTCCGCCCATGGCGGTCTTGTAGAACTTCACCAGGGAACACATGTTGCTCTGGTCGGTGATCGCCACCGCCGGCATACCTGCCCCCGCGACGGCCTTGACCAGCGGCTTGACCCGCACCAGGCCGTCTACCAGGGAATATTCGGAGTGCAGACGCAGATGGACGAAGGAAGCGCTCATGGAAGTCCTATGCAAAACACAAAAAACAACAAGGCCCGGATTGTACCGGGCCGTCGGGCAAAGCTACAGGCTTGGGATCGAGTGGTGGACAGGTGTAGCAGGCAGCCTCAGCGGCCGTCTTCCAGCAGCGCGCGGACCGGTCCGAAGGAGCGACGGTGGATGGGCGTCGGCCCCAGGCGGCGCAAGGCTTCCAGGTGGACCGCCGTGGGATAGCCCTTGTGTCCGGCAATGCCATAACCCGGGTACAGGGCGTCCAACTCGGCCATCTCCCGGTCACGGGCGACCTTGGCCAGGATGGACGCTGCGGCGATGGCCGGTACCTGGCTGTCGCCCTTGACCACCGGCGCACTGGGCACCTTGAGCTTGGGGCAACGATTGCCGTCGATCAGCGCCAGCTTCGGCGTGACGCTCAAGCCTTCCACAGCGCGCTGCATGGCGAGCATGGTGGCGTGAAGGATGTTCAACTGGTCGATCTCCTCGACCTCGGCGCGGGCGATGCACCAGGCCAGGGCCTTTTCGCGAATCTCGTCGAACAGCGCATCACGGCGGGCCTCGGAGAGCTTCTTCGAGTCGTTCAGGCCAAGAATCGGCCGCGCCGGATCGAGGATCACCGCGGCCGTGACCACGGCACCGCAGAGGGGGCCACGGCCGACTTCGTCGACGCCGGCCACCAGTTCTTCCACCAGGCTGAAGTCCAGACCGAGTTGCATCAGGGTGCTCCAATCAGTTGCAGGATTGCGTCGGCGGCCTGGCTGGAGGCGTCCTGGCGCAAGGCGCGATGAATGACGTCGAAACCGTGGGTCTGCACCTCGCCGTCGTCCAGCAGCGGTGACACCGCCTGGGCCAGGGCATCCGGGGTGGCGGCGTCCTGAATCAACTCGGGCACCAGCAGACGCTGGGCCAGCAGGTTGGGCAGGGACACGTAGGGGCTCTTCACCAGGCGCCGGAGAATGCGATAGGTCAGCGGCGCCAGCTTGTAGGCGACCACCATCGGCCGCTTGTACAGCAGCGCCTCGAGAGTCGCGGTGCCGGAGGCGATCAGCACCGCGTCGCACGCGGCCAGGGCCTCGTGGGACTGGCCGTCGAGCAGACGCAACGACAGGTCGCGGCCGGCCAGCATTTCCTCTACCTGCACGCGCCGCTCGGGGCTCGCGCAGGGCAGGACGAAACGGATACCGGGGCGAATCGAACGCAGTCGCTCGGCGGCATCGAGGAACAATGCGCCCAGCTTGCCGACTTCGCCGCCCCGGCTGCCCGGCAGCAGCGCCACGACGGGCGAGTCCTCGGGCAGATCGAGCGCGGCGCGAGCGGCCGCGCGATCGGCGTCCAGGGGAATGGCATCGGCCAGCGGATGACCGACAAAACGTACCGGCACGCCCTTCTCTTCGTAGAAGCGCGCTTCGAAGGGGAAGAGCGTGAGCATCAGGTCGCAGCCTTCGCGGATCTTCAGCACGCGCTTCTGCCGCCAGGCCCAGACCGACGGGCTGACGTAGTGCACGGTCTTGATCCCGGCACGGCGCAGCTTGAGTTCGACGCCCAGGTTGAAATCCGGGGCATCGATACCGATGAAGACGTCGGGACGCTGCTCGATCAGGGTCTGGATCAGGCGTTTGCGGCGCGACAACAGCTCGGGCAGTCGACCCAGTACTTCCACCAGGCCCATGACCGCCAGGCGCTCCATGGGGAAATAGGAGTCCAGCCCCTGCGCCTGCATGCGCGGACCACCAACGCCGATGAACTCGATGTCGGGGTGGCGCGCCTTGAGCGCCTGCATCAGGGTGGAACCGAGGATATCGCCGGACGCCTCGCCGGCTACCAGCGCGATGCGCAAAGGACGATTCATGGTCTCAGCGGGTAATGCCGCGGGTCGAGGACTGGATGGAGTCGCGGAAAACAGCCACTTCCGGGAACTGCGCGGAAGACTCGGCCAGTTCGGCCAGGGCCTGTTCCACGGTCAGACCCTGGCGGTAGACCACCTTGTAGGCACGGCGCAGCGAGGCGATGGCCTCGGCGCTGAAACCACGACGGCGCATGCCCTCGAAGTTCATGCTGCGGGCTTCGGCCGGGTTACCGAAAACGGTGACGTAGGCCGGCACGTCCTTGCCGATTGCGGTGCCCATGCCGGAGAAGCTGTGGGCGCCGATGCGGCAGAACTGGTGCACCAGGGTATAGCCGGAGAGGATCGCCCAGTCGTCCACGTGCACATGGCCAGCCAGCGCGGTGTTGTTGACCAGGATGCAGTGGTTGGCGATCACGCTGTCGTGACCGATGTGCACGTAGGCCATCAGCAGGTTGTGGTCGCCGATGGTGGTCTCGGCCCTGTCCTGGACGGTGCCACGGTGAATGGTCACGCCTTCGCGGATCACATTGTGGTCACCGATCACCAGCCGGGTGGCTTCACCCTTGTACTTCAGGTCGGGCGTGTCCTCACCCACCGAGGAAAACTGGTAGATGCGGTTGTGCGCGCCGATACGGGTCGGTCCCTTGATGACCACATGGGGTCCGACCACGGTCCCCTCGCCGATTTCCACATCGGGTCCAATGATCGACCAGGGGCCGACCTGAACACCATCCGCCAGCTTCGCCGACGGATCGATAATGGCGCGAGGGTCAATCAAACTCATAGTTTGCGTTCCGCACAGATGATCTCGGCCGAGCAGACGTCCTTGCCATCGACGCTGGCGCGGCAATCGAATTTCCAGATACCGCGTTTGACGCTGGTGAACTGTGCATCGAGGATCAGCTGGTCGCCCGGCAGTACCGGCTGGCGGAAGCGCAGCTTGTCGGAGCCGACGAAGTAGTAGAGGGTGCCGTCGGCCGGTTTCACGTCGAGCATCTTGAAGCCGAGGATGCCGGCCGCCTGGGCCATGGCTTCGATGATCAGCACGCCCGGCATGATCGGATGCTGCGGGAAGTGGCCGTTGAAGAAGGGCTCGTTGATGCTGACATTCTTGTAGGCGCGAATGCGCTTGCCTTCAATATCCAGCTCCACGACCCGATCCACCAGGAGGAAAGGGTAGCGGTGAGGCAGATATTCGCGAATCTCGTTGATGTCCATCATGTTCCTGGAGCCTTTTAAGAAGATTGGGGATGCACGGCGCTGCGCGAATCACGCTTCTGATGAAGCATCCCCGCCCGGGGTCACTGCCGCCAGGCGTTTTTCCAGTTGCAGCAGACGACGCGCCATGTCGTCCAACTGGCGTATACGGGCGGCACTCTTCTTCCAGTCCGCGGCAGGCTGCATCGCGGTTCCGGAGGAGTAGGCACCCGGCTCGGTGATATTGCGGGTCACCATGGTCATGCCGGTGACGAACACGTTGTCGCACACCTCGATGTGGCCGACCATGCCCACACCACCAGCGATCATGCAGTTGCGGCCGATCTTGGTACTGCCGGAAATGCCGCAGCAACCGGCCATGGCGGTGTTGTCGCCGACCTGTACGTTGTGCGCGATCATGATCTGGTTATCCAGCTTCACGCCATTGCCGATCAGGGTATCGGACAGGGCACCGCGGTCGATGGTGGTATTGGCACCCACCTCGACGTCGTCGCCCAGGGTCACACCGCCGATCTGCGCGATCTTCTGCCAGACGCCCTTCTCGTTGGCGAAACCGAAACCTTCACCACCGATCACCGCGCCGGACTGGATCACCACCCGCTTGCCGATCTTCACGTCGTGATAGAGCGTCACGCGCGGGGCCAGCCAGCCGCCTTCACCGATGACGGTGCGGGCACCGACCACGCAGTGGGCACCCAGGCTCACGCCGGCGCCGATCTGTGCGCCGGACTCGATCACCACATAGGCGCCCACGCTGGCACTCGGATCCACCCTGGCATCGTCCGCCACCAGCGCGGTGGGATGGATACCGGGCTGCGCCTTGGGCTTGGGATCGAACAGGTGGGAGAGTTCGGCGTAGGCCAGATAGGGGTTGGCCACCACCAGCGCATCGCCGACATGACCTTCGGCGTCGGCCGCGGTCAGCAGGACGGCGGCGGCCTTGGTGTCGCCGAGGAACTTGCGGTACTGCGGATTGGCCAGGAAGCTGAGTTGACCGGGACCGGCCTCCTGCAGCGTGGCCAGGCCGCTGATGGGCGTGTCCTCGGAGCCACGCAGGGTGGCTCCGAGGCGCTCGGCCAGTTGGCCGAGGGTGAAGACCAGGGCTGCCATTATCAGCGCTGCTGGTTCATGCGCTCGATGACCTGGCGGGTGATGTCGTACTGCGGCTTGACGTCCACCACAGCACCACGCTCCAGCACCAGGTCATAGCTGCCTTGCTTGAGTACTTCTTCGACCGCCTTGTCCAGCTTCGGCTTGAGCTGCTTGAGCATGTCGCGGTCGGCAACGGCCTTGGCTTCGTTCAGTTCCTTGGACTGGAACTGGAAGTCGCGGGCCTTTTGCTTGAATTCGAGCTCCAGGCGCTCACGCTCGGCCTGCTGCATTTTGTCGCCGCCCTTGACCAGGCGATCCTGGATGCGCTTGGCGTCGCTTTCCAGGGTCTTCAGCTTGTTCAGCTGGGGACCGAACTTCTTCTCGGCATCGACGGCGTATTTCTTGGCGGCGTCGGATTCCAGCAGGGCCATTTGGTAGTTCAGTACCGCGATCTTCATTTCCGCGAAGGCCGGAGTCGCCATCAAGGCAGCGGCAACCAGAACGAATTGAGTCAACTTACGCACGATGCAACTCCTGCAACAAATACTGTTGTCTTGATGAAACACTTAGAAGGTCTGGCCCAGGGAGAACTGGAACACCTGGGTGTCGGCATTGTCCGGCTTCTTCACCGGCATGCCCAGACTGAAGCTCAACGGGCCCAGCGCGGTGATCCAGGTCAGGCCAACACCCACGGAACTGGCCAGGTCACCCGCGTTGATACTGCTGCAGTTGGTCGCGGTGGACGAGCAGCTGGTATCGAACACGTTACCCACGTCCCAGAACAGAACGGTGCGCAGCTGACGCTGATCCTTGACGAAGGGCAGCGGGAACAGCAGTTCGACACCACCCTGGATCAACACGTTGCCACCAAAGGGTAGCGGATCCTGATCCGGATCGAGGGCGGTTCCCGGTTTGGTGCCACGGCTCGGGGTACTGCGCGGGCCGAGGCTGCTGTCTTCGAAGCCGCGCACGGAGTTGAAACCGCCCGCGAAGTAGTGCTCGTAGAACGGCAGCTCGGAGGTGGAACCGTAGCTGTCGCCGTAGCCCAGCTCGGTGTGCCAGCGCAGCGCGGTGCTCTGGCTCAGCGGGGTGAACAGCTGGCCACGGTAGTCGAGCTTGTAGAACGACAGGTCGCTACCCGGAATGGTGGTTTCCAGCACCAGGCTCTGGGAATGGCCACGGGTGGCCAGCACGCCCTTGTTCAGGGTCGACTCGGACCAGCCGGCGGACGCCTTGAAGTTCAGGTACTTGTCGCCTTCCTGCTGGATGAAGTCGAAGATCTCGTCAACGGTGTAGAGGCCGGTGCTGATCTCGTCCTGCTGCACGGTCAGGCCGTAGGTCAGGCGCGCGGTTTCGCTGATCGGGTAGCCGATGCTGACGCCGGCACCCAGGCTGTCCACCGCATAGCTGGACACGTCGACGTCGAGGTCGTCGTAGTCGGTGCTGCGGTAGAAGGCGTTGTAGCCCAGGCTCACGCCGTCCGGCGTCCAGTAGGGGTCGACGAAGCCGAAGTTGTAGCGGGTCTGGTACTCGGAACGGGTCAGGCCGACGCTGACCTTGTTACCGGTACCCAGGAAGTTGTTCTGGCTGATGGAGCCGCCGAGAATCAGGCCGGCGCTCTGGGCGAAGCCCACGCTGGCGGTGATGGAGCCGGACGGCTGCTCTTCCACGCTGTAGTTGACGTCGATCTGGTCGTCGGTGCCGGGCACCTGCGGGGTTTCGACGTTGACTTCCTTGAAGAAGCCGAGGCGTTCCAGGCGGGTCTTGGACTGGTCGATCAGGTAGGTCGAGGCCCAGCCACCTTCCATCTGGCGCATTTCACGGCGCAGCACTTCGTCTTCGGTCTTGGTGTTGCCGCGGAAGTTGATGCGGTTGACGTAGGCACGCTTGCCCGGGTCCACCACGAAGGTGATGGAAACGGTGTTGTCCTCGTCATGGGTTTCCGGCACGCCGTTGACGTTGGCGAAGGTGTAGCCCTCGTTACCCAGGCGGCGGGTGATCAGCTCGGAGGTGGTGGTCATCACCTTGCGCGAGAAGACCTGGCCCTGCTGCACCAGCAGCAGCTTCTTGATTTCTTCCTCGGGCACCTTGAGGTCGCCGGAGAGCTTCACGTCGCGGACGGTGAACTTCTCACCCTCGTCGATGTTGACGGTGATGTAGACGTGCTTCTTGTCCGGGGTGATGGATACCTGGGTGGAGGAGATATCCATGTTGATGAAGCCGCGGTCCAGGTAGAAGGAACGCAGGCGCTCGAGGTCGCCGGACAGTTTCTCGCGGGCGTACTTGTCGTCGTTCTTGAAGAAGGACAGCCAGTTGGTGGTCTTCAGTTCGAACAGGCCGATCAGCTCTTCGTCAGAGAAGACGTTGTTGCCGACGATGTTGACGTGCTGGATAGCGGCGACCGAGCCTTCGTTGATGTTGATCTTCAGCGCCACGCGGTTGCGCGGCTGCGGGATCACTTCGGCTTCGATCACGGCGGAGTAGCGACCCTGGGCCACGTACTGGCGCTGCAGTTCGTTACGCACGCCTTCAAGGGTGGCGCGCTGGAAGATCTCGCCCTCGGACAGGCCGGACTGTTTCAGGCCCTTGAGCAGGTCTTCGGTGCTGATGGCCTTGTTGCCCTCGATCTCGATACTGGAAATCGACGGACGCTCGACTACGGTGATGACGAGAACGTCACCTTCGCGGCCCAGCTGGATATCCTGGAAGAAACCGGTCTTGAACAGTGCGCGGGTCGCCTCGACCAGACGGCGGTCATCCGCCGAATCGCCGACGTTCAGCGGTAGAGCGCCGAATACGCTGCCAGCGGATACCCGCTGCAGGCCATTGACGCGAATGTCGGAGATGTTGAAGGACTCGGCGTGAACCTCGGCGATCATGAGTGCGGCAAGCACCGCAGGTAGCAGCAGGCGTTTCATGAAGTCCTTTTTAATTCCAACCGGTAATAAAGAATCTGCCGCACAAGGCGGCAGACTCGGCATTCAGTGACTTGTTACAGACGGCTCAGATCATTGACCAGGGCAAGCAACATCACCCCTACGACCAAGCTGATACCTATCTGCACCCCCCAAGCTTGCACCCGCTCTGACAACGGACGGCCTCGCGCCCATTCGATCAGGTAGAACAGCAGATGCCCCCCATCCAGGACAGGGATTGGCAACAGATTGAGAACCCCCAGGCTTATGCTCAGGTAGGCGAGGAAGTTCAGGAAGTCCCCCACCCCGGACTGGGCCGAAGCGCCCGCCACTTTAGCAATGGTTATCGGCCCGCTCAAGTTTTTTACCGAGAGCTCGCCAAGCAACATTTTCTTTAGGGAATCCAGAGTTAGCAGGCTCATGGACCAGGTCCTGGATGCCGCCTCCGCCACGCCCTCCAGCGGACCGAAGCTGACCTCGCGGAGCATTTCCGCCGGCCACTCCACGCCTTTCACCCCGGCCCCCAGGTAGCCACTGCGGGCCTCGCCCTCACCGCGAGCGGCCAGGGTCACCTGCACATCACGCACCTGGCCCTGTGTTTCGACGCTCAGGGTGACGCGTTCGGCCGGGCGCTTGCGCACCCGCTCAACCAACTGCTGCCAGTCGTCCAGGGGCTGGCCATCGATGGCCAGCAGGCGGTCGCCGGTCTTGAGGCCGGCAGCCTGGGCCGGGCCCTTCGGATCGAGTTCGGCGAGCACCGGGGCGATCGCCGGCCGCCAGGGGGTGATCCCCAGGGCGCCGATCGGATCGGGTTCGTCGACACCCTTGAGCCAGGCATTGAGTTGCAGCTCGCGGGATTGTTCGGTGGTGGCGCCGGATTCGCGCACGCTGACCTGCAAGGCGCCGCTTTCGCCCAGGCGGCGCACCAGTTGCAGGTTGACCTGGGACCAGCCGGTGACGGCCTTGCCGTCCACGCCGACGATCTCCTGGCCGGCCTCGAGGCCGGCACGGGCGGCAATGCTGTCAGGCGCCACGCTGCCGATGACCGGCCGCACCTGCTGGCTGCCGAGCATGGCCAGCACCCAGAAGAACAGCAGTGCCAGCAGGAAGTTGGCTATCGGGCCGGCGGCGACTATCGCGATGCGCTGGCCCACGGGCTTGCGGTTGAAGGATTGCTCGAGCAACTCGCTGGGCACTTCGGCCTCGCGCTCGTCGAGCATCTTCACATAGCCGCCCAGGGGAATCGCGGCCACGACGAACTCGGTGCCGTGGCGATCGTGCCAGCGCAGCAACGGCGTGCCGAAGCCCACCGAGAAACGCAGGACCTTGACCCCGCAACGCCGAGCCACCCAGAAATGGCCGAACTCATGGAAAGTGACCAGCACCCCGAGAGCAATCAGGGTGCCCAGAATCATGTAGAGCGCGCTCATCGGTTTCCTCCGGAACGGGCTGTGTGCGGCATGCTGCCTCTTACCGCCCTTGTCGGACCAACCACTGTTGCGCGGCCGCCCGAGCCCGGGCGTCCGCCTGCAACACGGAATCCAGCGTTTCGACTGCAATCGCGGCTTCGCGGTTCAGCACTTCGTCGATGATACTCGCGATCTCGGTGAAGCGGATGCGCCGCTCCAGGAACGCGGCCACAGCCACCTCATTGGCGGCATTGAGCATGGCCGGGGCGCTACCGCCCTCCTCCGCCGCCTGGCGCGCCAGGCGCAGACAGGGGAAGCGCTGCTCGTCGGGGGCCTGGAAATCCAGGCGCGCGACGCTGAACAGATCCAGCGGCGCCACCCCGGAATCGATCCGCTCCGGCCAGGCCAGCGCGTGGGCGATGGGGGTGCGCATGTCCGGGTTGCCGAGCTGCGCCAGGACCGAGCCATCCACATAGTCCACCAGGGAATGGATCACGCTCTGCGGGTGAATCACCACCTCGACCTGGGACGGGCGCGCATCGAACAGCCAGCAGGCCTCGATCAGCTCCAGCCCCTTGTTCATCATGCTCGCCGAATCCACGGAGATCTTGCGCCCCATGGACCAGTTCGGGTGGGCGCAGGCCTGCTCGGGGGTAACGTCCGCCAAACGCTCCGCAGGCATCTCCAGGAAAGGGCCACCGGACGCGGTCAGCAGGATACGGCGTACGCCTACAGGCGCCAGGCCACGGGCGTAGTCCCGTGGCAGGCACTGGAAGATAGCGTTGTGTTCGCTGTCGATCGGCAACAGCACGGCACCGCTCTTGCGCACCGCCTGCATGAACAGCGCGCCGGACATCACCAGCGCTTCCTTGTTGGCCAGCAGCACGCGCTTGCCCGCCTCGACCGCAGCCAGGGTCGGCTTGAGGCCGGCGGCGCCGACGATGGCCGCCATCACGGCGTCTACCTGCGGATGGCCGGCAACCTCACAGAGCCCCGCCTCCCCCACCAGCACCCGCGTCTTCAGGCCGGCGGCCTGCAGGCCCGCTTGCAGCTGGCGGGCGGCGCCGGCATCCGGCACCACGGCGAATTCGGGGAGATGGCGCAGGCACAGGGCTTCGAGCTCGCTCAGACGACTGAAGCCGCTGAGGGCGAATACCTGGTAACGATCGGGATGACGGGCAATGACATCCAGCGTACTGAGGCCGATGGAACCGGTGGCCCCGAGTACGGTTATGCGTTGCGGCTGGGTCACAGCGCACCCCAGCCGGCGGCCCAGAGCAACACGGCGAACAGCGGGATGGCGGCGGTCAGGCTATCGATGCGGTCCAGCACGCCACCATGGCCCGGCAGCAGGTTGCTGCTGTCCTTGATGCCGGACTGGCGCTTGAACATGCTTTCGGTGAGGTCGCCCACCACCGAGATCAGCACCACCAGGGCGGCACCCGCCAGCGCCAGGACCATCTCGGAGCCGACCCAGCCACGGTAGAAACCGACACCCACGGTGATAGCCAGGCTGGCCAGCAGGCCGCCGATCAGGCCTTCCCAGCTCTTGCCGGGGCTCACCTGGGGCGCCAGCTTGCGCTTGCCGAAGGTCTTGCCGGAGAAGTAGGCGCCGATGTCGGCTGCCCAGACCAGCACCATCACGGCAACGATCAACCAGTTGGCCATCGGCCACTGCTTGAGCAGCATCAGGCCCTGCCAGGCCGGCAGCAGGATCAGCAGGCCGATCACCAGCTTGCCCGGCGTGCCACCCCAGTAACGGCTGGTGTCGGGATAACCGAGCACCAGAACGGTCGCGGCGCCCCACCAGAGCACCGCCAGCACCAGTACCAGCGGCGCCAGTGCGGGCAGCAGGTAGAGCCCGTAGAGCAGCGCCGCCACGAGCAGGCCATAGGCGATGCGCAGGGGTTGCGCGGAGAAGCCCGCCAGGCGCGCCCACTCCCAACCGCCAAGGGTCACCACGAAGCCGATGAACAGGGCGAAGGCGCCGCCGTCCAACCAGAAGAACCCGGCGAGGGCGATGGGCAGCAACACCAGGGCGGTAATGACGCGTTGTTTCAGCATTTGGCTCGGGCCTCGGCTTCCAACTGCTCGCTTGTCTTGCCGAAGCGACGCTGGCGCTTGGCGTAGTCGGCCAGCGCCTTGCGCATGGCTTCATGCTTGAAGTCAGGCCAGAAGAGATCGGAGAAATACAGCTCGGCATAGGCGAGCTGCCAAAGCAGGAAGTTGCTGATGCGATGCTCGCCACCGGTGCGGATGCACAGGTCGGGCAACGGCAGATCGCCGGTGACCAGGCAGCTCTGCAGCAACTCAGGGGAAATGTCGTCGACTTGCAGGTGCCCGGCCTGGACTTCTCGCGCCAGGCGCTGTGCGGCCTGGGTGATGTCCCACTGGCCGCCGTAGTTGGCGGCGACCTGGAGGACGAAGCGCTGGTGGCCGGCGGTCAACTGCTCGGCTTCGCGCATGGCGGCCTGCAACTCCGGATGGAAGCGCGAGCGATCGCCAATGATGCGCAGACGGATATCGTTCTGATTCAGACGTCGCGCCTCGCGGCGCAGCGCCCCCAGGAACAGCTCCATCAGGGCACTGACTTCGTCGGCCGGGCGCTGCCAGTTCTCACTGGAGAAGGCGAACAGGGTGAGCACCTCGACACCGGCCTCGGCGCACACCTCGATCACCGCCCGAACCGCGTCCACGCCGGCCTTGTGACCGGCGACGCCAGGCAGCAGGCGCTTCTTGGCCCAACGGTTGTTGCCGTCCATGATGATCGCCACATGTCGCGGCACCGCGGGATTCGCGCCTTGCTGGGTTCTGTCCATGGCGTTTCCGGACGTCAGACGGCCATCAGGTCTTTTTCTTTGCTTTCCAGAGCCTTGTCGACATCGCCGACATGCTTGTCAGTGAGCTTCTGGACGTCGTCAGCGGCGCGACGCTCGTCGTCTTCGCTGATTTCCTTTTCCTTGACCAGATCCTTCAACTGGGCCAACGCATCACGACGGATGTTGCGCACGGCAACCCGGGCGTTCTCGGCCTCGGCACGCGCCTGCTTGGTGAAGCCCTTGCGGGTTTCCTCGGTCAGGGCGGGCATCGGCACGCGAATGGTGGTGCCGGCGGTGGCCGGGTTCAGGCCCAGATCGGAGGTCATGATGGCCTTTTCCACAGCCTGGATCATGCTCTTGTCGAACACGGTCAGGGCCAGGGTACGGGAATCCTCGGCAATCACGTTGGCCACTTGGCGCAGCGGAGTGTCGGAGCCGTAGTAGGACACCATCACGCTGTCCAGGATGCTCGGATGCGCACGCCCGGTGCGGATCTTTGCAAAGGCATGATCCAGCGACTCCAGGGTTTTCTTCATGCGCTCCTGCGCTTCTTGCTTGATCTCGTTGATCACTGTTCGCTCTCCTCGATCAGGGTTCCTTCAGCGCCGCCGACCACAATGTTCAGCAGGGCACCCGGTTTATTCATATTGAAGACCCGCAGCGGCATCTTCTGGTCACGGCACAGACAAATGGCCGTGAGGTCCATGACGCCCAGCTTGCGATCGAGCACTTCGTCGTAGGTCAGACGCTCGAACTTCTCGGCATTGGGGTCCTTGAACGGGTCGGCAGTGTACACGCCATCGACCTTGGTGGCTTTGAGCACCACGTCCGCATCCACTTCGATGGCGCGCAGGCAGGCGGCCGAGTCGGTGGTGAAGAAGGGGTTGCCGGTACCGGCGGAGAAGATCACCACCTCACCGGAAACCAGGTGGCGCATCGCCTTGCGGCGGTCGTAGTGGTCGGTCACGCCGACCATGGAGATGGCCGACATGACGATGGCCGGGATGTTCGAACGCTCCAGCGCGTCGCGCATGGCCAGGGCGTTCATCACAGTAGCCAGCATGCCCATGTGGTCGCCGGTCACTCGATCCATGCCGGCGGCGCTCAGGGCCGCGCCACGGAACAAGTTGCCACCGCCGATGACCAGGCCTACCTGGACGCCGATACCGACCAGTTGGCCGATTTCCAACGCCATGCGATCGAGGACTTTCGGATCGATGCCGAATTCCTCGGAGCCCATCAGGGCCTCACCGCTGAGTTTGAGCAGAATGCGTTTATAGCGAGGTTGGCGACCACTCACCTGCTGAGCCATTGCGTATCTCTCCTGCGGCGCTATGTGAATTCGCGGATCTTGCGACCCTATGTACTGGCGAGTCCTGAGACTGCGCAAGCGACGGTTGATTCCCGGAAACCGGGCCCGCCACCGGGAACCTGCCCGAATCGGCTCCCCATTTTGACGAAGAGGCCGCACGCGTTAGCGGGCAGCCTCTTGCGGGGCGACAGCCGAAGCCGTCTTATTGCTTGGTAGCGGCGACCTGGGCAGCTACTTCGGCAGCGAAGTCTACTTCGACTTTCTCGATGCCTTCGCCTACTTCGTAGCGAACGAAGGAAACGATCTCGGCGCCGGCTTTCTTGGCCAGGTCACCGACCTTGACTTCCGGATCCTTGACGAAGGCTTGCTCGACCAGGCTGGCTTCGGCCAGGAACTTGGCGATACGGCCCTTGACCATGTTCTCGACGATGTTTTCCGGCTTGCCGGCGATCTTGTCGGCGTTCAGAGCCAGGAAGATTTCCTTTTCCTTGGCGATGGCTTCTTCGGAAACCTGGGAAGCGTTCAGGAACTGCGGGTTGCTGGCAGCCACGTGCATGGCGATGTCCTTGGCCAGTTCCGGAGTGCCGCCTTTCAGGTTCACGACTACGCCGATGCGGTGGCCGTGCAGGTAGGCACCAACCACGTCGCCTTCAACGCGGACCAGACGACGGATGTTGACGTTCTCGCCGGTTTTGGAAACCAGGGCCAGACGGGCTTCTTCGCGGGATTCAACCAGCGGAGCGGCGTCGGTCAGCTTCTCGTTGAAAGCCTGTTCCAGGGAAGTGGCAACGAAGGACTTGAAGTCGTCCTGCAGAGCCAGGAAGTCGGTCTGGGAGTTGACTTCGATGATGACGGCAACCTTGTTGTCGTCGGCAACCTTGACAGCGATGGCACCTTCGGCGGCGATGTTGCCGGCCTTCTTGGCAGCCTTGATGGCGCCGGCGGCGCGCATGTCGTCGATGGCCTTCTCGATATCGCCTTCGGCGGCGGTCAGGGCCTTCTTGCAATCCATCATGCCGAGGCCGGTACGCTCGCGCAGTTCTTTAACCAGGGCTGCAGTAATCTCTGCCATGTCGCAATCCTCTTGAATAGGTTTTCAACCATTCAGCCCGATGATCCGGGCATTCACAATTCGAAGGTGGCAAAAAGGGGGCCTAGCCCCCTTCTTGCGCACCGGGTAACGCTAGATGGCTATGAATCAGCCTTCTGCGGCCTCGGAAGCAGCTTCTTCGACGAACTCGTCAGGGCCGCCAACGGCATTCTGACGGCCGCGGATTACAGCATCAGCAACGCTGGCCAGGTACAGCTGAACGGCGCGGATGGCGTCGTCGTTACCCGGGATGACGTAATCAACGCCTTCAGGGCTGCTGTTGGTATCGACGATGCCGATTACCGGGATGCCCAGCTTGTTGGCTTCGCTGATGGCGATGCGCTCGTGGTCCACGTCAACGACGAACAGAGCGTCCGGCAGGCCGCCCATTTCCTTGATGCCGCCCAGGCTGCGCTCGAGTTTCTCGAGGTCGCGGCTGCGCATCAGGGCTTCTTTCTTGGTCAGCTTGGCGAAGGTGCCGTCCTGAGCCTGGGTTTCCAGCTCGCGCAGACGCTTGATGGACTGACGGATGGTCTTGTAGTTGGTCAGCATGCCGCCCAGCCAGCGGTGATCGACGTACGGGGAGCCGCAACGAGCAGCTTCTTCGCGAACGATCTTGCCAGCGGAACGCTTGGTGCCGACGAACAGAACCTTGTTCTTGCCTGCGGACAGCTTCTCAACGAAGGACAGAGCTTCGTTGAACATCGGCAGGGTTTTTTCAAGGTTGATGATGTGGATCTTGTTACGCGCGCCGAAAATGTACTTGCCCATTTTCGGGTTCCAGTAACGGGTCTGGTGGCCGAAGTGCACACCGGCCTTCAGCATATCGCGCATGTTGACTTGGGACATTTCTATTCCTCGATAAGTCGGGTTAGGCCTCCACGCATCCCAATATCCAACCCTTGCGGGCACCCAGGATATCGTGTCGATACGTGTGCGGGTTTGAGCTCAACGGACAGCACGCCCGTAAAGCGGCGCGTTTTATAGCATAGAAAGCCACTCGAAGCTACAGGCTTGAAGCTCGGAAACCGGCGACCCGCGCTTGCCGCTTATGGCATGCAGGCCGAAGCTGTTAATATCAAGCCTTTTCCGTTTGCGCCCGAGAGCCACTATGACCGTCACCATCAAGACGCCCGCAGAAATCGAGAAAATGCGCGTGGCCGGCCGCCTGGCCGCCGAAGTGCTGGAGATGATCGGCGAGCATGTCAAACCCGGCGTGACCACCGACGAACTGGACCGCATCTGCCACGACTACATCGTCAATGTGCAGCAGGCGATTCCGGCGCCCCTCAACTACAAGGGCTTCCCCAAGTCGATCTGCACCTCGATCAACCATGTGGTGTGCCACGGCATCCCCAACGAGAAGCCGCTGAAGGAAGGCGACATCCTCAATATCGACGTCACCGTCATCAAGGACGGCTACCACGGCGATACCAGCAAGATGTTCCTGGTGGGCAAGACGCCCGAGTGGGCCGACAAGCTCTGCCGCGTGACCCAGGAGTGCATGTACAAGGGCATCGAGCTGGTCAAGCCGGGCGCGCGCCTGGGCGACATCGGCGAAGTGATCCAGAAGCACGCCGAGAAGCTGGGCTACTCGGTGGTCCGCGAGTACTGTGGCCATGGCATCGGTGCGGTGTTCCACGAAGAACCCCAGGTGCTGCACTACGGCCGTGCCGGTACCGGCATGGAGCTCAAGGAAGGCATGACCTTCACCATCGAGCCGATGATCAACCAGGGCCGCCCGGAAACCCGACTGCTGGGCGACGGCTGGACCGCCATCACCAAGGACCGCAAGCTCTCCGCCCAGTGGGAGCACACCGTCCTGGTGACCGCCGACGGCTACGAGATCCTCACCCTGCGCAGCGATGACACCCTGCCGCGCACCTCGGCCTGACCACAACCCATATAAGGAAAGCCGCCCCATGCCGCAGGTGGATCCCGAGTTGTTCGACCGCGGGCAGTTCCAGGCGGAACTGGCCTTGAAGTCCAGCCCCATCGCTGCCTTCAAGAAAGCCATACGCCAGGCCCGCGAAGTACTCGACAACCGTTTCGCCAGCGGCCGCGACATCCGTCGCCTGGTGGAGGACCGCGCCTGGTTCGTCGACCAGATACTGCGGGCGGCCTGGGAACGCTTCGGCTGGAGCGAAGACGCCGACATCGCCCTGCTGGCGGTCGGCGGCTATGGCCGTGGCGAGCTCCACCCCTACTCCGACATCGACCTGCTGATCCTGCTGGACAGCGCCGACCACGAAGTCTTCCGCGAACCCATCGAGGGCTTCCTCACCCTGCTCTGGGACATCGGCCTGGAAGTGGGCCAGAGCGTGCGCTCGGTAGCCGAGTGCGGCGAGGAGGCGCGCGCCGACCTGACGGTGATCACCAACCTGATGGAAAGCCGCACCATCGCCGGCCCCGAGCACCTGCGCCAGCGCATGCTGGAAGTCACCAGCCCCGAGCAGATGTGGCCGAGCAAGCACTTCTTCCTCGCCAAGCGCCAGGAGCAGCGCAGCCGCCACGCCAAGTACAACGACACCGAGTACAACCTGGAACCCAACGTGAAGGGCTCGCCAGGCGGCCTGCGCGACATCCAGACCATCCTCTGGGTCGCCCGCCGCCAGTTCGGCAGCCTCAACCTGCACGGCCTGGTACAGCAGGGGTTCCTGGTGGAAAGCGAGTGCAGCACGCTGGCCTCCAGCCAGGAGTTCCTCTGGAAGGTGCGCTACGCCCTGCACATGCTGGCCGGCCGCGCCGAAGATCGCCTGCTGTTCGACCACCAGCGCAAGATCGCCGCCCTGCTCGGTTTCGAGGAAGGCGACGGCAAGCTCGCCATCGAGCGCTTCATGCAGAAGTACTACCGGGTGGTGATGGGGGTCTCCGAGCTGAGCGACCTGATCAACCAGCACTTCGAGGAAGTCATCCTGCGCGCCGGCGAAACCGGCCAGGCGCAGCCGCTGAACAGCCGCTTCCAGCTGCGCGACGGCTACATCGAAGTGACCCACCCCAACGTCTTCAAGCGCACCCCCTTCGCCCTGCTGGAAATCTTCGTGCTGATGGCCCAGCACCCGGACATCAAGGGCGTGCGGGCGGACACCATCCGCCTGCTGCGCGCCAGTCGCGACCTGATCGACGACGACTTCCGCAAGGACATCCGCAATACCAGCCTGTTCATCGAGCTGTTCAAGTCGACCCAGGGCATCCACCGCAACCTGCGGCGGATGAACCGCTACGGCATCCTCGGCCGCTATCTCCCGGAGTTCGGCCAGATCATCGGGCAGATGCAGCACGACCTGTTCCACATCTATACGGTGGACGCCCACACCCTCAACCTGATCAAGCACCTGCGCAAGCTGAAGTGGCCGGAACTGGCGGAGAAATTCCCCCTGGCCAGCAAGCTCATGGACAAGCTGCCCAAGCCGGAGCTGATCTACCTCGCCGGGCTCTACCACGACATCGGCAAGGGCCGGGGCGGCGACCACTCCGAGCTGGGCGCGGTGGACGCCGAGGCCTTCTGCGCCCGCCACCAGTTGCCGGTGTGGGACTCGCGCCTGGTGGCCTGGCTGGTGCAGCACCACCTGGTGATGTCCACCACCGCCCAGCGCAAGGACCTCTCCGACCCGCAGGTGATCTACGACTTCGCCCGCGTCATGGGCGACCAGACCCGCCTGGACTACCTCTACGTGCTCACCGTGGCCGACATCAACGCCACCAACCCGAGCCTGTGGAACTCCTGGCGCGCCAGCCTGCTGCGCCAGCTCTACACCGAGACCAAGCGCGCCCTGCGCCGTGGCCTGGAAAACCCGCTGGACCGCGAAGAGCAGATCCGCCAGACCCAGTCGGCGGCCATCGACATCCTGGTGCGCAACGGCACCGACCAGGACGATGCCGAGCAGCTCTGGTCGCAGCTGGGCGATGACTACTTCCTGCGCCACACCGCCAACGACGTGGCCTGGCACACCGAGGCCATCCTCCAGCACCCGGCCGGCAACGACCCCCTGGTACTGATCAAGGAAACCGCCCAGCGCGAGTTCGAGGGCGCCACCCAGATCTTCATCTACGCCCCGGACCAGCACGACTTCTTCGCCGTGACCGTGGCCGCCATGAGCCAGCTGAACCTGAACATCCACGACGCGCGGATCATCACCTCCACCAGCCAGTTCACCCTCGACACCTACATCGTGCTCGACGCGGACGGCGGGCGGATCGGCGAGAACCCGGCGCGCATCCGCGAGATCCGCGAAGGCCTGATCGACGCCCTGAAGAACCCGGACGAGTACCCGGCCATCATCCAGCGCCGCGTGCCGCGCCAGCTCAAGCACTTCGCCTTCCCGCCCCAGGTGACCATCTCCAACGACGCCCAGCGCCCGGTGACCATCCTCGAACTGATCGCCCCCGACCGCCCGGGCCTGCTGGCGCGCATCGGACGCATCTTCCTGGAGTTCGACCTGTCGCTGCAGAACGCCAAGATCGCCACCCTGGGCGAACGGGTGGAAGACGTCTTCTTCGTCACCGACGCCCGCAACCAGCCACTTTCAGACCCCGAACTGTGCCAGCGCCTGCAGGAGGCCATCGTCTCCCAGCTGTCCCAGGCCAACGGCCAGAGCCTGGACCCGACACGACTGAGCATTTGAATCCGTAGGGTGCAATAAGGCCGCAGGCCGCATTGCACCGTTCCACCCACGACCTCCCTGTTGACGCCCTACAACCATGAACGAAGCACTGAACCACCTGCAGCCCTACCCCTTCGAGAAGCTCCGTGCCCTGCTGGCCGGGGCCCAGCCGCCGGCGGAGAAGAAGGCCATCGCCCTCTCCATCGGCGAGCCCAAGCACCGCTCCCCGGCCTTCGTCGCCGAGGCCCTGGCGGCCAACCTCGAACAGCTGGCGGTCTACCCCACCACCCTGGGCATTCCGGCGCTGCGCGAGGCCATCGCCGCCTGGTGCGAACGGCGCTTCCAGGTGCCGGCCGGCTGGCTCGATGCCGCCCGCCACGTACTGCCGGTGAACGGCACCCGTGAGGCGCTGTTCGCCTTCACCCAAACCGTGGTCAACCGCGCCGACAACGGCCTGGTGGTCAGCCCGAACCCCTTCTATCAGATCTACGAAGGCGCGGCCCTGCTGGCCGGCGCCGAGCCCCATTACCTGCCGTGCCTGGCGGAGAACGGCTTCAATCCGGACTTCGACGCCGTTACGGCCGAAGTCTGGCAGCGCTGCCAGATCCTCTTCCTCTGCTCCCCCGGCAACCCCACCGGGGCGCTGATCCCGCTGGACACCCTGAAGAAGCTGATCGCCCTGGCCGATGAACACGATTTCGTGATCGCCGCCGACGAGTGCTACAGCGAGCTCTACTTCGACGAGCAGAACCCGCCGGCCGGCCTGCTTACCGCCTGCGCCGAGCTGGGCCGCTCCGACTTCAAACGCTGCGTGGTGTTCCACAGCCTGTCCAAGCGCTCCAACCTGCCGGGCCTGCGCTCCGGCTTCGTCGCCGGCGACGCCGCTATCCTCAAGTCGTTCCTGCTCTACCGCACCTACCACGGCTGCGCCATGCCGGTGCAGACCCAACTGGCCAGCGTCGCGGCCTGGAACGACGAAGTCCACGTGCGCGCCAACCGCGCCCTGTACCGCGAGAAGTTCGACGCCATGCTGGATATCCTCGGCCCGGTGCTGGACGTGCAGCGCCCCGACGGCGGCTTCTACCTCTGGCCGAAAACCCCGGTGGACGACGAGACCTTCACCCGCGAGCTGTTCGCCCGCGAACACGTCACCGTGGTCCCCGGCTCGTACCTGTCCCGCGCAGTCGACGGCTTCAACCCCGGCGCCGGCCGTGTGCGCATGGCCCTGGTGGCCCCACTGGCCGAGTGCGTCGAGGCCGCCGAACGCATCCGCGCCTTCGTCAAAGGCCTGTGAGATTCAAAGGAAACGCACCATGAGCATCACCCTCTACGGCATCAAGGCCTGCGACACCATGAAGAAGGCCCGCACCTGGCTCGAAGAGCAGGGCATCGCCTACAGCTTCCATGACTACAAGGCCTCGGCCATCGATCGCGCCAACCTGGAAAAGTGGTGCGCCGAGCACGGCTGGGAAGTCGTCCTGAACCGCGCCGGCACCACCTTCCGCAAGCTGGATGACGCGCAGAAGGCCGACCTGGACCAGGACAAGGCCGTCGCCCTGATGCTGGCCCAGCCTTCCATGATCAAGCGACCGGTGCTGGACCTGGGTGAGCGCACCCTGGTCGGATTCAAGCCGGACCTCTACGCCGCGGCCTTCAAGTAACCCCGATCAACGACCAGGCACCGCGCCAGCGCGGTGCCTGACCAACCCCTTCAGCAAGAGGAACCCCCATGTCCAACGCTCTCTTCAGCATCGCCTTCGGCGTCGGCACCCAGAACCGCCAGGGCAACTGGCTCGAAGTCTTCTACGCCCAGCCCCTGCTCAAGCCCTCCGAGCAGCTGGTGGCCGCCGTCGCCCCGGTGCTCGGCTACAGCGCCGGCAACCAGGCCATCGCCATCAGCAATGCCCAGGCCGCCCAGCTGGCCACCGCCCTGAAGGACATCGACGCCGCCCAGGCCGCGCTGCTGACCCGCCTGGCCGAAAGCCACAAGCCGCTGGTCGCCACCCTGCTCGCCGAAGACGCCGCGCTGACCTCCACCCCGGAGGCCTACCTCAAGCTGCACCTGCTGTCCCACCGCCTGGCCCGTCCCCATGGCCTGAACCTGACCGGCATCTTCCCGCTGCTGCCGAACGTGGCCTGGACCAGCCAGGGCGCCATCGACCTCGGCGAACTGGCCGAGCGCCAGCTGGAAGCCCGCCTGAAGGGCGAGCTGCTGGAAGTCATCTCCGTGGACAAGTTCCCGAAAATGACCGACTACGTGGTCCCGGCCGGCGTACGTATCGCCGACACCGCCCGCGTGCGCCTGGGCGCCTACGTGGGTGAAGGCACCACCGTGATGCACGAAGGCTTCATCAACTTCAACGGCGGCACCGAAGGCCCGGGCATGATCGAAGGCCGCGTCTCCGCTGGCGTCTTCGTGCGCAAGGGCTCGGACCTGGGCGGCGGCTGCTCCACCATGGGCACCCTGTCCGGCGGCGGCAACATCGTCATCTCCGTGGGCGAAGGCTGCCTGATCGGCGCCAACGCCGGCATCGGCATCCCGCTGGGCGACCGCAACATCGTCGAAGCCGGCCTGTACATCACCGCCGGCACCAAGGTGGCCCTGCTGGACGACCAGAACCAGCTGGTGAAGGTGGTCAAGGCCCGCGACCTGGCCGGCCAGGCCGACCTGCTGTTCCGCCGCAACTCGCAGAACGGCGCCGTCGAGTGCAAGACCAACAAGACCGCGATCGAGCTGAACGAAGCCCTTCACGCGCATAACTAAGCCGTTGTCCCGAGGCCCTCGCCCCGGGACCTGCTCCGACCAGGCCCGGACGCTCGTTTACACTCAGTAGACCGGGCATCCGGGCCTGTTCTTGTTTCGGCCGGCCTCATTTCCACTCTATCCGTGCTTCAGCCATGTCCCTGAAATCCCCCTGGCGTTCCGATTTCCCCGCGCTTTCGGCCCTGACGGCCGAGGGCCAGACCTACCTGGACAGCGCCGCCACCGCGCAGAAGCCCCAGGCGGTGCTGGACGCCCTGCTCGGCTACTACGCCAGTGGCGCGGCCAACGTGCACCGTGCCCAGCACCTGCCCGGCGAGCGCGCCACCCGCGCCTTCGAAGGGACCCGCACCCAGGCGGCGCACTGGCTGAACGCCGCCAGTCCGGCGGAGATCCTCTTCACCCGCGGCACCACCGAGGCCATCAACCTGCTGGCCTACGGCCTGGAGCAGCTGTTCCAGCCCGGCGACGAGCTGGTCATCAGCGCCCTGGAGCACCACGCCAACCTGCTGCCCTGGCAGCAACTGGCCCTGCGCCGACAGCTCAAGCTGGTGGTGCTGCCCCTGGACGACCGTGGCCTGATCGACCTGGTCCGGGCCCGCGAGCTGATCGGCCCACGCACCCGGCTGCTGGCGGTGAGCCAGCTGTCCAACGTGCTCGGCCGCTGGCAGCCGCTGACCGAGTTGCTGGCCCTGGCCCGCGCCCAGGGCGCCCTCACGGTGGTGGACGGGGCCCAGGGCGCCGTCCACGGCCGCCATGACGTACGGGCCATGGGCTGCGACTTCTACACCTTCTCCAGCCACAAGCTCTACGGCCCGGACGGCGTCGGCGTGCTCTACGGTCGCGGCGAAGCGCTGGCCCGGCTGCGCCACTGGCAGTTCGGTGGCGAGATGGTCCATACCGCCAGCTACCAGGCGGCCGACTTCCACGGTGCCCCGCTGGGCTTCGAGGCCGGCACCCCGGCCATCGCCTCGGTGATCGGCCTGGGGGCCGCGCTGGACTACCTGGGCAACCTGGACCAGGCGGCCGTGGCCGGCCATGAGGCCGCCCTGCACCTGAAACTGCTGGCCGGCCTCGCCGCGCGCGACGGCGTGCGCCTGCTGGGCGAGCCGGAACTGGCCCTGGCCAGCTTCCAGGTCGAAAGCGTGCACAACGCCGACCTCGCCCACCTGCTCACCGAGCAGGGCATCGCCGTGCGCGCCGGCCATCACTGCGCCATGCCGCTGATGCAGACCCTCGGTCTCTCCGGCGCCATTCGCGTTTCCCTGGGCCTGTACAACGACGGAACCGACCTGGAACGCTTCTTCGGCGCCCTGGACAAGGCCCTGGAGCTGCTGCGATGAGCCTGCCGGAAAAGGCCCGCGAGGCCCTCGAAACCTTCACCGCCGCGGGCGGCTGGGAACAACGCGCGCGCCTGCTGATGCAGTGGGGCGAACGACTGGAAGCCCTGACAGATGCCGAGCGCAGCGACGCCAACCGCGTCCACGGCTGCGAAAGCCAGGTCTGGCTGGTGGGCGAGATGCGCGATGGCCACTGGCACTTCCGCGCCGCCAGCGATGCCCGGCTGATCCGTGGCCTGCTGGCGGTGCTGCTGGCGCGGGTCGATGGCCTGCCGGCGGCGGAGCTGGCCACCCTGGACCTGGCCGACTGGTTCAACCAGTTGGGCCTGGCCCGCCAGTTGTCGCCGTCGCGCAGCAACGGCCTGAACGCCGTGCTGAAGAAGATGGCCGAGCTGGCGACGTAGGTTGGCGCCGAGGAGCGAGGCCCAACGACGGGATGTTGGGCTTCGCTCCGCTCTGCCACAACCTACGGTTCCGCAGGAGCGAATTCATTCGCGAAAGGACGGCGCAGCTGTCCCTAGCCGGCCTGCCGCTCCGACGGCCGCCGCGCCCCGGCCACCAACTTATCCACAATGCGTGCCGCCGCCACCATGCCGAAGGTGGCGGTGACCATCATCACCGCGCCGAAACCGCCGGCGCAGTCCAGCTTCACCCCTTCGCCGACGAAGCTCTTCTGCTGGCACACCGAACCGTCCGGCTTGGGATAGCGAAGCTGCTCGGTGGAGAACACGCAGGGCACGCTGTAGGTACGCCCCGGGGTGCGGGAGAAGTTGTAGTCGCGACGCAGGGTGGAGCGCACCTTGGCCGCCAACGGGTCATTGAAGGTCTTGTTGAGGTCGGCGACCTGGATCTGCGCCGGGTCCACCTGGCCGCCGGCACCGCCGGTGGTGACGATCTGGATCTTGCGCCGCTTGCACCAGGCGATCAGTGCCGCCTTGGCCGCGACGCTGTCGATGCAGTCGATCACCGCATCCAGTTCGGGGGTGATGTACTCGGCCATGGTCTCGCGGGTGACGAAGTCGGCCACCTCATGCACCACGCAGGCCGGGTTGATGGCACGCAGGCGCTCGCCCATCACCGCCACCTTGGCCTTGCCCACGGCACCTTCGATGGCATGCACCTGGCGGTTGGTGTTGGTGACGCAGACGTCGTCCAGGTCGAACAGGGAGATTTCCCCGACCCCGGAGCGCGCCAGGGCCTCGGCCGTCCAGGAACCCACGCCGCCGATGCCGACCACCGCCACATGGGCCGCCTGCAACCGGGCGAGCCCTTCCAGGCCATAAAGCCGGGCAATGCCGCCGAAACGCTCGTCTGTACTCATATTCACTCCCATCGCCAACCTTCGGGCGGGCGCGCATTATAGGAAGCGCTATCCCTCGGCCCAAGTCCATTGCCGCTGAATGGTGCCCCATAGATTCGGCCAGGGTCCGCCAGCGCTATAGTCGGCCGATAACGACAAGGGAACCGCCCATGCGCAACTTCACCTTCTACAACCCCACCCGCATCCATTTCGGCGAAGGCCAGATCGCCAAGCTGGCGCGAGATGTGCCGGCCGGCAGCCGGGTGCTGGTGACCCATGGTGGCGGCAGTATCTTCCAGAACGGGGTCTGGCAACAGGTGGAGGAAGCCCTGGTCGGCCACCAGGTGACGCGCTTCGGCGGCATCGAGGCCAACCCGCAGTTCGACACCCTGGTCAAGGCCACGGACCTGGCCCGCGCCGAGCAATGCGACTTCATCGTCGCGGTCGGCGGCGGGTCGGTGATCGACGGCAGCAAGTTCATCGCCGCCGCCGCCCGCCACGACGGCGACCCGATGGAGCTGCTCAGCGGCAAACGCATCACCGCCGCCCTGCCGCTGGGTTGCGTCCTGACCCTGGCCGCCACCGGTTCCGAGAGCAACCCCCACGGCGTGGTCACCCATGTGGCCCGCCAGGAGAAGCTCTCGTTCTCCAGCGCCCTGCTCTATCCACGCTTCGCCATCCTCGACCCGCGCACCACCTTCAGCCTGCCGCCCAGGCAGATCGGCAACGGCGTGGTGGACGCCTTCGTCCACACCATCGAGCAATACCTGACCTACCCGGCCGACGCGCCCCTGCAGGACCGCTATGCCGAGGGCCTGCTGCTGACCCTGATCGAGGAAGGCCCCAAGGCGCTGGCCAACCCCGAGGACTATGCCGTGCGCGCCAACCTGATGTGGTGCGCCACCCAGGCGCTGAACGGCCTGCTCGGCTGTGGCGTGCCCCAGGACTGGTCCACCCACATGATCGGCCACGAACTCACCGCCATCTATCACATCGACCACGCGCAGACCCTGGCGGTCGTGCTGCCCGCCCTGCTCGCCGAGCGGCGCGTGGCCAAGCGCGACAAGCTGCTGCAGTACGCCACCCGCGTCTGGGGCCTGAAGGAAGGCGACGAAGAACATCGCATCGACGCCGCCATCCAGGCCACCCGCGACTTCTTCAAGCGCATGGGCGTGCCCACCCGCCTGCGGGAACACGGCCTGGACGCCGACGTCATCCCCCAGGTACTGGCCCAACTGGCGCGCCACGGCATGACCGCCCTGGGCGAACGGCGCGACCTCGACCTGGAGGCGAGCGAGCGCATTCTCCTAAGGGCCCTCTGAGGCTGATCCAGGTCAAGTCATCGCGACTTTTCGCCGCAATCGCCGAACTTCTGCCCCTCCTGGCAAACAAAACTACTGGCGCGGGCGGCCATCCGGCTGTCCCGGCTGGTCGCAATCTGTACAGCTGTTGGGCGCCGGAGTAGCATTCGCGCCGTCCAGCAAACCGCTGGCCCTACCTTAGTTCCATGCTTCGGAACCCTTGACCTCTATGCCATCGCGTAAATTTGGACTCAATCTGGTGGTCTTCGTGGCAGTTGCCGCGTTGTTCACCGGTATCTGGGCGCTGTACAACCGCCCGGTCACCGCGCCGGACTGGCCGGAACAGATCTCCGGTTATTCCTTCTCGCCGTTCCGCGCGGACCAGAATCCCCAGCAGAATCGCTACCCCACCGACGAACAGATCCGCCAGGACCTCGAGCTGCTGAGCAAGCAGACCGACAACATCCGTACCTATTCGGTAGACGGCACCCTGGCCGACATCCCCCGCCTGGCCGAGGAATTCGGCCTGCGGGTGACCCTCGGCGTGTGGATCAGCCCCGACGAGGAGCGCAACGAGCGCGAGATCGCCAAGGCCATCGAAATCGCCAACGCCTCACGCAGTGTGGTCCGCGTGGTGGTGGGCAACGAAGCCCTGTTCCGTCGCGAGATCAGCCGCAAGGACCTGATGGTCTACCTCGACCGCGTCCGCTCCGCGGTGAAGGTCCCGGTGACCACCTCCGAGCAGTGGCACATCTGGCTGAAGTACCCGGAGCTGGCCAAGCACGTCGACCTGGTGGCCGCCCACGTGCTGCCGTACTGGGAATTCGTGCCCATGGAAGACTCCACCGACTTCGTCCTGGAGCGCGCCAAGGACCTGAAGAAGGCCTTCCCGAAGAAGCCCCTGCTGCTGTCCGAGGTGGGCTGGCCGAGCAATGGCCGCATGCGCGGCGGTGCCGACGCCTCCCAGGCCGACCAGGCCATCTACCTGCGTACCCTGGTCAACGCCCTCAACGCCAAAGGCTACAACTACTTCGTGATCGAGGCCTTCGACCAGCCGTGGAAGGCCAGTGACGAAGGTTCGGTGGGCGCCTACTGGGGCGTCTACAACCTCGACCGCCAGCCCAAGTTCGCCTTCGAGGGCCCGGTGATCGCCATCCCGCAATGGCGCATCCTGGCCGTGGCCTCGGTGGTCATGGCCCTGCTGGCCCTGGCCCTGATGCTGATCGACGGCAGCGCCCTGCGCCAGCGCGGCCGCACCTTCCTGACCTTCGTCGCCTTCGCTGGCGGCTCCGTCCTGGTGTGGATCGCCTACGACTACAGCCAGCAGTACAGCACCTGGTTCAGCCTGACCGTGGGCATGCTATTGGGCATAGGTGCCCTCGGCGTGTTCATCGTGCTGCTGACCGAGGCCCACGAACTGGCCGAGGCGGTCTGGGTGCGCAAGCGCCGCCGTCCGTTCCTGCCGGTGCTGGCCGACACCGCCTACCGGCCCAAGGTGTCGGTACACGTGCCCTGCTACAACGAGCCGCCGGAGATGGTCAAACAGACCCTCGACGCCCTGGCCAACCTCGACTATCCGGACTACGAAGTCCTGATCATCGACAACAACACCAAGGACCCGGCCGTCTGGGAACCGGTGCGCGACTACTGCGAACAGCTGGGCCCGCGCTTCAAGTTCTTCCACGTCGCCCCGCTGGAAGGCTTCAAAGGCGGCGCGCTCAACTACATACTGCCGTACACCGCGCCGGACGCCGAAGTGATCGCGGTGATCGACTCCGACTACTGCGTCGACCGCAACTGGCTCAAATACATGGTTCCGCACTTCGCCGACCCGGACATCGCCGTGGTGCAGTCGCCGCAGGACTACCGCGACGGCAACGAGAACACCTTCAAGCGGCTCTGCTACGCCGAGTACAAGGGCTTCTTCCACATCGGCATGATCACCCGCAACGACCGCAACGCCATCATCCAGCACGGCACCATGACCATGATCCGGCGCAACGTGATGGACGAGCTGAAGTGGGCCGACTGGACCATCTGCGAAGACGCCGAACTCGGCCTGCGCGTGTTCAAGAGCGGCTACGCCGCGGCCTACGCGCACCAGAGCTTCGGCCGCGGGCTGATGCCGGACACCTTCATCGACTACAAGAAGCAGCGCTTCCGCTGGGCCTACGGCGCCATCCAGATCATGAAGGGCCACGCCCGCAGCCTGTTCCTGGGCAAGGACTCCAAGCTCAAGCAGGGCCAGCGTTACCACTTCATCGCCGGCTGGCTGCCCTGGGTGGCCGACGGCCTGAACATCTTCTTCACCGCCGGCGCCCTGCTCTGGTCGGCGGCGATGATCATCGTGCCGCAACGGGTCGACCCGCCGCTGCTGATCTTCGCCATTCCGCCGCTGGCGCTGTTCTTCTTCAAGGTGGGCAAGATCGTGTTCCTCTACCAGCGCGCGGTGGGGGTCAACCTGAAGGACGCCTTCTGTGCTGCGGTGGCGGGCCTCGCGCTCTCGCACACCATCGCCAAGGCGGTGCTCTACGGCTTCTTCACCAAGAGCATTCCGTTCTTCCGCACGCCGAAGATGCGCAGTAACCATGGCCTGCTGATGGCCCTGGCCGAGGCCCGCGAAGAGGTCTTCATCATGCTCCTGCTGTGGGGCGCGGCCATCGGTATCGCCGTGGTCCAGGGCATGCCCAGTCCGGACGTGAAGTTCTGGGTGGCCATGCTGCTGGTGCAGTCCCTGCCGTACCTGGCGGCGCTGATCATGGCGCTGCTCTCCTCCCTGCCCAAAGGGCAGGAGGAGCAGGACGAGGAAGTCGCCACCGCCTGATTGGTGCGCGAAAGCCTTAAACGGCGGCCCTTGGCCGCCGTTCTTGTTTTAAGATATCCGCCTTTTCACCCCTCAGTTGCCGCGCTGCTTCCCGGAGCCTTTCATGTCTGCCCTGTCCCCCACCCTCGAACTCGCCTGCGAGCTTATCCGCCGCCCGTCCGTCACCCCGGTCGACGAAGGCTGCCAGGACCTGATGATGCGCCGGCTGGAAGCCGTGGGCTTCCGCATCGAGCGCATGCGCATCGAGGACGTGGAGAACTTCTGGGCCATTCGTGGCAACGAGGGTCCGGTGCTCTGCTTCGCCGGCCATACCGACGTGGTTCCCACCGGCCCGGTTCAGGCCTGGCAGCACCAGCCCTTCGATGCACTGATCGACGACCAGGGCATGCTCTGCGGCCGTGGCGCGGCGGACATGAAGGGCAGCCTCGCGTCCATGGTCATCGCCGTGGAGCGTTTCGTCGCCGAACACCCCCAGCACAAGGGCGCCATCGCCTTCCTGATCACCAGTGACGAAGAAGGCCCGGCCCACCACGGGACCAAGGCCGTGGTCGAACGCCTGGCCGCCCGTGGCGAGCGCCTGGACTGGTGCATCGTCGGCGAGCCGTCGAGCACCTCCCTGGTGGGTGACGTGGTGAAGAACGGCCGTCGCGGCTCCCTCGGCTGCAAGCTGACCGTGCGCGGCGTGCAGGGCCACGTGGCCTACCCGCACCTGGCGAAGAACCCCATCCACCTGGCCGCGCCGGCCCTGGCGGAACTCGCCGCCGAGCATTGGGACGACGGCAACGAATTCTTCCCGCCCACCAGCTTCCAGGTGTCCAACGTCAATTCCGGCACCGGCGCCACCAACGTGATCCCCGGCGACCTGGTGGCGGTGTTCAACTTCCGCTTCTCCACCGAATCCACCGTGGAAGGCCTGCAGCGCCGCGTCGAGGCCATCCTCGACAAGCACAAGCTGGACTATCACCTGGAGTGGGCCCTGTCCGGCCTGCCCTTCCTCACCGAGCCGGGTGAGCTGCTGGACGCCGTATCGGCCAGCATCAAGGCCATCACCGGCCGCGACACCACGCCTTCCACCAGCGGTGGCACCTCCGACGGCCGCTTCATCGCCACCATGGGTACCCAGGTGGTGGAACTCGGCCCGGTCAATGCCACCATCCACCAGGTGAACGAGCGCGTGCTGGCCAGCGACCTCGACCTGCTCACCGATATCTACCAGCAGACCCTGGTTCGCCTGCTCGCCCAATGAAACTCATCTGCCCCCTCTGCCAGGGTGCCCTGAGCGCCCGCGACCAGGGCCTGGTGTGCCCGGCCAATCACAGCTTCGACCGCGCGCGCCAGGGCTACTACAACCTGCTGCCGGTGCAGCACAAGAACAGCCGCGACCCGGGCGACAACGCCACCATGGTCGAGGCCCGCCGGCGCTTCCTCGACGCCGGCCACTACGCCCCCCTGGCCAATCGCCTGGCGGCGCTTGCCGCCGAGCGCGACCCGGACCGCTGGCTGGATATCGGCTGTGGCGAGGGCTACTACACCGGCCAGTTGGCCATGGCCCTGCCAGCCACCGACGGCTATGCCCTGGATATCTCCCGGGAAGCGGTGAAACGCGCCTGCCGACGTGCTCCGCAACTGCACTGGCTGGTGGCGAGCATGGCGCGGGTACCCCTGGCCGACGCCAGCTGCCAACTGCTGGCCAGCGTCTTCAGCCCGCTGGACTGGCAGGAGGCGCTGCGCCTGCTGGCGCCCGGCGGCGGCCTGCTGCGCATGGGGCCGACCCGCGAGCACCTGATGGAGCTGCGGGAAAAACTCTATGACGAAGTCCGCGACTACGACGACGAGAAGCACCTGACCCAAATCCCCGAGGGCATGCGCGCGGTCCACAGCGAAACGCTGACCTACCGCCTGCACCTGGCCGATGCCCAGGCCCGCGCCGACCTACTGTCCATGACCCCGCACGGCTGGCGCGCCAGCGCCGAGCGCCGCGCGGCGGTCGTCGCCGAGGCCTTCGATGTGACGGTGTCCATTCGCTACGATTGGATCGAGAAGATATAGGAGTTTTCCATGCGCCAACCCGACATCGAGATCTACCTCAAGGATGCCGACCAGGAAGCCGTCACCGCCTGGCTCACCGCGGCGCTGGGCTCCTGCAGCCCCTGGCAGCAGAAGGGCCAGACCTACAAGTGCCTGGCCGGGGATGTCCCGGTCACCTGGCTGCCCAAGGCCGTGGGCAAATGGCACAGCCTCTACCTGGAGAGCGACGCCACGCCCTGGGAGGATGACCTGGGTTGCGCCCGCGCGGCCTTCGCGGCCCTCGGGGTGGAAGTCCGCTGCGCGCCGGGTGGCTGGCAGGAAGCACAGGGTGAAGAGGACGCCGACCGCTGGATCAAGGTGAACGCGCACGGCGAGGAAGAGTTCGTCTGGCGCACCGAGTGAACCATCGGAACAGCTGACCAGGAATCGCAGAAAGCAAAAGGCCCGTCAGTGACGGGCCTTTTGCATTTGAGTCTTAGACCTTGGCGACGTCTTCCGCCTGCAGGCCCTTTTGACCCTGGATCACGGAGAACTCCACCTTCTGGCCTTCCAGCAGAGAGCGATGGCCCTCGCCGCGGATAGCGCGGTAGTGAACGAATACATCAGGACCGCTTTCGCGCTGAATGAAACCATAGCCCTTGGCGTCATTGAACCACTTGACGGTTCCGACCTCACGATCAGCCATTACTGCTCTCTCCAACTCGCAATTTTGTTGTGTACCCCCTTTGGTGGGGGTTTCGACGGTACGGTAAAGACGTTCTTCTTGTTATATCCAACCCCTGCCGAGCAAGCTTGGAGCGGGTATTTCGAATGGCGTTCTTTTTATGACCGCGACCGGAGTATACGACAAGAGTTCACGCTGAAAAGCACTTTTTTATGACAGTGCAGAATGGCCGTGTGGCGCGGGCTTGACGCCCCTTTTTAGTACTTTTGAAGTACAAAATGGGGCACTGGCAAAGGCGGAATCGAACTATCTATTGTCCGATTTACCGCCTTGCCTGATTAACTTGCACTACTTCTTGGCAAGCAGGTCTTCAAGTTCCCGGGCCAGTGCATGGAACTGCGAAGGTTCGATCCGATAAGCCCAGTCCAGTCTTCCCGGCACCTGTTCTTCGGTGAGTTTTTCCTTGCTCTTGAGCACCAGCCAGGCCTGTTCGCCCTGGATATGGATCTCGCCACGCAACTCGCCGCCGTCGAAGGTCTGCAGGTTGAATTGCATGACGGGCTTGTCCTTGAACTGCACCTGTTCCAGGGGAGCGTTGTCGGCGAACAGCAGGCTCGAGAACAGCATCGCCGGGCCGTTGGCCGCCGCCTCATGGGCCAGCTGGCGCCCCTTGGGCAGTTCCTTGAGCTTGAGGTTGGGCTCCCCGAATGCGTCACGGTAGACGGTCATGCGGCTGCCGTTGGGGTAGAGCACCTCCACCTGGCGAATGCTGGCGAAGGGGATCTCGGCCACGCGGCGATCCAGCCAGTCGAGCTCGGTCGCCGGCAGCGGCATGGGCTGGTCCACCAGCCAGACCTGGTTGTCGCCATAGAGGCGCACCAGTTGGCCCTTGCCCTGCTGCGCCGGCTTGCCCACCAGCAGCTCCAGGGGCGGCTCGGCGCCGCGCTCCAGCTTGATGTGGATGCCCTGCGCCTCCGCCCCGCCCTTGTCGGCCAGGCCGACGCGGCCATGCAGCTCGGGATTGGCGGTCTTGGCCTCGACCTTGCGTGCCTCGACCAGGGCCCGTAGCAGGGTCGCCACGGGCTGGGCGGATACCGGGGAGTCGGCCTTGGCCGGCACCACCCAGCGTTCGCCCTGGCGCGCCAGGCGCAGGTCGGGCTGACCCGGGCGCCGTACCTCGATGGTGGTCACGCTGGCCAGATTGCCCTGCAATCCCGGCAGCAGGAGTTCCCGACTGGCGCTGGACGGCTGCGGCTCAGGCCGCCGGCTGTCCTGCTGGATGAACCAGGCTGCGCCCAGGCCGGCGGCCAGCAGTGCGAGGAAGATCAGGCCTTTGCGTCCCATGTTCTACTCCTCAGGCCTTGCGCCGACGGCGCCAGAACCACAGCACCAGTACGCCCAGGGTCAGCACCAGCGGTACCAGGGCGATGTTGATGAATTTCAGCTTGCGGCCCAGGTCCTCGATGCTGGAATTGAGCTGGAAGCGCACGTCACGCAGTTCCTTGCGGATGCGCAGCTTCTCCTGGACGAACTGCTGCAGTGCCGCCTGTTGCTCCGGCGTCAGCTCCAGGGCCTTGGCCGGGTCCTGGTTCTGCTGCAGGGTAGCCAGCTTCTGCTCGGTGTCGGCCAGGCGCTGCTGGAGCTCCTGCTCCTGCTCACGGAACTTCACCTCGGCATCGCGCTGGAGTTTCTCCACCACATCGAACGGACGGCTGAAGCGACCACGGGAGCGCACGCTGATCAACGCCTCGGAGCCGGCCAGGTTGTCCAGGGCGTTGATGGCGAAGCCGGCGTTGTCGGCCCAGGGCTGCGGCACGCGCTGGCCGAAGAAGTCCTGCACCTGCACCCACATGCGATCGCTGAGGAGATCGGTGTCGGCGACGGCGATCACGTTGATGTTGTCCGCCGCCTTCAGGCCGTCCTTCTGGCCCTCGATGCCCTCGGGGAAGGCCGTCTGCGCCGGGCCGCTGATGCGCGCCGCCACGGTGTAGCGCTCGCCGGTGGGCTCGAGCTCACGGATCAGTTCCTCGGGGTCGGCGAGCATGGTGAAGCGCTGCACGTCGAAGGGCATCGAGTATTCGGAGCTCTGGATCAGCGGCAGGAAATGGGTCTTGGCGCCGTCCAGCGGCCGCAGGATACCGGCGGTGGCTACGGTGATGTTCTCCAGGCCGGCGGTGCTCACGTCGCTCTGGTCGAGACTATGGCTGGGCAGGTTGAGCCAGGCGGCGTGGCGCGCCGGCGGCTTGTCCTGGCCCATGCTCACCGACATGGCGTTGGCGCCGTCACCGAGTATCTTGCCCGGCAGCATCTGCACGCCCCAGGCCTTGAACAGAGCATCCAGGCTCGAGCCCCGTTCGCCCCCCGGCTCGCCCGGCATTTCCATGCCGCTGTCGGCTTCGCTCAGGGGGTCGACGAAGACCAGCAGCTTGCCGCCGCGCAGTACGAACTGGTCGATGGCGTACTGGGTCTGCTGCGGCAGGTCTTTCGGATGCACCAGCAGCAACACCGAGACCTTCTCGAGGATCTGGTCGATGTCGCTCTTGAGGCTCTCGATCTGGAACAGCTGGCGGATTTCCTCCATCACCATCCAGGGTGCGGTGGGCTGGCGGGTCGCCATGTCGAAGCCACCGTTGAGCTGCAGCCCGGACATCACACCCACCACCGGGCGCTCCGGCTTGGCCAGGCTCTGCACCAGGCGGCTGATCTCGTACTCGAGGAATTCCTCCTGGTCCAGGGGGAAGAACGGAATGATCTGGGTGTGATCGACGCTGTTGGTCCCGGCCAGGCCGAAGTAGACCTGGTCGCCGCCCTGCTGCAGCGGCACCGCCTGCAGGCCGAATTCCGCCGCCTTGTCCTCGTCCTCGGAGAAGGGCTCGGGGTCGACTACGTGGAGCTTTATCTTGCCGTCAGCGGCGCGCTCGTAGGCCTTGAGCATTTCTTCCACGCGCCGCGCGTAGTTGCGCAGGCCCATCAGGTCCTTGGCGCTCTTGTCGGAGTAGAAGAAGTACAGGTTGATCGGCTCGTCGATCTCGCCAAGGATTTTCCGGGTCCCGTCGGAGATGGTGTAGAGCTTCTGCTCGGTGAGGTCGACCCGCGCATTGGTCAGGGTCAGCCCGGAGAGCATGTTGAATGCCAGGAAGGCCAGGGCGATCAGCAGCAGCCCGGCACCGGAATACAGTGTTCTTTTCATGTTCAGTCGGCCTTCTTCAGGTCCACCACCACAGCAGTGGCGGCCAGCCAGGCGGCGATCAGGGTGACGAAGTAAAGCAGGTCACGCAGGTCGATCACGCCTTTGCTGATGGCATCGAAACGGGTCAGGAAGCTCAAGGACGCCACGGCGTCCAGCAACCACTGCGGCGCCCAGCCACTGAAGGCGTCGAGCACCAGGGGGAAGCCGCTGACGATAAACAGGAAGCACACGCTGACGGCGAGGATGAAGGCGATCACCTGGTTCTTCGCCAGCGCCGACATGCACGAGCCGATGGCGAGGAAGGCACCTGCCAACAGCCAGGAGCCGATGTAGCCGGTGATGATGGCGCCGTTGTCCGGCTCCCCCAGGTAGTTGACGGTCAGCACCATGGGGAAGGTCAGCAGCAGCGCCAGGCCGGCGAAGGCCCAGGCGGCGAGGAACTTGCCGGTGACCGCCTCGAAGCGGGTGATCGGCAGGGTCATCAGCAACTCGATGGAGCCGGACTTGCGCTCCTCGGCCCAGAGCCGCATGGCGATGGCCGGCACCAGGAACAGGTAGAGCCAGGGGTGGAAATTGAAGAAGGCCACCAGGCTCGCCTGGCCGCTTTCGTAGAAACCGCCCAGGTAGAAGGTGAACACCCCGGACAGCACCAGGAAGATCACGATGAACACATAGGCCAGCGGGGTGGCGAAGTAGCTCGCCAGCTCGCGTTTGAAAATCACCGGCAGTTGTCTCATGCCGCTTCTCCCCGCGTCAGTCGGCGGAACACTTCATCGAGACGACCGCGCTCCACGTCCAGCTCCTTCACTTTCCAGCCACGCTGGTGAATCAGTTGGTTCACCTGCGGGAAGATCACCTCGCCCGGCTTGGCGAGGATGGTCAGACTGCCCTGCACGGCGTTTTCCTCGAGACCGGCGACGCCCGGCAGCAGCGCCAGGGCCAGCATGTCCAGCGGCCCATCGGCCACCAGGGTCACCGCCTGGTGATAGCGCGAGCGGCTTTCCAGCTCGAACGGCGTACCGTCGGCCACCACCTTGCCGGAGGCGATCACCAGCGCGCGGGTGCACACCGCGGTGACCTCTTCGAGGATGTGGGTGGAAATGATCACGATCTTGTCCTCGGCGAGGCTCCGGATCAGTTGGCGCACCTGGTGCTTCTGGTTCGGATCGAGGCCATCGGTGGGTTCGTCGAGGATCAGCGCGCGGGGATCGTGGAGAATCGCCTGGGCCAGGCCCACGCGGCGCTTGAAGCCCTTGGAGAGGGTATCGATGGTTTGCCCGAGGACGTTTTCCAGCTCGACCTGAGCGGCCGCACGGGCCACCCGTTCCTTCTTCGCCGCGCCGCGGAAGCCGCGGACTTCGGCGATGAACTCGAGGAAGCCGCGCACCGTCATGTCGCCATAGCAGGGCGCGCCTTCGGGCAGGTAGCCGATTTCCCGCTGGGCCTTGAGGGTCTGGCTCTGGATATCGAAGCCGAAGATGCTGGCGCTACCTGAGGTCGGCGCCAGGAAGCCGGTGAGCATCTTCATGGTGGTGGATTTGCCGGCGCCGTTGGGACCGAGGAAACCCAACACCTCCCCCGGTGCGACGCTGAAAGACAGGTTGTCCACGGCGGTATGCTGCGCAAAGCGCTTGGTCAGACTGGTTATCTCTATCATGGCCTCTCGTCCCGAAGGGAGCAGCCCCTGGCCATGCCGGCCGCCGGGGCCCTGCAAAAAACGACGGCGGAATATAAGTAGTCGTCCAGCGGATTTGCAAGACGGCCACTTTGCTAGAAGTTGCAGGAAATATCCGTCGATCGCGACAGCCTAGGCCGTTTTTGCGACCCAGCAGCGAATACGGCAAACTAGCCGCCCCGAGCAATCGCTCGTTTCACAGCATTCCCGCCCCATGACCCGCTCCCCCTTCCGCCGACTCGTCTTCGGCACCTTGCGCCGCCTGCTGTATCTCTGGGTGCGCTCGGAAACCATCAACCAGTCCGCCTTCACCCTGAAGCTCGATCGCAGCAAACCGGTGTTCTACGTGCTGCAGCAGCCTTCGGCCAGCGACCTGGCGGTGGTGGACCGGGAGTGCACCAAGGCCGGCCTGCCGCGCCCGGTGCTGCCGGTGGCGGTGGGCGACCTGCTGGAGCCCGCCGCCTTCTTCTACCTGGCGCCGGAGCCCGGCTGGTTCGGCGGGCAGGACAAGCGTGGCGCCTCCCCTACCCTGGTACGGGTACTGGGCGCCCTCCAGCAGCACGCCGTGGACGACGCGCAGATCATTCCGGTGACGGTGTTCTGGGGCCAGTCGCCGGACCGCGAGACCAGCCCCTGGAAGCTGCTCTTCGCCGATAGCTGGGCGGTGACCGGGCGCCTGCGCAAGCTGGTCAGCATCCTCATCCTCGGTCGCAAGACCCGCGTGCAGTTCTCCGCCCCCATCCACCTGCGCGAGCTGGTGGAGCAGGACAAGGGCCCGGAGCGCACCCTGCGCATGGTCAACCGCATCCTGCGGGTGCATTTCCGCAACCAGAAGACCGCCGTGATCGGCCCGGACCTCTCCCACCGCCGCAACCTGGTCAAGGGCCTGGTGCGCGGTCCGCAGGTGCGCCAGGCGATCGCCGACGAGGCCGAACGGGAAAAGATCAGCCAGGCCACCGCCGAAGCACAGGCGCTGAAGTACGGCAACGAGATCGCCTCGGACTATGCCTACACCGCCATCCGCTTCCTCGAAGTGGTGCTGTCCTGGTTCTGGAACAAGCTCTACGAGGGGATCAAGGTCAACCACATCGAAGGTGTGCAGGAGATCGCCCAGGGCCATGAAGTCATCTATGTGCCCTGCCACCGCAGCCACATCGACTACCTGCTGCTGTCCTACCTGCTGTTCCGCAATGGCCTGACGCCGCCGCACATCGCCGCCGGCATCAACCTCAACATGCCGGTGATCGGCGGCCTGCTGCGTCGCGGCGGCGCCTTCTTCATGCGCCGCACCTTCAAGGGCAACCCGCTGTACACCGCCGTGTTCAACGAGTACCTGCACACCCTGTTCAGCCGCGGCTTCCCGGTGGAGTACTTCGTCGAAGGCGGCCGCTCGCGCACCGGGCGCATGCTCCACCCCAAGACCGGCATGCTCGCCATCACCCTGCGCAGCTTCCTGCGCTCCTCGCGCCTGCCCATCGTCTTCGTCCCGGTGTACATCGGCTACGAGCGGGTACTGGAAGGCCGCACCTACCTGGGCGAGCTGCGCGGCGCGAGCAAGAAGAAGGAATCCATCTTCGACCTGTTCAAGGTCATCGGCGCCCTCAAGCAGCGTTTCGGCAGCGTGGCGGTGAACTTCGGCGAGCCCATCCGCCTGGCCGAGTTCCTCGACCAGCAGCAGCCCGACTGGCGTAGCCAGGAGCTGGGCCCGCAGTACCGCCCGGCCTGGCTCAACGACACCACCAACCAGTTGGCCGTGCGTATCGCCCGCCACCTCAACGACGCGGCGGCGATCAACCCGGTCAACCTGGTGGCCCTGGCGCTGCTCTCCACCAGCCGCCTGGCCCTGGACGAACGCGCCCTGACCCGCGTGCTCGACCTCTACCTGGCCCTGCTGCGCGCGGTGCCCTACTCGCCCCACGCCACCCTGCCCGAAGGCGACGGCCAGGCGCTGATCCAGTACGTGCAGAGCATGAACCTGCTGGCCGAGCAGAAAGACGCCCTGGGCAAGATCCTCTACCTGGACGAGCAGAACGCCGTCCTGATGACCTACTACCGCAACAACGTGCTCCACGTGTTCGCCCTGCCGGCCCTGCTGGCCTGCTTCTTCCAGAGCAGCGCGCGGATGAGCCGCGAGCAGATCCTGCGCTACACCCGCGCGCTCTACCCCTACCTGCAGGCGGAGCTGTTCATCCGCTGGGACGCCAGCGAACTGGAGGGTGTGGTGGACCAGTGGCTGGCGGCCTTCGTCGAGCAGGGCCTGCTGAAGGTGGAAGGCGACGTCTACGTGCGTCCGGCACCCAGTTCGCGGCAGTTCGTCCTGCTGACCCTGCTGGCGCGCGCCATCGTCCAGACCCTGCAGCGCTTCTACATGGCCATCGCCTTGCTGCTGAACGCCGGGCAGAACCAGCTCAGCGCCGAGGAACTGGAAGACCTCTGCACCGTGATGGCCCAGCGCCTGTCGATCCTCCACGGCCTGAACGCCCCCGAGTTCTTCGACAAGACGCTGTTCCGCCACTTCATCCAGACCCTGCTGGACCAGCACGTACTGCGCCGCGACGAAGCCGGCAAGCTGGGCTATCACGAGTTGCTCGGCGAGTTGGCCGAAGGCGCCGCCAAGCGGGTGCTGCCGGCCGAAATCCGCCTGTCGATCCGCCAGGTGGCCCTCGATCGCCAAGCCGAGACGGAGCCGCAAGCCCCTGCGGAAGCCGGCTGAACCCACCGCGCCGGGCCTCCGGGCCCGGCAGCTGCCCTGCACGCTAAACCAGGCCAGTTCTCATGCAACTATGAGAATCTTCTGACAGGCGTGCTGAGAGTCCCCTCCGTACCATTCGATGTTGCGCTGTCCCGGACCGCACAACAGCCCCGAATACGGAAGAACCCTCCATGCTGCTAAGAACCATCACCGTCGAGAACGACGCCCAGGAGCAGGTGAACGCCGCCATCCTGTGCACCTTCGCGATCCCCGAGATCGACCGCAACATCCTCGTCTACACCCTCAACGAAGAGGGTCGCCACGGCACCGCCAAGATCTACGTGGCCAGCGCCGTGCCCCAGGACAACGGCTACCGCCTGGAAAACCTGGCGTCCGAGCAGGAGTGGCAGTGCGCGGTGCAGGTACTCAAGCAGATCACCAAGGGAGATGGGCAGTGAGCGAATCCAACACCCCGGACTTCCACTTCGTCGACCTCAAGGGCGACATCACCGGCGACGGTCAGCAGCCCGCAGCCGCAGCCTCGCACCGCTGCCTGTCGGTCAACCGCAGCTCGGTGCACAAGCTGATCGCCACGCGCGGCCATGCCAACACCGGCGCCCCCCTTTCCGCCACCACACCCTCCCCGGTGGACGAACCCGCGGCGGCGCCCACCATCCCGCGCATCGACAGCCTCGCCCTGGGCGTGGACTACAGCCTGCCGACGCCGGTCGATTCCGCCGAGGTAGAGGCTTTCGCCGTCGCGCAGGGTGCCGATAGTGAGGAGCAGGCCGACGACGAACCGATCGCCTTGCCGCCGCTGGCGGAAGTGCTGGAGGCACTGAACCTGCCGGATGCGATCGAGCATTCCGCAGTCGAGCCGGAGCCGGAGGCCACCCATGAGGTGGAAGCAGCCAGCGCAGCGGCGCCGCAGCCCGAGCAGCAAGCAGCCCCGGAACCGGAACCGGAGCCGGAGCCGGAGCCGGAGCCGGCAGAGGAGCTGGAACCCGAGCCGGAACTGGAAGCGGAGCCGGAGCCGATAGCAGCGAAACCTGAAGTGGAGCCAGCCACGATGGAAGAAAACCGCACGCAGCCTGCCGCCCTGCCCCAGGAACCCCTCCAGAGTTCGTCCAGCGCGCCCGCCCTCGGCAGCGACACCGACAACGTGCTCAGCGATGTGCAACACACCCTCGACTCCCTGGCCGACATGGCCAAGGGCCTGGCCCAGCAACGCCTGGACGCGATGAAGCAGCAGGAAGGGCTCGACCAGCGCAAGACGCAACTCCAGGAGAAGGAACGCATCCTCGCCGACAAGGAAGAACAGCTGCGCCTGCTGGAAGCCCGCCTGACCCACGAGGTCGCCAACCTGGAGCGCACCGCCGAGGACAACGCCCGCGCCCTGGCCGAACGCAGCGCGGCCCTCAAGGCCCTGGCCGAGAACGTCGAGGCCCGTGATCGCAGCACGGCCAAGCTCGGCGACACCCTGCGCCAGGAGAAGCAGCGCAATGACGAGCTGGGCGAAGCCCTGCGTCGGCGCGCCGACGCCCTCGACGAGCGCGAGGTGGCGCTGAATCGCCGGGACGACGAACTGGCCGAGAAGCTCAAGCAACTGATCGGCGCCAAGGACAGGTTCCGTGGCCTGGTGAAGACCTTCAACGAGACGGTGCAGTTCAACGACACCCTCAACGCCATCTCCAGCACCACCCTGGACGACTGACGTCACTCCCCCCACATCGCCCCGGCCACGGGGCGATGTGCGTCACCTGCCTTGACCTGGCGCCATGATTCATCGCACCAAGCCTTCTATAGTGGGTCCTATCCACTCCCACTGAAATCCAGGTACCGATGAAAGCACTCCCCCTGATACTCGCCAGCGGCCTGTTGGCCGCCTGCGCCGGCCAGCCGACCGAACAAACCCACTATCTGGAAGGCGAGGTCTTCTACCTGCAACGCATGGCCCTGCCGCCCACAGCCACCCTCAGCGTCAGCCTGCAGGACGTTTCCCTGGCCGACGCCCCGGCCAAGGAGCTGGCACGCCAGGAGGGCCCGGTGAAGGGTCAGGTGCCGCTGAGCTTCCGTCTCGACTACGACCCGGCCAAGGTCCAGCCCAATCACCGCTATGCCGTGAGCGCGCGCATCGAGTCCGAAGGCCGCCTCATGTTCATCAGCACCGAGCACCACTCGGTTAAACTCGACGGCACCGACCCGCGCCCCCTGCGCATCAAGGTCGACCCCGTCCGCTGAGCCGGACCGCCCCCAGACAGCCACAAGGATGCAGCCATGATCCGCTTCGCCACCCTTTGCGCCGGCCTCGCCCTGTCCGCCAGCGCGTTCGCCCTGTCCCTGGCCGACCTCAGCCAGCAGGACGCCACCGGCGGCCTGAAGGATGCCCTGACCCAGGGCGCCAAGGTCGCCGTGCAGCAGTTGGGCAAACCGGGCGGCTTTGCCGACAACCCGGACATTCGCATCGAATTGCCCGGCAATCTCGGCAAGGCCGCCAAGACCATGAAGATGATGGGCATGGGCGCCCAGGTGGAACAGCTCGAAGACACCATGAACAAGGCCGCCGAAGCCGCCATGCCCCAGGCCCAGGCACTGCTGGTGGATGCGGTGAAGAAGATGACCGTGCAGGACGCCAAGGGCATTCTCAGTGGCCCGGACGACGCCGCCACCCAGTACCTGAACAAGACCAGCCGCGACCAGCTGCGCGCCAAGTTCCTGCCCATCGTCAAGCAGGCCACCGACAAGGTCGGTCTTGCCCAGCAATACAACAGCTTCGCCGGCCAGGCCGCGAGCTTCGGCGTGGTGGACGCCAAGAGCGCGAACGTCGAGAGCTACGTGACCGAGCAGGCCCTGGACGGGCTGTTCAAGATGATCGCCGAGCAGGAAGCCGGCATCCGCCAGAACCCGGCAGGCGCCGCCACCAGCCTGGCGAAGAAGGTGTTCGGGGCGCTTTGAGCCTCGATGGATGTGAAAAGCCCGGCCTAGTGCCGGGCTTTTTTGTGGGCGGTTGAGGGGGGTGCCTCCGGCGGCTCTACTCGTTGCCGAGCAACGTAGGATGGGTTGAGCTTGCGATACCCATCAGCTCTGCCCGCATGGGTATCGCTCCGCTCAACCCATCCTACGGTCTTGACAGCAAGCGCGAAGCCGTCCTGTTGCCGATACCGGCCTAAAGCGAAGCTGAGGAGATGACGCCGCGCAAAGTGCCCCTTCAGGAGGCCGAGTGGAATCCTTGTGGAGGGGGACGAGCGGCATGGATGCCGCGAGAGCCGCGCAGGGCCATGGATGGCCCTTCGCGGCGGGCCCCCGGAGCAAGGAGGGAAGGAGGGAACCTCGGCGAAGCCGGGGCCGGATGCAGGGGCAAGCGTTTTGCTTCCTTTGGGGCGACTGCCAAAGGGAGTCGCCCGGGAGGGCGAAACAGAAACCTCAGCACGCGCAGCAATGAGCTGAACTACCGCCCCCAAAACTCAATGCCAACCCCCTACCCTTCCAAAACCTCCACCCTCCGATCCCCCAGTGCCTCATCCAACCCCTGGTGGAACCAGCGCAAGGCCTGCTCGAACCGCCCATGCCAGAGCCGATCTGCAGCGCCAGCCCGGATGCCCGCCTGGACCCGCGCGGCCATGGCGAAGTCCTCCTCCAGGGCCGAGTAGAGAATCTCGTTGTTCTTCTCGAAGTAGCGCCGCGCCTTGTCGGTGGCCGGTTCCTCCGCCAGCAGGGTATGGCCCAGCACCCGGGTGGCCAGCGGGCCGTCGGGGAACACGGAGGAGAAGTCGATATGGTCCGGCTCCACCAGCACCAGGGTGTTGGGCCAAAGGAAGTACAGCAGGTTGCCGTGGCGGCGCAGGTCCCACTGGTCTTCCGGTTGCTCGAGGACATCCCGCAGGTTGCGCTTCACGTAGTAGTTGCGGATATGTCGGCCGAAACGCTCGAACAGCCCGAGGTTGGGCCAGAACAGGTGGTCGATGGTGGCCTGGTGGGCCTTGGCGACGTGGTAGTTCTCCAGGAAGGTATCGATGGTCAGCTTCCAGTTCACCGGCCGGCGAATGTCCCGGGGGTCGAAGACCACATGATCGTCCAGGGCGAAGCTCTCGAAGTCGGCGAGGATCTGCTCGCCGAAGAACGCGTCCATGTCCAGTGCCGGCCCGGGCGAGTGGCGCGCCCAGACGGCGCCGAAGCGTTCGGCCACCGGCACTTCGGTGAGGTTCAGGCAGGCGCGGTCGACGCCCTCGAAGCCGTAGCCATGGGGGATGCCGCGTAACTGGCCGTCGGGGTTGTAGGCCCAGGCGTGGTAGGGGCAGACGAACACCCGATTGGCCCCGGCCGGCTCCCCCACCAACTGGGTGCCACGGTGCTTGCAGACATTCAGGAAGCCACGCAGGCGGCCCTGTCCATCACGGGTCAGCAGCAGCGGCGCGAGCAGGTCGCGGGTGATGAAGTGCCCGGCGGCGATTTCGCTGGAACGGGCCACCAGCAATGGCTCGCAGCGCAGGATTTCGTCACGCTCGCGGCGGTGGCGCTGCTCGTCGAGGTAGGCGTCCACCGGCAAGGATGAGGGCGCCTCGACGCAATCGGAAACGCCCCGCTCCACCAGAGCCAGCGTTCGCTTCAGCAGTTCAACCTGGGTTGCATGGCGCATGGCGGCCTCTTCTTCTTGTCATGACGGCTGGAGTGGCGCCAAGGCACCACGGATGAAATGCCAGAGCTGGCGCGACAGTTGTTCCGCCGCCGGCCTGGGTGAGCGGCCGAGGGCTTCCAGCAGCGCCTGGTGCATGCCGCCGAGGATCATCGCCGACACCAGCTCCGGGTCGAGGCTGGCGTTCAGCTGCCCGGCAGCCTGGCCACGGCGGATGTTGTCGGCGCCCTGACGGACGTTCTCGGCGATGCGCTGGGCTTCCAGCGCCGCCACCTCGGGCTCGCGTGCCAGGCTCACCAGCAGCAGCGGCGCCAGCGGTTCGGCGTAAACGAACTGCACCGCGCGGCGCACCCGCTGTTCCTCGCGGCTGCACCAGTCCTCGGCCCCCGGCAGCGGGTCGGCCGCCATCACTTCGGCCTGGTAGCGGTCGTGGAAATCCTCGGCCACGGCCGCCAGCAAGCCCGCGCGGGAATTGAAGTAGCGGTAGATCAGGCCCACCGACACCCCGGCCCGCTCCGCCACCCGCCCCACTTCCAGGCCACCGCCCAGCTCCAGCAACTCGTCGCGGGCGGCGTCCAGCAGGCTGGCACGGGTTCTCAGGGCTTTAGCGGAAAGGTCTGACATGTGGGCACTCAAGAAAGCGATAGACAATAAAAGTGAATTCAGTTTACTTACTTATCCCGACACGCCAAGCCCCGACCAACAATAAACAACGGAGCGCTTTCCATGACCGAGTCCTGCGTCCACTACGCGGTGGACGGCCGCGTCGCCACCCTCACCCTGAATCGCCCGGAGCGCCTCAACGCCATCGACGACCGCATGCCGGCCGAGCTCGAAGCCGCCGTGCTGCGGGCCAATGCCGACGACGCCGTCCATGTCATCGTGCTCACCGGCGCCGGGCGGGGCTTCTGCAGCGGCTACGACCTGAAGTTCTTCGCCGAGAACCCGCGCGGCATCTACGGCAGCCAGGAAATGCCCTGGGACCCGATGGTCGATTACGCGCTGATGAAACGGAACACCGAGCACTTCATGAGCCTGTTCCGCAGCTACAAACCGGTGATCGCCAAGGTCCAGGGCCCCGCCGTGGCCGGCGGCAGCGACATCGCCCTGTGCTGCGACCTGATCGTCATGGCTGACGAGGCGGTGATCGGCTACCCGCCGGCGCGGGTCTGGGGCTGTCCCACCACCGCCATGTGGGTCTACCGCCTGGGTCCGGAAAAGGCCAAGCGCATGCTGCTCACCGGCGACCTCATCGATGGCCGCGAAGCCCAGCGCCTGGGCCTGGTCTACCAGAGCGTGCCGCTGACCGAACTGGATGCCGCCGTCGAGGCACTCACCGGCCGCATGCAGGGCATCCCGAAAAACCAGCTGATGATGCAGAAGCTGATGATCAACCAGGCCTTCCACAACATGGGTCTGGAAACCACCCAGATGTTCGCCACGCTGTTCGACGGCATCACCCGTCACAGCCCGGAAGGCGTGCGCTTCAAGGCCCGCTGCGAGGAGGTCGGCTTTGCCCTGGCGGTCAAGGAGCGCGACTCGGGCCAGCCCATTCCCTGACCGTCCAACCGAGCGCAGGAGGTGTTCGATGACCACACAGCAACCACCCACCGATCTGCCCAGCATTCCCGCCCTGCTCGCCTGGCGCGCCAGCCACACACCGGACTGGCCAGCCGCCCAGGTACAGGAAACGGGTGGCTGGCGAAGCCTCGACTGGGGCGAGGTCGCCCGCCGCAGCGAAGCCTACGCCCGGGCGCTGCTCGTCGCCGGCGTGGAGCCCGGCGACCGGGTGGCGATCTGGAGCCGCACCCGCCTGGAATGGAGCCTGCTGGACTTCGCCGTGCTCAGCGTCGGCGCCGTCAGCGTCGGGCTGTATCCGAGCCTTGCGCCGGCCCAGGCGCTCCAGCAATTGCAACGGGCCGACTGCAAACTGCTGTTCGTCGAGCACTCCATCCAGGCACTCCCCCTGGCCCACCAGGACCTGCGGATCATCTGCCTCGACGAGCCCGCGCCGGATAGCGGGCACCAGGGCCTCGGCGCCTTCCTCACGCCATTCGCCGACATCCCCCCGGAGCGGGTCCGGCAACGCTGGCAGGCGCTGAATCGCGATGCCCTGGCCAACCTGGTGTTCACCTCCGGCACCACCGGCGAGCCCAAGGCGGCGATGCTCAGCCATGGCAACCTGCTCGCTTCCATCAGCGCCTATCCCTTGCCGCCGCAACGCTATACCGGCCTGGCCTTCCTGCCGATGGCCCACGTCGGCGAGCGGGTGATCGGCCACTACCAGCGCCTCTGGTGCGGTGCCCAGGCCGCCTTTGTTCCGGACATCAACGATGTACCCAGGGCACTGGCCGAGGTGCGGCCGGACTTCTTCGGCAGCGTACCGCGCCTGTACGAAAAGCTGCATGGCGCGGCCATGGCCCAGCGCGACGCCATGCCGGCCGGCAAACGGCGCCTGCTGGACTGGGCGCTGCGCACCGGCCTGCAACAGGCCCGAGGCGAACGCCAGGGCGGACTGGCGTTGCTGCTGGCCCGGCGGCTGGTGCTCGACAAGCTGCGCCAGCGCCTGTTCGGCGCGCGCATCCAGGTTCTGGTGAGCGGTGGCGCACCGCTGGACCCGCAGCTGGTGGAGTTCTTCTCCGTGCTCGGCCTGCCGCTCTGCGAAGGCTGGGGCATGTCCGAATCCACCGCGTTCCTGACCAGCAACGAGGGCGGCCGGGACAAGGCCGGCTCGGTGGGCCGTGCGGTGCCCGGCGTCGAGCTGCGCATCGCCGATGACGGTGAGGTGCTGGCACGCGGCCCCCTGGTGTTCCAGGGCTACTTCCGCAATCCGGAGAAGACCGCCGAGACCTTCACCCAGGACGGCTGGCTGCGCAGCGGTGATCTCGGCCGGCTCGACGACCAGGGCTATCTCTGGCTCACAGGACGCAAGAAGGAAATCATCATCACCGCCGGCGGCAAGAACATCGCGCCAGCGCCCATCGAGGCACGCCTCAAGCAGCACCCACTGGTGGACCAGGCGCTGGTGCATGGCGACCGGCGCAAGTACCTCAGCGCCCTGCTCGCCCTCGACCCGCAGCTTCTGGAGGCCTGGGCCCGGCGCAACGACCTGCCGGGCGGGCCGGCCGACTGGCTGCAGGCGCCAATCCTGCTGGCGGACCTGCAGGCCCATGTCGACGCGGTGAACGCGGAGCTGTCCCAGGTCGAGCGACTCAAGGCCTGGGCCCTGCTGCCACGCCCGCTGAGCCAGGAGCAGGACGAACTGACGCCGACCCAGAAGCTCAAGCGCCCGGTGGTGGAACGGCGTTTCGCCGAGCTGCTGGATGGGATGTATGGCTAAGAGCTCGCCCCTACGTCGCCCGCATATTGCGCGAAAGACCAACGCCCGTAGGATGGGTCGGGCGGCGTTCCACTGAGCTTGCGATACCCATCGACTCCTTCCGCATGGGTATCGCTCCGCTCAACCCTTCCTACGCTCTGCTTCCCTACCATCTCCCACACACACCAAAGAAAAGGCCCCTTGCGGGGCCTTTTTCATCAGTGGCTGGGCTGGGCGTCCGGTGCCGCCACCGCTCGTGGCTGCTCCGCTTCCACCGGTTTGACCCGGAACCAGGCGGCATACAGCGCCGGCAGGAACAGCAAGGTCAGGGCGGTGGCGACGATCAGACCACCCATGATGGCCACGGCCATGGGGCCGAAGAACACGCTGCGCGACAGCGGGATCATCGCCAGCACAGCCGCCAGGGCGGTGAGCACGATGGGCCGGAAGCGCCGCACCGTGGCTTCGATGATGGCGTGCCAGCGATCCAGGCCCGCGGCGATGTCCTGCTCGATCTGGTCTACCAGGATCACCGAGTTACGCATGATCATCCCCGACAGCGCGATGGTGCCGAGCATGGCCACGAAGCCGAAGGGCTGACGGAACACCAGCAGGAACAGGGTGACCCCGATCAGGCCCAGGGGCGCGGTGAGGAACACCATGGCCGAACGCGAGAAGCTCTTCAACTGCAGCATCAGCAGGGTCAGCACCACCACTATGAACAGCGGTATGCCCGCGTTCACCGAGCGCTGCCCACGCCCCGAGTCTTCCACGGTGCCGCCCACTTCCATCAGGTAGCCGTTGGGCAGTTCGGCGCGGATCGGGTCCAGGGTCGGCGAGATCTCCTTGACCAGGCTGGCCGGCAACGACTTGTCGTAGATGTCGGCGCGCACGGTCACCGTCGGCAGGCGGTTGCGGTGCCAGATGATGCCTTCCTCGAAGCCGTACTCCAGGGTGGCGATCTGCGACAGGGGCACACTGCGGCCGTTGTCCGTCGGTACCGCCAGGCTCGGCAGCAGGGCCAGTTCCTGGCGCTCGCGGATGGTACCGCGCAGGAGGATCTCGATCAGTTCGTTGTCCTCGCGGAACTGGCTGACGGGCGCACCGGTCAGCGAGCTCTGCAGGAAGCGCGACAGGTCGGCCGTGGTCACGCCCATGGCGCGGGCGCGGTCCTGGTCGATGTTCAGCCGCACCACCTTGCTCGGCTCTTCCCAGTCCAGGTGCACGTTCACCACATGGGGGTTCTCGCGCACCTTGTCCGCCACCTTGCGGGCCAAGGCGCGGACTTCCTCGATGTGCTCGCCGGACACGCGGAACTGCACCGGGTAACCGACAGGCGGACCGTTCTCAAGGCGCGAAATGCGGCTACGCAGGATCGGGAAATCGTCGTTCAGCACCTGGATCAGCCAGCTGCGGATTTCCTCGCGGGCTTCGATGGATTTGGCCAGCACCACGAACTGGGCGAAGCTCGCCGCAGGCAGCTGCTGGTCCAGGGGCAGGTAGAAGCGCGGCGAGCCGGTGCCGACGTACACCACGTAGTTATCCACACCCGGATGCTCGCTGAGCAGTTGCTCCAGGCGCTTCACCTCGGCCTCGGTATTGGCCAGGGATGCACCTTCGCCCAGCTTGAGGTCGACCATCAGCTCCAGGCGCCCGGAGACCGGGAAGAACTGCTGGGGCACGAAACGGAACAGGGCGATGGATGCGACGAAGGCGGCCAGGGTCAGCAGGATCACCGTCTTGCGCCGCCGCACGCACCACTCCACCACGCGCCGGACGCGTTGGTAGAAGGGGGTGCCATAGGGGTCGTGGCCCTTGTCGCTGCGGCCATGCTTCTTCGCATGGAGCTTGGCCAGGTCCGGCAGCAGGCGGTCGCCCAGGTAGGGCACGAACACCACCGCGGCGATCCAGGACACCAGCAGGGCGATGGTCACCACCTGGAAGATCGAGCGCGTGTACTCGCCGGTGCCCGATTGCGCGGTGGCGATGGGCAGGAAACCGGCGGCGGTGATCAGGGTGCCGGTCAGCATCGGGAAGGCCGTGCTGGTCCAGGCGAAGCTGGCCGCCTTGAGGCGGTCAAAGCCCTGCTCCATCTTGATGGCCATCATCTCCACCGCGATGATCGCGTCGTCCACCAGCAAGCCCAGCGCCAGCACCAGCGCCCCCAGGGAAATCTTGTGCAGGCCGATGCCCAGGTAGTACATCACGGCGAAGGTCATCGCCAGCACCAGCGGGATGGACAGCGCCACCACCAGGCCGGTGCGCAGGCCCAGGGAGAAGAAACTCACCAGCAGCACGATCACCACGGCCTCGGCGAGCACCCGGACGAACTCACCGACCCCGGCCTTCACCGCCGCCGGCTGGTCGGACACCTTGCGCAGCTGCATGCCGGCCGGCAGGTCCTGCTGCAAGCGCGCGAATTCGGCCTCCAGCGCCTGGCCCAACACCAGGATGTCGCCACCGGCCTTCATCGAAACGGCCAGGCCAATGGCGTCCTCGCCCATGAAGCGCATGCGCGGTGCCGGCGGGTCGTTGAAGCCGCGGCGGACTTCAGCCACGTCGCCGATGCGGAAGGTGCGGTCCCCGACACGGATGGGGAAGTCGCGGATCTCCTTCACCGAATCGAAACGCCCGGACACCCGCAGCTGCACGCGGTCGCTGGCGGTTTCGAAGAAACCGGCGGCGGCCACCGCGTTCTGCGCCTCCAGCGCCTGCTGCACGGCGGCCAGCGGCAGGCCGAGGGTGGCGAGCTTGGTGTTGGACAGCTCGATCCAGATCTTCTCGTCCTGCAGGCCGAGCAGCTCCACCTTGCCCACATCCTTGACCCGCTGCAGCTGCAGCTGGATGCGGTCGGCGTAGTCCTTGAGCACGGCGTAGTCGAAGCCCTCGCCGGTCAGCGCGTAGATGTTGCCGAAGGTGGTGCCGAATTCGTCGTTGAAGAAGGGACCCTGGATACCCGGCGGCAAGGTATGGCGGATGTCGCTGATCTTCTTGCGCACCTGGTACCAGAGCTCGGGGATCTCCTTGGAGTGCATGGAGTCACGGGCGATGAAGGTCACCTGGGACTCGCCGGGGCGCGAGAACGAGATGATCTTGTCGTACTCGCCGGTCTCCATCAGCTTCTTCTCGATGCGTTCGGTGACCTGGCGGGAGACTTCCTCGGCGCTGGCGCCCGGCCAGTTGGTGCGCACCACCATGGCCTTGAAGGTGAAGGGCGGGTCTTCGCTCTGCCCCAGCTTGGTGTACGAGATGGCCCCGACTATGCCCAGCAGCAGCATGAGGTAGAGGACGATCTGGCGGTTCTGCAACGCCCAGGCGGATAGGTTGAAATTCACGTCGCCTTACTCCTTGGCCAGCATCTTCACCGAACGGTTGGCGCGGTCCACCGGACGCACCTGCTGGCCTTCGCGCAGCACCTGGACGCCGGCGGCCACCACCCAATCGTCGGGCTTGAGGCCTTCGAGCACCGGCACGCGGTCCTCGCCGTAGGGGCCGACGCGAACCAGGCGGCGCTTGAGCGTGGAATCCTTGGGATCGACCACCCAGACATAGGGCTGGCCGGCCTCGGCGGTCAGCGCCGAAAGGGGTACGGACAGGGGCACCGACGCGTTGTTGCGGATGAACACCCGGGCGCTCTGGCCCAGCTCCGCAGGCACCTTGCCCTCGTCGAAGGCGACCCGTGCGGCGAAGGTGCGCGATTGCGGATCGGCGGCCGGCGACAGCTCGCGGATGCGCGCCGGGAAACGCTGGTCAGGCAGCGACCAGAGTTCCACCGCCACCTCCTGGCCCACCTTGAAACGGTCGATGGCGTGTTCCGGCAGGCTGATCAGTACTTCGCGGTCGCCGTCGGCGGCCAGGGTGAAGATGGTCTGGCCGGCGGCCACCACCTGCCCCACCTCGGCGCGGCGGCTGGCGATCACGCCGTCCAGGGACGCCCGCAGCACGCTGTAGGCGGCCTGGTTGCTGGCGACATTGAACTCGGCCTTGATCTGCTTCACCCGCGCCGCGCCCGCGCGGTACTGGTTCTCCACGGTGTCGTACTGGGAGTGGCTGATCATCTGGCGGTCCAGCAGGGTGCGGTAGCGGTCGCGCTCGGCCTGCACCAGCTTGAGGTTGGCCTCGGCGGCGGCCACCTGGGCACGGGACGCTTCCAGCTGCAGGCGCACGTCCTGCGGGTCGAGCTCGGCCAGGGGCTGGTCCTTCTTCACGCGGGCGCCGATGTCCACCAGGCGTCGGGAAACCTTGCCGCCTATCCGGAAGGCCAGCTCGGGCTCGTAGCGTGCCCGCACCTCTCCCGGGAAGGTATCCACCGCATCCGCCGCAGGCTCCGGCTGCACCACCATCGCGGGCCGCGCGGCCTGGTGCACCGGTTCGCTATTACCGCAAGCCACCAGCAGGAGGGAAAGGGAAAGGGGAAGAGCGAGGGGCAAGGCATGGCGAAACATGATGAATGACCTTTCGCGAAGAGCGGTTTGAATATTTATACTGCGGGGTATAGTAAAAATAGCAAACTCACCAGTCCAGTATTTAAAGAGAAATGTCTGACAATTCTTTTCCGACCAGCGGCCCGGGCCGCCCAAAAGACCTCGCGAAGCGAAAGGCGATTCTCGAAGCCGCGAAGAACCTGTTCCTGAGCAAGGGTTACGACGGTTGCAGCATGGACGCCATCGCCACCGAGGCCGGCGTTTCCAAGCTGACCGTGTACAGCCATTTCACCGACAAGGAGACGCTGTTCTGTGCGGCGGTGAAGGCCAAGTGCGAGGAGCAGATGCCGGAGCTGCTGTTCGAGCTACCGGCGGGCGCCAGCATCGAGAGCGTGCTGCTGAACGTTGGCGAGAACTTTCAGCGGCTGATCAACAGCCAGGAATCCCTGGAGCTGCACCGGGTCATGGTGGCCACGGCCAGCCAGGACCCGAAGCTGGCGCGCCTGTTCTACGAAGCGGGGCCGCTGCAGCTGCTGCAAGAGATGACGGGCCTGCTGACCCAGGCCAACCAGGCCGGCAAGCTGCGCATCGAGGTGCCGGTGAATGCCGCCGAGCACTTCTTCTGCCTGATCAAGGGCGGCCACAATTTCCGCATGCTGATCGGTTGCTGCACACCCCAGGATGACCAGGAAAACGAGCAGCACGTACGGGAAGTGGTGGAACTGTTCATCAGGGCGTACGCGCCCTGATGACGGCCGGGTAGTGTCCTCGCCGCCAGCGCCGGGGGCGCTCAGCTCCCCAGTTTCTTCTTCGGATAGATGTCGTAGCGGCTGGACTTGCCTTCCAGCGCATAGCTCGGCTTGGCGCCTTCGATGATCGGCGCCTTGCGCGGGCGCTTGACCACCACCCGGTGGCTGGCCAGGGCCAGGGCGGCCTCCAGCAACGCCGGGGCATCCTGGTCATCGCCCACCAATGGGCGGAACAGGCGCATCTCCTTCTTCACCAGGGCGCTCTTGTCCCGGTGCGGGAACATCGGGTCGAGGTAGACCACCTGGGGCGCCTCGCCCTGCCACTGGCGCATCAGCTCGATGGCGTTACCCTGCAGCAGGCGCATGCGCGCGACAATGGCGGCGGTTTCCAGGTCATGGCTGCCACGGGCCAGGCCATCCTCCAGCAGCGCGGCGATCAGCGGCTGGCGTTCGATCAGGGTCATCTCGCAGCCCAGGCTGGCAAGGACGAAGGCATCGCGCCCAAGTCCCGCCGTGGCATCCAGCACGGACGGGCGGATACCGGATGCCACGCCGACCGCCTTGGCGATCATCTGCCCGCTGCCGCCGCCGAACTTGCGCCGGTGCGCGGCCGCGCCCTCGACGAAATCCACCCGCACCGGCCCCGGCGAATCAAGCCCCAGCTGCAGCAGCTGCAAGCCGTCCCCGCCCAGTTGCAGGGCGAAGTCCGCCTCGCCGTCGCGGGCCAGCCCCAGGCGCGCGGCCCAGGCCTCCAGCGCCTCGGCAAAGCCCGGCTCGAGGGCCTCGGCCCTCACCCTGACAGATTCTTCACTCATGGACCCACACGCCTGACCGGAAAAAACCCGCGCATTCTGCCAGAGCCGCGCCGCCAATTCGCGCCCCCATCAGCGACAGAGGCGCCAGCGGCCCATGTCCACATGGAAATGGTCGCGGTGGGCGGCGTTGTAATCCGGGCCGAGGGTGACGCTGAAGTGTGTGCAGGCGGCGTCCCGCACCAGGCGCAGGAAACGCGCCTCGGCGCCCTCCCCGTCCCAATGCCGCGCCACGCTGATGCGCCGACCGTCGGCCAGGCGGAAGCCGGCGATGTCCAGCGCGTTGGCCGACGCATGCTGGCTGCGGCGCTGGCTGCCGCCGATGCTGCGGCAGGCAAAGCTGCCCAGATGGTCGATGGCCGTCACCGGCTGGCCGAACACCTCCCGCGCGGCGGGCTGCAGGCCATGCCACTCGAACAGGGCGAAGGCCACCGCCAGTTCGCAGGTGGCGACGAAGCTGCTGCTGAAGGCCAGCTCCGAACTGCTGATGCGCACGCTGTTGGCTATCGGGCAACCGGCCACCGGTGAGCTGTCCGGCACGGCCACCTGGTGCAGGGACGAGCTGGCCAGCGCCTGTCGACAGAGCGCGGGATCGCGCCGCAGGCGCGCCAGCTTGAAGCGGGTCACCCAGTTCGGTGCCTCGGCCACGTCCAGCGGCGCCCAGGGATTCCAGCGCGGCGGCAATTGCAGCCGCCACTCCCGCTCCAGGACCGTCGCCAACAGCAGCAGCGCCAGCCCTGTGAGGCCCAGGAAGACTCGCCGCAAAACTGCCTCAGCGGAACAGGTCGTTGATACGGTCGAAGGGCATGGCCTGCCCCATGGCCGCCAAGTCGCCCTGGCTCAGCGCCCGCGCCGCCTGGAAGAAGGCGCCATAGGCCACCCGCGCGAGGTTGGAGCCGACGCTGACCCGCTTGACCCCGAGCTCGGCCAGTTCCTCGAGCCCCAGCCGCAGGTTGGGCGAGCCCACCAGCACGTTCACCGGCCGCGGCGCCACGGCGTGCACCACTTCGCTGATCTGTTCGCGGGTGGTCAGGCCCGGCGCGTAGAGCACATCGGCGCCGGCCTCGGCATAGGCCACCAGGCGGCGCAGGGTATCGTCCAGGTCGGGCCGACCATGGAGGAAGTTCTCCGCCCGCGCCGCCAGGGTGAAGGGGAAGCCCAGCCCGCGAGCCGCCTCCACCGCTGCGCGGATGCGCTCCACAGACAGTTCCAGGGAGTAGATCGGCTCATCGGCGCGGCCACTGGCGTCTTCGATCGAGCCTCCGACGAGGCCGACGGCGGCGGCCGCACGGATGGTCGCCGCGCAGTCCTCGGGGCGGTCGCCATAGCCGTTCTCCAGGTCTGCCACCACCGGCAAGGGGGTCGCCTCGACTATGTCGCGGGCGTTGGCCAGGGCCTCGTCACGGGAGACATTGCCTTCGGCGTCGCGGCGACCCAGGGCGAACGCCAGGCCCGCACTGGTGGTGGCCAGGGCGGAAAAGCCCAGATGGGCGAGCATCTTGGCCGAGCCGGCATCCCAGGGATTGGGCAGGACGAACAGGCCGGGGGTGCGGTGCAGGGCGGCGAAGGCTTCGCCACGTTGCGCTTGGGAAGTCATGGCAGGCTCCGGTTCCATGGGCAGAGGCTCTAGCCTAGCCCAGGCCTACCTTCGTAGGAGCGAACTCTGCTCGCGAACCGCTTCGCGAGCAGAGCTCGCTCCTACAGGGCATACCGTTCTCAGAGCAGGCCGAGCTGCTCCGCTGGCGGTGGCGGTACATCCAGCTCCGGCAATCCCGGCAGGCGCTCGCGCAGCGAGGTGTGGAAGCGCAGGGCCTGGGCAGCGGCCAGGTGATTGTCCGGGGTATGCAGGAAGACGCTGGGGGTCAGGCCCTGCTCGATCCAGCCGGCCACCTTGTCCAGCCAGGGTTCGAGGAAGGCCTGGTTGGCGTCCAGGTCCGGCCCGCCGATGAAGCGCACCTGCGGGCTGGCGCTGAAAGCCGCGGGGCGCACCGGCACCCGGGGCTTCTTCGATTGCGCATGGAGCACCGCCGGGTCTCGCGACGTGCAGGCGAACAGTGCCCGAGAGTCCAGGCAGATACGCTCCACCCCGCGCTCCTGCAACAGCCGATTGAGCGCCCGTTCGGCATCACTCTTGTCGAAGAACGCCGGGTTGCGCACTTCCACGGCAACGCTCTGTTGACTGAACTCATCCAGCCAGGCCGCCAGCTCGCCCAGTCGGGCGGGTCCGAACGCCGCCGGCAGCTGCAGCCAGAGCGGCGCCAGGCGCTCAGCCAACGGCGCAAGCAACTGGAGAAAGGCGGCGGTGGCATCGACCTGCTCGCGCAGGTCGCCTTCGTGGCTGATGTCGCGCGGTACCTTGGCGCAGAAGCGGAAGCCGTCCGGCATGGTCCGCGCCCAACGCTGCAAGGTCTCGACGGAAGGCCGGGCGTAGAAGGTGGTGTTGCCTTCCACGGCGTTGAACACCCGGCAGTAGTGCTCGAGGGTGTCGGCGGGACGCAGGTCGGCGGGATAGAAGCTGCCGCGCCAGGCCGGCTCGTTCCAGGACGGGCAGCCGAGGTGATAGGGAAGCATCAGGCGTAGAGGTCGAGGCCGAGGACTTCGGGGGCGTCGTAGTCGGCAACGAACTGGGCGGTGGTGCTGTAGCTGGCGATGGCCTGGGCCGCGCGATTGCTGATGCTGCGTTGCTGCTGGATCAGGTCCTGCGGACGCACCGGCAGGCTGTCGCCGGAGGCATTGCCGGCCTGCACCCGACGGGGCTGAGGGGCCTGCTCGAAACCCTGGGTGGACGACGGCGTACCCGGCTGCTCGCGGCGCGCCTCGGCCTCGCGCTGGATCTCGCGGAAAGGCGTGACCGCGCTGCCCTGACGGGGGCTGCGTTCCAGCGGATAGGAAGAGGTGAAGCCGTCGATGCGCATCGGTTACTGCTCGGCAGTGCTGGCATTTCGAGATGATTGCCGCCGGACTCTAGCCGTCCGGCCCCGGCTTGGCAATCCGGGGCCTAGGGATCAGGACGATTCTACTGCGGCGCCTTGGGTGTGGCGACGTTGTCGCGCAGGTAGACCGGTTGCGCCTGATCGGCGGCCAGGCCCTCGCCGCGGGCCCAGGCGAAGCGGGCCAGGGTCAGCAGGTCTTCGGCGTGGGGCAGCAGGGCCGGCGATTGACCGCTGACCTGCACCGGAATCCGCGCGGCGAAGGTGCCCCAGCCGGTACCGGCGCCGTACCAGTCGCCACTGGCGTCTCGGGGCAGCTGGGCCTGCTCCGGCGGCAGCACCGCTTCCACGCCGGCCAGGCGCATTTCGCCGGCCTCCAGGCGGTAGCAGCCCCAGTAGACCTCGTCCATGCGTGCGTCGATGGCCGATGCCACCTGCTGGGCGCCCTGCTCGCGGTGGGCGCGCTGGGCCAGCACGGCCAGGTCGGACACCGGCAGCACCGGACGATCCAGGGCGAAGGCCAGGCCCTGCACGACACCGATGGCGATGCGCACGCCGGTGAAGGCGCCGGGGCCTCGGCCGAAGGCAATGGCATCCACCGCCGCCAGGGGCACACCGGCGTCGCCCAGCAGGGTCTGGATCATCGGCAGCAGACGCTGGGCGTGCAGGCGCGGGATCACCTCGTAGTGACTGAGCACCTTGCCGTCATGCAGCAGGGCGACGGAGCAGGCTTCGGTGGCGGTATCCAGGGCCAGCAGAGTGGTCATCGAGAGGTCCAGGCGGTGGAAAAAAGGCGGGCATTATAAACGGTTCTGCGGGGATTGCCGGGGTGTTGGCTCATACCTGAACAACCCTCTCCCTGAAGAGGAGAGATAGGACTGAATCGTAGGTTGGTGCAGAGCGAAGCGAAGCCCAACGATTCCGGATCACCATCGCTACGTTGGGCTTCGCGCAGCTCTGCCCAACCTACGGCTATTCGCGCAGCCAAACCCAACAGGGACCCTCGCCCTCCAGAAACACCAACGGCCCGCAAGCGGGCCGTTGGTCAGGTACAGGCGATCACTCAGCTGAGAGCGGCCAGCACCTTGCCGGTGATCTCCTCCACCGAGCCCACGCCAGCGATGGCGCTGTACTTCGGGGTGCCTTCGGCGGCGGAGAGCTTCTGGTAGAAGTCCACCAGCGGCTTGGTCTGCGAGTGGTAGACGGACAGGCGATGACGCACGGTCTCTTCCTTGTCGTCGTCGCGCTGGATCAGGTCCTCGCCGGTGACGTCGTCCTTGCCGGCGACCTTCGGCGGGTTGTGCTCGGTGTGGTAGACGCGACCGGAAGCCGGGTGTACACGGCGGCCGGCGATGCGGCCGACGATTTCCTCGTCGTCCACGGCAATCTCGACCACGTGGTCGATGCTCACGCCGGCTTCCTTCATGGCTTCAGCCTGGGGAATGGTGCGCGGGAAACCGTCGAAGAGGAAACCGTTGGCGCAGTCGGCCTGGGCGATGCGTTCCTTGACCAGGTTGATGATCAGGTCATCGGACACCAGGCCACCGGCATCCATCACGCTCTTGGCCTGCAGGCCGAGCTCGGTGCCGGCCTTGACCGCTGCGCGCAGCATGTCGCCGGTGGAAATTTGCGGAATGCCGAACTTCTTGGTGATGAAGCCGGCTTGAGTACCTTTGCCGGCACCAGGGGCCCCCAGCAGAATCACGCGCATCGATGTGCTCCTCAAAAATTTTATTTTCAGATCGGTCGGATTCGCCTCGTGGGGCCAATCTCAGAATAGGTTTCGGCGTCGCTGACGGGCCAAAAAGGACGTTCAAGATACACAGCGCCCCTATAGCGCACAAGACGCCGGAAGTACGGGGGAAACCGGCCTCATCCGGTGTTCCGGAGACCCGCCGCGATGCCCGCCACGCTCACCAGCAGGGCCTGTTCCAGAGGGCCTTCGACATGCTGCTCACTGCGCCTGGAACGGGCCAGGAGCTCGGTCTGGAGCAGGTGCAGCGGGTCCAGGTAGGTATTGCGCACGCTGATGGCCTCGCGGGTCTCCGGACTCGCCGCCAGCAGTTCGGACTGGCCGGTCAGAGCCAGTACCGAGGCGCACGCCTGCGACAATAGGTCGCGCAATTGCACACCCAGTGGCTCCAGCTCTTCGGGCACCAGCCGTTCGTCATAGAGCGCGGCGATATTGGCGTCGGCCTTGGCCAGGACCATTTCCAGCATGTCGATGCGCGTGGCGAAGAACGGCCAGTGTTCGCGCATCCGCGCCAGCAGGCGGGTTTCACCGCGCTGGGTGGCATTGGCCAGTGCCGCCTCCCAGCCCAGCCAGGCCGGCAGCATCAGGCGGGTCTGGGTCCAGGCGAAGATCCAGGGGATCGCCCGCAGGCTCTCCACGCCACCGGCACGGCGCTTGGCCGGTCGACTGCCGAGCGGCAGCCGGCCGAGCTCCTGCTCGGGGGTGGCCTGGCGGAAGTAGTCGACGAACTGCGGGTGCTCGCGCACCACGGCGCGATAGGCGGCCACGCCGTCGGCGGCGAGGCGGTCCATGGCCGCGCGCCAGGCCGGCTCGGGCTCCGGAGGCGGCATCAGGGTGGCTTCCAGCACGGCCGCCAGGTAGGTGTTGAGGTTCTGCTCGGCGATGCCCGGCAGGCCGAACTTGAAGCGGATCATCTCGCCCTGCTCGGTGGTGCGGAAACGTCCCGCCACCGACCCCGGCGGTTGCGACAGGATGGCCGCGTGGGCCGGGCCGCCGCCGCGCCCCACGGTGCCGCCGCGACCATGGAACAGCAGCAGTTCCACCTGGTGCGCGCGGCACACCTCCACCAGCTGTTCCTGGGCGCGGTACTGGGCCCAGGCGGCGGCCACGGTGCCTGCGTCCTTGGCCGAGTCGGAGTAGCCGATCATCACTTCCTGCGGGCCGTGCAACCGCGCGCGGTAGCCCGGCAGGCCGAGCAGGCGGTCGATGGCGGGGGCGGCGTTGTCCAGGTCGGCCAGGGTTTCAAAGAGTGGCACCACATGGATCGGGCGTTGCAACCCGGCTTCCTTGAGCAGCAGTTGCACCGCCAGCACGTCCGAGGGCGCACCGGCCATGGAAATCACATAGGAGCCGAGGGAAGCGGCCGGCGCGTTGGCCACCACCTTGCAGGTCGCTAGCACTTCGGCGGTGTCGGCCGAGGGCCGGTAGTGCGGCGGCAGCAAGGGCCGGCGATTGTCCAGTTCGCGCTGGAGGAAGGTCAGGCGCTGCTCCTCGCTCCACTGGGCGTAGTTGCCCAGGCCCAGGTAGTCGGTGATCTCGTCCAGGGCGGCGGCATGGCGCGCGGAGTCCTGGCGGATGTCCAGGCGCACCAGGAACAGCCCGAAGGTGGCGGCGCGGCGCAGGCAATCGAGCAGCGCGCCGTCGGCGATCACGCCCATGCCGCAGGCGTGCAGCGAGTGGTAGCAGAGCTCCAGGGGTTCCAGCAGCTGGGTGTTGTCGTGGAGCACCTCGGCGCAGGGCGGGACATCGGCGTCCAACGCAGATTCGGCCCAGGTGCGAGTGGCCCGCAGGCGGTCCCGCAGCTGCTTGAGCAGCGCCCGGTAGGGCTCCGGGTGAACGCCCACGCGCACCCGCAGCTCGTCGCTGGCCTGCTGCATGGACAGCTCGGCGGCCAGGTGGTCGACATCGCGCAGGTAGAGGTCGGCGGCCATCCAGCGCGCCAGCAACAGCACCTGGCGGCTGATGGCGGCGGTGACATTGGGGTTGCCGTCACGGTCGCCGCCCATCCAGGAGGCGAAGCGCAAGGGCGCGGCGGTCAGCGGCAAGCGCAGGCCGGTGGCCGCGTGCAAGGCCTGGTCGACATGCCGCAACACGTTGGGCAGCGCCTGCCAGAGGGAATGCTCGATCACCGCGAAGCCCCACTTCGCCTCGTCCAGCGGGGTCGGCCGAATACGGCGGATCTCCTCGGTGTGCCAGGCCTCGGCGATCAGCCGCAGGAGGCGCAGGCGCACCGCGTCACGCTCGGCCGCGCTGAGGTCGGCGTGATCCTGGGCGGCCAGTTGGGCGGCCATGGCGTCGTACTTCTGGATCAGGGTCCGACGGGCGACTTCGGTGGGGTGGGCGGTCAGTACCAGCTCGATTTCCAGCCGCCCGAGCTGGCGGGCCAGCTGTTCCGGGCCATGGCCGGCGGCCAGCAGGCGTTGCAGCAGGTTATCCAGCACGCGGTCCTCGAAGGGCTGCGGCTCATCCGGGCCGCGGCGGCGGATGCGGTGGTACTGCTCGGCGATGTTGGCCAGGTTGAGGAACTGGTTGAAGGCGCGGGCCACCGGCAGCAGCTCGTCGTCGCTGAGCCCGTCGAGGGTCTCGTTGAGCTGGCGTTCGCCCTGCGCGGAGCCCTGGCGGGCGGCCTTGGCGCCCTTGCGGATGCGTTCGATCTTGTCCAGGAAGGCCTCGCCCAGCTGGGCGCGGATGGTGTCGCCGAGCAACTCGCCGAGCAGGTGGACGTCCTCGCGCAGACGCGCATCTATTTCGGCCATGGCACTTCCTCCGTGATGGGAATCGACCCCCAGATTGCCGAGGGCGCCATCCAGTTACAAGGGTGCGACGAACGGTGTATCCCGCCCCACCCGCAAGCTAGTCTGAAGATTAGCCGCCATCACGAATGACGACTCCCGGGCAGCGAAGACCGCCCGGTGCTTCGAGCCACCCACCACCACGTGGGAAGAGGATGAGGTGTCTATGAAGATCCGAGAACTGGTCCGCCATTGGGAGCAGAACGCCAAGGGTCGCCTGACCCGCAGCGAGTACAGCATTCACCTGGACCTGGAGTCCGCCGCCCGCCTGGCCGCCCTCTCCGAGATGTACCCCAAGCGCAGCGTCGAAGAACTGATCGGCGAACTGGTGGGCGCCGCCCTGGAGGAGCTGGAGGCCAGCTTCCCCTACGTCAAGGGCAGCCAGGTGGTCGCCACCGACGAACAGGGCGACCCGCTCTATGAGGACATCGGGCCGACGCCGCGCTTCCTGGCCCTTTCCCGCCGTTACCTGCAGCAGCTGAGCGCTCAGCGCGACAGCACCAATCACTGACCTCGACGGTGTACGCCGGGCACATGCAAATGCCCGGCGTGGGCGCATTCCTCGCTGACCACCGGCGGCGGGCCCGGCTGCTCCAGTTCGCGGAGGATGCCGCAGGCCTCGCTGGCGCCCTCGCCACGGCAGCGCGCGCGCAGGTCGCGCAATTGCTCGCGTAGCGACAGCAGCTCGGTAATGCGCACTTCCACATGGTGCAGGTGCTCGTCGATCAGCCGGTTGGCCGTGGCGCAATCCGCCTCGGGGCGGTCGCGCAGGGCCAGCAGCGCGCGGATCTCGTCCTGGGTCATGTCCAGCGAACGGCAGTGGCGGATAAAGGACAGCCGCTCTACATGGACCGTGTCGTACTGCCGGTAGTTGCCCGCGCTGCGCGAGGGCGCCGGCAGCAGCCCTTCGCGCTCGTAGTAACGGATGGTTTCCACCGGGCAGTCGGTGAGGGTCGCCAGTTCGCCGATCTTCATTGCCTGACTCCGCTTGACTCTGTAGTTGCTACAGGGTGTGCAATGGCCATCGAAGCGTCAAACAGGAATTGACCCATGAGCCACCATTGCTGCCACGACCATGACCACGCCCCCCGCTCCGCCACGCCGGACCTGGCGGCCATCGCTGCCAGCGCCGAGCCGCGCTGGAGCAGCCTGCGCATCGACGCCATGGACTGCCCCACCGAGGAGCGCCTGATCCGCGATGCCCTGGGCAAGGTCCCGGCCATCGAGGCGCTGGAATTCAACCTGATGCAGCGCCTGCTGCGGGTGCGCCACCGCTTCGACGACGCCGAGCCCCTGCAGCGGCTGATCGAAAGCCTCGGCATGCAGGCGGTGCCGCTGGCCGAAGGCGCCGCCGCCACGGCCCCCGCCCAGGCGCAGAAGCCCTGGTGGCCGCTGGCCCTGGCCGGTGTCGCCGCCCTGGCGGCGGAAGCCTGCGAATGGTTCGATCTCACGCCCGAGTGGGTGATCGCCGCCCTGGCCATACTGGCCATCCTCGGCGCCGGCCTGCCCACCTACAAGAAGGGCTGGATCGCCCTGAAGAACCGCAACCTGAACATCAACGCGCTGATGAGCATCGCCGTGACCGGCGCCCTGCTGATCGGCCAGTGGCCGGAAGCGGCCATGGTCAGCGTGCTGTTCGCCATCGCCGAACTGATCGAGGCCCGCTCCCTGGAGCGGGCGCGCGACGCCATTCGCGGCCTGCTGCAACTGGCCCCGGAGCAGGCCACGGTGTTCGAAGACGGCCAATGGCGCGAACGCCCCGCCCGCGAGGTACAGCCCGGCGCGCGGCTGCGAGTGCGCCCCGGTGAGCGCATCGCCCTGGATGGCGAAGTCCTCGGCGGCCGTTCCAGCGTCAACCAGGCGCCCATCACCGGAGAGAGCCTGCCGGTGGAGAAGGACCTGGGCGACCCGCTGTTCGCCGGCACCATCAATGGCGAGGGCGAACTGGAATACCGCGCCACCCGTGCCACCGACGACAGCACCCTGGCGCGCATCATCCACGCCGTGGAAGCCGCCCAGGGCTCGCGGGCACCGACCCAGCGCTTCGTCGACCAGTTCTCGCGCATTTACACCCCGGTGGTGATTCTCATCGCGGTGTTCACCGCGCTGCTGCCGCCCCTGCTGCTGGGCGGCGCCTGGCTCGACTGGCTGTACCGCGCCCTGGTGCTGCTGGTAATCGCCTGCCCCTGCGCCCTGGTGATTTCCACCCCCGTGACCATCGTCAGCGGCCTGGCCGCGGCGGCGCGAGGCGGCATCCTGATCAAGGGCGGGGTGTTCCTCGAACTCGGCCGCAAGCTGGCCTGGATCGCCCTGGACAAGACCGGCACCCTGACCGAAGGCCGCCCTCGGCAGACCGACCTGGAGTTGCTGCAACCGTCCGCAGGCAAAGCGCGCGCCCTGGCCGCCAGCCTGGCGGCACGTTCCGACCACCCGGTGTCCCAGGCGGTGGCCCGCGCCGCGGAAGCCGACGGCATCGCCCTTTATGCCGTGGACGGCCTGGCCGCCCTGCCCGGCCGGGGCGTCACCGGGTTGATCGAAGGCCGCGTCTATCACCTGGGCAATCACCGCCTGATCGAGGAACTCGGCCTCTGCTCGGCGCAACTGGAAGCCCGCCTGGACGCCCTGGAGGCCCAGGGCAAGACGGTGGTGGCGCTGTGCAGCGAACAGGCCGTGCTGGCCCTGTTCGCCGTGGCCGATACCCTGCGCGACAGCAGCCGCGAAGCCATAGCCCAACTGCATGCCCTGGGGGTGAAGACGCTGATGCTCTCCGGCGACAACCAGCACACGGTGCAGGCCATCGCCAATCAGGTGGGCGTGGATGACGCGCGCGGCAACCTGCTGCCCGAAGACAAGCTGGCGGAGATCGGCCTGCGCCAGGCCGGTGGCGTGCCGGTGGGCATGGTCGGCGACGGCATCAACGACGCGCCGGCCCTGGCCCGCGCCGACATCGGCTTCGCCATGGGCGCCGCCGGTACCGACACCGCTATCGAAACCGCCGGCGTGGCGCTGATGGACGACGACCTGCGCAAGCTGCCGCAGTTCATCCGCCTGTCCCACCGCACCCATCGCGTGCTGATGCAGAACATCAGCCTGGCGCTGGGCATCAAGGCGGTCTTCCTGGTGCTGACGCTGATGGGTGAAGGCACCCTGTGGATGGCGGTGTTCGCCGACATGGGCGCCAGCCTGCTGGTGGTGTTCAACGGGATGCGGCTGCTTTCTCCCCTCTCCCTCCGGGAGAGGGGCCGGGGGTGAGGGTAGTCCGAGTCCACTCGGTGTTTCCCTCACCCCAACCCTCTCCCAAAGGGAGAGGGAGATTTCGCACCTGCCCGCGCCCTTCGCGATTGAAATCGCTCCTACAACGCCAGCGCGTCCTGGTAGACCTTCACCATGTCCGCGCCGAAGGCCACCAACAGCGCTTCCTTCAGGCTGCTGCCAGACGGCCTGGGCCGCTTCAGTTCGGCCACCGCGATGCGCGCCGCCGCCTCCAGCGGATAGCCGTACACCCCGCAGCTGATGGCCGGGAAGGCGATGCTGGCGAGCCCTTCGGCGTCGGCCAGGGCCAGGCTGTTGCGGTAGCAGTTGGCGAGGAGTTCGGCTTCGCGATGACCGCCGCCGTGCCAGACCGGCCCAACCGTGTGGATCACGAAGCGCGCCGGCAGGCGAAAGCCGGGGGTGATGCGCGCCTCGCCCGTGGGGCAGCCGCCAAGGGTGCGGCAATGGGCGAGGAGTTCGGGGCCGGCGGCGCGGTGGATGGCGCCGTCGACGCCGCCACCGCCCAGTAACGAAGAGTTCGCGGCGTTGACTATGGCGTCCACCGCGAGTGTGGTGATGTCGCCTTGCCAGATCTTCAGGTCCATGACGGATACCTCCCTGGCAAAGGCTAGCCCCTTACTTGACCTCTTGCGGGGTCTCCTGCCCCATGCAGCGCACGGCCTTCTTGCGGTTGTCCACCAGCACGCCGGTCAGGCCCTTCTGCTGGGTGTCGAACAGCACCAGCACGCCGTCGATGCACTGGGCGACCTGGGCGGCGGGTTCGAGCGAAACCTTGTAGTCCTCCCCGGGCATGGTCTTGAGCATGGTGAAGTCGGACAGCAGCAGGGCGTCCTCGGGTTTGGCGAAGTGCAGGTAACCGTAGTACCAGAGCACCATCACGGTGCCGACAATGCTGCCGATGCCGGTGAGGATCAGCGGGATGGGGTTGCGTTCGCTCATTGGGGACTCTCTGTATTCGGGACTTCGGCCAGCCGGCGCAATCCCACGAAACCCTTCGGGTCTTCGAGGTAGAGCAGCATCACCTGCCGCCAGGTGGGGTCGGCGAAGGTCTGCACATGGCCACCGCGGACCGGCTGGAACACCCGCGGCGGGGGCGCAGCTTGATACAAGCGCACGCCGTTGGAAAGGGGTACCACCGGATCGTCGATGCTGTGGTAGATCAGCATGGGCAGCCCCTCCAGGGCGCCGATGCCACGAATGGCGCTCTCCCCGTCCGGTATCAGCCAGGACAGCGGCACCTGCAACGGCCAGGTGAGCCAGACATTGCCCAGGCTGTAGCGCGCCACTTCGCGGTAGCTGGCGGGCACGCCGTCCAGCACCAGGGCCTTGAGCCTGGCCCTGCGCTCGGGCCGTTCGGCCAGGTAGTGCACCGCCAGCGCCCCGCCGATGCTCTGGCCCAGAAGCACCACCGGCTTGCCCTGCACCTCCGGCGCCTGGTCCAGCCAGGCGAAGGCGGCGTCGATATCCTGGTAGAGCGCCGGCAGGCTCGGCGAACCCTCGGAGTGGCCATAGCCGCGGTAATCCAGCAGCAGCACCTGGTAGCCCTGGGCCGGCAACCACCAGCTGCCGCCCAGGTGGGTGGCGACATTGCCGCCATTGCCATGCAGGTGCAGCACCGTGCCCTTGACCTCCACCCCCGGCTTGGCCGGCAGCCACCAGGCGTGCAGGTGCGTACCGTCGGCGGCCACCAGGCTGATGTCGCGGTACTCCAGCTTGGCTTTTTCCGGGGTGAAGGGGACGTAGGTGTCGGGGTAGAACAGCAGAGAGCTGCAGCCCTGCAGGAACAGCACGGCAAGGAGCAGCGGCAAGAGGCGGGAAGCAGGCATGTGCATTTCCTTCCTGGAACATCACAGGCCAGCCCTGCGGGCTGGTTGGCGAATGAATTCGCCCCTACGGGATCGCGGCATTCGTTCGCCGAGGCCCCCAAGCGGGGCGCTCGGCACGGCCATCAGATGATATTGGCGTAGTCCGCCTCGATGCGGTCCAGGCTCAGGTGGTTGAGGAAGTTGGAGAAGCACATCCAGGCCGACAGTGCGTTGAGGTCGCGGAACTGCGGCGGCAGGTACTTGGGCGGTATCACCAGGCCTTCGTCCACCAGTTGGCGCAGGGTGCGGGTGTCTTCCAGGGTGGTCTTGCCGCAGAACAGCAGGGGGATCTGCTCCAGCTTGCCCTTGCGCACGGCGAGCTGGATGTAGTTGTAGATCAGGATGAAACCCTTCAGGTAGGACAGGTCCTTGGTGAAGGGCAAGCCCCCCGGCAGCGAGCCACGGAAGGCGCGACTGGCGCTGCCGTAGCTCTCCTCCATGCTGTACCCCTGCTCGCGGTAGAAATGGTAGATGTCGAGGAAGTTGGCCCCCTCCTCCGCCATGTGGATGGCCCGGGTACGGTTGGTCAGCTTGCGCAGGCGGGTCGGATAGGAGGCGAAGGCGATCACTTCCATCAGGATCGCCAGGCCCTCCTGGGTCACGGTGGACGACGGCGGGCCCTTGGCGAGGAAGGTGCAGATCGGCTGGTTCTGGCCATTCAGGGTGGTGCCGACGTGCACCAGCCCCTCGTGGACCTCCAGGGCGCGCACGTCGCGTTCGTTGAACATGGCGTCGGCGCGGATCTTGATGTAGTCGGCGCCCGCCGCGGCGTCGGCGACTATGCCGTCGGACTCGAAGACGCGGATGGTGTCATCGCCGAAGACCGCGCCCAGGCGGCTCTGCAGCATGTCCACGGCATCCTTGGCGGCGAGGGTCTTGGGTTCGTCCTTGAGGTCGCCGCGATCGTCGATCTTGTTCAGGTAGTCCGAGAGCATCAGGCCAAGGTCGGCCAGGGTCGGATCGCCGGCGTGGAAGGCGTCGGAGGCGGCGCCGTAGAGCTCCTGGGAGATCAGGCCGAAATCCGCGGTGCCGCGTGCTTCGAGCATGCGGATCACCATCCGGTACTCCTTGCACATGCGCCGCATGATCTGGCCCACCGGATTGAACTGGCCCAGGTGGCGGGTGATGTCGCGCTCGATGTTCTGGAACTCCAGCTTCTTTTCCACCGAATCGAACGCCAGCGGGCGGCTGTCGTAGTAGGCGCGGTCCACCTCGGGCATGGACTTGCCCTTGTGCTTGAGGAAGCTCTGGCGAACGCTGTCGTCCCACTTCACCGCGTCCAGCACGCGAATCGGCGTCTGCGCCTGGACGATGCGGTCGGAGAGCGCGCGGATGGTCTTCTGGTAATCGTCGGGCAGTTTACGGCGGCTCATCGGCGGCTCACTCCTGGTTGGAACGCTGGTAGCGCGCCACTTCCACGAAAACATCGGAATTGGCCGGGTCGTCCAGCCAGCCGAACACCACGTCCAGCGGGCTGGTGATCAGCACGCCGTCGCCGTCGGGCAGCTCCACCACCTGGCCTTGCAGATCGCCGCCCTGCAGCTCCTGCTCGATGCGTTCGACATCCAGGTTGTAGACCACCAGCTCGTTGTCGGTGGTCAGCTCGAAGCCGGCGATGGCGAAGTTGGCGCCGAGTTTCTTCGGCAAGCCGGCGGAGAGGTACCAGCGGCGGCCATGGTGGGCGACGGTGAAGCCGAACTCCTCCATGCCCTCCAGGTTGTCCTTGCTGCCCTCGAAGCTGCGGGCCTTGTACAGGTTGGACCCGGAGCGGCTGATCTCCAGGTATTGGCGCTCACCCCATTCGTCCTTGCGGGTCCAGTCCCCGAGCAGGGGGATGGGGGCCGGCTCGTTGGCCGGAATGGGGTCCTTGAAGGTGACCAGACAGCCGCCCAACAGCAGGAAGGACAGGGCAACCACGGCACGCCAGACTTTCATCTCGCTCTCCTTGTGATAACGAAAAACCCCGCCACGGCGGGGTTGGATCTACGCGCTTAGAGCCCCATCACCAGGTACAGGTAGCGTTTCAGGACGGCTCGCATCTCGTCGATGTCGAGGTTTTCCACGCCGTCGAGAAGGCCCTGATATTCCATCCGCAGAATGACGGCCGTCAACACCTTGGCGTCTTCGGCCGGTTCCGCCGACCCCAGCACCTGGAAGAAATGCTCCGCGCCCTGGGAGAGTATCCGACGGTGTGCGTCGGCAAGATTACGCAGGCCGGCGTTGAGCAGCGCTTCCTGGCGGAACGCGTGCTCGGCCAGCAGTTGGTCGCGGTTCTCGTGCAACTGGCTCTGCACGTACTGGATGGCCAGCTCGACTATCTGCTCGGTCATCGCCCGGCGCGAGTCGCCGTCACGGCTGAGGGCCGCCGCCATCGCCTGGAGATCGTCCTCCACGCTGGCCCAGAAGGCCGCCATCACCGCCGAGCTGCGCTCGACGAACTGGGCGAAGGTGTCGGTGATGAGGTCGTTGATGTCCTTGAAGTAATAGGTGGTGGCCGACAGCGGCACCTGGGCCTCGGCGGCCACCGCGCGGTGGCGCACGGCGCGCACGCCGTCGCGGACGATGATGCGCATGGCGGCATCGAGGATCGCCTGGCGGCGCTGTTCGCTGCCCTGGCGGCTGGCCTTGCGGCCTTGGTACTTCACGCTTTCGGCGACCGCGTTGGCGACGCGGGCGGCACTGTCACTGCGGGACGACTGATTCAAGACAGGAAACCCTCCGAACTCACTCAAGGTGAAAGTGTTGACCATTTATCCGGCTATTCAATGCCGGTGCAGGTGATATGAGCTCTTTCGACCCTGAAGAGCGACATCTAGGAGCCGCGCCGTGGCAAAAGGTTCGCCGGCAGGACGCGGCCAAGAAAAAACCGCCCGAAGGCGGTTTTTTTCTAACTCCGAGCTATCAAGCCTGCGGCCGCATATGCGGGAACAGGATGACGTCTCGAATAGACGGCGAATTGGTCAGCAACATCACAAGGCGATCGATACCGATGCCTTCACCGGCGGTCGGCGGCATGCCGTACTCCAGGGCGCGGACGAAGTCGGCGTCGTAGTGCATGGCCTCGTCGTCACCGGCGTCCTTGTCCTTGACCTGCTGCATGAAGCGGTCGGCCTGGTCTTCGGCGTCGTTGAGCTCGGAGTAGGCGTTGGCGATCTCGCGGCCACCGATGAACAGCTCGAAGCGATCGGTCACGTTCGGGTTGTCGTCGTTGCGACGGGCCAGCGGCGACACTTCGAAGGGGTACTGGGTGATGAAGTGCGGCTGCTCCAGCTTGTGCTCCACCAGCTCTTCGAAAATCATCACCTGCAGCTTGCCCAGGCCTTCGAAGCCCAGCACCTTGGCGCCGGCCTTCTTGGCGATCTCGCGGGCCTTGTCGATGTCCTGCAGGTCGGCCGCGGTGATGTCCGGGTTGTACTTGAGGATGGAATCGAACACGGACAGGCGTGCGAAGGGCTCGCCGAAGTGGAACACCTTGTCGCCGTAGGGCACGTCGGTGCTGCCCAGGACCAGTTGCGCCAGCTCGCGGAACAGCTCCTCGGTCAGGTCCATGTTGTCTTCGTAGTCGGCGTAGGCCTGGTAGAACTCGAGCATGGTGAACTCGGGGTTGTGCCGGGTCGAAACGCCTTCGTTACGGAAGTTGCGGTTGATCTCGAAGACCTTCTCGAAGCCACCGACCACCAGACGCTTTAGGTACAGCTCCGGGGCGATACGCAGGAACATCTGCATGTCCAGGGCGTTGTGGTGGGTTTCGAAGGGCTTGGCCGCGGCGCCACCGGGGATGGTCTGCAGCATCGGGGTTTCCACTTCGAGGAAATCGCGCTCGATGAGGAACTTGCGGATGTGGCCGATGACCTGGGAACGCACGCGGAAGGTGTTGCGGGTTTCCTCGTTGACCATCAGGTCGACGTAGCGCTGGCGGTAGCGCTGCTCGGTGTCGGTCAGGCCGTGGTGCTTGTCCGGCAGCGGGCGCAGGGACTTGGTCAGCAGGCGCACGTTGGTCATTTCGACGTACAGGTCGCCCTTGCCGGAGCGGGCCAGGGTGCCCTCGGCGGCGATGATGTCGCCCATGTCCCAGGTCTTGACCGCCGCCAGGGTTTCTTCCGGCAGGGTCTTGCGGTTGACGTAGACCTGGATGCGACCGGTCATGTCCTGGATCACCATGAAGGCGCCACGGTTGAGCATGATGCGACCGGCAACCTTGACCGGAATGGCCGCGGCCTCCAGCTCTTCCTTGGTCTTGTCGACGTACTGTTTCTGCAGGTCCGCGCAGTAGCTGTCGCGGCGGAAGTCATTGGGGAAGGCATTCCCCTGCTCACGCACGGCGGCAAGTTTTTCCTTGCGCTGGGCGATCAGCTTGTTTTCTTCCTGTTGCAGTTCGTTCTGGTCGAGTTGTTGGTCGCTCATGGTCTTGGTGGTTCCCGGTTAGGCGTTGCTTCGCCTGTTTGAAAAGTGATCGCGCAAGGTTGAAGCAAAGAGCGCGCAGGCCATTCCCAACGGGGCATTGCCTGCGCAGGCGCTTTACAGCCCCTGCTTGAGGCTGGCCTCGAGGTATTCGTTCAGATCGCCGTCCAGCACCTTGTCGCAGTCGCTGCGCTCGACGCCGGTACGCAGGTCCTTGATTCGCGACTGGTCGAGTACGTAGGAGCGAATCTGGTGGCCCCAGCCGATATCGGACTTGGTGTCCTCCAGGGCCTGGGAGGCGGCCATGCGCTTCTGCATCTCCTGCTCGTACAACTTGGCCCGCAGCATCTTCATGGCGGTGTCCTTGTTGGCGTGCTGGGAGCGTTCGTTCTGGCACGCCACCACGGTGTTGGTCGGCACGTGGGTGATACGTACCGCCGAATCGGTGGTGTTCACGTGCTGGCCGCCGGCGCCGGAGGAGCGGTAGGTGTCGATGCGCAGGTCCGCCGGGTTGATCTCGATCTCGATGTTGTCGTCGATCTCGGGGGAGGCGAATACCGCGGTGAAGGAGGTGTGGCGGCGGTTGCCCGAGTCAAAGGGACTCTTGCGCACCAGGCGGTGCACGCCGATCTCGGTGCGCAGCCAGCCGAAGGCGTACTCGCCCTTGATGTGCACGGTGGCGCCCTTGATGCCGGCGACTTCGCCTTCTGACAGTTCGATGATGGTGGCGTCGAAGCCGTTCTTGTCGGCCCAGCGCAGGTACATGCGCAGCAGCATGTTGGCCCAGTCCTGGGCCTCGGTGCCGCCGGAGCCGGCCTGGATGTCCAGGTAGGCGTTGTTCGCGTCCATCTCGCCGCTGAACATGCGGCGGAATTCCAGGGCCTCGAGGATCCCGCGCAGGCGCTCGACTTCGGTGGCGACGTCGTTCACCGCGCCTTCGTCGTTCTCCTCGACCGCCATGTCCAGCAGGTCACGGGAATCGGACAGGCCACCGGTGAGGTCATCCAGGGTTTCGACGATCTGCGCCAGCTGGGCGCGTTCGCGGCCAAGGTTCTGGGCGTACTCGGGGTTGTTCCAGACGTTCGGGTCTTCGAGTTCGCGGTTTACTTCGACGAGACGATCATGCTTTTGATCGTAGTCAAAGATACCCCCGAATGGAGAGGGTGCGATCGGAGAGGTCCTTGATGCTATTGAGGATCGGGTTGATTTCCATGGCGGGAAGCTCTCGCTGGCAAAACTTTCGGAAAAGCCGGCGAGTATACCCGACTCACCGGCCGTCGAAAGCATGCCAATCCTGATTTACCCCGATCCGGCGACGCACGGGGCACCCGCAGGTGCCCGCGCCATCAGGCCCTGGCGTCGGCCGCCACCATGGCCACCTGGTTGCGGCCGTTGTTCTTCGCCTGGTAGAGCCCCTGGTCCGCCATATCCACCAGCACCAGGGAGGCCTGGCCGGCCTTGGGGGTCAGGGTGGCGACGCCGATGCTGATGCTCAGCACGGAGCCGGGCGCCGGCGAGTCATGGGGGATGCCCAGGGCCTCCACGGTACGCCGCACCTTCTCCGCCAGCAGGCGCGCGCCGCCAGCGGCGGTGCCCGGCAGGATCATGGCGAATTCCTCGCCGCCGTAGCGCGCCGCCAGGTCGGTGGAGCGGCTGCAGGAGGCGCGAATGGCGTCGGCCACGCGACGCAGGGCCTCGTCGCCGGCCACGTGGCCGAAGTTGTCGTTGAAGGGCTTGAAGTGGTCGACGTCGATCATCAGCAACGACAACTCACTCTGTTCACGCAGGGCGCGGCGCCATTCCATGTCCAGGTACTCGTCGAAGTGACGGCGGTTGGACAGGCCGGTCAGGCCGTCGGAGTTCATCAGCCGCTGCAGCACCAGATTGGCTTCCAGCAGCTGTTGCTGGCTCTCGCGCAGGGCCCGGTAGGCCTCGTCGCGCTGCTGCAGGGCGACGAAGGAGCGCGAGTGGTAGCGGATCCGCGCCACCAGCTCGATGGCATCGGGCAGCTTGACCAGGTAGTCGTTGGCCCCGGCGGCGAAGGCGGCGCTCTTCACCAGCGGCTCCTCCTTGGTCGACAGGACGATGATCGGCACGTCGCGCAAGGCCGCCACGGCGCGGTACTCGGCCAACAGGCTGAGGCCGTCGACGCCGGGCATCACCAGGTCCTGGAGGATCACCGTGGGCTTGAGCTGCAACGCCAGCGCCACCGCCTGCAGCGGGTCGGCGCAGAAATGGAAATCGATGCCGGCTTCGGCCGCCAGTGCCCGCCGCACCGTTTCACCGACCATGGCCTGGTCGTCGACCAACAGCACCATGGCGGATGGCTCCACCGGGTTCATGTCCGTATGGCTGCGATAGGGGAACTGCATAACGCTCTCCGGGCCAGGCGGCCTGAGTTGAATTTCATCCGAGTGCCTCGACCAGCCGGGGCGCGATGCGCTCCAGGGCGAGTATTTCCACCGCCGCACCGATGGCGGCGGCGGCCTTGGGCATTCCATAGACGGCGCAGCTGGCCTGGTCCTGGGCGATGGTCAGGAAGCCCCGCTCGCGCATGCGCTTGAGGCCTTCGGCGCCATCCTGGCCCATGCCGGTGAGCAGCACGCCGATGGCGTCACCCTTCCAGTGCGCCACCAGGCTGTCGAAGAATACGTCGATCGACGGCCGGTACACGAAACTGGTGGGTTCGGCCGTGTAGGCCAGGCTGCCGTCGGCCTGGAGCCGCAGGTGATTGTTGGTGCCGGCCAGGAGCACGGTCCCCGCCTGTGGCGGTTCGCCCTCCCGGGCCAGGCGCACCGGCAGGCACGACTCTCTGGCCAGCCATTCGGCCATGCCGGCGGCGAAGACCTCGTCCACATGTTGCACCAGCACCACAGCCGCCGAGAACGACTCGGGCAGCTGCTTGAGCAATTGCGCCAACGACGCCGGGCCGCCGGCCGAGGCACCGATGGCCACCAGGCGCTGGCCGCTGCCGAGGGACTGACGTGCGGCCGCGTGCCCCTGGCCGCGCTTGTCCCGCGGGCCCACCAGCCAGCCGATGTTCTGGATCTTGCGCAACAACAGGGCGGCCTCCCGCGCCTGGTCGCTGCCCAGCGCCGGGGTGTTCACCGCATCCAGGGCGCCATGGCCCATGGCCTCGAACACCCGGTGCACGTTCTGCTCGATGTCCACGGTGACGATGAGAATGGCGCAAGGGCTGTGCGCCATGATCTGGCGGGTCGCCTCGACGCCGTCCATGACCGGCATCAGCAAGTCCATCAGCACCACATCCGGCACGTCGAGGGCGCAGCGCTCCACGGCCTCCGCGCCATTGCCGGCGACCCAGGCGATCTGGTGCGCCGGCTCCAGGGCCAGGGCCCGGCGCAGCGCCTCCACCGCGAGCGGCATGTCGTTGACTATCCCTATCCTCATCCGTGGGCCTCCCCTATCAGCATGACCACCGCGTCCAGCAACGCCTCGTCATGGAAACTGGCCTTGGCCAGATAATAGTCGGCGCCGGCATCCAGGCCTCTGCGCCTGTCCTCTTCGCGGTCCTTGTAGGACACCACCATTACCGGAAGGGACTGCAAACGGTTATCGCGACGCACCAGGGTGACCAGTTCGATGCCATCCATGCGCGGCATGTCGATGTCGGTGATCAGCAGGTCGAAATGCTCGGAGCGCAGGGCGTTCCAGCCGTCCATGCCGTCCACGGCCACCGCCACCTCGTAGCCGCGACTGAGCAGCAACTTGCGCTCCAGCTCGCGCACGGTGAGGGAGTCGTCCACCACCAGTACCCGTTTGCGTTGGGCACCCACGCCCTGGCGGCCGCTGCGATCGACCTTTTCCAGGCGACCGCTGCCGAGCAGCTTGGCCACCGACTTGAACAGGTCCTCGACGTCGAGAATCAGCACCGGCCGGCCGTCGTCCAGCAGGGCGCCGGCGGACAGGTCCTGGACCTTGCCCAGGCGCGGGTCCAGCGGCATCACCACCAGGGTGCGCTCGCCGATGAAGCGCTCCACCGCCACGCCGTAGCAGCTGTCGCGCTCGCTGATCAGCACCACGGGGATACCCGCCTCGTCGCGCTTGCCCTCGGCGCACTGGAGAATCTGGCTGGCCGAGATCAGGCCGACGTGGCGCCCTTCGTGCCAGAAATGCTGGCGGCCTTCGAGCTGGACGATGTCCTCGTGCTGCAGGCGGGTCATGCGCTCGATATGTGCCAGCGGGAAGGCGTAGGCCTCGCCGCCCACCTCCACTACCAGGCTACGCACCACCGAGAGGGTCAGCGGCACCTCGATATGGAAGCTGGCGCCGCGCCCGCTGCGCTGTTCCATGCGCACACCACCGCGCAACTGCCGGACCATGTGCTGCACCGCGTCGAGACCGACGCCGCGTCCCGACACTTCGGTGACCTGCTCGCGCATGCTGAAACCGGGCAGGAAGAGAAACGCCAGCAACTCTTCCTCGGTCATCCGCGTGGCGGTTTCCAGGTTGGCGAACTGCCGCGCCACCACCGCGTCGCGCAGGCGTTCCAGGTCCACCCCGGCGCCATCGTCGGCCAGCTCCAGCAGGAGCATCCCGGCGTGGTGCCGGGCATGCAGGCGAATCACGCCCTCCTCCGCCTTGCCCAGGCGCACGCGCAGCTGCGGGCTCTCGATACCGTGGTCGACGGCGTTGCGCAGCAGGTGGGTCAGGGGCGCTTCGAGTCGCTCCAGCACGTCACGGTCGACCTGGGTGCTCTCGCCGGTCACCTCCAGGCGCACCGGCTTGCCGAGGGATCGGCCGAGGTCGCGGACCATCCGCGCCTGGCCGGCGAGCACATCGGCGAAGGGGCGCATGCGCGATGCCAGGGCGGCGTCGTACAACAGCTGCGCGCGCTGGCCGCCTTGCCAGCCAAACTCATCGAAGTCGGTCATGTAGCCGGCGAGCATCTGCTGGCATTCGCCCAGCAGTTGCCGAGCCTCGCCGAGCATGGCCTGGGCCTGCGGGTCGAGGCTGCCGTCCAGCACCGACTCGCGGGCCACGTCCAGTGCGCGACTGGCGCTGGCCTGGAGGCGCTTGAGGCGGTGCAGGGAATCGTTCAGCGGCTTGATGCGCTGGAATTCCACCAGGGATTTGCTGGAGATATCCAGCAGGTGGTCGAGGCGTTCGGCGCTGACCCGCAGCACCCGGTCGCGGGCCTCGCCGGAACCCTCGGCGGGTGCCGGCGCTTCCGCATCGCGAGGCGCAGGCTCCACCACGGGCGCCACGGCGACCGGCAGCGGCGGCGCGCTGGCGGGCTGCGGACCCGGGATGACCGGCTCGCGCAGAACGCCGGCAGCTACGGGGGGCGTCGTATCGGAGCGCCCCTGCAAGCGCGCGACCAGTGCCTCGATGGCCTCGCGGCCGGCGTTGTCCGCCCAATCGGCGTCGGCGCCAATGCGCAGCAACAGGTCCGAGCCCTGCAGCAGCGCGTCGATATTGTCCGGTTGCAGGCGCACATGCCCCTGGCGCGCGGCTTCCAGCAGGTCCTCCATCACATGGGCGACCCGCACCCCGGCGTCCAGCCCGACGATGCGCGCCGCCCCTTTCAGGGAGTGCGCCGCGCGCATGCAGGCTTCCAGTTGGTCGGCCTGGGTCGGGTTGCGTTCCAGCACCAGCAGGCCGGCGTTGAGCATCTGGGTCTGGGCTTCCGCCTCCAGGCGGAACAGCTCCAGCAGGGACGCGTCGCGCATCTCGTCCGGGGTCATGCCAGGCTCCTTGCCATGGCCTGCAGCAGCAGGTCTTCGTGCAACAGGGTGACACTGCGCCCGCGCCACTGCACCACACCCGAGGCGAACTGGCGCGCCGCCAGGTCCGGAGTGCGGCCGGGATCGACCAGCGCGTCCAGCGGGATGGCGTGGATGCCGTCCACTTCATCCACCGGCGCCACCAGGGGGCCACCCTGGCTGCCGAGGATCAGCATTCGCGGTACCACGCGGTGCTCGCCGGCCACCTCGGCGCCCAGCTCCAGCCCCAGCAGTTCAGCCAGAGACAGGCAGGCCACCAGGGCCCCGCGCACGTTGGTCACCCCCAGCAGGGCCAGGGAACGCTGGTGCGGCAGGGAGTGGATGGGGTTGATCGCCGCCACCTCCACCAGGCAGCGGGTGGCCAGGCCGAGCCACTCATCGCCAAGACGGAACACCAGGATGGAAAGGCGCTCGCGGCCATCGTCCTCGGTAGCGTCGGTGACTGTCGTGTCGAGCTCTTCGCGGACCAGCGCGTAGCGGTCCAGCAACAGGGTGGCCGCCGCCGCGTGCACCTCGCAGTTGCGGCAGTGGACATGGGCGGCCAGGCGTTCGCACGACTTGTCGCCATGCACGCCAATGCGGTTCCAGCAATCGTCCACCGCCGGCAGCTGGTCGCTGGCGATCAGGGGCAGGCGGTCAACGACCATCGTTGTTCACTCCACGAATGGCGCGCTGCTGCAGGCGCTGCGCGCCGGCGCGATCGCCACGGGCGGCGAGCAAGGCCGCCAGGTGGGCCAGGGCCTCGGCGTGCTGCGGCGCCAGGTACAACGCCTTGCGGTAGTAGTCCTGGGCGTCGTCGAGCCGGCCCGCCACATCGCTGAGCAGGCCGAGCCAGTAGAAGACGTCGGCCGAGGGACCATGGGCGGCCAGGAAGGCCTCGCAGGCGCTGCGGGCTTCCTCGCTGCGGCCACTGTTGGCCAGGCTGGCGATGGTCGCCAGGGCGGCGTCGCGCCCCGAGGTATCGACCCCTGGCTGCGGCGTTTGCGGTTTGGGCAGCGGTGGCCGTGGCTTGGCCGGGCTGCGCAGCGGCGCCACGGGCGGCAGGGGTACGGCGGCCCGGGCCGGCGCCCTGACAGGCTTGGCGGCGGCCTTGGGGGGTGCATGGCGGAACACGAACGCCTGTGGATAACCCAGCGCCTGCATGCCCTGCTGGCTGAGCAGGCTGGCCTCGGCCGGGCCGATGAACATGGCGCCGTCGCGTTGCATCAGGCGCTTGAGAACCTCCAGCACCGCCACCTGGGTCGGTCGGTCGAAATAGATCAGCAGGTTGCGGCAGAACACGAAATCGTAGGCGGGTTCACCGGCGAGCAGGCCGGGGTCCAGCAGATTGCCGCGCCAGAAGCGCACCTTGCCCGCCACTTGCTGGGCCAGGGCATAGCCCTCGCCGGCGGGGATGAAGTAGCGCTCGCGGAAATCCAGCACATCGCCGCGAAACGAATTGCGCCCGTAGAGGCCCTGGCGCGCGCGCTCCAGGACCCGTTCGCTGATATCCACCGCGTCCACCTGGAACAACCCCGGTGCCAGGCCGGCGTCCAGCAGCGCCATGACGATGGAAAAGGGTTCCTCGCCCGTGGAACAGGGCAGGCTGAGGATCCGCAAGGGCCGCCCGGGAGCCAGCGCCGGCAGCCGCTCGAAGGCCAGCCGCGCGAGGGCCGCGAAGGATTCGGGGTAGCGGAAGAACCAGGTTTCCGGCACCACCACGGCTTCCACCAGGGCCTGCTGTTCGACCGGGGACGCGTTGAGGGCGGTCCAGTAGCTGTCTTCGCTGGCGCAGCCGCTGGCGTGCATGCGCTGGCGCACCGCGCGCTCGATGACGATCCGGCCGACGGACTCCGCCTCCAGGCCGATGCGGTTCTTCAACAGGGTCTCGAAGCGCTCGATCATGCCGCGCCCTCCGTCGCCGGGAACAGCAGCGCGCGCACGTCATCCGGCAGCAGGTCGGCGACGCGAATGCGTTGCACCAGGCCATCGGCGCCCGCGTAGACCGGTCCCAGGTAGCGCGCCCCGCCCTGCTCCAGGCCGTAGTCGCGGAACTCGTCCGCGCGGCAGCGCAGGGTGTCGGTGGCCTGTTCGAGGATCAGCCCGAGCCAGCGCGAGCGGCCTTCATGGGGGTAGTCCACCAGCACCAGGCGGGTGCTGGTGCGCACCTGGGCCGGCTGGCCGAAGGCGAGTACGCCCAGGTCCAGCACCGGCACCAGCGCGCCACGGTGGGAAAACACCCCGGCGACCCAGGCCGGCGCCTCGGGCACCTGCTTCAGCTGCCGCAAGGGCAGCACTTCCACCACTTCATGGACGTCCAGCGCATAGCGGTCGCCCCCCATGCGGAACTGCAGGTACAGCTGGCCCCTGGCGGCGCGGGCCGGGACACGGGTTCGACTCGGGCCCATGGCGCCGGCTCACACCTTGAAGCGGCTGACGCCGGTTCGCAGGCCGTTGGCCACCAGGTTCAGTTCGTCGATGGCGGAGCTGGCCTGGCGCAGCGAGTCCACGGTCTGCCCGGTGGCCTCGCCCAGTTGCACCAGGGCCTGGTTGATCTGTTCGGCGCCGGTGGCCTGGGCCTGCATGCCCTCGTTGACCATCTGCACCCGCGGCGCCAGGGCCTGCACCTGCTGGATGATCTGCGACAGCTGCTCGCCCACCTGCCCCACTTCGGCGATGCCGCGGCGCACTTCTTCGGAGAACTTGTCCATGCCCATGACCCCGGCGGACACCGCCGACTGGATCTCGCGGACCATCTGTTCGATGTCGTAGGTGGCCACGGCGGTCTGGTCGGCCAGGCGCCGCACCTCGGTGGCGACCACGGCGAAACCGCGACCGTACTCGCCGGCCTTCTCGGCCTCGATGGCGGCGTTGAGGGACAACAGGTTGGTCTGGTCGGCCACCTTGACGATGGTGGTGACCACCTGATTGATGTTGCCGGCCTTCTCGTTGAGGATCGCCAGTTTGGCGTTCACCAGCTCGGCGGCACCCATCACCTGGTGCATGGTGTCTTCCATGCGGGCGAGGCCCAACTGGCCGGAGCCGGCGAGGATGGAGGCCTGCTCGGCGGTGCCGGACACTTCGGTCATGGTTCGCACCAGGTCGCGGGACGTGGCGGCGATCTCCCGCGAGGTGGCGCCGATTTCTGTGGTGGTGGCGGCGGTTTCGGTGGCGGTGGCCTGCTGCTGCTTGGAGGTGGCGGCGATCTCGGTGACCGAGGTGGTCACCTGCACCGCCGAACGCTGGGCCTGGGACACCAGGGTCTTGAGCTCGTCGGCCATGCTGTTGAAGCCGGTTTCGATGGCGTTGAATTCGTCGTTGCGCTTGAGGTCCAGTCGCGTCGACAGGTCGCCGCCACCCATGACCCGCAGGGTTTCGACAATGCCGCCCACCGGACGGGTGATGGCGCGCATCAGCAGCAAGCCGCAGACGGCGGCGGCGGTAACGGCCAGCAACATGGCCAGGAGCATGCTGCGCTCGGCATTGCGCACCGAGCTGACGATCTCCCCGACCGACGCCTCGGCGGTGCTCTTGTTGAAATCGATCATGTCGTTGAGCGCTTGGCGCCCTTTGGTCCACTGCACGATCAGCTCATCGTGGAAGGTCCGGCGGGCCTGCCCGAGGTTGCCGGCGCGCAACTGCTCCAGCAGTTCGGCCTGGCGTTCGCTGTAGGCTTCGTGGATGTCGAGGAATTGCCGGTAGCTCTCGACATCGTCCGTCCTGGAGATGGTGGCCTCGTAGGCCTTGAGGAAGGCAGCCAGCTGTTCGCTGCTTTCCTCCAGCGCCTTCTCGTCACCCGGGTACAGCTGTATGCCATCGGCGGCATCGTCACCCAGCATGGCCTGGGTCCGCAGCATGTTGTCGGTCCAGCCGCTGCGCAGCTTGCTGATCACGTACATGCCGGGCACGGAATCGCTGAGCACCTGGTCGCTTTCCTTCTCGATGCTGCGCAACTGAAGGTAGGACATCAGGGCCATCAACAGCATGATGGCGATAATCACCGCGAAACTTGCCTGGATACGCAAGCGAACAGTCCAGTTCTTCACAATCTTCCCCGTTACCAGTGCCCGGAATCTTGTTGGCTAAACGCCGATGGCGGCGACTCTAGTGGCTCGCCATAACGCCCGCAAGCACCAGATCGGCGCAGGTAAACGTCGCCAGAAAGCCGGCGGGACGAGGCTTCGGGGGAGTTTGGCAGAAAGTGGGGGTTTTGCAGATGGAAATGCTGCGAGGTGCGGGGCTCGCCTACCCGAGCCCCGCGAATGAATCCGCGGCCTGAAGGGCAGGCCGCTGGTACTGCGTCAGCGTCACACGCGAGGTGGCGATCAGGCCAGTTCCTGCCGCACCTGCCGCTCCAGTTCGAGCTTCAGGCCGGGATCGAGCCGCAGTTGCCGGGCCAGCTCTTCCAGGTAGGCGCGCTCCATGAAGTGCTCCTCGTCCACCATCAGCACGCTGGCCAGGTACATCTCGGCGGCCATTTCCGGGGTGCCGGCGGCGCGGGCGACATCGGCGGGGTCCAGCGGCTTGTTCAGCTCGGCGTCGAGCCAGCCACGCAGTTCGGCGTCCTGGGTGAGCTTGGCCAGTTCTTCCTCTATCAGCTGGCGCTCGCGGGCATCCACATGGCCGTCGGCCTTGGCCGCCGCCACCAGCGCCTTGAGGATCGCCTGGCTGTGCAGCTCGGCCTGGGGCGCGGGCAGGCGGTCGAGGGTCTGGGGTTCGCCGTTGGGCGCCGAGGCCTGCTGCGCCTGCCAGTTGCCATAGGCCTTGTAGGCCAGCACGCCGAGTGCAGCCAGGCCGCCGTAGGTCAGCGCCTTGCCGCCCAGCTTGCGTGCGCTCTTGTTGCCCAGCAGCAGGCCCAGGGCTCCCGCCGCCAGGGCGCCGCCACCGGCGCCGGTGAGCAGGCTGCCGAGGTTGCCATTGCCGGACTTGCCGCCGCCGGAGTTGCCGCCAGCCTTCTGTTGCAGCAGGTCCTGGCCGGATTTGAGCAGTTGGTCCAGCAGTCCGCGGGTGTTCATGGAAGCCTCCAGATCGGTCCGATTGCGGGAATCGATCGACTCTAGCCGCTGGCATCCTCCACGGCAGCGCGCAGAGTGCTTCGAGATATTGCTGCGGGCCCGCAAGGTGGCGGGCTTGACCATTCCCATCTAAAAAAGCGAAACAGTCATTCAGATTTCGATAAACCCTATCCGTTGGCAGAAGCGAACCACGCCCATGATGACCCTCCGCCAGATCCGCCACTTCATCGCCGTCGCCGAAACCGGCTCGATCTCCGCCGCCGCCCAGGCGGTGTTCATTTCCCAGTCCACCCTGACCCTGGCCATCCAGCAGCTGGAAGAGGAAATCGGCGTCAGCCTCTTCAACCGTCACGCCAAGGGCATGTCTCTGACCCACCAGGGTCACCAGTTCCTGCGCCAGGCGCACCTGATCCTGGCCACCGTGGACAACGCCAAGCGCAGCCTCCAGCAGAGCACCGACCAGGTGGCCGGCAGCCTCACCATCGGCGTGACCAGCCTGGTGGCCGGTTATTACCTGGCCGACCTCATTACCCGCTTCCAGCGCGCCTACCCCAATGTGAAGACGCGGGTGGTGGAGGACGAGCGCCCCTACATCGAGCACCTGCTGGTGAGCGGCGAGATCGACGTCGGCGTGTTGATCCTCTCCAACCTGGAGGATCGCCACGCCCTGCAGACCGAAGTCCTGACCCATTCGCCCCACCGCCTCTGGCTGCCCGCCCAGCACCCGCTGCTGGAGCTGGACAGCATCAGCCTGGTGGACGTGGCCGGCGTGCCGCTGATCCAGCTCAACGCCGACGAAATGGGCCTGCACACCCAGCGGGTCTGGTCCCGCGCCGGCCTCACGCCCCAGGTGACCCTGCGCACCGCCTCGGTGGAAGCGGTGCGCAGCCTGGTGGCGGCGGGCCTTGGCGTATCGATCCAGCCGGACATGACCTACCGCCCCTGGTCCCTGGAAGGCGACATCATCGAAGCCCGCCCCCTGGTGGACCTGGGCGAACCCCTGGACGTGGGCCTGGCCTGGCGTCGCGGCACCGCGCGGCCACCCCTGGTGGACCCCTTCCTCACCGTGGCGCGGGAGCAGCCCAACAGCCGCAAGCCTTCGATTTAATCGAACGCTGCTTTCAATATTTAGAATTTGTCGACCTCAAGCCCGGCCACTAGTCTCTCGACCTCATAAGCAGAGCCATGTCGGGCGCCCCAAGGAGCACCGGGATGACTGAACAACAAAAGAACGAGAAGAAACGAGCCAGCAAGATGACCGGCGCCACCAGCAACCCGACCCTGCACAGCGAACTGCTGATCGATGGCCGACTGGTCAGCGGCGAAGGGCTGGCCGAAGCCATCATCAACCCCGCCAGCGGGGAAATCCTCGCCAGCATCGCCGAAGCCTCCATCGAGCAGGTCGAAGCCGCCGTCGCCGCCGCCCACCGCGCCTTCGCCGGCTGGTCGCGGACTACCCCGGCGCAACGCTCCGCCGCGCTGCTGGCCATCGCCGACGCCATCGACAAGAACGCCGACGCGCTCGCCCGCCTGGAAGCCCTGAACTGCGGCAAGCCGCTGCACCTGGCGCGCCAGGACGACATCCCCGCCACCGCCGACGTGTTCCGCTTCTTCGCCGGCGCCGTGCGCTGCCAGCAGGGCCAGCTGGCCGGCGAATACGTCCCCGGCCACACCAGCCTGGTGCGCCGCGACCCAGTGGGCGTGGTGGCCTCCATCGCCCCCTGGAACTACCCGCTGATGATGGCGGCCTGGAAGATCGCCCCGGCCCTCGCCGCCGGCAACACCCTGATCTTCAAGCCCTCGGAACACACCCCGCTGTCGATCCTGGCCCTGGCGCCGGCGCTCGCCGAAATCCTCCCGCCGGGGGTGATCAACATCCTCTGCGGTGGCGGCGACAGCGTCGGCAGCCAACTGGTGGGGCACCCGAAGGTCCGCATGGTGTCGCTCACCGGCGACATAGTCACCGGCCAGAAGATCCTCCAGAGCGCCGCCCGCACCCTGAAGCGCACCCACCTGGAACTGGGCGGCAAGGCGCCGGTGATCGTCTGCAACGACGCCGACCTCGACGCCGTGATCCAGGGCGTGCGTACCCACGGCTACTACAACGCCGGCCAGGACTGCACCGCGGCCTGCCGTATCTACGCCCAGGCCGGTATCCACGACCGCCTGGTGAGCGAGCTGGGCGAGGCCGTGTCCAGCCTGCGCTTCGCCCGCAAGCGCGACCAGGACAACGAAATCGGCCCGCTGATCAGCGCCCGCCAGCGCGACCGCGTGGCCAGCTTCGTCGAGCGCGCCCTCGGCCAGCCCCATATCGAGCGGGTCACCGGCGCCGCCGCGCATTCCGGCGCGGGCTTCTACTACCAGCCCACCCTGCTGGCCGGCTGCAAGCAGCAGGACGAAATCGTCCAGCGCGAAGTGTTCGGCCCGGTGGTCACCGTCACCCGTTTCGACGACCTGGCCCAGGCCGTGGACTGGGCCAACGACTCCGAGTACGGCCTGGCCTCCTCGGTCTGGACCCAGAACCTGGACAAGGCCATGCAGGTGGCCGCGCGGCTGCAGTACGGCTGCACCTGGATCAACACCCATTTCATGCTGGCCAGCGAGATGCCCCACGGTGGCCTCAAGCGCTCCGGCTACGGCAAGGACCTGTCCAGCGATTCGCTCCAGGACTACAGCGTGGTGCGCCACATCATGGCCCGCCACGGCACTGAACTGTGAGCGCCTGCCATGGCCAGCTGCGCGTCGGCGATACCGCGTCGAGAACAGTCTCGGAATGCTCATTTGCACCAGCAAACTCCGCTTCCTCGACCGTTCTCTCCTTGTCTCGCTCTAGCTCGCAAGGCCATGACGCGGCGTGAGGCATAAGTAGAAGCAAAGGGCCTCGAAGGCCGGCTGTACCTGTTTGATCTGCCCCGACCAATAACGAAAAAGAGGGAACATCATGTCCGTACGCAAGACCGCGCTGCTCAGCGCAGTGGCCACCGCCGTCCTCGCCAGCGGCAGCCTGCAGGCCGCCGAAGCCCTGAAACAAGTCGGCGCTGGCGAAGGCCAGCTCGATATCGTCGCCTGGCCCGGCTACATCGAGCGCGGCGAGTCGGACAAGAGCTACGACTGGGTGACCCAGTTCGAGCAGGACACCGGGTGCAAGGTCAACGTGAAGACCGCCGCCACCTCCGATGAAATGGTCAGCCTGATGACCAAGGGCGGCTACGACCTGGTCACCGCCTCCGGCGACGCCTCCCTGCGCCTGATCTACGGCAAGCGCGTCCAGCCGATCAACCCGGAGCTGATCCCCAACCTGAAGAACCTCGACCCGCGCCTGAAGGACGCCCCCTGGTTCACCGTGCAGGGCCAGCAGTACGGCACCCCCTACCAGTGGGGCCCGAACCTGCTGATGTACAACACCAAGCTGTTCAAGCAGGCGCCGGACAGCTGGAGCGCCGTGTTCGAGGCCCAGCAACTGGCCGACGGCAAGGCCAACAAGGGCCGCGTGCAGGCCTACGACGGCCCGATCTACATCGCCGACGCCGCCCTCTACCTGAAATCCGCCAAACCGGAACTGGGCATCCAGGACCCCTACCAGCTCACCGAAGAGCAGTACACCGCCGTGCTCGACGTGCTGCGCACCCAGCACGCCCTGGTGCACCGCTACTGGCACGACGCGACCGTGCAGATGAGCGACTTCAAGAACGAAGGTGTGGCCGCTTCCAGCACCTGGGGCTACATGGCCAACACCCTGAAGGCCGAAGGTCAGCCGGTGGCCACCGTGGTGCCTAAGGAAGGCGTCACCGGCTGGGCCGACACCACCATGCTGCACGTGGACGCCAAGCACCCGAGCTGCGCCTACAAGTGGATGAACTGGTCGCTGGAGCCCAAGGTCCAGGGCGACGTCGCCGCCTGGTTCGGCTCCCTGCCGGCCGCCCCGGAAGGCTGCAAGGCCAGCGCCCTGCTCGGCGCCGAGGGCTGCGCCACCAACGGCTTCGACCAGTTCGACAAGATCGCCTTCTGGAAAACCCCGCAGGCCGAGGGTGGCAAGTTCGTCCCCTATAGCCGCTGGACCCAGGACTACATCGCAATTATGGGTGGAAGGTAATCCGCACCGACCTCTCCCTTGAAGCCCCCCTCTCCCTCCGGGAGAGGGGCCGGGGGAGAGGGAAGCCGGGACCACTCGGTGTTTCCCTAAGCTCTACGGAGCCAATTACCCGCAACACCGAGCGGCTGACATAACCCTCACCCCAACCCTCTCCCAGAGGGAGAGGGAGCTGGTCCGCACCACCTGAAATTCCCGCAGGGCTTCAGCCATGAAGCCCTGCCCAAGTCATGCCTTTTTCGCTTCACCGGAGCACCGCACCATGACGCTTGCTGTCCAGTTCACCCAGGTATCCCGCCAGTTCGGCGAGGTCAAAGCCGTCGACCGGGTATCCATCGATATCAAGGACGGCGAGTTCTTCTCCATGCTCGGCCCCTCGGGCTCGGGCAAGACCACCTGCCTGCGCCTGATCGCCGGCTTCGAGCAACCCACGTCGGGCTCCATCCGCATCCATGGCGAGGAGGCCGTGGGCCTTGCGCCCTACGAGCGCGACGTGAACACCGTGTTCCAGGACTACGCCCTGTTCCCCCACATGAACGTGCGCGACAACGTCGCCTACGGCCTGAAGGTGAAAGGCGTGGGCAAGTCCGAACGCCTGGCCCGCGCAGAAGAGGCGCTGGGCATGGTCGCCCTGGCCGGCTACGGCGAGCGCAAGCCGGCGCAGCTCTCCGGTGGCCAGCGCCAGCGCGTGGCCCTGGCCCGCGCCCTGGTCAACCGTCCACGGGTGCTGTTGCTGGACGAGCCCCTGGGCGCGCTGGACCTCAAGCTGCGCGAGCAGATGCAGAGCGAGTTGAAGAAACTGCAACGCCAGCTCGGCATCACCTTCATCTTCGTCACCCACGACCAGGGCGAGGCGCTGTCCATGTCCGACCGCGTGGCGGTGTTCAACAAGGGCCGCATCGAGCAGGTGGATACCCCGCGCAACCTCTACATGAAGCCGGCCACCCCCTTCGTCGCCGAGTTCGTCGGCACCTCCAACGTGCTGCGCGGCGACCTGGCGCGCCAGCTCAGCGGGGTCGCGCAACCCTTCTCCATCCGCCCCGAGCACATCCGCTTCGCCCAGGGCGAGCGCGCGGCCGGCGACGTGGAAATCAGCGGCCTGCTGCACGACATCCAGTACCAGGGCGCCGCCACCCGCTACGAGATCCGCCTGGATAACGGCCAGAACCTCAGCATCAGCCAGGCCAACAGCCAGTGGCAGGACAGCGCGTCGCCGCACCAGCAAGGCCAGGTGGTCACCGCTCGCTGGGCCCGCGATGCCATGGTCCAGCTGACCGAGGGCGCGTGACATGGAACTGACCCTCAACGCCGAGCGGCCGCGCGCCGCCAGCGGCCCGCTGCGCCGGCTGTCGAGCCTGCTCTACAGCCGGCCGGCCCTGTACCTGACGCTGCTCCTGGTGCCGCCGCTGCTGTGGTTCGGCGCCATCTACCTGGGTTCGTTGCTGAGCCTGCTCTGGCAGGGCTTCTACACCTTCGACGACTTCACCATGGCGGTGACGCCGGACCTGACCCTGGCCAACTTCGCCGCGCTGTTCCAGGCCGCCAACTTCGACATCATCCTGCGCACCCTGGGCATGGCCATCGCCGTCTCCATCGCCAGTGCCGCGCTGGCCTTCCCCATCGCCTACTACATGGCGCGCTACACCACGGGCAAGACCAAGGCGTTCTTCTACATCGCGGTGATGATGCCCATGTGGGCCAGCTACATCGTCAAGGCCTATGCCTGGACCCTGCTGCTGGCCAAGGGCGGCGTGGTGATGTGGTTCGTCCAGGCGCTGCACCTGGAACCGCTGCTGGAACTGCTGCTGGGCGTGCCCGGCGTGGGCGGCAGCACCCTGTCCACCTCGCACTTCGGCCGCTTCCTGGTGTTCGTCTACATCTGGCTGCCGTTCATGATCCTGCCGATCCAGGCCTCCCTGGAGCGCCTGCCGCCGTCCCTGCTGCAAGCCTCGGCGGACCTCGGCGCGCACCCGCGCCAGACCTTCATGCAGGTGGTCCTGCCGCTGTCCATTCCAGGCATCGCCGCCGGCTCCATCTTCACCTTCAGCCTGACGCTCGGCGACTTCATCGTGCCGCAACTGGTGGGCCCGCCCGGCTACTTCATCGGCAGCATGGTCTACGCCCAGCAGGGCGCCATCGGCAACATGCCCATGGCCGCCGCCTTCACCCTGGTGCCCATCGTGCTGATCGCCATCTACCTGTCCATCGTCAAACGCCTGGGGGCCTTCGATGCACTCTGAGAAAGCTTCGTTAGGCCTGAAAGCGGCCGCCTGGGGCGGGCTGGCATTCCTGCACATCCCGATCCTGATCATCGTCCTCTACGCCTTCAACACCGAGGATGCGGCCTTCAGCTTCCCGCCCCAGGGCTTCACCCTGAAGTGGTTTAGCGTGGCCTTCAGCCGCGTCGACGTGCTGGAGTCGATCAAGCTGTCGTTGCAGGTGGCGGCGATCTCCACCCTGATCGCCATGGTGCTGGGCACCCTGGCGGCGGCCGCGCTGTACCGCCGCAGCTTCTTCGGCAAGGAAGGCATCTCGCTGATGCTGATCCTGCCCATCGCCCTGCCCGGCATCATCACCGGCATCGCCCTGCTCTCGGCCTTCAAGAGCCTGGGTATCGAGCCGGGGCTGCTGACCATCGTCATCGGCCACGCCACCTTCTGCGTAGTGATCGTCCACAACAACGTGATCGCGCGCCTGCGCCGCACCTCCCACAGCCTGATCGAAGCCTCGATGGACCTGGGTGCCGACGGCTGGCAGACCTTCCGCTACATCATCCTGCCGAACCTGGGCTCGGCGCTGCTGGCGGGCGGCATGCTGGCCTTCGCGCTGTCCTTCGACGAGATCATCGTCACCACCTTCACCGCCGGCCACGAACGCACCCTGCCGATCTGGCTGCTCAACCAGCTCAGCCGCCCGCGCGACGTCCCGGTGACCAACGTGGTGGCCATGCTGGTGATGCTGGTGACCATGCTGCCCATCCTCGGCGCCTACTACCTGACCAAGGGTGGTGAGAGCGTGGCGGGCAGCGGGAAGTAAGAACGTTTGATGCCAGCCCTCTCCCCTGCTTTTCTCCCCTCTCCTCTCCCCCTCCGGGAGAGGAGAGGGGCGGACCGCGAACGGGAGAGGGCAGCCCGAGCCACACCGAATTTCCCTCACCCCAACCCCTCTCCCAGGGGGCGAGGGGCTAGAACTCAGCGAGGATTCAGCCCATGCAAACCAAACTCCTGATCAACGGCCAGCTCGTCGCCGGTGAAGGCCCCGGCCTCGCCGTGCTCAACCCGTCGCTGGGCAGCGCCCTGGTGGAAATCGCCGAAGCCAGCCCGGCCCAGGTCGACGCCGCCGTGCGCGCCGCCGATGCCGCCTTCCCGGCCTGGTCGCAGACCCCGCCGAAGGACCGCGCCGGCCTGCTGCTCAAGCTCGCCGACAAGATCGACGCCCAGGCCGAGGAACTCGCCCGCCTGGAATCCCTGAACTGCGGCAAGCCCTACACCGCGGCGCTGAACGACGAACTGCCGGCGGTGGCCGACGTGTTCCGCTTCTTCGCCGGCGCCAGCCGCTGCCTGTCCGGCTCCGCCGCCGGCGAATACCTGCCCGGCCACACCTCGATGATCCGCCGCGACCCGGTGGGCGTGGTCGCCTCCATCGCGCCGTGGAACTACCCGCTGATGATGGCCGCCTGGAAGCTCGCCCCGGCGCTGGCCGCCGGCAACACCGTGGTGTTGAAACCCTCCGAGCAGACCCCGCTGACCGCCCTCAAACTGGCCGAATTCATCAATGAGCTGTTCCCCGCCGGCGTGGTGAACATGGTCTTCGGCCGCGGCCCCAGCGTCGGCGAACCCCTGGTGACCCACCCGAAGGTACGCATGGTCTCGCTAACCGGCTCGGTCGCCACCGGTTCGCGCATCATCGCCGGCACCGCCGATAGCGTGAAACGCATGCACATGGAACTGGGCGGCAAGGCCCCGGTGATCATCTTCGACGACGCCGACATCGACGCCGCCGTGGAAGGCATCCGCACCTTCGGCTTCTACAACGCAGGCCAGGACTGCACCGCCGCCTGCCGCATCTACGCGCAGAAGGGCATCTACGAGAAGTTCGTGGCCAAGCTGGGCGAGGCCGTCGGCAGCATCCAGACCGGCCTGCAGGACGACCCGAGCACCGAGCTCGGCCCGCTGATCACCGCGCAGCACCTGGAGCGCGTCGAGGGCTTCGTCCAGCGCGCCAGCGCCGTGCCGCACATCCAGGTGGTCACCGGCGGCAAGCGCGCCGACGGCCCGGGCTTCTTCTTCCAGCCCACGGTGCTCGCGGGCGCCCGCCAGGACGACGAAATCGTCCGCCGCGAAGTCTTCGGCCCGGTGGTCTCGGTCACCGCCTTCGACACTGAGGAGCAGGTGCTGGACTGGGCCAACGACTCCGACTACGGCCTGGCCTCCTCGGTCTGGACCTCGGATGTCGGCCGCGCCCACCGCCTGTCCGCACGCCTGCAGTACGGCTGCACCTGGGTCAACACTCATTTCATGCTGGTCAGCGAAATGCCCCACGGCGGCGTCAAGCACTCCGGCTACGGCAAGGACATGTCCATGTATGGGCTGGAGGACTACACCGCCATTCGCCACGTCATGTTCAAACACTGATCCGGACGCCGCTCGCGGGCCCGGGCGTTGTTGAGGAGAACGTCGAAATGCTCATGTACTGCAGTACATTCCGCTTTCTCCGCCCTCCTCGCCTGGCCCGCTCCGCGCGCGACGCCCGGATTGGTGCCGCTGTTGTTGTAGGGGCGAATTCATTCGCCAAGGGCGACACAGTCGCCCCCGACGATGCCGTCAGGCAGTCCTGCGGACTGCTTGGCGATTGAAATCGCCCCTACCGGATGTACCCCACGCTGCAAACCACCAGGAGAACGAGCAATGCGTAATACCTTGCGTAATTTCAGCTTCATCCTGCTTTGCGCCACGGCCGGGATGGTCCAGGCAGCCGACGATGCCAAGGCCGTAGTCGAAGGCTACATGGCCGCCTGGAACGCCCACGACGTCGACAAGGCCGCCAGCTTCCTGGCCGAGGACGCGGTGTACTTCGACGCCACGGTGGGCACGCCGCAGAAAGGCCGCGTGGCTGCCCGTGACAACGTGATCAAGGTCTTCGTCGGCGCGGTGCCGGACCTCACCTGGAAGATGACCAGCGAACCCATCGTCAGCCCGGACGGCATCGCCTTCCAGTGGGAGTTCGCCGGCAACAACAGCGGTGCCTGGAGCGCCGAAACCCCGGCCACCAACAAGCCGCTGAAGTTCGAGGGCGTGAGCTTCGTGCGCGTCAAGGACGGAAAGATCACCTACCAGGGCGACTACTACGACGCGCTCGGTTTCAACAAGCAACTCGGCTGGTAAGCATCCGCCAACCCAGCCCCACAGGTTGGTGCCTCTCCCCGGGAGACACCAACCTGTTCACTCCCCGCTCCTGTTCCCTTCTTGCCGCGCCACCCCGCCCTCCGCTACAAAGCAGCCCTGCTCGCCACCGAGCACGCCATGCCCCCTGTACCGCCCACCTACGGAGCCCCGTAATGAACCTCTGGTTTCGCCTGATCTGGATGCTGCTGACCCATTGGCGCCGCCCCCGAGTGACGCCCCTCGGCAGCAGCGTGCTGAAGATGACCGTGCTGCCCAACGACCTGGACTTCAACGGCCATGTGAACAACGGGCGCTACCTGACCCTGGCCGATGTCGGCCGCATGGATTTCGTCCTGCGCAGCGGCGCCGCCCGCGTGGCCTGGCAACACCGCGCCCTGCCCATCGTGGGCGACGCGATGGCCAAGTTCCGCCGCGACCTCAAGCCCTTCCAGCGCTTCGAGCTGCACAGCCGCCTGCTCGGCTGGGACGACAAATGGACCTTCCTCGAACACCGCTTCGTCCGCCACGGACGGGTGCTGGGCGTGGTGGTGATCCGTGGCCTGTTCAAGGCCCCCGAGGGCGTCCTGGCGCCCGACCTGTTCGCCGAGGCCCTGGGCGTGGACCCGGTGTCGCCGCCGCTGCCGGCCTGGCTGATCGAGTGGAACGACAGTTGCGAGGCCATGAGCCGGGCGCTGCGGGCCGAAGAAAATGGCGAAGCGGAAAGCGCTCCATCGACCCTTTCCGCCCAGGGAGAGATGTAACTTCCCACCCTCGCTCCCCGGATTGCATCCGGGCTACGCGGCCGCCTTGTAGGATGGGGCGGGCGGCGTTCCGCTGAGCGAAGCGATACCCATCAAGCGCCCTACCCCTTCACTCCAGCGGCAGCCGCCAGGCCCTTCTCCGCCAACCACGCCGGATTGAACAGGCGCCCGGCATACAGCCCGCCCCGGTCGCAGAGCAGGGTCACCACCCGGTGCCCCGGCCCCAGCTGGCGGGCCACCTGCACGGCGGCGGCGAGGTTGATGCCGGAGGAGCCGCCGACGAACAGGCCCTCCTCCCGCAGCAACCGATAGACCATGGCCACGCAGGCCGGGTCGTCCACCTGCACGGCATCGTCGATGGGGGTGCCTTCGAGGTTGGCGGTGATGCGCGTGGTGCCGATCCCTTCGGTGATCGAGCTGCCCTCGGCGAGCAGTTCACCGTGTTTCACCCAGTGGTACAGGGCGCTGCCCATGGGGTCCGCGAGCACGATGCGCACGCGCGGATCTTGCCCCTTGAGGTAGCGCGCCACCCCGGCCAGGGTGCCGCCGGTGCCGGTGGCGCAGACGAAGGCGTCCAGCCGCTCACCGGTATCCGCCCAGATCTCCGGGCCGGTGGTGTCGAAATGCGCCTGGCGGTTGGCGGTGTTGTCGAACTGGTTGGCCCAGATGGCCCCGGGCAGTTGCTCGGCCAGGCGGCCGGCGATCTTCTGGTAGTTGTCCGGGTCCTTGTAGGGCTTGGGCGGTACCGGGCGCACCTCGGCGCCCAGGGTCTGCAGCAGGTCGAGTTTTTCCGCGGACTGGTTGTCCGGGATCACGATGATGCAGCGATAGCCCCGCTCCGCGCAGAGGTGGGCAAGACCGATTCCGGTGTTGCCGGCTGTGCCTTCCACCACTGTGCCGCAGGGCAGCAGCCGACCCTGGCGCTCGGCGTCGTCGAGGATATGGCGGGCGGCGCGGTCCTTGACCGAGCCGCCGGGGTTGAGGAATTCGGCCTTGGCCAGGATGTCGCAGCCGGTCTCGGCGCTGAGCCCCACCAGCCGCAGCAGCGGGGTGTTGCCGACGCTACCGCTGAAGCCGTCGCGGATGGCCATGCCGCACCTCCGGAAAGTGCATGGGAACGAACAGTTTCAGTCTAGCCCCGCGCTAGCGCTCCCGGACCTGGGCCAGGTGGTGACGGATGATGTCCGATACCGCCGCCGTCATCACCGCCGTGGAGACCCCGAACATGAGGATGCCGTTGGCCGCTTCCAATGGCCCCAGTAGCCGCCACTCCTCGCTCATGACGATGTCGCCGTAGCCCAGCGTGGCGAAGTTCACCCCCGAGTGGTACAGCGCCACTGCAAAGCGATCGAACTCACCGAGCAGGACGAACAGGGCGCCCCAGATCGCCATCTGGACGAAGTTGCCCAGCAGCATCAGCAGCATCACCGTCGACAGCAGCAGGGTGTTCTGCCAGAGCGAACCATGCCCGCCGGTGCGTTTCATGTAGCGGGCATAGGGCCTGAAGCAGAAGGCCACGAACAAGGACTGCAGCATCAGGCATACCAGCATCACGGGGATACCCACCAGCAGGTCGATCAGCATGGACCAGCTCCTCGGTTGGCTTGACGGTGTCGCCGCAGGAAGCGCCGACGGTCGATCAGGTAGACCGCCCCACAGGCGTACAGGGTGACCAGGATGAAAAGCCCCATGCGCACCGCGAAGGCGGTGTAGACGTCCTTGCCGGCCTCGCTGTCCTGCACCGACTGGCCGAGCAGGATGATCAGGGTCACCAGGGTGTTCAGCCAGAACGCGGGGGCCTGCCGGGTCGGTACCAGGCGCTGTAGCCGGCGGGCCATCAACAGGCCGAACAGCAGCATCCAGAGGAAGAACATCCACAGGTGCGGGAACAGGCTGAGTGCGCTCCAGAACAGCATGGCGAGCACCCCGCCCAGCAGGGTCGAGCCCAGCAACTCGCGGCCGGCGGTGCGCGCGGAGGCGCCGCAGACCTGCTGGCCCAGGCTCACCGACTTCATGATCAGCGGCATGTAGCTGGACGGGTCGATCAACGCCAGGAGGTAGGCCGGCAGCACCACCAGCGCGGCGCGCAGGGCAATCCAGGCGGACTCGTCCGCCGCCACCTTCGGCCGCGCCGGCGGCGCCGGGGCATCGGCCGGTTCCGGGAACAGCCAGTGGGCCAGCGCCGCCACCAGCACGGCAAGCACGATGCCCTTGGCCAGGGCCTCGATGACCGTCACCGCCAGGCCGAAATCGTAGGCCCCCGCCGCCGAGATCATGGTCAGGCCGATGACCAGGAACTGCGCCACCAGCGGATTGCCGCCGCGCAGGCCATAACCGAAGCAGACGAACAGCCCCAGCCCCACCAGCAGCACCCCGCTGGGCGGCGCATGACGCAGCAGCGGGATCAGCAGCAGGCCGCAGCCGGTGGTCAGCATGATCACCAGCGCCAGTGCCGGGGCGGCCTTCAACGGCAGGGGCCGGTTGCTGGTGGCCAGCAACAGCAGGGCGAAGATCGGTGCGAGGAAGGGAATCGGCAGCGCCAGGCCGAAGCCCAGCGCCAGGCTGAGGGCCACGCCGCTGGCCAGGCGCAGCGCGCGCCGGGCCCGCAGGTCGCGGTCAGTAGGCATAGGACAGCCAGCTCATCAGGCGAATGAACAACCGCCCCAGGGGATTGAGGAGATTGCCTTCGGAGGGGAACGCCATGACTTCCGCCTGGCCGCCCACCCGCAGGCCGGCCAGCTCGTCCAGTTCCCCCGGGGCGAATTCCACCACCACCGGGAAGCGCTGCGCCGGGCGCAGCCAGTCGCGACTGTTCTGCACCGTCGGTAGCGTGCCGGGGGCCGGCGCCTGGCCCGTGCTGACGCCGTAGCCGACGCTGCGCACGCGGCCCTCGAAGACCCGGCCGGGAAAGGCGTCGAGCACGATGGCGACCGGCGAACCCGGTACCACGTGCCCCAGGTTGTTCTCGGTCATCTCGGCGTTTATCCACAGGTCGTGGATGGCGATCAGGGTCATCACCGGGCTGCCCGCGCCAACGTACTGGCCGATGTCCATCCGCAGGTCGGTGATGAGCCCGGCGGAACTGGCCCGCACCCGGGTCCTGGCCAGGTCCAGCTCGGCCTTCTCCAGGGCCGTGGCGGCGCTGCGCAACTGGGCGTTCTCCGCTTCGTGGCCGCCCTGCTGCTCCCGCGCCCGCTGGACTTCCGCCCGCGCCGCGGCCACCTGGCTGGTGGCCTGTTCGAGGGTCGCCCGCGCACCTTCCAGGCGGCGCACGGAGATGGTGCCCGGGTCTTCCCGGTACAGCCGCTCCAGGCGTTGGTTGTCCTGCCGCGCCTTCAGCTCGTTGGCCTGGGCCGCGCGCAACGACGCCAGGGCCGAGTCGATGCCGGCGGTGCCGGCGCCGATCTGTCGGCGCACGGTTTCCAGGTCGGCGCGGGCGCGGTCGGCGGCGATCTTGTACTGCTCCGGGTCGATTTCGAAGAGCACGGCGCCGGCCTTCACGTCCTGATTGTTGCGCACCTGCACCGCGGTGACGCGACCGGCCACCTCGGCCGCCACCGGCACCACATAGGCCTGCACCCGGGCCTGCTGGGTGTAGGGGGTGAAGCGATCGGCCAGGAGGTACCAGACCAGGGTCAGGACGATGACGAGGATGACCCAGCGGGTGCCCTTCGCCGCCGCGTCGGCGCCAGGCGCGGGCTCGGGCTTGGCGGCGCCCTCCCCGGGGGCTTGCGGTTGCTCGCTCATCGCGGTTCATCCTCCGTTGCAGCCGGGTCCGCCGCCTGCGGCTCGTCCAGCAGGTCGCCCCAGTCGGTGCGTTGGCGCATCTGTTCGCGGGTGGCGTCGTCGATCAGCGGCCCGTCCCGGTACCAGCCGCCGCCCAGGGCCTTGTAAAGGCCGATCAGGTTGCTCAGCGCATCGCTGCGGCTGAGCAGGTAGCTTTCCTGCTGCTGGAACAGTTCGCGCTGGGCATCCAGCACCCGCTGGAAGTCGGCGAAGCCTTCGAGGTACTGGGCATTGGCCAGGTCCAGCGAGCGCTGCGCCGCCTCGGCGCTTTCAAAGCGGATACGCTCGCTCTCCAGCGCCTTGGCCAGCCCGGTGGCGGCGTCGTCGGCTTCCCGCGCGGCCTGGCGTACCCGGTCGCGGTAGGCCTCGATCAGTTGCTGCAGGCGCGCATCCTGGATCCGCACGTCGTTCTTGATCCGGCCATGGTCGAAGAGGTTCCAGACCAGGCTGGGGCCGGCCACCATGTCGAGGCTGTCCGAGGCGCCACTCAGGCTGGAGGTGCTCCAGACGATGCTGCCCAGGAGGCTCACCGAGGGATAGAGATCGGCCTCGGCGACGCCGATCAGCGCCGACTGGGCGGCCACCGCCAGCTCGGCAGTGCGCACGTCCGGCCGGCGCAGCAGCAGATTGGCCGGCACATCTTCCAGCACCGCCTGGTCGGGCAACGGCAGCAGCCCCGTGCGCGCGTCGAGTTCGGGCAGGGGGCCGGGTGGCCGGCCGATCAAGGCGGCCAGGGCGTTGCGGCTGCGCACGGCCTGGCCTTCGAGGTCCGGGATGGTGGCCAGGGTGCCCAGGTACTGGGTCTTGGCCTGCTGGAAGTCCAGTTCGGAGCTGTCGCCGCTGCGGAATAGCCGCTCGGTGATCTCGAAGCTGCGCTTCTGCCGTTCGGCGTTCTCCCGGGCGATGCGCAGGCGGGCCTCGAAGGTGCGCAGGATGAAATAGGTATCGGCCACCTGCGCCCGCAGCAGCACCAGCACGTCTTCATAGTTGGCGTGGGCGGCGAAGTAGGCCGCATCGGCCGACTCGATGGCGCGGCTGAAGCGCCCCCAGAAGTCCAGCTCCCAGCCAATGTCGAAGCCGACGCTGTGCTGCCAGAAGTGCCGGTCCTGGGGATTGCGCCCACCGGACTGGCGCTGGTCCACGTAGAGGCTGTCGGCGCTGGCCTGCTGCAGCTGCGGGTAGCGTCCGCTGAGGGCGATGCCCAATTGCGCGCGGGCTTCCATCACCCGCAGGCCGGCGATCTCCAGGCTGCTGTTGTAGGCATCCGCCTCGGCGATCAGGGCATCGAGGGTCGGGTCGGCGAACACCTCCCACCAGCGCAGGAAATCCGGCTGCGGACGGCTCCGGCTCATCTGCTCCAGTGCGGTGCTGTTCCAGTGCTCCACCCAGGGTTCGCGCGGAGACTGGAAGTCCGGGCCGACGCGCACGCAGCCGGCCAGCCCAAGCGCGCCGGCCAGCAGTACCCAGGCGGTAGCGCGCTGCAGGGGCATCATCCGCTCAGGGCGCGGTCCGCTCTTCCTCGACCGGCAGCTTCGGCGGGTCCTCGACCCATTGCCAGAACAGCTTGTAGCCCACCGCCAGGACCACCGGGCCGATGAACAGGCCGATGATCCCGCCCGTCACCATCCCGCCCAGCGCGCCGATCAGCACCACCGGCATCGGTACGTTGACACCGCGTCCCAGCAGCATAGGTTTCAGCACGTTGTCGGAGAGGCCGGCGACGACGCTGTACACGGTGAAGATGATGACCCCGAGGGACGCGCCCTGGGTGGCGAAGACGAAGATGATCACCGGCACCGTGATCAGGGTCACCGGCAACTGCATGATCCCCAGCAGCAGCACCAGCAGCGCCAGCACCCCGGCCCCGGGGATGCCCATGACCACGAAACCGACGCCCACCAGCAGCATCTGGATGAAGGCGATACCCACCACGCCCTGGGCCACCGCGCGGATGGTGGCGGTGCAGAGTTCGGCGATCTGCGGCCCACGCACCGGCCCGGACAGCCGCGAGGCGATGGCCACGGCGCTGCGGTGGCCGTTGCCGCCGTAGGCCATGATGATCCCGCCGATGATCAGCGCACCGAGGAACAGCAGGATCCCCGCGCCCACCCCGGCCAGCTTGCTCATCAGCACCAGGCCGGCGCCCTTGAGGTAAGGCAGTACCTGCTTCACCAGGCTGGTCTGGTCGGCGTCGGCCGCCTGTTTCCAGGCATCGGACAGGGGCTGGCCGATCAGCGGCCAACTGGCGATGGATTCCGGCGGCGCCGGGATCTGCAGGTCACCCCCCTTGAGCAGCTCGAGGCCGCTGTCCATGGATTCAGCGATGGACGAGCCGAGGAGGAATACCGGAATCAGCAGGATCGCCACCGAGACCAGGGTGATCAGCGTCGCCACCTTGCCCTCCCCCAGGCCCATGGCGTTGCACAGGCGCTGGTGCAGGGGATAGAAGGTGACGGCGAGTATCACCGCCCAGAGCATCAGGTTGAGGAAGGGGTGGAACACCTGATAGCAGGCCATGGCCAGCACCAGGATCAGGCCGGCGCGGATGAAGACGTCGAGCAGACCACGGGAAAGGGCTTGCTCCCAGAGCGACGAAGGGACCATCGGGATCTCCTTGAAGCCGTTGGCGGTGGAGCCCACAGGGCTCGGGACAATCCCGGTGCCCACAACCACCACCGACCGCGCCGGGTGCTCAGCAGAGCATAGCCGCCGCCCGGCGCCGCGCCGCCCTATTCACCAATATCTTCGTTCCACAGCTCCGGCTTGGCCTTGATGAAGTCCTCCATCAGCTGCACGCACTCGGCGTCCTGCAACACCTCCAGTTGCACCCCGCGGGAACGCAGCAGCTCCTCCTCGCCCAGGAAAGTACGGTTCTCGCCGATCACCACCTTGGGGATGCCGTAGAGCAGGATGGCGCCGCTGCACATGGAGCACGGCGACAGCGTGGTGTAGAGCACCGCCTCGCGATAGACGCTGGCGCTCTGCCGGCCGGCGTTCTCGAAGGCGTCCATCTCGCCATGCTTGATGGCGCTGCCCTCCTGGACCCGGCGGTTGTGGCCGCGACCGATGATGCGGCCCTTGTGGACGATCACCGAGCCGATGGGGATACCGCCCTCGACCAGGCCCTGGCGGGCTTCCTCGATGGCGGCTTGCATGAAGGCGTCCATGACTGCTCCTTGAATGGTATTAACCAGAAAGTTCAAAGTTATCCCGCGGATGGATTCCGGATATCCGCATCGGGCATATGTCCAGAGATGTTTAGCATCATCCAACTATAAGTTGTCGATAGTTCCCCTTAGTTGGCACGAGATGAGCCATTAGTGGATATGACAAGTCCATCACGAATAGCCGTACGCGTGTAGGACGCAATCGGCTCAAACGCACGTTCCACTGACAGGTGACCTAGATTTTCTGCGATCTCGCAGATAGTCTCTTTGTCAGAAATTTCTGACCGAAACCGGATGTTTGGTCAGCAGAACCATTGTTCAGGAACAGACGACGCGCACGCGCTGGGTATTCCCGCGGCTTCCAGGCCCATATCGCAGAACAAGCTACGCTTGATTGATTCGTCGGTGGAACTCACTCCGCCGAACACGCGCGACTGGACTTGCCAGAGTTGCCCGGCAATAGCCAACGAATGACCGGACTTATCGGGCTCGCTCCCGATCGGTTTCACGCCTGAACCCTATCCACCCCACCCGGGTCGCCTGGATGAATGGGGGGTAGCTGCAGTGGAATTTCAACTGTAAGGGCCGGCCCTGTGCGGCACGCCCCACTTGGTGACGATATGGACATGACGACCAAGCCAGGCGACTCCCAGCCGCCTTCATTCAAGCCACAGCGCCGCGCGATGGCGCTCGAGCCACGCATCCTCTTCGATGGTGCGGCCGCCGTCGCGGCGGACCAGCAGCACCAGGACAGCGGCGACGCCGGCAAAGCGCCGGCCAGCGAGCATGCCACCCCCAGCGACGCCCGCAGCGAACCCGGCCAACAGCAGTCGGCCAGCCGCCACCTGCTGGTGCTGGATAGCCGCATCGACGGGCGCGAGCAACTGACGGCGCAACTGCCCGGCAACGTCGACGTGCTGGTGGTGGACAGCGACCAGGACGGCCTCGCGGCCATCTCCGCCGCCCTCGCCCAACTGGGCCAGGTGGACTCCATCCAGATCCTCTCCCACGGTGCCGCCGGCGAGTTCACCCTCGGCAAGACCACCGTCAGCGCCGACAACATCAAGCAGTTCACCCAGCCCCTCAGCCAATGGAGCCAGTCCCTCAGCGAGGGCGCCGATATCCAGCTCTACGGCTGCAAGGTGGGCGCAGGCAGCGACGGACGGACCCTGGTGAACGAACTGGCGCGCATCACCGGCGCCGACGTGGCCGCGTCCAGCGACGATACCGGCGGCGCCCGCGCGGGTGGCGACTGGGTGCTGGAGGTCGCCAGCGGTGACATCGACAAGCCCCTCGCCCTCGCCGCGGCCGCCGCCAACGGCTACGACCGCCTGCTGGCCGCCGGCCCGACCACCACCCTCACGGGCGGCGCGGACGTGCTGCTGGGCGATACCTTCAACTTCAACGTCACCTTCACCAACATCACCACCGATACGGGCTATGCGCCCTTCATCGACCTGTTCTTCCCGGCCACCGGCAAGGATGGCGCAGGCGCCGAGATCGACGACGGCATTACCTTCGTGTCCGCCAGCTACCTGGGCCAGAACCTGGCGACCCACGTCCTCACCTTCGACACCAATGGCCAGGCCAGCCACCCCCTGGCGGTGGGCACCAACGGCCAGCCCCTGGTGATCAACGCCGCCGACTTCGGCATGCAGGCCGGCGACCAGCTGGTGGTGGTGGAACTGCCGTTCGCCAGCGTCAGCCAGGGCCAGCCGCCGATCGTCGTGCAAGTCACGGCCACCCTGAGCGACCTGGCCGACACCGACTTCTCCTTCTCCGGCACGACCCCGGACCTGACGATTCGCGCCCGCAGCGGCTTCCAGTACGGCAACGACTCGCTGAACAACCCGGCCACCGACCCCAGCATCCTCGAGCCGTCCGCCAACGCCGACAGCTACGTGGTGCACCCGACGGTGGTCACCTTCGATCAGGTGATCACCACCCCCGAGGGCGAAACCGCCACGGGGCCGAACTACGGTCGCGAACTGGACGTCATCGTCACGCCGGCCGACTCACAGACCCTGCAGGACGTGGTGCTGGTCCAGCCCGTCCCGGATGACGTGATCGTCCGGAGCATCAGCCCCGGGACCGGCGGCACCCTCGCCTCGATCACCCTGTACGACGGCCGCGTCCTGACCAACGCGGCGGCGATCCAGGCGGTGCTGGCGCTGAACAACGACGGCAACCTCAACAACGACCTGTATATCAGCCGGTTCACCGTCCGCTACCCGACACTGACCGGGCCGACCACCACCAGCGTGGAGTTCTTCGTCCCGGACGACGACTTCAGTGGCGCACCGGTGCTCAACCCCGCCACCGGCGACGATGTCACCATCACCTTCGATGCGCCTACCGCCCAGGGCAACTGGCAGCCTCTGGACCCGCGCGACGCCACCAATGGTCTGATCCGCTTCGACGGGACGGGGCAGGACGTCAGCTTCGTGGCCAAGTCCATCACCCTGGAGAAGCAGGTCAGCGTACGCACCGATGTCGGCACCCACGGCCTCAGCCCGGGCGACACGCTGGACTACCGCCTGAACATCGCGCTGTCCGACTACTTCGCCTTCGGCCGCACCTTCCTCGGCCAGGGCAGCTTCCTGGTGGCCGACCAGCTCGGCGACGGCCAGAGCTTCGTGCCCGGCAGCGCCACCCTGACCATCACCCAGGGCGGCGTCAGCCAGACCATCGCCCTGGTCAGCAGCGTGGTGGTCAATGCCAACGGCACGACCTCCCTGGTGTTCGACATCGGCCAGTCGCTGGCCGCCGTCGTCCCCCTGCGCACCTCGCTTTCCGGCGACCTGGCCTTCGACGACCTGCTGCAGGGCGCCACCCTGGCGGTGATCGGCTACCAGGCACGGGTTGCGCAGAGCTATACGCCGCCGGCCGGCGCGCCCCATAGCGAGATCAACGAGGGCGACTCCTTCGGCAACAACGCCACCGTCACCGCCACCATCCTGGTGGACGCCCTCAACCTCACCGGCTTCGACGAGAGCGACGGCTCCAGCACCATCAGCACCATTCCCACCAGCCAGGTGCAGATCGACCTGGCGGGCCTCAACGGCGGCGGCGCGCCGGCACCGGGCACCGAACTGCGGCCAGGCGACTCGGTCACCTTCCGCCTCAGCTACGACCTGGTCACCGGCGACTACGAGAACTTCAAGCTCACCGCTTACCTGCCGCTGCCGCTGTTCGACCTGACCGGCGTCGACCTGAACAGCATCTGGCGCCTGGCCACGGGCAACACCAACCCCAACAGCCCCACCTCGGTGACTCTCGGCCCCGGCAACTCGCTGGTGTTCACTTTCGCCGACTACGTCAACCCCGGTATCAACGGCAGCCGGGTCGCCATCGACTTCACCCTGACCGTCAGCGACCAGCCCTTCGCCGACCAGCGCGCCTTCAACGTACTGGGCGAATCCAGCCAGACCCGGACCCTGGACAAGAGCGTGCTGCTCACCACCGACGACGTCACCCTGATCGCCTCGGTGGCCGAGCCCGTGCTCAACCTCAGCCATGGCGTGGTCTCCACCAGCCACGGCACGGTGACCGGCACCACCGGCAGCTGGAACGCCCCCGGCACCACCGGCGTGCCCTTCGGCGGGCGCATCACCGACATACTCGCGGTCAACGGCAACATCACCGGCATAGACGCCAGCGACCGCCTGCGCCTGGCCACCGCCATCGAGAACAGCGGCGGCGGCAACGCCTACGACGTCAGCACCAGCATCGCCCTGCCACCGGGGCTCAGCTTCGTCGGCGGCAACCTGTCCACCGCCAACCTGCTGATCTACCGTGGCGACGGCACCCGCCTGGTGGCCGGCACCCACTTCACCGTGAACAACGCCACCAACACCATCACCTTCATCGACGGCCCGGGCGTCGGCGCCCTACTGGCCGGACGTCCGGGCACCGCTGCCGACACCAGCGGCGCCAACCTGGTGGTGATCACCTACGACGTGCAGGTGGCGGCCAGCATCGGCGCCAGCGCCACCCTGCAGAGCACGGCGCAACTGACCCGCTACGCCAGCGTCGAGGGCGGCGAGAACTTCCTCTCAGCCCCGCTCAGCGACCTCGCCAGCCAGCAGGTCGCCGCGCCGACCATCAGCAAGAGCTTCGCCGGCGGCAGCCTGGACAACAGCGACTCCAGCGCCGCCCACACCACCGGAGCCAACCTGGTGGTGGGCGAGAGCATGCTCTACGACATCGTCGTCACCCTGCCCGAAGGCAGTACCCAGAACCTGCGCATCAACGACCTGATCCCACCCGGCCTGCGCCTGGACACCACCTTCAACGGCAACCTGGGCTACCAGCTGATCACCACTGCCGGTGGCGCCCTCAGCGCCAACTTCGCCGGCACCCTGGCCGTCGGCAGCCTCACCGCGCCCACCGGCACACTGGGTGCCGACGGCGCCGACGCACGCTTCACCTTCAGCGTCTCCACCACCGCCGGCGACAACAACACCGGCAACAACAGCTTCGTCATTCGCGTGCGCCTGGTGGCCAGCAACGTGATCGCCAACCAGACCGGCGACGTGCGGCAGAACGACGCCCAGCTCGCCTACAGCGATCCCGACGGCAATACCCCCAACGGCGCCACGCCCCTCGACCGGACGGTGGCCCTGACCGGGACCAAGCCGGCCATCACGGTCCAGGAGCCCACCCTGCAGCTCAACCAGCAGTTGCTCACCGACCCGGGCGTGGGCTTCGATGAAGGCGACCAGGTGGACTTCCGCATCACCATCGCCAATGGCAACGGCGCCAGCGACTACGACGCCTTCGACATCGACTTCTCCAGCGTGCTGCCCACCGAGATGGACCAGCTGACCCTGGTCAGCGCGATCTACACCGTCGGCGGCGTCAGCACCAATATCAGCGGCAGCTTCACCCTCGACCCGACTGGCCGCACCCTGGTCAACAGCGGCAACGTCGACATCGCCAAGGGCGGCACCATCGTCATCAGCGTACGCGGCGTGGTGAACGCCACCGGCGCCTCGGTGGCGCGCTTCGACAACCTCGCCGAGGTGCGCTGGACCAGCCTCAACGGCACCGTCGCCGGGGAACGCACCGGCGCCGACGGCCTGCTCAACAGCGGGGTGTTGAACGACTACCGCCGCTCCAGCGACCTGATCATTCCGGTCGCCCAGGGCATCAAGATCTCGCGGGTGGGCGGGCTGCCGGACACCGCCGCGCCGAACCCGACCAACGCGATCAATGAGAACGTCACCATCGGCGAGATCGTCCACTACCGCGCCGTGGTGCTGGTGCCGGAAGGCAGCAACCCCAATTACCAGTTGCTCATCACGCTCAATCGCGGACTGTCCCTCGCCGACGTCGCCAGCATGCGCATCGGCTTCATTTCCGATGGCGGGCTGGTCACCAGCCTGGGCGACCTGATCATCGGCGGCACCCTGCAGATCATCGGCAACGAGGACAGCCCGCAGGCGCAGTTCCTCAACCCGGACCTGTCCGGCGCCGCGCCCACGGGGGTGATCAACCCCATCTACGTGGTGCAGGACACCGACGCCAACGGCAACCTGGTGGTGACCCTGAACCTGGGCAGCCTCACCAACGGCCCGTTCGGCAACGGCAACGACGCCAACGATGACGACCTCGAAGGCGTGGTCGTGGAGTTCAACGCCCGGGTCGACAACATCCTCGACAACCAGGCCGGCGACGCCCTCGGCGTGACCGTGCAGGACCGGGTCAACGGCAACCTGCGGGCCACCAGCGACACCCTCTTCGAGCGTATCGTCGAACCAAGCTTCAGCGGCGTGGACAAGCGCGTCACCGACTTCATTCCCAACCCCGGCGGCACCACGGGCACCGCCACCGTCACGGTGGGCTTCACCTCCAACGGCGGCCTGCCGGCCTACGACGTGCGCCTGACCGACGGATTCCCCACCGGCAGCAACTACAGCCTGGTCAGCGTCACCATCGGCGGCACCACCTACGGTCCGGGCAACCTGCCGGCCGGCGTCAGCGTCAGCACCATCGGCGGCGTCACCGTGGATATCAGCCGGGTCGCGGTGGGCACCGCCGTCAGCGTGGTCTACCGCGTCGACGTGCCCAATGGCGCCACCATCGCCAGCGCCAACGCCAACGCCAACCTGAGCTGGTCCAGCCTGCCGGAAACCTTCACCAACTGGGGCGGCAGCACGGTGGGCCCCGACAGCAGCGCCACCGGCGAACGCACCGGCGCCAACGGGCCAGGCCCCGACGCCAGCGTGCTGAACAACTATGTGCTGCGCGAGGGCGCGGGGCTCGGGATCATCAGCGGCACCCTGTGGAACGACACCGGCACCGCCGCCAGCGCCCCCAACGACATCGTCCCCGACGCCGACCCGGTACCGGGAACGCCAGCCTACGAACTGGCGATCCCCAACCAGGCCATCAACCTGGTCTGGGCCGGCAACGACGGCGTGTTCGGCAATGCCGACGACCGCACCTTCGGCACCACCACCGACGCCAACGGCCGCTTCAGCTTCGGCGTGCTGCCCTCCGGCCTGTTCCGCATCAACGCGCCGGGCACCGTCAACAGCATCGCCCAGTTCGGCGAGCTGCGGATTCGCATCGATACCGATCGCGGTACCCTCGGCCAGGTCCAGGTGACCCTCGGCGAAGGCGCCACGCAACAGGCCAACTCCGGCTATGTCGAGATCAATGATGCGCCGGTGAACACGCTGCCGGGCTTCCAGCAGGGCGCCGAAGATACCCCGCGGGCGATTCCCGGCATCCGCGTCAGCGACATAGACGCCGAGCGCGACCCGGACGTGAACAGCCGCGCCATCCAGGTCACCCTGACCGTCACCCATGGCACCTTGAGCCTTACCGGTGCCACCACCGGCGTCACGGTCACCGGTGCGGGCACCGCCAGCCTGGTGCTGGTGGGGCGAATCGCCAACCTCAACACCGCGCTGGCCGGCCTCAGCTACCTGGGCAACCTGAACTTCAACGGCAACGACTTCCTCGAAGTGCTGACCAACGACCTGGGCAACTACGGCGATTTCAACGGTAACGGCATTCCCGGCGAGCTGGCCGATGCCCGCACCGACAGGGACTTCCTGGTCATCAACCTCACCCCGGTCAACGACCCCCCGGTGGCGGTGGATGACAACGCCGCCGCGCTGGAAGCCGGCGGCACCGACAACCGCACCCCCGGCATCGACCCACGGGGCAACGTACTGGCCAACGACACCGACGTCGACATCGGCACCAACGGCGACCAGCTCCGCGTCGTCTCCGTGACCTCACCACTGAACGTCCTGGTCACCATCCCGGCGGTGGGCCCGGCGGAAATCATCGGCCGCTACGGCCGCCTGGTACTCCAGGCCGACGGCGCCTACCAGTATTTCGTCGACAACGACAACGCCGAAGTGCAGGCCCTGCGCCTGGCCACCGACCAGTTGACCGAGGTCTTCACCTACGTGGTTTCCGACATCGGCATCGGTGGCGCGCCCCTGCAGGATACGGCGACCCTCACGGTGGTCATCCAGGGCGCCAACGACACCCCCGTGGGCGTCAACGACCAGGGCACCGCCGTCGAGAGCGGCGGCGTCAACAACACCAACGTCGGCAATCCCGGCGACACGCCGCCGACGGGCTTCCCGGTGCCCGGCGCCAACGCCACCGGCAATGTGCTGGCCAACGATATCGATGTGGACGGCGGCGAGAACCCGGCAGACCCGATCGACTATGGCGAGACCAAGACCGTCACCGGCGCGCGCCCGCTGCGCGAGCTGGTCCCCGGCGCCCTGACCCCGGTACCCGCCGGTGGCAGCGCGGTCATCGTCGGCACCTACGGCACCCTGACCATCGAATCCGATGGCGACTACACCTACGTGATCAACGAGAACAACACGGCGGTGCAACGCCTGGGGCCCAACGACAGCCTGGTCGACATCTTCAGCTACCAGGTCACGGACGCGCTGGGCCTCAACGACCTGGCCGAGCTGCGCATCACCGTGCGCGGCAACTACGACAACCCCGTGGCCAGCGACGACCAGGCGTCCGCCCAGGCCGGCTCCGGCCCCAACGCCATCGGCGAGAGCAACCCCAGCGGCAACGTCATTCTCTTCCCCAGCCGCCCCGGCACGGTCACCCAACCTGGCGGCAATGGCGTGGACAACGACGTCGATGCCGCCGACCGGCCCAACACCCTGCTGCAGGTCAACGGCGTGCGCTCGGGGCTGGAAACCGCCGGCGGCGTACTGATTGGCGTCGCCGCCGGCTCCACCAGCACCACAGGCGCCACCCTGCTGCTGGGCAACTTCGGCCTGCTGCGCATTGGTGCCGACGGCTCCTTCACCTATGACGTGGACAGCGCCAATCCCACGGTGCAGGCCCTGCAGGCCGGCCAGACCCTGACCGAGACCTTCACCTACCAGATCGTCGACACCAACGGCTTCACCGACCAGGCGCAACTGGTGATCACCGTGCGCGGCGTGAACGACCCGCCGGTGGCGCAGAACAGCTTCAACATCGCCGTCGAACGCGGCGGCGTTGCCAATGGCCAGGCCGGCATCGACCCCTCGGGCGACGTCCTGCTCAACGACTTCGACCCCGACGGCGACCCGCTGTCGGTGATTTCCATCAGCAACGACACCCTGGGCACCACCGGTGTGATCGGCCAGGCCTTCGACGGCCAGTATGGCACCCTCACCCTGAATGCCGACGGCACCTATACCTATGTGCTGGACAACGACAACCCCGAAGTGGAAGCCCTGCGCCAGCTTTCCGACGTCCTCATCGAACGCTTCACCTACGCCATCTCCGATGGCCTGGAAGCCCCACAGTCCGCGCAACTGGTGATCATCATCCTCGGCCGCAACGACAACCCGGTGGCGGCCAACGACAGCGCCACGGCGGTGGAAGCCGGCGGCGTCAACAACGGCAGCGCCGGCGTCGACCCCACGGGCAACGTGCTGGGCAACGACACCGACGTCGACGGTGGCGAGCGTCCCACCGACCCCATCGACTACGGCGAGACCCAGGCGGTGGGCTCGGTGCGCACCGGCGCCGTCGAGGGCGCGGGTACCGCCGGCATCCTGGGTACCGAACTGCGCGGCACCTACGGCTGGCTGACCCTGCATGCCGACGGCAGCTACAGCTATCGCCTGGACAACACCATGGCGGCGGTCCAGGCCCTGCGCCCCGGCAACACCCTCACCGACAGCTTCAACTACAGCGTCATCGACACCGCAGGCGCCCAGGACATCGCGGTGCTGAACATCACCATCCAGGGAGCCAACGACGCCCCGGTGGCCAACGACGACAACGCCATCGCCGTCGAGGCGGGTGGCCTCGACAACAACCTCGCGGGCGTCGACCCGAGCGGCAATGTCCTGGCCAACGACACCGACGTCGACCAGTTCGGCGAAACGCTCACCGTGGTCGGTGTCCGCCACGGTGCCGCTGTCGGCACCATCGGCAGCGCCTTGGCCGGCGAGTACGGCACCCTGACCCTCAACGCCGACGGCAGCTACACCTACATCGTCGACAACGACGACCCACGGGTGGAGGCCCTGCGCATCGCGGGCGATACGCTGCGCGAATCCTTCACCTACACCATCCGCGACCTGGCCGGCGCCACCAGCAGCGCCACCCTGACCATCACCATCCAGGGTCGCAACGACAATCCCCACGCCATCCGCGTGGACATCGTCGCCGTGGAAGCCGGCGGCACCCGCAACAGCACCCCCGGCATCGACCCGCGCTTCAACGTCCTGGCCAACGACCGCGATGTCGACGCCGGCGATACCAAGACGCTCATCGGCATCCGTCTCGGCGACGAGCTTGGGGGCAACAACTTCACCCTGGTCACCGGCAACCAGAGCATCAATGGTCTCTACGGCACCTTGATCGTGAGTCCCAACGGTGAGTCGCACTACGTGGTGAACAACGCCCTGGCGGCGGTACAAGCCCTCAAGCCCGGCGATACGCTACGGGAGGTGTTCTCCTACCGCATGCGCGACACCGCCAGCGCCCTCAGCATCGCCCGGATCGCCATCACCATCCAGGGCGCCTGGGACGCGCCCGTGGCCAACAACGACATCAATATCGCGGTGGCCGACAACGGCGACGGCCTGGTGCTCAACCCCACCGGCAACGTGCTGCCCAACGACACCGACGTCGACCAGGGCGACCAGCTCACCGTCACCGCGGTACGCACCGGCGCCGAAAGCGGCACCGGTACCGCCGGCAGCGTGGGCAACGTGCTGGTCGGCCAGTACGGCACCCTGATCCTCAACGCCGACGGCAGCTACCACTACATCCTCGATACCGGCAATCCGGAGGTCCTGGCCCTCAACCTGTTCGAGACCGTGCGCGACACCTTCACCTACCAGGCCACCGACCGTGGTGGGCTCAGCGACCTGGCCCAGCTGACCATCGTCATCATCGGCCGCAACGATGCGCCGGACGGCGTCGACGACGTGGCGAGGGCGATCGAGGCGGGCGGCCTGAACAACAACGTCCCGGGCCTCAACCCCAGCGGCAACGTACTGGACAACGACAGCGACCTGGAAAACAGCCCGCTCACGGTCACGGCGATCCGTACCGGCGCGGAAACCGCCACTGGCACCGGCGGCACCCTGGGCACTTCGCTGCGCGGCCTCTACGGCACCCTGACGATGAACGCCGACGGCAGCTGGACCTACATCGTCGACAACAGCCTGGCGGCGGTACAGGCGCTGCGCATCAGCGGCCAGACGCTGGTGGATACCTTCACCTACACCGTCGCCGACCCCAACGGGGCGGACGACACCGCGGAACTGCGCATCACCATCGACGGCCGCAACGACACGCCGATCGCCGCCAACGACGACGCCACGGCCGTGGAGGCCGGAGGCAGGGACAACGGCACTCCGGGCAGTGACCCGACCGGCAACGTGCTGACCAACGACACCGACGTCGATGCCGTGGCCAATGGCGAGACCAAACAGGTGCTCTCGGCCACCAGCGAGCTGGGCAACAGCGCCGCCGCCGGCCAGGCCCTGGTGGGGCGCTACGGCACCCTGATCCTCAATGCCGACGGCAGCTACCAGTACCTGCTGGACAACAGCAACCCGACGGTGCAGGCGCTGCGCACGGCGGGCAACACCCTGCGCGAGAGCTTCACCTACACCCTGCGCGATGCCGAAGGCGCCCAGTCCGTGGCGCGCCTGAACATCCTCATCGAAGGCGCCAACGACGCGCCGGTGGCCCGCGATGACGGCAACGTCGCCAGCGACCAGACGGTGGCGCCCCAGGCCAGTGGCAACGTGCTGCCCAACGACAGCGACATCGACGCCGGCGACGGCCTGCAGGTGGTGGGCGTACGCACCGGCCTGGAGACCGGCAGCGGCACCACCGGCGCGGTCGGGCAACCCCTGCAGGGCCGCTACGGCACCCTGGTGCTCAACGCCGACGGCAGTTACACCTACAGCATCGACCTGACCAACCCCGAGGTGCTCGCCGCCGCCGGCCTCGGCCGGGTGCTGCAGGACGTGTTCACCTACACCATGAGCGACCTCGCCGGGGCGACGGACCTGGCGCAGCTGGTGATCGACCTGGACATCGCCGCGCCCTTCATTCCCGCGCCCGATAGCGACCCCATCGGCCCATTCGAGGACCGCGAAGACCTCGATCCCTTCGCCCGCCCGCGACTGCCGGGGGTGGACCCGGTGGTCTACGTGGGCCCGGTGGTGGAACGCAACGAGCGGCTGCTCCAGCTTTCCGACTGGGAGGCCGACGGCAGCGACCTGCGCCTGGCCAGCCCGATGCAGATCGAGAGCGAAACCCTGCTCGCGCGCCTGGGCATGGGGCCCGGCCAGTTCGTCGGCCGCGCCGTGAACCAGAGCGCTACGGAAAGCGCACAGGACCTGGCCTGGATCCTCGGCCGCCATAGCCGCATCGACCTCACCGCGGACGGCCTGCTGGCCGATCCCTCGGTATTCGCCACCAACGCGGAGAACCTCACCCAAGGCGACACCCAATTGCCACCGCCATCCGACAGCCGCACCGCCCCCGGCTTCCGCGCCCAGTTACGCGAAGCCGCAGAGCGCCTGCGCGCCCTCGGCAATGGCACCAGCGAATAAGCAGCAAACAAGGAATGCCCATGCCAAGACCGCCACTTACGCTCCTCGGTGCCGCCATCGCCTCAGCCCTGCTGCTGGGTGCCTGCTCGGCCACGAAGACCCCGACCTACACGGAAGAGGAAGGCCGCCAGCGGATCATTCGCGACCAGGCGCAGATGTACGCCGACCAGGAACCGGTGACCGCCCCCATCACCTTCTACGAGGCCGCCGCCCGCGCCCTGAAGTACAACCTCGACTACCGCCTCAAGCTCATGGAAAGCGCCCTGGCGTCGGACCTGCGCGACGTCTCCAGCCACGAGATGCTGCCGCGGCTGGTGGCCTCGGCCGGCTACGCCGGGCGCAACAACGATTCCGGCGGCACCTCCATCGGCATCGAGGACCGCGAACAGAGCCTGCGCGCCTCCACCTCGGAAGAACGCTACCGCGAGCTCTACGGCCTGGGCCTGTCCTGGAGCCTGCTGGACTTCGGCGTGGCCTACTACCGCACCCAGCAGAAGAGCGACCAGGTCCATATGGCCGAGGAGCGCCGGCGCAAGGTGGCGCAGAACGTCCTGCAGGACGTGCGCAACTCCTACTGGCGCGCGGTGGGCGCCCAGCGCCTGATGCCCCAGGTCGACCGCCTGCTGGCACGCACCCACCAGGCCCTGCTGTCGGCCCGCGAAGCCGAGACCAAGGGGCTGCTGCCACGCCAGGAAGTGCTGGCCTACCAGCGCGCCCTGCTCGACTCCATCTACCTGCTCACCGTGCGCCGCCAGGACCTGGAGTTCGCCCAGTCCGAGCTGTCGGCGCTCATGTCCCTGCCGCCCGGCTCGAAGCTGATCCTCGCCGACCAGGCCGAGCCCGCGCTGCCGGAGCTCAGCCAGGAGATCAACCGGCTGGAGCAGCTGTCCCTGGAAAACCGCCCGGAAATCATGGAGGAGTGGTACCGCAAACGGGTCAGCGAGAACGACCTGAAGATCGCCAAGGCCCAGCTCTGGCCCAACGTCAGCCTGGACTTCGGCTACAAGTACGACTCCAACAAGTTCCTCTACAACAGCCACTGGACCGAGACCGGCCTGCAGGTGTCGCTGAACCTGCTGCGCCTGTTGCAACTGCCCGACCTCAACGAGGCCGCCGAGTCCCAGGGCAAGACCGACGACATGCGCCGGGTGGCGCTGTCCATGGCCATCCTCACCCAGGTCAGGGTGGGCGCGCTGCGCTACCAGCTGGCGCGCCAGGAAGTGGAGTTCGCCGACCAGAGCCTGCGGGTGGACCAGAGCCTGCTGGACTACGCCCAGGCGGCGCGCAGCACCTCCTATGGCTCGGAGCTGGAACTGATCCGCGCCGAGGGCCGCTACCTGCTCTCGCGCTACCAGCGCGAGGCGGCGTACTCCAGCGCCCAGGCGGCCTGGGGGCGGCTGTACAACTCCGTCGGCCTGGACATCCTCCCCGAGCAGATCGAGCAGCACGACATCCAGACCCTGGCCCGCGAGATCCAGCAAACCCTGGGTGAACAGGAAAGCAGCAAGCTCCTTACCAGCACGCAAGGAACACCGAATGTCGTCCACCGTTGATCGTCGTCTGCTGCTCCTCCTGCTGCCCCTCGCGCTATGCCTCCCTCCGCTCCCGGCCCTGGCCGAGGACGCCCCGCAACCCGGCGCCGTGGAGGAACCCGGCGCCATCCGCGTACTGCTGGCCGCAGAACTGGAAACCACCCTGTCCAGCCAGATGAACGGCACCCTGGGCGAGCTCAAGGCGTCCCTCGGCCAACAGGTGGCCAAGGACGCGTTGCTGGCCCAGCTCAACTGCGACGAGGCACTGGCCCGCTCCAAGGTGGCCGCCGCCGAGTTGACCATGGCCCGGCAAAGCCTCGACGCCAAGCGCAACCTGCGCAAGCTGGACGCGGTGGGCGACCTGGAAGTGGCCATGGCCAATACCGAGGTGCAGAAGGCCGAAGGTGCACGGGCGCTGGCCCAGGCCCAGAGCGGCTACTGCCAGGTGCGCGCGCCGTTTTCCGGGCGGGTCGCCAAGGTCCATGTGAAACCCTTCCAGACCGTGGCCGCCGGCATGCCGCTGTTCGACCTGGTCAGCGACGGCGCCCTCAAGGTGCGCCTCAACGTGCCGTCCAGCCTGCTGCCCCGGCTCAAGGCCGGCCAGGCGCTGCAGGTCAGCATCCTGGAAACCGGCAAGGACTACGACGCCCACATCAGCGCCGTCAACTCGCGGGTGGATGCCGTGGCGCAGACCGTGGAACTGGAGGCACGCCTCGATGCCGAGCACCCGGAACTGATCGCCGGCATGAGCGGCACCGCACGCTTCCCGCAACCCCATGACTGATCGCCTGCCCCACCCCCAGCTGCTGCTGGCCCTGGCCGCCCTGCGCGACCGCGCCCTGGCCGCCGACTCGCTGAACGCCCTGGCGTTCTCCATGGCCAACGATGGCTACGCCCTGCTGCGCTACCACCAGGCGCTGGTGTTCGCCCAGCGCGGTGCCGACCTGGAACTGCTCTGCGTGTCCGGCCTGGCGCGGCCCAGCGAGGACTCGCCCTACCTGGTCTGGCTGCGTCGCGCCAGCCGCTGGCTCGCCCAGCAGTTGCCCGACGCCCGGCCGCGCTGGTTGCCCCGCGATGAACTGGAGCCGCCGGCGGACATCGCCGAAGGCTGGGCCGAATGGTGGCCCAGCGGGCTCTGGTGCGTGCCCCTGCACGACCGCGATGGCCAGCGCCTGGGGCTGGTGCTGTTCCTCCTCGACGCGTCCCCGGCCGACGAGGTAGCGCCCCTGCTGGACGGCGTCTGGCAGACCTGGGCGCACTGCTGGGCCGCCTTCGGCAAGCGCCGCCGGCTGCTCGGCTGGCGGCCCGGCAAGCGCCAGGTCCTGCTGGCCCTGGCGGTGGCCGCGGCACTGCTGCTGGTGCCGGTACGGCAGACCGCGCTGGCGCCGGCGGAGATCGTTTCGCGCCAGGCATTGATCGTCAGTTCCCCCATCGACGGCGTGATCCAGCGCATGGAGGTCCGGCCGAACCAGGCCGTGGAGGAAGGCACCCTGCTCTTCACCCTCGACGAGACCACCCTGAAGAGCCGCGCCGAGGTGCTCGGCAAGGAGGTGGCCGTGGCCGACGCCGAACTGATGGCGGCGAGCCAGAGGGCCTTCGACAACCCCCAGAGCAAGAGCGAGCTCACCTTGCTCAACGGCCGCGTCCTGCAGCGCCGGGCCGAGCTCGCGGCGGTGCAGGCCCAGCTGCGACGTACCCGGGTGCTGTCGCCCCGGGCGGGCGTCGCGGTGTACAGCGATCCCAATGACTGGATCGGCAAGCCGGTGGTGACCGGCGAGCGCATCCTCCAGGTGGCCGACCCGGCGCAGCCGGCGATGCTGATCAAACTGCCGGTGGCCGACGCCATCGCCCTGGACCCCGGCGCGGAGGTCACCCTGTTCCTCACCGCGTACCCCCTCTCGCCCCTCAAGGGAAAGGTGCTGGAGACCAGCTACCAGGCACACGCCAGCGAGGAAGGCGTGGTGGCCTACCGCCTGCTGGCCAGCGTCGAGGGCCAGCCGGAGCACGCCCGCCTGGGCCTGCACGGCACCGCCAAGCTCTACGGCGAACGCGTGGTGCTGGGCTACTACCTGCTGCGCCGGCCCTTCGCCGCGCTGCGCGCCTGGACCGGGCTGTGATACCGAACGCGGCCGCCATGCCGCTGCCGCCGCTGCGCGAAGACCTGCGCCTGCTGGAAAGCGCGCCGAGCAGCGACGGCGAGCCGGCCTGGGTGATCCAGGACACCGTGGTCAATCGCTTCTACCGCATAGGCTGGCTGGAGTTCGAATGCCTGCTGCGCTGGGAACAGACCCCGGAGCGGATCTGCCAGGACATCCAGGCCCGGACACCGCTGCGCCCGGACGTGGAGCAGGTGCTGGAGTTCCGCCAGTTCCTCGACCAGCACCAGCTGCTGCGTCCATCGCCCGACGCCGCCGCCCGCCTGGCCAAGCGCAGCGAAGGCAATGCCTGGCTGAACTGGCGCTGGTGGCTGCACCACTACCTGTTCTTCCGCGTGCCGCTGCTGCGGCCGCAGCGCCACTTGCAGCGCCTGGCCGGCCATCTGGACTGGCTGTTCCGTCCCGCCACCGCCGTCCTGGTGGTGACCCTGGGCGTGATCGGCGTGCTGCTGGTGCTGCAGCAATGGGATGCCTTCACCACGGCGGTGGTGGAGTCCTTCTCGGCCTCCGGGCTGGTCAGCTTCGCCCTGGCGCTGATCGTCGCCAAGACCCTCCACGAACTGGGCCATGCCCTGGTGGCCACGCGCCTGGGCCTGCGGGTGGGACACATGGGTATCGCCTTCGTGGTGCTCTGGCCGATGCTCTATACCGACACCGGCGAGAGCTGGAAGCTGCGCAGCTCCCGGCAACGCCTGGCCATCGCCTCCGCCGGCATCCTCACCGAGCTGGGCCTGGCGGGGCTGGCCACCCTCGGCTGGGCGCTCTCGGACCCCGGCCCGCTGCGCAACGCCCTGCTCTACCTGGCGACCACCAGCTGGGTGTTGTCCCTGGCACTGAACGCCAGCCCGTTCATGCGCTTCGACGGCTACTTCATCCTCTCCGACCTGCTGGATTTCCCCAACCTCCACGAGCGCTCCTCGGCCCTGGCGCGGGTCACCCTGCGGCGCGCCCTGCTGGGGCTGGACGAACCCTGGCCGGAAAGCTTCCCCACCGGCAAGCGCCGCACCCTGGTGGCCTTCGCCATGGTCACCTGGGTCTACCGCCTGGTGCTGTTCCTCGGCATCGCGGTGGCGGTCTACCTGCTGTTCTTCAAACTGCTCGGGATACTGCTCTTCGTGGTGGAAATCTCCTGGTTCATCCTCATGCCGATCTGGCGCGAACTGAAACACTGGTGGGCCAACCGCAGCGCCATCCCCACGAGCCGCCGGCGCGCCTGGCTGGGCCTGCTGGCGGTCGTCCTGCTGCTCTTGGCGGTGCCCTGGCGCAGCCAGGTGCACGCCCTGGGCGTGGCCCGCGCCGAACACCAGCTACGGGTCTTCGCGCCCTACCCGGCGCGACTGGTGGCCATCCACCCCGCCGGCCGGGTGGAGGCCGGCAGCACCCTGGTGACCCTGGACGAACCGGACATCGCCTCGCGCCTGAGCAGCAGCGAGGCCAACGTGAGGAGCTACGAGGCGCGCCTGGGCGGCCTGATCGCCGACCCCAGCGGCGCCGAGCAGGCCCTGGCCACCCGCCAGCGCCTGGGGGTGCAGTTCGAGGAGGTCAAGGCGGCCCGCTCGGAAATCGCCCGACTCAAGCTCCAGGCCCCCTTCGCCGGGCAATGGCTGGACCTGGACCCGGACTGGCGCCCCGGCCAGTGGGTGCATAGCCGCGAGCCCATCGGCATGCTGGTGGACCCGGGCAGCTGGCAGGTGGACGCCTATGTCGATCAGGACGACGTGCAACGCCTGATCCAGGGCGGCGCGGTGCGCTTCTACCCCGAGGGCCAGCCCACCCCTATCGCTGGCAAGGTCGTGACCATCGGCAGCACCCGTGTCAGCCAGCTCGAGCACCCCATGCTCGCCTCGCGCTTCGGCGGCCCGCTGACCACCAGCAACCAGGGCAAGGAGCTGGTGCCGACACCGCCCCTGTTCCACGTGCTGGTGCAGCTGGAACAGGCCCCGCCCAGCCTGCGCGAAACCCGTGGACACCTGCAGATCGAAGGCAACCGCCGCAGCCTGCTGGGCCAGGGCCTGACCCATGTGGCGGCGGTGCTGCTGCGCGAAAGCGGCTTCTGAGCGGACGGCGGTCAGCCTATGGCGTAGCGGACGGCGCCTCGGGTTCGGCGTTCTGCTTCGCCAGCCAGCGCTGGTAGGCGCTGATCCCCGCGCGCACCGAGCTGAACACCAGCGGTGGCTTCAGCTCACCCAGCTCGCCGGAGCGCAGCAGCAGGTCATAGGCCGGGCCGAACAGGCGGGCGAAGCCGAAGTAGATGCCCTTGGCCGCCAGGGTCTGCTGCACTTCGCGCAGGGTGGCCAGGCCCGTGAGGTCGAGGTTGATCATGGTTTCCGCGTTGAGCAGCACCGCACGGGGCCGCTCGGCCTGCTCCACCAGGTGCAGCAGGCGCTGCTTGAAGTAGTCGGCATTGAAGAACAGCAACGGCGCGTCGAAACGGTAGATCAGCAACCCGGGCGAGGTGCTGGCCTGTGGATAACGCCCCAGTTCCACCTGCCCGTCCACGCCTTCCACCCAGCCCAGCACGGCGTCTCTCGGGCGATAGGTGAGGTAGAGCAGGCGCAGCAGTGCCAGCGACACGGCGACGAAGATGCCGGGCAGCACGCCAACCCCCAGCACGCCCACCGTGGTCAGCAGGCAGAGGCTGCACTCGAAGCGGCTGAGGCGCCAGAACGCCTTCAGCGAGCGGAAGTCGATCAGTCCCCAGCCGGCCAGCATCAGCACCGCCCCCAGGGCGGCGATGGGAACCCAGCCCAAGGCGTCGTGAAGGAACACCAGCACGGCGATTATCACCAGGGCCACCACCACGCTGACCATCTGCGTCTTGCCGCCCACCAGGTCGTTCACCGCCGTGCGCGAGTCGGCGCCGCTGATGACGAAGGCCTGGGACACCCCGGCGCCGATATTGGCCATGCCCAGGGCGATGAACTCGTGGTTGGCGTCCACCATGTAGCCACGCCGGGCGGCGAAGCTGCGGGCGGTGAGCATGGCGCTGCAGAAACTGACAATGGTGATGCCGGTGGCATCGCGCAGCAGGCTGAGCAGCTCCTGGTAACCGGCGCGCGGCCAGCTCAGCTCCGGCAGGCCGGCGGGCACGTTGCCCAGCAAGGCCACGCCGTGGCGGTCGAGGTGCAACCAGGCGGCGGCGAGCGAGGCCAGCACCATCGCCACCAGGGCCACCGGCAGTCGCGGCCAGCGCCGGGGCAACAGCACCATCAGCGCCAAGGCCGAGGCGCCGAGGGCCAGGGTGGGCAGGTGGCTGCTGGCCAGGTTGCGCAGCATCGCCAGCAGGCCGGGGATGAAGCCGCTGGTCTCGCTCTGGTAACCCAGCAGCTTGCCCAGCTGGCCAACGAGCAGGCTGAGGCCGATGCCATTGAGATAACCCACCAGGATCGGCCGCGACAGGAAGCTGGCGATGAAGCCGGCGCGGATCAGGCCGGCGACTATGGAGAGGCCGCCCACCATCACCGCCACTATCATCGACAGGTGCACCAGGCGCTGCGGGTCCCCCGCCGCCAACGGGGTGATGGAGGCCGCGACCATGGCCGCGGTGGCGGCGTCCGGCCCGACCATCAGTTGCCGGGAGCCACCCACCAGGGCATAGATGAGCATCGGCAGGATGCAGGCATAGAGACCCACCTGGGCGGGAAAGCCAATGATCTGCGCATAGGCGATGGCGGTGGGTATCTGCACCGCGGCCACCGACAGCCCCGCCGCCAGATCGGTGCGGAGCCATTCGCGGCGGTAGTGGAAGCGCGGAATGCGTTCGCGGAGCCAGGGCAGAAGCTGCATGGGAGTCGTCCGGAGTTCGACCCCAGAAGCTTAGGCCGACATCTGGCGTTCGTTGTAGCCAGGTAGGATGGGTTGAGCTTGCGATACCCATGCGGGCAAGGCTGATGGGTATCGCTCCGCTCAGCGGAGCGCCGCCCGACCCATCCTACGGTCTACGACTCAGGCATCCTTCTCACAGTTGATCATCCAGGGCACCCCGAAACGGTCCATCAGCATGCCGAAACGCTCGGCCCAGAAGGTCTTCTCCAGGGGCATCTGCACCTGGCCGCCCTCGGCCAGGGCGTTGAATACCCGCTCGGCCTCGACGATACGGTCGACGTTGATCGAGATGCAGATGCCGCTGATGCCCTCGAAGGGCGCCTGGGGCGGGCAGTCCGAGCCCATGATCACCTGGTCGCCCACGGCCAGGCGCGCGTGCATGATCTTGTCGCGGAACTCCTCCGGCACATCGTCGCAGGCCGGGCTCTCGGCGAAGGACATGAAGGCTTCCAGGGTGCCGTTGAGCACCTTGGCGTAGAACTGGAAGGCCGGACCGCACTGGCCGTCGAAGGTGAGGTAGGGATCGATCTTCATGACGGTGTCCTCATTGTTGGCGGGCTTTGTCGAAGACGCGCTGTTCCTGCTCGCGCAGTTCAGGGGTGAACTCCTCGCCGAAATCCTCCGCCTCGAACACCTGGCGAATCTCGATCTCCGAATCCGACAGCATGGGGTTGGGGCAGCGCTTGACCCAGTCGATGCACTCCTCGAGGGAGTTCACCTTGAACAGCCAGAAGCCGGCGATCAGCTCCTTGGTTTCGGCGAAGGGGCCGTCGATCACGCTGCGCTCCTTGCCGGAAAAACGCACCCGCGCCCCCTTGGCGCTGGGGTGCAGCCCTTCGCCGGCGAGCAGGATGCCGGCGTTCACCAGTTCCTCGTTGTACTGGCCCATGGCCGTGAGCAGTTCGGTGCTGGGCATGATGCCGGCTTCCGATTCCGGGGTAGCTTTGACGATCACCATGAAACGCATTGTCGTTCTCCTTGTGGTTGGCCCGGGCCCTTGCCCGCTGGCTGTGCTTATTGGTCGCTGGGCAGCGCACAGGATCGACAGAGGGCGCGAATTTTTTTCGCAGGACTGGGCGGGATCAGCGTAGACCCGGATGGAGGACTTGCGTGGGTGGGGTGACGGGCGAGCGGTATGAGGGCGGGGACCGTAAGAGCGAATTCATTCGCGAATGAATTCGCTCTTACAGGGATGTGAAATTCAGCGCGGGGCGATGTGCGCGACCATCAATTGCACGCTTTCCTGGCCACGGTACTCGTTGACGTCGAGCTTGTAGGCCACCTCGGCCCAGCGCACGGTGGGGTTTGGCCACTGTTCGCGGTCGATGTTGAAGGCGATGCCGTCGAGTTGCAGCGAGCCGCATTCGCTTTTCAGCACCAGCTTCAGGTGGCGCTCGCCGACCAGGCGCTGCTGGACGATCTGGAACACGCCATGGAACAGCGGCTCGGGGAAGTGCTGGCCCCAGGGGCCGGCCAGGCGCAAGGCGCGGGCCAGTTCCAGGTGGAATTCCTCGATGCTCAGCTGACCGTCGGAGAGCAGGCGCCCGGTGAGGTCGTCTTCGTGCAGCTGGCGGCGGGTCTCCGCGTCGAAGGCGGCGGCGAAGGCGCCGAAGTTTTCCACAGGCAGGGACAGGCCGGCGGCCATGGCGTGACCGCCGAACTTGCTGATCAGGCCCGGATGGCGGGCGGCCACGGCGTCCAGGGCATCACGGATGTGGAAGCCGGGAACCGAGCGCGCCGAGCCCTTGAGCAGACCGTCGCCGGCGTCGGCGAAGGCGATGGTGGGCCGGTGGTAACGCTCCTTCAGGCGCGAGGCGAGGATGCCGATCACACCCTGGTGCCAGTCCGCCTCGAAGACGCAGAGGCCGAAGGGCATGTCCTCGATGGGCAGGTTCTTCAGCTGGGCCAGGGCCTCGCGCTGCATGCCCTGCTCGATGGCCTTGCGGTCCTGGTTGAGCTGGTCCAGCTGCACCGCCATGTCGCGGGCCAGGGCTTCGTCTTCGCAGAGCAGGCACTCGATGCCCAGGCTCATGTCGTCCAGGCGGCCGGCGGCGTTCAGGCGCGGGCCGAGGATGAAGCCGAGGTCGGTGGAGGTGATGCGCCCCGCCTGGCGCCCGGCGACTTCGAGGATCGCCTTGAGACCGGGCCGCGCACGGCCGGCGCGGATGCGCGCCAGGCCCTGGTGGACCAGGATGCGGTTGTTGGCGTCCAGCGGTACCACGTCGGCCACGCTGCCCAGGGCCACCAGGTCGAGCAGGTCGCCCAGGTTGGGTTCCTTGAGGCCGGCGCGGGCGAACCAGTCCAGCTCGCGCAGGCGCGCGCGCAGGGCCAGGAGCACGTAGAAGATCACGCCGACGCCAGCCAGGGACTTGCTGGGGAACTCGCAGCCCGGCTGGTTGGGATTGACGATGGCGTCCGCCGCCGGCAGTTCCGGACCGGGCAGGTGGTGGTCGGTGACCAGTACCTTGAGCCCGGCGGCCTTGGCCGCGGCCACGCCTTCGACGCTGGAGATGCCGTTGTCCACGGTCACCAGCAGCTCGGGCCGGCGCTCCAGGGCCACGGCGACGATTTCCGGGGTCAGGCCGTAGCCGTACTCGAAGCGGTTGGGTACCAGGTAGTCGACGTGGAAGGCGCCGAGCATGCGCAGGCCGAGCACGCCCACGGTGCTGGCAGTGGCGCCGTCGGCGTCGAAGTCACCGACATAGAGGATGCGCTGGCGCTTCTCCAGGGCGTCCACCAGCAGCTCTACCGCACCCTCGATGCCCTTGAGTCGCTGGTAGGGGATCAACCGCGCCAGGCTCTTGTCCAGCTCCTCCGCCGATTGCACGCCACGGGAGGCATAGAGGCGCGCCAGCAGTGGCGGCAGGTCGCCCAGGTCGGGCAGGACATCGGGCAGGGCACGGTGTTCGATACGCATGGCAGATCCGATCTTTGACTCGTGTTCCCCTCCCCCATCCGGGAGAGGGCTTGGTGGGTGTCCGGAGCAGAACCTGTTTACGGTCTCGCGAGCTAGAGCCATGCAAGGCAGAAACAGGCGAGGAAGCGGAGTTTACGACTGTAAATGAGCATTCCGAGCCTGTTTCTAACGCCGCAGGGCCGACGCGCAGCAGACCGTAAGCAGGTTCTCAGCGTTCCCCGGCCAGCCACTCCAGCGGTATTTCATGCTGGCCGCGCTCGTCGGTGACGAACAGCGAGCCGTCGCTGATCATCAGGCTCCAGCTGATCGAACGCGGCAGGTCGCGGGCCAGCTCTTCCAGGGCTTCCTGGCCGACGGCGACGACGTTGATGTTCTTCAGGGTGCGCACGCTGTCCAGGACCTTGGTCTGCCAGACCCGCAGGTTGCCGTAGGCTACCAGGCTGAAGCGCTCGGTACGGCGCGAGCACCAGGTGATGCGCTCGGCGTCCGGCTGGCCCACTTCGATCCAGTGCAGGACGCGGTCGTCCAGGCTCTTTTCCCACAGGGCCGGCTCATCCACGTCCGACAGGCCACGGCCGAAGCTCAGTTGCTCGTGGTACCAGAGGGCGTAGGCGATCAGGCGTACGGCCAGGCGTTCCTCGGTTTCCGACGGGTGCTTGGCAACCGTGAAACGCAGGTTCTCGTAGACGTTGCGGTCCAGGTCGGTGAGGTTGAGGTCGACTTTGTAGGGGGTCGCTTGGAGGGCCATGGCGGGCTTCTTGATGATTCGCGGAGGGCGGCAAGTCTACCCTGAATCGCCTGCCTTGGCTGGGCCATCCGGCTAATCGGCGGGATAGCGCTGGATACGGTTGCGGCCCTTGTCCTTGGCGGCGTAGAGCGCGTCGTCGGCCAGGGCGAGCAGGTTGAACAGGTCGTAGCCGCCCTCCTTGGAGCTGACGATGCCGATGCTCACGCTGAGTTCGCCGGGCGCCTGGAACGGCAGTTCGGCGAACTCCCGGCGGATGCGTTCGGCCACCTGGGCGCCGGCTTCGTCGTCGGCATCGGCCAGCAGGCAGGCGAACTCCTCGCCGCCGATGCGGCCGAACACATCCTGCTTGCGCATACTGCCGACGGCAATCCGGGTGAAGGCCACCAGGGCCTCGTCACCGGAGGCGTGGCCATAGTTGTCGTTGAGGCGCTTGAAGTGGTCCAGGTCGCAAAGCAGCAGCGCCACGGGTTCCTTGCGGTGCTCGCAGCTTTCCACCAGGTATTCGCCGGTGGTCATGAAGGCGCGGCGGTTGCCGACGCCGGTGAGCGGGTCGCAGTAGGCGGCGGCGCGGAACTTCAGCTCGGCGCGCTCCTTCACCATGGCCAGGGTGACGAAGGCGATGCCGATGGCGTAGAGCAGGGTCTCGAATATCAGCAGCGAGAAGAAGCTGGCGCCGTCACCGCTGCTGGCCAGGGCATGGTCGAAGGGCATGCCACGGTCGACGACGATGCGTACCAGGTAGAAGGCCATGTGGAAGAGAGTGAGGACCAGGGCCGGCAGGTAGGCCACTTCCAGGTTCTTGCGACTGCGCCAGAGCTCGAAAGCGCCGAGCCCGGTGTAGCTCACGGTGATCAGCGAACTGGCCGCCACCCGCACCGTCAGGGATTCGTAGAACGCCGGGTTGAGGCACAGCAGCGCCCAGATCGCCGCGCCGGCGCAGATGCCCGGCAGGTGCGGCTGGCGCCCGGTGAAGACGCGCAGGGCAGTCCAGGTCATGGCCGCGCTCAAGTGCAGCACCATGTTGCCCAGCACCAGCGGCACGACGTCCATGCCGACGCCGCGCAGGGCGCTCACCAGCACCGTGCCCAGCACGCCCAGCAGCAGCGCGGCGGCCAGGTAGCCCAGGGTCGGCTCGCGCCGGCCACGGCGCCAGGCATGGAGCATGAGGATGCCCACCAGGGCGAGGATGTAGATATCCACAAGCACCAGGGTGGGGACGTTCAGCTGCATGGTCCCTCCTTCCGGCGCGTACCGGGCGACGAGCGGCAGACGCGGGCAGGTTGTGTTGGCATGAGGTTCGGCGCGCGCAAATCAGGTTCCTGCCAAGCACTTTAAGTCTCCCCGGAGGGGTGCGCCAGCGGCAATCCGGACTGTTCGTGGCAGGCCCCCAGGGAGTAGAGTCGCCGCCATTGCCTGGTCCATGGACATCCAGATGAACGTTCCTGCCAAACCCCTCGCCGGCCTCAAAGTGATCGAGCTCGGCACGCTGATCGCCGGCCCCTTCGCCTCGCGCCTGTGCGCCGAATTCGGTGCCGAGGTGATCAAGATCGAGTCCCCCGACGGCGGCGACCCGCTGCGTAAATGGCGAAAACTCTACGAGGGCACCTCGCTCTGGTGGTTCGTGCAGGCGCGCAACAAGAAGTCGCTGACGCTCAACCTCAAGCACGCCGAAGGCCGCGAGATTCTCAAGAAGCTGCTCGCCGAGGCAGACATCCTGATCGAGAACTTCCGCCCCGGCGTCCTGGAAAAGCTCGGCCTGGGCTGGGACGTACTCCACGCGCTCAATCCGAAGCTGGTGATGGTGCGCCTGTCCGGCTTTGGCCAGAGCGGCCCCTACAAGGACCAGCCGGGCTTTGGCGCGGTGGGCGAGTCCATGGGCGGGCTGCGCTACATCACCGGGTTCGAGGATCGCCCGCCGGTGCGCACGGGGATTTCCATCGGCGACTCCATCGCCGCCCTCTGGGGCGTGATCGGCGCGCTGATGGCGCTGCGTCATCGCGAGGTGAACGGCGGCCAGGGCCAGGTGGTGGATGTGGCGCTCTACGAGGCGGTGTTCGCCATGATGGAGTCCATGGTGCCGGAGTTCGATGTGTTCGGTTTCATCCGCGAGCGCAGCGGCAACATCATGCCGGGCATCACGCCCTCCTCCATCCACACCGCCGCCGATGGCCGCCATGTGCAGATCGGCGCCAATGGCGACGCGATCTTCAAGCGCTTCATGCTGGCGATCGGCCGCGACGACCTGGCCAACGATCCTATGCTTGCCAGCAACGATGGCCGCGACGCACGGCGCGACGAGCTCTACGGCGTGATCGACCGCTGGGTGGGTTCGCTGCCGCTGGAGGAAGTTCTGGCCCTGCTGAACCGCGCCGAAGTGCCGGCCAGCCGCATCTTCTCCGCCGAGGACATGTTCGCCGACCCGCAATTCCTCGCCCGGGAGATGTTCCTCTCGGCCAAGCTGCCGGACGGCAAGCCGTTCAAGATGCCGGGCATCGTGCCCAAGCTCTCGGACACGCCGGGCTCCAGCGAATGGATCGGGCCGGAGCTCGGCGAGCACAACGCCGAGCTGCTGGCTGCCCTGGGCTACAGCGCCGAGCAGGTGGCGGCGTTGAAGGCGGGTGGGGCGATCTGAGGTCCTGAGAGAGGCCTGTGTAGGGGCGAATTCATTCGCCAAGCAGGCCGAAGGCCTGCCAGATGGGACGTTGGGGGACAGCTGCGCTGTCCTTGGCGAATGAATTCGCCCCTACAGGGTTCGCACATGATCGACGTGCAACAAAAAAGGCCGGCCCCTTGCGGGAGCCGGCCTTTTCGTTTCAGGCGCGTGGCTTACAGCGGCTTGCCGCGGTTGCCATGCTGGCTGACGAAGGCCTGGATCTGCTTCAGGTCGTTCGGCAGCACGGTGCAACGCTCTTCGCGCTCGAACAGGTCGGTGAGATGCGCCGGCAGCGCCGGGACCTGGCCAACGCCGGCCTTTTCCACCGCCTCGGGGAATTTCACCGGGTGGGCGGTGCCCAGGGTGACCATGGGGATGGCCAGGCTGCGGCGGCACTCGCGGGCGGCACGCACGCCGATGGCGGTATGCGGGTCGAGCAGCTCGCCGCACTCGTTGAAGACTTCGGCGATGGTTTCGCAGGTGGCTTCATCGGAAACGGCGAGGGAGTCGAACAGCTTGCGCGCTTCGGTCCAGCGGTCGTCCTCGACGCTGAAACCGCCACCCTGCTTGAAGGTGTCCATCAGGTTGGCGATGGCGGCGCCGTTGCGGCCGTGCAGGTCGAACAGCAGGCGCTCGAAGTTGGACGAGACCATGATGTCCATGGACGGCGACAGGGTCGGGTGCAGGGTGTCCTTGACGTACTGATTGCCGCTCATGAAGCGGTGCAGGATGTCGTTGCGGTTGGTGGCCACGATCAGCTGGCTGATGGGCAGGCCCATGTTGCGCGCCAGGTAGCCGGCGAAGATGTCGCCGAAGTTGCCGGTGGGCACCGAGAAGGCCACGGAACGGGCCGGGCCGCCGAGCTGCAGGGCCGCGTGGAAGTAGTAGACGATCTGGGCCATGATCCGCGCCCAGTTGATCGAGTTGACCGCCACCAGGCGGGTGCCCTTGAGGAAGCCCTGGTCGGCGAAGCTCGCCTTGACCATCTCCTGGCAGTCGTCGAAGTTGCCTTCCACGGCGATGTTGTGGATGTTTTCGCCGAGGATGGTGGTCATCTGCCGGCGTTGCACCTCGGACACACGGTTGTGCGGGTGCATGATGAAGATGTCGACGTGCTCGCAGGCCTTGCAGCCTTCGATGGCGGCCGAGCCGGTGTCACCGGAGGTGGCGCCCATGATTACCACGCGCTCGCCGCGCTTGGAGAGCACGTGGTCGAGCAGGCGGCCGAGCAGTTGCAGGGCGAAGTCCTTGAAGGCCAGGGTCGGGCCGTGGAACAGCTCAAGCACCCACTCGTTGCCGTTCAGCTGGCGCAGCGGCGCCACGGCGTTGTGGGCGAAGACGCCGTAGGTTTCCTCGAGGATCTTCTTGAAGTCGGCGTCATTGATGCTCCCGGCAACGAAGGGGCGCATCACGCGGAAGGCCAGTTCGTGGTAGGGCAGGCCGGCCCAGGAGGCGATTTCTTCCTGGGTGAAGCGCGGCAGGTTTTCCGGTACGTAGAGGCCGCCGTCACTGGCCAGGCCAGCGAGCAGCACGTCTTCGAAGTTCAGGGCCGGTGCCTGGCCGCGGGTACTGATATAGCGCATGTCTTAAAACCTTGGTTTCGAGCGGCCGGGCCAGGCGCGTCGCCCCGGGGGATCGCCCCTGGCAACGGCACCGGCCCCGACTGCTGCTTAGTTCAGTTGCTCGACGCGGATACGCACGACGCTGCCTACCACGTCTTCAAGAGCTTCCAGCGCGGCGATGGCGTCGTTGACGCGCGCCTCGACGACCCGGTGGGTAACCAGGATCATCGGCACCAGGCCGTCCTGCTCTTCGACTTCTTTCTGCATGATGGATTCGATGTTGATGCCGCGCTCCGACAGGATGGTCGCGACCTGGGCCAGCACGCCCGGGTGGTCCTTGGCCTGGATGCGCAGGTAGTAGGCGCTCTCGCAGGACTCGATCGGCAGGATCGGGTGGTCGGACAGCGAATCCGGCTGGAAGGCCAGGTGCGGCACATGGTTTTCCGGGTCGGTGGTCAGGGCGCGAACCACGTCGACAACGTCGGCGACCACGGCGGAGGCGGTGGCCTCCATGCCGGCACCGGCGCCGTAGTAGAGGGTGCTGCCGGCGGCGTCGCCATTGACCATCACCGCGTTCATCACGCCGTTGACGTTGGCGATCAGGCGGTCGGCCGGGATCAGGGTCGGGTGCACGCGCAGCTCGAAGCCGCTGTCGGTGCGGCGCGCCACACCCAGGTGCTTGATGCGGTAGCCCAGGGCTTCGGCGTAGTTGACGTCGGCGCTGGTCAGCTTGGAGATGCCTTCGGTGTAGGCCTTGTCGAACTGCAGCGGGATGCCGAAGGCGATGGACGCGAGGATGGTCAGCTTGTGGGCGGCATCGATGCCTTCGACGTCGAAGGTCGGATCGGCCTCGGCGTAGCCCAGGGCCTGGGCTTCCTTGAGCACGTCCTCGAAGGCGCGGCCTTTCTCACGCATTTCGGTGAGGATGAAGTTGCCGGTGCCGTTGATGATGCCGGCCAGCCAGTTGATGCGGTTGGCCGCGAGGCCTTCGCGGATCGCCTTGATCACCGGGATGCCACCGGCCACGGCGGCTTCGAAGGCGACCATGACGCCCTTCTCGCGGGCCTTGGCGAAGATTTCGTTGCCATGCACGGCGATCAGCGCCTTGTTGGCGGTGACCACGTGCTTGCCGTTCTCGATGGCCTTGAGCACCAGCTCGCGGGCCAGGGTGTAGCCGCCGATCAGCTCGATGACGATGTCGATTTCCGGGTTGTTGGCCACTTCGAAGATGTCGGCGGTGATGGGGGTAGCGCCGGTTTCACACTTCGGGTTCGGACGACGGGCGGCAATCTGTGCAACTTCGATTCCGCGCCCGGCACGGCGGGCAATCTCCTCGGCGTTGCGTTTGAGTACGTTGAAGGTGCCGCCACCGACGGTCCCCAGGCCACAGATGCCTACTTTTACCGGCTTCACGCTGAACTCCCCATCATCACTGCGAATACGGCCGGGGACGCCCCGGCCGAGGAAAAGAGCCGCACTTTACGAAGCGGCTGAATTTTGGTCAATCAAGGCGGCGCGCCCGGATTACTTGGCTTCGAGCGCGATTTTCGCGAGCTGCGGAGCAGGCTGGTAACCCGGGATCATCTGGCCATTGCCCAGCACGATGGCCGGGGTGCCGTTGACGCCGATCAGTTGGCCCAGCTCGAACTGCTTGGCTACCGGGTTGGCGCAGGTCGCAGGCGGCAGTTCCTCGCGGGACTTGGCCTTGTCCATGGCGGCCTGGCGGTCCTTGCTGCACCAGACGCTGACCAGGCTGTTGTAGCCGTGGCTGCCGATGCCCTGGCGCGGGAAGGCCATGTAGCGCACTTCGATACCGCGACGGTTCAGCTCGGGCACTTCGCTGTGCAGCTTCTGGCAGTAGCCGCAGTCGGTGTCGGTGAACACGGTGATATGGGCCTTGGCCGGTTCCTTGGGCGAGAACACCACCATCTCGCTGGTGGGGACGGCGTTGATTTCCTTGGCGATGGAACGGCTCTCGGCCTGCTCGGTGAGGTTCACCGGCTTGCCGTCCTTCACGTGATAGAGGTAGCCCTGCATCAGGTACTGGCCGTCAGCGCTGGTGTAGAGCATGCGCCCGCCTTTGAGCTGGACCTGGTAGATGCCGGACATCGGGCTTTCGCCGATGGACTCGATGGGCAGGCCCAGCTGCAGGGCGTCGAGCGTCTTGCGGATGGCCTGGTCCGGGTCGTCGGCGAGGCTGATGGTGCTGGCCAGGCCAAGGGCCAGGCCGGCGATGAGGCGAGTCACGCGCATGGGTACTCCTGTCGAGCGGCGGACGTACGGAAACCGCTCAAGCCTAACACAGAAGCCCTGGCGCGCAGACGTCGGACGCCCGGCGGATACGGCGGGCGTCCGGCCGGTGGCAGGGCTCACCCGCGAGGGTGGTGGCGAGCGTGGAGTTCCTGCAGGCGGGCCTGGGCGATGTGGGTGTAGATCTGGGTGGTGGAGAGGTCGCTGTGGCCGAGCAGCATCTGGACCACGCGCAGGTCGGCGCCGTGGTTGAGCAGGTGGGTGGCAAAGGCGTGGCGCAGGGTATGCGGCGACAGCGATTTGCTGATGCCGGCCACCTGGGCCTGGTGCTTGATGCGGTGCCAGAAGGTCTGGCGGGTCATCTGCTCGCCGCGCAGACTGGGGAAAAGCACGTCGCTGGGCTTGCCGTCGAGCAGGAAGGGCCGCGCCTCGCGCTGGTAGCGCTCGAGCCAGGCGATGGCTTCCTCACCCAATGGCACCAGGCGCTCCTTGCTGCCCTTGCCGAAGACCTTGAGCACGCCCTGGCGCAAGTTGACCTGCTCCAGGGTCAGGCTCACCAGCTCGGTGACCCGCAGGCCGCAGGCGTAGAGCACCTCGAGCATGGCGCGGTCGCGCAGGCCGATGGGGTCGTCCAGCTCCGGCGCGTCCAGCAGCGCCTCCACATCGGCCTCGGACAACGACTTGGGCAGCGGCCGGCCGAGCTGCGGCAGGTCCACCTGCAAGGTCGGGTCCTCGGTGATCAGGTTCTCCCGCAGCAGGAAGCGGTAGAAGCCGCGCAGGCCGGAGATGAAGCGCGCGGTGGAACGGGCCTTGTAACCCTGTTCCAGGCGCCAGGCGAGGTGGTCGAGGATCAGGTCGCGTCCGGCCTTGTCCAGGGCCAGGCCGCGCTCGTCGAGCCAGGCATTGAAGTGCGCGAGATCACTGCGGTAGGCGGATCGCGTGTGCGCCGAAAGCCCCTTCTCCAGCCAGAGGGCATCGAGGAAGCGGTCGATCAGAGGGTGGTCCAGAGCGGGCATGGGGTCGGGCCTTGACTGTGCAGCGCACTAGTCTTTCATAGCGCTAAGAGCGTTTCATCCCTGAAAGGAATCCAGATGAGCGAACACCATATCCTGCTCGGCCTGGGCGGCATCGGCGCGGCGGCGTTGTTCTGCCAATGGCTGGCCTGGCGCCTGCGCCTGCCGGCGATCCTCTTCCTGCTGCTGGCGGGCATCATCGCCGGCCCGGCCACCGGCCTGCTGGACCCGCAGGCGCTGTTCGGCCCGCTGCTGTTCCCGCTGATTTCCCTGTCGGTGGCGCTGATCCTGTTCGAGGGCAGCCTGACCCTGCACTTCTCCGAATGGCGCGAGATCGGCCGCGTGGTACAGCGCATGGTGACCATCGGCGCCCTGCTCACCTGGGCGGTGATCACCCTGGCCACCCACTGGCTGCTGGATTTTTCCTGGGACCTGGCACTGCTGTTCGGCACCCTCACGCTGGTCACCGGCCCCACGGTGATAGTGCCCATGCTACGGGTGGTGCGGCCCAAGCCGTCGATCGCCAACATCCTGCGCTGGGAAGGCATCGTCATCGACCCCATCGGTGCGCTGCTGGCGGTGGTGGTGTTCAGCCTGATCGTCAGCCGCGATGGCCAGGGTGGCGGCCTGAGCGCGGGCCTCGCCACCTTCGCCGCGGTGATCGCTTGCGGCGTGGTGCTGGGCGCCATCGGCGGCTGGCTGTTCGGCCAGGTACTGCGCCGTCACTGGCTACCGGAGTACTTGCAGAACCTCGCCGCCCTGGCGGCGGTACTGGGCGTGTTCATCGCCGCCAACCTGCTGGTGAACGAGTCCGGCCTGCTGGCGGTGACGGTCATGGGCATGTGCCTGGCCAACATGCGCGCAGTGGATGTACGGCAGATCCTGCACTTCAAGGAAAACCTCAGCGTGCTGCTGATCTCCGGGCTGTTCATCCTGCTGGCGGCGCGCCTGGACTTCAACGCGCTGCTGGCCATGGGCCCGGCCACCCTGTTGCTGCTGGCGGTGATCCAGTTCGTCGCGCGGCCGCTCTGCGTGGCAGTGAGCACCGCGGGCTCCAGCCTGAGCTGGCGGGAACGCGCGCTGCTGGCCTGGATAGCCCCGCGCGGCATTGTCGCGGCGGCGGTGTCGGCGGTGTTCGCCCTGCGCCTGCACGAGGCCGGCCACGACCGGGCGCATCTGCTGGTGCCGCTGACCTTCCTGGTGATCATAGGCACCGTGGTGCTGCAAAGCGCCACCGCCCGCCCCCTGGCGCGCCTGCTGAAGGTGGCGGAGCCGGCGCCCTCGGGCTTCTTGATCATCGGAGCCAATCCGGTGGCCAGGGAACTGGGCAAGGCCCTGCAGAACCTCGGCAACCGGGTGCTGCTCACCGATTCCAGCTGGGAGAACGTGCGCGCCGCACGCATGGACAACCTGCCCACCTACTTCGGCAACCCCACCTCCCAGCACGCCGAGGCGCACCTGGACCTCGTGGGGCTCGGCCACCTGCTGGCGCTCTCCCCCTCCAGCGAACTCAATGCCCTGGCCTGCATGCACCTGCGCCACGAGTTCGGCCGCCAGCGCCGCTTCACCCTCCCCGCCGGCCACGAAAGCCGGCGCAGCGACAAGCACCGTGCCAGCGACACCGTGCGCGGCCGCCCCCTGGGCGGTGCGCCGCTGAGTTACCCACAGTTCGCCAGCTACCTGGCCAAGGGGGCCGATGTGCGTACCACCACCCTGACCGCGGCCTTCGGCTGGGAGGAATACCAGGCGCTGCACGGCAACCGCGCCACCCTGCTGCTGGCACGCGACCCGCGCGGCTGGGTGCACGTGGCTACCCAACCGCTGGACTTCACGCCGGAAAAGGACTGGACCCTGGTATCGCTGATCGAGGCCGAAGCGCCGCTCGCCGCTTCCGCTGACCAGGCCCTGGCGCACTCGCACTGAGAAACGCCTGAAACGAACAAGGCACCCGCTGGGTGCCTTGTGCATTCAGGCCGCGCTGACCACATCGGGGAAGGCCGCCAGTACCTGCACCGGGCGCTTCTCCTCGTCTATGGCGACGAAGCTGAACAGGCCGCTGATGGCCCGCTCGCGACTCGCGCTGTACATGTCCTCGACGAACACCTCCACCTCGACCTTGAGGCTGGTGTTGCCCACCTTCACCACGCGGCCCACCAGTTCGACGATGGAGCCTGCCGGGATCGGGTGCTTGAAGTCGATGCGATCGCTGGAGACGGTCACCAGCGGCAGGCGGCAGAAGCGCGTGGCGGTGATGAAGGACACCTCGTCCATCCAGGCCAGGGCGGTGCCGCCGAACAGGGTGTTGTGATGGTTGGTGCTGGGCGGGAATACCGCCTTGGTCACCCGGCTCTCGGACAATGCGGTCCGGCGGGCGATCTCTTGCTCTCTCGGGGTCATGCCACTACTACCTGAATCGAATACCTGTGGCTGCCACTCGTGCGGCGACTCTTGTACTTGTTCTGCGCTGCCGGATAGGCAGGAATGCTTCCGTCCGGGGCGGCCGGCGGGGCGCGGATTATCCCCCGCAGCCGGGCAACAAAAAACCCGCCGAGGCGAACCTGGGCGGGTTTTTCTGGAAAGCCGGGTCGATTAGACCAGCTTCTCCTTGATACGAGCTGCCTTGCCGGACAGTTCGCGGAGGTAGTACAGCTTGGCCTTGCGCACGTCGCCGCGACGTTTGACGCTCAGGCTGTCAACCAGCGGGGAGTAGGTCTGGAAGGTACGCTCAACGCCAACGCCGTTGGAGATCTTGCGTACGGTGAAGGCGCTGTTCAGGCCGCGGTTACGCTTGGCGATGACCACACCTTCGAAGGCCTGCAGACGAGCACGGTCGCCTTCCTTCACTTTTACTTGAACGATTACGGTGTCGCCGGGGGCGAAAGCCGGAATCTCTTTGGACATTTGTTCAGCTTCGATCTGCTGAATGATCTTGTTGGTCATCGCTATGCTCCTAAGACAGGCCTTCTGGGCGTGCCATCGATACGTTAACTATCGTTCCGCTGGCGGATGTATTCCTCCAGCAGCTTTTTCTCTTCTCCAGAAAGCGAGCGGCAATCCAGAAGATCGACCCGACGTTCCCAGGTGCGCCCAAGCGCCTGCTGCAAACGCCATCGCCGGATGTGTTCGTGGTTGCCGCTGAGCAGCACCTCGGGAACACGCTTGCCTGCATACAACTCCGGTCGGGTGTAATGCGGGCAATCGAGCAGGCCATCCGTAAAGGAGTCCTCCTCGGCGGAGTCCGCGTGGCCCAACGCTCCGGGCAGCAACCGCGTCACCGCATCGATCAGCACCATGGCCGGCAGCTCACCGCCGGACAGGACGTAGTCGCCAATCGACCATTCCTCATCGACGTGCTCCTCAATGAAGCGTTCGTCGATGCCTTCGTAGCGCCCGGCGATGAGGATCAATGCCTCCTCGTTCGCCAGCTCGCGCACGGCCGCCTGCTTCAGCTGGCGCCCCTGCGGCGAGAGGTAGATCACCTTCGCCTTGCCCTCTGTCGCTGCCTTGGCTGCCGCCAGGGCCCGTTCCAGGGGCTGGATCTTCATCACCATTCCAGGGCCACCACCGAAGGGACGGTCGTCCACCGTTTGGTGGCGGTCCTCGGTGAAGCTCCGCGGATTCCAGCAGTTGAGCTTGAGCAGCCCCTGCTTCACCGCACGACTGGTGATGCCGTACTGGCTGATGGCGGCGAACATCTCGGGAAAGATGCTGATGACTTCGACCTGCATGTTCTTCATGTCAGGGCCTCAGAAATCGGCGTCCCATTCCACCCGCATCTCGCCGGCTTCAAGGTCGATCGCTTGTACGCACTGCTCCGTGTAGGGCAACAGGCGTTCACGCTCGTCCAGGCTGCCAGCGCAGGGCTTGACCACCATCACATCGTTGGCGCCGGTCTCCAGGAGGTGATCGATGCGGCCGAGCAGTTGCCCGTCCTGGTTGATCACATTGAGACCTTCCAACTGGTGCCAGTAGAACTCGTCTTCGTCGAGATCCGGCAGTTCGCTGCGGGGAACGCAGATATCGAATCCTGCGTAGGTACGGGCGACTTCGCGGTCGACCAACCCTTTCAGCTTCACCACCAGGACCTTGCCGTGCACACGTCCACTGGCGACTTCAACCTGCTTCACCTCGTTGTCACGCTTGAGCGTCCAACGGGTGTAATCGAGCACGTTATCCAGCGGATCGGTGAAGGAATACACCTTCACCTCGCCACGTACGCCATGCACCGAGAAAATCTTGCCGAGAACGATGAGTTCGTCGGCGGGGGCCGGCGTCGTGCTCATAAGAAGGCTTAGGCTGCAGCCTTGGCAGCTTCCTTCAGCAGCTGAGCAACGCGCTCAGACGGCTGGGCACCCTGGCTCAGCCAGTAGGTAGCGCGTTCCTGGTTTACGGAGAGCTTGACTTCAGCACCCTGAGCAACCGGGTTGAAGAAACCGATGCGCTCTACGAAGCGACCGTCGCGCGCGTTGCGGCTGTTGGTCACGGTCAGGTGGTAGAAGGGGCGCTTCTTGGAGCCGCCACGGGCAAGACGGATGGTTACCATTGAACTTCGTTCCTATAGTCAGTGCTTTTCAAGCATGGGCCATGGGCCCGAAAGGCCGCATATTCTAAAGATTATCCGGCCGATTGCAAATCTCTTTTACTGGCCACCGGTCGGTGGCCAGCGTTTACATCTTCGGCATGCCGCCGGGGAACATGCTCCCCATGCCGCGCATCATCTTGGCCATGCCGCCTTTGGCGGTGACCTTCTTCATCATCTTCTGCATCTGTTTGTGCTGCTTGATGAGGCGGCCGACGTCCTGCACCTGGGTGCCGGAGCCGAGGGCGATACGGCGCTTGCGCGAGCCGCTGATGACTTCGGGGTCGCGACGTTCGGCAGGGGTCATGGAGTTGATGATCGCCTCCATCTGCTTGAACTGCTTCTCCGCGGCGCCCTGGGCGTTGCCCATCTGCGCCAGGTTGACGCCACCGAGCATCGGCAGCTTGTCCATGAGGCCGCCGAGGCCGCCCATGTTCTTCATCTGCTGCAGCTGGTCGCGGAAGTCTTCGAGGTCGAAGCCTTTGCCTTTCTTGATCTTCTTCGCGAGCTTCTCGGCCTTCTCGCGATCCATGGTCTGCTCGGCCTGCTCGATCAGGCTGAGCACGTCGCCCATGCCGAGAATGCGCGAGGCCACGCGGTCCGGGTGGAAGGGGTCGAGGGCTTCGGTCTTCTCGCCCATGCCGAGGAACTTGATCGGCTTCCCGGTGATGGCGCGCACCGACAGGGCGGCACCGCCACGGGCGTCGCCGTCGACCTTGGTCAGCACCACGCCGGTCAGCGGCAGGGCGTCATTGAAGGCCTTGGCGGTGTTGGCGGCGTCCTGGCCGGTCATGGCGTCGACCACGAACAGGGTTTCCACCGGCTTGATGACGGCGTGGACCTGCTTGATCTCGTCCATCATCTCGGCATCGACGTGCAGGCGACCGGCGGTGTCGACGATCACCACGTCGATGAACTTGAGCTTGGCCTCGCGAATCGCCGCCTGGGCGATATCCACTGGCTTCTGGCTGTTGTCGGAGGGGAAGAAGGTGACGTCGATGTCGTTCGCCAGGGTTTCCAGCTGCTTGATCGCCGCCGGGCGGTAGACGTCCGCGGACACCACCAGCACGGTCTTCTTCTTGCGCTCCTTGAGGAAGCGCGCCAGCTTGCCCACGGTGGTGGTCTTGCCCGCGCCCTGCAGGCCGGCCATCAGGATCACCGCCGGCGGGGCGGCGTTCAGCGCCAGGTCCTCGTTGGCGGCGCCCATCAGCTCCACCAGTTCGGCCTGGACGATCTTCACGAAGGCCTGGCCGGGGGTCAGGCTCTTGGAAACCTCGGTACCGACCGCACGTTCCTTGATCTTGTTGACGAAGTCCTTCACCACCGGCAGGGCGACGTCGGCCTCGAGCAGGGCCATGCGCACTTCGCGCAGGGTGTCCTTGATATTGTCCTCGGTCAGCTTGGCCTTGCCGGTGACATGGCGCAGCGTCTGTGAGAGGCGGTCGGTAAGGTTTTCAAACATGCGCGTTCCTTTCGGGCTTTCGTGAGCCCCGGCTGAGCTTGCGGCAGGCGGCGGAGTATAACGAACTGTAGGCGCCGCCGACACCGCCAGCGGTCTTTCACCGGCAGGGCTTGTATGCCAAACTCACTGCCTTTCGGGCTTGCCTTACAAGGACTTATGCACCCTCTGTTGCCCAGCCTCCTGGCTGCATTCCTCTACGCGGGCACCACTGGCTACCAGGGCCTTCGCCTTGGCCAGCGCATCACGCCGGACAAGCGCCTGCTGATCCTCGGCGGCGGCCTGGCCCTGCTCGCCCATTGCACCGCACTCCTGTTCCAGCTGGTGACCCCTGCGGGGCTTTACCTGGACTTCTTCAATGCGGCCAGCCTGATCGCCGCCGCGGTGATCCTGCTGACCATCGTGGCCATCGCACGGATCCCCATCGAGAACCTGCTGCTCCTGCTGATGCCCCTCGGCGCCCTGACGGTGCTGGCGGCGGCCCTGGTACCGGGCGGCACGTCCCAGGCCATCAACGAGGGGCCGGGCATCCTCGCCCATATCCTGCTGTCGATCCTGGCCTACGGCCTGCTGACCATGGCGGTGTTCCAGGCCCTGCTGCTGCTGCTGCAGGACCACCAGCTCAAGCACAAGCATCCCTCCGGGCTGATCAAGAACTTCCCCGCCCTGCAGACCATGGAAAGCCTGCTGTTCGGCTTCCTCTGGGCCGGCTGGTGCCTGCTGTCGCTGTCGCTGATCTCCGGCTGGGTATTCGTCGACAACCTGTTCGCCCAGCACCTGGCGCACAAGACCATTCTTTCCTGTATCGCCTGGATAGTGTTCAGCGTGCTGCTCTGGGGCCGTCATCAACTCGGCTGGCGCGGGCACAAGGCGATCCGCTGGACCCTGGCGGGCTTCTGCCTGCTGATGCTGGCCTACTTCGGCAGCAAGCTGGTCCGCGAATTCATCCTTCACGTCTGACCACCCCATGCACGGATTGCTCGCCGGCCTTCTCCTCGGAATCACCCTCTCCCTGGTAGCCGGCGCGCTGGTAGCCTGGCTGGCGAGCCGACGCCGCCACGGCGTCGAGATCCAGCCGCAATCCCGCCTCCCGGTCGCGGTGTCCGATGCCCTGCAACGGGTCACCATCAGCGCCATCATGATTCCCCGCAGCGAGATCCAGGGCATCGACCTGGCCACCTCGCCCGAGGAGCTCCTCGCCCAGCTGCACAACGCCACCCACACGCGCCTGCCGCTGTACCGCGAGGACATCAACCAGATCGAAGGCATCCTGCACCTGCGCCAGCTGCCGCGCCTGCTGGCCGAGGGCCCGCCCAGGGCCGAGGCGCTGCTGGCGGTGAGCCGGGAAACCTACTTCGTGCCGGAAAGCACGCCACTGCTGACCCAGCTGGTCAATTTCCAGAAGCAGCAACGCCGCCTCGGCATAGTGGTGGACGAATACGGCGATGTGGTCGGCCTGGTCAGCCTGGAGGACATCTTCCAGGAGCTGGTGGGCGAGTTCGGCAGCCTGGAAGACTTCGCCCCCAATCCCGGTATCCAGCCCCGCGAAGACGGTTGCTATGAGCTGGACGGCGCGTTGCACCTGCGCGAACTGAACCGCGTGCTCGGCTGGCACCTGCCCTGCGACGGCCCGAAGACGCTCAACGGCCTGATCACCGAAGCCCTGGAGCAGATTCCCGACTGCAGCGTCTGCCTCAAGGTCGGCCCCTACCGCCTGGAAATCCTCCAGTCCGGCGAAAACCGCGTGCAACGGGTGCTCGCCTGGCGCGCCGGACTTACACCAAAGGCCTAGTGGCCGCGCACCAGACGCCTCCCTATAATCGGTCGAGGCCTACCCCGCCCTCCCCGGCCCAGTCGCCACCCGCGACGCCGCGCCAACCGCCGCCCTGCGCGGCTCCCTGAGAAGCACCTGCAGCGGCCACCCGCCCGCAGCCCCTGATGCCGGCCACCCTCCGCATCATCCCCGCCCCTCAGCAGCCAACGACCATCGACCTTCCCGCAGGAAGCGACCCCGATCCACGCCAAGGGATAACCACCCCATGTCCAGCGCCGCCCTGAGCGACACACCGGCCACCACGCCGGCCAATTCCCCGACCCGCGTGGCCACCGCCAGCTTCATCGGCACCGCCATCGAGTTCTACGATTTCTATGTCTACGCCACCGCCGCCGCGCTGGTGATAGGCCCGGTGTTCTTCCCGCAGACATCCAGCACCGCGCAGATGCTCTCGGCCTTCCTCACCTTCGGTATCGCCTTCCTCGCCCGGCCGCTGGGCTCGGCGCTGTTCGGCCATTACGGCGACCGCATCGGGCGCAAATCCACCCTGGTGGCGTCGCTGCTGCTGATGGGGGTGTCCACCACCCTGATCGGCCTGCTGCCCGGCTACGCGAGCATCGGCGCCTGGGCGCCCATCCTGCTCTGCGTGCTGCGCTTCGGCTAGGGCCTGGGGCTGGGTGGCGAATGGGGCGGCGCGGCTCTGCTCGCCACCGAGAACGCCCCTCCCGGCAAACGCGCCTGGTACGGCATGTTCCCCCAACTCGGCCCGTCCATCGGCTTCCTCGCCGCCAACGGCCTGTTCCTCGCCCTGGCCATGCTGCTGGACGACGAACAGTTCCGCAGCTGGGGCTGGCGCATTCCCTTCCTGCTCAGCGCGGCACTGGTGCTGGTCGGCCTCTACGTACGCCTGAAACTGGAAGAAACCCCGGTCTTCGCCCAAGCCATGGCACGCCAGGAGAAAGTCCGCGTGCCGCTGCTGGAGACCTTCTCCGGCCACTGGAAACCCGTGCTGCTCGGCGCCATGGCCATGGTGGTGTGCTACGCGCTGTTCTACATCTCGACGGTGTTCTCCCTGAGCTACGGGGTGGCCACCCTGGGCTACAGCCGTGAGACCTTCCTCGCCCTGCTCTGCTTCGCCGTACTCTTCATGGCCCTGGCCACGCCGATCTCGGCCTGGCTCAGCGATCGCCTGGGGCGCAAGCCGGTGCTGATCGGCGGCGCCATCCTGGCGATCCTCTCCGGGTTCACCATGGAGCCGCTGCTGACCCAGGGCTCGGTCTTTGATGTGGCGCTGTTCCTCTGCCTCTCGCTGTTCCTCATGGGTGTGACCTTCGCCCCCATGGGCGCCCTGCTGCCGGAGCTGTTCCCCACGCGGGTGCGCTACACCGGCGCGTCGGCGGCCTACAACCTGGGGGGCATAGTCGGCGCCTCGGCGGCGCCCTTCTTCGCCCAGAAGCTGGTGACCATGGGCGGTTTGAGCTGGGTCGGCGGCTATGTGTCGGTGGCGGCGGCGATCAGCCTGCTGGCGGTGCTCTGCCTGAAGGAAACCCGCGACAGCGACCTCAACCTGACGCGCTGAGGCCTTGTGCCAGCTCCTCCGCCTCGCCAGGCGGCGGAGCTGGAGCGGTGAAACACTCGGCCAGCGACTCGCCCCAGGTGCGATAGCCCAGGGTCGACGGGTGATAGCCATCCAGCGCGAGGAACTCCGGACGCATTTCGAGGCGGGTGTCGAAGGCCTCCAGGCCTTCTCGCTCGGCCAGCTCGCGCAGCTGGCGGTCCAGCAGGCGCGCACGCCAACCCAGCAGCTGGCGCAGCAGCCAGGGCAAGGCACTGAAGTGTTCCAGCGGTGGTACGCCAGCAAGGGTCACCCGCGCGCCACGCCCGACGAACGGCCGGGCCAGCCCCTGGAGCGACGCCTGCCAGCGCTGGTCGGAACTGAAATGCGTGGTGTCGTTGACGCCGAAAACCAGCAGCACCAGGTCGGCGGGCTCATCCGCCACTTGCGGCAACAGGCGCTCCAGGGCTTCGCCGGCGGTGATGCCGTTCTCGCCACAGGCCCGCCAGGCCACCGGACGCCCCAGGCGAGCGGCCAGCGCTCGGGCCATTTGGCCGGCCAGGGCGAAGTCCAGGCAGGAAGCGCCGACGCCAGCCACGGTGGACTCACCGATCAGCAGCAGACGCAGGGGCTCGCCATTGAGTTCGCCACCGGCAAGGCCGCGCTCCGGCCCGGCGGCGGGCGCCAGGCGCAAGGCGGTACGCCGGGTATGCACGGCCATGGGCAACGCCAGGGGCAGCAGCGGCAACGCCGCCGCCCACCAGCACAGCCCGGCCAGGCGGGTCACAGCTTGACGTCGACCGCCTGGGCGGAACGGGTTGCCTTGGCCCGCGCCAGGTCGGTGGATTCGTCCCGCGCAAGGGCCACCCCCATGCGCCGCTGGCCATCCACTTCCGGCTTGCCGAACAGCCGCAGCGCGGTGTCCGGCTCGGCCAGGGCGGCGCCCAGGTTGCCGAAGCTGACCTGGCGGGATGTGCCTTCCACGAGGATAACCGCGGAAGCCGAGGGCCCCTGCTGACGGATTGCCGGGATCGGCAGGCCGAGGATGGCCCGCGCGTGCAGGGCGAACTCGGAGAGGTCCTGGGAGATCAGGGTCACGAGGCCGGTGTCGTGGGGACGCGGCGACACTTCGCTGAACCACACCTGGTCGCCCTTGATGAACAGCTCGACGCCGAACAGGCCGCGGCCACCCAGGGCCACGGTCACCGCCTGGGCGATGCGCTCGGATTCGGCCAGGGCCTTCGGGCTCATGGCCTGGGGCTGCCAGGACTCGTGGTAGTCGCCCTTCACCTGGCGGTGGCCGATGGGCTCGCAGAAGCTGGTGCCGTCGATATGGCGCACGGTGAGCAGGGTGATCTCGTAGTCGAAGTCGATGAAGCCTTCGACAATTACCCGGCCCTTGCCGGCACGGCCGCCTTCCTGGGCATAGTCCCAGGCGGTCTTGAGGTCGGCGTCCGATTTCAGCACCGACTGGCCCTTGCCGGAGGAGCTCATGATCGGCTTGACCACGCAGGGGTAGCCGACGCTGGCCACCGCGGCGCTGTAGTCCTCGAAATTGTCGGCGAAGTGATAGGGCGAGGTGGGCAGCCCCAGCTCCTCGGCCGCCAGGCGGCGGATGCCTTCGCGGTTCATGGTCAGTTGGGCGGCGCGGGCGGTGGGCACCACGGTGAAGCCCTCGGCCTCCAGCTCCACCAGGGTGGCGGTGGCGATGGCCTCGATCTCCGGCACGATGTAGTGCGGTTTCTCCTGCTCGATCACCGCACGCAGGGCGGCGCCGTCGAGCATGCTGATCACGTGGCTGCGATGGGCAACCTGCATGGCCGGGGCGTCGGCATAGCGATCGACGGCGATCACTTCGCAGCCCAGTCGCTGCAGCTCGATCGCCACCTCCTTGCCGAGTTCGCCGGAGCCGCACAGCAGTACACGGGTCGCGCTGGGCGACAAGGGGGTTCCAATACGGGGCATGGTGTTTCCTCGGGGAGTCAGGAAGCCTGGGAGGGGCTGTTCAGGAACAGGCCGCCGGCCTTGGCACGCTCGAAACAGCGGGCCAGGACCTCACGGCGCTCGGCATTGTCCATGCGGCCCCAACGGGTGATTTCGTCGGCGCTGCGCTGGCAGCCGCTGCAGATGTCATGGTCGTCCAGCACGCAGACCTGCACGCAGGGCGAGCGGACGGGGCGTTCGGCGTCCATCAGTCGTCCTGCTCCGCGAGGTCGCGGGCGTAGCGCTGGGCGTTGTGCACGTAGTGGGCGGCGCTGGCCTCGAGCATCTTCTTCTGTTGCTCGGTCAGCTCGCGCACCACCTTGCCGGGGGAGCCCATGACCAGCGAACCGTCGGGGATCTCCTTGCCTTCGGGGATCAGCGCGTTGGCGCCGATGATGCAGTACTTGCCGATCTTGGCGCCGTTGAGCACCACGGCGTTGATGCCGATCAGGCTGAAGTCGCCCACGGAGCAGCCGTGCAGCATGGCGTTATGGCCGATGGTGACGCTGCGGCCGATGCTGAGCGGATAGCCCATGTCGGTGTGCATCACCGTGCCGTCCTGGACGTTGCTGTTCTCGCCGATATGGATCAGCTCGTTGTCGCCGCGCAGCACGGCACCGAACCAGACACTGGCACCGGCGTCCAGGCGTACCTTGCCCACCAGGGTGGCAGTGGGAGCGGTCCAGCTGTCGGGATGGGCTTCGACCTGGGCGGTTCCAAGGCGGTATTTCATCAGGCGCTCCTCGAACGGGGCTTACTTGAGTTGTATGAAGTGCGTGGGCGCGCGGGTCATGTCGATGCCCGCGTCGTAGACCAGGTTGACCAGTTCCACGACCATGATCGCGGTCAGGCCCCAGATCTTGTATTCGCCGTACTGGTAGCTCGGTACGTACCAGCTGCGGCCGAGGTAGTCGATGCGATGGGTCACCTGGCGCGGATCGTCGCGGAAGAACGCCAGGGGCACGCTGAACACCGAGTCGATCTCCCCGTCGTTGGCCTTGTACTGGACGAAGTCCGGGACCAGCCCCACATAAGGAGTGACCCTGATTCCGTGGCGGGAAACCAGCGGGCTGAGCGGCCCGATGACTTCCACCAGGCCCGGGGGCAGGCCGACTTCCTCTTCCGCCTCGCGCAGGGCGGTGCGGACCAGGTCCTGGTCTTCCGGATCGCGGCGACCGCCGGGGAAGGCCACTTCACCACCATGGGTGGAGAGGCCGCTGGCGCGCAGGGTCAGGACCAGTTCGGGCTCGTCGCTGCGGGTGATGGGCACCAGCACCGCCGCTTCGGGGAAGTCGTGATCGGTCTCCAGGGTTCTCGGGGAGTAGCTCTGCACACGACGGAGCAGGTCATCCAGCATGGACGTTCTCGTTGTTTTCGACTGCCGGGCATCATGGCATGAACCTTGGGGCCACCCAAGCCCCGTACCGACAGGTCGCACCCCGCTCGCCCTTGCGCCTCGCGTGGTGGGCCGCTTGCCGTGCGACAGCATGCCGCGCCAAGATGGGCCCCTGACTCCGAGGAGCTTCGATGAAATTCTGCAGCCAGTGCGGTAGCCCCGTCGTCCAGCGCATCCCCGAAGGCGACAATCGCCTGCGCCATGTCTGCGACAGCTGCCATGCCATTCACTATCAGAATCCGCGCATCGTCGCCGGCTGCCTGCCGGTCTGGGGCGAGCAGGTACTGCTCTGTCGCCGGGCCATCGAACCGCGCCGTGGTTACTGGACCCTCCCCGCCGGTTTCATGGAGAACGGCGAGACCATGGCCCAGGCCGCCGCCCGGGAAACCCTGGAAGAAGCCTGCGCGCGGGTACGCGACCTCAGCCTCTATACCCTGTTCGACCTGCCGCACATCAGCCAAGTCTACACCTTCTTCCGCGCAGAGCTGGTGGACCTGGACTTCGCCGCCGGCGATGAGAGCCTGGAAGTACGCCTGTTCCACGAACGGGAGATTCCTTGGTCGGAGCTGGCTTTTCCGACCGTGGGCCGTACCTTAGAATGCTACTTCGCCGACCGTGCCGGGCAGGACTTCCCCGTGCGCAACGAGCCGCTGGCACCCTTGCTGGCCTATTACAAAAAAACCTGAACGCTATTCTGCTTATTTGAACACTCTGGGGATGTCGTACCGATGCGCTGGTTGCTACTTGTACTTTCCATGAGCCTTGCCGCTCTCGCCCAGGCGAGTACCACGCCGACACTGGGCAGCAAGCCCATCGACAAGGTCATGGTGGTGAAATCGGAGCGCAAGCTGCTGCTGATGAATCGGGGGGACATCCTCAAGTCCTACCGCATCTCGCTCGGCAAGCAGCCGGTGGGCCCCAAGCTGCGCGAGGGCGACATGCGCACTCCCGAGGGCTTCTACTGGATCGACTGGCGCAAGACCAGCGACAAGTTCAACCTCGCCCTGCACATCTCCTACCCCAACGCTCGCGATGCCGCCAAGGCCCGGGAAAAGGGCGTCTCCGCCGGTGGCATGATCATGATCCACGGCACCCCGCTGGATGAGGAATACCCCGAGTGGTACTTCCACTCCCTTGACTGGACCGAAGGCTGCATCGCCATGAAGAACTCGGACATGCAGGAGATCTGGAGCCTGGTGAAGGACGGCACCCTGATCGAAATCCGCCCCTGAAGCCATCCCCCACGAAAAAGGCGCCATATGGCGCCTTTTTTATTGGATCTTCGCAAACGATGGAATTTCAGCAAAGAGCCGGTCGCCGTTCGTCAGACAGATTCAGGCCGAGGCGGCCAGAGGGCGAAAGCTGAAATAGAAACGCAGGGCATCGATGAGGTCGGCGTATTCCGACGGCGGGGTCACCAGGGAAAAACCGGAATCATAGTGCCCGGGGGTCACATCCTCGTGGCACCACTGGCAATTGGCATAGAAGTCGATGAAATGCAGCTGGCCGTCCTTGCCCGGAATCTTCAGCCGCATGTCGAAGCGCGCGCCCACCAGTATCGGCAGCTGGCTGATCAGCATCATGCCGTCCATGGACACATTGCCCAGGTAACCCATGGGTTTGTCGGTGATTCGATTGAACACCTTCAGGTAGTACGGCAACTGATGGCGTTCGATTCGGCGCTTGGTAGGCATGATATCAAATCGCTATTAATGTGACGCTAGTATGGACTCGTTGTCGCCAACGACCAACCTTCAATTGCAGGCTCTGGCCAGATCACCGTCCAATTTGCTCCTGAAGGACTCGATCTCTGCATCAGTGTAGTACTGACGCTCGCCACGCTCGTCGAGATGGTAGAAGGGTCCGCTATGAGTCAGTTGGTCGCGCTTCTCCCGCAACTCACCGCATTTCTTCTGCTGCTGTTCCCTCGCCTGGGCGGCTCGGTTGTCTTCGGCTTCCTGCTCCTGTCGCCGCGCGTCGTAGAACTTCGCGGTCCGCGCCTCACGCTCGCGGGTCGCTTCGTCGCGGTCCACTACCTGGGGTTTTACCGTCACCTGCTCGGCGCCTTCCCGTGGCGTCGCGCTGAAATGCACCCGCCCTTCGGCATCGGTCCAGCGGTAGATCTGCGCGTTGGCGACAAGCGGCATCAGCAACAGGCAACAAAACAGGTGGCGCATTCCATGGCTCCTCGAATAGAGGCTCAGCTTAGCCCCCGGCCAATGCAGCTCAAGCGGGCAACGACCGACGGCCGGGTTAGGGGTCAGAGTGGCGCGGCGCTGGTCCTGGTTGCGCTGGCGTCGATCCGGCCGAGCTGCTGCAAGGTCTCCAGGCGCGCCTTCGCGCGGAACGCGTACTCGCTGGTGGGGAAGCGGCTGATGATGAACTGGTAAGTCTGCGCCGCGTCGACGAACAGGCTCTGGCGCTCCAGGCACTGGCCGCGCAGCAGGGAGATTTCCGGCTGCAGGTACTGGCGCGAGCGGCTCCGGCGCTCGGCCTTGGAGAGCTGCAGCATCACGTCCGCGCAATCGCCCCGCTCGTAGGAGCGGTAGGCGTTGTTCAGGTTGCGGTCGAGGGACCAGCGAGTGCAGCCGGCCGTGGCAACCAGCAGCGTGAGGATGATCAGGATGCGCATGGGTATTTCCTCCGTCCATCTGGATATCGGCCGAGTCCGCTACTTCTTCAGACCGCTGGACGACGAACAAGCATAACCTCCGATTGACCTCGCCGGCGCCAGACACAAGCGGTTCCGCCACCGTTTGGCGGGCCACCTGAATCAATTCAGCGGGTAGTGAAAAGTAACCATGACTACAGTGCCCACGCGTAGTAGCCTCGGGCTCTGCTTGAAAAATGGAGTCTTCGCATGCCCTTCCGCCGTACCAAAATCGTCGCCACCCTCGGCCCGGCCAGCAATTCCCCGGAAGTCCTGGAGCAACTGATAGTTGCCGGACTCAACGTCGCCCGCCTGAACTTCTCCCACGGCAGCCCTGAGGAACACAAGGCGCGCGCCCGCCTGGTCCGCGAGCTGGCCGCCAAGCATGGCCGCTTCGTCGCCCTGCTCGGCGACCTGCAAGGTCCGAAGATCCGTATCGCCAAGTTCGCCAACAAGCGCATCGAGCTGAAGGAAGGCGACAGCTTCCGCTTCTCCGTCACCCACCCCCGCGACGCCGGCACCCAGGACGTGGTCGGCATCGACTACCCGGACCTGATCAAGGACTGCGGCGTAGGCGATGAACTGCTGCTGGACGACGGCCGCGTGGTGATGCGTGTCGAAAGCACCAGCGCCGACGAACTGCACTGCCGCGTGCTGATCGGCGGCCCGCTGTCCGACCACAAGGGCATCAACCGTCGCGGCGGCGGCCTGACCGCCCCGGCCCTGACCGCCAAGGACAAGGCCGACATCAAGCTGGCCGCGGAAATGGAGCTGGACTACCTGGCCGTCTCCTTCCCCCGTGACGCCGCCGACATGGAACTGGCCCGCCGCCTGCGCGACGAAGCCGGCAGCAAGGCCTGGCTGGTGGCCAAGATCGAACGCGCCGAAGCCGTGGCCGACGACGACGCCCTGGACGGCCTGATCCGCGCCAGCGACGCGGTGATGGTGGCCCGTGGCGACCTCGGCGTGGAAATCGGCGACGCCGAGCTGGTGGGCATCCAGAAGAAGATCATCCTGCACGCCCGCCGCTACAACAAAGCCGTGATCACCGCGACCCAGATGATGGAGTCCATGATCCACAGCCCGATGCCGACCCGCGCGGAAGTGTCGGACGTAGCCAACGCCGTGCTCGACTACACCGACGCCGTGATGCTCTCGGCCGAAAGCGCCGCCGGCGAATACCCGCTGGAAGCGGTACAGGCCATGGCGCGCATCTGCCAGGGCGCCGAGAAGCACCCGGACACCCGCCGCTCCAGCCACCGTATCGGCAAGACCTTCGAGCGCTGCGACGAAAGCATCGCCCTGGCCTCCATGTACGCGGCCAACCACTTCCCCGGCATCAAGGCGATCATCTGCCTGACCGAGAGCGGCTACACCCCGCTGATCATGTCGCGCATCCGTTCCTCGGTGCCGATCTACGCCTACTCGCCCCACCGCGAAACCCAGGCCCGCGTGGCACTGTTCCGTGGCGTGGAAACCATCCCCTTCGACGCAGCCGCGCTGCCGCCGGAGAAGGTCAGCCAGATGGCCGTGGACGAGTTGCTGCAACGTGGCGTGGTGACCAAGGGTGACTGGGTGATCCTGACCAAGGGTGACAGCTACACCACCCAGGGCGGCACCAACACCATGAAGATCCTCCACGTGGGCGACCTGCTGGTCTGACCTGGCCTGGAATGAAAAAAGCCGCCCTTCGGGGCGGCTTTTTCATGGGCGGGCACAACCTTGCAGGAGCGAATTCATTCGCGAAACAGGCCGCGTTGCCACCTTGGCGTAGGTTGTGGCTGAGCGACGCGAAGCCCAACAGGCGAACCACGGCCAGACGACGTTGGGCTTCGCTGCGCTCAAACCAACCTACGGCAATTAGACAAATCTGGAGAAATCCGGTTTGCGCCGCTGGGTGAAGGCCGACAGTGCTTCCAGCGCTTCCGGCGACCGCAGTCGCTGGGTGAACAGCTCGCCCTCCTCCATGATCGCCTTGCGCAGTGCCTCGCGATCCGGCGCCTGCATCAGGCGCTTGCTCACTTCCAGCGCCGAGGGTGCCAGATCGAGGAAGCGCAGTGCGGCCTCGCGGGCACGGGCGAAGGTGGCGGCGCCGTTCTCCAGGGAGGCGTTGGCGATGCCCCAGCTGGCCGCCTGCTCACCGCTGAAACCTTCGCCCAGCAGCAGCAGTTCAGCCGCTTTGGCATGGCCCAGCAGGCGCGGCAGGATCAGGCTGGAACCGAATTCTGGACACAGGCCGAGGTTGACGAAGGGCATCTTCAGCTTGGCGTCGCTGCTTACATAGACCAGGTCGCAGTGCAGCAGCAGGGTCGTGCCGATGCCCACCGCCGGGCCGCTAACGGCGGCCACCACGGGTTTGGGGAAGTCGAACAGCGCGCGCATGAACCTGAACACCGGGCTGTCCATCCCGCTCGGCGGCTCCTGGAGGAAATCGACGATGTCGTTGCCGCTGGTGAAGCAGGTCTCGTTGCCGGTGATCAGCACCGCGCGGACGCTGGCATCTTCCCGGGCCCCTTCCAATACCTCGGCCATGCCGCTGTACATTTCGCGGGTCAGGGCGTTCATCTTGTCCGGACGGTTCATGCGCAGCGTCAGCAGGCCCTGCTCGCGCTCGACCTGAATGTGATCGCTCATGGGGAATCCTCGAGTGGAATGTGCCCGTGGCGTCAGGCGTCGCGGGTCAGGAAGGTATCGGCCAGCAACTGGTTGCGGGGCAGGCCGGCCAGGTACAGCCGGCGTGCGAACTCCTCGACGCTGGCGGGATGGCCGCAGAGTAAGGCGATGGTTTGGCGGGAGACAAGACGGAATTGCGCCAAAACCTCCGCCAACTCGGCCGCCGTGATCAGCCGGACATCCACGCCGGGATGGGCCGCAGCCAGTTCCGCCAGGGGTTCGGCGAGGTAATGGCCGCCAGGCTCATGGGCCAGGTGAATGACGCGGATCGGGCCCTGGTGATGGTGGCGCAGGGCTTCGCGCAGCAACCCCCAGAGCGGCGCCATGCCCGTGCCCGAGCCGAGCAACAGCAGAGGCCGGGTGTCCCAGTCGGGGTCGTAGTGCAAGGCGCCGCCATGGAGTTCCCCGAGGCGCAGCGCATCGCCCGGAACCAGGCGGCGGGCGCTGTCGCTGAACAGACCCGGCTTGCGGCAATCCAGGTGGAACTCCAGGTAGTCGTCAAGGCCGGGCACGCTGGCCAGAGAATAGGGCCGGGCGACGCCCGCCTCGTTCCACAGCAGCAGGTGCTGGCCGGCGGCGTAGCGCAACGGCCTTCGCGGCATGAGGCGCAGGCGCAGAACGTCCGCAGCCGGCCAATGGATATCCAGCACCTCGGCTTCCAGGCCATCGCGGGCAGGGTCGAAGACTTCCACCACCAGGTCCTGCACCACCAGGCACTGGCAGGACAGCCGCCAGCCCTCGGCACGCTGGAAGCGGTCCAGGGCGTCTGGCATGGCGTCCGCCGGCTCGCCCGACAGGCAACGCACCATGCACGCATGGCAACTCCCGGCACGACAGCTGTAGGGCACCTTGCAACCGCCGGCGTTGAGGGCATCCAGCAGGTTGCTGGCGGGCGTCACCGTCCAGCGTCTTCCGGCTACTTCGAGTTCAGGCACCCTGCCCCTCCCAGGCGGCGTCGCAACGGTTACGTCCGCCGCGCTTTGCTCGATAGAGTGCCTGATCCGCGCGTTGCAGCGCATCATCCAGCTCGTCGCCGGCGACCAGCAGGGTCATCCCGGCCGACAGGCTCAGCCGCTCCACCTGCACCCCCACCGGCTCGGCACTGGCGAAGGCCTCGCGCAGGCGCTCGCAACAGGCGGTGAGACGATCGGCATCGCAATTGGGCAGCAACAGGACGAACTCCTCGCCGCCATAGCGCGCCAGCACATCGCCGTCGCGCAGGCAGGCCCGCGCCACGGCGGCGAAGGTCTGCAGCACCCGGTCGCCGGCGGCGTGGCCGTGGACGTCGTTGATCCGTTTGAAATGGTCGAGGTCGATCAGCGCCAGGCCGTGGCGGCGGTTACCCGCCAGGTTGTCCAGCTCGCGGCCGGCCAGGCGCAGGAAATGTCGGCGGTTGTACAGGCCGGTCAGTTCATCAGTGGCGACCAGGTCTTCCAGCTGGCGCATCATGCCGCGCAGGGTGTCCTGGTGCGCCTGTAGCGCAAAGCGGCGTTGGCGCATGCGCTGGCGCAGGGCCTGGACATAGCTGGCGAACAGGCTCAGCCAGACCATCAGCACGAACAGCACGCAGACCTGCAGCAGCGCGAGCGCCGGATTGGACAGCTGCATCCGGTAGGCTTCGACGAGGTTCAGCCCGCAGAAGGCGAAGAAGCCTATCGCCGCGCAACGGGTGAACACCCGGGGTTTGAGCTGGAACACGCCGAACAGCATGATCAGCGCATAGACCGTCAGCAGCGTGCCCCGGGCGTTATCGGCCATGGACATGAGCCAGGTGCTCCAGCCCAGGGCCAGCAGTACCTGGAATTCGGTCAGGCTGGGGTCGGAAAAGCGCAGGTTGCGACCGCTGACGAACAGCCACAACAGCACCAGCTGGGACAACGCCACCAGGCCGGTGCCCAGCAGCGCGACACTCGCCGGTACGCGGAACAGGCCGCCGAACAAGGCGACCCAGCACAGCAGCACGACCATCGAATAGGTGGCCACGGCCATGCCAAAGCGCTTCAGGAGCAGACTCTGCAAGGATCTATGGGTGATCCGCTGGCTCGATGGGCTCATGGGCTCCTTCCCGTAATGGCACCATGCCTCCAATGTACGCTTGTGATCACAAATTGCCTAGTACGTGCCAAGTGTCCGGCTACCGACCAAGGTCGACTACCGGCGACTGTGCCACGCCGGTAGCACGCGCTATACTGCCGCGCCTTTTTAGCCCGCAAGCGCGCCGGGCCGTGGCTCGGCGCTGCTCTGATGTTCCCTCCAAGAGGAGCGCCTCCATGACCGTGATCAAGCAAGACGATCTGATCCAGAGTGTCGCCGACGCCCTGCAGTTCATTTCCTACTACCACCCCCTCGACTTCATCCAGGCCATGCACGAGGCCTACCTGCGCGAAGAGTCGCCCGCCGCGCGCGACTCCATGGCGCAGATCCTGATCAACTCGCGCATGTGCGCCACCGGCCACCGCCCGATCTGCCAGGACACCGGTATCGTCACCGTGTTCGTCCGCGTCGGCATGGATGTTCGCTGGGACGGCGCCACCATGAGCGTGGACGACATGATCAACGAGGGCGTGCGTCGCGCCTACAACCTGCCGGAAAACGTCCTGCGCGCCTCCATCCTGGCGGACCCGGCCGGCGCCCGTAAGAACACCAAGGACAACACCCCGGCGGTCATCCACTACTCCATCGTTCCCGGCAACACCGTGGAAGTGGACGTGGCGGCCAAGGGCGGCGGCTCCGAGAACAAGTCGAAGATGGCCATGCTCAACCCGTCCGACTCCATCGTCGACTGGGTCCTGAAGACCGTCCCGACCATGGGCGCCGGCTGGTGCCCGCCGGGCATGCTCGGCATCGGCATCGGCGGCACCGCCGAGAAAGCCGCGGTGATGGCCAAGGAAGTGCTGATGGAGTCCATCGACATCCATGAGCTGAAAGCCCGCGGCCCGCAGAACAAGATCGAGGAAATGCGCCTCGAACTGTTCGACAAGGTCAACCAGTTGGGCATCGGTGCCCAGGGCCTGGGCGGCCTGACCACCGTGCTCGACGTGAAGATCATGGACTACCCGACCCACGCCGCTTCCCTGCCGGTGTGCATGATCCCCAACTGCGCCGCCACCCGTCACGCCCACTTCGTGCTCGACGGCTCCGGCCCGGCCGAGCTGGAAGCGCCGCCGCTGGACGCCTACCCGGAAATCGTCTGGGAAGCCGGCCCCTCGGCCCGCCGTGTCGACCTCGACACCCTGACCCCGGAAGAAGTGCAGAGCTGGAAGCCGGGCGAAACCGTCCTGCTCAACGGCAAGATGCTCACCGGCCGCGACGCTGCGCACAAGCGCATGGTCGACATGCTGAACAAGGGTGAAACCCTGCCGGTGGACCTCAAGGGCCGCTTCATCTACTACGTCGGCCCGGTCGATCCGGTTGGCGACGAAGTGGTTGGTCCGGCTGGCCCGACCACCGCGACCCGCATGGACAAGTTCACCCGCCAGATCCTCGAGCAGACCGGCCTGCTGGGCATGATCGGCAAGTCCGAGCGTGGCCCCATCGCCATCGACGCGATCAAGGACAACAAGGCCGTCTACCTGATGGCCGTCGGCGGCGCCGCCTACCTGGTGGCCCAGGCGATCAAGAAGTCCAAGGTCCTGGCCTTCGCCGAACTGGGCATGGAAGCCATCTACGAGTTCGAAGTGAAGGACATGCCGGTCACCGTCGCCGTCGACACCAAGGGCGAATCGGTGCACATCACCGGCCCGGCGATCTGGCAACAGAAGATCGCCGAGAACCTGGCGGTGGAAGTGAAGTAAGCCTCCAGCGCTGCATGAAAAAGCCCGGTCTTGTGCCGGGCTTTTTCGTTTCCATCGTCCGCTCGGACGGGTATGGATCAACCTCCCCAGAGCATTTCCTGCATGCTCATTCGTCCACGCTGCTTCTGCACGACCTCGGTGGGAAGCTCATCCACGAAGAACTCACGCTTGATCCAGGCGGCCTTGGGCGTGGCGTTCTGCACGGTCTTGAACAAGCCTGGCTCACGCTTACGCGCCAAGGCCAGATCCCGTTCCGCCTCATCCTGCAACAGGAAGAGCGGTGTGCCCTTCACGCCCCCCATCGGCCCCTGTCCTTCAGAGGCGACCGCGCGGTAATTGCCCAGGTAGGTGGTTTCACCGGCGCGCACGGTGAAGGGTATGGAGAATGGTGCACCAGCGGAGTAGACGACCTGGTTGTAGATAGTCGCGTGGAAGTTCACGAACTCGTACTCGCCTGGCGCGAGCTTGGCAGTCAGCACACGCCCCTCTTCCTGCTCGGTCACGTAGTCCGGCTTGGAGACGAGCTCAAATAGCGGCGGGTAGACGAAGCGACTGAGTTCGTCCAGCTTGCCGGCATTGAACATGGAACGCTTGTAGTAGAGCGCAACGCTGTAGTACTGGGCGCCGGCCGTCCCACCCAGGCCGATCACGACATGACCGACATCGTCCCCTCGGTAGTCGTCTTCCAGGTTGAGACCAGTCAGGGATTTGCAGCCGGCCAGAACCAGCAGGGATAGCAATAGACAGGCGTACTTCATCGGGCGTCCGTACCTCGCGGTGAATTGAGTCCGGGATAGTAGTCGGTCGTTACTCATTACGGATACAAAGCAGGGTCAGCCCCCCTGAACGTTGCATGAAACGGCCCAGCCTTGTGCCGGGCTTTTTCGTTTTGCGCCCGCCGTAGGATGGGTAGAGCGGAGCGAAACCCATCGGACATCGCTGATGGGTTTCGCAGGCTCGCGGAACGCCGCCCGACCCATCCTACAAAGTCAGCAGAGCCTTGCCTTTTCGAACTGCTCCGGCCAGTCCCGGCGGGTGAACACCTGGCCCTCGGCGCGCACCCGGCGCACCGCTTCCAGGTCAAAGTCGCAGATCAGCCACTGGCTGGCGGCCGGGCACAACTCGGCGCTTTCGGCGAACACCCCGTTGCTCGGCATGCCATGGTCCGGCGGCACATAGAGGCCGGCGCGGCCGATGTTTTCGTCGAGCGCCGGCGACCAGGGTGCCAGGCCCACGGTGGGCGCCTGCAGCACGGCGATCTGGTTTTCCAGGGCGCGGGCCTGGGCGCCGATGCGTACGCGGTGGTAGCCGGCCTCGGTGTCGGTGCAGCTGGGGGCGAGGATCAGGTCAACGCCGCTTGCGGCCAGGGTGCGGGCCAGCAGGGGGAACTCGTTGTCGTAGCAGATCAGGATGCCCAGCCGCCCCAGGCTGGTGTCGAACACCTTGAGCCCCTGCCCAGCCGCGATGCCCCATTGCTCGCGCTCGAAGCGGGTCATGATCAGCTTGTCCTGATGGCCCAGCTCGCCACCGGGGCCGAACAGCCAGGCGCGGTTGCGGTACATACCGTCGGCGTCGCGCACCGGCAGGCTGCCGGGCTGCAGGTAGACGCCAAGCCTGGCGGCGATGCCGATGCACAGGGTGCGCCAGTCCTGCAGCAGCGGCTGGATGCCGGCGATGGACGCCTGCAGATCGCCGCGCTCTTCCGGCGCTAGCTGGCCGGCAAGCACCAGGCCGGCGTATTCCGGCAGCACCAGCAGGCGCGCGCCCTGCCCCGCCGCCTCGGCACAGAGGGTCTCCAGGTGCTCGGCGTAGGCAGCCCAGCTTTCATGCAGTTCGATGGCGTACTGGCAGGCGGCGATCCTGATCATGGCGCGATCTCCTTGAGCCAGAAGGACATGGGCTTGGCCGACTCCGCATCCTCGTCGAGATCGCGCCACTGGTACTCGGTGCGCAGTTCCGGGTGATGGCGATAGCCACGCCGCGCCCAGAACGCGTTGAGTGGCTGAAACGCAGGGGGACGTCGGGGATGGTCCGCCGGACGCTCCACGGCGCAGAAGGCGCAATGGCTGAAACGCCCCAGTTCCTGCGCATAGCCCTCGCGCTCGGCAAAGAAGCGCACGCCCAGCCCCGTGCCGCGATACTCGGCCAGCAGCACCGACTCGCCGAAATAGAAGATCCGCGCAGGGTCCCAGCCCTGCTGGCGGAACGGCCGCTTGAACTCGTCCGTTTCATCCGCCATCGGCAGGCCCGTGGCAGCGCCGACGACACGCTGGCCATCCAGGGCCAGGACGAACAGGCTCTCCGGCGAATCGGCGTAGGTCGACAGGTAGCGCGCTTCGTATTCCAGCGTGCCGTCGTACAGGTAGGGAAACTCGCGGAACACCGTCAGCCTCAGGTGTGCAAGGTCTTCGATATGGGGCGCGATGGCGGCGCCCTGGAGAAGGCGTATCTGCATGGGAGCGGTCGCTCTGGCGATGTGGATGACGCCCCTGGCTAAGCCGGGCCCGACTCAAGACCCTATCATGCCGTGCACGGACCGAATGACCCCATTGCGACAGGAACCCAACCATGACCGCTACCGAACTGGTGCAAGCCTATTACGACGCCTTCAACGCCGGGGACATGCCTGCCTTCCTCGCCCTGCTCAGCGAGGACGTGGTGCATGACATCAACCAGGGTGATCGGCAAATGGGCAAGGCGGCCTTCGCGGCCTTCATGGACAAGATGAACCGCTGCTACAAGGAGCGGCTGTCCGACATAGTGGTCATGCAGAGCGCCGACGGCAGCCGCGCCGCCGCCGAGTTCGTGGTGCATGGCCAGTACCTGGCCAACGACGAGGGCCTGCCGCCGGCCCAGGGCCAGACCTACGTGCTGCCGGCAGGGGCCTTCTTCCATATCCACTGCGGCAAGATCGCCCGCGTGACCAACTACTACAACCTCAACGACTGGGTCGAGCAGGTCTGCTGATGCAGCCTGCTGCGCGTCGGCGATACGGCGTTATAAACAACCTCGGAATGCTCATTTACAGTCGTAAACTCGCGTGCGAGCCCAGTCCGCTTCCTCGGCTGTTTATGCCTTGTCTCGCTCTAGCTCGCGGGGCTGCTACTTTTCTGCGCCCGCGCCTTCGGCAGCTCCACCACCGTGGCGCGACGCTGGGCCAGGTAGCGGGTGCAGCTGACCCGCAGGAAAGAGGCGAAGTTGACCACCTCACCCCGGTAGTCCATCACCTCGTCGTAGAGCTTGGTGATCAGTTGGTTGGTGGTCATGCCGTCCACTTCGGCGATTTCCCGCAGGATGTCCCAGAACTGGTTCTCCAGGCGCAGGGTGGTGACCACCCCGCGAATGCGCAGCGAGCGCGAGCGGGACTCGTAGAGGATGGGATCAGCCTTGACGTAGAGCTCGCACATGGCGGGCCTCCTGAGCTGTGGATAAATCCGTGGGGGCGAATTCCTTCGCGATTGCGGGACGATGGGTAGCCCGGATGCAATCCGGGTAGGTTGGCGCAGAGCGCAGCGAAGCCCAACATGTCGGCGCCTGATGTTGGGCTTCGCGTAGCTCAGCCACAACCTACGGTCAGAGTTCGATCTTCGTCCCCAACAGCTTGAGGAAACCCGCCAGCCAGGCGGGATGCGCCGGCCTCCCGGTAGCCCGGATGCAATCCGGGTAGGTTGGCGCAGAGCGCAGCGAAGCCCAACATTTCGCCGCTTGGTGTTGGGCTTCGCACAGCTCAGCCACAACCTAAGGTCAGAGCTCGATCTTTGTCCCCAGCAGCTTGAGGAAGGCCGCCAGCCAGGCGGGATGCGCCGGCCTCCCGGTAGCCCGGATGCAATCCGGGTAGGTTGGCGCAGAGCGCAGCGAAGCCCAACATTTCGCCGCTTGGTGTTGGGCTTCGCACAGCTCAGCCACAACCTAAGGTCAGAGCTCGATCTTTGTCCCCAGCAGCTTGAGGAAAGCGGCCAGCCAGGCGGGATGCGCCGGCCTCCCGGTAGCCCGGATGCAATCCGGGTAGGTTGGCGCAGAGCGCAGCGAAGCCCAACATTTCGCCGCTTGGTGTTGGGCTTCGCACAGCTCAGCCACAACCTACGGTCAGAGCTCGATCTTTGTCCCCAGCAGCTTGAGGAAAGCGGCCAGCCACGCGGGATGCGCCGGCCAGGCTGGGGCCGTCACCAGGTTGCCCTGGGTATGGGCGGCGTCTACCGGGATATCCACATACTGGCCACCGGCGAGCTTCACCTCCGGTCCGCAGGCCGGGTAGGCGCTGCATTCGCGGCCTGCCAGCACACCGGCGGCAGCCAGCAACTGGGCACCGTGGCAGACGGCGGCGATGGGCTTGCCGGCCTTGTCGAAAGCCTTTACCAGCTCCAGTACGGCGGCGTTCAGGCGCAGGTATTCCGGGGCGCGGCCACCGGGGATCAGCAGGGCGTCGTAGTCCGCCTCCCGGGCCTTGGCGAAATCGAAGTTGAGCGCGAAGTTGTGGCCCGGCTTCTCGCTGTAGGTCTGGTCGCCCTCGAAGTCATGGATGGCGGTGCGCACGGTCTGCCCGGCGATCTTGTCCGGACACACGGCATGCACGGTGTGGCCAACCATCAGCAGCGCCTGGAAGGGCACCATCGTTTCGTAGTCTTCGGCGTAGTCGCCGACCAGCATCAGAATCTTCTTCGCGGCCATTGCTCATGCTCCTGGATTGGAAGCCCTCGGGCTTCAAAGGGTAGCCAATTATCCCCAGGTACCCTGGCCCGCAGGTAATAGGCCCCTACTACAGGAGAGGGATGACGCTCAGCGACGGCGGTCGAGCAGGTTCACCACCAGGCGGTCCAGCCAGCCCCAGAGGCGCTGGCGCAGACGCTTGTGCAGGGGGCGTGCATGCCAGTCGTCCATGCTGATCTCGCGGCTATCGGCAAAGTCCTGGCGCATGCAGGCCCCCACCGACTCGGTGAAGCTCGGGTCCAGGGCCTCCAGGTTGGCTTCCAGGTTGAAGCGCAGGTTCCAGTGGTCGAAGTTGCAGGAGCCGACACTCACCCAGTCGTCCACCAGCGCCATCTTCAGGTGCAGGAAGCGCCGCTGATACTCGAATATCCGCACCCCGGCACGCAGCAGGCGCGGGTAGTAACGCTGGCCGGCGAAACGCACCGGCGGATGGTCGGTGTGCCGGCTGGTGAGCAGCAGGCGCACTTCGACGCCGCGTCGCGCCGCCTTGATCAGGGCACGGCGTACCTTCCAGCTGGGCAGGAAATAGGGCGTCGCCAGCCAGATGCGACTGCGCGCCATGCGGATGCTGCGCACCAGCGACTGAACGATGTCCCGATGCTGGCTGGCGTCGGCATAGGCCAACCGTCCCAGCCCCTCCCCCACCGCCGGATAGGGCGGCAGATGGGCCAGGCCCGGCGCCTCCCCCGGCTTCCAGGGATGCCGGCCGAGGTTGGCCAGCCACTGGTACTCGAAGATCAGTTGCCAGTGCGCCACCAGCGGCCCCTCGATGGCCACCATCACCTCATGCCAGTGACTGGCCTCCTGGGTCGGGTCCCAGAATTCGTCGGTGGAGCCGGTGCCGCCGACAAAGGCCTGGCGGTCGTCCACCACCAGGATCTTGCGGTGATCGCGGTAGAAGTTGCGGAAGCCGCTGCGCCAGCGCAGCGGGTTGTAGAACTGCAGCAGCACCCCGGCATCCTGCAAACGCTGGCGCGCCACGGCGCCCAGGCCGCGGCTGCCGAAGTCGTCGAACAGGCAGCGCACCCGCACGCCGCGCACGGCGGCAACACAGAGGGCATCCACCAGCGCCTCGCTGCACTTGCCGTCTTCCACCAGGTAGAGCTCCAGCGCAACCTGGTACTCGGCCCTGGCAATCGCGGTGAGCATGATCGGAAAGAACTGCGGCCCATCGATCAACAGCTCGAAGCGGTTGCCGGCCTTCCAGGGGAATATCGGCCCCATCAGCGCTCCGTGAAGATCAGCACCGCACCCACCGGCACCGACAGGCTGATACCCGGCACGCCGGCCAGCTTGCGCAACCCGTCCAGCGCCGTGGTCAGGCCGAAGTCCTCCACCTGCACCACCAGGGGGGCCAGGGTCACCACCTGGAAGCGATGGTCGTCCAGGCGCGTGGCCAGGAGTTCGGCGCGGTACTGCTGTTGCTTGTCGCGGATCTTCAGCGTCAGCGGCAGGCCCAGCTCCAGCTGGGCGCCGGGGGCGAGGTCGGTGATCGGGCGCAGGTCGAGCTGGGCGGTGATCTCGGCTTCGGGGTACTTGGCGATCTCGAAGAACTGATCCCGCAGGCGCTGGTCACGCAGCGGCACCCCGGTGCTTACCGATTCCAGTTCCACCCGCAGGTTCGCCTTGCCATCCTTGCCGATCTTGCCGTGCAGGGTGAGGAAGCGGTGCACCTCGGAAATACTGCCGGCCTTGGTGGAGATGAAGGAGATCCGCGACGACTCGTTGTCCAGGTACCAACTGGCGTGCACGGGCAGGGCCAGGACGCCGAGCAGGGCAATGACGGGGCGTATCGATTTGTGCATGCAGGCTTCCTTTGGCATGTCGCTGTCGGCGCAAAGACTCTAGCCGAGCTCCATTGGTCACACGGATCACCGCCCGAGTTCCGCCACGAGCCGGGCGAGGGATGGGTGCAACGCTACCAGAGGAAAGCCCATTGGTGGCTCCGCGTAAAACCTCCAGGTGCGAATTCATGCGCATCCGCAGGAGGCCCGCCAGCCCGAAGCGAACATCCATGCCCCACCGTAGGGTCGGTTTCCCAAGGCCAAATGAAAAGGCCCCGTCCTTGCGGGACGGGGCCTTGGCTTCAGCAGCGCCGGCTTACAGTCGCGGATAGTCGATGTAGCCCACCGGCCCCTGGGCGTAGAACAGCTCGGGACGCGGTTCGTTCAGGGGCGCGTCCTGGCGCAGGCGCTCCGGCAGGTCTGGGTTGGCGATGAAGGGAATGCCGAAGGCCACGGCGTCGGCCTTGCCGGTTTCCAGCCAGGCGTTGGCGCTGGCCTTGGTGAAGCGCTCGTTGGCGATGAACACGCCACCGAAGATTTCCTTCAGTTGCGGCGTCAGGCTGTCCGCGCCTTCCTTCTCGCGGGCGCAGATGAAGGCCACGCCACGCTTGCCCAGTTCGCGGGCCACATAGCCGAAGGTCGCGGCCAGGTCGGAGTCGCCCATGTCATGGGAGTCGGCGCGCGGCGCCAGGTGCACGCCGACACGGCCGGCACCCCAGACCTTGATCGCCGCATCGGTGACTTCCAGCAACAGGCGAGCGCGGTTCTCGATGGAGCCGCCATATTGGTCGCTGCGTTTGTTGGTGCCGTCCTGGAGGAACTGGTCCAGCAGGTAACCGTTGGCGGCGTGGATTTCCACCCCGTCGAAACCGGCGGCCTGGGCATTCTCGGCACCTACACGGTAGGCCTCGACGATATCGGCGATCTCTTCGGTCTCCAGGGCACGCGGCACCGGGTAGTCGCGCAGCGGGCGCAGCAGGCTGACATGGCCCTTGGCGGCGATGGCGCTGGGCGCCACCGGGGCTTCGCCGTCCAGGTAGCTGGGGTCGGAGATACGGCCCACGTGCCACAGCTGCAGGACGATCTTGCCGCCATTGCCGTGCACGGCCTTGGTGATGTTGCTCCAGCCCTTGACCTGCTCGTCGGACCAGATGCCGGGGGTGTCCGGGTAGCCGACACCGAGCGGGGTGACGGAGGTGGCTTCGCTGATGATCAGCCCGGCGGACGCGCGCTGGGTGTAGTACTCGGCCATCAGGGCGTTGGGCACGCGGCCCTCGTCGGCGCGGCAGCGGGTCAGGGGCGCCATGATGATGCGGTTGGCGAGTTCCAGGTCGCCGATCTTGATCGGGTCGAAGAGCGTGGGCATGTCGTATTACCTCGGGTCAGTCGAGAGCCGGTTGCAGCTCGGGATTACGGTTGCTGAAGGTGAGCAGGGTCGCTATCAGGGCGAGGATCGCCAGCACGGCAGCGGCCATGGGGACAGTGGTGAGGCCGTAGCCCTGGCTGATGACCAGGCCGCCGATCCAGGCGCCCAGGGCATTGCCGACGTTGAAGGCGCCGATGTTCAGGGTGGAGACCAGGTTCGGTGCGGCACTGCCGAAATTCACCACGTTGACCTGCAGGGCCGGCACGGCGGCGAAGGCGGCCGTGGCCCAGAGGAACAAAGTGATCTCGGTGGGTATGAGTGCGCTGCTGGTCCAGGTCAGGGCACTGGAGGCCACCGCCAGGGCGACGAACACGCCCATCAGGGTCTGCGCCAGCTTCCAGTCGGCCAGGCGGCCGCCGATGATGTTGCCCAGGGTCAGGCCCAGGCCGATCAGCAGCAGGCTCCAGGTCACGCCACGGGGCGAAACGCCTGTCACCTCGCCCAGCAGCGGCGCCACGTAGGTGAAGATGCAGAACACCGCGGCGGAGAACAGCACGGTGGTGGACAGCGCCAGCCAGAGCCCGGCACCGCGCAGGGCGGCGAACTCGGCACGGATGTCGGTGGCCTCCTCGTCGGCCTGGCGCGGCAGTACGCGCCACAGGCCGATCAGCGCGGCAACGCCGATCAGGGTCACCGCCCAGAAGGTGGAGCGCCAGCCGGCGACCTGGCCGAGGGCGGTGCCCAGGGGCACGCCGAGCACGTTGGCCAGGGTCAGGCCGGTGAACATCAGGGCCACGGCGGATGCCTTGCGATTGGCCGGCACCAGGCTGGCCGCCACCACCGAACCGATGCCGAAGAAAGCACCGTGGCACAGCGCGGTGACCACCCGGGCGAGCATCAGCAGGCCGTAGTTGGCGGCGATGGCACACAGCAGGTTGCCGACGATGAACACCCCCATCAGCACCAGCAGGGCGCCCCGGCGCGGCAGCCGGGCGGTGGCCATGGCCATGAAGGGGGCACCGATGGCCACGCCGAGGGCGTAGCCGGTGACCAGCCAGCCGGCACCGGGAATCGATACGCCAAGGTCGGCGGCCACCTCGGGCAACAGCCCCATGATGACGAATTCGGTGGTGCCTATGGCAAATGCGGACAAGGCGAGGACGAGAAGCGCAGTAGGCATTGGCCTGCTCCTGGAAGGTTTAGGGTTGTAGGCAGGTGCTGCGGTTACAGCTCGTCGCTCATCTGGCGAAGAAATTCAGCGATGACGGTCTCGTTGCGTTTGAAGAAGTTCCACTGGCCCACCTTGCGGCTGGTCACCAGGCCGGCACGCTGCAAGGTCGCCAGGTGCGCGGAAACGGTGGACTGGGACAGCCCGCAGCGCTGGTCGAACTTGCCGGCGCAGACGCCGATCTCGAAGGGGTGGTCCTGCTCGACGAAGTACTTCTCCGGCTCCTTGAGCCACTGCAGCATCTCGCGCCGCATCGGGTGGGCGAGTGCCTTGATGATTTCGTCGAGGTCGATGGATGTGTTCATGGCCGGGATTCGTATATCGGAATGGAGCGAACTTTATATCGATCAAAGACGATACAGGATCGTTTCGACCGATAGTCTTCATCAACCGACATGATAGAACCCGCCCTGGGTTAAGCTCAGCCGATGAACTACCTGGCCCATCTCCACCTCGGCGGTCCGCAGCCCGCGCAACTGCTCGGCAGCCTCTATGGCGACTTCGTCAAGGGGCCTCTGGCCGGGCGCTGGCCGGCGGAAATCGAGGCCGGTATCCGCCTGCACCGACGCATCGACGCGTTCACCGACAGCCACCCACTGGTCACCCAGGCCAGGCTGCGTTTCCCTGCCGAACGACGGCGCTTCTCCGGCATCCTGCTTGACGTCTTCTTCGACCACTGCCTGGCCCGCGACTGGGGGCTGTATGCCGCCGAACCGCTGGATGCCTTCACCCGACAGGTCTACCAGGTGCTGGTGACCGAGCCGCGACTGCCCGAGCGCCTGGCGCTGATCGCCCCGCGCATGGCGGCCCAGGACTGGCTCGGCAGCTACCGTGAATTCGACACCCTCGAGCTGGTGATCGCCGGCATGGCGCGACGGCTGTCACGGCCCGATGCACTGGCCGGCGCCATGGCCGAGCTGGAAGCCCTTTACCAGCCCCTGAGCGATGACTTCCGTCAGTTTTACCCAGAACTGCAGGATTTCGCCGACAGACAAAAAAGCCTCGCTTGACCTGTATCAAGGGCCAATTCCTACAACTGGAGTGCAATCAGGGTACGACCTTTACCGGAGGTGCCCGATGAAAGCCCTGATGCTGGCGACAGATTTATCCAATCGTTCCGATCGAGCCCTGCGTCGAGCCGCACGCCTGGCCCGGCAGTTCGACTGTCCCTGGTTCATCCTTCATGTGGTCGACGAAGACCAGCCGCAATTGCGCGTGGAGCTGGAGCTGGAACAGGTCCGGCGCTACCTGAACGAACAGCAGCCGTTCTTCACCGAGCTGGCCGGCCGCGCGCCGGAAATCTGGGTGGAAGTGGGCGACCCGGCCAAGCACATCGCCGACTGCACCCGCTGGGCCGAAATCGACCTGCTGGTGGTGGGCAGCCACCGCAAGAACCCGCTACGCGACATCTTCGTCGGTACTACCCTGGAGCGCCTGCTGCGCACCAGCCATGTCCCCATCCTGCTGGTGAACAAGACCGCCGAGGACGACTACCTGATGCCCCTGCTGGCCCTGGACTGCTCTCCCGCCTCGGCCCAGGCCGTGCGCGCCGCCCATGAACTGGGTCTGCTGCCCAGGTCCGGCGCCAAGGCGCTGCACGCCTTCGACCCGCTGGGCGGCGCCATGCTGCTGGCGGCCGGCGCGGGCGCCGGGATGATTCCGGGCGACTACGCCGTGGAAGAGCGTCGCCGCGCCACCGCCGCGCTGGATGAGTTCCTGCTGCACGAAGAACTGGGGTCGGTCATCGATGAGCGCCTGATCGAAGAAGGCCAACCCATGACGGCACTGCGTCGGGTGCTGGAGCGCGAACCGATCGACCTGCTGGTGATGGGCACGCGCGGCCTGACGGGCATGAAGCGGGTACTGATCGGCAGCGTGGCCGATGCGGCCATGCGCGAACTGGACTGCGACATACTCGCCGTGCCGCCGATCCGTTGGCCGGACCACAACCCGGCCTGACCGCCACTCAGGCGGCCAGGGCCTCGTCCCGCACCTCACCGAAGAGCGCCTGTTGCACGGCGCTCTTCGCTTTCTGGCTCAGCATCGTGCGGCTCAGGCCCTGGCTGGGAATGGGCTCCAGCAACTGGATTTCCACCTCGGCCAGGTCGCTGCGCAACAGGCGCACCAGATGGGAAAGCAGGTCGTCTTCGCCGATGAAGGGGGCGATCTCGTCCCGCTGTCCGTCACGCAGGTAACGGATGGCCACCGGCTGCACCGGCACACCGGTTTCCACCGCACTGGTGAGCAGCCGGCTATGAAAGGTTTTCAGGTGACTACCATCGCTGGTGGTGCCCTCCGGAAAGATCAGCAGGTGGCGCCCGTGGCCCAGGTGACGGGCCAGTTGCTGCCCCACCAGGCCGCTGTCTCCCGAGCCCCTGCGAATGAACAGGGTACCGGCCTTGTGCGCCAGCCACCCGGCCACCGGCCAGGCCCGCACCTCGGACTTGGACAGAAACGACAGCGGCGCCACGGCACCCAGCAGCGGGATATCGGTCCAGGACACATGGTTGCCGACCCAGAGCATCGGTTGCTCCGGCACACGGCCGCTGACCCGCACGCGGAACGGCAGGGCGCCGGTCAGGCGGGCGAGAAACCAGCGGGTCAGGCGCTGCCGGCTCACCATCAGGTCACCCGCGCCGGCCCGCTCGCGCAGCCCGACCCAAAGCGCCAGCAGCACGCCGAGGCCAATCACCGCCAACAACCGGGCGACCCGCCCGTAGAAACGCAGGGACTGCAGCATGGGCTCAGACCGCCGCCTTGAAGTGGCGGGCGTAGCGCGGGCAGAGCTCGTCGCGCTTGAGCAGGATGAACACGTCGGCCACCTGGAAGTCCGGGTCCCAGCAGGGTTCGCCGCAGACCTTCGCCCCCAGGCGCATATAGGCCTTGAGCAACGGCGGCATCTCGGCGATGACATTGCCGGGCAGTTCCAGCGTCGGCAGCGGGGTCTTCGGCTCGGCGCGCAAATGTTCGGTGCACAGGTAGCGCTCGCGCAGGCGCTGCATGATGGCCTGGGCCTGGATGCCGCCATCCTGCATGGGGATGCTGGCGCAGCCCATCAGGTAGCGGTAGCCGCCCTGGTTCAGCACCTCGGCCAGTTCGCCCCAGAGCACGGCGATAGTGGCACCGTTGCGGTAGGCCGTGTCGACGCAGGTGCGGCCGATCTCCAGCACCGGCCCCTGCAGTTCGCCAAGGCCGTGCAGGCTGAATTCCTCTTCGCTGTAGAAGCGGCCCAGGTCGTGGGCGGCCTGGTGGTCCAGCAGGCGAGTGGTGGCCACCAGCTCGCCGCTGTCCAGGTCGCGCACGCCGATGTGCTGGCAGTGCGGATCGTAGTCATCCATGTCGAGGCCGAACTCGGCGCCTTGCAGCTTGGCATCGAACTCGGCGCTGAACACACGGAAACGCAGGGCTTGCGCCTCGCGCAGCGCGGCAACGCCATCCAGGCGTTCGGCGTGCAGACGGCGAGGACTCTTCCCGTTGGGTGCGACGCTGTCGCGGGTCATGGCGATCTGGGTCATGAATAAGCCTCCGTAGGCCGGCTCGATCCCGGTTGCAGCCGGATGATCTTGTTGTGCAAGCTCAGGCTAGGTAGACCCGGTGTCACCACCGTGACGGTCCCGTGATGCTTGCATGACAACCCCCAAGGAGCCTCCAATGCCCTGGCAACGCCTGCTCGACGCCTCCGCCCGCCTGCCCTCCGGCCAATCCCTGGAAGACTGGTACAGCGCCCTGCTGGAACGCCTGGACGAGGTCACCCCCTTCGACCTGGCGGTGCTCGGCGGCAAGCTGGCCGCCACCCCCGGCCTGGCCTTCCTCGCCGGCTACCAGGGCGCGCTGCGCCTGCTCTGGCCCTCGGCACCGCTGAGCCTGGGAGCCCTGTGCGTCACCGAGAACCGCAGCGTGCGCCCGGCGGACATGCAGACCCGGCTGGGCGGGCTCAGCCTCAACGGACGCAAGGACTTCGTCACCGCAGGCGATTCCGCCGCCTGGCTGCTGGTGGCGGCCCGCGAGGAAGCCGGTGGCGACGCGCCACGCCTGGCGCTGACCGTGGTGCGCAATGGCGACCCCGGCGTGCGCATCGAAACGCTCAAGCCGCTGCCGCTGATGCCCGACGTGCCCCACGCCCGCCTGCACCTGGAGGCTGCCCATTGCGAGCGCCTGGCCGGGGACGGCTGGGACGCCTACGTGAAGCCCTTCCGCAGCATCGAGGACCTGCACGTCCTCGCCGCCCTGGTGGCCTGGCTCTATGGCGTCGGCCGCGACTGCGCCTGGCCCCAGGCCTTGCAACTGCGCCTGCTGGGCCTGCTCGCCGGCGCCGCGGAGGTTTCCCGCCAATGCGCGACCACCCCGACCATGCATCTGCTGCTGGCCGCTCTGTTCGCCGAGTTCAAGACGCTCAAGCCTGAGCTGGACGCCGCCTTCGCCAGCGGCCCGGCGCACTGGGCCGAGCTCTGGAAGCGCGACCAGGGCGTGCTGGAAATCGCCAGCGGCCCGCGGGCCAAGCGCCTGGCAAAGGCATTGGCGGCGCTGGGCATCGCCTGATTGCGAGCGGTACGCGCGTAGGATGGGTTGAGCGAAGCGATACCCATGCGGACGGTTCGATGGGTTTCGCAGGCTCAGCGGAACGCCGCCCGACCCATCCTACGTTCTGCTGCATGCGTATAGCCTGTGTCTTGATCCACGTCAGGGTGTATCGGAGGGAAATGCCTTACATCTGCGCGTCGCAATTCCTACAGAGGTTTCCATGCGTCGCGACCCCATCGTGCTGTTCGATAACGGCCCCCACCAATGCCTGATGTTCGACGATCTGGTCAGCGGCGACGGCGTGCAGTCCAACCAGTTCCTGATCACCGACCATGAACAGTACCTGCTGCTGGACCCGGGCGGCGACCTGACCTACACCCCGCTGTCGCTGGAACTGTCCAAGCACATGCCGGTGCAGGACCTGACCTACATCTTCGCCTCGCACCAGGACCCGGACATCATCGCCTCCCTGGACAAGTGGCTGCTGCACACCCGCGCCCAGGTGATCTGCTCCAAGCTCTGGGCGCGCTTCCTGCCGCACCTCACGGCCAACTACCTGGCCATCAGCCACGGCATCTCCACCTACGACCGCATCATCGCCCTGCCCGACCGTGGCCAGTCCATCACCCTCGGCCAGTGCCAGCTGAAGGCGGTGCCGGCGCACTTCCTCCATTCGGTGGGCAACTTCCAGATCTACGACCCGATCAGCCGCATCCTCTTTTCCGGCGACATGGGCGCCTCCCTCGTGGACGACGCCTCGCCGGTGCGCGACTTCGTCAACCACGTGCCGAACATGGAAGGCTTCCACCGCCGCTACATGGCCAGCAACAAGGTCTGCCGGCTCTGGGCCGACATGGTGCGTGGCATGGACGTGGAGATGATCGTCCCGCAGCACGGCCGGCCCTTCGTCGGCAAGGAAATGATCAGCGCCTTCCTCTACTGGATCGAGAACCTGGAATGCGGCATCGACCTGCTCGGGCCCGAGGATTACCGACTGCCGCGCTGACTGACCTATCGCGCCGAATAACCCCATAAGCCGGCGCGTTCGGCGCTTTTTACCGTCATATGGCCCGTGCTAGGTTGCGCCCTCCAATAAGCACAAGAGGCCCGCCGATGCCCATCCCCTTCATCCGCCCACTGGGCCTGGCCCTCGCCCTGGTCGCCGGCCTGGCCCGGGCCGAGACCTGGCCCGCCGCCGACTGGCAGAGCGGCCCCGCCCCCAGTGGCGCCGCCGTGCAGGCCTTCGAACGCTACGCCTTCCCCCAGCGCGATGATGCCGAGCGCAAGGGCGTGCGCAGCGATGCGGTGGTGGTGATCCGCGATGGCGAGCTGATCTACGAGCACTACGCCGGCCCCACCGGCGCGCAAACCCCGCACCTCACCTGGTCGGTAAGCAAGAGCCTGCTGGCCTCGGTGCTGGGCGTCGCCTACGGCGAGCAGCGCTTCAAGCTGGACGAACCGGTCGCGCGCTATTACCCGGGCTTCGCCGGCCATCCCAACGTGCACCTGGAAGACCTGCTGCACTGGGCCTCCGGCCTCGCCTGGCAGGAAGACTACGAATACGCGCCGCTGAAATCCTCGGTGGTGGCCATGCTCTACACCCGTGGCCGCGGCGACATGGCCGCCTTCGCCGCCGACCACCCGCTGGACGCCATGCCCGGCAAGCGCTTCCGCTACTCCAGCGGCGACACCAACGTGCTCTCCGCCGCCCTGCGCGGCATGGTCGGTGACGCGGCCTACGCGGACTATCCGTGGAACGCGCTGTTCGAGCCCCTGGGCATCCGCTCGGCGGTGTGGGAAACCGACGCCGCCGGCACCTATGTCGGCTCCTCCTACAGCTACCTGACCGCCCGCGACCTGGCCCGCGTCGGCCTGCTGATGCAGCGCGACGGCCGCTGGGGCGAGCGCCAGCTGCTGCCAACCGACTGGGTCGCGTTCAACCGCAAGCCCTTCGCCGACTACCAGCCCGACCCGGCCAAGCCCGGCGAGGCCGTCCCCGGCGGCCACTGGTGGCTCAACGCCCAGCTGGCCGGCGCCGCCAAGCCCTGGCCGGACGCTCCGGAAGACGCCTTCGCCGCCCTCGGCCACTGGGGCCAGGCGCTCTACGTGCTGCCCAGCCAGAAACTGGTGATCGTGCGCTACGCCGACGACCGCGACGGCAGCTACCGGCACAACGACTTCCTCAAGCTGGCCCTGGCCGCGTTCGCCCCGGAGATGCCGCAATGATCGCCCGCCGCCCCATCCGCAGCCTGCTGGTGCTGGCCCTGGTGCTGCTGGCCGCCACGGCCTGGCAGAACCGTACCTACCTGGCCGCCTTCCCCGGCATCATCAGCGCCTACACGGCCAAGGAGTACTGCTCCTGCCGCTACGTCATGGACAACGCCGCCGACTACTGCCAGGGCTATGTGAAGCAGTACGTGCCCACCAGCGGCTTCCTCGACGATGCCGAACGCAAGCGCGTGACCGCCAGCGGCCTGGGCCGCAGCAGCACCGCCGCCTGGCTCGGCCCGAGGCAGGGCTGCCAGTTGCTGCCGGAGGCCGATCCGCTGCCCTGAAAGCCGCTTTCTCGACCCCTCTCCCGCACGCGGGAGAGGGGTCACTCACGCCTGCCCCCGCCCCCTGTTCCACCCAGTGGAACCACCTTCGATTGTCCTCCTCTCACCCGCGCGGTTAGCTGACGTCCAGCCGCCCCCAACGAGGAGAACAACAACAATGGCCCGCTACGCCCATATCGACGCCTGGCTCGACGACATCGCCGGTGAACTCAAGGCCCTGCGCCAGGACATCCACGCCCACCCCGAACTCGGCTTCGAGGAACAGCGCACCGCCGCCCTGGTGGCGCGTCTGCTGACCGAATGGGGTTACGAGGTACACAGCGGCATCGGCCGCACCGGCGTGGTCGGCGTGCTGCGCAACGGCAACGCCACGCGCAGCCTGGGCCTGCGCGCCGACATGGACGCCCTGCCCATCATCGAAGCCACCGACCTGCCCTACAGCAGCTGCCACAGCGGCTGCATGCACGCCTGCGGCCACGACGGCCACACCGTCATGCTGCTCGGCGCCGCGCGTTACCTCGCGGCCACCCGCAATTTTCAGGGCACCCTCAACCTGATCTTCCAGCCCGCCGAGGAAGGCCAGGGCGGCGCCGAGGCGATGCTCGCCGACGGCCTGCTGGAACGCTTCCCCTCCGAGGCCCTGTTCGGCATGCACAACATGCCCGGCCTCGCCGCCGGCCACCTGTGCTTCCGCGAAGGGCCCCTGATGGCATCCCAGGACCTGCTGGAAGTGGTGATCGAAGGGGTTGGCGGCCACGGCTCCATGCCGCACCTGTCGGTGGACCCGCTGGTAGCCGCCTCCAGCACCGTGATGGCCCTGCAGACCGTGGTCGGCCGCAACGTCGACCCGCAGCAGGCGGCGGTGGTGACGGTAGGCGCCCTGCAGGCTGGCGAAGCAGCCAACGTGATTCCCCAGAGCGCGCTGCTGCGCCTGAGCCTGCGCGCCCTCGACGCGGGGGTACGCGAGCTGGTGCTGGAACGGGTGCGGGCAATTATCCACAGCCAGGCCGAGAGCTACGGCTGCCGCGCCAGCATCAGCCACCGACCGGCCTACCCGGTGCTGGTCAACAGCCCTGAACAGACCACTTTCGCCCGCCGCGTGGGCGAAGAACTGGTGGGCGCCGCGCAGGTCCAGGACGCCCCCACGGTGATGGGCAGCGAAGACTTCGCCTGGATGCTCGAGCGCTGCCCCGGCAGCTACCTGTTCATCGGCAACGGTACCGGCGGGCCGATGGTCCACAACCCCGGATACGACTTCAACGACGACATCCTGGTACGCGGCGCCGCGTACTGGGCCGCGCTGACGGAAACCTGGTTCCAGACTCCGCCGGTGCTTTCCCAGGCTTCTGCCACTGCCGCCTAACGTCCCAGTCTCCGGAGAATTCCCATGCACGCTTCCCAGAGCGGAACCCCGCGTTCCCGCCAGGTGACCGCCGCCGTCATCGGCAACGCCCTCGAGTGGTACGACTTCATCGTCTACGGCTTCCTGTCCAGCATCATCGCCCGGCTGTTCTTCCCCTCCGACAGTGAATACACCTCGCTGCTGATGGCCCTCGCCACCTTCGGCGTCGGCTTCTTCATGCGCCCGGTGGGCGGCGTCCTGCTCGGCCTCTATGCCGACCGCAAGGGCCGCAAGGCGGCCATGCAGCTGATCATCCTGCTGATGACCCTGGCCATCGCGATGATCGCCTTCGCCCCCGACTACGCCGCCATCGGCCTCGGCGCACCGCTGCTGATCGTGGTGGCACGCATGCTCCAGGGCTTCGCCACCGGCGGCGAGTACGCCAGCGCCACCGCCTTCCTGGTGGAAAGCGCGCCCGACAACCGCCGCGGCCTCTACGGCGCCTGGCAGCTGTTCGGCCAGTGCCTGGCGGTGTTCGCCGGTGCCGGCATGGGCGCCCTGGTCACCCATATGCTGACGCCCGAAGCGCTGGACAGCTGGGGCTGGCGCGTGCCCTTCATCCTCGGCCTGCTGATCGGCCCGGTGGGGCTGTGGATGCGCCGCCACATGGAAGAGACCGAGGCCTTCCTCGACGCCCGCGAAGCCCACAAGGGCGAGTCCTTCAGCCTGATGCAGGTGCTGCGCGAGCACCGCCGCGCCGTGCTGGTGACCATGGGCAGCACCATCAGCGGCACCGTGTCCTTCTACGTGGTGCTGGTGAACATGCCCACCTTCGCCCACAAGCAGCTCGGCCTGCCCCTGGACCAGGTGTTCATGGTGCAGATGCTGGCGGTGGCACTGATGACCGTCATCATTCCCCTGGCCGGTGCCCTGTCCGACCGCATTGGCCGGCGCCCGGTGCTGTTCGCCGGCACCCTGGCCTTCTTCCTGCTGGTCTACCCGCTGTTCTCCTGGGTCGCCCAGGCCCCCAGCATCGAACGCTTGCTGGTGATGCAACTGCTGCTCTGCACCATGATCGGCGTCTCCTACGGTCCGGCGCCCACCGCCGTGGCCGAGCAGTTCCCCACCCGCGTGCGCTCCACCGGCCTCGCCCTCGCCTACAACGTGGCAGTGATGCTGTTCGGCGGCTTCGCGCCCTTCATCGTCACCTGGCTGACCCAGGCGGCCGGCACGCCGGTGGCCCCGGCCTTCTACGTGCTCTTCGCCTCGCTGATCGGCCTGACCGCAATCGGCTTCCTGCGCGAAGGCGCCCCCGCCGCCCTGGAGAAACGCCGCAACCTGCTCGCCACTTCCGCTCGGAGCCTGTGAATGACCCGTTTCGAAAACGCCCTACCCCGCTCCACCTCGCCGCAGCAGGAAATCGTCGCCCTCGAGGCCCTGCCGCTGTCGGAGGCGATCCGCAGCCGCCAGCTGTCCTGCCGCGAGGTGATGCAGGCCTACCTGGAACAGATCGAGCGCTTCAATCCGGCGGTCAACGCACTGGTCGCGCTGCGCCCGGCCAAGGAACTACTGGCCGAAGCCGATGAGCGTGACCGCCAGTTGGCCCGGGGCGAGTACCTGGGCTGGATGCACGGCATGCCCCAGGCGGTGAAGGACCTCGCCGCCTGCACCGGGCTGCCCACCAGCATGGGCTCGCCGCTGTTCGCCGGGCAGATGGCCCGGCACGACGCCATCGCCGTGTCGCGGGTACGCGCCGCCGGAGCGATCTTCATTGGCAAGAGCAACGTGCCGGAATTCGGCCTCGGCTCGCAGAGCTACAACAGCGTCTTCGGCACCACCGGCAACGCCTACGCTCCCGGCCTCTGCGCCGGCGGCAGCAGCGGCGGCGCGGCCTCGGCCCTGGCCCTGCGCCTGCTGCCGGTGGCCGACGGCAGCGACATGATGGGCTCGCTGCGCAACCCGGCGGCCTTCAACAACGTCTACGGCCTGCGCCCGTCCCAGGGCCGCGTGCCCTTCGGGCCGACGCCGGAGCTGTTCGTCCAGCAACTGGGCACCGAGGGCCCCATGGGCCGCAGCGTGGCCGATGTGGCGGCGCTGCTGCGCACCCAGGCCGGCCCCCATCGCGCCGCGCCCCTGGCCCTGTCCAGCACGGCGGACCTGGTCGGCCCGCTGCAGCGCGACTTCGCCGGCGCGCGCATCGGCTGGCTCGGCGACTTCAACGGCTACCTGCCCATGGAGCCCGGCCTGCTGGCCCTCTGCGAAAGCGCCCTGGCGGACTTTCGCGACCTCGGCTGCCTGGTCGAGGACTGCCAGCCGGAATACAGCATGGAGCGCCTGTGGAACTGCTGGCTGGTCCATCGCCAGTGGCTGGTGGCCGGCAACCTGGCGGCGGCCCATGCCGATCCGACCAAGCGTGCCCTGCTCAAGCCCGAGGCGGTCTGGGAAGTGGAAAGCGGCCTGGGCCTGCGCGCGGCGGACGTCTTCCGGGCCAGCCTGGATCGCAGCGACTGGTACCGCGCGGTGGAAAAACTCTTCGAACGTTACGACTTCCTGCTCCTGCCCAGCGCACAGGTGTTTCCTTTCGATGCACGGCTGCACTGGCCAAAAGCCATAGCCGGACGCGAAATGGACACCTACCACCGCTGGATGGAAGTGGTGATCGGCGCCACCCTGGCCGGCATCCCGGCCATGAGCGTGCCGGTGGGCTTCAACCCTTCCGGCCTGCCCATGGGCCTGCAGATCATGGGCCCGGCGCAGGCCGACCTGGCGGTGCTGCAACTGGCCCACGCCCACGAACAGCTCACCCAGTGGGTGCGCAACTGCCCGCCACCGTTGCTCAATGATGCCGGCTAGGCCGCAGGCAATCGCCCCCGGCGCGTTCGGGTCCCGATCTTGCAATATGCTTGCGGTCGATCGAGGCGCGGCGCACCAGGGGGCGGAGATGCAGGGCAAAGACGAGAGTGGCACGGTCCGCTCGGTGGAACGGGCACTGGCCATAGTCGAGCTGCTGGGCGAGCACCACGAGCTTGGACTGGAAGAACTGCACTACCTCACCGGCCTGCCCAAGGCCACGGTGTCGCGCCTGCTGCACACACTGCTGGAGCAGGACTGGATCTACCGTGGCCTGTGCGACCGCCGCTACCGCCTGCGGGCGCGGCGGCTGTTCGGCACTCCCGACCAGCGCTTCAGCCGCCACCTGGTGGAACAGGCCGCACCGTTGTTGCGCGAGTTGGCCGAGCGCACCGGGCTGGTGGCGGACCTGTCGTTCTTCGACGGTGACGACCTGCATGTGATGGAGAGCGCCATTCCCGACGTGCTGCGCAAGCGCTATCCGAACAATCGCCTGGTCATGGGCCAGCAGGCCAGCCTGTTCCATTCGGCCATGGGCAAGGCCTGCCTCGGCGAGCTCGACTGTGCCGAGGTCCAGCGCCTGGCCCAGCGCCACCGCATGAGTGGCGACGACCTGTTGCGGGCCCATGAGCAGACCCACACCCAGGGTTTTGGCGAACGCACCGAGGGCAGCTGGGAATACGCGGTACGCCTGCCCTTTCTGATCCGCGCCGTCGCCTTGCCGGTGCTCAGCCAGGACCGCCTGGTGGGCAGCATCGCCCTGCACTGGCCACGGGACGCCGACAGCGTCGAAAACGTCCAGCAGCGCCACCTCGGCAGCCTGGCCGCCACCGTCAGCCAGTTGCAGAACAGCCTCGTCTGAATACGCCTCGATACAACCTGCAAGTTGCCGCCGGACCATTCCGGCGGCAACTTTGCGCGCACTTTTTCAGTGGAATCCATATTCCATAGTGTGGAACCCAATTGAATTGCCCTTTATTCCCGTGATTCGACAATAGGTCCCGGCCCGAACATCGGCCTTGTCGTCATAACACAAGAATAAAAGGTGATGAGATGTGCAAAGTTCGTAGCAGGCACCTGGCCGGGATTGCCATGTGCTTATTGGCCGGGAGTGCCGCCGCCCAGGGTTTCCTCGAAGACAGCCTGACTTCGCTGCGCTATAGCCAGTTCTACTGGAAGGAGAACGACGGCGGCGGCACCGGCCCCACCCGCGATGAATGGGTCCAGGCCACGCAGTTCAGTTTCAACTCCGGCTGGTACAAGGACATGCTCGGCCTGGACTACAGCTACGGTCTGGCCAACGACCTGCGCATCGGCGACGACGCCAACAGCCTGAGCAACCTGCAACCCGACGGCTCGGTGCAATCGCCCCACGGCCTGGCCAAGCCCATCGAGGCCTACCTGCGCGGACGCCTGGCTGGCGACGCCGGCGAACTGGTGATGGGCGGCGGCAAGAAGGTCCGCCGCTACGCCCAATACGCCGATGACGCCACCCGCATCCTGCCCGCCGCCACCCAGGGCCTGGACCTGGATTACCGCCTGAGCGACCTCACCCTGCGCTACAGCCACATCGACCGCTTCAGCCCGCGCAACGAGAACGGCTGGGGCGACGAACTGACCAACTTCAGCGGCGAGCGCATCGACAACCTGCAACTCTTCGCCCTCGGCTACCAGCTCCCCTTCGGCAGCCGCCTGCTGGCCGAGTACGCCGAGTCCAGGGACTACCTGCGGGTCGCCTCGCTGAAACTGGAACACAGCATCGCCCTGGACGCCGGGCGCTCCATCGAGCTCTATGCCACCGAAGGCATGCAGCAGGACGCCGGTGACCTGTTCGATCACGCCGGCGTACCCGGGCTCTATGAAGCGGAAAAGTCCCACCATGCCCGATATACCGACTTGTCCGCCAAGTTCCGCACGGAAAACCAATATGTGGGCATGACCTACAACAAAGTTCGCGGCGATGACTTCGACAGACTGTTCTTCAGCAAGGACCACGGCACCTGGAACAGCAGCGCGAAGTTGTTCTATTACTTCGGCCTGGAAGACGAAGAGATGTTCAAGTTGATGGGCGGAACCAACTTCGCGATGCTGGGTGTCCCGCAACTAAGGCTGGATGTCCACTATGCATTTTCCGACCATGCCGACGGCTATGACGGGTTCTCCCGGCGCGAATTCCAGAGCCTGGTGCAATACAACTTCACCGGCGCCCTGAAAGGCCTGAGCCTGGCCTGGCTGCACAACGAGTTCCACACCAAGGGCGTGCCGGATGGCGAGCGCCGCACCTTCAGCTCTCGCGGTCCGGCGGGGATCATCACCCATAACGCCGAGCGCTTCTACATGAGCTATGTCGTCAGGTTCTGAACTTCACTTCACGGAGTTTCAGCCAAGGGTGGACCACGCTTCATCGGTCCACCAAGCGAGGTTCGGCCAAGCACCGATGGTGGATGTGAAAAGCGACATCCACCCTTGTACCGCTGCTCACACCCCCTTCATCCCCCACCCCGACAATCGCCCACAAAAAAGCCCCTGAATGCAGGAGCTTTTTTCATTCAAGCGACCAATCAGCGCATATTGATCTGCTGCTGCAGGTTCTGCACCTGGCTCTGCAGGGTGCTGATATTGCGGGTCATCTGCGCGCGGAAGGCGTCGAACTCCGCGGTGCTGGCGCCCTGGGACGGTGCCGGGCGGTTGTCCAGCTCGCTACGCAGCACCAGCAGGTCCTGCTCCAGGCTCTTGATCGCCTGGCTCGGGTTGCCCTGCTTCTTCAGCGCCTCGACATCACTGCCCAGGCCCTTCAGGCGGCCATCGAGCTGGCTGATATCGCCCTGGGCGGCCTTCAGTTTGCCCTGCTCGGCGACCAGGCCATCGAGCTTGCTGCCCAGCTGGCTACCCAACTGGGTGGCGGCGCCCTGGGTGGTCTTGAGCTCGGCCGCCAGTTGCTCGACGCGCTTGCCCTGGCTGCCCAGCTGGGCGCTGGCGCTCTGCTGCTGCTTGCTCAGTTCGGCCAGCTTGGCCTGCACTTGCTTGAGCTGCAGCTTCAGGGACTCGCTGCCGCTGGTGATGTTGGACTCGGTGGCCACCACCTTGCCGGAGATGTCCTGGATGCGACCGGCAGCCTCCTCGCTGATGCGGGCGAAGCTTTCCTGGGTAGCGACCAGTTGCTGCTCCATCAGGCTGATCTGCTGGAAGCTCCACCAGCCGAGGCCGCACAGCGCCACCAGCAGGGCCACCACCAGCGCCCAGAGCGCACCGGTACTGGCACCCTTGGCCTTTTGCGGGGCCGGGGCATAGCCAGCGTGGCGATGCAGCGGCTCGGCCGCCGATTGATGACCGAACTCCTCGCGATCACGGGCATCGGTTTTCAGGCTGGGGACATCATCCACTTCGTCGAGAGCGTCATTACGCATGGGGGGACCTTTGGAGGGAAACGCAGAACCGCGAATGGCCGGGAGTATACCGGTTCGCACGACAGTGTTCAGCGTCGCGCCAGGGCGGTGCGGGTTGCACCGCGGGAGAGCAGCACCCCTTCATTGACCACGCCAGGGCCCAACGGTTCCGGGGCTTGCGGCCTGGTACGGGGCTTGCTAGCCACTTGCCAGCCCCGGCACGGGGCCATTACCAGACGCAGCCCGTGCTGCGCTGGGCTCCGCACCTCAGGAGGTGGGGTCGGGGCCCTCTTCAACCGACGATGGGGGGAAGAAGGAGTGGAACTGACCAAGGCTGTGCTGGATTGCATGCAGACGCTGCGACGCCAGCTTCGTGACGAACAGGCTGTGGATATTCGCCTCAGCCAGCCCGACGCCATCCTGTCCATGCTCAACGCCTGTGCCGAATCCCGGCAGGGCGCCACGCGCGAACTGGGTGAGCGCCTCAGCGAACTGACCGGCGTGCGCCTGAAGGCGCCGGTGCTCAGCGAGGAGGAACTGATCCGCAAGTACACCCAGTACGCAGGGCCGCTACGGGGCTGACCGACGTCAGGGTTGCTGCGCGCCCCACCAGGCACAGAACTCGTCCAAGGCGGTCCAGACGCTCACCCTCGGGTCGTACTCCAGGTACTGCCGCGCGCGGCTGATATCCAGGGAGAAATCCTTGGCCATCACCGCCACGGCCAGGCGGTAGAGCGACGGCTCCGGGCGCCCCGGCAGCAGTTTGCAGACCGACTCGTTGAGCAGCGCCGCGCTGTACGCCACCCCATAGGGCACATGTCGGCGCACCTGGGGTTCACCCAGCTTGCGCAGCACGTAATTGACCACGTCCCAGAGCGGCACGGGCTGGCCGTTGCTGATGTTGTAGACCTGCCCCAGCGCCGGGCCGGTGGCCAGCAGGCCGCTGAACAGCGCGTCGTTGAGGTTCTGCACACTGGTGAAGTCGACCTTGTTCAGGCCGTTGCCGACTATCTTCAGGCGGCCCTTGCGCTGCATCGCGATCAGGCGCGGGAAGATGCTGGTATCGCCGGCGCCGGTGACGAAGCGCGGGCGGAACGCCATGACCTCCAGGCCGAATTCCTCGGCGGCGAAGACCTTCTGCTCGGCCAGGTACTTGGTGGCGCCGTAGTGATCGGAGAAGCGCTTGGGTACCTGCTCTTCGTTGATCCCGACATGGGAACGGCCATCGAAGTAGATCGACGGCGAGGACAGGTGCAGCAGGCGCCGCACCCGCTGCTTCAGGCAGGCTTCCACCACGTTCTCGGTGACCTGGACGTTGGCCTGGTGGAAGTGCTCGTACTTGCCCCAGACGCCCACGGCGCCGGCGCAATGCACCACCGCATCGACGTCGTGACACAACTGCTGCACCAGCTCCGGATCCGACAGGTCGCCCTGGATGAACTCGGCGCCGCGCTTGACCAGATGCTCGGCACCTTCCGGACGGCGGCCGTTCACCCGCACGTCGAGTCCCTGCTCCAGAGCGAAACGGGCAAAACGCCCGCCGATGAATCCACTCGCCCCCGTCACCAGAATCTTCATCAATGGCCCCTTGGTCTGCCTTGTAATGCCCGCGACTCTAGCAGCCCCGGCGGCCGCCAGGTGTGGCATCGCGAGCCAATAGAACGACTCTGAACGCTGCCGTGGCGCTTCGTTCCCGCCCCGCCGGGGTGCCGTGGGCTAAGGTTGTCTGCGAATCCACCGCCGAGGGAATACGCAGTGAGCACACACACCTGGATGATCTACGGCGCCTACGGCTACACCGGCCAGCTCGTGGCCGAAGAGGCCCTGCGCCAGGGGCTGACGCCGATTCTCGCCGGTCGCGACCCGGCCCAGGTGGAGGCCTTGGGCTCGCGCCTCGGCCTGCCGACCCGGGTCTTCGACCTGGACACACCCGCCCACGCCGCCGAACGCCTGGAGGGCGTGAAGGTGGTCGCCCACTGCGCCGGCCCCTTCTCCGCCACCAGCACACCGATGCTCCAGGCCTGCCTCGCCAGTGGCACCCACTACCTGGATATCACCGGCGAAATCAGCGTGTTCGCGCTGGCCCATGCCCAGGATGCCGCCGCGAAAAAAGCCGGCATCGTGGTCTGTCCCGGTGTCGGCTTCGATGTGATTCCCACCGACTGCGTGGCCGCCTGCCTCAAGGCCGCCCTGCCCGACGCCAGCCACCTGGCCCTGGGCTTCGACAGCGACAGCGGCCTCTCGCCGGGTACCGCCAAGACCAGCATCGAGGCCTTGGCCATGGGCGGCCAGGTGCGCGAGAACGGTCGCCTGCGCCCGGTTCCCCTGGGCCACAGGCGACGCGAAATCGACTTCGGCCGTGGACCGAAGGACGCCGTGACCATCCCCTGGGGCGATGTCGCCACGGCCTTCTATTCCACCGGTATCCCCAATATCGAGGTCTACCTGCCGACCCCTGCCGCCGTCGCCCTGGGCATGCGCCTGGCCGATCCGCTGCGCGGCCTCCTGGGTGGCGCCTGGGTCCAGCGCAAGCTGAAGGAACTGGCGGCCCGGCGTCTCATCGGACCCGACCAGGCCACCCGCGAGAATCGTCCCACCTGGGTCTGGGGCGAAGCACGCAACGCAGCCGGCGAACGGCGCACGGCCCGCCTGGAAACCGCCAACGGCTACCAGGTGACGATGCATGGCGTGCTCCACGCGGTGCGCCACCTGCTGGACTACCAGGGCGCCGGGGGCTACTTCACGCCATCGCAACTGCTGGGCGAGCGCTGCGTGGAACAGCTCCCCGGCTCCAGCAAGATCCGTATCGACTCCTGAGCCTCAGCGTTGCAGGGGTACCAGCCAGCGGCCGACCGCCCCGAGCAGGTGGTCGGTCAACAGGCCGAGCAACTCGCCGCCATGGCGCCAGTGGTGCCAGTAGAGCGGCACATCGATGGGCCGGTCGGGAATCAGCTCGCGCAACACCCCACGGGCCAGCTGCGCGCTCACCTGTTGCTCCGGCACCAGGCCCCAGCCGAGACCACCTTCGGTCATACGCACGAAACCCTCGGATGACGGGCAGAGGTGGTGGACGAAGCCACCCTCCACGCCCAGGGTCGCCAGGTAGCGGTGCTGCAGCGAGTCGTCCGGGCCGAAGACGATGGCCGGCGAACGGGCCAGGGCCTGGGCCGTCACCCCCGAGGAAAAGTGCCGCGCGATGAAGGCCGGGCTGGCCAGGGCGCGGTAGCGCATGGCGCCCAGCGGCAGGCTGCGGGCGCCGGCCACCGGCCGCTCGGCCCCGCAGACACAGGCCGCCACCTCGCCGGCGCGCATGCGCTTGAGGCCCACCTCCTGGTCTTCCACCACCAACTCCATCAACACCCGCTGCTCGGCGCAGAAATCCGCCACCGCCACGGCCCACCAGGTGGCCAGGCTGTCGGCGTTGAGGGCGATACGCAGGCGTTCCGGCATGCCACCCTCCTCCAGCGCCGGCACCTGGCGTTGCAGGTCGCGCTCCAGCAGGCGCACCTGCTGCACATGGTTGAGCAGGCGCGTGCCGACCTCGGTGGGTGCCGGCGGCGTGGCCCGCACCAGCACCGGCTGGCCGACCCGCGCCTCCAGCAACTTGATCCGCTGGGACACCGCCGACTGCGAAAGGCCGAGCAACTGCGCGGCGCGCTCGAAGCCGCCCTGCTCCACCACGGCCGCCAGGGCCGAAAGCAATTTGTAGTCGAACATCAGTTCTCCTAATGCCAGATCAGGAAGATTCGTTTTCCTTATACAGCGCCCACCTCCAGACTCGCCACATCCGAATCCGCTCGAAGGACAGCACCATGGCCGGCGAAACCACTCTCTCCCTCCTGATCCGCGACATGTCGCCGATCCTCAACCCCGGCAGCTACGTGTTCTGCACCCTGGAAAGCGCCGCCCAACTACAGGGCTGCGAGCCCCTGGGCAGCTTCCGTGAGCGCGAAGGCCTGACCGCGATACTCGAACGCGGCGAAGCCGACCGCCTCGGCCTGGCCTACGACTATCACGCCGCCTGGATCACCCTGGAGGTGCACTCCTCCCTCAGCGCCGTGGGCCTGACCGCCGCCTTCGCCGCCGCCCTGGCCCAGGCCGGGATCAGCTGCAACGTGGTCGCTGGCTACTTCCACGACCACCTGTTCGTCGCAAGCAAGGACGCCGAACGCGCCCTCTCCACCCTGCGGGCCCTGGCGGCCAACGCCCAAGCGGAGTAAGCACCATGTGGCAGAGCTACCTGAACGGCCTGTTGATGGCCGCCGGCCTGATCATCGCCATCGGCGCGCAGAACGCCTTCGTCCTCGCCCAGAGCCTGCGCCGCGAACACCACCTGCCGGTGGCCGCGCTCTGCGTCTTGTGCGACGCGCTGCTGGTCAGCGCCGGAGTCTTCGGCCTGGCCACCCTGCTGGCGCAGAACCCGGTGCTGCTGGGCATCGCCCGCTGGGGCGGGTTCGCCTTCCTGCTCTGGTACGGCATCAAGGCGTTGCGCCGGGCCATCAGTCCCGCCGCCCTGGACCAATCCGCCCAGGCCGGGCCGCGCTCACGCCGGGCGGTGTTGCTGGCGGCACTGGCGGTGACCCTGCTCAACCCCCACGTATACGTCGACACCGTGCTGCTGATCGGCTCCCTCGGCGCCCAGCAGACGGCTCCCGGCGCCTACGCCCTGGGCGCCGCCAGCGCATCCCTGGTGTGGTTCTTCGCCCTCGCGCTGGGCGCCGCCTGGCTCGCGCCCTGGTTAGCGCGACCGGCCACCTGGCGCCTGCTGGACCTGGCGGTGGCACTGATGATGTTCGCCATGGCGGGGCAATTGTTGAACGGGATCTGAGCTCACGGGGTCACACGAGAACGGCTCGCCAAGGCCGTAGGACAAGGCTTAACCACACACTTGCTGCGTGGTTAAGCCCTATGCCCGGTGCTATGATCCGGACTTCGCGGCAAAAAAGAGTCTGAACTCGCAGCCGCTTTCTTCGGCCGACCGTGAACGGCCCCGCGCCTGGCGCAAAAATCCCGACCTGATGAAGGAGATAGACATGGCTTTCGAATTGCCGCCGCTGCCTTACGAGAAGAACGCCCTCGAACCGCACCTGTCCGCCGAGACCCTGGAGTTCCACCACGGCAAGCACCACAACGCCTACGTGGTAAACCTGAACAACCTGGTTCCGGGCACCGAGTTCGAAGGCAAGAGCCTGGAAGACATCATCAAGACCTCTTCCGGCGGCATCTTCAACAACGCGGCCCAGATCTGGAACCACACCTTCTACTGGAACTGCCTGAGCCCGAACGGCGGTGGCCAGCCCACCGGCGCCCTGGCTGACGCCATCAACGCCGCCTTCGGTTCCTTCGACAAGTTCAAGGAAGAGTTCAGCAAGACCTCCATCGGCACCTTCGGCTCCGGCTGGGGCTGGCTGGTGAAGAAGGCTGACGGCTCCCTGGCCCTGGCCAGCACCATTGGTGCCGGTTGCCCGCTGACCAGCGGCGACACCCCGCTGCTGACCTGCGACGTCTGGGAACACGCCTACTACATCGACTACCGCAACCTGCGTCCGAAGTACGTAGAGGCCTTCTGGAACCTGGTCAACTGGGACTTCGTAGCCAAGAACTACGCAGCCTGAACCAGCTTCGGATGAACGAGAAACCCGGCCATTAGCCGGGTTTCTTCATTTTTGCGCGTCGTTCGTCGCCTTATCGGAGTACAAGGGAAAAATTGTCGGACATCTCTCTCAAGCTCGGTCCAGTTCGAACCGACACAGATAGAGGGAGATCGAACGTGGGTCGCCGGCTCTGGACCAACGCAATGAATAGTGGCATTCACATACTGGCCCTTTGACGGCCACGGCCTGTTTGCCAATACTCACACCCGTCTGACGCCTGGCGGCATCGAACAAGGAATCTTCATTTGAAGCTGGATCTCAAACACAGCTTGTCGCTCAAGCTGCTGCGCGTGGTGCTGCTATCCGCACTGGTTGTCGGTGTGGTGCTGAGCTGCGCGCAGATCGTGTTCGATGTCTACAAGACGCGGCAGGCGGTGTCCAACGACGCCAACCGCATCCTTGGCATGTTCCGCGATCCCTCGACCCAGGCGGTCTACAGCCTGGATCGCGAGATGGGCATGCAGGTGATCGAAGGCCTGTTCCAGCACGAATCGGTGCGCCACGCCTCCATCGGTCATCCCAACGAGCCCATGCTGGCGGAGAAGGACAGGCCGCTGACCGAGCTGCCCACCCGCTGGCTCACCGACCCGATCCTCGGCAAGGAACAGACCTTCACCACCCAGCTGGTCGGCCGCAGCCCCTACAGCGAGTACTACGGCGACCTCAGCATCACCCTCGACACCGCCCCCTACGGCGAAGACTTCGTCACCAGCTCGGTGATCATCTTCATCTCCGGCGTACTGCGCGCCCTGGCCATGGGCCTGGTGCTCTACCTCGTCTACCACTGGCTGCTGACCAAGCCGCTGTCGAAGATCATCGAGCACCTCTCCAGCATCAACCCCGACCGCCCCAGCGAACACAAGCTGCCCATGCTCAAGGGCAACGAGAAGAACGAACTGGGCCTGTGGATAAACACCGCCAACGACCTGCTGGCCTCCATCGAGCGCAACACCCATCTACGCCGTGAAGCCGAGAACAGCCTGCTGCGCATGGCCCAGTACGACTTCCTCACCGGCCTGCCGAACCGCCAGCAACTGCAACAGCAGCTCGACCAGATCCTCGAAGACGCCGGCCGCCTGCAGCGCCGCGTGGCGGTACTCTGCGTCGGCCTGGACGACTTCAAGGGGGTCAACGAACAGTTCAGCTACCAGACCGGCGACCAGTTGCTGATCGCCCTGGCCGACCGCCTGCGTGGCCACAGCGGCCGCCTGGGTGCCCTGGCGCGGCTGGGCGGCGACCAGTTCGCCCTGGTCCAGGCCGATATCGAGCAGCCCTACGAGGCCGCCGAGCTGGCCCAGAACGTGCTGGACGACCTGGAAGTCGCCTTCTCCCTGGAACAACAGGAAGTGCGCCTGCGCGCCACCATCGGCATCACCCTCTTCCCGGAAGACGGCGACAGCACCGAGAAGCTGCTGCAGAAAGCCGAACAGACCATGACCCTGGCCAAGAGCCGGTCGCGCAACCGCTACCAGTTCTACATCGCCAGCGTCGACAGCGAGATGCGCCGCCGCCGCGAGCTGGAAAAGGACCTGCGCGAAGCCCTCAACCGCGGCGAGCTGCACCTGGTCTACCAACCCCAGGTGGACTATCGCGACCACCGGGTGGTGGGCGTCGAAGCGCTGCTGCGCTGGCAGCACCCGCAGCACGGCTTCGTGCCGCCGGACCTGTTCATCCCGCTGGCCGAGCAGAACGGCTCGATCATCCCGATTGGCGAATGGGTGCTGGACCAGGCCTGCCGCCAACTGCGCGAATGGCACGACCAGGGCTTCAGCGAGCTGCGCATGGCCATCAACCTGTCCACCGTGCAGCTGCACCACGCCGAGCTGCCCCGGGTGGTGAACAACCTGCTGCAGGTCTACCGCCTGCCCCAGCGCAGCCTGGAGCTGGAAGTCACCGAAACCGGCCTGATGGAAGACATCTCCACCGCCGCCCAGCACCTGCTGAGCCTGCGCCGCTCCGGTGCGCTGATCGCGATCGACGACTTCGGTACCGGCTACTCCTCACTGAGCTACCTGAAGAGCCTGCCGCTGGACAAGATCAAGATCGACAAGAGCTTCGTCCAGGACCTGCTGGAAGACGAGGACGACGCCACCATCGTCCGCGCCATCATCCAGCTGGCGCGCAGCCTCGGCATGCAAGTGATAGCCGAAGGCGTGGAAACGGCCGAACAGGAGGCCTACATCATTTCCCAGGGCTGCAACGAAGGTCAGGGCTACCTCTACAGCAAGCCCCTGCCGGCCCGCGAACTGACCCTCTACCTCAAGCAGGCCCGCCGGCTGACCAACGCCGCCTCCAACCCCGCCACGCTCTGAGCCGGTGCGGGGCCTCCGCTGCGAACTCCCTACATCAGCAAGTAGGTTGGGCAGAGCGCAGCGAAGCCCAACGTCGGCGTGCGACAGGTGTTGGGCTTCGCGTAGCTCAGCCTCAACCTACTGCATCAGGCCGGTCGCCTTGAGCACATAGACGGTCGCCACCGCCCCGCCCACGCACAGGAGCGCACCGAACAGCGCCTGCCAGCGGAACTGCCGGGCCAGCGCGTAGGTTGGGCAGAGCGCAGCGAAGCCCAACGATGGCGTGCGACAGGTGTTGGGCTTCGCGTAGCTCAGCCTCAACCTACTGCATCAGGCCGGTCGCCTTGAGCACATAGACGGTCGCCACCGCGCCGCCCACGCACAGGAGCGCGCCGAACAGCGCTTGCCAGCGGAACTGCCGGGCCAGGACATCCTCGCCGTGGCTGGAAAGCAGGAAGGGCTGTGCTTCGCGCGGACGGCGCAGATGGTTCATGGCGGGCGCCGCGCTGGTGTGGCGATGGCGGTCCTCGGCCTCCAGCTGGGCGGCCAGGCGCACGCGGCCCCATTCGGCCTCGTCCAGCTGGCCGTCGCCGTTGCTGTCGAAGCGCCGCAGGAGACCTGAGAAATCACTCTTCCATTCGCGAACCACCGCCCCCTGGGCCGACGCCAGGTCCAGCCCCTGGCTGCCGCCGCCGCTGGTGCGGAAATCGCCGATGGCGTAGAGCGGCTCGCCGGCGTGCAGGCGTTCCTCGGTGTAGCGGTATTCACCGCTGGACAGCCAGCCGCCCAGCGCCCCCTGCACCTGGCCCGCGCGGGGATGGCGGGCGCTGCCCTTCCAGACCTCGCGGCTGGCCGGGCGCACCTCGGCGCCACGGGGGTCGATCAGGCATTCGCCGGTAGCGTCGGCCAGACGCAGCCAGGCATCGCTGACGCCGCTGTCCACCACGCGCCAGCTCTTGTTCTTGCCGCTTTCGCTGTACTGCTCGATGCGATAGCGCCACCAGAGGCACGGCTTGCCGGTCAGGGGCGCGCTCAGCTGGCTGTCGCCCTGGACATGGAGCATGCCGTAGAGCTCCACATAGCCCTGGGCGGCGGAGCGGATCTTCGAGGTGGGGGTATCCAGCAGCAGCCGGGCCTGGGCCAGCCGGCGCAGGCACCACCAGCCACCACCGGCGAAGGCGCCGAGACTGAACCCCAGGCTGATGGCCAGCCCGGCGATATCCACCTGCATATCAGCTGAACAGGGTCTTGAGGTCGACGTCGGCCTTCTCGGCCTCGCTGAACTCCAGCAGTTCGGCCGCCTTGAAGCCGAACAGGCCGGCGATGATCAGGTCCGGGAACTGCTCGATGCGCACGTTGTTCAGGTTCACCGCCTCGTTGTACAGCTCGCGGCGGTCGGCGATGCCGTTCTCCAGGCCAGCGACGCGCTGCTGGAGGAACTGGAAGCTCTCGTTGGCCTTGAGCTGCGGGTAGTTCTCGGCCAGGGCGAACAGCTGCCCGAGGCCGGCACGCAGGCCGCTCTCGGCCTGGCCGAGGGCGCCGACGTCACCCTTCTCGCGGGCGCTGGCCACGGCATTGCGGGCGGCGATCACCCGTTCCAGGGTGGTGCGCTCGTGCTGCATGTACTGCTTGCAGGTTTCCACCAGCTTGGGCAGCTCGTCGTGACGCTGCTTGAGCAGCACCTCGATGTTCGACCAGGCCTTGCCGACCCCGTGCTTGAGGCGCACCAGCGCGTTGTAGAGGACCACCGCATAGGCGGCGACGAGCAACAGGACCACGATCAGGGCGACGCTGGTCAAACTCATGCAGGCTTCTCCTTCAGGCTGCGGGGTAAAGGCTTCGGCGATTCTAGAGGCGTTTGCCAAGGGCTGTGGAGATCTCGTGCGCAGCCCGTGTAAAACGCCCGAATTCCACCTTTCCAAAAATGAAAATCTTTCGCATTATGTGCCGGTTCTCCCATGCGCAACTTCACATTGCCATCATCCAGAAGCAAAGGACCTCGCCCATGATTCGTATGCCCCTGGCCACCGCCAGCCTGCTCGCCGTCGCCATCTCCCTCGCAGGTTGCGGTGACGACAAGAAAGAAGCTGCAGCAACGCAAGCCGCCGCCCCGGCCGCAACCAGCACCGCTGCCGCTCCGGCTGCAACCGCCAAGGTCGACGAAGCCGAGGCCAAGAAAGTCGTTGCCCACTACGCCGACCTGGCCCTGGCCGTCTTCACCGACGCCCACACCACTGGCGTAGCCCTGCAGAAGGCCGTCGACGCCCTGCTCGCCAACCCCAACGACGACACCCTGAAAGCCGCCCGCGAAGCCTGGCTGGCCGCTCGCGTGCCCTACATGCAGACCGAAGTGTTCCGCTTCGGCAACCCGGTGGTCGACGACTGGGAAGGCCAGCTGAACGCCTGGCCGCTGGACGAAGGCCTGATCGACTACGTCGCCGGCGACTACCAGCACGCCCTGGGCAACCCCGGCGCCACCGCCAACATCATCGCCAACACCACCATCCAGATCGGCGAAGACAAGATCGACGTCACCGAGATCACCGGTGAGAAGCTGGCCAGCCTGAACGAGCTGGGCGGTTCCGAGGCCAACGTCGCCACCGGCTACCACGCCATCGAATTCCTCCTCTGGGGCCAGGACCTGAACGGCACCGGCCCGGGCGCCGGCAACCGTCCGGCCAGCGACTTCAAGGTGGGCGAAGGCGCCACCGGCGGCCACAACGAGCGTCGCCGCCAGTACCTGAAGGCCGCCACCGACCTGCTGGTTTCCGACCTGGAGTACATGGTTGGCCAGTGGAAATCGGGCGTTGCCGACAACTACCGCGCCAAGCTGGAAGCCGAATCGGCCGAATCCGGCCTGCGCAAGATGCTCTTCGGCATGGGCAGCCTGTCCCTCGGCGAGCTGGCTGGCGAGCGCATGAAGGTCGCCCTGGAAGCCAACTCCACCGAAGACGAGCACGACTGCTTCAGCGACAACACCCACAACTCGCACTTCTATAACGCCAAGGGCATCCGCAACGTCTACCTGGGCGAGTACAAGAAGGTCGACGGCACCACCCTCACCGGCCCGAGCCTGTCCGCCCTGGTGGCCAAGATCGACGCCCAGACCGACAGCACCGTGAAGGCCGACCTGGAAGCCACCGAAGGCAAGATGCAAGCCCTGGTGGACAGCGCCAACAAGGGCGTGCACTTCGACCAGCTGATCGCCGCCGACAACGCCGCCGGCCAGCAACTGGTACGCGACGCCATCGCCGCCCTGGTCAAGCAGACCGGCGCCATCGAAGAAGCCGCCGGCAAGATCGGCATCACCGACCTGAAGCCGGACAACGCCGACCACCAGTTCTGATCGACGCAGCGGTAACCCGAAGCGGATGCGGCCCAGTGCCGCATCCGCTTTTTTCATGCCCGGGATTTCGCATTCCCTTGTAGGGGCGAATTCATTCGCCAAAGGTGGCGCAGCCGCCCCCGTACGGGCCTTCCCGGCAGGACTTCGTCCTGCTTGGCGATTGAAATCGCCCCCACACCAGCCGGCCGGGCCCAGTAAACGGATTCCTACCCAAACGCAAATCCCTCTTATTCAGAAACCCCAGTCCTGATAAGCTTGCCCGCCTGTTTTCGCCTATCGGACCCCGCCAATGCTCGCTTCGCCGGCCCTTCGCCGCCTGTCGCCCCTGCTGCTGGCCATCAGCCTCAGTGCCTGTGACGACGCACCGCGATTCACCCAGGCCGAGCCCGGCGAGCATCTCTCCGGTGGCGCCGCGACGGTCCGCCAGTTCGACCACAACGCCTTCTCCATGCCCTCGGCCAACCTGACGCCCTCGCGCCGCCTGGACTTCAGCGTGGGCAACAGCTTCTTCCGCAATCCCTGGGTGATCGCCCCCGCCACCACCACCGCACGCGACGGCGTGGGGCCGCTGCTCAATACCAACGCCTGCCAGAACTGCCATGTGAAGGACGGTCGCGGCCACCCGCCCGCGCCCGGTGCGAACAACGCCGTGTCGATGCTGGTACGCCTGTCGATCCCGGCCGACGCCTCGGCGGAGCACGCGCGCCAGCTGCAGCGCCTGGGGGTGGTGCCCGAGCCGGTCTACGGCGGCCAGTTGCAGGACGTGTCGATTCCCGGCGTCGAGCCCGAAGGCAAGGTGCGGGTCAGCTACGACGCCGTCCCGGTGCGCTTCGCCGACGGCACCACGGTCGAGCTGCGCAAGCCGCGCCTGGAAATCACCCAGCTCGGCTATGGCCCGATGCACCCGGACACCCTGTACTCCGCGCGCATCGCGCCGCCCATGATCGGCCTGGGCCTGCTGGAGGCGATTCCCGAAGCGGCGCTGCTGGCCAACGCCGACCCCGAGGACGCCAACGGCGATGGCATTCGCGGTCGCGCCAACCTGGTCTGGGACGATATCGCCGGCAAGCCGGTGCTCGGCCGCTTCGGCTGGAAGGCCGGCCAGCCCAATCTGAACCAACAGAATTTTCACGCCTTCTCTGGTGACATGGGCCTGACCACCAGTTTCCTGCCGAAGGACGACTGCACGGCGGCCCAGACCGCCTGCAAGGCCGCGGTAAACGGTGGCGAGCCGGAAGTCAGCGACAACATCCTCTCCCTGGTGCTGTTCTATACCCGCAACCTGGCCGTACCGGCCAGGCGCCAGGTGGCCGATGCGCAGGTACTGGAGGGCAAGGGCCTGTTCCACCAGGCCGGCTGTCAGGGCTGCCATACGCCGAGCTTCACCACGGCTGGCGATGCCGCCGAACCCGAACTCGCCAACCAGTTGATCCGCCCCTACAGCGACATGCTGCTCCACGACATGGGCGACGGGCTGGCCGATGGCCGCGCCGAATTCCAGGCCGGCCCCCGTGACTGGCGCACGCCGCCGCTCTGGGGCATCGGCCTGACCGAAACGGTGAGCGGACACACCCAATTCCTGCACGACGGCCGCGCACGCAACCTGCTGGAAGCCATTCTCTGGCACGGCGGTGAAGCAGAAGCCGCCAAGCAGAAGGTCCTGAATTACGACGCCGGGCAGCGCGACGCGCTGCTGGCCTTCCTGAATTCCCTATAAGGAGCCCCGCATGTTCCGTCCCAAACTGCTGTTCACCAGCCTCGCCGCCCTCGCCCTGGGCGCCTGCGCCCCGCAGGACCAGCAGGCGCAGACCGCCGCCGCGCTGGCCAAGGACGTGATCCTGCCGACCTACAGCCGCTGGGTCGACGCCGACCGCCAGTTGGCCGCCAGCGCCCTGGCCTTCTGCGCAGGCAAGGCGGACCTGGACAAGGCCCGCGCCGACTTCCTTGCCGCGCAAAAGGCCTGGGCCGAGCTGCAGCCGCTGATGGTCGGCCCGCTGGCCGAAGGCAACCGCGCCTGGCAGGTGCAGTTCTGGCCGGACAAGAAGAACCTCGTCGGCCGCCAGGTGGAGCAACTGGTCAAGGCCCAGCCGCAGGTCGACGCCGCATCCCTGGCCAAGGCCAGCGTGGTGGTGCAAGGCCTCTCCGCCTACGAATACATCCTCTTCGACAGCAACCTGGACATGGCCGACAGCGCCCAGAAAGCGCGCTACTGCCCGCTGCTGCAAGCCATCGGCGAGCGCCAGAAGGGCCTGGCCGAGGAGATCCTCGCCCGCTGGAACAGCAAGGACGGCATGCTCGACCAACTGAGCAATTTCCCCAACCAGCGCTATGCCGACTCCCACGAAGCCATCTCCGAACTGCTGCGGGTCCAGGTCACCGCCCTGGATACCCTGAAGAAGAAGCTCGGCACCCCGCTGGGCCGCCAGACCAAGGGCCTGCCGCAACCGATGCAGGCCGAGTCCTGGCGCAGCGACACCTCCCTGGACAACGTCGCCGCCGCCCTGGCCAGCGCCGAAAGCCTCTGGCTGGGCGCCGACAAGCACGGCATCCGCAGCCTGCTGGGCGACGACCAAAAGGCCCTGGCGGAGAAGATCGACGCCGGTTACCTAGAGGCGCGCGGCAAGCTCGACGCACTCAAGCAGCCGCTCGGCGTGCTGCTGGCCAGCGAAGAAGGCAGCAAGCAGGTCAACGACTTCTACGACAGCCTCGACCGCGTCCAGCGCCTGCACTCCGGCGAACTGGCCAAGGCCCTCGGCGTCCAGCTCGGCTTCAACGCCAACGACGGTGACTGAAATGCTCCGACGCCAGGTCCTCACGCTCGCCAGCCTGCTGCTCGGTGCCGTCGGCCTGGGCGGCTGGACCCTGAGCCGCAAGGGCGCCACGCCCCTGCTGCTCTCCGCCCGCGACGACGCCGACGGCCAGCACTACGCCGTGGGCTACCGGCTGGACGGCACCCAGGTGTTCGCCACCCGCGTCGCCCAGCGCTGCCATGACATAGTCGAGCACCCCAGCGAGCCCGTGGCGCTCTTCGTCGCCCGCCGTCCGGGCACCGAGAGCTACCTGGTGGACCTACGTGACGGCCGCCTGCTGCAGACCCTGACTTCGCAGCAGGATCGCCACTTCTACGGCCACGGAGTGTTCCACCGCGGTGGCGAATGGCTCTACGCCACCGAGAACGACACCACCGACCCCGGACGTGGCGTGCTCGGCCGCTATCGCTACCAGGGTGGCCTGTTGCACCACGAAGGCGAGATATCCACCCATGGCCTGGGCCCGCACCAGGTGTCCTGGATGCCCGACGGCGAAACCCTGGTGGTGGCCAACGGTGGCATTCGCACCGAGGCGGAAAGCCGGGTGGAAATGAACCTCCACGCCATGGAGCCGAGCCTGGTGCTGATGCGCCGCGACGGCAGCCTGCTGTCGAAGGAAACCCTGCCGCAGCAGATGAACAGCGTCCGCCACCTGGCCATCGGCGCCGACGGCACCATAGTCGCCGGCCAGCAGTACATGGGCGATTCCACCGATCGCGCCGACCTGCTCGCCATCAAGCGTCCCGGCCAGCCCTTCCAGCCCTTCCCGCTGGAAGACGAGCAGCGCCTGGCGATGGTCCAGTACACCGCCAGCGTCGCCATCCACGACGAGCTGCGCCTGGTGGCCCTGACCGCACCACGGGGCAATCGCTTCTTCATCTGGGACCTGGACAGCGGCGCCGTGCGCCTGGACGCGCCCCTGCCGGACTGCGCCGGTGTCGGCGCAGTGAAGGACGGCTTCGTGGTCACCTCCGGCCAGGGCCGCTGCCGCCTCTACGACTGCCGTGGCGAGCAGTTCACGGCGACCCCGCTGCAACTGCCGGCAAGCTTCTGGGACAACCACCTGCACCTGGCCTGAACATCCGAGCCGCCTAATCCGTAGGTTGGGTAGAGCCTGCGAAACCCAACGACAGCCCCAGCACCGAAATGTTGGGTTTCGCTGCGCTCTACGCCAACCTACAAAAGCCCCTCGCAGCACCTTCGCGGACGCACCGCCAAAGCCTCGCCAGCCGGGGCTCTACTGGCACTCCCGTACCCCACATTTTCCCTCCCGAAGCCCTTCAGCGCTGGCCCCGGATGCCGACTAGATGGGGGAATCCAGCGGTTGCTCCCGCCGCAGTCGAATCGTCACGAAACTGCAATATCCGACTGGTAGACGAGCCCTGTCCCTTTCCTTCTCCAAGAGGCGCAATACCATGTCTCTGCAACGCTCCCTGCGTGGCCAGATCCTCACCCTGCTCGGCGGCAGCCTGCTGCTGCTCCTGCTGAGCGCACTCGCCTGCTTCCATTTCCTGTCCGGCGGCGTGCAGTCCTACCGCGCCCTGGTGAACGGCACGCTCGCAGCCTCCAGCCTGGTGGACGAAGCCAACCTCGAGTTCAAGGTGCAGGTCCAGGAATGGAAGAACGTGCTCCTGCGCGGCAAGGACCAGGAGAACCTGAACAAGTACTGGAGCCAGTTCGAGAGCCAGGAGGCCAAGGTCCAGGCCGTGCTCGGCAAGCTGCTGGACAAGGCGCATGACCTGGAGGACCAGAGCCTGCAGACCAAGGTGGACAGCCTGCGGACCGAGCACCGCAACCTCGGCACCGCCTACCGCAAGGGCCGCGACGCCTTCATCGCCGCCGGGGCCGACCCGGTGGCCGGCGACAACGCGGTGAAGGGCATCGACCGCGCCGCCAGCGAGCAGATGAGCGCCCTGGTGGCCGAACTCCATGCCCGTGGCCAGCAGCAGTCCGACGCCATCAGCGCGAGCGCCGATCGCACGGTGAGTCTCGGCATCCTGGCGATGCTGCTGTCGAGCCTGGGTATCGGCCTGTTCAGCCTGTGGCTGATCAACCGCAACCTGATCGCCCCCATCGGCTCACTGATCGAGCACATCGCCCAGCTCAGCCAGGGCAACTTCGGCCAGCGCGTGGATGCCAGCCGCCAGGACGAGCTGGGCCGCCTGGCCGTGGCCGCCAATACCCTGCGCGACTTCCTCGCCGACACCTTCAACCGCCTCAAGCAGAGCACCGTCCAGCTGGACAGCGCCAGCGGCGAGCTCCACGCCATCGCCAGCCTGATGGCCGAAGGCACCCGCGAACAGTTCTCGCGCACCGACCAGGTGGCCACCGCCATGCACGAGATGTCCGCCACCGCCCAGGAAGTCGCGCGTCACGCCGCCGAAGCCGCCGGCGCCGCCGACCAGGCCGACCATTCGGCGCAACAGGGCGACGCGGTGATGCAGGCGACCATCCTCAGCATCACCGGCATGCGCAGCGAGATCGCCAACACCGCCGAGGTCATCCGCCGCCTGGAAAGCGACAGCGGGCGCATCGGCAAGGTGCTGGAAGTGATTCGTGGCATCGCCGAGCAGACCAACCTGCTGGCGCTCAACGCCGCCATCGAGGCCGCCCGCGCGGGCGACCAGGGTCGTGGTTTCGCCGTGGTGGCCGATGAGGTGCGCACCCTGGCCCAGCGCACCGCCGAATCCACCGCCGAGATCCACCTGATCATCGACACCGTGCAGACCGGCGCCGTCAACGCCGTGCGCGCCATCGAAAGCGGCCAGAACCGCAGCGAGGAAAGCGTCGCCCAGGTCACCGAGGCCGGCGCCATGCTGCAGCGCATCACCGATGCCGTGGAAGCCATCCGCGACATGAACCGGCAGATCGCCACCGCCGCCGAGGAACAGACCTCGGTGGCCGAGGACATCTCGCGCAACCTCACCGAGATCACCGCCATCGCCACCACCAACGAGGGCAACGTGCAGCGCACCCAAGGCGCCAGCCAGCACCTGCACGGCCTCTCCGGCGAACTCAACCAGCTCACGGCGCGCCTGCACGCGTGATCCGCCGAGGGCACAGGGACGTGCCCCGCAGACCTGCCCCACCAATCAGGAAAGGCCAAGGTACCGCTTGGCGAAATCTGCCGAACTTTCTCGATCTCCGTCGATCAACCGTCCAGTAGAAGGCCTACCGACCTGGATGCAATGTTCTGACATTTCTAGGCTTTGACTTGCGTCTGGCAGTGGTACTAAGGTGCATCCCTTGCCTATTCCCAGGCCACTCAATCCCTGCCAAGGAACCGGAATATGTTGCTCCGCCGCATGCTCATCATGCTTGGCGCGGTCGCCGTTGTTGTAATCGCGTTCGCCGCCTACAAAGGATTCTCCATCTATAAGCAGGTCCAGCAGTTCTCTGCGCCCCAGCCTCCCATCAGTGTGTCCGCCGAAAAGGCCACCGAGCAGCCCTGGCAAAGCCTCCTGCCGGCCATCGGCACCCTGAAGGCCTTCCAGGGCGTGGACCTCACCGTGGAAGCCAGCGGTACCGTCCAGGACGTGCTCTTCCTCTCCGGCGAGAAGGTCAAGCTGGGCCAACCGCTGATCCAGATGGACAGCGACGTGGAACGCGCCACCCTGGCCACCGCCGAAGCCGAACTGTCCCTGGCCCGCGTCGAGTTCGAGCGCGGCCGCAGCCTGGTCAGCCGGCAGAACATCTCCAAGAGCGAGTTCGACCGCCTGTCCTCGGAGCTCCAGGCCGCCACCGGCAAGGTCGCCCAGCTCAAGGCCCTGATGGACAAGAAGCGCATCATCGCGCCCTTCGCCGGCACCATCGGCATCCGCCAGGTGGACGTCGGCGACTTCCTCTCCTCGGGCACCATCATCGCCACCCTGCAGGACCTGAACACCCTGTTCGTCGACTTCTTCCTGCCGGAACAGTCCGCGCCGCTGCTGGCCGTGGGCCAGAAGGTCCGCATCAGCGTTGCGGCCTTCCCCGGCGAGCACTTCGAGGGCGACATCGCCGCCCTCAACCCCAAGGTCGAGGAAGCCACCCGCAACCTGCAGGTGCGCGCCGTGCTGCCGAACCCGGACGGCAAACTGCTGCCCGGCATGTTCGCCAACCTCGAGGTGCTGCTGCCGGGCGCCCAGGAGCGCGTGGTGGTGTCGGAAAGCGCCATCACCTACACCCTCTACGGCAACTCGGTGTACGTGATCGGCGAGAAGAAGAACGCCGAAGGTCAGCCCGAGAAAGGCCAGGACGGCCAACCGCAGCTGGTGGTGGAACGCCGCTTCGTCGAAACCGGCGAGCGTCGTGATGGCAAGGTCGTGGTCCTCAAGGGGCTGACGGCCGGCGAACAGGTGGTGACTTCCGGCCAGCTCAAGCTGGACAACGGCTCCCACGTCGCCATCGCGCCCGACCAGACCCTGTCCAGCGACCCGGACAATCAAGCCCGCGCCCAGTAAGCGTTACCCGCGCGAAGGAATGGAACATGGCTTTCACAGATCCCTTTATCCGTCGCCCGGTGCTGGCGACCGTGGTCAGCCTGCTGATCGTGCTGCTGGGCTTCCAGGCCTTCAGCAAGCTGGTGATCCGCCAGTACCCGCAGATGGAAAACGCCCTGATCACGGTCACCACCGCCTACCCGGGCGCCAACGCCGAGACCATCCAGGGCTACATCACCCAGCCGCTGCAACAGAGCCTGGCCAGTGCCGAAGGCATCGACTACATGACGTCGTCGAGCCAGCAGAACATGTCGGTCATCCAGATCTACGCGCGCATCGGCGCCAACTCCGACCGCCTGTTCACCGAGTTGCTGGCCAAGGCCAACGAGGTGAAGAACCAGCTGCCCCAGGACGCCGAAGACCCGGTGCTTTCCAAGGAAGCGGCCGACGCCTCGGCGCTGATGTACATCAGCTTCTACAGCGATGAGCTGTCCAACCCGCAGATCACCGACTACCTCTCGCGGGTGATCCAGCCCAAGCTGGCCACCCTGCCGGGCATGGCCGAGGCGGAAATCCTCGGCAACCAGGTCTTCGCCATGCGCCTGTGGCTGGACCCGGTGCGGATGGCGGCCTACGGCATCACCGCCAACGACATCAACGACGCGGTGCGCAAGTACAACTTCCTCTCCGCCGCCGGCGAGGTGAAGGGCCAGTACGTGGTCACCAGCATCAACGCCAGCACCGACCTCAAGTCCCCCGAGGCCTTCGGCGCCATCCCGGTGAAGACGGTGGGTGACAGCCGGGTACTGCTGCGCGACGTGGCGCGGGTGGAAATGGGCGCGGAGAACTACGACTCCATCAGCTCCTTCGACGGCATCCCCTCGGTCTACATCGGCATCAAGGGCACTCCCAGCGCCAACCCGCTGGACGTGATCAAGCATGTGCGCGCGATCATGCCGGAGCTGGAGGAACAGCTGCCGCCGAACCTCAAGGTGTCCATCGCCTACGACGCCACCCGCTTCATCCAGGCCTCCATCGACGAAGTGGTGAAGACCCTCATCGAGGCGGTGCTGATCGTGATAGTGGTGGTGTTCCTGTTCCTCGGCGCCTTCCGCTCGGTGCTGATCCCGGTGATCACCATCCCGCTGTCGATGATCGGCGTGCTGTTCTTCATGCAGTTGATGGGCTACTCCATCAACCTGCTGACCCTGCTGGCGATGGTGCTCGCCATCGGCCTGGTGGTGGACGATGCCATCGTGGTGGTGGAAAACATTCACCGGCACATCGAGGAAGGCAAGACACCGTTCGACGCCTCCATCGAGGGTGCCCGCGAGATCGCCGTGCCGGTGATCTCCATGACCATCACCCTGGCCGCGGTGTACGCCCCCATCGGTTTCCTCGAAGGCCTGACCGGCGCCCTCTTCCGCGAGTTCGCCCTGACCCTGGCCGGCGCGGTGATCATCTCCGGCATCGTCGCCCTGACCCTGTCGCCGATGATGTGCTCCAAGCTGCTGCGCCACGAGGAGAACCCCTCGGGCCTGGCGCACAAGCTGGACATGATCTTCGATCGCCTCAAGCGCCGTTACCAGCGTGCCCTGCACGGCACCCTGAACACGCGGCCGGTGGTGGTAGTGTTCGCCCTCATCGTGCTGCTGCTGATCCCGGTGCTGTTGAAGTTCACCAAGAGCGAACTGGCCCCGGACGAAGACCAGGGCATCGTCTTCATCATGGCCAAGGCGCCGCAGCCGACCAACCTGGACTACCTGAACGCCTACACGGAAAAATTCGTGAAGATCTTCAAGGAGTTCCCCGAGTACTACTCGTCGTTCCAGATCAACGGCTTCGACGGCGTGCAATCGGGCATCGGCGGCTTCCTGCTGAAACCCTGGGACGAGCGCGAGCGGACCCAGATGGAGCTGCTCCACGAGGTCCAGGGCAAGCTCAACGAGATCCCCGGACTGCAGATCTTCGGTTTCAACCTGCCGTCGCTGCCGGGCACCGGTGAGGGTCTGCCGTTCCAGTTCGTGATCAACACCCCCAACGACTACGAGTCGTTGCTGCAGGTGACCGAGCGAATCAAGGCCCGCGCCATGGAGTCGGGCAAGTTCGCCTTCCTCAACGTCGACCTGGCCTTCGACAAGCCGGAAGTGGTGGTGGACATCGACCGGGCCAAGGCCGCGCAGATGGGCGTGTCCATGGAGGACCTGGGCTCGACACTGGCGATCCTGCTGGGCGAGGGCGAGATCAACCGCTTCACCATCGACGGCCGCAGCTACAAGGTCATCGCCCAGGTGGAACGCGCCTACCGCGACAACCCAGGCTGGCTGAGCAACTACTACGTGAAGAGCGAGAGTGGCGCCATGGTGCCGCTCTCCACACTGATCAGCGTGCATGACAGCGCCCGTCCGACCCGTCTGAAGCAGTTCCAGCAGCTCAACTCGGCCATCATCGAGGGCTTCCCGCTGGTGAGCATGGGTGACGCCATCGAAACCGTGGCCCAGATCGCCCGCGAGGAAGCGCCACGGGGCTACGGCTTCGACTACGCCGGCGCCTCGCGCCAGTACGTGCAGGAAGGCAGCGCGCTCTACGTGACCTTCGCCCTGGCCCTGGCGATCATCTTCCTGGTGCTGGCGGCGCAGTTCGAGAGCTTCCGCGACCCGTTGGTGATCCTGGTGACGGTGCCGCTGTCGATCTGCGGCGCGCTGATCCCGTTGTTCCTCGGCTGGTCGAGCATGAACATCTACACCCAGGTGGGCCTGGTGACCCTGATCGGCCTGATCAGCAAGCACGGCATCCTGATCGTGGAGTTCGCCAACCAGTTGCGCCGCGACAAGGGACTCTCGCCCCGCGAGGCCGTGGAAGAAGCCGCCGCCATCCGCCTGCGCCCGGTCCTGATGACCACCGCGGCCATGGTGTTCGGCATGGTGCCGCTGATCCTCGCCACCGGCGCCGGCGCGGTCAGCCGCTTCGACATCGGCCTGGTGATCGCCACCGGCATGTCCATCGGCACGCTGTTCACCCTCTTCGTCCTGCCCTGCGTCTACACGCTACTGGCGAAGAAGGACCCGCAGCCGACCGGCGAAACGGCTGCCAGCCACTGAGCCCCGGCCCGATGAAGAAAGCCCCGCGATTGCGGGGCTTTTCTTTGGTGCTTCATGCCCCCGGGGCGACTGGCCCGTGAATCGTTGGGCTTCGCTGCGCTCGGCAACCAACCTACGCAAATCGCGCGCCCACAAAAAACCCCGCTCTCGCGGGGTTTCCTGTGGTTCCTGTGCTCATTCCTGGCCTCGTAGTCCCTGGGAAAGGCCGAACATGACCAGCAACAGGTTCTGGTCCGGCTGGATCTGCGCTTTCAGCCGCGCATTGGGCGGCAGGGGGCAGTAACCCAGGCCATTGACGCTAACCACAGAGGGTGAAGGCTCATGCCAGGCAGCCGCTGCGAGGGAGGCCACCCCCAGTGCACCGACGAGAAACAAAGCTCGCGTTACTTCTAACTTCATGATCGCAACCCCTTGATAGCGCTGCCAAACGCTGCTTCATAACCGTAGATCAGACACTTCCAATCCGCCTCACTCAGCGACGAGTGGCGCCTAAACTGCCACAGGTCGCGCCTCGCCGCCCGTTTGCTCGACAGCCGGTGCCGGGCTTTTTCCAGGTCGAGCAGGGCTATTTCAGGCAGGCCGCCCTCCCCTTTCGGGCGCACGAAAACGTGTTTGGCGTAGAGACAACCGTGCTGCCAGCCACCCTGGTGCAGGCGGCAGAGGGTAACGGCCAATTGTTGCAAAACGAGGTGCCTGGCCCGTTCGTCGGGCTGCGAGGCGTACCAGCTGCCGAACTCGATGAAGCCTTCCAGCGCCTCGGTCACCAGCAGCGCCTGCCAGCCGTTGCCGGGGCGATGGCTGGCGCCACCATAGACCAGATGTGGTACCCGTACGCCCAGGCCTTCGATGGCGAGCAGGGCGTCCCGTTCGCGCAGCGCGGTGGGTCGGCCGAAGGGATGGCGCAGGCTGCGGTAGAGGTGCCCGACCTGGCGTTTGAGATACAGCTGCCGACCGTCCATCAGTTGGACCCTTTGCACACCGCTCACACCACCACGGCGACGATTGGGCGCCTCCACCCAGTCGCCCCGCAGCGACCAGAAACGGCGGAATTCCTCGTCCGCCCGGGGCTCGACCGAACCCAGCCAATCAACGGCCATGGCCTGGCACCTTGCGCAGCACGTAGACCCGCCACATCGCATAGAACGGCAGGAAGTCCAGGTGCTCCTGGATCTCGAAACCGGCCTCGCGGAACTCCGCCTCGACGGTGGCCACCGGCAGCACGAAGCGGTTCTGGTAGCCCTGCTCCTTGCGCCGTGCCTGACGCCGGTTTTCCAGGCGCTGGCGGCGCCAGGCCTTGAAGTTGCCATCGACCCAGAGGGAAACGATCAGGCTGTCGCGGGTGACCCGGTGACACTCGCGCAGCAGCGTCAGGCGGTTGGCGGGCTCGCCGATGTGGTGCAGCAGGCGCATGCAGAAGATGCTGTCCACCGCGTTCTCGGGCAGTTGGATGGAGAAGGCCGAGGTCTGCAGCAGGCGCACCCGCCTGACCACTTCCGGCGGTTGGAACTCGGCGGCCACCCGCAGCATCTGCTCGGAGTTGTCTGCGCCGATGATCACCCGGTTCGGTTTCTCGGCCAGCAGCGGCCAGAAACGGCCGGCGCCGCACGGCAGGTCCAGTACCAGGCCTGGCTCGTCGGCCAGCGCCAGGGCACGCCGCGCCAGCTGCAGGTCGCGCCAGTTGGACAAGCGCCGCGACAGGCCGGCCTGGTGTTTGCGGAAGTAGGCTTCGGCGTGCTGGCGGTCGTATTTGTCGGAGAATTCGAGATTGATCGGGCGGGTCATGGACCACCTCCGGATTGAAGATGGTCATTAAATTAACCAGCGCCTGGTCAAGAAGTGGTCAAGTTCAGGTGAAAAAAACGTCAAGCCCCCGGTCGGCCCTTCAGCAGCACTTCGAAGCGACAACCGGTGGGCTCCACCGCACTCAAGCCAACCTTCCAGCCCTGGTTGTCACAGATCCGCTGTACCAGCGAAAGCCCGAGCCCCAGGCCATCACCGCGCCTGGCCGGCCCACGGACGAAGGGCCGGAACATGGCTTCGCGGTCCTCTTCGGGAATGCCCACGCCGCTGTCCTGCACCACGAAGCCCTGGTCCGTGAGCACCAGGCGAATGCTGCCGCTGTCGGTGTAGTGCAGGGCGTTGCGCAGCAGGTTGCCCAACACCGAACGCAGGAAGGAGGCATTGTAACGCTGCTCCTGGCGTGGGCCGGGCTGGTACTCGAAATGCAGCCCCTTGCGCTCGATGGCATCGCGCCACTAGCTGGCAAGCTCGTCGGCCACACTGCTGAGGCTCGCCTGGGGCGCCGCGCTGACCTCTTCGTGCTGGGAACGCGCGAGGAACAGGAAGGTCTGCACCAGGTCGCGCATCTCTTCGGTGGCACGGGCCATGCGCTGCACCTGGGCACGGCCACGGGCGTCGAGGCCGGGGTTCTCCACCAGCAGTTCGCAGGAGCTGGCCAGGACCATCAGCGGCGTACGCAACTCATGGCTGACGTCGCTGGTGAACAGTCGCTCGCGATGGAGCACCTCGTGCAAACGACCCAGCGTGTCATCGAAGGCCAGGGCCAGTTGCCCGACCTCATCGGAGGCGTAGTCCGGCGCCAGCGGTGGCGCCATGCCCAGCAGCTGGTCGCGGTGGCGTACCTGGCCGGCCAGGCGAACCACCGGTTCTATCACCTTGCGCGCCAGGACCCAGCCCAACAGCAGGGCCAGGACCACGCTGAGCCCGAAGCCCACCATCACCACCCGATAGAGGACCTGTTCGCGGGCCTCGAACTCGCTCTGGTCCTGCAGCATCACATAACGACGGCCGTCCACCTCGCGCACCAGCGCGTGATAGGAGCTCTCGCCCTCGAATACCTCGTGGAAACCCAGCGCCAGATTCGCCAGGTTGGCCGGTATGGCATGGCCGGCGGGCCCCTCGCTGCTGTAGAAGCGGGTGTCGCTGTCCAGGCTCGGCGGCCGGCCCTGGGCGATGTTCTGGGTGAGCACGCGGTTGAGTTCGTTGTTCAGGTCACGGGAGATCAACTGCTCTTCGATCAGGTGCACCACCGCGATGATGCCCACGGCGAAGGCGCCCGCCACCAGGGTGGTCATCAGCACGAAGGCGATGAGGATCCGTCGTGCCAGGCTCTGCTTAAACTCCATCGGCGGACTCCGCCAGGCGATAGCCCAGCCCGTGCAGGGTATGCAGCAACGGCTTGGCGAAGGGTTTGTCGATCACCTGGCGCAACTGGTGGATGTGGCTGCGCAGGCTGTCGCTGTCGGGGCAGTCGTCGCCCCACAAGGCCTCTTCCAGCGCCTCGCGACGCACCAGGTGGGGACTCTTCTGCATCAGCACGGCGAGCAGCTTGAGGCCAATGGGGTTGAGCTTGAGCGACTTGCCACCCCGGCTGACTTCCAGGGTGTCCAGGTCATAGCTGAGATCGGCCACCTGCAGGCTGCGCTTGCCGCCGCCCTGGGAGCGACGCAGAACCGCCTCGATGCGGGCGGCGAGTTCGGACAGGGCGAAGGGTTTGAGCAGGTAGTCGTCGGCGCCGGACTTGAAGCCCTGCAGACGATCGTCCAGGGCATCGCGGGCGGTGAGCATGATCACCGGGGTATCGCGCCGCGCCTCTTCGCGCAGGCGCCGGCACAGGTTGTAGCCATCCAGCCCCGGCAACATGATGTCCAGCACGATCAGGTCGAAATGCTCGCTGCTGGCGAGATGCAGGCCGGACAGGCCGTCCCGTGCGCAATCGACGCTGTAGCCCTTGAGTTCGAGGAAATCGACCATGTTGGCCAGGATGTCGTTGTTGTCTTCGACCAGCAGGATGCGCATCGGGTGAACTCCATTCATCAAACGGCGGATGACCAGTTGCCAGGCTGAGCACCTTTTGACCGGGAGTCAGCTTACGGTTCCCGTCGGCGCAGACTCCCGATCATACCCATGCCATGTGAAGTCGCGCATTCTCGCGGGCAAGAAAAGCGGCATTGCGGGATTCAGCCTGAGGCCTGTTCGCCCAGCTCATTGCCGAGCGGGCTGCGGGTTTCTGTTTCGCCTTCCCGGGCGAGTCACTTTTGCCAATCGCGGGATGGCCGGCCCCGGCAAAAGTAACCAAAACCGCTTGCCCCGACATCCGGCCCGGCTTCGCCGGGTACCCTCCTTCCATCCCTGCTCCGGGGCCGCCGCGAAGGGGCGGTTAGCGCGGCGTCATCTTTCCTGCTCGATATCAGGCCGGTTTGGGCATCACTTCGTAGGATGGGTGGAGCGGAGCGATACCCATGCGGACAGGGCTGATGGGTATCGCAAGCTCAACCCATCCTACGAACAGCAGGCTTGCAAGTGATTAGTGCGCATCGGGCCCTCTCCGCAAAAAACCAATAAAAAAGCCCCGCACAAGGCGGGGCTTCTTCAGACCGGATGGCCGGGTGGCTTACATCATGCCGCCCATGCCGCCCATGCCGCCCATGTCCGGCATGGCCGGACCGGCTTTGTCGTCAGCCACTTCGGCAACCATGGCCTCGGTGGTGATCATCAGGCCGCCGATGGAGGCAGCGGCTTGCAGCGCGGAACGGGTGACCTTGGCCGGGTCCAGGATGCCCATCTCGATCATGTCGCCGTAGATGCCGGTAGCGGCGTTGAAGCCGTAGTTGCCGGAACCTTGCTTGACCTTGTCGACTACCACGCTCGGCTCGTCACCGGCGTTGGCGACGATCTGGCGCAGCGGAGCTTCTACCGCGCGACGCAGCAGGGCGATACCGACGTTCTGGTCTTCGTTGTCGCCCTTCAGGCCTTCGATGGCCTGCAGAGCACGTACCAGGGCTACGCCACCGCCAGGAACCACGCCTTCTTCGACGGCGGCACGGGTAGCGTGCAGGGCGTCTTCAACGCGGGCTTTCTTCTCTTTCATCTCGACTTCGGTAGCCGCACCGACCTTGATCACGGCAACACCGCCGGCCAGCTTGGCCAGACGCTCTTGCAGTTTTTCCTTGTCGTAGTCGGAGGTGGTTTCCTCGACTTGCTTGCGGATCTGGGCAACGCGGGCTTCGATGTCAGCCTGGGCGCCGGCGCCGTCGATGATGGTGGTGTTTTCCTTGCTCAGCACAACGCGCTTGGCGTTGCCCAGGTGCTCCAGGGAGGCGCTTTCCAGGGACAGGCCGACTTCTTCGGAAATCACGGTGCCGCCGGTCAGGATGGCGATGTCCTGCAGCATGGCCTTGCGGCGGTCGCCGAAGCCCGGAGCCTTGACAGCTGCGACTTTGACGATGCCACGCATGTTGTTCACAACCAGGGTAGCCAGGGCTTCGCCTTCGACGTCTTCAGCGACGATCAGCAGCGGGCGGCCGGCTTTGGCGACTGCTTCCAGGACCGGCAGCATTTCGCGGATGTTGGAGATCTTCTTGTCCACCAGCAGGATCAGCGGGCCGTCGAGCTCGGCGACCATGGTGTCCGGCTTGTTGATGAAGTAGGGGGACAGGTAGCCGCGGTCGAACTGCATGCCTTCAACGACGGACAGTTCGTTTTCCAGGCCCGAGCCTTCTTCAACGGTGATCACGCCTTCCTTGCCAACTTTCTCCATGGCTTCGGCAATGATGTTGCCGATGGAGTCGTCGGAGTTGGCGGAGATGGTGCCTACCTGGGCAATGGCCTTGGTGTCGGCGCAGGGCTTGGCCAGCTCTTTGATCTGGGCAACGATGGCGATGGTGGCCTTGTCGATGCCGCGCTTCAGGTCCATCGGGTTCATGCCGGCGGCAACGGCCTTCAGGCCTTCGTTGACGATGGCCTGGGCCAGAACGGTAGCGGTGGTGGTGCCGTCACCGGCAGCGTCGTTGGCCTTGGAGGCAACGTCTTTCACCAGCTGGGCGCCCATGTTCTCGAACTTGTCTTTCAGCTCGATTTCCTTGGCAACGGAAACGCCGTCCTTGGTGATGGTCGGAGCGCCGAAGCTCTTGTCCAGAACCACGTTACGGCCTTTCGGGCCGAGGGTGGCCTTGACGGCGTCAGCCAGTACGTTCACGCCAACCAGCATTTTCTTGCGGGCGGAATCGCCGAATTTGACTTCTTTAGCAGCCATTTAACTGATCCTCAATTCTTTGGTATTTGGGCGGAGATTCGCGGAACTCAGGCTTCGACGACAGCGAGGATTTCGCTCTCGCCCATCACCAGCAGCTCTTCGCCATCGACCTTGATGGTGTTGCTGCCGGAGTACGGGCCGAACACAACCTGGTCGCCGACCTTGACGGCCAGCGCACGTACTTCGCCGTTGTCCAGCAGGCGACCGGTGCCTACAGCGACGACTTCGCCACGGTTCGGCTTCTCGGCGGCCGAGCCCGGCAGCACGATGCCGCCAGCGGTTTTGGTCTCTTCTTCGCTGCGACGGATGACGACGCGGTCATGCAGAGGACGAAGCTTCATTGTCGATCTCTCCCAATAGTGTTGTCTTTCGGCCGGTGCGTGCACCGGTGGGTTGGTAATGTCCGGCGGAGCCGGTTGCGGCGCATCAGGCGCGCCGCTGGAATCAGACCTGTCGTTGAACAGGAACCTTGCGGTGACCGATACATAGGGGCGCCAGGAGGCATTTCAAGGGTCGACCGCAAAATAAATGCACTTTATCGGTCGCGACGCTCGTACTCGCCTTCGATCACATTCGGGCGGGTCTGGCCGGTTCGCGCAGCCAGGTCGTCGGCGAATGCGCGCTGGCGCAAGGCCTGGTCCTGGGCCCGCTGGCGCAGATTGCGGATGAACAGGCGGCGGGTGAAGGGAATCAGGCAGAGCAGGCCGAAGATGTCGCTGATGAAGCCCGGCAGCAACAGCAGGCCGCCACCGACGGCGATCAGCAGGCCTTCGAGCACTTCCTGCTCGGGGACTTCGCCACGGGCCAGGCGCTCGCGGGCCCGCCAGGCGGTGGCCACGCCAGCCACCCGCAGCAGCACGCTGCCGAGCACGGCGGTACCGACCACCAGCAACAGGGTCGGCAGAACGCCGATCACGCTGCCGACCTGGATCAGGACGGCCAGCTCGATCAGCGGAAAGAGCAGGAACAGAAAGAGGAACGCGCGCATCAGGGGTTTCCTTGGCGGAAGAACGGCTTCCGATAATCCATTACATGAAGCCGCCCACGGCCCAATTCAAGCCACGGCATCGCCACTGGTCGGCCAGACTTCAGCGCGCGCCAGCTGTACCAAGGCCTGACGGACTGCGCCAGGGTTGTTACAGGATGTTGGGAAGGGCAGCCAATGAACTGTCTGACCGATACGTAGGTGGAATCCTTCAGTGTCGATCCCGACCATCTCCGCCGCCGACTCCCGGGGCAGCCCGGCCAGCTCCACGTAGTGGGCGATGGCGTTGGCGTGGTCGCTGTTCATGTGCTCGATCATGCTGATTTCGGCGTCGCCGGCGAAGGCGTTGGCCAGCACCAGGTGGTCAACCCAGTGGATGGCGCCGAAACCGCCGATGAAGCGGGCGCGCACCGGTTCCAGGCGCCAGAAATCGAAATCATGGGTGCTGTGGTAGTCCGCCGCCTGGGGGAAGTAGCGGTAGTAACGGCTGGCGGCGGCGTCCACTTCGTCGGCGGCGCTGATCTGCCGCGCTTCGGCCAGCAGCGTCAGGCGGCCGGCGGCCTGCACGTCCTCGGCGCCGCGTTCGCCAACCAGCAGGGAGCAGCGCGGGTCCTTCTGCAGGTTATGGGTGTGCTGGGCGATGCGGCTGATGAGGATCAGCGGCCGTCCTTCGGCATCCAGGCAGTAGGGCACCACTGATCCGAAAGGGAAGCCCGGCATGGCCTTGGAGTGGGTGGAGAGCACCCCCTGGTATTCCTTGAGCAGCAATTCTCGTGCATGCTTTGCGGCTTTCACGCTCACCTTATGACTCCTCGCAAAGAATCCGTCGAAAACGGACGAGCGCCCAGAATAGCGGTTTAACGGCGCCAGCGGGGGCAAAGCGACAGTTATTCGAGGGGGACACTCATGCAACTCAAAGACAAGGTCATCATCATCACCGGCGGTTGCCAGGGCCTCGGCCGCGCCATGGGCGAATACCTGGCGGCCAAGGGCGCGAAACTCGCCCTGGTGGACCTGAACCAGGAGAAGCTCGATGAGGCCGTGGCCGCCTGCAAGGCCGCCGGTGGCGACGCCCGTGCCTACCTGTGCAACGTGGCCAACGAAGAGCAGGTGACCCACATGGTCGCCCAGGTGGCCGAGGACTTCGGTGCCATCAATGGCCTGGTGAACAACGCCGGCATCCTGCGCGACGGCCTGACCATCAAGGTCAAGGACGGCGAAATGACCAAGATGAGCCTGGCCCAGTGGCAGGCGGTGATCGACGTCAACCTGACCGGCGTGTTCCTCTGCACCCGTGAAGTGGCCGCCAAGATGATCGAACTGGAGAACCAGGGCGCGATCATCAACATCTCCTCCATTTCCCGCGCCGGCAACATGGGCCAGGCCAACTACTCCGCGGCCAAGGCCGGGGTCGCCGCCGACACCGTGGTCTGGGCCAAGGAACTGGCGCGCTACGGCATCCGCGTGGCGGGTGTGGCTCCCGGTTTCATCGAGACCGACATGGTCGCCAGCATGAAACCCGAAGCCCTGGAGAAGATGACCTCCGGTATCCCCCTGCGTCGCCTGGGCAAACCGATGGAAATCGCCCACTCGGTGGCCTACATCCTGGAAAACGACTACTACACCGGTCGTGTCCTGGAACTGGACGGCGGCCTGCGCCTGTAAGCGCCCCGCCCCATGAAAAAGCCCCGCATTCGCGGGGCTTTTTCGTTTCCGTCCCGGTAGGTTGGCGCTGAGCGAAGCGAAGCCCAACAAAGCCAGGCATAGTCCCTCGTTGGGCTTCGCAGGCTCAGCACCAACCTACAAGGGCGTCAACCCGCACACCGGCACTGCCTGGCACTGCGCCTTGCCCGCGGGCGTTGCCCCCAGGGGAGCGGCCATGCGCGGATCGTTCGGCGCCAGCTGCCGCGCACAAGCTCGGGCCTGGCCGGCCTGGGCCGCGCAACCCTTCTCGTTGAGCAACTCGGACAGGTTGAACCAGCCCAGGGCGTAATCCGGCTTGCGTCCCAGGCTTTCCCGCAGGGCGCGCTCGGCGCCGTCGCGGTCGCCGTCGGCATAGCGGGCATTGGCCAGGGCGAAGAGCGGCAACGGTTCCTGCGGCCAATGCTTCGCCGCCGTACGGTAGGCGCGCTCGGCCACCGGCCGTTGGGCCGTTTCCTCCAGGTCGCTGGCGGCCTTGATCCAGGGTTCCAGGCGCGCCTCGGCCGGCAGTTGCTCCGGCGGCAAGGTCACCACGGCCCAGCGCTCGGCACGCTGCCAGGTGCGGTCGAAGCTGCGCAGGTCGGTCACCCAGCGCTTCTCCGTGCCCGAACGCAGCACCAGCTCGCCCTTGGCCCGGTCATAGCCCACCACCACCGCGAAGTGCCAGCGGGGCAGCCAATCGAGGCCGAGGTTCTGCATCACCAGCACCGGGTTGCCCGCCGCCACCTGGGCCAGCAAGGCATCCAGCTCGGGTTCCAGCGGATACACCAGCATCCCGTTCTGACGCGCCGCCGCCACCAGTTCCAGCTTCAGGCTGCCCTGGCGTCCCGGCAGGTAGACCTTGGGCACCAGCGCCTCGGGCGAGGTATCCACCCCGCGCTGGACCAACAGGGTGGCCAGTGCGGCCGGGCCGCACTGGTAGATCTCCTGGGGGTAGAACGGCGTCTGCGTCAGCTCCACCCGCTCGGGCAGCCGCTCGCTATCGGCGGGCAGCATGGGACCCTGCCCGGCGCAGCCCGCCAGCGCCAGAACCAGCACGGCGAGCCAGACGCGCATCAATTGATGCACTTGATGAAGCTGAAGATATCGGTGGCGCAGAGCATGTCGGTGATGATGAAGATCACCAGGAACAGCACGATGATGCCGACCCAGCCACCCGCCGGCTCCTGCTCCAGGCGCTGGTTGAACTGCTGCAGTTCGGCCGGGGTCAGGCTGGCGATCCGCGCCTCGACCTGCTCGCGCGGGACGCCGAGGGATTCGAGCTTCTGCTGTACCGCCCGGTCATCGAGCATGGCCCGCAGCTGCTCGCGGTCCACCGGCTGCTGCTGCGCCGCCTGCGGCGCCTCCACGGCTTGCGGCGTACCAATCATGGCGGCTTGTGCCATGGGCATCTGGGCAAGAAAGACGAACTGGCTTGCGATCAGCAGGGAGGCAAGGCGGCGGTTGCAGGAAGGTGTGAGCATGGTGGTTTCTCCAGAATTGTCCGCAATAGACCACAGGGCGTTTTGCACGGTTCCAGCGATCTGCTGAAGCTGTGGAATTCGTCGCGTTCCGCTGCTGGTTGCTGAATGCCGGCCGGCAACTATAGAATGCGAAACATTCCCATTTGCTTCCGAGTCCAACTCTTGAATCACGGCGCCGACGCCCTGCCGCCCCCGCCGGCCGACTCCCTGCACCGCCTCTACAGCGACCACCACGGTTGGCTGACGGGCTGGCTGCGGCGGCGCCTCGGATGCCCGCAGAATGCCGCCGACCTCGCCCAGGACACCTTCCTGCGCGTGCTGCTGGCACGGGAGAAGCCGGTCATCCTCGAGCCGCGCGCCTTCCTCACCACGGTGGCCAAGCGCGTGCTGGCCAACCACTACCGCCGCCAGGACATCGAACGCGCCTACCTCGAAGCCCTCGCCGCGCAGCCGGAAATCCTGGCCCCGAGCGAGGAAGAGCGCGCCATCGTCCTGGAAACCCTGGTGGAGCTCGACCGTCTGCTCGATGGCCTGCCCGCCGTGGCCAAGCGCGTATTCCTGCTGGCCCAGGTGGATGGCATGACCTACGCCGAAATCGCCGAGCAACTCGATATCTCCCTGTCCACCGTCAAGCGCCACATGGTCAAGGCCGCGCAGCGCTGCTACTTCGCGGAGAGCTGCTGAGATGAGCCTGCACGCAGTGGATCGCAGCCGCATCGCCCCGGCCGCGGCCGAACAGGCGGTGGAGTGGCTGGTGGAACAGCAGAGCGGCGACTTCAGCGAGCCCCGCCGCCAGGCCTGGCAGGAGTGGCGCGCAGCCGACAGCGAACACGAACGCGCCTGGCAACGCATCGAGTCGGTGAACCGTGGCCTGCGCGGCCTGGATACAACGCTCGCCATGGCTGCCCTCGGCGCGCCGGCGCGCCGCAGCCGCCGCGATGCCCTGAAGCTGCTGATGCTCTGCGCCCTGGCCGGTGGCGGCGTCATCGGCCTGCGCGACAGCGAGCCCCTGCTGGCCCTGCGCAGCGACGAAGCCACCGACGTCGGCGAGCGCCGCGCCCTGCGCCTGCTGGACGGTTCGCGGCTGGAGCTGAACACCGCCAGCGCCGTGGATATCCGCTTCGATGCCGGCCAGCGCTGGATCGAGATGCGCCAGGGCGAAATCCTCCTCGACGGCGCCAGGGATTCGCGCCCATTGCGCATCCACACCCCCCAAGGGCTGATCGAGACCATGGGCGGCCGCCTCAACGTGCGCATCCTCGGACGCAGCAGCCAGGTCAGCCTGTTCGACGGCGACGCCGACCTGATCAAAGACGGCCAGCGCCAGTCGCTGCGACCCGGCCAGCGGGCCAACCTCAGTCCGATGCGCATCGAAACCGCGGGCAGCGCCAGCGAGGACAGCGTCGCCTGGACCCAGGGCATGCTGGTGGCCAGCGGCATGCGCCTGGACGACTTCCTCGCCGAACTCGGCCGCTACCGTCGCGGCCACCTCGGCTGCGACCCACAGGTGGCGGGGCTGCTGATTTCCGGCAGCTATCCCCTGGACCACACCGAACGCATCCTCGCCATGCTGCCCAAGGCGCTGCCGGTGGAGGTGCACAGCCTGACCCGCTACTGGGTCAAGGTGCATCCGCGCGCGACGGGTTGACCGAGCCGACTGGGATCGGGTGGATCACGCTTCACCGATCCACCAGCGGTGCCGAGGCTGAACACATTGGTGGATGGACAAAGCGCCATCCACCCTACGATTGAACGCCTCAAATTTTTTTGCGAAAGCTGAGCCTTTTTTCCGACCTCGCGTGACAAGGCAGGCAGAGACCCTCCCTTTTCACTTGCGAGACACCGCCATGCAGTACCCGCAACGCCTCCGCCCCTTCACCCGCACGCCCCTCGCCCGCGCCCTGCTGCTGGGCCTTGGCCTGGCTGCCGCCCTGCCCGCCCAGAGCTTCGCCGCCCCGCTGGAAATAGGCGCGCAGAGCCAGCGCCAGGCCTTCGACATCCCGGCCGGGCCGTTGGAAGCCGCGCTCAACCAGTTCGGCCGCGAAGCCGGCGTACTGCTGTCCTTCAGCCCCGAGCTGACCGACGGCCGCACGACCCAGGGCCTGCATGGCCAGTTCGGCATCGACGACGGCCTGCGCCAGTTGCTGGCCGGCAGCGGCCTGGATGCCACGGCCCAGGACGGCGGCTACAGCCTGCAATCCACCGGCGCCGCCCTGGTGGTGGACCGCCAGGTGGTGGTCGGCTCCCGCGCGCCCACCAGCATCAGCGAGCTGCCGGGCACCGTGTGGATCATCGACGCGCCCCAGCTGCAGGAGCAGACCCGGGCCGGCGTGCCCTTCAAGGAAGCCCTGGGCCAGTTGATCCCGGGCCTGGACATCGGCCCCCAGGGCCGGACCAACTTCGGCCAGAACATGCGCGGCCGCAGTGCCCTGGTGATGATCGACGGCGTGTCCCTGAACAGTTCCCGTGGCATCAGCCGCCAGTTCGACTCCATCGACCCGTTCAACGTCGAGCGCATCGAAGTGCTGTCCGGCGCCAGCGCTGTCTACGGTGGCGGCGCCACCGGCGGCATCATCAACATCGTCACCAAGAAGGGCGAAGAAGGCCCGGCGCGGTTCAACAGCGAAGTGGGCGTGCGCAGCGGCTTCCAATCCAGCCAGGACCACGACTGGCGCGTGGCCCAGTCGGTCAGTGGCGGCAGCGAGCAGCTCAAGGGCCGCGCCTCGGTGGCCTACCAGAACAACGGCGCCGCCTACGATGGCAACGGCGACCAGGTGATGCTCGACATCACCCAGACCGACCTGCAGTACAACCAGGCGGTGGATGTCATGGGCAGCCTCGACTTCGCCTTCGCCAACGGCCACAGCCTGAGCCTGGGCGCCCAGTGGTACGACTCCGGCTACGACGGTGACAAGGGTGTCGACATGGGCCGCAACTTCTCCGCCCTGCGCGGCGAGCAGCCGTTCGAGATCAGCGGCGGCGCCAGCTTCGACCGCGAGCCGCGCACCGAGCGCAGCCAGTTCAACGCCACCTACCACGCCCCCGAAGTGCTCGGCCACGACCTCTACCTGCAGGCCTACTACCGCAGCGAGGAAATGGCCTTCCAGCCCTACCCGAACATCGTCTTCACCGGCGCCGGTGCCATCAACCCGAGCCGTTCCTACTACTCCGCGTCCCAGCAGGACACCGACTACTACGGGCTGAAAGCGGTGCTGGTGAAGGAGTGGGACCGCTTCACCCTGACCTACGGCGCCGACATCGAGCGGGAGAGCTTCGACTCCGACCAGGCCCTGTTCGACCTCGGCACCGCCGCCCAGACCGGCGGCCTGGTTGCTGACGAGTACGCCAAGGTCGGCCGCTACCCGGGCATCGACACCGACAGCAACTCGCTGTTCGCCCAGGGCAGCTGGCGAGCCACCGACGACCTCACCCTGTCCGGTGGCGTACGCCGCCAGCGCACCAACAACGAAGTCGGCGACTTCGTCGCGGCCGCCCAGCAGATCCAGATCAGCAAGGGCAACGGCACCAGCGCCGACGCCATCCCCGGCGGCGAGAAGGACTACCAGGTCGATCTCTACAACTTCGGCGCGGTGTACAAGCTGAACAAGGCGCAGCAGGTCTGGGCCAACTACTCCGAAGGCTTCGAGCTGCCCGACCCGGCCAAGTACTACGGCCAGGGCAGCTATTCCGCGGCACCGGTCAACGGTCACTGGGTGCTGCAGCGCGGCGTCAACGTGAAGGACTCGGCCCTGGACGGCATCAAGACCAAGCAGGTGGAACTGGGCTGGCGCCACTACGACGGCGGCCTGGACGCCCAATTGGCGGCCTTCTATGCCTGGTCCGACAAGAGCATCACCTACAACCGCACCACCCTGCTGGTGGAACAGCTGGACAACAAGAAGCGCAACTACGGCCTGGAAGGCCAGGCCAACTACTGGCTGACCGAGAACTGGCAGGTGGGCACCAGCGCCCTGGCCATCCGCTCCCAGCAAAAGGTGGATGACCGCTGGCAGAAGCAGGACGTGACCGCCGCCAGCCCCTCCAAGCTGACCGCCTTCGTCGGCTGGCAGGGCGGCGACACCAGCCTGCGCCTGCAGGGCGTGCGCACCTTCAACCTCTCCGACGACGGCAACGTGCTCGCCAACGGCCAGTTCGACGGCAAGGACCACAAGATCGACGGTTACGCCACCTTCGACCTGCTGGGCAGCCACGCCCTGCCGGTGGGCACCCTCAACTTCGGCATCCAGAACCTGCTGGACAAGGACTACACCACCGTCTGGGGCCAACGTGCGCAGGTGTTCTACAGCGCCAACATCCCCGCCGAACTGTTCGACTACCGTGGTCGCGGCCGTACCTACAGCCTGAGCTACAGCCTGGAGTTCTGACGGGCATCGCGCCCGGTGTGCGCGGCTTTCCTGTCCACCATTCGGAGATCAGCTCGACTCCGTTGGTGGATGTGACGAGTGAGTTGCCAGCTATCCGGGTGCGACTCGTAGGATGTGGTTGAGCGCAGCGATACCCATCGGCTCCAACGAACAGCATGGGTATCGCAGGCTCAACCCATCCTACGTCGCTAGGCCGTGGTCATGAGTACTGTAGGTTGGGTAGAGCGCAGCGAAACCCAACGATTCCCGGCCAGGCCGAACGTTGGGCTTCGCATGGCTCAGCCACAACCTACAGGCCCCTCCTCAATCAATAGGCAGCCGTGCGACGCTGCGGGCCGATGTTCCAGCGGAACCAGTCATCCAGCATGGTTTTCTCGTAGCGCAGGCGGTCGTTGCTGAAGTAACGGTTGGCGCGTTGCAGGTAGGTCTGGTCGATCACCGCGACATTCCGGCTCGACAGGACCTTGCCATCCTGCTCCAGGCTGTAATGCAGCTTGATGCGCGGCCAGGTCACCCCGCGCAGCACACGCACATCCTGGAAGTTCACCCGCCAGGGCTCGTATTGGCCGGCCAGGTCGATGTCGCGGATATCCACCTTGAGGGTCTGCCCCGGCTGCAGGTAGCGACCGCCCAGCTTCTCGATATGCGCCTTGAGGTCCTTCAGGACGAAATCGTCAGCGCCACGGCCACGGTCGCGGTTCAGGCGCGCGTCAGTGAATTTCTCCGGATGGGTGAAGCTGACCTCGGTGGTGGCTGCCAGCGCGGCCGGGGAAATAATCACCACGGCGAGCACGACGAGGAGCAACGTGGGTCGCATGGAACACCTCCTGACGGTGATGCGGGGCACCGCCAGGGTCAGTGTACGCCTGCCAATGCGAACGGAAAGCAGCTTCAGGCGGGTGGTTCAGACCAGCGCCAGCAGGCCACCGGTCACTGGCAGCACGGCCACCAGCGGCAGCACCCAGCGGGCCTTCCAGGCCAGCAGGGCAACCAGCAGCAGGCCGGCGAGCATCAGCTGGCAGAGCCAGATCACGCCGCCGATCTCGCCGCCGAGCTGGACCATGGCCAGGGCCAGGCCGACGGCCATGGCCAGGACCGCGCCGATACGCAGCAGACGGCTGCGGGACTCGCTCGGCGCGCCGCTGAACACCAGTTTGTGTTGGCGCGACATGGCCAGGGCCAGGCAGACCATGGCCAGGTAGCAGAAGGCGAAACTCAGGACCAGCATCACGCGCTCTCCTCCACCAGACGGCGGCGACGCGGTGCCTTTTCCACCTGCGGCAGCGACAGGCGCCTGGCCGCTAGCGCGCAGACCACGCCGGAGAACAGCAGGACGAGATCGATCCCGGCCAGGTCCCAGTCGCCACGACCGAGGGTCGTCAGCAGGCTGCCCTGGGGGGTGACCAGGGCGTTGAGCAGCGGCAGGCCGAGGGCCAGGACCGCCAGCGCCAGCAGCACGTCGCGGGCCACCTTGCCGCTGTTGCGACGCAGCACCGCCCAGACCGCCACCAGCAGCCAGGCACCGACGAAGACCCAGGTTTCCGCGCTGCCCCGCGCCGCCATGTCCGCCGGGATCAGCCGGTTGCCGTAGAGCAGCGCCAGGCTGGCCACCGGCAGGCCGCCGACCACCGCGCCGTTGAGCGCACGCACCAGGCCGATGCCGTAGCCGCCGCGCGCCTCGCGCTTGCGCAGCCAGACCTGCAGGCCCGACACCAGCATGGCGCAGCCCATCAGGCCGAGCAGCAGGTACAGGGCACGGACTATCTGCCCGCCGAACTGCGCCATGTGCAGGTTGGTCAACCAGGCATAGCTGGCGTAGCCGGCGCTGTAGGGCTTCTGCTCATGCAGCAGTTCGCCGCTGGCGGCGTCGAAGGACAAGGTCCACTGGAAGTCCACTATCTGGGAGCGGTTGTAGCGGCGGATATCCACCACGGCCGCCTCGTCCCCCGGGTGATGCACGCTTAGCCAGCCGGTCTCGTTGCCGCCCCAGTGGCGATGGGCCTCGGCCACCAGGGCGTCGAGGGAAGCCGCCGGCGGTGCCGGGCGCTTCACATCCTCGCGCTCGTAGGCGCCCATCACGTCGCGGAAGAACTCCTCGGCGTTGCCCTTGTAGGCCTGCTGGATGGCGGCGGGCATATAGAAGACGACGAAGATCGCCAGGCCCGTGTAGGCGATCAGCAGGTGGAAGGGCAGCCCCACCACGCCGAACAGGTTGTGGGCGTCGAGCCAGGCGCGCTGGCCGTTGGCGTCCGGGCGCAGGGTGAAGAAGTCCTTGAAGATGCGCCGATGGATGATGATTCCGCTGATCAGCGCCACCAGCATGAACATGGCGGCGATGGCTACTATGTACATGCCGATCATGCCGGCGTTGAGGTCGTAGTGGAGGGTGAAGAAGAACAGCCCGCCGACGGTTTCCGGCATGACTTCACCGGTGGCCGGGTCCAGCGCCAGGCGCACGAACTCGCTTTCGTCGGCCGGCTCATAGCCCGCCCAGAAGAAGGGTTCACGCTCGCTCGGCGGGCGGATCCAGATGGCGTGGGCGTCCGGCGCCTTGGCCAGGAGGATGTCGCGCACCTGGTCCAGGCTCAGGCTGTGGCCGGCGGGTTCGTGAACGGCCGGGCGCATCCAGCGCTCCAGCTCCTTGTCGAAGCAGGCGATGCTGCCGGCGAAGAAGATCACGAACAACAGCCAGGACGGCAGCAGGCCGCCCCAGGTGTGCAGTCCCGCCATGGATTGACGCAGGCTCATGGGCGTACTCCGAAGTCGCTGGGCAGGTAGGCCGCCAGGGCCATCAAGGCGGTCGCCCCGGCCAGCACCAGCCAGACGCGCAGGGCCGAGCGCGCGGCGAATGCGTAGATGATGGCGAAGGTGTAGACGACGAAGCAGGCCAGGCTGGCGAACACCACCCGGTCGCTGCGCATCAGCGGCAGATAGACGGAAAGGAACGCGGTGGCCGCATAGGCCGCCGCGTAGCCACCGAGAATCGCCGCCAGCACGCGCGCGGTCAGGTCCCAGCGCGTGGAAGTCTTGGCTTTGCTCACGTTGCTACCTTGGTCGAGGAAGCCTCTGTCGGCCATTTGTCCGACGAGGCGAAGGAATCCGGGAAATAATTCTGAGAATTATTTACATGCCCACTCGGATTGCAACAGAGAATTTCTATCGGCCCGTGCGGTACGACCCCGATCACGCCTGTCCGCGACAGTTGGTCGGGGCAACGTGGCTCCGTCGGTCATTGCGGTTCGAACTTTGCAATTGTTCTGGCGTCCATCGACTCATCGCTCGACCAACCAGGTGAATGGCCATGTACAACCCCTTCGAGATCCTCACCGACGCTTTCCAGGCCGAATACCGCGTCAACCTCAGCCTTGAAGGCCCGGGTGGCAACATCATGCTGACCCTCACCAACGACCGCGGCGTGGTGGCGCGACGCATGATCAGTGCGGCCCAGCGCAACGACCCGGTGCGCTTGAAGCGGGTGATCGAGAGCATCCGCCTGGGGATAGCCATCGAGAACGGCCACAAGGTCGGGGAACTGCTCACCAGCATGACCGGCGGCCACGTGGCGCCGGTACGCTCCGGCCAGGTCAACGTTGCACGGATAGCGCGCATCTGATGCACGCTAACCGTGCACGGGGTCAGGCCTCTTCTTCCGCCTCGACCTGAGGACCTGGGTTGCGTCGGCGCGGCGGGGCGTCGGTCTGCACCGAAGGGAAGCGCGAGGACGCATAACGCACCACGAGGATCGCCAGGGCCAGCAGCAGGATGGCGCCCGAGACGTAGACGACGCCCAGGTCCGGCCGGTGGTGATGCGACACATCGGAAATCAGCAGGCGGGTCAGCGCGGTGATCGCCACGTAGATCAGGAAGCGCACCGGCATGTGGTTGGTCTTGAAGTAGATGCCGACCATCGCACCCAGTTCGAGGTAGATGAACAGCAGCAGGATGTCATCGACCGTGATGTGCCCCTTCTCCACCATCCCCAGGAAGGCCACCACCGCAGCCCAGGCGGTGATCCCGCCGATGGCGAACAGCGCCAGGTAGTGGAAGCTCTCCACCAGCAGATTTCCCAGCGACTCGGCCAGGCCATGCACGTTCTCGCGCAGTCTTTCAGCCCAGTTGATCTTCACGATAAAACTCCTTGCGACGACGGCCCCGACGGTAATGGGGCAAGGTGACAGTGGGGTTATGCAGGATGGGGGCCGCAACCGCCCCGGCGCTACGAGGCAGGATGTCGCAGGGGTTCGGGCACGGGCTATGCTTGGTTTCCAGCGGGTTTCTGACCGATTCGCAACGAACGCGAGGCACAGTCGGCGAATGGAAATTTCCGACGGGCTATTTCCATTTGCCATCATTCCGAATACTGTACGCGCATCCAGTATTTTTAACCCAATGATCAAAGGTGAGGGGTGATGAATGGCCGTCGAAGTGGTGTACCGCAGCAGCCGCGATCCGGAGCGCCTGTTCATGGATAAGGCCGAAGCCGACCGTTACGACAAGATGCTCGAACTGGCCGAGTCCCTGGGCGAGGTCCTGCACAAGGCGGTGCCTTCCCTGAGTGAGCAGCAGGTGGAAGACATCGGCATCTTCATGGCCAAGCACCGCGATACCTTCGCCCGGGCCTTCAAGAACCAGCCCGATGCGCTGGCCGAGCTGGAGCTGCCGGCCGCCGACTGAGTTTGCGCCGTTTCTTCAAGCCCCTGTTCCGCATCGAAGAGAAGCTGAGGCACCCCACATCAGGAGTGCCTCATGCGTATTCTCATCGCCCGGCTTTTCGCCCCCTGCTTTCTGTTCGGCTTCATCGCCCTCGCGCTCGGCCTGGCCCAGGCCTACCCGCAGCAACCCGGCTGGTTGTTGGTGCTGCTGGCGCTGGCCATAGGGCTGTCCTTCCTGGCCGAAGCCTGGCTGCCCTACCGCCCGGACTGGAACCATGACCATGACGACCGCTGGCGCGACGCCCTGCATGCCCTGGTCAACGAAGGGCTGAGCGCGCTCGGCCTGCTGGCCGTTCCCCTGCTGGCCGCCCTGCTCCCGGATACCGGCCTCTGGCCCCATGCCTGGCCCCTGTGGCTGCAATTGCTGGTGAGCGTGGTGGTGGCGGACCTGGGGCTGACCCTCATGCACCTGCTGAGCCACCGCCTGCCCTGGCTCTGGCGCCTGCACGCGATTCACCACAGCGTGCGGCGCATGTACGGCTTCAACGGCCTGATGAAACACCCGCTGCACCTGGCCGTGGAAACCATCGCCGCGATCACGCCGCTGCTGATCCTCGGCATACCGACGCAAGTGGCCGCGCTGCTGGCCTTCGCCATCGCCATCCAGCTCCTGCTCCAGCACAGCAATGTCGACATGCGCATCGGCCCGCTACGCCACCTCTTCGCCTGGGCGCCCGTGCACCGTTTTCACCACATGAAATACGGCACCGCAGGCGATGTGAATTTCGCCCTGTTCTTCAGTTTCTGGGACAGGCTGCTGGGGACTGCCTTCTACAACCCGAACTACCGCATCGGCGGTGATGACCTGGGCATTGGCAGCCAGCCCGACTACCCGAGCGCCTACCTCGCCCAACTGGTTGCGCCCTTCCAGGCGGAAGAGCCAGGGCAGCCCAGCCCCAGCGCGCCGGATGCTTTGCTAAAGCAGCCTTAGCTGAAAGTTGCGCAGGGTCCGATCGGCACGCACGCCGAAGGTGGCGCGCACGGTCCGCGAGAAGTGCGCGGCATCGGCAAAGCCGGCGGCATGGGCGGCACGGGTGAGCGTCTCCCCGGCCATGGCGAGCTTCAGGGCGAGCCGCAGCCGACGCCAGAGCACCAGGCGGCGGACCGACAGACCGACCTGTTCGCCGAACAGCCGCTCCAGCTGACTGAGGGACAGGCACGCCTCCTGCGCCAGCGCGGTCGCGCTGACCTTCTCCGCCAGCAGCAGGTCCACGGCCTCGAGCGCCCGGGCGACGCGTCCATCCAGCGCCTGCCTGGGTGCATGGAGCAGGCGCTCGGCCAGTTCCTGGAGGTCCGTTCCGGCCGGGTCGAGGGCCTCCCGCAAGCTCGGCAGGCTGAATGCCAATGGCTCGGCATAGACCGCCACCATGGGCTGGCTGGCATCGGCCAGCGCGTGCCTGCGCATCGATTCCACATACACCACGCGACCGCTCACCGGTTTCCCTTCCACCTGCAGGTGCAGGGGCTCGTCCCGCGCCAGCAGGACCTGGTGGGCGTAGTGGGCATGGGAATGGGTGGCGCCGCTGGCACCGGCGATCAGGCAGAAATCGCCGGCCAGCCAGAACGCCCCCTGCCAGGAGGAGTCGGTCATGGGCATGCACGGTACAGCGAAGGCAACCAGGACGAACAGCCCCGCCCGGCCGAGAAGAGGCCAGCTCCCTACAAGTCCAGCACCAGCCGGCTGCCCGCCGCCGCCCGGGAGACGCAGATCATCAGGCTTTGCTGCGCGGCCTTCTCCTCGTCGGTGAGGTACTGGTCGAAGTGCTGCGCCTGGCCCTCGAGAATGCGCGTCTCGCAGGTGCCGCAGACGCCTTCGCGGCACAGGCACTCCACCTGGGCGGCGTTGCTGCGCTCGATGGCCTGGAGAATGCTGCTGCCCTCCTCCACCTGCAGCTCGCGCCCGGAGCGACCCAGCACCAGGGTGAAGGCGCCCCCCTCGGCCGGCGTGGCGGCGAACTGCTCCCAGTGCACCCGCGCCTGCTCGATCCCCTTGGCGCGGGCCCGTTCGATCAACGCATCGATCAGCGGGCGCGGGCCGCAGACGTAGACATGGGCGTCGGGAGCCATGCCGTCCAACAGCGCGTCCAGGTCCAGGCGCTGGCCTTCGCTGTCGATGTAGAAGCGGCACTGCGGGCCATGCCCGGCCACAAGTTCCTCACGGAAGGCCCCATGCTCCGGCGCGCGGAAGGCATAGTGCAGCTCATAGCTGGCGCCCAGGCGGCGCAGGTCGTGAAGCTGCGAAAGGAAGGGCGTGATGCCGATGCCCCCGGCCACCAGCACATGGTGACCGGCCTCGGGCGCCAGGGCGAAGAGGTTGCTCGGCAGGGAAATGCGCAGCTCGCTGCCCACCGCCACCTGTTCGTGGAGGAACGCCGAACCGCCCTTGGAGTTCTCCTCGCGGCGCACGCCGATCTGGTAGTGGCGGGTATCGGCCGGCGAACTCATCAGCGAATAGGCATTGGTGAAGCGCCGCTCGCCCTGGGTCATCTGCACCAGTACGTGGCTGCCGCCGGTGAAGCCGGGCAAGGGGCGGCCATCGCAGGCCGCCAGGGTGAAGCGCTTGATCTGCGGAGTCATCTGTTCCACCGCGGCCACACGCACCGCGATAATCTGCTGCAGGTTGTTCATGTTCGTCTCCGCTGGGCTCAGTCCTGGTGCTGCTGGGCGACCAGGTGGTGGAAGTGGGCGATGCCGTGCTCGCTGAGGCCGCTGCGCTGGTGATCGACCATGATCCGGCCCTGGCCGCGATAGCCACGGGACTTCAGGCCCTTCTGCACGCTCTCCACCAGGCGCAGGTCCTCCGGGCGGAAGACGTTGCGGTACCACTCGATCAGCGACTGCTGGTCGGCGGTGAGGTCCTGGTTCAGGAAGTAGATGTCGTAGTGCTGCAGGGTCACCTCGGCGCTCACCGGGAACTCGTAGATCACGGTCATGAAGTTGCCGCCGGGCGGCGCGTTGAACATAGTGCAGGGCCAGGCCCAGAAACCGGCGAAGGACGGGTCCTTCACCGACTCGTCGAACTTGAAGGACTTCTCCGACGGCTTGGCCACGCCGTACTGCAACGACCAGTTGCCGTGCAGGCTGTGGCTGTACTGGCCGACGTCCACCGAATCGGAGAAGCCCGGGTGCGCCGGGGCGCAGTGGTAGCACTCCAGGTAGTTGTCGACGATGGACTTCCAGTTGGCCGGGGTCTGGCTGACGAAGCGCGCGGCCAGGTGCAGGTCGTCCACCACCGGGCAGGCCTGGCGCAAACGCGCTTCCAGGCCGGGCAACTGCTCCGCCACCGGGCCGGCGTCCTGGTTCATGTTGACGAAGATGAAGCCGGCGTACTCCTCCACGCGCAGCTGCACCAGGCTGGAATTGGCCTTGTCGAAGTCGGCCACCTGGTCGCAGTTGCGCGCGTGGGCCAGCTCGCCGTCGAGCTTGAAGGTCCAGGCGTGGTAGGGGCAGGTGATCACGTTCCTGGCCTTGCCGTCGCCCTGCAGCAGTTGGTGGCCACGGTGCGGGCAGACGTTGTAGAAGGCGCGCAGCTCGGCGTCGCGGCCACGCACGATGATGATGCTTTCGCCGATGAACTCGCGGGTGATGTAGGCGTTGTTCTCGGCCACCTCGCTGCGGTGCCCCACGCAGACCCAGCTGTTGGCGAAGATGCGTTCCTTCTCCCGCTCGAACACCCCCGCGTCGGTGTAATAGGGCGCGGGCAGCGTGTAGGCGTTGGTGGGGTCGGCACAGAAGTCCGGGGCAAGTCTGACGATCGGGTTCATTGCAGCTCCTCGGTCGAGCTAAGGCGTTTGCCGTGGTGGAGCGCCGCCATCCGGCGGCGGGCGGTCTAGAGGATTTCCAGGGGGTACTCGATGATCAGGCGCACTTCGTCGATGCTGCCCTCGCCCTGGTCGGCGTTGGCCCGATGGGTCGCCTGGCGCACGCGGAACGACAGGTCCTTGGCCGCCCCCTCCTGCACCACGTAGCTCACCTCCAGGTCACGCTCCCAGTGCTTGCCGTCGGCCCCCTGCAGCGGCACGAACTCGCCGAGGTCCTCGTCGAAGGGGTTGTAGGCGCCGCCCTGTTCCGCACGGGTTCCGTCGATGTTGTCGCCGGTGATGTAGCGCGCCATGAAACTCAGGCCGGGCACGCCGAAGCTGGACATGTCGAGGTCGTAGCGCGCTTGCCAGGACTTCTCGTGGGCGCCGTTGAAGTCGGAGTACTGCACCGAGTTGGCCAGGTAGATCGAGTCGCCGCCGACATAGTCGAAGGGCGTGTCGCCATCCACCTTCTGGTAGGCCAGGGCGAAGGAGTGGGCACCGATGCTGTACACCGCCGCCAGGCTGAAGGTGGTGTTGTCGATCTCGCCGGCCAGGGCCTCGCCATGGTCGTTGGTGCGGTAGAGGTTGAAGTCGAAGTTGAGGCTCTGCTCGTCGTCGATGGCCAGGGTGTAGTTGAGGTTGCCGTAGTACTGCCGCCAGGTTTCCGAAAGCTCCGAGCCGTAGAGGGTGACGCTCAGGGCGTCGCTGATGGCGTAGCTGCCGCCGACGAAATCGATGCCGCCGGCCGAGGTGTCCACGGCATAGCCGAAGAACTCGTCGCGGCTATTGGTGGAGTCGCGGTTGTTGAAGGCGGTGAAGTGGCCGGCGGTCAGCGACAGGCCCTCCAGTTCATCGCTGCTGAGCAGGAAGCCCGTCGCGGTTTCCGGCAGCAGGCGCAGGTCGCCGGTATCGAATACCGGGGTTTCCACCTGCATCTCGCCGTATTTCAGCACCGTGCTCGACAGGCGCATCTTCACCACGCCACCGGCCTCGGAGTAGTCGTCCTGGGCGCGACCCTCGCTGTCCACCGGCAGCAGCCCGGTACCGCTGCGACCGCGTCCGCTGTCCAGCTTGAGGCCGAGCATGCCGTAGGCATCCACGCCGAAACCGACCGTGCCTTGGGTAAAGCCGGACTCGAAGGTACCGATGAAACCCTGGGCCCATTCCTCCTGGTAACTCTGCTCGTCCGGCCCCGAATCGCGCAGGTCGTGGTTCATGTAGAAGTTGCGGTTGAGCAACACCAGGCTGGCGTCTTCGACGAAGCCCTGGGCCTCCTCCTGCTGGCCGGCCAGGGCCGATTGCGCGGTGGCCACGGATACCACCGCCAGCGCCAGGGCGCTCCACTTGTCTACAGGCATAGCGCGTCTTTCCTTCTTGTTGTTGTTGGCTGAAAGCACTGCAACCTGCCGGGGCTCAGCCCAGGCGAACCAGGTGATGGGAGGGGCGCTGCTCTTCGCGGGCGATGGGCAGGCGCTGGCGGATCCAGTCGCGGAAGGCGCGCACGCCGGTCTCCCGGGGCGAGAGGTAGCCGAAGGGATAGGCCGAGCCCTCGAACCCGCGCTGCACCGACTCGGTGAGTTCGTTGTCCTCTTCCTGCACCTGGCTCCACACGCGCCCGGCGGCCACCCGCGCGGCCTGCACCTCGGGGCTGGCGCTGGGCAGGGAGAAGCTGGCGGTGCGGAACACCGCGCGGCCCGGGCCCAGGGGGTAGAAGATGAAGTAGTCGATGCTGTCCGGCTGCAGGCCGATGTTCACGTTGGGGAACAGCGACAGGTAGCTCCAGCGCCGGCCATGGTCGCCCGGCAGGTGCTCGGCCGAGGCGCGGATGCTGAGGTAGGCGAACTCGTCCGGGCCGCCGGCGGGATGGTCCTTCAGCAGGTGGGTGGCGAAGCTCACGCCGTTCGCGCCATCGGCCTCCACGTCGTAGCCGCCTTCCACCATCTTGTTCAGCCCCGGATGGCCCACGGCGACGTGATAGCCCTCCAGGTAGTTGTCCATCATGTTCTTCCAGTCCACCGGGTGCTCTTCGACGCTGAGATCGTCGTTGGGGACCATCTCGTCGATGCGGTAGGCCGCCAGCAGCTCGGCGTAGCCGGCCAGGCGCTCGGCCACCGACGGCCCCTCGGACTTCAGGCGAATCCAGACGAAGCCCATGAACACTTCATGGTCCACCGGCAGCAGGCCGTGGCCCACCTGTTTTACGTCCTCCTCGCTGCCGCCGGGGATCGCGCGGATGCCGCCGTCCTGGTTGTAGGTCCAGCCGTGGTAGGGGCAGACATGCACGCGCTTGCAGGTGCCGCGCTCGCCGGTGATGACCTGGTGCGCGCGGTGCCGGCAGGTGTTGTGGAAGGCGCTGATGCTGCCGTCGGCAAGGCGCGCCACGGCCACCCGTTCGCCGAGGAACTTGAGGGTGATGTAGTCGCCCGGATTGGCGATCTCGCTGACATGGCAGGCGATGTGCCAGGAGCGCGAGAAGATTTCCTCCTTCTCCAGCTGGAAGAAGCGTTCGTCGTTGTAGATCCAGCTGGGCAGGGTGTGGTTGTCACGGTCATCGGCCTGCGGGCGGGAAGAGATGGGCTCGTACATGTGAGGTTTCCTTCTTGTTATCGACTGCACATGGCGCCCATGGCGAAGAGGGCGCGCTGATCAAACTGCTATATGATCGTTCAATAGAAAATAGAACGATCATTCAATAAGCGTCAAGCCTGGATGAAACCCAGCGGATACGCCCTTTATCGCCCGCCACACCCCAACCCGACAGCAGCATCCAGCCGCCCTTGAGCGCTCCAGCGCAGCAACCTGGCCATACCGGGAGCCGCCCTCCCCGACCTTGCCGCTGGTCGCCTCGCTTCGCCACCCATGAAAAACAAAATAAAAATTTCACGAAAACACTTCCTGAATAATCAGACACTTACCAACGCAATACTGCAAAAATTACCGATCAGACGCCTGGCGCGCTGTTGACCATGAAATTTTGCTGTATTAGCGTTCAATAGCACCTGACAAATACAACAAGACAGGAGATCAGCAATGACCTATGCCCTTTCCCCGGAAACCCTGGAATGGCAACGCAAGGCCCGTGACTTCGCCGAACAGTTGATTCCCCATGAGGAAGCCGCCGAATTCAACGAAGGGCTGCTGCCCAAGGAGATCACCGCCGGGCACCGGGCTACGGGTATCGAGCTGGGCTTCAGCCGCATGGACGTGCCGCGCGAGCACGGCGGACTGCAACTGCCGATGCTCGACCAGGTGGTGGTCTGGGAGCAGCTGGGGCGTGTCACCAACGCGCTGAGCTGGTGCATCTCCGAGGCCCACTCGTGGATGTATGAAGCCTGCGATGCCGCCCAGATCGAGGCCTATATCAAGCCCATCTGGACCGGCGAGAAGACCGAGTGCTACGCCATCACCGAGCGCGAGGCCGGCTCCGACACCCATATCGAGACCAGCGCCGTGCGCCAGGGTGAGCACTACCTGATCAGCGGCGAGAAGTGGTTCGTCACCAGCGCCAACAAGGCCCAGTTCATGTTCGTCCAGGCGCGGGTGCCGGACGGCCAGGGCGGCGGCGAGGACGCCCTGTTCTTCGTCGACGTCGACAGCCCCGGCATCGAGATCATCGACAACCCGCTGTTCGGCCATAACTTCGCCTCCCACCACCCCACCTACCGCTTCGACCGGGTGCGGGTGCCGGTGGCCAACCGCATCGGCGCCGAAGGCGACGGCATGGCCTACACGAAAAGCTGGTTCCGCCGCGAGCGCCTGATGATCGCCGCGCGCTCCCTGGGCGCCGCCCAGCGCATGCTGGAAATGGCCACCGACTGGTCGAAGGAACGCGTGGTCGGCGGCCAGCCGATCTGCGAACACCAGATGATCCAGACCATGCTCGCCGACAGCCTCACCGACCTCTGGGGCGCCCGCCTGATGACCTACGAGGCGGCGAAGATGCAGGACCGCGGCGAGGACCTCTCCGTGATCCACGCCCACTGTTCCATGGCCAAGCTGGTGGCCTCGGAAATGGTCAACCGCGTGGCCGACCGCGTGGTGCAGATCTTCGGCGGCCGCGGCTACATGCGCAGCAACGCCGCGCAGCGCTTCTACCGCGAAGTGCGGGTCGACCGCATCTGGGAAGGCACCAGCGAAATCCAGCGCCTGATCATCGCCCGCAGCCTGCTCAAGCGCGGCGCCGAGCGCCTGATCGGCTGACCCCGCAGCGACGGCGGGGCGCCGTTGGCCCCGTCTGGCGACCTGCCCCGCCCACGCGGCGCAGGCCATTCCCGACAGCCTGACAGAACAAGAAAAACGCCATGAACAACACAACCTGCGTGCAGAAATCGCCCAGTGACATCGGCCGCCCCGACTTCCTGCAAGTGGTCGATGTGGTCAAGGAGTTCGAGGGCAACACCGTGGTCAAGAGCCTCAACCTGTCGGTGGCGCGGAACGAAATGTTCGCCCTGCTGGGCAGCTCCGGCTGCGGCAAATCCACCCTGCTGCGGATGATGGCCGGGCTGGAGACACCCACCTCCGGACGCATCCTGCTGGACGGCGAAGACATCACCGACCTGCCGCCACACCGCCGCCCGGTGAACATGATGTTCCAGTCCTACGCCCTGTTCCCGCACATGACCGTGGCCGACAACGTCGCCTACGGCCTAAAGCGCGAAGGCGTGGACAAGGCGGAAATCCGCGACCGCGTCAGCGACGCCCTGCAACTGGTGCAGATGCAGGACTACGCCAAGCGCAAGCCGCACCAGCTCTCCGGCGGCCAGCAGCAACGGGTGGCCCTGGCGCGCACCCTGATCAAGCGGCCCAAGCTGCTGCTGCTCGACGAGCCGATGTCGGCGCTGGACAAGAAGATCCGCCAGCAGACCCAGTTCGAGCTCGGCAACATCCTCTACAAGGTGGGCGTGACCTGCGTGATGGTCACCCACGACCAGGAAGAGGCCATGACCATGGCCGACCGCCTGGCGGTGATGGACGCCGGGCGCATCGTCCAGCTGGGTTCGCCGGAGGAAGTCTACGAGTACCCCAACTCCAGCTTCTGCGCCGGCTTCATCGGTTCCACCAACATGCTCCAGGGCAGCCTGCTGGACGATGACTGCCTGCAGGTGGACTGCCAGGACATGGCCGCGCCGCTGGAGCTGCCGAGCCGTCTCAACGGCTACGTCGGCATGCCGCTGAGCCTGTCCCTGCGCCCCGAGCGCATCGCCGTATCCGCCTCCCCCTTCAGCCAGCGCAGCAACACCTGCGAAGGCCGCCTGGAACAGATCGCCTACATGGGCAGCTACACCCTGTTCTACCTGCGCCTGGACAGCGGTCGACTGATGGGCGTGCACGTGTCCCACCATGCGCTGCACGACCTGGAGCAACGTCCCACCTACGGCGACCGGCTGCACCTGGCCTGGCAGCCGGACAGCCTGGTGATGGTGACCCAATGAACCAGGCAGCCCTCGTCCAGCGCCTCGGCAGGTTCCTGCCGTCGGGCCGGTCACTGGTGATCGGCATTCCCTTCGGCTTCCTCACCCTGTTCTTCCTGGTGCCCTTCCTGGTGGTGCTGAAGATCAGCCTGTCGGACCAGGAGTTCTCCATCCCGCCCTACTCCGACCTGACCTCGGTGGAAGACTTCACCCTGAGCATCCGGCTCAACTTCGAGCACTACCGGACCATCTTCACCGACAACCTCTACCTGCTGTCCTACCTCAGCTCGCTGAAAGTGGCAGCGCTCAATACCCTGATCTGCCTGCTGATCGGCTACCCCACCGCCTACCTGATCGCCCGCGCCAGCCCGCGCAACCGCAACCTGCTGCTGATGGCGATCATCCTGCCGTTCTGGACCAGCTACCTGATCCGCGTCTACGCCTGGATCGGCCTGCTCAAGGACCAGGGCCTGATCAACCAGGTGCTGCTCTGGACCGGCCTGGTGGACACGCCGCTGCGCCTCTACCGCAACGACATCGGCCTGCACGTGGGCCTGGCCTACTCCTACCTGCCCTACCTGATCCTGCCGCTCTACGCGCACCTGGTGAAGATGGACACGCGCCTCTTGGAAGCCGCCCACGACCTGGGCGCCAAGGCCTGGGAGAGCTTCCTGACCATCACCCTGCCGCTGTCCACCCGCGGGATAGTCGCCGGCTCGCTGCTGGTGTTCATCCCCAGCGTCGGCGAGTACGTGATCCCGGAAATCCTCGGCAGCTCCGACTCGATGATGATCGGCCGGGTGATGTGGGACGACTTCTTCAACAACACCGACTGGCCGGTGGCCTCCGCCGCCACCTGCGTCATGGTGCTGCTCCTGCTGCTGCCCATGGCCTGGTTCCAGACCGTCCAGAACAAGGAGCTCAAGCGCGCATGAAACGCCCCGGCAAGCTGCTCGGCGCCGCCTTCCTCGGCCTGGTGCTGTTGTTCCTCTACGTGCCGATCCTCAGCGTGGTGGCCTACTCGTTCAACGAGTCGAAGATGGTCACCCTCTGGACCGGTTTCTCCCTCAAGTGGTACGGCGAGCTGCTGCATGACCGCGAGCTGATGGACGCCGCCTGGCTCAGCCTCAAGCTGGCCACCGCCACCGCCTTCGCCGCGGTGTTCGTCGGCACCTGGATCGGCTTCGTCCTGGCGCGCTACCGCAAGTTCAGGGGCTCCACCCTGTTCACCGCCATGGTCAGCGCCCCCATGGTGCTGCCGGAAGTGATCGCCGGGCTGTCCATGCTGCTGTTCCTCGCCATGCAGCAGCTGATCGGCTGGCCCAGCGGGCGCGGCATGCTGACCATCTGGATCGGCCACATCATGGTCTGCCTGTCCTATGTCGCCATCACCATCCAGTCGCGCCTGGTGAGCATGGACCAGTCCCTCGCCGAGGCCGCGCAGAACCTCGGCGCCACGCCGCTGCGGGTGTTCTTCGACATCACCCTGCCGCAGATCTCCCAGGCGCTGATCGCCAGCTGGCTGCTGGCGTTCACCATCTCCCTGGACGACGTGATCATGTCGGCCTTCCTCTCCGGCCCCGGCTCCAACCCGCTGCCACTGGTGGTGCTGTCCCGCGTGCGCCTCGGCCTCAACCCCGAGATCAACGCCCTGGGCACCCTGTTCATCGCCGCGGTGACCGTCATGGTCCTGGTCAACAACCACTACATGCTCAAGCGCGAGCGCCGTCGCGAGCAGGAAATCCGCCAGGCCCTGGCCGGCAACGCCAGCCTGGGCGGTGCGGACTACAGCGCGCCTGCCGCCCCCAGCGCCCAACCGTCCAGCACCAGCACCCGGCCCATCAAGGAGTTGGCATGAGCGACCCCATCGGACAGATCCACGAGCACGACAACCAGGCCTGGTTCCACCCCTGGGAGTACCTGCCGGACGTCGGCCACAACCAGCGCAGCATCATCCAGCGCGCCGAAGGCATCCATGTCTTCGACGAGCACGGCCAGCGCCTGATCGACGGCCCCGGCGGCATGTGGTGCATGCAGATCGGCTACGGCCGCAAGGAGATGGCCGAGGCCATCGCCGAGCAGGCCCTGCGCATGCCCTACATGAACCCCTTCTCTCTCACCAGCGAGGCGCCGACGCGGCTCGCCGCCAAGCTCGCCGAACTGGCGCCGGGCGACCTCAAGCGGGTGTTCCTCACCACCGGCGGCTCCACCGCCGTGGATACCGCCCTGCGCTTCGTGCACTTCTACAACAACCTCAAGGGCCGGCCGGGCAAGAAGCACATCATCTCGCGGGAGCACGCCTACCACGGCAGCACCTACCTGGGCGCCACCGTCACCGGCAAGGACCGCGACCGCAACTGGTTCGACATCAACACCGGCCTCAGCCACTTCCTGCCCTCGGTGAACCCCGCCGGGCGGCCCGCCGGCATGAGCCTGCAAGCCTTCTGCGATGCACGGGTGGCGGACCTGGAAAACAAGATCCTGGAGCTCGGCGCGGATAAGGTCGGCGCCTTCATCGCCGAGCCGATCCAGGCATCCGGCGGCGTCATCGTGCCGCCCGAGGGCTACCTGAAGCGCTGCTGGGAAATCTGCCGGCGCCATGACGTGCTGTTCATCGCCGACGAGGTGGTCACCGGCTTCGGCCGCCTCGGCCACTGGTTCGCCTCCGAAGCCGTGTTCGGCATCCAGCCGGACCTGATCACCTGCGCCAAGGGCCTCACCTCCGGCTACCTGCCCCTCGGCGCGATGCTGCTGTCCGAGCGGCTGTTCCAGGAGGTCTCGGGGAGCAACGCCAACGGCGCCAGCTTCGGCCACGGCTTCACCTATTCCGGACACCCGGTGTGCTGCGCGGCGGCGCTGAAAAGCATCGAGATCATCGAGCGCGAACAGCTGCTGCAACACGTGCGCGCACTCAGCCCGCACTTCCTCGAACGCCTGCACGCCCTGCGGGAAATCCCCCTGGTGTTCGACACCCGTGGCATGGGCCTGGTGGGCTGCGTGGAATGCCGGGTGCGGCCGCTGGTGGAATCCGGCATGGACGGGAGCGAGCTGTACGCCTTCGAAACCGAGCTCGGCATGCGCATCGACCGCCACTGCCACGAGCTGGGCCTGATGGTGCGGCCGCTGACCAACCTGTGCGTGTTCTCCCCGCCCCTGGTGATCCAGCGCGACGAAGTGGACCAGATGCTCGACATCCTCCACGAAGCCATCCTGCGCACCCAGCGCGAACTGGAACTGGAACTCGGCCTGAAGCTGAGCTGACCACCCCGGAAGCCCGCACATGAACCAGACCCGCGACCACTGGGCCGCCCGCGCGGCGGCCCTCGACATCGAAACCCGTGCCTTCATCGGCGGCGCCTACCGCGCAGCCGAGGGCGGCGCGACCTTCCCCTGCCACAGCCCCATCGACAGCCGCCTGCTGGCGCAGGTAACACGCTGCGCCGGCGCCGAGGTGCAGGCCGCCGTGGTTGCCGCGCGGCGCAGCTTCGATCAAGGCGACTGGGCCGGATGCAGCCCGCGCGAGCGCAAGGCCGTGCTGCTGCGCTGGGCCGCCCTGATCGAGGCGCACAACGACGAACTGGCGCTGTTGGAGTCCCTCGACTGCGGCAAACCCATCGGCGACACCCTGGGCGGCGACATCCCCGCCGTCGCCCAGTGCCTGCAATGGTTCGCCGAGGCCATCGACAAGCAGGCCGACGAACTCATCCCCAGCGAGCGCGACTTCCTCGGCATGGTCGGCCGCGAGCCGATCGGCGTGGTCGCCGCCATCGTGCCCTGGAACTACCCGCTGCTGATGGCCGCCTGGAAGTTCGCCCCCGCGCTCGCCATGGGCAACAGCCTGGTGCTCAAACCCTCGGAAAAATCCCCGCTCACCGCCCTGCGGGTGGCCGAGCTGGCACGCCAGGCCGGCGTGCCGGACGGCGTGTTCAACGTGCTGCCGGGCTTCGGCGATATCGGCCAACTGCTTGCCGAGCACCCGGACGTGGACTGCCTGGCCTTCACCGGCTCGGGCGCCACCGGGCGGCGCATCCTGCATGCCGCCGCCGACTCCAACCTCAAGCGGGTCTGGCTGGAACTGGGCGGCAAGTCGCCGAACATCGTGCTCGCCGACTGCCCCGACCTGCCCCGCGCGGCCAGCGCCGCCGCAGCCGCCATCTACAGCAACATGGGCGAGGTGTGCAGCGCCGGCTCGCGCCTGCTGGTGCAGCGCAGCATCCAGGCCGAATTGTGCGAGCTGATCCAGGCCGAGCTGGCCGGCTACCAGCCCGGCGACCCGATGGACCCGGCCACGCGCATGGGCGCGCTGATCGACGAAGGCCACCTGGGCCGCGTGCTCGACGCCATCGCCGGGGGCCGCCTCGAGGCCGAGCTGCTGGGCGGCGGCCTGCGCGCGCGGGAAACCAGCGGTGGCTACTACGTCGAGCCCACCCTGTTCGCCTGCGCCGACCAGCGCCCCGCCATCGCCCGCGAAGAAATCTTCGGCCCGGTGCTGTCGGTGATCCCCTTCGACAACCCGATGGATGCCGTGGCCCTCGCCAACGACAGTCCCTACGGTCTGGCCGCCGCCGTGTGGAGCGCGGACTTCGCCAAGGCCCTGGAGCTGTCGCGGCAACTGCGCGCCGGCACCGTCTGGGTCAACTGCTACGACGAACTGGCCGACCTGAACTTCCCGTTCGGCGGCTACAAGCAGTCCGGCAACGGCCGCGACAACTCGCTGCACGCGCTGGAGAAATACAGCGAACTCAAATCCACCATCGTCCGCCTGCGCTGAAACGCCGAGAGCGGCTTCCGTAGGAGCCAGCTCTGCTGGCGAATCGCGAGCGGAGCTCGCTCCTACGACATGCCTCGAACCATGCACACTCTGGAGCCCCGACATGCCCCGCCATACCACCAACCTGGAACGCCTGCTGCACCCGAAAAGCATCGCCGTGGCCGGCGGCAGCGTGGCCGCCGAAGTGATCCGCCAGTGCCGCCTGATCGGCTTTGCTGGCGAGATCTGGCCGATCAACCCGCGCCGCGAGCAGCTCGAAGGCCTGCCCTGCTTCCCCGATGTGGCGAGCCTGCCGGGCGTGCCCGACGCCGCCTTCCTTGCCGTGCCCCGTGAGGAGACCCTGGCACTGGTGGCCGCCCTCGCCGGGCGCGGCGCCGGTGGCGCGGTGTGCTACGCCTCCGGTTTCGCCGAGGTGGGCGGAGACGGTATCGATCTGCAACGGGAGCTGCTGGCCGCCGCCGGCGACCTGGCCCTGGTGGGGCCCAACTGCTACGGCCTGCTCAACTACCTGGACGGCTGCGCGCTGTGGCCGGACCACCAGGGCGGCCAACGGGTCGAGCGCGGCGTGGCGATCATCACCCAGAGCGGCAACCTGGCGCTGAACCTGTCGCTGCAGAAACACCACCTGCCCATCGCCTACATCATGGCGCTGGGCAACAAGGCGGTGACCGACTTCCACCACGCCATCGAGGCCCTGCTGGAAGACCCGCGCGTCACCGCCATCGGTCTGCACATCGAAGGATTGGGCGATATCGCCGCCTTCTCCCGCGCCTCCCACAAGGCCCTGCAGCGGGGCGTGCCGATCATCGCCCTGAAAGCCGGTTCCTCCAGCATCGGCGCCAAGCTCACCGCCAGCCACACCAGTTCCCTGGCCGGCGCCGACGAGCTCTACAACGCCCTGTTCCGCCGCTTCGGCGTGGCCCGGGTGGAAGACCTGGCGGGCTTCCTGGAAACCCTCAAGCTGCTGCACGTCTGCGGCCCCCTGGGCGGGCGCCGGGTCGGCGCGCTGAGCTGCTCCGGCGGCGACGCCTCGCTGCTGGCCGACCTCGGCCAGGCTTGCGGCCTGGACTACCCCGAGCTGCCCGCCGCCGTGCACCGCGAGCTGGGGGAAGTACTTGGCCCACTGGTGCCGCTGCACAACCCGCTGGACTACCAGACCTACATCTGGGGCAACGTGCCGGCGCTGACCGACTGCTTTGCCGCGATGATGCGCGCCGACACCGACCTCAGCCTGCTGACCATGGACTTCCCCGACAGCGAGAAAGAAAGCATCGAAGGCTGGGACGAATCGGTCACCGGCTTCATCGAGGCCCACCGCCAGCAGGGCAAGCCGGCGGTCTTCCTCAGCACCATGGCCGAGCTGATGAACGGCCCCGCCGCGAAGCGTCTGCTGGCCGCCGGCATCGCGCCGATGCAGGGCATCCGCGAAGCCATCCTGGCCATCGGCGCCGCCGCCGATATCGGCCGCCGCAGTACCGAACTGATCGGCCTGGACCCGTTGGCCAGCCCCGTGCCGTTGCGCGACGGACCAATCGCACAGCTGGACGAGTTCAACGCCAAGCGCCAGCTCGCCGCCTGCGGCCTGCCGATCCCCGCCGGGCAGCTGGTGACCAGCCTGGACCAGGCCCTGGCCGCCGCCAGCGCCATCGGCTACCCAGTGGTGTTGAAAGCTGTGTCCGCCGAGCTGGCGCACAAGACCGAACTGGGCGCGGTGAAGCTCAACCTGAAAGACGCCGCGCAGCTGGCGAAGGCATTCGGCGAGCTGCCCGGCTTCGAGCGGTTCCTGGTGGAGAAGATGGCCGATGGTGTCGTGGCCGAACTGCTGGTGGGCGTGACCCGCGATCCGCAGTTCGGCCTGGCACTGACCCTGGGGGCCGGCGGCATCCTCGTCGAACTGCTGGCGGACGCCCGCACCCTGCTGCTGCCCACCTCGCGCACGGAGATCGAACAGGCCCTGCGCGGCCTGCGCTGCTTCACTCTGCTGGACGGCTATCGCGGCAAGCCCAAGGCCGATATCGGCGCCCTGGTGGACGCGGTGGAAGCCATCGCCCGCTATGCCGAGAGCCAGGCCGACCGCCTGCTGGAGCTGGACGTGAACCCGCTGCTGGCCCTGGAGCGCGGCGCGCTGGCGGTGGACGCGCTGGTGCGCCTGGTGGAGGATTGAGCACCCTATTTGCGGGTAACGACCCGTAGGGTGGAAGTCGCTGTTCACTTCCACCATCGGCGCCATGACCAACCCCGATGGTGGATCGATGAAGCGCGATCCACCCTACGCCCCCATGGAGTCTCCATGCCCCTCGATCACCGCCAGGGCCTGCTGCTGATGGCCCTGTCCTACTTCCTCTACGCCTGTGGCGACGCGGCGGCCAAGTGGCTGGTGGTAAGCGTCAGCCTCTGGCAGATACTGGCGGTGCGCAGCCTGTTCGGCCTCGGCTGCGCCGCCGTCCTGGGGCGCCGCCCTACCCTGCGGCGCATGGCCGATCACCGCAGCCAGTGGCGGCTGCTGCCGATGAACCTGGCCAACCTCGCCGGCTGGGCCTGCTTCTACCGCGCCGCGGCGGGCCTCGACCTGCCGCAGCTGTACAGCCTCTACTACCTGACGCCGCTGCTCAGCACCCTGCTGGCCGGACCGGTGCTGGGCGAGCGGGCATCGACGCGGGCCTGGATCAGCTGCGGCCTGGGGCTTGCGGGCGTGCTGCTGGCCAATCCACCGGTGGGCGCGCAACCGCAGCTGGACGCCCTGGTTCCGGGGCTGCTGACCCCCTTGTTCTGGGCCGTCACCGCTGTGCTCTACCGGCGCCATGTGCAGGGCCACAGCGACGCCGACCTGGTGGCCAGCAACAACCTGGTGATGGCCCTGGCCTGCGCCCTGCTGCTGCCCTGGCTGTGGCGGCCGCTGCAGGCCGCCGACTGGGGCATCCTGCTGCTGGTGGGCGTCCTCGCCACCCTGGCGCACCTGCTCTACATCAAGGCCATCCGCCGCCTGCCCCTGGCCGTGGCGGCGCCCATGTCCTTCAGCTCGCTGATCTGGTCGGTGCTGCTGGGCTACCTGCTGTGGGACAGCTGGCCCACCTGGAACCTCTGGCTCGGCGCGGCCCTGGTACTGACCGCCGCCGCCCTGCCGTTGCTGCCTGAACGGGCGCTCCGACCAACCGGGAATGGCCTGTCCCGTGGGAGCGATTTCAATCGCGAATGAATTCGCGCCTACAAGGTCGGGCCACGCCGCACCCGTAGGTTGGGGCCGGCTACGTTGGGCTTCGCGTAGCTCAGCCACAACCTACGGATGGGCGCTTTGCCAAAGCGCCGAATTGAACCCCTGTAGATCGTAGGGTGGACCACGCTTCACCGGTCCACCGTTCGAGGTCCGACCGGGCTCCGCTGGTGGATCGTAGGATGGGTTGAGCGAAGCGATACCCATCACATCGGCCGATGGGTATCGCAGGCTCAACCCATCCTACGGGGAGAGCCCCGAAGGTCAGGCGTAAAGCCGCTCGACGAAGTCGAAGCAGGCCTGGGCGGCTTCTTCGCCGGTGAAGGCAGAAGGGTCGAGGTACCACTGGTTCCAGAAGCCGTCGATCATCGCCAGCAGGGTCAGGGTGGCCTGGCGGGCGTTGATGGTCTTGCCGCGCTTGTGGGCGATGGCTTCGAAGATCTTCTGGTAGGTGGCGATGTCTTCGGCGATGAGTTCGCGGTTGAGCCGCTTCAAGGTGGGCGACTTGGCGATCACGCTGCCGAAGCCGACCCAGATGCCGATGTAGTCGTGCTTGAACAACGCCGGGCCGAAGGAGGCGCGGATGATCGATTGCAGCTTGTCCTCGGGGTCGCGGTCGGCGCCGAGGATCATGTCGCGGGTCTGGAAGGTCCACTCCTCGCACAGCTCGCGATAGGCCTGGCGGATCAGCTCGTCCTTGCTCTGGAAGTGATGGTTGATCAGGCCCCGCGACACCTGCGCCTCGCCGCAGATTTTCTCGATGGTGGCGCCGGCGTAGCCGTACTTGGCGATGGAGCGCATGGCCGCCTGGATCAGGGATTTGCGGCGCACGTCCGCGGCTTCGCGAGCACGCGGTTCGGCGGCGGCAGTCCTTTTACGCTTGGGGCGGGTCGATTCCATGCTGGTCATATGTCGGTTCCGAATGCCGGCCGGGCACGGCAGGCTTGCGCAAGAAAGAGACGGACCGGCCATGGCCGGTCCGCATCCATCATAAAACACCTGGGCGCGGCCTGCGCTCTCAGCCGTTGGACTTGAAGCGCAGCCAGTACTTGTTCATCACCTTCTGCACCTTCGGCTCGATGGGCATGAAGGTGAAGGCCGAGGCGATGTCCTCGTCGCGCGGGAACACCGTGTTGCTGGCCTGCAACGTCGGGTCCACCAGGGGTTTGGCGATCAGCACGGCGGTGGTGTAGGTGATGTGGTTGGTGGTGCTGGCGGCCATCTCCTTGCTCAGCAGGTGGTTGATCCACTTGTAGGCGTTGTCCTTGTTGGGCGCGTCCTTGGGGATGCCCATCAGGGTGAACCAGAGGCCGGTGGCGCCCTTGGGGGTGATGTAGATGATCTCGTCCGGCAGCTTGGCCTCGGCCATGCGCTGCTGGATCACCGTGGCGTCGCCCGACCAGCCGGCGGCCACGCAGATGTCGCCGCTGACCACGTCGTTGAGGTAGGAGGTGCTGAACTGGGTGATGTAGGGGCGCACCTTCTGCAGTTCGGCGTAGGCCGCCAGGTAGTCGTCCACGTCCTTGCTGTTGGGGTCGCGGCCCATGTGGGCGAGGAGGATGGGGAAGATGTCGCTGGCCGAATCCATCATGGAAATGCCGCAGGCGCTGAGCTTGCTGGCCACGGCAGGGTCGAAGATGAGGTTCCAGTCGTCGAGCTTGAAGTCCGGCCCGAGGATCTTGCGCACCTTGGTCAGGTTGACGATAAGCCCGTCGGTGCCCCAGACGTAGGGCACGCCGTACTGGTTGCCCGGGTCCTGCAGGGCGAGCTTGTTCATCAGCTCGGGGTCGAGGTTGGTGCGGTTGGGGATCTTCGACCAGTCGATCTTCTCGTAGACGCCGGCCTCGATCTGCTTGGCCATGAAGGTGGAGGACGGGTAGACCACGTCGTACCCCGTGTTGCCGCCGAACAGCTTGGCCTGGAGGCTGTCGTCGCTGTCCAGCACGTCGTACTTCACCTTGACCCCGTTGGCCTCCTGGAAGCTCTTCAGGGCATCCGGCGACACGTAGCCGGACCAGTTGACGATGTTCAGTTCGTTGGAGGCCAGCGCCACGCCGGCACAGGCCGAGAGCAGGGCGCCGGCGAGCAGCAGGTTCAGACGGCGATATTTCATTGTTCTTGTCCTCGCGCTTTCAGGTGAGTCAGGGCATCCGGCCGGCTCGCCGGGCTGCCATGCAGTCCGCGATCCGCCAGCGGGGTGGCCTGGCGTCGGCGGGTGAAAATCACACTACTACTAAATATACGTTCAATCAATTGCGCAAGCGGAACCTCGAAAAATGGCCAAAGGTATGCCCGGCGGAGCTTGCCCGCCTTGGCGTAAAGGCTCTGGAATGGGCTTTACGGACCTACTGCAAGCAGGCCCGCAAGACTCAGGAGTAGACCCAGACGATCCGCGTGACGCTGTCGCCGGGGTTCAGGTAGTGATGGGGAATGGAGGACTGGAACTGGAAACTGTCGCCGCTTTTCAGCTCCAGGCACTCGTCGCCGACCCAGAGGCGCAGCTGGCCCTCGAGCACGTAGCCGCCCTGCTCGCCCTCGTGGGAGCTGCCCTCCTCGCTGGAGCGCGCCCCCGGCGCCAGCTCGGTGAGGAGCATGTGGAAGCGCCCGGACATCAGCGGCGAGAGCAACTGGTCGCTGATGCCGCCCCGGTAGCTCAGGGAGCGCCGCTCGTCGGGGCGCACCATGAGCCCATGCACGGCTTCGGCGGTGGGCGTGAAGAAGAAGCGGTAGTCGACGCCGAGCAGTTCAGCGATGGCCGAGACATCCTCGACGCTGGGGTTGGAGAGCCCGCGCTCGATCTGCGAGACGAAGCCCACCGAGCGGCCGATCTTGTCCGCCACCTGCTGCAGCCGCACGCCGCGGCGCTTGCGCAGGTCGCGAATGCGCAGGCCCAGGCCTGAATCCGTCATGTGGTCATTCCGCATCTGAAGGTTCCGCATTGTATGCCAGCCGTCGCCTCGGAAAGAATTCCAGAAAAAACTGAACAAACATTCAATAGAGTCATTAGACTCTAGCCACTACCCCATGGATTGGGTAGCCCTGGAGAAAGTGAAAAATATCTGTACTTTTTCATGAAAATAAAAGTACCTTTTTCACGACAGCGGAACGCTGACGAAGAACAACAACAGGTGCCCGCCCGAAGGCGTACCGCAGCCGAGGAAGCCACGATGCCTACAGATCCGCGCTATTCCATCCTCTTCGAGCCGGTCCGGATCGGCCCGGTGACCGCTCCCAACCGCTTCTTCCAGGTGCCCCACTGCAACGGCATGGGCCACCTGCGGCCGAACATGCTGGCGGCCATGCGTGGCATCAAGGCCGAGGGCGGCTGGGGTTCGGTGTGCACCGAGGTCACCGACATCCACCCCACCTCCGACCAGAGCCCCTACGCCGAGGGCAAGTTGTGGGACGACGGCGATATCCCGGCGGTGGAAGCCATGACCCGTGCCGTGCATGCCCACGGAGCCCTGGCCGGTATCGAGCTGGCGCACCTGGGGCTGGCCTTCGGCAACCAGGACTCGCGCATGGCGCCGCTGGCCCCCTCGCACCGGTCCATCGTGCTGGACGAGCCAATCCAGGCCCGCGCCATGTCCTTGAGCGATATCCGCGACCTGCGCAAATGGCACCGCGACGCCGCCCTGCGCGCCAAGCGCGCCGGCTTCGACATCATCTACTGCTACGCCGCGCACAACCTGTCGATCCTCCAGCAGTTCCTCCTCCCGCGTTACAACAGCCGCAGCGACCAGTACGGTGGCTCGCTCACCAACCGCGTGCGCCTGCTGCGCGAAGTGCTGGAAGACACCAAGGAGGCGGTGGGCGACCGCTGCGCCGTGGCCCTGCGCTTCGCCGTGGACGAGCTGATGGGCGCGGACGGCCTGCGCTGCGAGGAAGAAGGCCGCGAGGTGGTGGAAATGCTCGCCGAGATCCCCGACCTCTGGGACGTGAACATCAGCGGCTGGCCCAATGACTCGGGCACCTCGCGCTTCACCCAGGAGGGCTTCCAGGAGCCCTACATCGCCTTCGTCAAACGGGTCACCAGCAAGCCGGTGGTGGGCGTCGGCCGCTACACCTCGCCGGACACCATGGTGCGCCTGATCAAGTCCGGGATGATGGACCTGGTGGGCGCGGCCAGGCCGTCCATCGCCGACCCCTTCCTGCCGAACAAGATCCGCGAGGACCGCCTGGACGATATCCGCGAGTGCATCGGTTGCAACATCTGCGTCTCGGCCGACTACAACATCGTCCCCCTGCGCTGCACCCAGAACCCCACCATGGGCGAGGAATGGCGGCGCGGCTGGCACCCGGAGCGGATGAACCCGAAGCGCTCCGACGATTCGGTACTGGTGGTCGGCGCCGGCCCCGCCGGCCTGGAAGCCGCCCGCGCCCTGGGCGAGCGTGGCTACAACGTGGCCCTGGCCGAAGCCGGCGAAACCCTCGGCGGCCGGGTGATGCTCGAAGGCGCCCTGCCCGGCCTTGCGGAATGGCGACGGGTGGCCGACTACCGCATCCTCCAGCTGCAGAAATCCACCCGCGTCGACGTCTACCGCGACAGCCGCCTCAGCGCCGAGGACGTGCTCGGTTTCGGCTTCGCCCATGTGCTGCTGGCCACTGGCTCGACCTGGCGCGACGACGGCGTGGGCCGTACCCACCACCGCGCCATCCCCGGTCTCGAGCACCGCCCGCTGTTCACCCCGGACGACCTGATGGCCGGCCGCCTGCCCCGTGGCGAGGTGCTGATCTTCGACGACGAGAGCTTCTACATGGGCGGCGTGCTCGCCGAGCTGCTGGTGAAGAACGGTTGCCAGGTGACCCTGGTGACGCCCTTCCCGGTGGTCTCGCCCTGGGCCGACAACACCATGGAACAGGGACGCATCCAGGGTCATCTGCTGGAGCTGGGGGTGAAGATCCTCGCCAACCAGCGGCTCAGCGCCCTGGACGCAGAAAGCGCGGTGCTTGCCTGCAGCTTCACCGACCGCGAAAGCCGCCTGCACACCGACGCCGTGGTGCTGGTGACCGAACGCAGCCCGAACGAGGAACTCCTCCTGCAACTGCAGGCCAACCCCGCCGCGTTGCACGACGCCGGGATCAAGACCCTGCGGCCGATCGGCGACTGTTTCGCCCCCGGCATCATCGCCAGCGCCGTGTACCACGGCCACCAGGCCGCCCGCGAGCTGGAAGAGCCGGAAGACGCCATCGGCTTTCGCCGCGAACGCATCATCGTCATAGGCTGATTCGGGAGAACCACATGAGCCTCGGTATCGACAGCGTCATCGATTTCGCCGCCAGCCCGGCCCAGCCGCTGGTGGAAACCATCGACCACGGGGACCTGCTCTCGCCGCCCTACCAGGCGCGCACCTGGGTCCATTACCAGGACCCCAGCGGCGCCTTCGTCGCGGGCGTCTGGGAGGCCGGTTCCTGCGTCGAGAAATTCGTGGCCGAGCATGAGGAGTTCTGCCAGATTCTGCAGGGCACCGTGCGCCTGACGGACGAACAGGGCGAGGCCAAGGAGTTCGGCCCGGGCAGCCAGTTCACCATTGCCGCGGGGTTCCGCGGGCTCTGGGAGAACCTCGGCACGGTCCGCAAGGCCTACGTCACCTGGGCCGCCCCATGACCCTCAACGAATCCCCACAACAATAAGCAGATCGGGAGTCGAACATGCCACTTGGCAAGACCTTGCTCGCCCTCGCCTGCTCCGTCGCGCTCTGCCTGGGCACCGCCCGGGCCGCCGAGGCGGAGAAGCTGGTGAACATCTACAACTGGGCCAACTACATCGACCCGCAGGTGCTCAAGGACTTCGAGCGCGACACCGGCATCCGCCCGGTGTACGACGTCTACGACTCCAACGAGACCCTGGAGGGCAAGCTGCTCGCCGGCAACACCGGCTACGACCTGGTGGTACCCTCCAACAACTTCCTCGGCTACCAGGTTCGCGCCGGCGTCTTCCGTCCGCTGGACAAGTCGCGCATTCCCAATCTGGCCGGGCTCGACCCGCAGCTGGTGCAGCAGCTGCAAGCCGTCGACCCCGACAATCGCCACGGCGCGCCCTACCTCTGGGCCTCCACCGGGATCGTCTACAACCACGACAAGGTGGCCGCAGCCCTGGGCGGCGAGGTGCCGACCTCCTGGGCGCTGCTGTTCGAGCCAGGAAACATGGAGAAGCTGGCCCGCTGTGGCGTGGCCTTCCTCGACTCGGCGGACGAGGTGCTGAACTCGGTGCTGCTCTACCTCGGCGTCGACCCCAACCAGGCAACCGCCGAGGACTACCGCAAGGCCGAGGCGCAGCTGCGCAAGGTGCGTCCCTACATCACCTACTTCAACTCGGTGAAGTACACGGCGGACCTGGCCAACGGCGACATCTGCATCGCCCTGGCCTACTCCGGCGACGCCGGCCAGGCCAACGAACGCGCCCGCGAAGCGGGTAAGCCGGCACGCATCGGCTACCTGCAACCCCGGGAAGGCAGCAAGATCGCCTTCGACATGATGGCCATTCCCGCCGACGCCAAGCACCCGGAAAACGCCGAGGCCTTCATCGACTACGTGCTCGCGCCCAAGGTCATGGCGCGTATCACCGACTATGTGCGCTACCCCAACGCGGTGCCGGCGTCGCGGCAGTTCATGTCGGCCGAAGCCGCCAGCGACCCGATCATCCACCCCGCCCCCGAGGCGCTGGGCAAGCTGGTGGTGATCAAACCACCGGAGCAGAAGCTGATGCGCCTGCAAACACGCCTCTGGAACCAGTTGAAGGGTGGGAAGTGAGGCCCCCTTGTGGGGGCGATCTTGTGGGGGCGATTTCAATCGCCAAGCAGGCCGAAGGCCTGCCCCAGAGGCTCGGGGAAACTGCGTTGCCCTTGGCGAATGAATTCGCCCCCACAGGTATTTCCCCGGATATCTACGTCTGCTCCAGCGCCTTGAGCAAGCGCACCGCCTCGCCGCCGGTCACCGCGCGGTGGTCGAAGTAGGATGGGTTGAGCCTGCGATACCCATCGGCTGATGTGATGGGTATCGCTCCGCTCAACCCATCCTACGAGCTGAAAGGTGGGCGGTGAGTCGCGAGCCCAATGGGTGATCCCGTAGCCCGGCTCCCTACGGCTGCTCCAACGCCTGTACCAACGCCTTGAAGAAGCGCGCCGCCTCGCCACCGGTCACCGCCCGGTGGTCGAAGGTCAGGGACAGCGGCAGCACCGGGTGGATTTCCACCTTGCCCTGCCAGGCCACCACCTCGTCGCGGATGCCACCGGCGCCGATGATCGCCACCTGGGGTGGTACCACCACGGGGTTGGCGTAGCGGCCGAACAGGGTGCCGAAGTTGGACAGGGTGAGGGTAGCGCCCATCATTTCCTGGGGCGGGATGGAGCGCGCCTTCACATCCGCCCGCAGCCGTGCCATGCCTTCCTTGAGGTCCTCCGCGCTGCGTCCGCCAACATCCCGCAGCACCGGTACGAAGAGGCCGTCCGGCGTGTCGACGGCGATGCCGAGGTCGAGCTTGTGGTGCTGGCGGATGGACAGGGCGCGACCGTCGAACCAGCTGTTGAGGATGGGTTCCACCTCGCAGGCAGCGGCGATGGCCTTGCCCAGGCGGATCAGCGGGTCGCGGGCTTCCGGCCAGCGGTGCAGGTCGGCGTCGCCGAACAGGGTCACCGGCACCACTTCGGCATGGGAGCGCGCCATGTTGATCGCCATGCTGCGGCGCACACCCCGCAGGCGCTCGCCACCGAAGCTGTCGCGGGCACTCTGGGCTGCCTGCTCCACATCCGAACGGGTCACCAGGCCGTCGGGGCCGGAGCCGGCCAGGGCGGCCAGTTCCACGCCCATCTGCCGTGCCAGTTGGCGCACCGCCGGGGTGGCGCGTGGCGCCAGGTGTTCGCGGGTGGACGGCGCGGCACCGACGAAGAAGCTGTCGGCCTGGGCGTTGCCGCCGCCTTCCAGGCGACCGACCACGGTGCCGGCGTCGGCGTCCTCGCCTTCATAGCCCAGCAGCGGCTCGCCCACGTGGAGCAGGTCGCCCTCCTTGCCGAAGGTCTTGGCCACCACGCCGTCGTAGGGGGCCGGGATGTCCACCAGGGCCTTGGCGGTTTCCACCGAGACCAGCAGTTGGTCGGCCTTGACGCTGTCCCCCACTGTCACGTGCCACTGGACGATCTCGGCTTCCTGCAGGCCTTCACCCAGGTCGGGCAGTTTGAAGTATTTCATCGTGCGCTCCTTGTCTAGGCATGGTTCTGCTTGTCTAGGCGTAGTTCAGCACCAGCTCGCAAGCGGCGAGTACGTCCTCGGGGCTCGGGATGTAGAGCTGCTCCAGGCGGTACAGCGGCGGCGGGATATCCGGCGCGGTGACCCGCTGGATGGGCGCCTGCAGGTCGAGCAGCGCGCGCTCGTAGAGACTGGCGGCGATTTCCGCGCCCACCCCGCAGCTGCGCGGCGCCTCGTGGACGATCACGCAGCGACCGGTCTTGCGCACCGAGGCTTCGAGGGTGTCGAGGTCCAGCGGCTTGATACTGGCGACGTCTATCACCTCGGCGGACACGCCCCGCTCCTCCAGCATCCGGGCGGCCTGCAGGGTCTCGTGGACGCTGGCGCCCCAACTGATGAGGGTGATGTCCGAGCCCTCGCGCAGGGTGAAACAGGTATCCAGCGGCAGGCGCCTGCCGTCGTCGATGATCGGTTGCGGGTTCATCCGGTAGAGCCTCGTGGGTTCGAGGAAGATCACCGGGTCCGGGTCGTCGATGGCCGACAGCAGCAGCCCGTAGGCCCGCGCCGGCGACGACGGGATCACCACCCGCAGGCCGGGGATGTGGGCGAACAGTGCCTCGGTGCTTTCGCTGTGGTGCTCCGGCGCGCGGATACCGGCACCCATGGGGCTGCGCAGAACCATGGGGCAGCTGAGCCGGCCACGGGTGCGGCAGCGGATGCGGCTGGCGTGGGACACCAGGTGCTCCATGGCGGCGTAGATGAAGCCGAGGAACTGGATTTCCATCACCGGTTTCAAGCCCTGGGCGGCCATGCCCACGGCGAGGCCGGCGATCATTGTTTCCGCCAGCGGGGTGTCGATCACCCGCTTGAAGCCGAAGCGGTCGCGCAGGCCGAGGGTGGCGCGGAACACGCCGCCATTGACGCCAACGTCTTCGCCCAGCACCACGACGTTCTCGTCTTCCTGCATGGCGCGGTGCAGGGCCAGGTTGACGGCTTCGAGCAGGGCGCGTTTCTCAAGGGTGTCGTTGAGGTTACTCATGACCGCGGCCCTCCTCGCGACGTGCGACCCGCTCCATCAGCATTTCGCGCTGATCCCCGAGTGCCGCCGGCCAACGTGCGTAGACGTGGTCGAGCACCGCTTCCACTGGCTGGGTGCCGGCGTTCTCGAAGTTATCCACAGCCGCCTGGACCTGGCGCTGGCAGTCGGCGATGAGCGCCTGTTCGCGGCCTTCATCCCAGGCCTCGCTGGCGGCGAGGAATGCCTGCAGGCGCTTGATGGGCTCTTCCTGCCAGGCCGCCTTGACCTCGTCGGCATCGCGGTAGCGGGTGGCGTCGTCGGCGGTGGTGTGGTCGCCCAGGCGGTAGCTGATGCACTCCAGCAGCACCGGGCCCTTGCCATGGCGGGCGCGATCCAGCGCCCATTGCACGCGGTCGTAGACGGCCAGCACGTCGTTGCCGTCCACCTGCTCGCCGTGGAAGCCGGCACCTATGGCCTTCTGCGCCAGGGTCGGCGCGCCGCTCTGGATGCGCCGGGGTACCGAGATGGCCCACTGGTTGTTGTTCACCACGAAGACCACCGGCAGTTGCCAGGCGCCGGCCACGTTGAGGGCTTCGAGGAAGTCGCCCTTGCTGGTGGCGCCGTCGCCGCAGGTGGTGACCACCGCGCGGTGCTGGCCACGGATCTTGATGGCCGTGGCCACGCCGCAGGCATGCAGGGACTGGGTGGCGATGGGCACGCAGATGGGAAAGTCCTCTTTCGAGCGCGGGTCCTGGAAGTCGCTGCCGCGTTCGTCGCCGCCCCAGTACAGGAGGATTTCCTCCATGCGCACGCCGCGCATCAGTTGCACGGCGGTGTCGCGGTAGTAAGGCACCAGCACGTCGTCGTCGCGCAGCAGGCTGCCGATGGCGACGCCTATGGCCTCCTGGCCCAGGGTCGGGGCGTAGGTGCCGATGCGGCCGGTGCGCTGCAGGGCCACCGCCTTCTGGTCGAAGAGGCGGGTCAGCACCATGCGGCGATAGAGATCAGTGAGGAGGTTGAAGTCGTCGCCCCAGGCCGGCAGCTCGCCGACCAGGCGTCCCTCTGGGTCGAGGAAGCGCGTATAGGGCAGTTCGATCCGGTTGGACATGGCAGTACTCCTTACACCTTTTGGGTGCTTGCGCAGGGCCCGGGGCTTGTGGCCCCAGGAGCTAACGGGCCGGGCCGCTGGTTGGCGGCCGTTCAGCCGAACAGAATGCGCTCGGCCAGGGCGTCGGCGACCCGCGCTGGGGATCGCTTGTCGGCCTGGGCGTGCGCGTAGATCTCGGTGAGTCGCTGGCGGATCTGCGACAGGTGCGCGGTGATCGCCGGCAGTGTTTCGCCCTTGTGCTTGAGGGCGACGTAGATGAGCCCGCCGGAGTTGATCACGTAGTCCGGCGCATAGAGGATCCCGCGCGCTTCCATTTCGTCGGCGATCTCGGCGCTGGCGAGCTGGTTGTTGGTGGCGCCGGCTACCGCCGCGCAGCGCAACTGGCCCACGGTCTGGGCATTGAGGATGCCGCCCAGGCCGCAGGGCGCGAGGATGTCGCAGGGGGTGGTGAGCAAGGCGCCGCTGGCCACCGGCTGTGCGCCCAGTTGCTCCACCGCCAGTTGCACGCGCCCGGCGTCGAGGTCGCTGACCAGCAGTTCGGCACCCACCGCATGGAGCTGCTCGGCCAGGGCGTAGCCCACATGGCCGAGGCCCTGCACGGCCACGCGCAGGCCTTCCAGGTCATCGCTGCCGAGGCGCGCGTGGGCGGTGGCACGGATGCCGGCGAACACACCGAGGGCGGTATGCGACGAGGGATCGCCCGCGGCCGTGGTGCTGGTGACGTGGCCGGTCTGCTGGGCGATGCAGTCCATGTCGGCGCTGGAGGTGCCGCTGTCGACCGCGGTGATGTAGCGGCCGTTGAGGGATTCGATCATGCGCCCGAAGGCTTCGAACAAGGCGGCGCGGTTATCCACATGGGCCGGCCGGATGATCACCGCCTTGCCGCCGCCCTGCTCCAGGCCGGCCAGGGCCGCCTTGTAGCTCATGCCCTGGGCGAGGCGGATGGCGTCGCGGATGGCGCTTTCATCATCGGGGTAGGCGAGGTATCGGCACCCGCCAAGGGCTGGGCCGAGGCGAGTGTTGTGGATGGCGATGATGGCCTTGAGTCCGGTGGCGGGATCGTTGGCAAGGTGCAACGCCTCCAGCCGGGCGGTTTCCATCATGGCGAACATGGCGGGCTCCCTTCCTGACGTTAGGGCCAGTATAGGCCGAGCTGCGCCTTCCGCCCCCTCCGATGGCGACATAAGCCGGTCCGGCGAGATAACCGCCTTGCGTGCCACTACTGGACGAAAATCAACCAGTTGGCTACAAGGAATCAACCCTCCGGAGAGACGTCATGGACCCGCGCCAACGCTGTCTAGCCTGCCTCGAACGCGACCCACCGGCGATGCTGGAGGCGGCCCTGTGGGTCGCCGCCGAGCATGACCCACGGCTGGACCCGGAACGGGTGTTGCGGGATTTCGGCGGCCTGCTGCAACTGGTGGCCGCCGGCCTGCCGAACCTGCCGCCGGTCGAACTGGCCCAGCCCCTGCTGCGGCGCATGAACGAGCTGGACTTCCACGAAGACGACGACACGCCCCTGCGCCCGCGTGCGGCGCTGCTGCCCCAGGTACTGGAACGCCGCCGTGGTCAGCCGTTGTCCCTGGCGCTGCTGGCCCTGGAACTGGCCGCGCGGCTGGGCATTCCCCTGGTCGGGGTGAACTTTCCCGGCCACTTCCTGCTGCGCGTACCGGGGGCCGACCACCTGCTCGACCCCTGCAGTGGCCGGCGGCTGTACACCCGGGACTGCCGCGACATGGTGATGCGCTCGCTGGGGCCGCAGACGGAGCTGCAGGCCGTGCATCTGCAAACCGCCAGCCCCCAGGAGATGATCCAGCGGCTGTCGCGCAACCTGCGCGTGCTGCACCAGGAAGCCGGCGAGTACCTGGCGGCGCTGAAGGATGCCGAGCGCGTGCTGGTGCTCGGCACGCCAGGCATGCACGACCACCTCGCCCGCGCCGATATCTACCAGCGCCTGGACTGCCCGCAGGCGGAGCGCTACGACCTGGAGCGCGCCCTGCTGCTCTGCGACGACCCGGCCCAGCACCTGCATTTGGCCCAGCGGCTGCGCCGGCTGGGACATGTGCAACCGCTGCACTAACGACGCGTTACATCAGCCCCAGGGATTTAGCATGGGCAACCGCCTGGGTGCGCCGCTTGACCCCCAGCTTGCCGTTGATCCGGCGGGCATGGGTCTTCACCGTGTGCAAGGAGATGAACAGGCGCTCGGCGATCTCGTGGTTGGAACAGCCCAGGGCGATCAGGCCGAGCACTTCCAGTTCGCGCTGGCTGAGCGGACCGGCGCCGCCTTCCGTCGGCTCGTCCTCTTCCTCCATGCCGAGCGCCCGGAGCATCGCCGGCTGGCGCAACCGCAGCTCGCGCAGCGGCTGCTGCAGACTGGATTGCGCCGCCAGGACCAGGCCATCGCGCATCAAGGCCCCGGCCCTGGGCAGATCGCCGGCGAGGAACTCGCATTCGGCCAGTGCCAGGTGGATCTCCACCTCCAGCGCCGGCATGCCGGCCTCTCGGGCCTTGTGCAGTTGCCCGAGCAGGCGCTGCCGGGCATTGAACACTTCGCCCTCATAGACCTCGGCCAGCGCCAGCTGCCACTCGATACGCGGGATCAGGTCGAGGGTGGCCGGGGGCGCCTGCACCGCGTGCTCGCCACGGAAGTGCTTGAGCACCCGCAGCAGGGCCTGGCGGGCCTGGCCGGCGCGCCCCTGCATCAGCAGCAGGCTGCTGCTGACCTGCAACAACACCGCGCGGTAGACCCGCTCGGGGATATGGCGGATCTGCATCAGGCGCTCGGCTTCACGCAGGCGATCGAAGGCCGAGTCGAAGGCCCGCTGGTTGGCGTCCAGCACCGCCAGGCCGAGGTAGCCGTAGAGGGCGCGGTAGTCGCCACAGCTGCGGGCCTCCTGCAGCCCGTAGTGATAATGCTCGCGGGCCTCGTCGTCGCGACCCCGGCGCAACGCCAGGCGCCCGCGCCGCAGGGCCAGGCGGCCGAGCAAGGGGCCGGCCAGGCGCGACTGGCTGGCGAGGAACTCCTGGACGCGTTCGAGCAGGGCGTCGGCGCGCAGCAAGGCGCCACGGTGTTCGAGTATCTGCGCATGATCCAGCTCCAGGAACGCCTCCAGCAGCAGGCTGCCCCGGCTGCGCGCCAGCAGCAGCGCTTCGCGGTTGAGGCTCTGGGCGATGTCCAGCTGGCCCCCCAGCAGCGCCTGCTGGGTCAGGCCCGAATAGCAGACCAGGTTCTGTTCCCAGGCTGCATCGGGCAGCGCATCGAGCGACTCGCGCAAGTGCAGCTGGGCACCAGGAGCATCGCCCTGCAGGTGCGCCAGCATGCCGTACTGGGCCTGCCAGTAGGCCACCAGCTCGCGCTGCCGTTCGGCATCCGGCTGGGGCAGGAAGCGTGATTGCCCGGCGATGCAGGTGGCCGCCTCGTCCAACTGCCCAGCGAACATCAAGGCGCCGGCCAGCAGCCGCAGGCAGTGGGGCGACACCTGCAACAGGTCGCGGTCGACCTCTCGGTTCAGGCGCAGCAGCAAGGCGACGTTGCGCCCCTGGAACAGATGCTCGACGCCCATATGCTGCAGCAGGCTGACCGCGGCCTCCGGTTGCCTGGCCTCCAGGGCGTGCTCGATGGCGGCCTGCCAGTCCCCCTCGGCCGCGAACCATTGGCAGGCGCGCAGGTGCCAGCCACGCCCGGCCTGGATATCGCGGGTGCGAATCTGCCGGGCCAGCGGAACGAAGATGCGGAACCAGCCGGGGTGCTCGGCCAGGGGTTCGATGAAGCAGCCCAGCGTCTGCAGGTTGCGCAGCAACGGCGCGCCCTCGCCAACGCCGAACAGGTGCTCGCAAAGGGGCGCATTGAAGCGCGGCAGATGGACCAGCGCGCGCCAGGCTGCCGCCTGGTCGGCACTGAGGAGGGCGAACAGTTCGTGTTCGAGGTAGGCGGCCAGGGTGGCCGACGGGCCAAAGCCATCGCCGGGTTCGGCAATGCCCCAGTCGGCCGGTTCCAGCAAGGCCATGCGCAGGCCCGCGCACCAGCCGCCGGTGCTCTTGAACAGGCGACAGGCGACATCGCCGGCGCCATCCAGGTACGACTGCTGGAGCAGTTGTTCCAGTTCGCCGTGGTCGAACGCCAGGGATTCGGCGTCCAGCTCCAGCAGTTCGCCGTCTATCAGCAGGCGCGGCAGGTTACAGGCGGGACGCCGCCGGCCGCTGATCCACCAGCTCAGCGCCGGGCTGCCGGCACTGAGCAGGCGATCCAGGCAGGCATCCAGCTCGGCGCTGGCCTGGCGGCAGTAATCGTCCAGCACCAGCCAGACCGGCTGGTCCCAGAGCGCCAGCGCCTGGAGCAGGCCCTCCTCGTTCCGCTCTGCGATACCCAGGACGTCCGCCAGCAAGGCGCAGAAGCCGACCACCGCCGGGTTGCCGCCACCCAGCGGCAGCCAGCGCACCTGGGTACCGTCCGGGCAACGCCGCACGCACTCGGTCAGCAGCACGCTCTTGCCGCTGCCGGCCGGGGCGCAGAGCAGGCGCAGGCGCGCCGTGGACTCGACCAGGCGGTCGCTGAGGCGGGGGCGGGAAACGTGCAACGACGGCAGGCGTGGCAGGTGGGCGGGGGTTTCGAAGCGGGTCATGACAGACATTGCGGCATGCCTTCTTTCTTGTTCGAGCAGCGTGGGGCCACACCCTAGGCCTCTACGCCGGTCTTTATGAAGGATCATTCAGAAGCCTGATTCGTTGCCATAAAATATGGGCTTCGCGGATGGGCGATTCTAGGTGATAGCGTTTTGGCTCCCAGCCTGTGGACACTTCCCTCTCCCCCGCCCCTCTCCGATCGCGGCCCGCCCAGAGGGCGAGGGGTGACTCGCGCCGGCGAGGGGCAGACAACTCTGATGCCCATACCGGCCTGAAATGAAACTGAGAGGATCACGCCGCGCCAACCGCCCCTTCAGGAGGCCGAGCGTAATCGTTGCAGAGGGGGACGAGCGGCATGGATGCCGCGAGAGGCGCGCAGGGCCATGGATGGCCCTTCGCGCCGTGCCCCCGGAGCGACGATGCAGCGAGGGGAGTTTGGCGAAGCCAAACCCGGATGTCGGGGCAAGCCCTTTGCTTCCTTTGGGTGGTGCGGCATTCCGACGACTGCCAAAGGAAGTCGCCCGGGTGGGCGAAACAGAAACCCTAAGCACACTCAGAAAAGAGCTGAGCAACCGATCCCCAGCAAAAAAAACGCGGCCCCGTAGGGCCGCCTGAATCAGGGTGTTGCAACCATGGGAGCAGCACGCGCACCTGCCGGTGCGCAGGACTCAACGTACGCCCGCGTTCCGCAGCGCCGCCGGGGTGTAGTCCGGAGCCTTGCCGACGAAGCCGAACTCGAAGCTGTGTTTCTCTTCGTTCTTCATGCCCAGGGCCAGGTAGCGACCGGCGATGATGTCGTACAGGGCTTCGAGGGTGTAGGCCGGTACCTGGTTGTTGTAGTAGTACTGCTGGTGACCCTCGGCGACGCGCCAGAGCTGGCCACGGCCGTCGTAGTGGTCCACCAGCGCCACCTGCCAGCTGTCTTCGTCGATGTACATGTGGCGCTTGGCGTAGATGTGACGCTCGCCGGGCTTGACCGTGGCCACCACTTCCCAGACGCGGTGCAGCTCATAGCGGGTCAGGTCCTGGTTGATGTGGCCGGCCTTGATCACGTCGTCGTACTTGAGCGACGGCGAGTCCAGCTTGTAGCTGTTGTAGGGGATGTACATCTCCTTCTTGCCCACCAGCTTCCAGTCGTAGCGATCCGGGGCGCCGGAGAACATGTCGAAGTTGTCGGAGGTACGCAGGCCGTCGGCGGCGGTGCCGGGGCCGTCGTAGGCCACCTGCGGGGCGCGACGCACGCGGCGCTGGCCGGCATTGTAGATCCACGCCAGGCGCGGCTCCTTGACCTGGTCCAGGGTCTCGTGGACCAGCAGTACGTTACCCGCCAGGCGCGACGGCGCGGTGACCTGCTGCTTGAAGAAGAGCAGCACGTTCGCGCCCTTGTCGGACGCCAGGTCCGGCATCTCCTGGGGCACGGCCACTTCTTCCTCGAAGCGGATCGGGGTGAAGGAACCGTTCACCTGGGGCGTGGCCTGGGTGATGATCCGGCGCAGGTTGCCGCCGCGATAGCGGGTGACGTGGTTCCAGATCACTTCGACGCCATTCTTCGGGATCGGGAAGGCGTAGTAGCGGCTGTCGGCGAAGTTGGCCAGGCCGTTGCCGTCGTTGATCGGCTGGACGTTGAGCGCGCTTTTCTTCGCCGCCTCGTTCACCGCCTCGGGCACCGCCACGGTGCGGTGGGTCGGGTAGACCGGGATCTTGTAGGTGTCGGGGTAGCGTTTGAACATCGCCACCTGGCCGTCGGAGAGCTTGTCCTTGTATTGCTCGACGTTGGCCGCGGTGATGGTGAACAGCGGCTTCTCGTTGGCGAAGGGGTCGGCGAGGAAGCCCTTGGCATCCACCGCCCCGGCGTTCCTGGCCAAGCCACCGGTCCAGGCGGGAATGCTGCCGTCGGCGTTACCGGCCATCTCCGCGCCCAACGGGGTCAGGCTGGTGCCCAGCTTGGCCGCGTCCACGGCGGTTACCGCAGCCATCACGTTGGCGGCCAGCAGGCTCAGGGCCAGGGCGCCGCATTGCAGAATCGTCTTGCGCATCATCATGTTCCCCCTGCTACTCAGAAGTTCACGCCGAAGCTGAGCGCGAGGAAATCGCGATCGACCAGGGTGTTGTATTTGCCACCGAAGAAGTCGGTGTAACTGAGACTCGCGGTGTAGGTGTTCTGGTAATCGGCATCGACGCCGACGCTGAGCGCCTTGGCGCCTTCGTTGAACAGGCCGTTGGGACCGTAGCCGTCGACGTCGTGGGACCAGGCGAGGTTCGGCCGCAGGTTGATGCCTGCGATGGCGTTGCTGTAGTCGAGAATGGCGCGGGTGCGGTAGCCCCAGGAGGTGCTGGTGACGAAGCCGTGGGTATCGCCGTTGAAGCCGTAGGCGCCGAACACCGAGTCGCGGCCGTAGCGCAGCTTGCTGGTGGACTCCAGGCCGCCCACGCGGGTCACACCCACCTCGCCCACCAGGGTCAGGCGGTCGGCGCCCAGTACCTGGTCGAAGAAGTGCGTCAGGGTGGTCTGGGCCTGGGTGATTTCCTTGCGGTTGTAGCCGGTGTTGTCGGCACCCGGACGGGTGGCGATCGGGGAAGCCGCGCCGCCCACCAGCGGGTTGACCAGGGCCAGGGTCAGGTCGGTGGTGTTGATCTGCACCGGCGCGTTCGGCCGGTAGCTGACCTCGCCGCTCCAGGCCGTGCCGGTGGGCAGGGTGGTGGAGAAGCTCAGGCCGTAGAGCTGGATGTTCTCGGGGTATTCCAGGAAGTACTGGCCGTTGCCGAGCGCCACGCTCTGCGCCAGGCCGGCACCGGAGCCGGGGACGATGCCGTTGGCGGCGCCAATGATGCCTGGCATGGCCGCGAAGGTGGCCTGGCTGGCGGTGATGGTGCCCACGATTGGCGTGCGGCTGTGGTAGTTCATGAAGTAGGCGGCGTACTCGGTCTCGTCGCCGAGCCAACGCAGCGCCGCGCCCCACTGCCCGGAGTCGCGGGCATCACGGTCGCTGGCGCGGTGCACGATCACCCCCTCGGAGGTCACGTCGAAGCCCTGGCCGAAGGCGGCGGCGATCGGCTCCAGCGGCGCGATGGCCGGGGAGCCCACGGTGTAGCCGGTATCGCAGCCGTCGGCGGCGACGTCGGAGGTGGCGAAGAAGGTGCCGCAGTTATCCAGTACCGTCTGGTCCCACTCGATCTGGTAGAAGGCTTCGGCCGACAGGTTGTCGGTCAGGCTCTGGGACACATAGAACATGTTGACCGGGATCAGGCCTTCCTTGATCTCGGAGCCCGGACGGCGGAACGCGGCCACGTCGACCGGGTTGATCGAGTTGATGCTGTTGCCGATGAAGGTGCTCTCACCCCAGCTCACCACCTGCTTGCCCAGGCGCACGTTGCCCGGCAGGTCGGCGATGTCGTAGTTGTGGTAGACGAAGGCGTCGAGGAATTGCGCGCCACGGGACTTGGCGCCTTCCTTGCGGCCGCTGTCGTCGATGGGCTTGAACGGGCGGTTCTCGTCCTTGAGCTCGAAGTCGTACCAGTACTTGCCACGGACGAACACGCCGGTGTCGCCGTACTTGAGTTCGAGGTCGTGGATACCCTTGAAGATCTTCGAGAAGGTTTCGCCCTTCTTGAAGTTCAGGCGGCCATCGTCACCGGTCGACGACTGTCCCCGGCCGCCGTTGTTGACGCTGATCAGGTCCGGATCGGCGGAGCGCATCGACCAGCTCGCGCCGACCGACAGCGAGGAGTCGAACTGCCCCTCGATCTCGCCGATGTTGAAATTGACGGCATGTGCCTGGGCGGCAAACCCCATGGCGACTGCGATGGCCAGCGCGTGCGGCCGGAAAACTGCGCGCATTGTTGTTTTTGTCATGCGGCTTTCCTGGTTGGTGAAGGAGGACCACACCCTAACCAGTCACACCTGAAGGCGATAAGCGCACCAAGGAGGGATTCATTCTGTAGCTCGAAAGAGTGAATCGACGCTCTAGAATGATCACTTGCACCCCACCATCGGCGCCCTGCATGCCGCATTATCGAAACCGTGGATGGAGCCTTCGCCCGTGACTACCTCCCGGGCACGGGCTGAGGCATCCTGAGCGCCTATCACGACCCTGATCGACCATGACGACAGCCGATTTCCTCCCCGACCCGCAAACCGCAGCCACCCGCGAGGTGGTGATGCGTTACCACCTGAGCTGGAAACACCGCGACATCGACGCGGTGCTGGCGCTCTATCACCCCGAGGTGGAATACAACGATTTCTTCCAGAGCCGCTGCCTGCACCTTGCGGAACTCGGGGACTACGTGCGGGCGACCATGCCCACCGGCCCCGATGATTTCCTCGTGCACAACGACCGTATCCGGGTGGACGGCGATACCGCGTTCATCCAGTACAGCCTGCGCGTGGGCCAGGGCGGTACCTTTCGTACCAGCGAGGCGATCACGGTGCGCGACGGCCTGATCTGGCGCATCAACGAGTACGCGCTGCTGACCCGGGACAGCCCCGCCCGCGACGGCCAGACCCGACGACCGGCGGCGAGCCGGCTGGGTCTTTCCGCGCGGCAGATGGGCCTGCTGGCCCGCGACATCGAGGAATACTTCCAGCGCTCCCAGCCCTACCTCGATCCGGCCCTGGACCTGCACCAGGTGGCCAGCGCCACCGGTTACACCCGCAACCAGATTTCCTACCTGCTGAACCAGATGCTCGGGCAGAGCTTCTACCAGTACGTCAACCAGGCTCGCCTGCAGCACCTGCTCAAGCTGCTGGACGTCGCCCAGGCGCCGGTACGCATCGACGAACTGGCGTTCACCGCCGGCTTCAATTCCCTCTCGGCCTTCTACCGCTGCTTCCGCCAGCACACCGGGCTCTCGCCCAAGGCGTACCTCACGCAACGGCAGGGGTAGACCGTAGGATGGGTTGAGGACCGTAGGATGGGTTGAGCTTGCGATACCCATCGATCCGGACCGCATGGGTATCGCTCCGCTCAACGGAACGCCGCCCGACCCATCCTACGAACGCTGCCCCGCATTCCCAGCGTGCCCGCGCACACGACAAGCGTTCCGCCAACCACTAGCCTTGCCGGCCATAACAACCTTTTTACCGGGGACTCGCCTATGCAGAACTGGCGCTCTATCAGCCTGTGGATGGACCTGCTCGATGAAGACATCACGCCGCGACCGGCGCTTGCCGGCACGCTGGAGGTGGATGTGGCGATCATCGGCGCCGGCTACACCGGGCTGTGGACGGCTTATTACCTGAAGCGCCAGGCCCCGGAGCTGAAGATCGCCATCGTCGAGGCGCAGTTCGCCGGCTTCGGCGCCAGCGGCCGCAACGGCGGCTGGCTGATGGGCAACCTGCTGGGCGAGGACCGCGCCCTGGCGCCGCTGCCCGCCGACGTGCGCAAGGCTTCCTTCGACCTGCTCCATGGCATTCCCGACGAAGTGGCCGAAGTTCTGGCCCGCGAGGGTATCGACTGCCACTACCGCAAGGCGGGCATTCTCTACTGCGCCGCGCGCTACCCGGAGCAGGAAAAACGCCTGCGCGACCAACTGGCCGACCTGCATGCCGAAGGCCTGACCGACGCCGACTACCGCTGGCTCAGTCCCAGCGAGCTGAACGGCCAGCTGCGCGTGGCCAACCCCTACGGCGGTATCCACACACCGCACTGCGCCACCATCCAGCCGGCCAAGCTGGTTCGTGGCCTGGCGCGGGCGGTGGAAAACCTGGGCGTGCAGCTGTTCGAGCAGAGCCCGGCCACCCATTGGCAACCGGGCCTGGTGCGCACCGCCCAGGGCGAGATCAAGGCCCACTGGGTGGTGCCGGCCGTCGAAGGCTACGCCGCCAGCCTGCCGCCGCTGGGCAAGTACCAGTTGCCGGTGCAGAGCCTGCTGATCGCCACCGAACCGCTTTCCGACGCGCAATGGGCGGAGATCGGCCTGGAACACGGCCAGGCCTTCAGCGAAAGCAGCCGCCAGGTCACCTACGCCCAACGCACCGCCGACAACCGCCTGGCCTTCGGCGCCCGTGGCGGCTACCGCTTCGGCGGCCGGCTGCGGGAAGACTTCCAGCTCAATGACGAGGAAATCGAGCTGCGCCGCTACCTGCTCGGCGAACTCTTCCCTCAGCTGCGCAACGTCCGGGTCACCCACAGCTGGGGCGGCAACCTGGGCATGGCCCGGCGCTTCCGCCCGCACATGTTGGTGGACCGCAGGAACGGCCTCGCCCTCTCCGGCGGCTATGGCGGCGAAGGTGTCGGCGCCAGCAACCTCGGCGGTCGCACCCTGGCCGACCTGATCCTCGGCAAGGAAACCCTGCTCACCCGCCAGCCCTGGGTCCTCGGCGACGGCCCCCTGGAACGCCTCGCGGGCTGGGAACCGGAACCCTGTCGCTGGCTGGGCTACAACGCCATCATCCGCAGCTTCGTCCACGAGGACCGGGTGCTGGCCAATCCCCATAGCGCGCCCTGGCGCCGCTCCATGGCGCTGAAGCTGGCGGGGCTGATGGAAAGCCTGATGCGTTGAGGCGCACGGGATTCTTACGCGGGTTCGCGAGCAGAGCTCGCTCCTACACACCAAGCAACCTGGGAACGAACAACAGATGAAAGCCACCCTGCTGAAGAACACCCACGAACTGCCGCTGTCCGAGCCGAGCCCGGTAGCGGTGCCCGTCGGCGAGCCGGTGCCGCACACCCGCGTGCACTCGGTGGAACGCACCGACGGCGTGGAAACCGGTGTCTGGGAATGCAGCCCCGGCCGCTTCCGCCGGCAGATCGTCGAGCAGGAGTTCTGCCACTTCACCCACGGCAGCTGCACCTTCACCCCGGATGGCGGTGAGCCCATCGAGATCAAGGCGGGCGACGCCCTGCTGCTGCCGGCCAACAGCCTGGGCATCTGGGATGTGAAGGAAACCCTGCGCAAGACCTACGTGATCATCTCCCGCTGATTGAACCGATTAGGTCAGGGGTCTTGAGAACCGTAGGATGGGTTGAGCCCGCGATACCCATCGGCCAATACCATGGATATCGCTCAACCCATCCAACGAACTGCGCCTAGCGACTTGGTGCGCACGGCCCTACCGACGACGCATCAGTCGTCGAAGCTGCCGTGGCGCCCTTGCCCATCCTTGAAGGACTGGGCACCGGCCAGGGTTTCGCCGCTGTGGATAACCTTCATCCCCCCGGCGAACTCATTGGCCAGCGCCGCCTCGAACGGCAGCTCCCACTGGGCATAGGCACTGGCGCGGTCGGCGAGCATGCAGCGCTGCGGGAAGGCGGCGATGGCGTGGGCCAGTTCCTCGGCCGCGGCGCGCGCCGTACCGCTGGGCACCACCCGGTTGGCCAGGCCGATGGCCAGGGCCTCCTGGGACTTCACCGGGCGACCGGTGAGGATCAGGTCCAGCGCCCGCCCCTGACCAACGATGCGCGGCAGGCGCACGGTGCCGCCGTCGATCAGCGGTACGCCGAAACGCCGGCAGAACACGCCGAACACCGCGTCCTCCGCCATCACCCGCAGATCCGCCAGCAACGCCAGCTCCAGCCCGCCGGCCACCGCGTGGCCTTCGATGGCGGCGATCAGCGGCTTCTCCAGCTGCATCCGGCTCGGTCCCATGGGGCCATCGCCCTCGGGCTCCAGGCGATTGCGCCGGGCCCCATTCTCGGCCACCGCGCCCAGGTCGGCCCCGGCGCAGAAGGTGCCACCGCTCCCCGTGAGCACCGCCACCCGCGCTTCCTCGTCGACCTCGAAGGCCTGCAGCGCCGCCGCCAGCGCCTCGGCGGTGGGACGATCGACGGCATTGCGCACCTCGGGGCGGTCGATGATCAGGGTGGTGACCGGGCCGTTCTTCTCGACTCTGATGTTCATGGCAGCTCCTGCTGGATTACTCGGGCGGGTCACTCCGTAGGGGCGAATGAATTCGCCCCTACAGATGCATTCATCGACCGCGCACGGCCCATGAAAAAGGTTCTTCGCGGATTCAGGGGGAAGAGCGAGTTGACAGTCAGGGAAGTGGGTAGATTGGCAGTCGCCAAACGAACCAACCCCCACTCCCTGCTGCCGCCGTGAATCCTATTGATCTTGCCCAGTTCTGGCCAGGCTACGAGGTCGTCGCCTGTCGCCAAGCCACTCACGACACCCTGCTGATTGAGCTCGAACCTCAAGCCGGCTCCCTCCCCAAATGTGGCCGCTGTCACCAAGACTGCCCGCTGATCCACGAGCGGCGAATCCGCCAGGTGCGTGACCGTGACCTGCTGGATCAGCGCGTGCTGCTCCAACTGCCGGTGCGTCGCGTCGATTGCCTGGATTGTGGGCGGGTGACCGAGCGGATCGACTGGCTGGAGCCGGCGTCACGCCTGACTCAGCGTTTGCGCGTCTGGCTCGAGGGTTTGCTGCAATTGCTGCCGATCAGTCACGTCAGCCGCCTCACTGGCCTGCATTGGCACACGCTCAAGACGCTCGACAAGCGCCGCCTGGACGCCTCGGTTGGCGCGTTTGAGCCAGGCGAGGTGCGTCGGCTGGTGATGGACGAGTTTGCCCTGCACAAGGGGCATCGTTACGCCACGGTGATCATGGATGCCGAGCGCACGCGGGTGCTGTGGGTCGGGCATGGCAACAGCCGTGAGGCGATCCGTCCGTTCTTCGAATTGCTCGGCGAGCACTGCCGGCAGATCGAGGCGGTGGCCATGGACATGAACACCGCCTTCGACCTCGAGGTGAAACGGCATTGCCCGCAGGCCGAGGTGGTGTACGACCTGTTCCACGTGGTGGCGCGCTACGGCCGGGACGTGATCGACCGGATCCGGGTCGACCAGGCCAACCGCCTGCGCGAAGACAAACCGGCGCGCAAGGTGGTCAAGCAGAGCCGCTGGCTGCTGCTGCGCAATCGCGAAAACCTCAAGGGCGGACAGGCCGTGCAGTTGCAGGAATTGCTCGCGGCCAACCAGCCACTGGCCACGGCCTACGTGCTCAAGGATGCATTAAAGGAAATCTGGTACGCCCCCAGTGTGCAGGACGGCTGGCGGCGCTGGCGAACCTGGCTGCGGCACGCCCGGGACAGCGGCTTGGCGCCGCTCCAACGCTTTGCCAGGAACCTCAAGCGTTACGCGCGCGGCATCCTCGCCAGCGCCCGTTTCCCCTTGCACACCAGCCAGCTGGAAGGGGTGAACAACCGCATCAAAGTGATCAAGCGCATGGCCTATGGCTTCCGCGACTCGGCCTACTTCTTCCTGAAAATCAAGGCCGCCTTCCCCGGGAAAGCGCGATGAACCATGAAAAAGGCCGGCGTCGAGGCCGGCCTTCACCATAGAACCTAATCCGGGGATTGTTCAGCCCCCTGGCCGAACCGCCCGGCGGAACGGCGCGATCAGAGGGCGTACTTCTGCAGGTTGGCCATCATCTCGCGCAGGGCCTCGACGTTGTCCGCCGGGTGCGCGGCGTTCTCGAAGTCGCAGATGCGCTGCCAGTTGGCGGCCACATCCTCGGCCTCGAAGCCGGCCTTGGGGTCGAAACCGACGCCCAGGCTGCGCTCCCAACGCACCTTGCCGATCCAGCCGCCGCCCACTTCGAAGAGGCCGGAGGTGTCCTGGCAGGCCTGGCTGCCGAGGTAGACCACCAGCGGGCTGACCAGCTCGGGCTTGAGCTGCTCGAACACCTGCGGCGGAATCAGGCCCTCGGTCATGCGGGTACCGCCGGTAGGGGCGATGGCGTTGACCAGGATGTTGTTCTTGCGGCCTTCGATGGCCAGGTTGCGGGTCAGGCCGTACAGGCCAAGCTTGGCCATGCCGTAGTTGGACTGGCCGAAGTTGCCGTAGATGCCCGAGGTGGACGAGGTGAACACCACCCGGCCGTAGTTCTGCTCGCGCATGTGCGGCCAGGCGGCGCGGGTGACCTTGTAGGCGCCCTCGACGTGGACCTTGTAGACCAGGTCCCAGTCGGCGTCTTCCATCTTGTGGAAGGTCTTGTCGCGCAGGATGCCGGCGTTGTTCACCACCACGTCGACGCGGCCGAAGTGGTCCAGGGCGGCCTGCACGATCTTCTCGCCGTCGGTCACCGAGTCATGGCTGGCCACGGCGGTGCCGCCGGCTTCGCGAATCTCCGCCACCACGCGGTCGGCCGCCGAGGCGTTGGCGCCTTCGCCGTGGGTGCTGCCACCCAGGTCGTTGACCACCACCCGGGCGCCATGGCGGGCGAACTGCAGCGCGTGGGCGCGGCCAATACCGCCACCGGCACCGGTGACTATCACGACTTTGTCTTCGAAGCGGATCGCATCGCTCATGGGCTGGACTCCTTGGCAGGCCTGGGTATCGGCCGAGTCTCCGGCAGCTCACCCCGGCCCCACAAGAATCGGAGCCGCCATGAATGGTGCCCGATAAGGGCGACGCTACTTGATGGGAATGAACAGGCAGCCGCGCGGGCGCAGCTTGAACAGCCACCAGAGGTAGCTGTGGCAGAGCAGCGCCAGCAGCGCCGAGACCAGCAGGCAGCCCAATGCCGATAGCCAGATCCAGGGCTGGTGGTCGTTCATGACCGCGTAGCCGATCAGGCTCAGGCCGGCGATGAACAGCAACGCGGCAATGGCCGGCCCAACCGGGCGGATGACGGGATAGAGGAATACCAGAAGGCGGAACAGCATGAGCAGACCTCGGAGGCGCCGGGCAGAACGCCCGGCGGAAAATGAAACCCGGGATGCTAACGCCCCACCTCCGACCACCTCATTAGGATAAGTCTGATTCCTGCCTGGAAAAGTCTCTTACTTCTGTCGGCCACGAAATGCCAGGTAGTGCTCCAGCACTTGCTCCGGCGCCTCGGTCTGCGGGTAGTGACCGATGCCTTCGAGCAGCACGGTGTCGGCATCCGGGACCAGCTCCCGGTAGCGCTCCACCATGTGCGCGCCGGAGATCGGGTCCACCGCGCCATCGATCACCCCCAGCGGCACCCCGCCCTTCTGCATGGCGGCCACCCAGCGGTCGCGTTGCTGGCGGCGTTCGGGGATGTAGTGGATCAACCGGTGCATCACCGCCGGGCCATTCTGCTCGGCGATCAGCCGCCAGAAGTCGTCCAGCTCCAAATCGCCGGGCTGGGTGTCAGGGCCGAACACCTGGGCGAAGCTGGCGGCCAGCTTGCGCCGCGAGAACAGCCGCCCCACCAGGCCGCCAACGGGGCTCAGCAACAGCTTCTGCACCAGTACCGGCCTGTGGGTCTCCGGGAACAGGCCACCGTTGAGGAACACGCAGCTGGCCAGTTTGAAGCGCCCTTCGTGGTGCCGCGCCAGGAGTTCCTGGGCGACGCTGTCGCCGTAGTCATGGGCCAGCACGTGCACCGGCCCCTCCACCCCCAGCGTGGCAAGCAGCGCCTGCTGCAGGTCGGCCTGTTCCAGCAGCCGGTAGTCATGGCCACGGGGCTTGTCGGAATAGCCGAAGCCGAGCATGTCGCAGGCGATGACCCGATAACGCCGGGACAGGGGTTCCCAGAGGTAGTGCCAATCCCAGGAAGCCGTCGGGAAGCCGTGGATCAGCAGCAGGGGCTCACCCTCCCCCGCCGTCCAGTAGCGGATGCGCCGGCCCTGGAAATCCATGCCGCGGCCCTGGGCGCGCCAGTCGCCCAGGGGGATGCCGGCCAGGGGCGTCACTGCGCGTAACCGGGGTTCTGCTGGTCGAGCTTGCGCAGCAGGGCCGGCCAGGGCAGCGAGCCGCCCATGCCCTGGGAGGTTTTCATCACCCCGGCGATCATGGCCCGGGCGCCGTCGAGGATCTGCTGCGGGATGTGGATAAGTTCGCCGCCACCGGCCTGGGCCATCACCTGGATCTCGCAGGCGCGCTGCAGGGTGAACATGCCGAGGAAGGCGTCGGCGATGCTGCTGAACGCGGTGAGCAGGCCATGGTTGGGCAGGATCATGAAGTTCGCTTCACCGAGGTCGGCCTGCAGGCGGGCCTTCTCCTCGTGGTGCAGCGCCACGCCCTCGTAGCCGTGGTAGGCCAGGCTGGCGAGCACGAACAGCGACTGCTGGGACAACGGCAGCAGGCCCTGCTTCTGCGCAGAGACGGCGATGCCGGCGGCGGTGTGCAGGTGCAGCACGCAGCCGACGTCCGGACGCGCTTCGTGCACCGCGCTGTGGATGGTGTAGCCGGCCGGGTTGATGTCGTAGGGGCTGTCCATCAGCTTGTTGCCGGCCAGGTCGATCTTCACCAGGCTGGAGGCGGTGATCTCGTGGAACATCAGGCCGAAGGGGTTGATCAGGAAGTCTTCGGTGCCGGGCACCTTGGCGGAGATGTGGGTGAAGATCAGGTCGTCCCAGCCGTGCATGGCGACGAGGCGATAGCAGGCGGCGAGGTCGACGCGGGCCTGCCATTCGGCGGCGGATACCTGGCCCTTGATATCGAGGGACGTAAGGGTGTGGGCGGCTGTCATGGCGAAACCTCGTTGTTGTTGTAGTCGCAGGGAGTCTAGCTATGAGCCGCCTCGACGAGAGTCGCCTTGGCAGCCAGCTTGATGACCTTTCGGGTCAGATCAGGGCGGACACCAGGGGCGCGGCGAAGAGGTTGAGCAACCCCATCAGCACCATGACCAGTCCGGCCACGGTGCCCTCGTCCCCGCCCACTTCCCGCGCCCGGCTGACGCCCGCGCCATGGGCGCCGACGCCGAACAGCGCGCCACGGGCCAGGGCGGTTTTCAGCGGCAGCCAGCGGATCAGCAGGCTGCCGGAAAGCGCGCCGAACACGCCGGTGAGCATGACGAACACCGCCGTCAGCTCGGGCACGCCGCCGAGGTCCCGGGCCAGCGGCATGGCGAAGGGCGTGGTGATGGAACGCGGCACCAGGGACAGGCTCACCTGCGACTCCAGCGCCAGGGCATTGGCCAGTTGCCAGGAACTGGCGATGGCCACCGCGCTGCCCGCCAGCATGCCCAGCAGCAGTGCCGGCCAGTGCCGGGCAAGCAGCGCGCGCTGCTGCCAGATGGGCACGGCGAAGGCCACAGTGGCCGGGCCCAGCAACAGCATCAGCCAGTGGGTGGCGCCGGCGTACTCGGCATAGGCGGTGTGCAGCGGCACGGCCACGGCCAGCAACAGCACCGGCACGAAGATCAGCGGCGACAGCAGATAGCGCCCGGTGCGCTGGTACATCCAGCGGCTGAACAGGTAACCGGCCAGCGTCAGCGCCAGCCAGAACCAGGACATGGGTTCAATGTTCATGGCGCATCCTCCAGCGGCAAACGGCTTCCACCGTCAGCGCCGTGGCCAACATCACCAGCAGGGTGCTCGCGCCTATCACCAGCAGGATGCGCCAGCCGTCCTGGCGCAGCAGGGCACCGTAGTCCAGCAGGCTCATCAGCGCCGGGATGAAGAACAGCAGCATCTCGGCCATCAGCAGGCCGGCGCCCAGTTGCAACGCCGCCGGTTTCACCCAGCCGGTGGCGAAAGCCGCCAACAGCAGGCCCAGACCGATCACACCGCCCGGAATCGGCACGCCGAACACCACCGCGAGCTTGCACCCCAGGACATAGAGGCCCAGGAGTACGACGAGCTCGACGGCGAGACGGCTGAAGTGGAGCAGGCGGGAACGGTGCATGGTGGTGACCCTCGGTACTGGCCGCCAGCTTAGGTCCGCACCTATCATCCCAAAAGCGAATTGTTAGACTAATCCCCATTCGAGATTGGAATAGCCATGGAATTCCGCCAGTTACGCAGCTTCGTCGAGGTGGTCCGCCAGGGCGGCTTCACCCAGGCCGGCAAGACCCTGCACGCCACGCAATCGACCATCAGCAAGCAGGTGGCCCAGCTCGAGCAACGCCTCGGCGTGCAACTGCTGGAACGCAGCGGCCCGCACTTGCGCCTGACCGATGCCGGCAGCGTGGTGTTGCGCCATGCCGAGGACCTGTTGCGCCAACGCCAGGACCTGCACAGCGAACTGGACGACCTCAGCCAGCTGCGCCGTGGCGAACTGCGCCTGGGGCTGCCCCTGCTGGGCGGCGAGGTGCTCTTCGCCGAGCTGTTCGCCGAGTACCGGCGGCGCTACCCGAACATCGTGGTGCATCTGTTCGAGGGTGGCAGCAAGCTGATGGAAGAAGCGCTGCTGCACGGCGAGCTGGAGCTGGCCGGCAGCCTCACCCCCAACGACCCGGCGCTGGAGTACCAGCCGTTCTGCAACGAGCCGCTGGATGTGCTGTTGCCTGAATCGCACCCGCTGTCCGAAGAAGAGTGCCTGGCGCTGGCCCAGTTGGCCGACTCGCCCTTCCTGCTCTACCAGCAGAGTTTCACCCTCAACGACCGCCTGCTGCTGGCTTGCCGCCAGGCCGGTTTCACCCCGCGCGAAGTAGGCCGCAGCGGCCAGGCGGACTTCCTCGCCGCGCTGGTGGCCGCCGGCCAGGGGGTGGTGCTGCTGCCACGGATAGTCGCCCGGCCCCTGCAGCGCCCCGGCCTGCGCCTGGTGCCCCTGCGTGAGCCCGACCTGCGCTGGGACATCGCCTTCGTCTGGCGACGCGACGCCTACCTGTCGCGGGCGGCCCAGGCCTGGCTGGAGCTGTTGCGGGAGTATTCGCCGCTGGAACAGAGCTGAATGGATCGGGGGGTTCCCGTAGGGGCGAATTCATTCGCCAAGCAGGCCGAAGGTCTGCCCATCGGCGCCGAAGGGGGCAGCTGCGCTGCCCTTGGCGAATGAATTCGCCCCCACAACAAACAGATCCCCTATAGCAACGCCAGGTCCAGCAACGGCCAGTCCCGCTGGGTCTCAGGATCGTCGGCCAGCAGGCGGAATCCGTTGAACTCGAACCCCGGCGCCACGCTGCAGCCCACCAGGCTGTAGGCGCCGAGAGCACGGGCGGCCTGCCAGGCGCGGGCCGGCACGACCCGCTGGGGCAGGCTGCCCTCGCCCACCGGGCCGAGGGTTTCCCGGCGCAGCGCCGTGGGGGATTCGGCCACCAGCAGTTCCAGCGGATCACCTTCGTAGAAGTGCCAGATCTCGTCGGCGTCCACCTGGTGCCAACGGCTCACGCCGCCCTCCGGCAGCAGGAAGAAGATCGCCGAGGACGCCGCGCGGCCGCCCGGCAGGCTGCAGTTGGACTGAAACACCCGGCGGTAGAAGCCGCCTTCCGGGTGCGGTGCCAGCTGCAGCTCGCGGATCAGGTACTCGGCGCGCGGGTGCATCAGGCTTTCAGCGCCGCGATGAGACTCTGCAGCCAGGGCTCGGCATCCACTTCCGGGGTGACCGTTTCGCTGGCATCCAGGCGCTGCATCTCAACCACTTCGCGCAGGCCGAGTTCGGCATAGAGCTCGCGGATCAGCTCGCCACCACCGCAATAGACGTCGTAGCTGGAATCACCCAGCGCCAGCACCGCGCCAGGGCGGCCGCGCCAGTTCGGCAGGCGGTCGCGCAGCTCGGAGTAAATCGGCAGCAGGTTGTCCGGCAGCTCGCCCATGCCGGTGGTGGCGGTCACGGTGAGCAGGGCCTCGGGGTCGAAGGCGAGCAGTTCGTCCAGGCTCACGCGCGGCAGGTAGTGGGCGTCCAGGCCGGCGGCCTTGAGCAGTTTTTCCGCATGGCGGGCGACTTCTTCGGCGGTGCCGTAGACCGAACCGGACAGGATGGCGACTTTCATTTCAGACTCCGAATCAGGGACCAAAGCCGTGCATTATGCCGTAACTGGCGGGGCCTGCAGGATGCCGTAGACTCTGCCCGTCCGGATCCGAGAGCCTCGAACATGATCAACGCCACGTTGCTACAACTGGTAATAGACGCGTCCAACGACGGCATCGTGGTTGCCGAACAGGAAGGCGACGACAACATCCTGATCTATGCCAACGCCGCCTTCGAGCAGCTCACCGGCTACCCGCGCGACGAGATCCTCTACCAGGACTGCCGCTTCCTCCAGGGCCAGGACCGCAACCAGCTGGGCCTGGCCGCCATCCGCCAGGCGATCCGCAACGGCCAGCCGTGCCGCCAGGTGCTACGCAACTACCGCAAGGATGGCAGTGCCTTCTGGAACGAGCTTTCCATTACCCCGGTGCACAACGAGGCCGACCAGCTCACCTACTTCATCGGGATCCAGAAGGACGTCACCGAACAGGTGGAGGCCCGCCAGCGGGTGCGTGAACTGGAAGCGGAAGTGGCCGCGCTCAAGGCCGAGCTGGCCGCTCTGAAGCACTGACAGAAAGCTGTAGGGTGCGCCGCGCGCACCAGGGGTCTCGCGCCTGGTGTGCTTCGCGAGCAGAGCTCGCTCCTACCACTGGGTTCAGGTATCCAGGTGCCCGGCGAGGAACTGCCGCAAGCGCCGCTGCATCAGCCGCCCCTCGCTGCCCAGGCAAGCCACGGGCGTACCCTCGAGTTCCTCGTCCATCAGGTCGGCGACCTCGCCGGCCAGGGCCAGCGGGCAGTCCAGCCCAAGGGCCAGGCGTGCGAGCTGCTGGCCCAGGTCATCGGCCGGCGGCTGGTTGGAGAACAGCACCAGAGCCTGGGGCCGCAGTTTGCCGCAGACCATCGCCAGCTCCGCCAGTGGCTGGCCCAGGCCGAGGACGCTGACGCTCAGTTCGCCGCCCCCCAGCAGCAAGCCCGCCACCAGCAGTTCCAGTTCGCGCCCCGGCCCCGGCAGCGGTGCCAGCAGCACCCGCTCCTGCCGGCCGCTGCGGGCCAGTTGCAGGCGCTGCAGGGCGCGGGCGCGCAGGAAGCTGTCGAAGAACACCCATTCGCTGCCGCGACCGAATTCGTCCTGGCGCAGCAGCAGCGTCTGCCAGACCGGCATCAGCACATCGGCGAACACCACGGGCAAGGGATAGGTGGAAAACACCTGGCCGTAGACGCGCTCCAGCTCGGCCTCATCCAGCGTGGCCACGGCCGCGCGCACCTGGGCACGCCATTCCCCCCACTCCCCCGCCGCCAGGTCTTCGCGGACCGACGCCAGGGGTGCCTTGACCGCACTGCTTCGGGCCAGCAGCTTGCCCACCTTGCTCACCGACACGCCGCGCTCGATCCAGGCGAGGATGCTGCGCACCGCGTCGACATCGGCGAGGGAATAGAGCCGATGACCGCTTTCGGTCCGCGTCGGCTGGATCAGCCCGTAGCGCCGTTCCCAGGCCCGCAGGGTGACTGGGTTGACGCCGGTCAGGCGTGAAACCTCCCGAATGGGGAAGACTTCTTCCTGTTTCAGGGCGGTCGAGGCGAGGGATGCACCGGGATCGGTCATGGAGGGACAATCATCAGGGGACGGATTCACGCAGTCTAACCCTTGTGGCGGGCTTGCCAATCCGGCTGCAGGCCAGAGCAGGCGCGGGCCGACCAACCGGTCATCCTTGGCGCTGGCGCTTTGTGGAATAAACGGAATAATCCTTGCCTCTTTTTCAACGTAGCCCACCACCCCGGCGCTGCGTCTTGTGGCCCCCGCCTACCCGGCCGGGGGCCTGGTTGCGAGGAGATACACGATGTCTGCCGATCCCGTCACCCTGATGGTGGCCCGCCGCGTTCCCCGCGAGCGCTACCACGACTTCATGGCCTGGCTGCGCGAAGGCGAGCAACTGGCCGCCGACTTTCCCGGCTACCTGGGTTCCGGGGTGCTGGCGCCGCCGCCGGACGACGACGAATTCCAGATGATCTTCCGTTTCGCCGACGAGCCGACCATGGCCGCCTGGGAGCACTCCGCCTCGCGCCGTGCCTGGCTGGAGCGCGGCGCCGGATTGTTCGAGCAGCCCCACGAGCATCGCGCCCTGGGTCTGGACGCCTGGTTCGGCAAGGCCGAGCAACGGCCGCCGCGCTGGAAGCAGAGCGTGGCCATCTGGCTGGCCTTCTTCCCGGTGTCCCTGGCCTTCAACCTGCTGTTCGGCGGCTGGCTGGGCGACCTGCCGCTGGCCTTGCGGATCTTCCTCAGCACCCTGGCCCTGACGCCGTTGATGACCTACTGGTTCATCCCCCTCTCCACCCACCTCCTGGCCCCCTGGTTGCAGCGCAATCCGGCGACCACGGCGCGTACCGGCACGGTGGCGCACTCGCGCTAGCGCCACGGCGTTCGACCGCGACGCGCCCGGCCGAACGCCCATCGGCCGGGCGGCTCCCTGCGTTTGTGCAGAACCAGCCCCTGGGGTAACGTGCATCAGATTCGTCCCGGCCACTGCCAGCCGGTCGTGTTCTCCTGCATGAGGCGTCAATGAGTCGTTCCGCCGCCCCCATCCTGATCACCGGCGCCAGCCAGCGCATCGGCCTCTACTGCGCCGAACGCCTGCTGGACGAAGGCCAGCCGGTGATCATCAGCTACCGCACCGAGCGCGACGGCGTGCACCGGCTTCGCGAGCGCGGCGCCCTGGCGCTGCAGGCGGACTTTTCAAACGAAGCCGGCATCCTCGCCTTCATCGAAGCCCTCAAGGGCCATACCGATTGCCTGCGCGCCATCGTGCACAACGCCTCGGACTGGCTGACCGAAGCCCCCGGCCAGGAGGCCGATGCCTTCCAGCGCATGTTCAGCGTGCACATGCTGGCGCCCTACCTGATCAACCTGCATTGCGAGGCACTGCTGCGCGAGAGCAGCCCGGCGGACATCGTCCACCTCAGCGACGACGTGGCACGCAAGGGCAGCGAGAAGCGCATCGCCTACTGCGCCAGCAAGGCCGGCCTGGACAACCTGACCCTGTCCTTCGCCGCGCGTTTCGCCCCGCACATCAAGGTCAACGGCATCGCCCCGGCGCTGGTGATGTTCAATGCCGACGACGATGAGAGCTACCGCAAGAAGACCCTGGCCAAATCGGCACTGGGCATCGAGCCCGGTCCGCAGGTGATCTACCAGGGCCTGCGCTACCTGTTGGACAACCCCTACGTCACCGGAACGACCCTCACCCTGAACGGCGGCCGCCACCTCAAGTGATGCGACCACAAGGACTGCCAGCATGAGCGACGACCTGCAGCGGCACTATCGGGATATCCTCCTCGGCCTCGGCGAAGACCCGGAGCGCGAGGGCCTGCGCGATACGCCCCTGCGTGCCGCCAAGGCCATGCGCTACCTCTGCCACGGCTACGAGCAGAGCCTGGAGGAGATCATCAACGGCGCCCTGTTCGCCTCCGACAACGACGAGATGGTGACGGTCAAGGACATCGAGCTGTATTCCCTGTGCGAGCATCACCTCTTGCCCTTCATCGGCAAGGCCCATGTGGCGTACATTCCCACCGGCAAGGTGCTGGGGCTGTCGAAGGTCGCCCGGATTGTCGACATGTTCGCGCGGCGGCTGCAGATCCAGGAGACCCTCACCCGCCAGATCGCCGAGGCGGTGCAACGGGTGACCGATGCCGCTGGCGTGGCGGTGGTGATCGAAGCCCAGCACATGTGCATGATGATGCGCGGCGTGGAAAAGCAGAACTCGGTGATGAACACCTCGGTGATGCTCGGGGCCTTCAGGGAGTCCCAGAACACCCGCCACGAATTCCTGAAACTGATCAAGCGGAGCAACTAGAGAATGCCGCGACTGGAGCCCGGAATGGCGCGAATCCGCGTCAAGGACCTGCGCCTGCGCACTTTCATCGGTATCAAGGAGGAGGAAATCCTCAACAAGCAGGATGTGTTGATCAACCTCACCATCCTCTACCCGGCCGCCGAGGCGGTGCAGGGCAACGATATCGATCAGGCGCTGAACTATCGCACCATCACCAAGGCGATCATCCGCCACGTCGAAGAGAACCGCTTTGCCCTGCTGGAGCGCCTGACCCAGGAAATCCTCGACCTGGTCATGGCCAACCCCAGCGTGCGCTATGCCGAGGTGGAGGTGGACAAACCCCATGCGTTGCGTTTTGCCGAGTCGGTGTCCATCACCCTGGCCGGCCATCGCTGAAACGGCTCACGAACAATTCCTCCCGCAAGCCCCAGGAGAATCCTGCCATGACCGAGCAAGAACGCCTCGAACTCGAGGCCGCCGCCTTCCGCCGTCTGGTGCAACACCTGCGCAGCCGACCCGATGTGCAGAACATCGACCTGATGAACCTCGCCGGTTTCTGCCGCAATTGCCTGTCCAAGTGGTACAAGGCCGCCGCCGATGACCTGGGCGTGGACGTGACCCCGGACCAGGCCCGCGAAGAGGTCTACGGCATGCCTTATGCCGACTGGAAAGCCAAGTACCAGAAAGAAGCCAGCGCCGATCAACAAGCGGCCTTCAACAAAGCGAACAAAGAATGAGCAACCTGAACGACTTCCTCGCCCGCCTGCACAGCGGCCAGCACCTTTTCGCCGACACCCTGGCCTTCATCGCCGATGGCTATGACTACCAGCAGAGCGCCTTCAGCAACGGCCCGGTGGAAAACGCCGCCGGGCAGAACGAAGGTTCCTGCAAGACCCTCGGCCTTGCCCTGCTGGAAGGCTTCAGCCTGGAAGACACCCTGCTGGCCTTCGGCGAGCACTACCGCGCCGTACTGGCCACGCCGCAGGGCAGCGACCACGGCAACATCCGCGCCCTGATGAACACCGGCCTGGCCGGCGTGCGTTTCGAGCGCCAGTCGCTGCAACGCAAGGCCTGATCCCGCCCCACCGCCCCATCCGGGGCGGTTTTCCGAGGTTTTGGCTGCCGCATTCTGTCAGCAATGACTGACAGAAATTTCACACACAAACGCGTAATCTTCTCATTTGCGGCCTGACCGGCCGTGGATGACGCCGGTTCTGATCGCGTGTGGCGCCCGCCCACATTCCCCCCACCGGAGCGCATGGATGCAGCAGACACTCGTGTGGAAGCCATTGACCACACCCGGCGTGGAAAGCCTGCGCCTGTCGATGGATGAACAAGGTATCCAGGCCAGCAGCCACCTGATCCAGAATCGCAATGGCCAGAGCATCGCCGCCACCTATGTGCTGGACAGCGACCCGCGCTGGCGCTTTCGCCACCTCTGGCTGAAGGTGGAACAGCAGGGCCCGCGCAGCCTGCGCCTGGACCGCGATATCCGTGGCCGCTGGTTGCTGAACGGCGAACACCGCCGCGACCTCGACCAGTGCCAGTTGGTGATGCTCGAAGCCACCCCCTTCACCCATACCCCGGCGCTGCAGCGCTGCGGCCTGGAAACCGGGCAGAGCGCCCTGCTGCAGGTCGCCCATATCGACCTGCCGAGCCTGCGGGTGGAAGCCCGCCAGTTGCGCTACCAGTGCCTGCGCCAGCAGCCGCAGCAGAGCCTGTACCGCCTGGAGGTCGAGGGCCGCAAGCCCATCGAACTGACGGTGGATCGGCAATCGCTGCTGCTCGAAGCCAGGGGCCTGTACCAGCGCATGAGTGCACGGACCCTGTCGCTGAATACCTGGGTCTGAGGCCAGCGCCCCCTACGACATGCCCGAAGCGACGGCGCGCGACCTTTCGTGAGCTGGCGATAGCCATAATCCCTGGCCGCATGGGTATCGCTCCGCTCAACCCATCCTACGTTGCTCGGCAAAGAGTTGAACCGCCAGAGGTAAAGCTTGCTGAACCCCACAAGAAAAAGCCCCGCATCAGCGGGGCTTCTCCTCATCAGGCTGTTCTCATTGCGCGTCGAGGTAACGCTCGACATCCAGGGCCGCCATGCAGCCGGCGCCGGCGGAGGTGATGGCCTGGCGGTAGACATGGTCGGCCACGTCGCCAGCGGCGAACACGCCGGGGATGTTGGTGGCGGTGGCATTGCCGTCACGGCTGCCATTGACCACCAGGTAGCCGTCCTTGAGCGCCAGCTGACCCTCGAAGAGCGAGGTATTCGGCGTGTGGCCGATGGCGACGAACAGGCCGTCCACCTTCAGCTCGTCGCTGGTGCCGTCGTTGCGTTTCAGACGCACGCCGGTCACGCCCATCTGGTCACCCAGGACTTCATCCACCTCGGCATTCAAGCGCAGCTCGATCTTGCCTTCGGCGATTCGTGCCTTCAGCTTGTCCTGGAGAATCTTCTCGGCGCGGAAGGTCTCGCGACGGTGCACCAGGGTCACCTTGCTGGCGATATTGGCCAGGTACAGCGCCTCTTCCACGGCGGTATTGCCGCCGCCCACCACCGCCACTTCGCGGTTGCGGTAGAAGAAGCCGTCGCAGGTGGCGCAGGCGGACACGCCCTTGCCCATGAACGCTTCCTCGGACGGCAGCCCCAGGTAACGGGCACTGGCGCCGGTGGCGATGATCAGTGCGTCGCAGCTGTAAGTGCCGCTATCGCCCACCAGGGTGAAGGGCTTGCCGGCCAGGTCGACCGCGTTGATGTGGTCGAAGACGATCTCGGTTTCGAAGCGCTCGGCATGCTCCTGCATGCGCTGCATCAGCGCCGGGCCGGTAAGGCCGTGGGGGTCGCCGGGCCAGTTGTCGACTTCGGTGGTGGTGGTCAGTTGCCCGCCCGCCTGCATGCCGGTGATCAGCAGCGGCTTGAGGTTGGCGCGGGCGGCGTAGACCGCCGCGGAGTAACCGGCGGGGCCGGAGCCGAGGATGATGACCCGCGAATGACGTGCTTCGGACATGGCTGACTCCTGCCCACTGGGCAATAAAAAGGGGCCACTGCGGCACTTGGGGAAGGCTTGGATGCAGTGGCCCCGTTGAATCGGGTCTGGCCGATGCCGACTGGCCAGGAATGCTCGCAAGACTACTGAGCGCCTGGTCATAGCGGAAATACCCCCTCTCAATCCCGCCCATAGAAGGCACCTATCGCCAGGACGGGAATCGAATTTGTTCCTAGCCTTTTCCAGGCTTTCCACTTTGTCGGCAAAGCCGATAAGGTCGGCACGTTTTCAACCTTGGGGACCACCATGCCTGCACCTACGCTATCCGGGCCGCAATACCTCGGCGAAGGACTGAAACTCATCCTGAGCCCCGGACTGCGCCTGTTCGTCCTGCTGCCACTGACCGTCAACCTGCTGCTGTTCGCCGCCCTGATCGGCTTCGCGGTGCAGGAATTCAGTGGTTGGGTCGACACCTTCATGCCCAGTCTTCCCACCTGGCTGAGCTTCCTCGAATACCTGCTCTGGCCGCTCTTCGTGGTGCTGGTGCTGGTGCTGGTGTTCTTCAGCTTCACCATGCTGGCCAACATCATCGCCGCGCCCTTCAACGGCTTCCTCGCCGAGAAGGTGGAAGTGGTGGTGCGCGGCCAGGACGACTTCCCGGCCTTCAGCTGGGCCGAGCTGATGGCGATGATCCCGCGCACCGTCGGCCGCGAGCTGCGCAAGCTGGCCTACTTCCTGCCGCGCGCGGCGATCCTGCTGATCCTCTCCTTCATTCCCGTGGTCAACCTGGTGGCCGCGCCGCTGTGGATCCTCTTCGGCATCTGGATGATGGCGGTGCAGTACATCGACTACCCGGCGGACAACCACAAGCTGGGCTGGAACGAGATGCTCGCCTGGCTGCGGGAGAAGCGCTGGCAGAGCCTGGGCTTTGGTGGCACCACTTACCTCGCGCTGATGATTCCCTTCGTGAACATCGTGATGATGCCCGCCGCCGTGGCCGGCGCGACGCTGTTCTGGGTGCGCGAGCAGGGCGAACTGGCCCTGCAGAAGCAGGCCGGTCAAGCCGTGCGTTGATCGACAGGCCCCGGTCATGCCGGGGCCTGTCGCGTCCAGGGCCTGGATCAAGCCTGGGCGTGCGTCACTGAAACGTCCTGATGCAGCCGCTCAATCACGGGTGGCGAGCTGCTGCGGCACCAGCATGCCGCCCTTCATGACAACGGGCCGTTTCTCCAGCAGGCTGATGTCGGCAAGCGGATCGCCATCGACAGCGATCATGTCGGCGTAGCGGCCCGGCGCGATGGCGCCGACGTCCCGCTCCCACCCCATGAGTTCGGCGGCAACGCTGGTGGCCGACTGGATCGCCTGCATGGGGGTCATGCCGTAACGCACCATGTAGGCGAACTGCCGGGCCTGGCCGCCATGGGGATGGACGCCCGCATCCGTGCCGAAGGCCAGCTTCACCCCGGCCTTCACCGCCTTGCGGAAGGCCACGCGCTGGGCCTCGGTGGTTTCAAGGTTCTTGCGCAGGTAGTCGGCCGGCCAGTTCTCCTTGCGGCCGATCTCGTCGATGTAGTCGCCGTGGTAGATATCCATCACCAGGTAGGTGCCCTGTTCCTTCGCCAGGCGGATGCCCTCGTCGTCCAGCAGGGAAGCGTGCTCGATGGAGCGGACGCCCCCGCGAATCGCCACCTTGGAACCTTCGGCGCCATGGGCGTGGGCCGTCACGTAGCTGCCGTGCAGCTTGGCCTCCTCGACCACGGCGCGGATTTCCTCCTCGGTCATTTCCAGCTGTCCCGGCTCGGTACCCAGCGTCAACACCGCCCCGGTGGCCATGATCTTGATGCTGTCCACGCCGTTCTGGAACAGGTAGCGCGTCTTCAGCTTGGCATCGACGGCGTCCCGGTAGACGCCGACCCGCATGTCCTCGGGGACCTGGAAGCCCGGTGCAAAGCCGGTGACCTCGCCGCCGCCACCGGCCACGGTGATGAAGGCCCCCACCGCATTGATGCGCGGTCCCAGTACCTGGCCGGCGTTGATCGCATCCCGCAGCGCGACGTCGGTAAATGCACGGAAGGTGCCCAGGTCGTGCACCGAGGTGAAGCCAGCGCGCAGGGTGCGATAGGCGTTGTGCGCCCCCACGAGTGCCACCGCCTGCGGGGAATGCAGCAGCGGCTCGGCGACGTTGTTGGTCTGCTCCAGGTCGGCGATGTGGGTATGCATGTCGATCAGGCCGGGCAGTACCGTCTTGTCCGACCAGTCGATCACCTCGCTACCAACCGGCGGCGCGCTCCAGGGCTCGACGGCGACGATGCGCTGGCCGTCCACCTGTATGCGCTGGTTTTCCAGCACCCTGCCGCGCTCCACATCCAGCAAGCGGCCTGCATGCACATAGAGCACGTCGGCGAAGGCGACAAGCGGCCCGGTGGAAAGTACGACAAGGAGGACAATGTGCAAGATTGGAACTGGCTTCATGGTGTACCTCTTCACGTCCATGGATTGAACTGATGTTTTTGTTATTCAACCAACCGCGCTTCGAGCATCCATAACTACCAGCCGCACAATGCAGCCGGGACAGTCAGGACAGACATTCAGAGAAACCACGAAGCGCATCAGGATGTGCTGCAAGTAGCTACCTCAGGCCCTTCAACACCAAGGATGCAGCTAGATAACCAGTAACAGAAGGAGAATGGAAAGAACACCAGAAAGATGTAGAGAGTTATTCAAATAAGTAACAACCAGGGAACAATTTAAATCTACCAAGAACAACAAAACGCAGAGGGAATATTCAAGTTTAAATACTGAAAATTCCCACAAGCTTACAGCCAACATGAGACTTGAAAGGTGCACGATTAATATAATCCCCATCCACCTTTAATTCGTATTTCACGGAATCACGCCCTCGGCGCATGACACCCTTCCGGGGGTCATGCGCCTGCACATTGCCCTCAGGAATCGCGTTCCGGCGTGCAGGACAGCCGGGCATCAGTGCTCCGCCCGATGGGCCGGCTGTCGACCAGCATCAGCGCACTGCTGCCGGGCCCGAGCCGCAGCGTCCGGCCCAGTGGGCGCATGGCGTCGGCCACGCCCGGTTCGACCCGGCACTGGACGGCCTGCCCGCTGCGATTGGTGAGTTTCAGGATCTGGCTGGCGCCCCGGCTGACGGCCGAAGCGTCGAGTGCGTGAATGGGCGGTAAGCTCAGTGCCACATCGATGGCGAGGCCGTTCAGGTCGGTCTCCATGCTTGGGTCGGCGAGGGTAGTCAGCGGCAGGCACAGCGCGATGCCGCCGACCAGGAGCAGGTTATTCATCTCGAACCTCCAGGAGATTCAGAGTGGACCTCTGCGTCGCGCAGAGGCGGGCCGCTAGCCGCACAGGGCAACCCCTGGTGGCTGGATCGATCCGCGTCCGGACTGGAGCCGGTGCGGATGCCTTGCCCATCAGGCCGGGAAGGGTGGGGTAACTACCGGGTCATCCGCTGGCCTGTACGTTGTCGCGATGAATCACTCCGCCCTGCCGGCATGAGCAACATGCCCCGTCAATTCTAGGGAGTCGTACGGAGGCGTGCCGGTCCGGGCGACAGCCGTACCTCCCCGCCCTCACGAGGCGGTGTCACCTAGCTGTCATCGAACGATCATGCGCGCTACATCGCTGGTCCCGACACTGCCTTCATGACCATGACACCCCTGTACATCTCGCTGATCAGCGAAACCTTCCTGCCCGAAGTCAACGGCGTGGCCAACACCCTCGGCCGCCTCTGCGACGGCCTGCGCGCCGCCGGCCACAGGTTGCAACTGGTGCGCCCGCGCCAGTCCTGCGACCAGGGCCGTGGCAGCGACGAGGAGCTGTTGCTGATCCGCGGCTGGCCGCTGCCGGGCTACCCGGGCCTGCAGTGGGGCCAGTCCTGCCTGCACAAACTGTTGCGCCGCTGGCGCCAGCGCAAGCCGGACGTGCTCTACATCGCCACCGAAGGCCCATTGGGCTTTTCCGCCCTGCGCGCCGCGCGCCGCCTGGGAATTCCGGTGGTGAGTGGCTTCCACACCAACTTCCAGCAGTACACCGGGCACTATGGCGCGGGCCTGCTGACCCGGCTGCTGACCAACTACCTGCGCTGGTTCCACAACGCCACGCGACTGACCCTGGTGCCCAGTGTCAGCCAGTTGCAGGACCTGACCCGGCGCGGCTTCGAGCGCCTGCAGCTGCTCTCCCGGGGAGTCGACGGCCAACTGTTCAACCCCGCCCGGCGCTGCCCGGAACTGCGCGCGCAATGGGGGCTCGGCGAAGAAGACGTGGCAGTGATCCATGTCGGCCGCCTGGCTGCGGAGAAGAACCTCGGCCTGCTCGGCGAGACTTTCCAGCGCCTGCAACAGAGTTATCCACAGCAGCGGCTGAAGCTGCTGGTAGTGGGCGATGGCCCTCTGCGCCAGCCCCTCCAGCGCGCGCTTCCGGATGCGATCTTCTGCGGCGTGCAGCGCGGCGAGGAACTGGCCAGGCACTACGCCTCGGGCGACCTGTTCCTCTTCCCCAGCCTGTCGGAAACCTTCGGCAACGTGGTTCTCGAGGCCCTGGCCTCGGGGTTGGCGGTGGTGGCCTTCGACCAGGCCGCCGCGGCCCAGCACATCCGCCACGGCCACAACGGCGCCCTGGCCCTGCCCGACGAGCCCTCCAGCTTCGTCGAGGCCGCCAGTTGGCTGCTGGAAGACCCGGAACGCCTGCGCCGTGTGCGCCTCAACGCCCGTACCCATGCCGGCCGACAGGGTTGGGAGGCCATCGTCCAGCAGTTCGAGCAGTACCTGGCCCATGCCCGGCGTCCGGAGTTGGACGGTAGTGTGCCGCGAGCTTGCGACACCCATAGGCCCTGACCGCATGGGTATCGCTCCGCTCAACCCATCCTACGGCTGCGGTCAGGTCCAACACGTAGACGACTCCGCACTAGCATCCCCTTCCCTCTCCCCCTCCCCTCTCCCGGAGGGAGAGGGGTGACTCACGCCTGTTGCCCATACCTGGCTGAAACGAAACAGCGAAGATGACGCCACGCAAAGCGCCCCGTCAGGAGGCCGAGTGGAATCCTTGCGAAACGGAGCGCAGCGAAGTAACAGCCGCAGGCTGGCCCGAAGGGCGAGCGCAGCGAGTCAGGGGGACGAGCGGCATGGATGCCGCGAGAGCCGCGCAGGGCCATGGATGGCCCTTCGCGGCGGCCCCCGGAGCAAGGATGGAAGGAGGGAAGTTCGGCGAAGCCGAACCCGGATGTCGGGGCAAGCCCTTTGCTTCCTTTGGGTGGTGCGGCATTCCGACGACTGCCAAAGGGAGTCGCCCGGGAGGGCGAAACAGAAACCCACAGCCCACTCGGCAACGAGCTGGACACAAAGAACCAAAAAGAAAGCCCCGCATAAGCGGGGCTTCTTCTAGTTCACAGGCTGCAGCCTTACACCAGGCTACCCAGCGCATCCCGACTGAACGGCAGAATGTCCTGCATCCGCCCTTCACGCACCTTCACCGCCCAATCCGGGTCCACCAGCAGGGCACGCCCTACGGCCACCAGGTCGAACTCTTCCTTGTTCAGGCGCTCCAGCAGGCCTTCGATATTGGCCGGCTGGGCAACCTTGTCGGTCTTGACCATGAATTGCAGGAACTCGCCATCCAGGCCCACGCTGCCCACGGTGATGGTCGGCTTGCCGGTGAGCTGGCGGGTCCAGCCGGCCAGGTTGAGGTCGGAACCTTCGAACTCCGGCTCCCAGAAGCGGCGGGTGGAGCAGTGGAAGATATCCACACCGGCGTCAGCCAGCGGCTTGAGAAAATCACCCAGGGCTTCGGCGGTGGTCACCAGGCGCGCGGTGTAGTCCTGCTGCTTCCACTGGGAGAAGCGGAAGATGATCGGGAAATCCGGGCCGACGGCGGCACGGATGGCCTGGATCACTTCGATGGCGAAGCGCGAACGGTTGGCCAGGCTGCCACCGTATTCGTCGGTGCGCTGGTTGCTGCCGTCCCAGAAGAACTGGTCGATCAGGTAGCCGTGGGCACCGTGGATCTCAACGCCGTCCATGCCGATGGCCTGGGCGTCGCGGGCGGCCTGGGCGTAGGCGGCGACCACCTCGCGGATGTCATCCTGGGTCATGCCATGGATCACCACCTGGCCGTCCTTGACCTTCTCGCTCGGCCCAAAGCCGGGAACGCTGGCGTCCGGCTCGGTACCCAGGCGGCGCACGTTACCCACGTGCCAGAGCTGCGGAACGATACGGCCGCCCTCGGCGTGCACCGCGTCCACCACGTCCTTCCAGCCGGCCAGGGCGTCTTCGCCGAAGAAGCGCGGCACATGGGGATAGCCGTTGGAGGCCTTGTGGCCGATGGTGGTGCCCTCGGTGATGATCAGGCCGACGCCGGCGGCGGCGCGGCGGCGGTAATACTCCACCACCTTGGCGTTGGGCACGCCGCCCGGGGAGAAGGAACGGGTCATGGGCGCCATCACCACGCGGGTGGGCAGTTCCAGGCCGCCGAGGCGGAAGGGTTCGAAGAGGGCTTTTACGGGAGCGGTCATGGTTTCTCCTGTGGCCGGCCATATGACCGGTCGTCTCGGTTTCAAGGCAATGAAAAGTCAGGCCCGGAGCAACAGCTCAAGGCGGTCTACGAATGAGGTCATGGGCGCGGTGCCACCGCTCACTTTCAGCCGCGTGAGCACGCCCTGCCAGGCGTTGGCGATAAAGGCGGCGAGGTTGGCGCAGTCTTCGTCGGCGGGCAGCTCGCCAGCGGCCACGGCCTGTTCCAGGCAGGCCTGGAGGATCTCCACGGAGCCCTGCAGGATGCTTTCCACCTGCTCGCCGATGGCCGGCGAGAGTTCGGCCATCTCGAAGCCGAGGCTGCCGATGAAGCAGTGGTATTCGGGTTTCTCACGACTGGCGAAATGCGTCAGCAGCTCGCGGTAGTAGCCGAGGATGCGCTGGCGCGGGCTCAGCGCCGGGTTGCCCAGGGCCTGTGCGTAACGTTCCAGACGCGGCAGGTACAGGTGCTCCAGCGCCTGCACGGCGAAGTCTTCCTTGCTGGCGAAGTAGTGATAGAAGGAGCCCTTGGGGATGCCCGCGGCCTGGACGATTTCCTGCACGCCGGTGCCGTGGTAGCCACGGCGGGTCATCACCTGGGAGCCCTTGGCGAGGATGAGGTCGCGTTTGTCGAGTCGGATACTGGTCATGGCGGCGAGCATATGACCGGTCGTCTCGCTCTGCCCAGCACTATTGATCCGGGTGATTGGCCGTCACAAGCAAGGGAAGTGGGGAGTGGGGAGTGTGGTGCGGAATGCGGAGAACGAACGCGGGGCGGTTCCTTCCGCCCCGGTCATCATGAGTGAGGGAATATCAGGCCAGGGCCTTTTCCACCGCCTGGATCAACGCGGGGTCGTCCGGCGCGGTACGCGGCGAGAAACGCGCCAGCACGCGGCCGTCCTTGCCCACCAGGAACTTCTCGAAGTTCCAGGTGATGTCGCCGGGGAACTCCGCGCCCTCGCCCGCCAGCAGGCGGTACAACGGGTGGCGCGCCGAGCCGTTGACCTCGATCTTGCTGCCCAGGGGGAAGGTCACGCCGTAGTTCAGGCTGCAGAACTCGCGGATATCTTCCTCGCTGCCCGGCTCCTGCCCGGCGAACTGGTTGCACGGCAGGCCCAACACGGTGAAGCCCTTGTCGCGATACTGCTGGAACAGGTTTTCCAGCCCGGCGTACTGCGGGGTCAGGCCGCACTTGGAGGCGACATTCACCACCAGCACCACCTGGCCCTTGTACGGCGCCAACGGCAGGTCCTGACCGTCGAGCGCACGCAGATTGAGGTCGTGAAAGGCACTCATGACTGACTCCTCGCAAATCTCAGGGAAATCACAGCGGACAAAAAAGGCGCCCCGGGGCGCCTTTTCGGTTTTTTCAGCTTAGCAGCCGATTGGCGATCTGCCGGGTCGGCAGTCGCGGACGATCGGTCAGTGGTGGTGACCGCCTTCGCCGTGGATGTGGCCGTGGGCGACTTCTTCGTCGCTGGCGTCACGCACGGTGATGACCTTGACCTTGAAGTTCAGGCGCTGGCCGGCCAGGGGGTGGTTGCCGTCAACGGTCACGTCGTCGCCATCGACGTCGCGGATGGTGACGATCTGCATGCTGCCGTCCGGGCCGGAGGCGTGGAACTGCATGCCGACTTCCAGTTGGTCGACGCCTTCGAACATGGCGCGGTCCAGGGTGGCGACCAGCTCGGCGCTGTACTCGCCGTAGGCGTCTTCCGGCTCGACGGCGACGTTCAGCTCGTCACCGGCCTGCTTGCCTTCAAGGGCGCGTTCCAGGCCGGCGATGATGTTGCCGGCGCCGTGCAGGTACACCAGCGGCGCGCCACCGGCGGAACTGTCGATCACCTCACCGGCGTCGTTGGTAAGGGTATAGTCGATGGACACAGCCTTGTTGGCGGCGATCAGCATGGTGCGAGACCTTCTGGAATGAATGATGAAAACGCAAGTTTAACCGCGCGGCCAATCGATTGCGACCCGAAGGCTGACGGGCGGATTCGCCTGGTCGGCTACAGGCAGGACGAGGACGGTTACTGGGTGGCCGTGCTCTCCTGCGGCCATACTCAGCACCTGCGCCACCAGCCGCCGTGGCAATCGCGCCCCTGGGTGCTCGACCCGGAGCAGCGCGCCGCCCAGCTGGGCCGCCTCTTCCCCTGCGGCTGGTGCGCCCAGGGCCTGGCCCCCGAACCGCCCGAGGAAAGCTGATGCCCGCACGCAACATCCTGGTGATCCACGCACGCAGGCACTCCCTGCGCTTCGCCCTGGTCAACGAGGCCCATAGCCAGTTCATCCTCCAGGGCATGGCCGACGGCCTCGGCAGCCGCAACGCCGAGCTGCGCTGGCAGCGCGGCGGCGACAAGGACAGCCTGATGATCCCCAACGCCGACCACCGTTCCGCGCTGTCCCAGTTGCTGCCCATCGTCCAGGGCGCCGCCGGCGGCAAGCTCCACGGCGTGGGCCACCATGTGCTGCACGGCGGCGAGCTGTTCAACTCCGCCTGCCGCCTGGACGCCCAGGTGATCCGTCGCCTGCAGGCCTTGGTGCCGCTGGCGCCGCAGCAGATGCCCGCCAGCCTGGTGGGCATCGACGCCGCCATGCACCTCTTGCCCGGCCTGCCCCATGTGGCGGTGTTCGACACCGCCTTCCACCAGAGCATGCCCGAGCACGTGTACCGCCTCGCCCTGCCGGATTCCGTCTATCGCGACCACGGCCTGCGCCGCTACGCCTTCCACGGCAACAGCCACCGCTACGTCAGCCGCCGCGCCGCCGAACTCGCCGGGCTCGCCCTTGGCGACAGTTGCTGGCTCTCGGCCCACGTCGGCGAGCACAGCTCGGGCTGTGCCATCGTCAACGGCCAGAGCCGCGACGCCAGCATGAACCTGGTGATGGCCACCCGCTGCGGCGACATCGACCCGCACCTCTATACCCAGCTGCACCGCAGCCTCGGCTGGAGCCTGGAAAAGATCGACCAGGTGCTGCGCCAGGAAAGCGGCCTGCTCGGCCTCTCGGAACTGGCCGGCGACCTGCGCTCCCTGGAGCAGGCCCGCGACCAGGGCCACGCCGGCGCCACCCTGGCCATCGAGGTGTTCTGCTACCGCCTGGCCAAGACCCTGGCCGCCGTGGGCTGCGCCCTGCCGCAGCTGGACGGGCTGATCTTCACCGGCGAGATCGGCGAGAATTCGCCCCTGGTGCGCAGCCGCACGGTGGACCACCTCAAGCTGCTCAACCTGGCCATCGACCGCGAGGCCAACGCCCGCTGCGTGCGCGGCATCGCCGGCGCCATCCACCAGCGCGGCCATCCGCGTGTGCTGGTGGTGCCGACCAACGAAGAACGCCAGATCGCCTTCGACACCCTGGCCCTGCTCGCCTGAACCGCCCTCGCCAAGGAGCCCCATGCACTGTTTTTTCATCGCCCCGACCGGCTTCGGTGTCGGCCTCACGTCCACCAGCCTCGGTCTGGTGCGCGCCCTGGAACTGGCCGGCCTGCAGGTCGGTTTCCTCAAGCCCGTGGCCCAACCGCACCCCGGTGACCTCGGCCCGGAGCGCTCCACCGAACTGGTGGCCCGGACCCACGGCCTGCGGCCACCGGCGCCCCTGGCCCAGTCCCAGGTGGAGCGGATGCTCGCCGATGGCCAACTGGACGAGCTGCTGGAGGAGATCACCGGCCTGTTCCGCCAGGCCGCCCAGGGCAAGGACGTGGTGATAGTCGAAGGCATGGTGCCGACCCGTCACGCCAGCTACGCCGCGCGCATCAACTTCCACCTGTCCAAGAGCCTGGATGCCGACGTGATCCTGGTGTCGGCGCCGGAGGACGAGAGCCTTTCCGAGCTGTCCGACCGCCTGGAGATCCAGGCCCAGCAGTTCGGCGGCCCGCGCGACCCGAAGGTGCTCGGGGTGATCCTCAACAAGGTGCGCGACCCTGACTTCGTGCGCCGCCTCAAGGAGCAATCGCCGCTGCTGCGTGGCGACGATTTCCGCCTGCTCGGCAGTGTGCCCTGGCTGGACGAGCTGAACGCGCCACGCACCCGCGACGTCGCCGACCTGCTGGACGCCCAGGTGATCAACGCCGGCGACTACGACCAGCGCCGGGTCCAGAAGATCGTGGTGTGCGCGCGCACAGTGCCCAACACCGTGCAGCAGCTGGGCCCCGGCGTGCTGGTGGTGACCCCGGGCGACCGGGACGACATCATCCTCGCCGCCAGCCTGGCCTCCATGAACGGCGTACCGCTGGCCGGCCTGCTGCTATCCAGCGATATCCAGCCCGACCCGCGCACCCTGGAACTCTGCCGTGGCGCCCTGCAGGGTGGCCTGCCGGTGCTGAGCGTGGCCACCGGCACCTACGACACCGCCACCAACCTGAACCGGATGAACAACGAGATCCCGGTGGACGACCGCGAACGCGCGGAGAAGGTCACCGAGTTCGTCGCCCGCAACCTCGACCTGGACTGGCTGCGCGCCCGTAGCGGGGCCCCCAGCGCCGCGCGGCGCCTGTCGCCACCGGCCTTCCGCCACCGACTGATCCAGCAGGCCCAGCGCGCCGGCAAGCGCATCGTCCTGCCTGAGGGCAGCGAGCCGCGCACCGTGCAGGCGGCGGCCGCCTGCCAGGCGCGGGGCATCGCCCAGTGCGTGTTGCTGGCCAAGCCCGAGGAGGTGCATGCGGTGGCCCGCGCCCAGGGCATCGAGCTGCCCAGCGGCCTGGAAATCCTCGACCCGGACCGGGTCCGCGAACGCTATGTGCAGCCCATGGTGGAACTGCGCCAGAACAAGAGCCTCAACGCCCCCATGGCCGCCGCGCAGTTGGAGGACAACGTCCTGCTCGGCACCATGATGCTGGCCCTGGACGAAGTGGACGGCCTGGTTTCCGGCGCCATCCACCCCACCGCCAACACCATTCGCCCGGCACTGCAGCTGATCAAGTCGGCGCCGGGCTACCGCATCGCCTCATCGGTCTACCTGATGCTGCTGCCCGAGCAGGTGGTGGTCTATGGCGACTGCGCGGTGAACCCCGATCCCGATGCCAGCGACCTGGCGGAAATCGCCCTGCAGAGCGCCGACTCGGCCCAGGCCCTGGGGATAGTCCCGCAGGTGGCGCTGATCAGCGATTCCGGCACGGCGGCGGAGCAGGCCAAGGTCCGCGCCGCCACCGACCTGGTCCGCGCGGCGCGCCCCGACCTGCCCATCGAAGGCCCGCTCAGCCATGCCGACGCCGCCCGGGATGGCCGCACCACGGTATTCGTCTTCCCTGACCTGGCCGCAGGGGATTCGGCCTACAAGGCGGTTCAGCAAGGCACCCAGGCGGCCAGCGGCGGCCTGATGCTGCAGGGCCTGCGCAAGCCGGTGAACGACCTGCCGCGCAACGTGGCGGTGGACGACATCATCCACACCATCGCCCTGACGGCGATCCAGGCGGCTTGTGCCGACACGGACCAAGGAGCCTAGCCTTCCAGGTAGGGGCGAATTCATTCGCCAAGGGCAGCGCAGCTGCCCCGAAACCTCGAACGGCAGACCTTCGGCCTGCTTGGCGAATGAATTCGCCCCTACAGAGAGCCGCCGGCAGCAGGTAGCCTGGATGAAATCCAGGGAAGGCCCGCCACGGTTCCCGGATTGCATCCGGGCTACGGCCTGCGCCGACACGGACCAAGGAGCCTAGCTTTCCAGGTAGGGGCGAATTCATTCGCCAAGGGCAGCGCAGCTGCCCCGAAACCTCGAACGGCAGACCTTCGGCCTGCTTGGCGAATGAATTCGCCCCTACAGAGAGCCGCCGGCAGCAGGTAGCCTGGATGAAATCCAGGGAAGGCCCGCCACGGTTCCCGGATTGCATCCGGGCTACGGCCTGCGCCGACACGGACCAAGGAGCCTAGCTTTCCAGGTAGGGGCGAATTCATTCGCCAAGGGCAGCGCAGCTGCCCCGAAACCTCGAACGGCAGACCTGCGGCCTGCTTGGCGAATGAATTCGCCCCTACAGAGAGCCGCCGGCAGCCTCATCCGAGACCCACCAGTCACCCTTCGCGCTTGCAGTCCAGTGAACAACCGTTAACCTTTGCCACCATTCTGCCCGCAGTCATGGAAGTCCGCGGGCCCGTCCATAACGCGGTGGCCAAGACCACCCACGGTGAGGCTCCACCCTTCCATGCTCAGCTTTATCCCCTCCCCCCTGCGCGGCGCCCTGGCGGCGCTGCTGCTGACCCTGAACACACTGCTGTGCTGCATCCCGCTGTTCGCCGCGACGCTGCTCAAGCTGCTGTTGCCCTTCTCGTTCGCCCGCCGTCCGCTGAACTGGGTCACCACGTCCATCGCCGAGGGCTGGATCAGCGGCAACAAGCTGTGGATGCGCCTGGTGCGCGACACCCAGTGGGACGTGCAGGGCCTGGAAGGGCTGGACTACCAGCACAGCTACCTGGTGACCAGTAACCACCAGAGCTGGGTGGACATTCTGGTGCTGCAATACCAGCTCAACCGCCGCATCCGCCTGCTGCGTTTCTTCCTCAAGCAGGAGCTGATCTGGGTCCCGGTGATCGGCCTGTGCTGGTGGGCGCTGGATTTCCCCTTCATGAAGCGCTACTCCAAGGCCTACCTGGCCAAGCACCCGGAGAAGAAAGGCAAGGACCTCGAGACCACCCGCCGCACCTGCGCCAAGTTCCGCAACAACCCGGTGGGTATCTTCAATTTCCTCGAAGGCACCCGCTTCACCCGGGCCAAGCACGATGAACAGGGCTCGCCCTTCAAGCACCTGCTCAAGCCCAAGGCCGGCGGTATCGCCTTCGTGCTGGACGCCATGGGCGAACAGATGGAGTCGCTGGTCAACGTCACCATCCACTACCCCGATGGCAACCCGAGCTTCTGGACCCTGCTCTCCGGCCAGCTGCGCCAGGTGGTGGTGCGCGTCGAGGAGCTGGAGATTCCCCGCGAGTTCATCGGTCGCAACTACGACCAGGACGCCGACTACCGCCTGGCCTTCCAGCAGTGGGTCAACGCTCTCTGGGAAGCCAAGGACGCCCAGTTGATCGAACTGCACCGGCAGTTTCCGCCAGCCTGAGCCGTAGCTCGAGCTGAAACGAAAAGCCCGCCGATCGGCGGGCTTTTGCTTGCTAGGTGGTCTGTAGCACCTCGTCCACCTGGAGCAACGGCGCCAGGTTGGTGTAGTTGGGGATATCGGCGCTGATCTCGTCGCCGTTCAGGTCCAGCGTGCTGCGCAACTCCTCCACCGACAGTACCCAGATATTGGCCATGCAGATGAACGGCGCCACGGCGCCATCCGCTGCTGCCAGCCCCTTGCGCACTTCGACCTTCACCAGGTTTTCGCCGATCAGGCGGGTCAGGAGCGGGATGTGTTCCTCGCAGTAGTAGGTGAAATCGAACTTGGCGCCCGGCACGTTGGGGTACGCCACAACAAAGCAGTACATGGAGCCTCCTTATCGCGGTATGCCGCGGGCCCGATCCCACCGGCCCCGACAGCTCAAGTGTAGGCCTCAAGGTTCCGCCCTGCGTGCCCGCCGGGGCAGATTCCCCTGCCGCCCGGATCAGGGCGCAGTGCTGGGGCTCGGGCTGTCGATCCCTTCGTGCAGCGCGCGCCAGTCCACCACCCGTGGGAAGGCCTCGGCCTTGGCCACGGGCAACCCCGGCGCCACCAGGAAGCCCTGCATGAAGGCACAGCCGTGCTCCAGCAACCAGTCGCGCTGGGCCATGGTTTCCACCCCTTCGGCTATCACTTCCAGGCCCAGGTGGCGGCTGAGGTCGATGATGGTGCTGACCACCGCCGCATCGCGCCGCGATTCGAGCATGTTGGCGATGAACAGGCGGTCGATCTTCAGGGTATCCAGCTCGAAATGGCGCAGGTAGGCCAGGGACGAATAGCCGGTGCCGAAGTCGTCGATGGCGATGCGCACGCCCAGGGCGCGCAGCTGCCGCAGTTGCTCGCGGGTCAGCTCCAGGTCCTGCATCAGCGCGCTTTCGGTGACCTCCACCTCCAGCTGCTCCGGACGCAGCCGGAAATCCCCCAGCACCCGCCGCAGGTCGTCCACCAGTTGCGGCATGCCGAACTGCACCGGGCTGACGTTGAGGCTGATCACCAGGTCTTCGCCGAAAGCCGGCACCCAGGCGTTGCACTGCCGCGCGCCCTCGCGCAGCACCCAGTCGCCCAGGCGGTTGATCAGGCGGGTTTCCTCCAGCAGCGGGATGAACACGTTGGGTGCCACGGTGCCGGCGACCCGGTGCTCCCAACGCAGCAGGGCCTCGAAGCCACGCAGGCGACCGGTCTCCAGGTGGATCTGCGGCTGGTAGACCAGGTGGAAATCCTTCTGCTCGATGGCATTGCGCAGGCTTTCCTCCAGCATCAGCCGGGAGCGCGCGCGGCCGTTCATTTCCGGCGAGTAGAAGCGGTACTGCTGGCGCCCGGAACGCTTGGCCTCGTACATGGCGATGTCCGCCGCCCGCAACAGGCCGTCGACGCTCTGCCCGCATTCGGGGAAGCAGGCGATGCCGACGCTGGCGCCGAGGGTGACGTCGATGCCCTCGATGTTGTGCCGTACCGAGACCAGCTCGATCAGTTTCTCGGCGACCCGCGCGGCATCCTCGGGGTGGTCCAGGGTATCGAGCAGCGCGGTGAACTCGTCGCCGCCCATGCGCGCCAGGACATCGTAGGGCCGCAGGCAGTTCTTCAGCTGCTCCGCCACCCGCCGCAGCACGCGGTCGCCGGCATCGTGGCCGAGGGAATCGTTGATCAGCTTGAAGCCATCCAGGTCCAGGTAGAGCACCGCCATGCGCTTGCCGTTGCGTTCGATGCGCGCCAGGGAGGACTCCAGCGCCTGGTGGAAGCCCCGGCGGTTGAGCAACCCGGTGAGGGCGTCGGTGATGGCCTGGGACTCCAGCTGCGCGTGCAGCTGGCGCACCACCGACATGTCCAGGGCGATCACCACCATCGAACGCTGCAGGCGCGGCAGCGGCGAGGACGACAAGGCCACCGGCAGGCTGCCGCCGCCCAGGGTCTTGAGGCTGGCGTCATGCAGGCGGTAGGTCTCGTTGTGCCGCCAATGCCGGTAGAACTCCGATTGCTTCCATTCGCCGTCCATCTCCGGACGGGCGATCAGGCTCAGCAGCGGCTGGCCTTCCAGGTCTTCCACCGTGCCCTGGAGCATCTGCGCCATGGCCGGGTTGGCGAAGCTGATGAGGCCGTCCTCGCCCACCACCAGGATGCCCTCGGCAGCGTTCTCCAGCACCGAGGCGTTGAAGGCGCGGGCGCTGTCCAGTTGCTGGCTGAGCTGCAACAGGTCGCGCCGGTTGCGCTCATGGGCCAGCAACGACTGGATCTTGTGGCGCAGGACCTGGGGGTCGAAGGGCTTGAGGATGAAGTCCACCGCGCCGGAGGAATAGCCGCGCAGAACCGCATCCTGAGTATGGGCGATGGCGGAGATGAAGATGATCGGCGTGTAGCGGGTCAGCGGGCTGCTGCGCATCAGCCGGGCCACCTCGAAGCCGTCCATGCGCGGCATCTGCACATCGAGCAGGACCAGGCCGACCTCTTCCTCCAGCAGGCACTTGAGCGCCGCCTCGCCGGAATCCACGGTACGCACCTGCCATTCGCCGTCGTCCAGCAGGGCTTCCATCGCGGCGAGGTTTTCCTGGCGGTCGTCCACCACCAGGAGGATATTGCCGGCCATCGGGGCCGCCTTAAGCTGCAGGTGCGCCATGGCGACCTCCCGGAAGTTCCAGCCAGCGGTAGAGCATGTCCAGCAGCTCCTGGCGCGTCACCGGTTTGGCCAGGTAATCGTCGGCGCCGGCGGTGATGCATTTCTCCCGGTCGCCCTTCATCGCATGGGCGGTCAGGGCGATGATCGGGATGTTGCAGCCGTGCTCCTGCTTGAGCACGCGGGTGGCGGTATAGCCGTCCATGTTGGGCATGGCCATGTCCATGAGGATCAGGTCGAAGGGTTCGCGCTGGTAGCAGGCGATGGCTTCCAGCCCGTCCTTCGCGGCGGTGACCTTCATGCCGGTCTCGTCTAGCAGCGCGCTGAGCGCATAGATGTTGCGCACGTCGTCGTCCACCAGCAGCACGCGGCTGCCTTCCAGCGGGTCGACCACCGAGCCCACCTGCGGTTGGCGCAGACCGGAGAGGAAGCCCTGCACCGCCGAGCTGAGGTTATCCAGGTCTTCGCCGGCCTTGCGCACCACCACCGCCGAATAGCGGCGCAGCCGCTGCAGGTTCTGCTGGTTGACGTCCACCCCGGTATTGATGACGACCCGCGAGCCATCCAGGGAACGCTCGCGGTCGAGGCTGTCGAGCAGCTCGAAGCCGTCCTGGTCAGGCAGGTCGAGATCGATCACCAGGGCCGAGAAGTCGTTCGCCGCGTAGGCCTGCCGGGCATCCTCGCCACTGGCGCTGGCCACCACGGCGAAGCCCAGCTGCTCCAGGTGCTCGCGGTAGTGCTCGCGCTCTACGTCCACGTCCTCCACCAACAGCAACTTGCGCTCCTCCGGCTGCCGGCCGCCCTCCAGGTCCTGGAACACCTGCTCCAGGTCCTCGCGGGCGATGGGTTTGACCAGGTAGCGGGTGTCGTCCTCGTTCCAGTCCTGGGGCTGGGGCACGCAGGAGAGGATGTTCACCGGGGTGGCGCGGTGGTTGGCGTGGCCGCGCAGGCGCCGGTAGATCTGCCAGCCGCTGATGTCCGGCAGCAGGATGTCGAGGATGACCGCGGCGAAGCGTTCGTTCTGCAGCAGGCCGATGGCCTGCTTGCCGCTGCGGCAATGGATGGTGGAGAAGCCATGGGCCTGGGCTTCGTCGGCGATCACCGAGGCGAAGTTGACGTCGTCCTCGACTATCAGCACGGCCGGCCCCTGGCCGCCGCGCACCGGCTGCTCGGCGACCTCCTCGCCCTTGGGCTGGTTGGCGGCCACCGCCATCGGCAGCCGCACGGTGAAGCGCGAGCCCCGGCCGGGCACGCTCTCCAGGCGGATGTCGCCATCCAGCGCGAGTACCAGCTGGCGGGTAATGGCCAGGCCCAGGCCGGTGCCGCCAAAGCGCCGGCTGGTGGAGCCATCGATCTGCTGGAAGGCCTGGAAGATCCGATCGTGCTGGTCTTCGGGAATGCCGATGCCGGTATCGCGGACCGCGAAGCTCAGCACTTCACGCTCGTCGGTGGCCGCCGCCGGGTCGAGCTCCACGGAGAGTTCCACTTCGCCCTGTTCGGTGAACTTGAGGGCGTTGGAGAGCAGGTTGCGCAGGATCTGGTGCAGGCGCACCCGGTCGCTGTGGACCACGCGCGGCACGCCGGCCTGGACATGGGTGGTCAGGCGCAGGCCCTTGATCTCGGCCATGGGCCGCAGGCTGCCGTCCAGCTCGGCGAGCATGTCCTGCACGTTGAGCGGCTCGAGCTTGAGCTGCATGCGCCCGGCCTCGACCTTGGCCAGGTCGAGCACGTCGTTGATCAGCTGCAGCAGGTCGCCACCGGCGCGGTGGATGATGTCGGCGTGGCGGGTCTGTTTGTCGGTGAGGTTGCCGGCCATGTTCTGCCGCAGCTGGTCGCTGAGGATCAGGATGCTGTTCAGCGGCGTGCGCAGCTCATGGGACATGTTGGCGAGGAACTCGGACTTGTAGCGGTTGGCCAGCATCAGTTGCTCGGCCTGGTCGCGCAGGCGCTGTTCCGCGGCCCGGCGTTCGGTGATGTCGATGACCACCGCCTGGACCAGCAGCTCGCGGCCGACGCGGATGGGCGACAGGCCGACCTCCAGGGGAATCAGATGACCGTCGCGGTGCGCGCCGAACAGCTCGCGGTTGCTGCCCATGCGCCGTTGCTCGGGCTTGCGCTGGAAGCCCTCGCGCATGCCCACGTGGGCCTCGCGCAGGGCCTCGGGCAGCAGCATCTCCACTGGCGATTCGAGGAGTTGCTGGCGGCTGTAGCCGAACATCTGCTCGGTCTGGCGGTTGACCATGGCGATCCGCCCCTGGCTGTCCACCAGCAGGATGGCGTTGGGTGAGGCCTCCACCACCAGGCGGAAGCGTTCCTCGGCGCTCTTGCGCGCCTGCAGGTCCACCAGGTTGAACAGGAAGCGCAGTTGGTTGCCGTGGTTGAAGGTGCTCAGGTTGTAGGCCACGGAGATGCGTTCACCATCGTCCCGCAGGGCCTCCAGTTCGGTCAGCTCGCTCTGGGTATGGCCGGCGCCCACCGCCTGCAGGTCGTCCAGGCCCGGCAGGAACCGCCGCAGGCGCTGGCCCACCAGGTCCGCCGCGGCACAGCCGAGCAGCTCGCCGGCGCTGGCGTTGGCCATATCGATGCGACCGTCGCGATCACAGGTCAGGGTCGCCACCGGCAGGTGCTGCAACAGCAGGCGGAAGCGCTCCTCCCGCTCGGCGGCCTCGAGGGTCGCGGACTGGCTGAGCAGCAGTTGCCGCTCACGCTGGTAGAGGTAGCCGCCCACCAGCAACGACAGCAGCAGGGCGGCGGACAGACCGGTCCAGAGGCTGAACGCGATGCGGTTGTTGCCCAGCAACGACTCGTACTCGGCGGTACTGCCCACGCCCAGGGCCCAGGTGCGGCCGAAGAGCTTCAGCTCCTGGACCTGGTGGAAACGCGGCACCCGGCCATTGCCGGGCTTCTCCAGCAGGGCGACGCCGCCGTCGCCGAGGTCCTTGAGGTCGATGCGGTAGAGGGAACTCTGCGCGCCGAGGATGCCGCCCATCAGGTCCTCGACACGGAAGGCGCCGCAGACCATGCCGAGCAGCGCCGCGCGGCGCTCCTCAGCGGTGGTGATGGGCGCGTCGGGGCGGTACACCGGCATGTACAGCAGCACGCCGTTCTGCGCTTGCTGTTCGGTTTCCTGCTTCAGCTTCAACGGGCCGGTAAGGCTGGCCTCGCCACTGTCCCTAGCGCGGTCCACGGCGTCCCGGCGCACGGCCTCGCTGAGCATGTCGTAGCCCAGCACCCGGCGATTGCGCCAGTCCAGCGGGCTGCTGAACTGCACGATCAGGTATTCCTCCCGAGGCCCCGGCGGGAAGATCCGGAAATCGCGACGACCCTGGTCCCAGATTTCCCCGAGGAACTCGTTGACCTCGGCATGCCTGAGGTAACGCGCCCAGGCCAGCGCCTGGATGCCCGGATAGCGGTCCTGCAACTGCAGCTGGTCGGCGGCTCGCGCCCACTCCTCGGCGGACACCGAGGCGCTGCCGACCATCAGGCCGGTCATGCCGCGCAGCACCATCTCGTAGGCACGCATCCGGGTGTTGACCCGTTGGGTGATTTCCTCGGCCTCGATCTGGAAGCGCTGCTGGTATTCGGCGCTGTTGCGCGCCTCAAGGGCGAACCACTGCCAGAACACCAGGCCACCCAGCACCAGCATCAGGGCCAGGGACACCAGCAGGGGCAGCAGATAGGTGCGAAGTTCGGGGGATCGATCGTCCATGCGCTCTCCAGTCCTCTCCATGGCCGTGGCCGCGCCTCTCGGGGCGCTGGCCGACGGTACAGGCAGGGCTCCGGAGAGCCCTGCATCGCAGTCTAGACACGAATGCGGGACCTGGCGTTGCGCCAGTAGTCGAGCGACGAGCGGCAGAAACGAAAAGGCCCGCTAGCGCGGGCCTTTCCGGGGAGAGCGGAGATCTTACTGCTGCGGTGCCTGGGCGCCGGGGATGGGGGTCAGCTTGATTTCCACGCGGCGGTTCTGCGAACGGCCCGCCTCGGTGGCGTTGCTGGCGATCGGCTGGTCCGGGCCCATGCCACGGGAGGTCACACGGGCGCCGTTGACGCCCTGGGCCACCAGGTAGTTGGCCACGCTCTGGGCACGCAGTTGCGACAGGTTCATGTTGTATTGGTGGCTACCGGTGCTGTCGGTGTGGCCAACGATCTCGATGTTGTTCTGGTCGTACTGCTTGAAGGAGTTGGCCAGGTTGTTCAGCGGAGTGAAGAAGTTGCTGGCGATATCGGCCGAGTTGGTGGCGAAGGTGATGTTGCCGGGCATGATCAGGTTGATGTTGTCGCCCTGGCGCTGAACCTCGACGCCAGTGCCTTCCATGCTGCGACGCAGTTCCGCTTCCTGCTTGTCGACGTAGTAGCCGTAGCCGGCACTGGCCGCGCCCGCCACGGCGGCACCGATCAGCGCACCCTTGCCACGGTTGTCGTGGTTGATCGCGGCACCCGCGACCGCACCCGCCAGCGCGCCCAGGGCGCCGTACTTGGTGGTGTTGCTCATGCCGCCCTGGCTCGGAGCCTGGCCCTGGTTCTGATAGGGGTTCTGCGCGGCACAGCCCGACAGCATGGCGAAGGCGGTAGCGGCGATGATCAGGCGACGCGGGGTGAACATGGACATTTACTCCTGAGAATTCTTTCAGCCGATATGGCTGCGGGCTATTAGAGCATCACCGCCTGTAGAAATTCCGTTATTCACGCGCGGACGAAGGGATTTTCCCGCATCTCGTCGCCAAGCCGGGTATCCGGACCATGGCCGGTGACCACGGTGGCCTCCTCGTCGAGGCTGTACAGACGCTGTTTGATCGAGCGCTCGATGGTGGGATAGTCGCCGCCCCAGAGGTCGGTACGGCCAATACCGCGACGGAACAGGGTGTCGCCGGCGATCAACAGCTTGGCCTCGGGGAACCAGAAGCTCATGGAGCCCGGCGTATGCCCCGGGGTGTGCAGGGCCACGCCGCAGCCGCAGGCCAGCTCCTCATCGTCGGCCAGCCATTGGTCGGGGGCCGGCACCGGCTTGTAGGGCACGCCGAACATGCGGCACTGCATTTCCAGGTTGTCCCAGAGGAACTGGTCTTCCTTGTGCAGGTGCAGGGTCGCGCCGGTGGCCTTCTTCAGTTCGCCCGAGGCGAGGAAGTGGTCCAGGTGGGCATGGGTATGGATGATGCTGACCAGCTTCAGCCCATGGGCCTCCAGGCGCGCGAGGATCTGCTCATGGTTGCCGCCCGGGTCCACTACGATGGCCTTCTTGCTGATCGGATCGCCGATCAGGGTGCAATTGCACTGCAAGGGGCCGACGGGGAAAGTCTCGCGGATCAAGGTGCTGGGCGGGTTCATCGGGCATCTCCGGTGCGGTGCGCTCTGCGGCGCTCGGGGAATGGGCTTCACGGCCCGGCACGATAATCGCTCGGCCGCCTGCCCGTCCATTTGGCTGGCAGGGGAGCCCCCTGCCCGCCGCCTCAGCGCAGCAGGCCGAGGGCCTTGGCCCGGGCCACCGCCTGGGTGCGCCGCTCCACGCCGAGCTTGCTGTTGATGTGGCGGGCGTGGCTCTTCACGGTGTGCAGGGAGATGAACAGCCGCTCGCTGATCTCCTGGTTGGAGCAGCCCTGGGCGATCAGTTGCAACACCGCCAGTTCCCGCGAGCTCAGGGCCTCGGCGCTGCCGGTATCCGGTGGCAACACCGCTTCGGCCCCGGGCAGCAGCTCGAGCAGCCCGCTCACCGACTCCGGCGCACGGGTCGCCAGTTGTTCGCGCAGCCACTGCGGCTGCGCTTGCAGCAGCTCGCGGTAGGGCAGCAACGCGCCACCCGGCAGGGACTCCAGCGCCTGGTCCAGCAGGGCGATGGCCTCGCGCTCGCGTGTGCCGCGCAGCAGTTGCACCAGCTGCAGCCGCGCCATCAGCGCCACATGCAGGGAGCCTTGTTCCTCGGTTTTCTGCAGCAGCGCGCGCAGGCAGCGCTCGGCTTCCGCCTGCTGGCCCTGGGCGCGGGCCAGGGCGGCCAGTTGCAGCTCGATGTAGAGCGGCAGCTGCGGATGGAACTCGGGGGCGGCGGCGGCGCCTTCGCCGGCGTAGGTTTCCGCCAGGCGCGGCAGCCAGGCATCGGCCAGTTCGATTTGCCCCTGGGCCAGCCACAGGTCGCACTTGGCCAGGGTGATCATGGCCAGGTAGTAGATCGGCGGCACGTCCCAGATATGCATCAGGCGCTCGGCCTCGGCCAGTTGCGCGAAGGCGGCTGCGAAGCGCCCTTCCCGGCCTTCCAGCCCGGCCAGGACGCAATGGCCGATGAGCAGGCTGATATCCCGGCAGGCACGCGCCTCGGCGATCCCCGCCTGGAGGCTGACGCGCGCCGCCTGGGGCTGCATGCGCACGCTCTGCAGGTAGCCCTGGTAGAGCATCAGCCGTGCCCGCGCGACGCAGGCGCGGGGTATCTCCACGCCCCGCAGGCGCTCCAGGCCCTGCTGCACTTCCGCCTGGGAGCGCAGCAGCTCGCCGCGAGCTTGCAAGACCCGCGCGCGGTCGTAGTGGACCAGCGCCTCGAACAGCGGATTGGCCCCGCGCTGGGCCATTTCCAGGGCCTCGCGGTTGAAGTTGCGGACACGCCAGAAATCGCCGCGCACCAGGGCGATGTTTCCCAGCAGGGACAGGCACAGGTGGCGCTGGCCGTAGTTTTCCGGCGCCAGGGCGTCCAGGGCCTCGCTACAGAAATGTTCGGCGCGGCGGATATCGCCGCGACCTCGGGCGATCAGGCCGCTGATGGCCTGCCACTGCACCAGCAGGCTGCGTTGCTGCGCGGCATCGGGAGCGGGCAGGAAGCGCGCCAGGTTGCCGGCCAGTTCTTCCGCCGCGTCCAGCTGGCAGGCCAGGCCCAGGGCCAGGCTGTAGAGCACGATCAGGCGTGGCGTGCTGGACAGCAGGCTGTCGGGCAGGTCCATCTTCCAGCGCAGCAGCATGGCGATGTTCTGGTTGGCCAGCAGTTGCTCCTCGGAGAGGTTCTGCACCAGCGAGGCCGCCACATCGGGCTGGCCGGCGCGCAGGGCCTGCTCCACCGCCTCGTCCAGCAAGCCGCGCGCGGTGAACCAACGGCAGGCACGCAGGTGCATGCCCGATGGCGCCAGGCTGGGGGCGCCACGGGCACGCAGCAGGTCGGAGAACAGGTGGTGATAGCGGAACCACTGGCCCTGTTCGTCGAGGGGTACCAGGAACACCTGGTGGGCCTGCAGGTGACGCAGGATGGCGGCGCTGTCGTGGCTCTCGCGCACGGCATCGCACAGCTCGGCGCAGAAGCGCTCGAAGCGGGCGGTCTCGTAGAGGAAGGCCTGGACCTCGGGCGGCTGGCGCTCGATCACTTCCTCCAGCAGGTATTCGCGGATCAGGCTTTCGTCGCCATGGGCCGACTCGACGCCGCTGCCGTCCTGCCCGGCCAACAGCCACAGGCGCAGGCCGGCTACCCAGCCCTCGCTGCGCTGCAACAGGCCTTCCAGGTCGTCGCCCTCGAGCTTGGCGCCCTGGCTGCTGAGCAGCGCCTGGCATTCGTCTTCGGTCAGGCGCAGGTCCTGCTCGTTGAGTTCCAGCAGGTGCCGCGACAGGCGCAGCCGTGCCAGGTGCCAGTCGGGCCGCTGGCGGCTGGTGAGCAGCAGCACCCAGCCATCGGGCAGGTGATTGAGGAGGAACTGCAGGCAGCGGTCGAGCACCGCGTTCTGCGCCAGGTGGTAGTCGTCCAGCACCAGCAGCAGCGGCTGGCCGGCGTCGGTTCGATCGATGATTTCGTCGAGCAGGCCGTCCAGCCATTGCTCGAACGCGAACGGTTGGTGGCGTTGGCGCATCTTCAGGTGCCCCATGGCCTCGTCGCCCAGGCCCGGGTAGAACTGCCGCAGGCCGTCCAGCAGGCGTTCGAGGAAGCGTCCAGGGTCGCTATCGCGGCGGCTCAGGCTGAGCCACAGGCTCTGCCAGCCGTCCGGCAGGCTTTCGCAGAATTCGATGGCCAGGGAGCTTTTGCCGAAACCGGCCGGTGCGCTGAGCATCAGCAGGCGGCCATCCAGGCCGGCGGCAAGCCGCTCGCAGAGACGCGGGCGCGGGACATGGCCGGCGGGCCGCGGCGGGCGGAAGAAGCGTGGATCCGCCATCGGTGCGGCGGGTGTGAGGGATCGCGAACTGGTCAGGACGGTCATTACCCAGCTTCTTGGAATAGTGTGCTTGCGGGGGCGCGAACCTCAACGAGCCTAGCCTTTCGACTGGCCCAATAGAAGCCCCAGGGGAGCGTACGGACAAGAAAAAGCCGGCCCGCAGGCCGGCTCTTTCATACAAGGTACTACGGGACTTAGCGAACGCCCGCCTGGCGCAGGGCCGCCGGGGTGAAGTCGCTTTCCGAAGCGGTGAAGCTGAAGTCGTAGGACTGTTTCTCCTCGTTCTTCATGCCCAGGGCCAGGTAGCGACCGGAGAGCAGGTCGTGGAGGCTTTCCAGGGTGTACCAGGGCACCTGGTGGTTGTAGTAGTACTGGGAGTGGGCCTCGGCCACGCGCCACAGGGTGCCACGACCGTCGTAATGGTCGATGGCTGCGGCTTGCCAGGTGTCCTCGTCGATGTAGAAGTCACGCTTGGCGTAGATGTGGCGCTCGCCCGGTTTCAGGGTGGCGACCACGTGCCATACGCGGTGCAGCTCGTAGCGGGTCAGGTCCTGGTTGATGTGGCCGGCCTTGATGATGTCCTTGTACTTCAGGCTCGGATCATCCAGCGCGTAGCTGTTGTAGGGGATGTAGATCTCTTTCTTGCCTTCCAGCTTCCAGTCGTAACGGTCCGGAGCACCGTTGTACATGTCGAAGTTGTCGGAAGTACGCAGGCCGTCGGCGGCGGTACCCGGACCGTCGTAGGACACCTGCGGCGCACGGCGCACGCGGCGCTGACCGGCGTTGTAGAGCCAGGCCAGGCGCGGCTCCTTCACCTGGTTGAGGGTTTCGTGCACCAGCAGCACGTTACCGGCCAGGCGCGACGGAGCGGTCACGCGCTGCTTGAAGTAGAAGAGCACGTTGCTCTCCTTGCTCGGGTCGTAGCCCTTCAGTTGGTCACGGAAGGTGAACTCGTCCTGGAAGTACACCAGGCTGAAGGAGCCGTTCGGCTGCGGGGTGGCCTGGGTCACCAGGCGGCGCACGCTGCCGCCACGGTAGCGGGTGATGTGGTTCCAGATGGCTTCCAGGCCGTCCTTCGGAATCGGGAAGGGGTTGGCGGTGCGGAAGTTCTCCAGGCCGTTGCCGCCTTCCACCAGCTTGGTGTTGGTGGCGTTGAACTTGGTGGCCTCGATCACCTTGTCCGGCACGGTGGCCGAACGGTGGGTGGTGTACACCGGCATCTTGTAGCTATCGGGGTAGCGCTTGAACATCGCCACCTGGCCGGGGGTCAGCTTGTCCTTGTACTGGTCGACGTTCTGCGCGGTGATGGTGAACAGCGGCTTTTCGTTGGCGAAGGGGTTCGACAGGAAGCCCCTGGCATCGACGGTGCCGGCGTTCTTCGGCAGGCCGCCGGTCCACGCGGGGATGGTGCCATCGGCGTTGCCGGCCATTTCCGCGCCCAGCGGAGTCAGGGTGGTGCCGAGCTTGGCCGCCTCTTCGGCGGACACCGCCGCCATGACGCTGGTGGCCAGCAGGGAAAGCGCGAGGACGCCGGTTTGCAGCAGACTCTTTGTTATTTTCATTTCTGTTGTCTTCCTCAAGATTGCAGTCCGCTTAGAAGTTCACGCCAACGCTGAGCGCGAGGAAATCGCGATCGATCAGGGTGTTGTACCGGCCGCCGAAGAAATCGGTGTAGGACACGTTGGCGGTGTAGGTGTTCTGGTACTCGGCATCCAGGCCCAGGCTCACGGCCTTGGCGCCTTCGGTGAACAGGCCGTTCGGACCGTAACCGTCGACGTCATGGGACCAGGCCACGCTCGGCTTGAGGTTGATACCGGCGAACACGTCGTTGTAGTCCCACACCGCACGAACGCGGTAGCCCCAGGAAGTGCTGGTGACGAAGCCGTCGTCTTCGCAGTACTTGCTGACGTTCTCGCCGTTGGGGTTGCCCAGGGTGCCGGCGTTGAGGGTCTGGCAGGTGTTGTTCGGCAGCGGGCCGGGACCGAAGGACGGGTCACGACCGTAACGCGCCTTGCTGGAGCTCTCCAGGCCGCCCACGCGGGTAACGCCCACTTCGCCCACCATGGTCAAGCGGCTGGCGCCCATGACCTGGTCGAAGAAGTGCGTGAAGGTGGTCTGGAACTGGGTGATCTCCTTGCGGCGATAACCGTGCAGGTCGGAACCCGGGCTGCCCTGCAGCGGCGACACGTTGGGGTTCAGCGGGGTCAGGCCGGCGAACAGGATGTCGGTGGTGTTCAGCTGCACCGGCGCGTTCGGGCGGTAGCTGACCTCGCCGCTCCAGGCGGTGCCGGTGGGCAGGGTGGTGGAGAAGCTCAGGCCATACAGGCGGATGTCTTCCGGGTACTCGATGAAGTACTGGGAGTTACCCGCGATCACCAGCGGCGCCAGGGTAGGCGTCAGCTGGCCGGCCAGGGCGGCGGCTTGTGCCGGCGGCACACCGGCGGCGATCAGTGCCTGGGCCAGTTGCGGACCGAAGCCGTTCGGGTTCAGCGGGCTGAAGTCGGCGAAGGTAGCGGCATCGGCGGCGGCACCGCTGAAGAACGGCGCGCGGCTGTGGTAGTTCATGAAGTAGGCGCCGAACTCGGTGTCCAGCTGGTCAGCGAAGTAACGCATGGCCAGGCCGAACTGGCCGTCGTCCTTGGCATCGCGGTCCGGGCCGCGACGGACAAGCACGCCTTCGTCGGGGTTGCCCCAGGTCACGCCGTTGTTGGCCAGTACGCCCTGCACCACAGGGGAGATCGGGCCGAGGGCGCCGGCCAGCGCGGATTGCGTGCGCAGTACCGCCAGGTTGTTGTCGCAACCGTCGGCGACCACGTCCGGCTGGGAGAAGAAGGTGCCGCAGTTGTCGATGACGGTCTGGTCCCACTCGATCTGGTAGAAGGCTTCGGCCGACAGGTTGTCGGTCAGGCTCTGGGACACATAGAACATGTTGACCGGGATCAGGCCTTCCTTGATCTCGGCGCCGGGACGGCGGAACGCGGACACGTCGATCGGGTTGATCGAGTTGATGCTGTTGCCGATGAAGGTGCTTTCACCCCAGCTCACCACCTGCTTGCCCAGGCGCACGCTGCCCGGCAGGTCGTCGATGTTGTAGTTGTGGTAGACGAAGGCGTCGAGGAATTCCGCGCCACGGGACTTGGCGCCTTCCTTGCGGCCGCTGTCGTCGATCGGCTTGAACGGGCGGTTCTCGTCTTTGAGTTCGAAGTCGTACCAGTACTTGCCACGGACGAAGATGCCGGTGTCACCGTACTTGAGTTCAAGGTCATGGATACCCTTGAAGATCTTCGAGAAGGTTTCACCCTTCTTGAAGTTCAGGCGGCCATCGTCGGAGGTCTGGGACAGACCATCCCCGCCGTTGTTGACACCGATGAGGTCCGGATCGGCGGAGCGCATCGACCAGCTTGCGCCGACCGACAGCGAGGAGTCGAACTGGCCTTCGATTTCACCGATGTTGAAGGTCACGCCGAATGCCGGAGCGGCGAGCGTGGAAGCGAGGCTGACGGCCAGTGGCAACTTCGCCAGGCGCCAGAACGTTGTAGTTTTTGTCATCGACGCTACTCCATGTGTTTTTTGTTATTGATGGTGACGGACTATAGCCAGCAGGTATTAGCGCTTGATCCCTCGAAAGTGTGATTTGCGGCCCCCAGACACTCTGGCTCGCCCCTTCGACGGATTAGTCCGATCCTTCGGTAGGAAAGATAGCCAGTTATTTTCAGAAAGCAGCAATTAGTAAGCCAAGCGCTTGCTTGGTTGATTGGCCGTGCCCCCCAAAGGCACGGCCAGCGCTGATCAGAGCGCGGAGAGGAAGGTGCTGCCGGCGGCCTGCCATTGGGCGATGTCGACACGAATGCGTTTCTTGTCCAGCTTGCCGACGCTGGTCTTGGGAATTTCAGTAACAAGCGCGATCTGGCTGGGAATGGCCCACTTATTGATGAGACCTTGCTCGACAAAGGGCTTGAGGTGTTCCTTCAGCACCTTGGCATCCAGCACCTGCCCGTCACGCGCCACCACCAGGGCGAACGGACGTTCCCCCCACTGCGGATCGGGCACGCCCACCACCGCTACTTCACGCACGGCCGGGTGACGGCTGATCAGGTCTTCCAGCTCCAGGGAGGAGATCCACTCGCCGCCGGTCTTGATCACATCCTTGATGCGGTCGCGGATATCGATGAAGCCCATGCCGTCCAGGGTCGCCACGTCGCCGGTGTGCAGCCAGCCATGTTCCCAGAGCTCCTCGCTCTTCTGCGCCTCGTTGAAATAGCCGTAGGTCAGCCAGGGGGCGCGCAGTACCAGTTCGCCCTGGGACTCGCCGTCCACCGGCTGGAACTGGCCGTCGCTGTCCATCACCGCCGCTTCCACCAGCGGCACCGGCACGCCGGCCTTGATGCGGTAGGTGATGCGCTCGTCCTCGCTGCCGGCCAGCAGTTCTTCGTTCAGATGGGCCACGGAAATCAGCGGGCAGGTCTCGGACATGCCGTAGGCGGCGGTGAGCTGGATGCCCCGCGCCTTGGCGGCCTCGTAGAGGGTGCGGTTCAGCGCGCTGCCGCCGATGATCATCTTCAGGCCGCCGAAGTCATGGCCCTGGGCGTTCGGCGCGTTCATCACCATCTGCAGGATGGTCGGCACGCAATGGGAGAAGGTGACCTTTTCCTCGCGGATCAGGCGGCAGAGCATGTCGGGCTCGTAGCGGCCCGGATAGACCTGCTTGACCCCCAGCATGGTGGCCACGTAGGGCACGCCCCAGGCGTGGACGTGGAACATCGGGGTGATGGGCATGTACACGTCGTCGGTGCCCATCAGGCGGATGCTGTCCAGCGCGCCGATGGTGGAGGCCATGGACAGGGTATGCAGCACCAGTTGCCGGTGGGTGAAGTAGACGCCCTTGGGATTGCCGGTGGTGCCGGTGGTATAGAAGGTGGTGGCCACCGAGTTCTCGTCGAAGTCGGGGAAGTCGTACTTCGGGCTGGCCGCGGCCAGCAGGGTCTCGTACTCGCCCACCAGGTTCGGCAGGTCGGCAGCATGGTCGTCGCCATCGGTGAGCAGCAGGGTCTTCTCCACCGTGGTCAGCTGGCTGCCGATGGACTTGTAGATCGGCACGAACTCGCTGTTGACCAGCACGAAGCGGTCCTCGGCGTGGTTCATGGTGTAGAGGATCTGTTCCGGCGAGAGGCGGATGTTGATGGTGTGCAGCACCGCGCCGATCATCGGGATGGCGAACATGCACTCCAGGTAACGGTGGCTGTCCCAATCCATCACCGCCACCGTGTCGCCGGCCTTCACCCCGGCCTGGGTCAGCACGTTGGCCAGGCGCGCCACGCGCTCGTTGAAGGTGGCGTAGCTGTAGCGGATACGGTCGCGATAGACGATTTCGCGGGTTTTCTCGTAGCGGCTGCCGGACATCAGCAGGCGCTTGATCAGCAGCGGATAGACGTAGGCGTTGTCGGCCGGCTTGATGATGCGGGTCTTGAGCATTGGGCTTACCTGATGAGGTGGAAGAGATTTGGCATTGGTCCCGACTTTAGGTCGCGGCGCCCAGGCGCAAATCAGTCAAAAGAGTGATTTGTCGGGTGACTCTTTTTAGCGTTCCGGTCACGAGATAGAATCCGGGGCTTCGGCCGGTCGCGGCCAGTAATCCACAGAGGTAGGTTCGAGATGTCCGATATCGTGATCGTCAGTGGCGCCCGTACTCCCATGGGCGGCTTCCAGGGCAGCCTGTCCGGCGTTTCCGCCGTGGACCTTGGAGCGCTGGCCATACGCGAGGCCGTCAGCCGTGCCGGCATCGCGCCGGCCGATGTGCAGGAAGTGATCATGGGCAACGTACTGCCCGCCGGCCTCAAGCAGGGCCCGGCCCGCCAGGCCGCACTGAACGCCGGCCTGCCCGCCGCCACCGGCTGCACCACCATCAACAAGCTGTGCGGCTCCGGCATGAAGGCCGTGATGCTGGCCCACGACCTGCTCAAGGCCGGCAGCAACTCGGTGATGGTGGCCGGCGGCATGGAAAGCATGTCCAACGCCCCCTACGTACTGGAAAAGGCCCGCACTGGCCTGCGCATGGGTCATGGCGAGATCAAGGACCACATGTTCCTCGACGGCCTGGAAGATGCCCGCAGCGGCCGCCTGATGGGCTCCTTCGCCCAGGAAACCGCCGACCAGCACGGCGTGACCCGTGAAGACATGGACGCCTACGCCATCGAGTCGCTGAAGCGCGCCCAGGCCGCCATCGCCGACGGCTCCCTGGCCGCCGAGATCGTCCCGGTGACCGTGACCACCCGCAAGGGTGAAGTGGTGGTCAAGGACGACGAGCAGCCGCTGACCGCCAACCTGGACAAGATCCCCGGTCTGCGCCCGGCCTTCCGCAAGGACGGCACCATCACCGCCGCGAACGCCAGCTCCATCTCCGACGGCGCCAGCGCGCTGGTCCTGATGACCGCCGATGAAGCCGCCCGCCGTGGCCTCAAGCCCCTGGCGAAGATCGTCGGCCACGCCACCCAGAGCCAGGACCCGAGCGAGTTCACCCTGGCCCCCATCGGCGCCATGACCAACCTGTTCAAGAAGACCGGCTGGAACAAGGACGACGTCGACCTGTTCGAGATCAACGAAGCCTTCGCCATGGTCACCATGCTGGCCATGCGCGAACACGGCCTGGACCACGCCAAGGTCAACGTCTACGGCGGCGCCTGCGCCCAGGGCCACCCGGTGGGTTCTACCGGCTCGCGGATCATCATCACCCTGATCAACGCCCTGCGTAACAAGGGCGGCAAGCGCGGCGTGGCTTCGCTGTGCATCGGTGGTGGCGAGGCGACCGCGGTGGCGATCGAGCTGCTCTGAGGTTGATGTGGAAATGAAAAAGCGCGGCCTTGGCCGCGCTTTTTTGTGGGTGAACGGGGGATGTCGCTCGGATCATTTCCGCATGGGCTGCGGGTTTCTGTTTCGCCTTCCCGGGCGAGTTCCTTTTCCAATCGTTGAAAAGGAACCAAAAAACTTGCCCCGACATCCGGGTTTGGCTTCGCCAAACTCCCCTCGCTCCATCCTTGCTCCGGGGGCCCGCCGCGAAGGGCCATCCATGGCCCTGCGCGGCTCTCGCGGCATCCATGCCGCTCGTCCCCCTCCACAAGGATTCCACTCAGCCTCCTGAAGGGGCGCTTTGCGCGGCGTCATCTCCTCTGTTTCATTCCAGGCCGGTATGGGCAACAGAACTGCATCGCGCCTGCCCGCGCGAGTCACCCCTCGCCCACCGAGAGAGGGGCGGGGGAGAGGGAGGTTTCAAAGCGCGGGAAGCCAGCCAGAGCACCACACAAAATTGACGATCCGGTCGGCCACCGCGAAGCGCCCTTCCGCCCGATCGCAAACCTACTTCAGCTCGGAAAACGCCAGCTTTATCCCCAACCCCACCAGCACCGCCCCCATCAACCGATCAAACCAGTGCCCCATGCGGGCAAAGCCGGCGCGCACCCGGCGTTGGCTGAACAGCAAGGCCACCAGGCTGAACCAGAGGGCGGTGGCGAAGGCCAGGTAGACGCCATAGCCGGCCTGGATCGCCAGCGGGGTGTGCGGGTTGATCACCACGGTGAACAGGGAAAGGAAGAACAGCGTCGCCTTGGGGTTCAGGCCATTGGTGACGAAGCCGGTCACGAAGGCCCCGCGCGGGCTGCGCTCACCCGCCATGAGCGCGGCCTCGGCGGCGATCGGGTCGGCCGGCTTGGCGCGCAGCGCCTTGATGCCGATGTACAGCAGGTAGGCGGCGGCGGCCCACTTGAGCGCGTTGAACAGCATGATCGACTGGGACACGATCAGACCGATGCCCAGCAGCGAATAGCCCACGTGGACGAAAATTCCGCAGCCCACCCCCAGGGCCGTCCAGGTGCCGGCACGACGGCCATGGGCGACGCTCTCGCGTACCACGATGGCGAAATCCGGGCCGGGGCTGGCCACGGCCAGCAGGTGGATCAGGGCGACGGTCAGGAATTCCGTCCAGTACATGGGACCTCCGATAACAACGACGAGCTTTGGTAGGCTGGCAACCTTACGCCTTCGAAAGAACCAGAAAAAGGTACAGCCCCGCATGAACAGCAGCCGCGCCGTCTTTCTCGACCATGCCTCCCTCGACCTCGGCGACCTCGACCTGTCGCCGTTGCACCAGTCCTTCGACGAACTGCAGCTGCACCCGCAGACCGCCCCCGACGAAGTGGCCGAGCGCCTGCGCGGGGCCCAGGTGGCCATCAGCAACAAGGTGCGCATCGACGCCGCCGCCATGGCCGCCAACCCCGAGCTCAAGCTGATCCTGGTGACCGCCACCGGCACCAACAACATCGATCTTGCAGCCGCCCGCGCCCAGGGCATCACCGTGTGCAACTGCCAGGCCTACGGCACACCCTCGGTGGCCCAGCACACCCTGGCGCTGCTGCTGGCCCTGGCCACCAGCCTGCCCGACTACCAGGCCGCCGTGCGCGCCGGGCGCTGGCAGCAGGCCAGCCAGTTCTGCCTGCTGGATTTCCCGATCTTCGAGCTGGAAGGCAAGACCCTCGGCCTGCTCGGCCATGGCGAACTGGGCGGCGCGGTGGCGCGCCTGGCCGAAGCCTTCGGCATGCGCGTGCTGCTCGGCCAGCTGCCGGGCCGTCCGCCCCGCGCCGACCGCCTGCCGCTGGCCGAACTGCTGCCGCAGGTGGATGCCCTGACCCTGCACTGCCCGCTCAACGAGCAGACCCGCGACATGATCGGCGCCGCCGAGCTGGCGCTGATGAAGCCTGGCGCCCTGCTGGTGAACACCGCCCGTGGCGGCCTGGTGAACGAAGAAGCCCTGGCCGCCGCGCTGCGCAGCGGTCACCTGGGCGGTGCCGCCACCGACGTGTTGACCCAGGAACCGCCGCGCGACGGCAACCCCTTGCTGGCCGCCGACATCCCGCGCCTGATCGTCACGCCGCACAACGCCTGGGGCAGTCGCGAGGCCCGTCAGAGGATTGTCCTCCAGCTTGTGGAGAACACCGAAGCCTGGAGAAGGGAATCGCCCGTCAGAGTTGTCGGATAATTCACACCAGACCCTGATAAAATTCGCTGCTTTTATCAGGATCTTCTTCAGATGGACCCACGCAGCGAAGTCCTGCTTCGACAAGCCGACCTGTTCCAGCGCCCACTGCTGCTGGCCGGACTGCCGGCCGACGATCTGCTCGGCAGCCTGCCCCAGGCCAGCGGCTGGACCTGGCATGCCGGTGACCAGGCGGCTCTCGAGAGCCGCTTCGCCGGCCGCAGCCACTTCGGCACCACGCCGCCCGAGGTGGCGTTCGGCGCAGCCGTGCTCTTCCTGCCCAAGTCCCGCGAACTGGCCGACTACCTGCTGAAGGCCCTGGCCGCGCGGCTGCCCGGTGGCGAGTTGTTCCTGGTGGGCGAGAAGCGTGGCGGTATCGAAGGCGCCGCCAAACAACTGGCCGCGTTCGGCACGCCGCGCAAGCTGGACAGTGCGCGCCATTGCCAGCTGTGGAAGGTCGATATAGGCGAGGCCCCCGCAGTCCCTGACCTGGAGGCCCTGGCCCAACGCTATCGGCTGGACCTGGCCGACGGCCCGCTGGACGTCGTCACCCTGCCCGGCGTGTTCAGCCATGGCCGCCTGGATCGCGGCACTTCACTGCTGCTGGAACAACTGGACGGCCTGCCCAGTGGCCACCTGCTGGACTTCGGCTGCGGCGCCGGCGTGCTCGGCGCGGCGCTCAAGCGACGTTATCCACAGAGCCGCCTGACCCTGCTGGATGTGGACGCCTTCGCGGTGGCCAGCAGCCGCCTGACCCTGGCCGCCAATGGCCTGGAGGCGGAGGTGATCGCCGCCGACGGCATCCATGGCGCGCCCGAGGGCCTGGCCGCGATCGTCAGCAATCCGCCCTTCCACCAGGGTGTGCATACCCACTACCAGGCCAGCGAAGACCTGCTGCGCGCCGCTCGCCGGCACCTGGTCGCAGGGGGCGAGTTGCGCCTGGTGGCCAACAGTTTCCTCAAGTACCCGCCGCTGATCGAGCAGCACCTGGGTCCCTGCCGCCTGCTTGCCGAAGGCGACGGCTTCCGTATATACAGCGCCCGCCGCTGACCTGGCGTACCCCCACACTCTCTGCATACTCAAGCGGCAACCAATAGCCGCCCTTGCCCGGCATGAACCGGGAGACCTGGAGTTTTTCTTGACCGATCTCAACACTGCCAGCTCCGCGCCCACGCAGGGCGGGCTGCACCGTTCCCTCAAGCCGCGCCACCTGAACATGATCGCCATCGGTGGCTCCATCGGCACCGGGCTGTTCGTCGCCTCCGGCGCGACGGTCGCCACCGCCGGGCCGGGCGGTGCGCTGCTCGCCTACGCGCTGATCGGGATAATGGTCTACTTCCTCATGACCAGCCTCGGGGAGATGGCCGCGCACATTCCGGTTTCCGGCTCGTTCAGCACCTATGGCAGCCGGTTCGTCGACGATGGCTTCGGTTTCGCCCTGGGTTGGAACTACTGGTACAACTGGGCGGTGACCATCGCCGCCGAGCTGGTGGCGGCCCAGCTGATCATGAGCTTCTGGCTGCCGGACGTGCCCGGCCTCTACTGGAGCGCGCTGTTCCTCGGCATCATGTTCCTGCTCAACGTGATCTCGGTGAAGGGTTTCGGCGAGAGCGAGTTCTGGTTCGCGCTGATCAAGGTGGTGGCGGTACTGGTGTTCATCGGCATCGGCCTGGCGACCATCTTCGGCATCATGGGCGGTATCGAGGCGCCCGGCTTCAGCAACTTCACCATGGGCGACGCGCCCTTCGTCGGCGGCCTGCAAGCCATGGTCGGGGTGGCGATGATCGCCGGCTTCTCCTTCCAGGGCACCGAGCTGATCGGCATCGCCGCGGGCGAGTCGGAAAACCCCAGGAAGAACATCCCCATCGCCATCCGCCAGGTGTTCTGGCGCATCCTGATGTTCTACATCCTGGCGATCTTCGTGATCGGCATGCTGATTCCCTACACCGATCCGAACCTCTTGAAGAACGACGCCAGCGACATCAGCGTGTCGCCCTTCACCCTGCTCTTCGAGCGCGCCGGTTTCGCCGCCGCCGCCAGCGTGATGAACGCGGTGATCCTCACCGCCATCCTCTCGGCCGGCAACTCGGGCATGTATGCCTCCACCCGCATGCTCTACAACCTGGCCCTGCAGGGTAAGGCACCGAAGCTGTTCGCCCGCCTCTCCGCCAGCGGCGTGCCGCGCAACGCGCTCTACGCCACCACCCTGGTGGGCGCGCTGTGCTTCTTCGCCTCCATCGTCGGCGACGCCACCCTCTACACCTGGCTGCTGAACACCTCGGGCATGTGCGGTTTCATCGCCTGGCTGGGCATCGCCATCTCCCACTACCGCTTCCGCAAGGGCTACCTGGCCCAGGGTGGCCGTCTCGAGGACCTGCCCTACCGCGCCCGGCTGTTCCCCTTCGGCCCACTGTTCGCCTTCAGCCTGTGCCTGCTGATCACCCTGGGGCAGAACTACCAGGCGTTCTTCGGCGAGCGGATCGACTGGGCCGGCCTCACCGCCACCTACATCAGCCTGCCGCTGTTCCTCGCCATCTGGCTGGGCTACCGCTTCAAGAAGGGCAGCCGCCTGGTGTCCTACAGCGAAATGGATGTGCGCCCCAGCGACTGACCGCATGACGCATCGCACTTGCCGGGACGACCCGGCTTGTGCACAATGCGCCCCGTCCTAGGGGAGTAGTCTCCCGCGAGCGCCCTGCTCGCCCGGCGTGCGTCAACATACTTGGTCCACAGACCATGGCGCATGCGACCCAGAGCCTGCATAGACAGGCCCGCGGTTTGACAAGACCTATGACACACACAACCTGACCCGGGGTGGGCAGATTGCGTGTGTCATGGTGATTAGTCGACCCGCCCCCGTAGGAACCCTGATGCTGGAATCCCTCTTCGTCCCGACCCTGATCGTCGCCCTCGCTGAAATCGGCGACAAGACGCAATTGCTCGCATTGCTGCTGGCCGCCCGCTTCCGCAAGCCCTGGCCGATCATCTGGGGCATAGTCGCCGCCACCCTGGCCAACCACTTCGCCGCCGGCGCCGTGGGTTCCTGGGTCGCCAGTTTCTTCTCCGCCGCCACCCTGAGCTGGATCCTCGCCGCGTCCTTCGCCGCCGTTGCGCTCTGGACCCTGGTGCCGGACAAACTGGACGACGACGAAGAGTCCGGCCTGAAGAAATATGGCCCCTTCGTCACCACGCTGGTGGCCTTCTTCCTCGCCGAGATGGGTGACAAGACCCAGGTCGCCACCGTGATGCTGGCCGCGCAGTACCCGCACTTCATCATGGTCGTGCTGGGCACCACGCTCGGCATGCTGATCGCCAACGTCCCGGTGGTGCTGGCCGGCAACTTCGCCGCCGACCGCCTGCCGCTGACGCTGATCCGCCGCCTGGCTTCCTCCGCCTTCGCCGCCCTGGCCCTCTACGCCGTGTACCAGGCGCTGAAGCTGAGCGGCCTGCTCTGACCCCCGGCGCGATACCCATCGGAGCACCGATGGGTATCGCCCGGCCGGCGGCGATATGGCGTTTCGGCCAATGGCGGCGCCGGCCGAACCGGTAAAGTGGCGCGCTGGATCAAGGCGCAGGGAGCGCAGCATGTCACTGGACGATATGAAGCGGCTGGTACGCCAGCACATCGAGCTGTCCTGGAACAAGGGCCGCCTGGCCCTGACCGAGCAGCTGCAGAGCAAGGACTTCCTCTACAAGAGCTCCTTCATCGGCCGCCCCCTGGGCAGCGCCGCCTACAGCCAGATGGTGGCGAACATCCGCGACGCCATGCCCGACCTGGAGGTGGTGATCGAGGAGTGCATCGCCGAAGGCAACAAGGTGGTGACCTGGTCCACCCTGATCGGCAGCATCCAGAAGCCCGCCCTGGGCTACCCGCCCAGCGACAAGATCCTCAGCATCTCGGCCATGGCCTTCTGGACCTTCAACAGCGTGGGCGAGGTGCAGGAGATCTGCACCATGTTCGACATGGAAAGCTTCCGCGCCCAACTCGGCCTCGCGACCCAGCCCCTGGCGGAAAAGACCCAGCCCTGATCAGAGATAGCCGTTGGCGCGGAACCAGCCGATGGTGCGTTCCAGGGTGACCTCCAGCGGCGTCTCGGCGACGAAGCCCAGTTCGTGGCGCGCCTTGCTGCCGTCGAGGAACTGCCCGCCCGCCATGACGGCGATGGCGGTGTCATCCAGCTTCGGCAATTCGCCCGACAGCCGATAACGCAGCCGTCCCAGCACCGCCATGCCCTTGGCCAGCGCCAGCGGCATGGGCTGCGGTGGCGGTACCTGGAGCAGGGTGGCGATGCGTTCGGTCAGCTCGGCCATCTCGATGTTCCGCCCGGTCAGCAGGTAGCGTTCGCCCACCCGCCCCTTCTCCAGCGCCAGCAGCAGTCCGCGTCCGGCATCGGCGGCATCCACCAGGTTGCGTCGACCGGGCACGTAGTGGGTCATCCAGCCTTGCGCCATGGCCAACACCAGACGCCCGGTGCTGGGCACCGAGTCGAACTCGCCCAGGCACATGCCCGGAATCCCGATGATCACCGGCAAGCCGTTGCGGGCCTGCTCGCGGGCCTGTTCGTCCAGGGCCCACTTGCTCAGCAGGTAGGGGTTCTTCCAGCGGGGCATGCCCTCGTAGAACAGCCCCTCGTGGCCGGGCAGGCCTTCAGGGTGCTGCGGCAGGGCGATGGCCGCGCCGGTGTAGAGGATGCGTGGCACATGGGCGGCCAGGCAGGCGGCGTAGAAATGGTTGTTCTGGTCCAGGGCGCTGGCGACTTCCTCTTGCCAGCGGCGTGGCCGCTTCGGGTAGCCGGCGGCGCAGAAGATCACGCCATCCAGGCCGGACAGGGCTCGGGCAAGGCCGGCATGGTCGAGCAGTTCGGCGCTGCGACACTCGGCCTCCAGGTAGGCCAGCCGCTGGATACGCGACGCCGGCCGATGAACCAGGACCAGCTGGTGCCCCGCGGCCTTCACCGCCCGCGCCGCGTGGTGGCCGAGCAGGCCGGTTGCTCCGATGACGGCGATTTTCACTGCAACTCCTCATCCGCTGGAGATTCGCCATCCGCTGTTCGCGAGGTGGCGGCAAGCAGTCTAGAACGCGGGTTGCCGGGATGCCAGGAGGATTTCCCCTGGCGCCTTAGGGGCCGGCGAAACGTCACCTGCCCTGGGGATCAGCCACGTTTTCCCTTGGCTTGCTCGTAGAGCGGCATCACCTTTGGAATGGCCGCCTGCAACGACGCGATGCGCGAGCCGGACGAGGGGTGGGTACTCATGAACTCCGGCGGTGCGCCGCCACCGGCCTGCTCCATCTTCTTCCACAGGGTGATCGCGGCGTTCGGGTCGTAGCCCGCACGGGCGGCCAGCTCCAGGCCGATCAGGTCGGCTTCGTTCTCGTTGGAGCGGCTGTTGGGCAGGGTCATCAGGTACTCGACCCCGGTGTTGGCCACACCCAGGCCGACCTGGCCGACGCCCAGTACCGAACCGATCTGGCTGGCCATCTGCACGCCATAGGCCTTGGACATGGCTTCACGGCTGTGCTCACGCAGGGCGTGGGCGACTTCGTGGCCCATTACCGCCGCCAGTTCGTCGTCGGTAAGCTGGAGTTTCTCGATCAGGCCGCTGTAGACGATGATCTTGCCGCCCGGACCGCAGTTGGCGTTGAGCTCGTCGCTGTCGATCAGGTTGGCGTCCCAGTCCCATTGCGCGGCGTCGGGGCGGAACACCGGGGTCTGCGCGATGAGGCGCTTGGCGATGGCATCGACACGCTTGGCGTTGGTGCTGTTCTTGTCCAGCTCGCCCTTCTGCGAGGCCTCGCTCAGGGTCTGCTGATAGGACTGGGCGTACTTCTGGTTCAGCTCGGCGCTCGACAGCATGCTGAACATGTATTGCTTGCGTTCGACGCCTACCGCGCCGCCGCTGGTGGTGTTGACGGCCTGGCATCCTGCCAGGATCAGGGCCGCGGTCAGCCCGGACAGGTAAAACAGCTTGGCCATGTTGGCTCTCCATCTCTTTGCGAGGTCGGTAATGCTACGGCGGGCCTGGAACCCCGGCAACCGCGTCGCATGTAGACAAGCCGGCAGCGCATTTATCCCCAACGACGATTTAGGAAATTGCACAGTGCGGCCGATATAGAGAAATACGGCGTTTTCCTCTTTCCGGAGCCCCCATGAAGTTCAAGTCCATCCAGTTCTCCATTGCCGCCCTGGCGGGAGCCAGCGTGCTGGCCGTGGTCGCAGCCCTGGTGCTCTATGCACTGTTTTCCGGTGCCCGCACCCAGGAGCTGGTGCAACAACGCACCCAGGCACTGCTCGAGCAGGGCATCAAGGAACGCCTGGTGGCGCTGGCGCGTTCCCAGGTCAGCCAGATCCAGCGCGAGCTGGAAATGCCCCTGGGGGTCTCCAGGAACATCGCCAACCTCAACGCGCTGCTGGCTGAAAAGGACGCCTCCGGCAATCCGCAGCTGACCATCAGTCGCGAGCACCTGAGCAACCTGGTGCACCAGACCCTCGTGCAGAACCCCAAGTTGCTCGACGCCTTCATCGGCTGGGAAGCCAACGCCTTCGATGGCAGCGACGGCCTCTACGCCGGGCAGACCGAGCAGGGCTACGACGACAGCGGTCGCTTCATGCCCTGGTGGTACCGGACCCCCGACGGCGGCTACAAGCTGGAAGCCCTGGGGCCGACCATGGAAAGCAGCAAGCTGCTGCCCACCGGCGTGCGCGAGGGCGAGTACTACCTGTGCCCGAAGGAGACCGGCAAGCCTTGCGTGATTGACCCGGCCCCCTACGAGATGGCCGGCAAGATGGTGATGATGTCGTCGTTCAACGCCCCGATCATGGTGGGCGGCAAGTTCCTCGGCTCGGTGGGTACCGACCTCTCCCTGGACTTCATCCAGGAGCTGCTGAACAAGGCCGACACCCAGCTCTACGATGGCGCCGGGGAAATGGCCCTGGTGGCCAGCAACGGCCGCCTGGTGGCCTACACCCGCGACCCCGCGAAGCTGGGCGAACCCAGCGCCAGCGTGCTCGGCGCCGCCACGGTCGAGCAACTCAAGAACCAGCCCCTGGGCGAGCCGCACTTCAGCGTCGACCCGCAACAGGACATGATCGAACTGTTGCTGCCCTTCGGCATCGCCGACAGCGGCGCCCGCTGGACCCTGGTGCTGCAACTGCCCCAGGCCGTTGTGCTGAAGGACCTGAAAGCGCTGCAGGGCGAGCTCAGCGCCCAGCGCGACGCCGATATCTTCGGCATGACCCTGGTGGGCCTGCTGATCGCCGGCCTCGGCCTGCTGGTGATCTGGTTCGTCGGCTACGGCATCGCCCGCCCGCTGCGCCAGATGGTCGGCATGCTCGACGACATCGCCAAGGGCGACGGCGACCTGACCCAGCGCCTGCACAACAACCGCGCCGACGAGATGGGCGCGATCGCCGGTGGCTTCAACACCTTCCTCGGCAAGCTGCAGTCGATGATCAGCCAGGTGGTGACCTCGGTGCAGAAGGTCAGTGACTCCTCCGAGCACACCGCCGATATCGCCATCCGCACCAACCAGGGCGTGCAGAAGCAGCTGGCGGAGATCGAACTGGTGGCCACCGCCGTCCACGAGATGACCGCCACCGCCCAGGACGTGGCGCGCAACGCCACCCACGCGGCGGAAGCCGCCAGCCACGCCGACCAGGCGGCCAACCACGGCAAGCGCATCGTCCATAGCACCGCCGAAGCCATCACCGCCCTGGCCACCGAGATCGGCCGCGCGGTTGGCGTGGTGCAGACCCTGGCCAAGGACAGCGAGAACATCAACGCCATCCTGGTGGCGATCCGTGGCATCGCCGAGCAGACCAACCTGCTCGCGCTCAACGCCGCCATCGAGGCCGCGCGTGCCGGCGAACAGGGCCGCGGTTTCGCCGTGGTGGCCGACGAGGTGCGCAACCTGGCGCAGAAGACCCAGCAGGCCACCGAAGAGATCCAGACCATGATCCAGCAGCTGCAGCACGGCACCCGTGAAGTGGTGAAGGTGATGCAGGACAGCCAGGAGAAGACCGACACCAGCGTGCAACACGCCAACGAGGCGGCCCATGCGCTGGAGTCCATCACCCAGGCGGTGTCGGTGATCAACGACATGAACACCCAGATCGCCAGCGCCGCCGAGGAGCAGAGCGCGGTGGCCGAGGACATCAACCGCAACGTGACCAACATCGGCCAGGTCGCCAACGAGGTGGCCGGCGGCGCCGACGAAGCCTCCCAGGCCAGCGCGGAGCTGACCAAGCTGGCGGAGCAGCAACGACGGCTGATCAATCAGTTCAAGGTGTAAGACGAAAAGCCCCTCGCAGGAGGGGCTTTTTCATGGAGGCGAGTTCAATCGCCAAGTCGTAGGTTGGGCTGAGGCACGAAGCCCAACAACGCTGCATGCCGGGTGGGGGCGTTGGGCTTCGCTTCGCTCTGCACCAACCTACGAATGCCGCATATCACGCCGGCGTCAGGCACTCCGGCCCATCGAGCTTGGGATCGTTCACCAGCGTAGCCAGCGCCCGCTCGCGCAGCTGCGGCCCCGGTCGACCCAGCAATTCGAGCAACTGCAAGGGCGTCGAGTCGGCGGCCAGCCAGAGGTCCTGGGCCTGCTCATCCAGCACCAGCGGGCGACGCAGGTCGGCCACCGGCTGGGTGACCATGGCCAGGCTGAGGTACTCCACATCGCCCACCGGGTAGGCCTCCCAGAGCGCGGCCAGATACAGGGTTCCGCCCTCGGCGCTGACCCAGTAGGGGCGTTTGCGCACGCCGCGCCACTCGTAGAAACCGTTGGCCAGGATCAGGCAACGCCGGGAGCGGAAGGGCTCGCGGAACATCGGCTGGTCGGCCAGGGTTTCCACCCGGGCGTGGGCGGGCGTCTTCGACAGGTCGGTGAGCCAGGCGGGGGTGAGGCCCCAGCGGGCCTCGTCGACACGGCGCTGGCCGTCCAGCTCCCGCAGCATCAACACCCGGCCGCCAGGAGCGAGGTTCCAGTGCGGCTGTTGGCCGGCGGGAAAACCGGGAAGGGACGCCAGTGCGGGCGACCAGCGGAACAGGGCTAAACGTCCAGACATTGGGGCTGCCAGTTCGGAGCGGGGATCAGCAGAGCAGAGTGCCCGGGTAGCTGTCGGGCTCCTCGCCCGGCAGCGGTTGCGCGGCATTGTACGCGGCGATCAGTTTGCTTGCGCGTTCGGCGTCTTCGTCCTCCACCAGCAGGCCCAGCAGGCCGAACATCGGCAGTTCGCCCACGCCGCCCAGCAGGTGGCCCCCGGCGAGATGGGCCTCGACACCTTCGCTGGCCAGCATGCCCAGCAGCAGCTCGGCCTCGATCAGGTCGTGGGGCTCATAGATGCGCCGCATCAGTCGTCCTCCCGGCGAACCTCCAGGCGGAAGTCCTCGCCGTCGGTCTGCAGCAGGAACAGGATCGGCCGGCAGCACACCGGACAGTCCTCGATGTACTGCTGATCGCCACCGGAGAGGTCAAGCACGGCCTCGGCCGGTTCGCCGCAATAGGGGCATTGGTAGTCCTCTGTCTCCAGCATCCCGCCTCCCGTGTGACTTGCCTGTATAATCGCCGGTCTATTTGGAGCCCCGGTTTACGGGGCCTACACCCTTTTACCCAGCCGATTCCACAACAAGAGTGACCAATGGGCGAATTCGAAGCCATCCGACCCTATGACGATGCCGAGGTCTCGACGGTGCTTGCGCGCCTGTTCGCCGACGACGCCTTCCTCGGCACCCTCACCCGCTACCGTTTCCCGAAACTGGCGGGCCCACTGGGCTGGCTCCTAAAGCCTGTTATAGCTCATCGGTTGCGCAGGGAGTTCGCCAGCATCGATTCGGTGGCGGCACTGCAGGACCGCATCGAGCCCTATGTGGACAACACCATCGAGCGCGCCACCGACGGCGTGACCTATTCGGGCGTGGAGCGCCTGAAGCCGGGCACCGCCTACCTGTTCCTGGCCAACCACCGCGACATCGTGATGGACCCGGCCTTCGTCAACTACGCGGTGTACCACGCCGGCCTGCCGACCCCGCGCATCGCCATCGGCGACAACCTGCTGCAGAAGCCCTTCGTCAGCGACCTGATGCGCCTGAACAAGAGCTTCATCGTGCACCGCAACCTGGCCGGTCGCCGCGAGAAGCTGGCGGCCTTCCAGCTGCTGTCGGCCTACATCAACCACTCCATCCGCGAAGACGGCCAGTCGATCTGGATCGCCCAGGCCGAGGGCCGCGCCAAGGACGGTGACGACCGCACCGATTCGGCGATCCTCAAGATGTTCCACATGAGCCGCAAGGACGAGCCCTTCGCCGAGGTGATCCGCAACCTGCACCTGATCCCGGTGTCCATCAGCTACGAGTACGACCCCTGCGACCAGGCCAAGGCCCGCGAGCTGCAGATCCGCGCCAGCACCGGCAGCTACGCCAAGGCGCCGGGCGAGGACGACGCCAGCATTGCCCTGGGCATCACCGGCTACAAGGGCCGGGTGCACATCGCCTTCGGCAGCGAGATCGGCGGCGCCAGCGAAGATGCCAAGCAACTGGCCCAGGAGATCGACCAGCAAATCCTCGGCGGCTATCGCCTGTTCCCCGTGCACTACCTGGCCTACGCCATGTGGGGCAAGCAAGACCCCGAACTGCGCGTGCCGGCGGCGGCCGACCTGTTCCGCGGCGAGGAACTGGCCCGCGCCCAGGCCGAATGGCAGAAGCGCCTGGACGCCTGCACCGAGGAACAGCGCCCCTACCTGGTCCAGCAGTACGCCATGCCGGTGCGCAACCAGTACCGGGTCAAGGCGGGCTTGCCGTTGTAAGCCACGTCCGGAAAACAAAACGGCGACCCTGGGGTCGCCGTTTTGCATCTGGCCGTATGAATCAGAGCTGGGTGCTGGCCCAGGAGATCCCGAGCGCCACCGCCAGGCTGAAATAGCCGAAGGCGTAGAAGAAGCGATTGAGGCGCAGGGCCGCTTCGTCCTGCAGGGAGGCGGGTTCGTCCAGCTCGCTTTCGGCGGCCAGGCGGGCGATGGAGCGCTGCTCGCGCAGACGGGTGGCCAGCAGCACCCAGGCGCCGGCAAAAGCAAAGAACAGGGCCAGGCCATTCACGACCTGTGCGGGGTGGGCCAGGAACATGGCCCAAAGCGCCTGCAGCGACATCTCGAACTCCGCTCCAGGTGGCGCTACCGTGCACTCAACCTGCAAGACAAGGATCTGCCGTCCTGATCCGGACGGTCTATTCAACGGCGCCCAGTTTACCGAAACCGCCGTCTGCTCCGGGGGCGTTCCGACGAATGCCGCCGGAAACGAAAAAGCCCGGCGCTGGGCCGGGCTTCTTCAGGAGCGGAGCCTTACTGCGACAGGGCCTGACCGATGGTCGGGTCCTTGAAGGCGCGGGTCAGGGCATCGCTCAGCACATCGGAGATCAACTTGGTGTTGGTCTGCTCGTTGGGCGCGGTGCCGAAACGCTGGTTCAGCGAAGCACCGTACTTGCCGCTGTAGCGACGGGTGGCGTTCTGCACATCGACGCGGAAGCTGGCGCTGATGTTGGCCTCGGTGACGTAGGTTTCCTTGGGCGACTGGTACTTCAGTTCGGCCAGGGTCAGGGTCAGCTGCGGGGCGTTGTAGGCGTTCGGCGACGGGGTGAAGCCCAGCAGGCGCACCGCGGCTTCGGCCTCGGCTTGCAGGCGCGGCAGGATGTCCTTGCCCTGAACGGTGATGGCGCTGGTTTCGGAATAGATGCCACCACGGGTGCCAAGCACCGGCGACGGACGACCGTCGGCGACACGCACCACCACGGGCTGGCCTTGGCCAACCGGGGTCAGCGGGCCGGTGAGTTTGGGTTGCGGGCTGAGCTGCTGCGGGCTGAGGGCACAGCCGACCAGGGTCAGGCTGAGGGCGGCCAGCAGGCCAAGCAACGGGCGTTTCAGCATGCTTTATCTCTCCAGGAATGAAAGCAAAACGGCCGGCAGTATACCCAGCCGGTCAAGGTACTGACAGAGCGCCAGTACTCATGGGATTTCAGACCGCGGCGCACCAACCCGGTTCCTGTCACGCGCCCGTCACGCCGGCATGGGATAAAGGGCACCGAACTGTTGGAGTAGTCATGATGTTCTTCCTCTTGTCCCTGTTCGCCCCACGCCCGCAACGCCGCAGCTTCGCCCTGCTGGACGACAAGGGCATCTGCCGCGGCCTGCACCAGGGCATCGAGCCGCCGGCCAACGGCAATTGGGTCCCCGTAGGCGAAACCAGCCTCGCCTGGCTCGACAAGCCCCTGCCCGCCATTGCCCGGACCGCACCGGTCGTCAGACAACCTGCACGGCGCCGCGCGTTGGCAGCCTGACCGGTGGATGAAGAAAAGTCACACCAAGCGCCCTACTTCCCCCATTTCACAGTTATAATCGCGCCCCGATTATAAGGTCGTCTCCTGATCGGGCCTCGCAACACCGCACCTCGCGCCAGCTTGGGCATCCGCACAGCCCCACAGAGAGCCGTCCACTTTTCGCGCTGCCACTCGTTGGTCAGCCGCATCCTTCCGCCCGAATTGCATACGTTTTGTTGCAGGGACGCACGCTTGGCATCGCGCGCGTAGAGGGAAGCGGCCGGCCGTGAGGTAGCCGATCCTTATGAGGTTCACGTCTCCAAAAGAGCGTGAGATGACGGTTTTTCACTACTTCACGAGAGAGTGGCGAGCAAATGGCGCAAGACGATTACGAAGCAGTGGACGTGTTGCTGGTCGGGGCCGGCATCATGAGCGCGACGCTGGCGGTACTGCTTAAAGAGCTCGATCCTGGCCTCAAGCTGGAGATCGCTGAACTCAGGGAATCGGGAGCAATCGAGAGCTCCAACCCCTGGAACAACGCGGGTACCGGCCATGCCGGCCTCTGCGAGCTCAACTACACGCCCCAGGCGGCCGATGGTTCCATCGACATCAAGAAAGCCGTCAACATCAACGCCCAGTTCGAGGTTTCCAAGCAGTTCTGGGCCTACATGAGCGGCAAGAGCGCGTTCGGCTCGCCCAAGTCCTTCATCAATGCCGTCCCGCACCTGTCCTTCGTGCGCGGCGACAAGGACACCGCCTTCCTCAAGAAGCGCTTCGAGCTGCTCCGTCAGCACCACGCCTTCAGCGAGATGGAATACACCGAAGACCGAGGCACCGTCGCCAAATGGGCGCCGCTGATGATGAAGGGCCGCGACGCATCCGAGAAGATCGCCGTGACCCGCGCCATGAACGGCACCGACGTCAACTTCGGTGCGGTCACCAACCAGCTGCTGCAGTACCTCAGCAGCCTGGATTCGACCCGCGTCAGCTACTTCCAGAAGGTCACCGACCTCACCCGCACCGACAAGGGCTGGAAGGTCAACATCAAGAACACCCAGACCGGCACCAGCCGCGAAGTGTCCGCGCGCTTCGTGTTCCTCGGCGCAGGTGGCGGCGCGCTGCCGCTGCTGCAGCTTTCCGGCATCCCCGAAGGCAAAGGCTTCGGCGGCTTCCCGGTGAGCGGCCAATGGCTGCGTTGCGACAACCCCGAAGTGGTCAAGCACCACCAGGCCAAGGTCTACAGCCAGGCCGACGTCGGCGCTCCGCCGATGTCCGTGCCGCACCTGGACACCCGCGTGGTCGACGGCAAGAAGTCTCTGCTGTTCGGGCCCTACGCCGGCTTCACCACCAAGTTCCTCAAGCACGGTTCGTTCCTCGACCTGCCGCTCTCGGTACGCCCGAGCAACCTCGGCCCGATGCTGGCCGTGGCCCGTGACAACTTCGACCTGACCCGCTACCTGGTCAAGGAAGTCATGCAGTCCCAGGAACAGCGCCTGGATGCCCTGCGCAAGTTCTACCCCGAGCTGAATCCGGCCGACTGGCGCCTGGAAGTGGCTGGCCAACGGGTGCAGATCATCAAGAAGGACGGCAAGAAAGGCGGCATCCTGCAGTTCGGCACCGAGCTGGTTTCGGCAGAGGACGGCAGCATCGCGGCCCTGCTGGGCGCCTCGCCGGGCGCTTCGGTGACCGTGTCCATCATGCTCAACCTGATCGAGCGCTGCTTCGCCGAGCAGGCCCGTTCCGAGCAGTGGAGCGCCAAGCTGAAGGAAATCTTCCCGGCCCGGGAAAAAGCCCTGGAAACCGACGCGGTTCTGTACCGCGAAGTCAGCGCCCGCTCCGATGCGGCGCTGGGCCTGACCCAGGTCGACACCGCGACCAGCATCGCCTGAGTCGCAGCGCCGAGCTGAATGAAAAACCGCCCTTCGGGGCGGTTTTTTGTTTTTGGAGCCCACGAAATTGAAGGATTCATGCCCTGTCCGCATGGGTATCGCTGCGCTCAACCCATCCTACGAAAGCCGACGCCCAGGCCCCAGCCACAAAAAAGCCCGCACAATGGCGGGCTCTTTCAGCACAACAGGGATCAGCCGCGAGCGGCCTTGATCACCTCGATGTAGGGCTCAGCCTGGCGCTGATCCTGGATCAGGGCGATGAAGTCGTTACCCTGCGCATCCTTGGCGTTGAGGTCGTAACCGGCCTCGACGAAGAAGCCGACGAAGCGCTCGAAGTCATCGATACGCAAGCCACGGTAGGCCTTGATCAGCTTGTGCAGAGAGGGCGGGGTCGCGTCGGCCGGCTCGACCGCGAGGAACAGCTTGATCGAGTCTTCGGAAATTTCTTCGCCAATCACCTGCTTCTTGTCTTTACGCATCGCTCACATCTCTGGCCGGGTATCACGTAGGGGCGGGCAGTTTACCTCCGCCCGCCCCCCGCGCTCAACGCAGGCGTACCGCGCCGCTGTGCAGGTCGGCCCAGACATGGCCGTTGGCGTAGCTGAGGAACTGGCAATAGACCGGACCGTTGCGCAGCAGGTCGAGCACCGCGGCGTACTGCGCCATGGGGTAGTTGAGGCTGAGGATGCGGCTCTGGGGGTCGTAGCTCGGCTTTTTCAGGCTCTTGCCCTCGGCGTCGAACAGGATCACCACCTGGCGCACGTCGGCGCCCTTGCTCAGGGGCTTGCCCTTCAGGCGCACCAGGGCTGGCGAGGTGATGGGAATCGGTTGCTGGTTGGACTGGCGCTGGCTACCCAGCACCACCGAAAACTCGGTGATCTGGATGAGTTGCTGCAGCTCGGGCTGTTCCTGGCGCAGGGAAAGATCGTCCGGCGGCAGGAACTGGGCATGTAGGGGAGCGGTTTCGGCGGCGACAGTGGGCAGACTGAGGATCAGCAGGAGAGCGGCGCCGAGGCGCAGGGACGAGTACATCGGTGGCTCCGACAGCAAGGGAGCGCAGCACTCTAGCACGGGCCTCGGCGCTCAGGTCAAAGCGCCGCCGTCCCTCGCAGGTCCTATAATCGGCGGGTTCCAGCCAAGGAGCCGCCATGTCCGCCTACCGTCCCCCGCTGTTCGCCGCCATGCGTCAGACCTTTCGCGAAGGCTATTCCGTGTCGGACCTGCGGGGCGACCTGGCCGCCGGCGTCACGGTGGGCATCATCGCCATTCCGCTCGCCATGGCACTGGCCATCGCCGTTGGCGTAGCCCCGCAGCACGGTCTCTACACGGTGTTGCTGGCGGCGCCGCTGATCGCCCTCACCGGCGGCTCGCGCTTCAACATTTCCGGCCCCACCGCCGCCTTCGTGGTGATCCTCCTGCCCATCACCCAGCAGTTCGGCCTTGGCGGGCTGCTGCTCTGCACACTGATGGCCGGGCTGATCCTCATCGCTATGGGCCTGGCGCGCCTGGGCCGGCTGATCCAGTTCATTCCCTATCCGGTCACCCTGGGTTTCACCGCCGGCATCGGTATCGTCATCGCCACCCTGCAGATCAAGGACCTGCTGGGCCTGCAGCTGGCCGAGACGCCACAGCACTACCTGGACCAGCTGCGCCTGCTGGCCGCCGCGCTGCCCGGCGCGCACCTGGGTGATGCCCTGGTAGCGGCCGCCTGCCTTGCGGTGCTGCTGATCTGGCCACGTCTGGTGCCCAAGGTGCCGGGGCACCTGGTGGCCCTGGCCCTGGGCGCCCTGCTCGGCCTGCTGCTGGAAGTACTCGGCCTGCCGGTGGCGACCCTGGGCGAACGCTTCAGCTATGTGGTGGACGGCATCAGCCATCCGGGCATCCCGCCCTTCCTGCCCAGCTTCGCCTGGCCTTGGCAGTTGCCCGGGCCGGATGGCCAGCCCCTGGGCCTGTCCTTCGAGCTGATCCGCCAGTTGCTGGCGCCGGCCTTCGCCATCGCCATGCTGGGTGCCATCGAGTCGCTGCTCTGCGCGGTGGTGGCCGACGGCATGGCCGGCACCCGCCACGATCCCAACGCCGAGCTGCTCGGCCAGGGCCTGGGCAATCTGCTGGCGCCCCTGTTCGGCGGCATCACCGCCACGGCCGCCATCGCCCGCAGTGCCGCCAACGTACGTGCCGGGGGCCGTTCGCCCATCGCCGCGATCATCCATGCCGGCGTGGTGCTGCTGGCCATGCTGCTGCTCGCACCGCTGTTCAGCTACCTGCCCATGGCCGCCCTCGCGGCGCTGTTGCTGATGGTGGCCTGGAACATGAGCGAGGCGCGCCATGTGATGCACACCCTGAAGATCGCCCCACGCAACGATGTGCTGGTGCTGCTGACCTGCCTGGTGCTGACCGTACTGTTCGACATGGTGCTGGCGGTGGGTGTCGGCCTGCTGCTGGCCGCCGGCCTGTTCATCAAGCGCATGAGCGACCTCACCGACACCGCGCCCCTGCCCAACCACTTCCACGAAGCCCTGCGCGAACTGCCCGAAGAGGTGCTCGCCTACGCCATTCGCGGGCCGCTGTTCTTCGGCGCCGCGGAGAAGGCCCTGAGCGTGCTGCGTCGGTTCAACCCCGAGGTGAAGGTGGTGATAGTCGAGATGAGCGCCGTGCCGATGCTCGACATGACGGCCCTGGCCGCCCTGGAGAACCTGTTGCACGACTATGGCCGCCAGGGCATGGGACTGGTGCTGGTGGGCACCTCGCCCCGTGTGCGCTTGAAGCTGCGCCGCGCCGGCGTGCATCGCGAAAGCGGCCGGCTGGCCTATGTGCAATCCCTGGAACAGGCGCGGCTCAAGGCCGCGCAATGGCTGGAAGCGGCCGACGCTCAGCCGAACAGCGAGCGCATCCAGGCCAGGTAGTCCGCCGCCGCCGGGTCGCCCTCGCGCGGCGCCCAGGCCGGTTGTTCGCCTTCACCCACCGGACGGTAGGGGCCGGCCTTGCATTCGAACAGCAGGCTGTCGGGCTCCAGCACCACCAGGGCATGGAATACACCCGGCGGCAGGTCGACGCCGATGCAGTCGCCGCCGGCCACCAGCTCACGCTTGTCGCAGACCTTGCCGTCCTCGTCGAAGATCAGCAGGCCCAGGCGCCCCTTGAGCACCAGCAGGCTTTCGGCCTTGTCGGCGGAGAGGTGGCGGTGCGGAGGAATGTAGGTGGTCGGCTGCAGCCCAACCGCCATGCGGTGGCAGGGCTCTTCCATGGCGTGGAAGTTGTGGTGCTGGCGCTGCCGGGGGTTAGCCGCGGCCTTCTCGGCCAGATCGGCGAACAGGGCCTGATCGAGGAAGCGCGGCGTGCCCATGCTCAGAGCCCCTTGACCGCGAAGATGCCGGCGGCGTTGCGCCAGTAGCCCTTGTAGTCCATGCCGTAGCCGAAGATGTAACGATCCACGCAGGGCAGGCCCACGTAGTCGGCCTTGAGGTCCGGACGGGCCTTGCGGTCGTGGGTCTTGTCGATCAGCACGGCGGTATGCACCTTGGCCGCGCCGGCGTGATTGCAGAAGTCCATGATCGCGGCCAGGGTGTGCCCCTCGTCGAGGATGTCGTCGATGATCAGCACATCGCGGTCGATGAAGGAGATCTCCGGCTTGGCCTTCCAGAACAGCTCACCACCGCTGGTTTCGTTGCGGTAGCGGGTGGCGTGCAGGTAGGACAGCTCCAGCGGGAAGTCGAGCTTGGGCAGCAGCTTGCCGGCGAAGATCAGGCCACCGTTCATCACGCAGAACACCACCGGGTTGCGCTCGGCCAACTCGCCGTTGATGGCCTCGGCGACCTGGGCGATGGCCGCTTCGACCTGGGCGTCGGTGTACAGGCAATCGGCTTCGGCCATCACCTGGCGGATGTGTGCGAGATCGGCGGACATGGCAATTCCTCTGGGTTCGACGGGGTACGAGCAGGGTTTCCATGGGAAATCCTGAACGGGGCGTCAAGATAAAAGTCGGCAAAGGTACTCATCCGCCTGCCCCGGAGCAAGTCCCGACGGACGAGTGTCGACCATACTGCAGCAGGTTGTCGCAGACCATGGACAGATCCTTGCCTGGCGGCGACATCGCGGCCCGGATCCGCCAGTCAGTGCAGCACAGAATGTGCTCAATGGATTAAGCTAACCCGTTTTTTTTGCCAGCCCGCCGGAGAACCTTCCCATGCCCATCCGTGAGATCCGCCATCCGCTGATCCGCCACAAGCTCGGCCTGATGCGCCGCGCCGACATCAGCACCAAGAACTTCCGCGAACTGGCACAGGAAGTCGGCGCCCTGCTGACTTACGAAGCGACCAACGACCTGCCCCTGGAGAACTACGACATCCAGGGCTGGGCCGGCACCGTGCAGGTCGAGAAGATCGCCGGCAAGAAGATCACCGTGGTGCCCATCCTGCGCGCCGGCATCGGCATGCTCGACGGCGTGCTCAGCCTGATTCCGGGCGCCAAGGTCAGCGCCGTGGGCGTCGCCCGCAACGAAGAAACCCTGGAAGCCCACACCTACCTGGAGAAGCTGGCGCCGGAGATCGACGAGCGCCTGGCGCTGATCATCGACCCGATGCTGGCCACCGGCGGTTCCATGGTCGCCACCATCGACCTGCTCAAGCGCGCCGGCTGCAAGGAAATCCGCGCCATGGTGCTGGTGGCGGCGCCGGAAGGCATCAAGGTGGTCAACGACGCCCACCCGGACGTGATGATCTTCACCGCCTCCATCGATCAGAAGCTCAACGAGCATGGCTACATCATCCCGGGGCTCGGGGATGCCGGCGACAAGATCTTCGGCACCAAGCAGAAGGAAAACTGATCGATGTCCGACGAATTCAAGGACCCGCTCTGGCGCCAGGTGATTTCCGGCGCGCAGATGCTCTTCGTGGCCTTCGGCGCCCTGGTGCTGATGCCACTGATCACCGGGCTCGACCCGAACGTGGCGCTGTTCACCGCCGGCATCGGCACCCTGCTGTTCCAGCTGGTGACCGGGCGCCAGGTGCCGGTATTCCTGGCATCCAGCTTCGCTTTCATCACCCCCATCATCCTCGCCAAGGGCCAGTTCGGCCTGGCCGCGACCATGGGCGGCGTGGTGGCGGCGGGCTTCGTCTACACCTTCCTGGGCCTGGCGGTGAAGATCAAGGGTACCGGTTTCATCGACCGCCTGCTGCCCCCCGTGGTGATCGGCCCGGTGATCATTTCCATCGGCCTGGCCATGGCGCCCATCGCCGCCAACATGGCCATGGGCAAGGGCGGTGACGGCGCCGAGCTGATCCCCTACGCCACCGCCATGTGGATCTCCATGCCGGCGCTGCTGACCACCCTGGTCGTCGCCGTGTTCGGCAAGGGCATCTTCCGCCTGGTGCCGATCATCTCCGGCGTGCTGGTGGGCTTCGCCCTGGCGTTCTGGTTCGGCGTGGTCGACACCGCCAGGATCGCCGCCGCGCCATGGCTGGAGATCCCCGCCTTCACCGCGCCGGAGTTCAACTGGCAGGCCATCCTGTTCATCGTGCCCGTGGCCCTGGCCCCGGCCATCGAACACATCGGCGGCGTGATCGCCGTGGGCAGCGTGACCGGCAAGAACTACCTGAAGACCCCAGGCCTGCACCGCACCCTGCTGGGCGATGGCCTGGCCACCTCGGCCGCCGGCCTGTTCGGCGGCCCGCCAAATACCACCTACGCCGAAGTGACCGGCGCGGTGATGCTGACCAAGAACTACAACCCGAAGATCATGACCTGGGCGGCGTTCTTCGCCATCGGCCTGGCCTTCATCGGCAAGTTCGGCGCCATCCTGCAGAGCATTCCGGTGCCCGTGATGGGCGGCATCCTCTGCCTGCTGTTCGGCTCCATCGCCGCGGTGGGCATGAACACCATGATCCGCCACCAGGTGGACCTGGCGGAGGCGCGCAACCTGGTGATCGTGTCCGTGACCCTGGTGTTCGGCATCGGCGGCATGCTGGTGGGCACCGGTACCGGCCAGGACGATTTCGGCCTGAAGGGCATCGCCCTGTGCGCCATCGTCGCCATCGCCCTCAACCTGATCCTCCCGGGCCACCAGACCTGGAAGCAGCAGAGCCCGGACGACGCGCCGCATATCTAGCCTGATGACACAATAAGCCCCGCGATTGCGGGGCTTTTTCATTGATGGGTTTCGCTGCGCCCAACACCATCCTGCGACAGCTGACAACCGTAGGTTGTGGCTGAGCTCTGCGAAGCCCAACGCAGCGTGGCCCTGGTCAGGCGTCGACGTTGGGCCGCGCTACGCTTGGCGCCAACCTACGAAGAGAGCTGCGCCTCATGGGGTACGTCGTCCTGGCGAGCCGCCGTACCCCACTGCTGCAACCGGTTCAGGCTCTCGCGATAAGGTTTCAGGCCCAGGCTCAGCAGCACCACGGAACTGGCCACCGCCAAGGTGGTGACGATCAGCAGCGAATAGCGCAGGGCCTGGTCGTCGGCGAAGACGAAGTCGGTCACCAGTGCCACGGCGGTGGGGCCGAGGCCCAGGCCGATCAGGGTGATGACGAAGAGGTAGATGGCCGAGGCCTGGCCGCGCATGGAGTTGGGCATGATTTCCTGGATCGCCGCCGGCGCCACGCCGAAGGGCATGCTCAGGCAGAACACCGTGGGCGCCATCACCACCGTCACCCAGAAGGCGTCGTCCAACAGCGGGAACAGCACCACCAGCGGCAGCGCGCCGATGGCCGCGAACAGGCCGACGCGCATGTTGGCGTCGCTGCGACCGCGCTTGGCCATCCAGTCCGCCAGGCGCCCGCCGAAAACGATGCCCAGGCAGCCGAACACCGCCACCAGGCTGCCGTAGATCACCCCCACCTGGCCGGCGTCCCAGCCATGGGTGCGGATGTAGAAGGTGGGAATCCAGGCGGCGCTGCCGTAACCAGCGAAGGCCAGGCCGGCGAAGCCGAAGTTGTGGCAGAGCACGGTGCGTCGGTTGCTGCGCAGGTAACGGCCGACTTCCGCCAGGGGCACGACCACGCCGGCGCCGATGCCGCGTCGCTGGGGTTCACGCACCGCCAGCATGAGCAGGGTGAAGAGCACCCCGGCGGCGCCGAGGATCAGGAATATCAGCTGCCAGGGGCGCACCTCGCCCAGCAGCGGCAGGTGCAGGTCGCCCTGGGCCGAGGCGAACTTGATCACCAGGCCACCGAGCAGGAAGGCCAGGCCCGAGCCGAGGTAGACCCCCATGGAGTAGACACTGATGGCGGTGGCGCGCTGCTCCTTGGGGAAGCTGTCGGCGATCAGCGAATAGGCTGCCGGCGACAGGGCCGCCTCCCCCACCCCGACGCCTATGCGGCAGAGCAGGAACTGCCAGTAGAGCTTGGCCAGGCCGCAGGCGGCGGTGGCGGCGCTCCAGAACAGCACGCCGACGGCGATCAGCCCGCGTCGGCTGCGGCTGTCGGCCAGGCGCCCGAGGGGGATGCCGCAGACGGTGTAGAAGAGTGCGAACGACAGCCCCATCAGCAAGCTCATCTGCGTGTCGCTGATGACCAGGTCGCGGCGGATGGGCTCCACCAGCAGGTTGAGAATCTGCCTATCGATGAAGGACAACACGTACGCCACCATCAGGATGGCGACTGTGGTCCAGGCACGCAGACGCGAGGGATAGCCGTTATTGTTGTTCTGCACTGGGCTCTCCTCGGCGCCGCCAGTGCGGCGCACGACGGTTGAAGGAAAACCCAGCTTAGGCGGCCATGGACGACCTGAATACAACGAAACGGCTGATATAGGCCGGCTGAATGCGGCCCGTGCCCTGCGGCGAATGACCTAGAGCGGACGCACCGCCGTCTCGCACAGGCGCGCCAGCGCCGAAACCCACTGCGGATGGCTGTTCAGGCAGGGCACCAGCACCAGCTCCTGGCCACCGGCTTCCTGGAACTGCTCGCTGCCGCGCTGGCCGATTTCCTCCAGGGTCTCGATGCAGTCGGCAACGAAGGCCGGGCACATCACCAGGAGTTTCTTCACCCCCTGCTTGCCCAGTTCGTCGAAGCGGGTTTCGGTGTAGGGCTCGATCCACTTGTCCCGCCCCAGGCGCGACTGGAACGACACCGACCACTGCCCGGGCGCCAGGCCGGCGCGCTCGGCGAAGGCCTCGGCGGTACGCTGGCACTGGCTTCGGTAGCAGACCGCGAGGACCTCGTCGCTGACGCCACGGCTGTCCGGCGCACGCAGGTCGTGCTGCGGATCGATGCCCTTTACCAGCTTGCGGATGTGCCGCTCAGGCAGCCCGTGGAAGCTCAGCAGCAGGTGATCGAAACCCTGCTCCAGATAGGGCTTGGCGCTGGCGACCAGGGCATCGAGGTAATCGGCCTCGGCGAAGAAAGGCGGCAGCACCGACACCTGGAGTTTCAGCCCGTGCTCGCGGATGACCCGGCGCGCTTCTTCGATGGCGGTGGTGGTGGTGCTGTCGGCGAACTGCGGATAGAGCGGCGCCAGGGTCACGCGCTTGACGCCCTGGTCGGCCAGCTTGCGCAGCGCGCGTTCGATGGATGGCTCGCCATAGCGCATCGCCAGTTCCACCGGGCCATGGGGCCAATGGGGAGTGACGGCTTGCTGGAGCTCGCGGCTGAGCACGATCAGCGGCGAACCATCCGGCCACCAGATGGACGAGTAGGCATGGGCCGACTGTGCAGGGCGCTTGATGAGGATCAGTGAAACCAGCAGGCGCCGCAGGGGCCAGGGCAGATCGACGACATAGGGGTCCATGAGGAACTGGTCGAGGTAACTGCGTACATCCTCCACCTTGGTGGAAGCCGGGGAACCCAGGTTGACCAGCAGCAGAGCGTGATCGGTCATCAAACATCCTTAGGCTTCAGCAGGTCGCCGAGCGCCGTGTCCAGATCGGTGAATGCAAAGGTGAAACCGGCCGCCCGCAAGCGCGAGGGTACGGCTCGCTGGCCGCCCAGCAACAGGCCGGCCAATTCGCCCAGCAGCAGGCGCAGGACGAAGGCCGGCGCCGGCATGACGGCTGGCCTTCCCAGCGTTCGCCCGAGGCTGCGGGCGAAGTCGCGGTTGCGTACCGGCTGCGGCGAGCACGCATTATAGGGACCGCGCGCGTCTTCCTGCCGCAAGAGAAAATCCATCAGCGCGATTTGATCCTCCAGGTGCACCCAGGGCATCCATTGCCGCCCGTTGCCCAGGGGGCCACCCAGGCCGAGGCGAAACGGCGGCAACAGACGCTTGAGGAAACCGCCGTCCCGCGCCAGCACCAGACCGGTGCGCACCAGCACCACCCGGATGCCCAGTGCTTCGGCGCGTTGCGCGGTTTCCTCCCAGGCCACGCAGAGCTGGCTGGCAAAGTCGTCGGTGACCGGCGGAACCTCCTCCGTCAGCTCCCGTTCCCCACCGTCGCCGTACCAGCCTACGGCCGAGCCGCTGAGCAGTACCCGCGGCAACTGGTCGCGCCTTTCCAGCCACTCGACCAGTTGTTCGGTGAGGGTGATCCGGCTGCCCCAAAGCTGTGCCTTGCGTTTGTTGCTCCAGGGCCGATCGGCGATGGGTTCGCCGGCCAGGTTGACGATGGCGTCCAGCGGCTCGTCGCCATACTCGGAGAACTGCTCGATGCCGCGTACCGCCCGGCCGCACAGGCTGGCGACGGCGGACGGCCGGCGGCTCAGCACGGTCAGCTGGTGCCCATCGCTCAGCCAGCGCTGGCAGAGCGCGCGCCCGATCAGACCAGTACCGCCGGTCAGCAATATGTGCATGGCATCCTCCTCGCATGGCGCTAAGTGCGCATATCGCCCTAGTCTGGTTTATGACGGTCAGACGTGCCCCGCATTGAGCCACGCACCGTCAGATATTCAGACCACCGCGATTGGAACCAACCAACCTGTACAGCGCTTGATTTTTGTACAGGTATTGTCTAGAGCGTAGCCTGTAGCCATAGGTAACGAGGTAGACCATGAGTGCACCTATCGCCATCATCGGGACCGGCATGGCCGGCCTCTCCGCCGCCCAGGCGCTGCATGCGGCTGGGCAGAACGTGGAGCTCTTCGACAAGAGCCGCGGCAGTGGCGGACGCATGGCCAGCAAACGCAGTGATGCCGGCGCCGTCGACCTAGGCGCGCAGTACTTCACCGCCCGCGACCGCCGCTTCGCCGAAGTGGTCCAGCAATGGCGCGACCGCGGTTGGGTCGCCGAGTGGTCGCCAAGCCTCTACAACTTCAGCGAAGGCCGCCTGCTCCCCTCCCCCGACGAGCAGATCCGCTGGGTCGGCACGCCGCGCATGAGCGCGATCACGCGCGCCTTGCTCGGTGCCTTGCCCGTGAACTTCGGCTGCCGCATCACCGAGGTCTTCCGTGGCGAACGCCATTGGGGCCTGCAGGACGCCGAAGGGCTCAGCCATGGCCCCTTCAGCCATGTAATCGTCGCCACCCCGCCCCCTCAGGCCGCCGCCCTGCTGGCCGCCGCGCCCAAGTTGGCCGGCACCGCCGCGAGCGTCGCCATGGAGCCGACCTGGGCCGTGGCATTCGGTTTCAGCGAGCCGCTGGACACCCGCGTCGAGGGCTGTTTCCTGCAGGACAGTCCGCTGGAATGGATGGCCCGCAATCGCTCCAAACCCGGCCGCGAAACCAGCCTCGACACCTGGGTCCTGCACGCCACCAGCGCCTGGAGCCGGCAGCACCTCGACCTGCCCAAGGAAGCGGTGATCGAGCACTTGTACGGCGCCTTCGCCGAAATGATCGGCTGCGCCGTGCCGGCGCCGAACTTCAGCCTGGCCCATCGCTGGCTCTACGCCCGACCGATCCAGGCGCACCAGTGGGGCGCCCTGGCCGATGCCGACCTCGGCCTCTACGCCTGCGGCGACTGGTGCCTCTCCGGTCGAGTGGAAGGTGCCTGGCTCAGCGGCCAGGAAGCCGCCCGGCGCTTGCTCGAACACCTGTAAGCGACCAATGGACGACCCCCGGTCGTCCAACCGCGCGATTTTCCCCTCACCAACCGACCGACTCCTCCGCGATGAGGTCGGTGTCCCGTCTCCCCACCCGTCCAGAACCTGTACAAGCCAATTGACTTGTACAAGTTCATATCTATGATTCTCAAAAAGCTATACACGAAACAAGAGTTGTACAACTCATGTCCAGGTAGCTGCCCATGTTCATGCCCTTCGATTTGCCACAACGCCCCAAACTGGGGATCAGCGCGTGCCTGCTCGGCGACCCCGTGCGCTTCAACGGTGGGCACAAGGAGTCGCGGTTGTGCAGCCGCACCCTGACGGAGCACGTCGACTTCGTGGCGCTGTGCCCGGAGGTGGCCATCGGGCTCGGCATCCCCCGTGAGCCCATCCGCCTGGTGGGCGATCCAGCCGCTCCTCGGGCATTGGGCCGCCACCCACAGCGACACGACCACACGGAGCCCCTGGCCGAGTTCGGCGAAATCATGGCGGAGCAGCTTGCTGACATCAGCGGCTACATCTTCATGCAGAAATCCCCCTCCTGCGGGCTGCATCGGGTCAAGGTCTACCAGGCCGACGGCCATCCCGCCGAAGGCAGTGGCCGCGGCATATTCGCCAGTGCCTTCTGCGCCCGCCGCCCCGACTTGCCGGTGGAGGAAGACGGCCGCCTCAGCGACCCGGTCCTGCGGGAAAACTTCCTCACCCGCGTCTACGCCTACGCCCAGTGGCAGGCGCTGTGCCGCGAAGGGTTGAGCCGCAGGGCGATCATTGCCTTCCACTCACGTTACAAATACCAGCTGATGGCCAACGACCCGGTGCAATACCGGGCCCTCGGCCGCCTGCTGGGAAGCATCGGCGAGCACGCGCCGGAGGAAATCGGCCCGCGCTACTTCTCCGCCTTGATGGCGGCCCTGAAGAAGTGCGCCACCCGTGGCACCCACAGCAACGTGCTGCAGCACCTCAGCGGCTACCTCAAGGCGCACCTGAGTCCGCCCGAGAAAGTCGAGTTGCAGCGCCTGATCGAACAGTACCGCTGCGGCGTGGTACCGCTGGTGGTGCCGATGACCTTGCTCAAGCATCACTTCAGCGGCCATCCGGACCACTACATCGCCCAGCAGGCCTATCTGCAGCCGCACCCGGAAGCGCTCGGCCTGCGCAACGCCCTCTAGCCATGGACAAGACGACCGACAGCCCAGCGGACAACGACCCCACCCTGGCAGGTGGACTGCTGGCGATCCGCGAGGTGGCGCGCCAGACCGGCGTCAATCCGGTGACCCTGCGCGCCTGGGAGCGACGCTACGGGCTGATCGTGCCGCTACGCACCAGCAAGGGCCACCGCCTCTACAGCGAGGACGACGTGGCGCGCATCCACCTGATTCTCACCTGGCTGGATCGCGGAGTGGCGGTGGGCCAGGTCAAGGGCCTGCTGAAGGCGCCAGCGCCGCCCGATACCGTGCCCAGCTCCCCCTGGGCGGAACAGCGCCAGCATCTGCTGGAAGCCATCGCCAACCTTGCCGAACGCCAGCTGGACGAGCGGTTCAACGCCGCCATGGCGCTCTATCCGCCGCAGACCTTGTACCGCCAGCTGCTGCAACCCTTGCTGGATGATCTGGAACAGCGCTGGCGCGGCCGCTTCGGCGGCCAGGTGGAGCGGGTGTTCCTCCATGCCTGGCTGCGCACCAAGCTGGGCGCGCGCCTCTACCACAACAACCGCCAGTGCCATGGCGCGCCGATCCTGCTGGTCAACGCCTCCGAGCTGCCCATGGAGCCGGGTCTCTGGCTCACCGCCTGGCTGGCCAGCAGCGCCGACTGCGCGGTGGAAGTCTTCGATTGGCCAGTGCCCGCTGCCGAGCTGGGCCTGGCGCTGGAGCGGATCCAGCCCCGCGCCCTGCTGCTGTATTCCAGCCAGCCCCTCGGCCAGGGCCAACTGCCCCGGCTGCTCGGCGGCCATCCCTGCCCTTGCCTGCTGGCCGGTCCCGCCGTGGCCATCCACCAGGCCGAACTCCCACCCGGCACCCTCGTGGCCGAAGGCCCGCTGGATGCCCTGCAAGCCCTTGCCGACCTGGGCTTGCTGCACAACCGTTGAAGGAATGCGCCATGCGCCAACTCATGTGGTTCCGCACCGACCTGCGGGTGCTGGACAACAGCGCCCTGAATGCCGCCCTCACGGCCGGCCCGACCCTCGCGCTGTACCTGGTCAGCCCCGGCCAATGGCTGGCCCACGACGACGCGCCGTCCAAGGTGGACTTCTGGCTGCGCAACCTGGTGGAGCTGTCCCACGCCCTGCGCCAGCTGAACGTGCCACTGCTGATCCGCCACGCCGACACCTGGGCCGAGGCGCCACAGGTGGTGCGCGATCTCTGCCACGAGTTCGATATCGGCTTGGTCCAGGTGAACGAGGAGTACGGCTTCAACGAAACCCGCCGCGACCAGCACGTACGCGAGCGCCTGGCGCAGGACGGCATCCACCTGCACAGCCACCTCGACCAGCTGTTCTTCCGCCCCGGCAGCCTGCTGACCCAGTCCGGCGGGTATTTCCAGGTCTACAGCCAGTTCCGCAAGCAGTGCTACCAGCGTCTGCACACCGCCATGCCCAGCTGCCTGCCGCCTCCCAGGGCCCAGGCCGACCTGGGCATTCCCAGCGATACGCCCCCCATCGAGCTGGAGGCCTTTCCCACGCCGCCGAGCAGCCTGCGCCAGTTATGGCCCGCCGGCGAGCAAGCGGCCCGTGAGCGCCTGGATACCTTCACCCTGGAAGAGCTCTGGTGCTACGAGAAGCGTCGCGACTTCCCCGCCCAACCCGGCACCAGCCAGCTGTCGCCCTACCTCGCCGCCGGCGTGCTGTCGCCCCGCCAATGCCTGCACGCGGCGCTGCGCAACAACCAGGGCGAGTTCGACAGCGGTGATCCCGGTGCCGTGTGCTGGATCAACGAACTGCTCTGGCGCGAGTTCTACAAGCACATCCTGGTGGGCTTCCCGAGGGTCTCCCAGCACCGTCCGTTCCGCCGTGAAACCGAGCGGCTGGCCTGGCGTCATGAACCGGAGGAACTGCACGCCTGGCAACAGGGCCGCACCGGCATCCCCATAGTCGACGCCGCCATGCGCCAACTGCTGGCCACCGGCTGGATGCACAACCGCCTGCGGATGGTGGTGGCCATGTTCCTCACCAAGAACCTGCTGATCGACTGGCGCGAGGGCGAGCGCTGGTTCATGCGCCACCTGATCGACGGCGACCTGGCGGCCAACAACGGCGGCTGGCAGTGGAGCGCATCCACCGGCACCGATGCGGTGCCCTACTTCCGCCTGTTCAACCCGGTCAGCCAGTCCCGCCGCTTCGACCCGGACGGCCGTTTCCTGCGCCGCTGGCTGCCGGAACTGGCGCATCTGGAGAACGGAGATATCCACAACCCCGGCGCCTTCGCCGGCCTGTTCGGCGTGCCGGGTTATCCAGCCCCGCTGGTGGATCTTTCCGCCAGCCGCGAACGGGCCCTGGCGGCCTTCAGGAACCTCGCGGATCGCGTCCCGTGACCCGGGCATCCGCCACCCTCGGTCAGCCGAACAACACCTGCGCCCGGGCTTGCCTTAGACTTCGCGCCCATGACCGATACCCCTCGACAGATTCCCGTCACGCAACTGCCGGACAACGCCGCCGTCACCTGCTCGACGTGCGCAGCCTGCTGCTGCCAACTGGAAGTGATGCTGATCACCGATACCGGCGTGCCCGAACGCTTCATCGAGACCGATGACTGGGGCGGCAGCGTGATGGCGCGACTGGACGACGGCTGGTGCGCCGCCCTCGACCGCGACACCATGCTGTGCACCATCTACGAGAACCGTCCGCTGATCTGCCGGGAGTTCGAGATGGGCGAAGCGGACTGCCTGGAAGAACGCCGAGGCATCGCCGGCGCCTACGAGCGGGGAATGGCCTGAGGGCCAGGCGCGACAGCTCCGATCAGGGCACAAAAAAACCGGGCATCAAGCCCGGTTTTTTTATCTCGCGGCTGCGCCTCAGAAGGACAGGCGATAGTGCAGCGTGTAGGCCTCCACGCCGTCGTTCGGCGTCTGCAGGCCAGCGTTGGAATAGTGCAGCGCACGAACGCCGACTTCCTGGTTGGCGAAGCGTAGCCCCAGGCCCACGCGGTCTTCGAACTGGAAGGACGATCCCAGGTCGTTGTCTTCCATCTCGGTGCTGGAGAACAGCGCCACACCAATGCCGGCTTCGACAAAGGGGCGCACGCTCTGGCCTGCGAACTCGTAGACGAATACCGGGGTGAAGGACAGGCTGTGGTTGCTCGCCGTCTCATCGCCCACCCAGTAGGTGTAACCGGCGTCCCAGTAACCCGTCAGGCGACCGACGCTGGTCTGGAACCAGCTGCTGGAGAAGTCGAACTGGGTACCCAGGCGGTAGACCATGGTGGAATCGCCGCTCTGCCCAATGTCCAGGGAGACATCTGCTGCCTGAGCCGAAACTGCCTGACCAAGGGAGAAAGCTGCGGCGGCAGCCCAGCAGAAAAGCTTCTTCATGAAACCAATCCTTTTTCTGAAGTGCGGACAAAAATCGCTCATACCTTGTGGCGATTATAGATAGCTTTTTAATCGGGGAAAGTACTTGCAGGACAACTTCTCCCTTATCCGGGGAACTTGTCCACAGCTGCGAGTTCGCCCCAGAGAATCGGCAGGATTTCCTGCATCGCCTGTGGCTCGCCACTCGACCAGAAACGACAGGGCGAGGCGCTTCCCCCCGCCAGCAGGTCGCGGGCTTCCATCAGACGCTGGAGCTGGCGGGCTACCGCCGCGCCGGTGTCGATCAGGCTGACCGAATCGGGCACCAGCTGCTGCAGCAAGGGGCGCAGGAAGGGGTAATGGGTGCAGCCGAGGATCAGGGTGTCACAGCCTTCGGCCAGCAGCGGCTCGACGAAGCCCGCCAGCAGGTCGCGGGTCTGCGGCCCCATCAGGTCGCCGGCCTCGATGCGCTCCACCAGGCCCGGACAGGGCTGGGTGATCACCCGCACATCGCCGGCGAAGCGGTCCAGCAAGGCGGCGAACCGGGCACTCTTCAAGGTGCCGGTAGTCGCCAGCACGCCCACCACGCCGCTGCGGGTGGCGGCGGCTGCCGGCTTTACCGCCGGTTCCATGCCGACGATGGGCAGCTGTGGATAACGCTCCCGCAGATCGGCCACGGCGGCCACTGTGGCGGTGTTGCAGGCCAGCACCAGCGCCTTGGCGCCGCGCTCGAGAAGGAACTCGGCAATGCACTGGCTGCGCGCGCGGATGAAGTCGGCGCTCTTTTCGCCGTAGGGGACATGGCCGCTGTCGGCGACGTAGAGCAACGACTCGCGGGGCAACAGGCTGCGGATTTCCCGCAGCACCGAAAGGCCGCCGACGCCCGAGTCGAAAACCCCGACCGGCGCGGCTTCAGCCATGCCGCGCCCCGCAGACTTCGCAGGCCGGGTCGCGCTTGACCCGCAGCTCGCGGAAGCGACTGCCGAGGGCATCCACCAGCAGCAGGCGCCCCACCATGGGCTCGCCGAAGCCGGCCAGCAGTTTCAGGGCTTCCAGTGCCTGCAGGCTGCCCACCAGGCCCACCAGCGGGCCGACCACGCCGGCTTCGCTGCAGGTCAGCTCGGCTTCGCTGCCATGGCCGTAGAGGCAGTGGTAGCAGGGGCTGTCGTCGCGGCGCGGGTCGAAGACCGAGAGCTGGCCTTCGAGACGGATGGCGGCGCCGGATACCAGCGGCTTGCCGGCGGCCACGCAGGCGGCGTTGACCGCTTCGCGAGTGCCGAAGTTGTCGGTGCAGTCCAGCACCAGGTCCACGGCCGCCACGGCGGCGGCCAGGGAGTCCTCATCCAGCGCGCGGCTGTGGGGCACCAGGCGGATGTCGGGGTTCAGCGCGGCCAGGCGGGCCATGGCGGAATCCACCTTGGCGACGCCGACACTGGCGCTGTCATGGATGATCTGCCGCTGCAGGTTGGTCAGGTCGACGCTGTCGAAGTCCGCCAGGTGCAGCTCGCCGACACCGGCGGCGGCCAGGTAGAGGGCCACGGGCGAGCCCAGGCCGCCGAGGCCGACGATCAGGGCACGGCCCTGCTTCAGGCGCAACTGGCCGTCGACGTCGATCTGCGGCAAGAGGATCTGCCGGCTGTAGCGCAGTAGCTCCTCGTCGCTCAGCATGGCCACTGCCCCAGGGAGATGCGTTCATGGCCGCCCAGGTCGCGGCGGCTTTCCACCAGCGCGAAGCCCCGGCGAGCCAGCAGGTCGCGTACCGCAGGCGCCTGGTCGTAGCCGTGCTCCAGCAGCAGCCAGCCGCCGGGCAGCAGGTGCGTAGGCGCGTCCTGGATGATCTGGCGGATGTCGTCCAGGCCATCGGCGCCGGCCACCAGCGCGCTGCTGGGCTCGAAGCGCACATCGCCCTGGGCCAGGTGCGGGTCGGACGCGGGAATGTACGGAGGGTTGCTGACGATCAGGGCGAAGCGTTGCTCAACCAGGGCGGAGAACCAGTGGCTCTCGACGAAGCGTGCGTTGTTCAGCTTCAGCCGCGCGCGGTTGCGCTCGGCCAGGGCCACGGCGGCACTGATGCGGTCGACGCCGGTGACCTTCCAGCTCAGGCGCTCGCAGGCCAGGGCCAGGGCGATGGCACCGGTGCCGGTGCCGAGGTCGAGTACCTCGGCCGGGGCCGCCGGCAGCAGGGCCAGGGCGGTCTCCACCAGCAATTCGGTGTCGGCACGCGGGATCAGGGTGTCCGGCGCCACTTCCAGGTCCAGGCTCCAGAAACCCTGGTGGCCCAGGATATAGGCCACCGGTTCGCCCTGGCGGCGACGCTGCAGGTAGTCGGCGTAACGCTCGGCGACTTCGCTGGAGACCACCCGCTCGGGCCAGGTATGCAGGAAGCTGCGCGGCTTGCCGAGGGCCGCGGACAGCAGCAGTTCGGCGTCCAGGCGCGGGGAAGGCGAATCCGGCAGGCGGGCTTCGCTGAGGAGGCTGGCGATGATGGTCATGTCAGTCCCCCAGGGCCGCGAGCTGATCGGCCTGGTATTCGGCAAGCAGGGGTTCGATCACCGCTTCCACGCTGCCGGCGAGCACATCGTCCAGGGCATAGAGCGTGAGGTTGATGCGGTGGTCGGTGACCCGCCCCTGGGGATAGTTGTAGGTACGGATGCGCTCGGAACGGTCGCCGGAACCCACCAGCAGCTTGCGCGTCTCGGAGATTTCCTTGTGCGCGGCGGCTTCCTGCTGGTCGTTCAGCTTGGCCGCGAGCCAAGCCATGGCCTTGGCGCGGTTCTTGTGCTGGGAACGTTCCTCCTGGCACTCGACCACGATTCCGGAGGGAATGTGGGTAATGCGCACGGCGGAGTCGGTCTTGTTCACGTGCTGGCCACCGGCACCCGAGGAGCGGTAGGTGTCCACCCGCAGGTCGGCCGGGTTGATCTCGATGGCGGCCTGCTCGTCCGGCTCGGGGAGCACGGCAACGGTGCAGGCGGAGGTATGGATACGGCCCTGGGATTCGGTTTCCGGCACACGCTGGACGCGATGGGCGCCGGACTCGAACTTGAGCTTGGCGTAGACGTTGTCGCCCTCGACGCGGGCGATCACCTCTTTATAGCCGCCATGCTCACCCTCGTTCTCGGAGAGGATCTCCACCCGCCAACCCTGCCGCTCGGCATAGCGCGAGTACATCCGGAACAGGTCGCCGGAGAAGATCGCCGCCTCGTCGCCACCGGTACCGGCGCGGATTTCGAGGAACACGTTGCGACCGTCGTTGGGGTCCTTGGGCAGCAGCATGCGCTGCAGTTGCGCTTCCAGGCCGGTCAGCTGCTCGCGAGCGTGCGCCACCTCTTCCTCGGCCATCTCGCGCAGGTCCGGGTCGCTGTCCTTGAGCAGCGCCTGGGCGCCCTCGAGGTCGCTCTGGACCTTGCGGAACTCGCGGAACGCCAGGATCACCGGCTCGACCTCGGCGAACTCCTTGGAGTAAGCGCGGAACTTGCTCTGGTCACTGATGACCTCGGCATCGCCGAGCAGGGCGGTGAGTTCCTCGTAGCGGTCCTGGAGGAGATCGAGCTTGTTCAGCAGGGAAGCTTTCATTGCGAACGTTTATCCGAGCCCTCGTCGAGGGCGAAGAGTTCCTGGGCCACGGCCAGCGCGTCGAAACGGCCATCGGCGGAAAGTTTTTTCAGCTGCACGCTGGGTGCGTGCAGCAGCTTGTTGGTCAGGCTACGGGCCAGCTGGGCCATTGCCTCCTCCGCGGAGGTGCCGTTCTGCAGCAGACGCAGGGCCTTGGCCACCTCGTCGTCACGCTGGCGCTCGGCCTGCTGGCGGTAGGCGCGCAGCACGTCCACGGCCGCCAGTTCGCGCAGGCGCTGCATGAAGTCGTCGACCCCGGCACCCACCAGTTCCTCGGCGGCCTGGGCCGCGCCCTGGCGACTCTTGAGGTTTTCCGCGACCACTTCATGCAAGTCGTCCACGGTATAGAGGTAGACGTCGTCCAGCTCGCCCACTTCCGGCTCGATATCCCGCGGGACGGCGATGTCCACCATGAAGATCGGCTTGTGCCGGCGCTGCTTCAGGGCACGCTCGACGGCGCCCTTGCCCAGGATCGGCAACTGGCTGGCGGTGGAGCTGATGACGATGTCGCTGTTGACCAGCTCCTGGGGCATATCGGCCAGCAGCACGGCATGGGCGCCGAATTCCTCGGCGAGGATGCTGGCGCGCTCCAGGGTGCGGTTGGCCACCACTATGCGTTTCACGCCCTGCTCGTGCAGGTGGCGGGCCACCAGGGTGATGGTCTCGCCGGCGCCGATCAGCAGCGCCTGGCTGCGGTGCAGGTCGGAGAAGATCTGCTTGGCCAGGCTGACGGCGGCGAACGCCACGGATACCGGGTTCTCGCCGATGGCGGTGTCGGTGCGCACGGTCTTGGCGGTGCTGAAGGTGGCCTGGAACAGGCGGCCGAGCAGCGGGCCGACCGTGCCGGCCTCGCGCGCTACGGCGTAGGCGGACTTCATCTGGCCGAGGATCTGCGGCTCGCCGAGCACCATGGAGTCCAGCCCGGAGGCAACGCGCATCATGTGGCGCACCGCATCGTTGTCCTGGTGCACGTAGGCACAGGCACGCAGCTCTTCCAGGCTCAGGTTGTGATAACCGGCCAGCCAGGCGAGCACCTCATCGGCGTTGGGATGGTCCTGCTCCAGGTACAGCTCGCTGCGGTTGCAGGTGGAGAGGATCGCCGCCTCACGGCTGGGCGTGATGCGACACAGCTGCTGCAGGGCTTCCACCATCTGCTCGGGAGTGAAAGCCACGCGTTCGCGGACGTCCACCGAGGCGGTCTTGTGGTTGATACCAAGAGCAATGAAGGCCATGCAGGGTCGCTAACTGAAACAGGAGGGCGCGCAATTGTCCTACTTCACCCGAACGACGACAACCACCGCCGATAATTGTCTGGCCGAACAGGATTCGCCCGCCGCGGGTTGGGCCTTGCCCCATGTGCTAGCCTGACGGCTTATGTCATGATGGGTCACTCGCTGGTTAGTCGCCTTCCTTCTTATGAATAGATCCCTTGCGTTGCTGACCGCCCTGCTGTTTCTAGGCGGCTGTCAGAGCTTGACCAACAAGTCCCCGGACGGCACGCCGCCGGTCGAGGAAGGCAACCAGGCCTCAACGCCCGCCAAGCCCGAGGTCTACGCCTCGTTCAACCGCGAAACCCTCTATGCCCTGCTCGCCGCCGAACTGGCCGGCCAGCGCAACCGCTTCGACATCGCCCTCGGCAACTACGTCCAGCAGGCCAATGCGACCCAGGACCCGGCGGTAGCCGAGCGCGCCTTCCGCATCGCCGAATACCTGGGCGCCGACCAGGCCGCCCTGGATACCTCGCTGATCTGGGCGCGGAGCGCTCCGGACAACCTCGACGCCCAGCGCGCCTCCGCCGTGCAATTGGCCCGCGCGGGCCGCTACGACGAAGCCATGACCTATATGGAGAAGGTGCTCCAGGGCCAGGGCGACACCCATTTCGACTTCCTCGCCCTGTCCGCTGCGGAAACCGACGCCGATACCCGCGCCGGCCTGCTGCAGAGCTTCGACCGCCTGCTGGCCAAGCACCCGGACAACAGCCAGCTGGTGTTCGGCAAGTCGGTCCTGCTGCAACAGGACGGCCGCACGGACGAAGCCCTGGCGCTGCTCGAAGGCCTGCCGGCCGACGACAAGGAAATCGCCCCGGTCCTGCTGCGCGCCCGCCTGCTGCAAAGCCTGGAGCGCGGCGACGAAGCCCTGCCGCTGCTGCAGAACGCCATCAAGCAGCACCCGGACGACAAGCGCCTGCGCCTGACCTATGCGCGTATGCTGGTCGAGCAGGGCAAGCTGGATGAAGCCAAGTCCGAGTTCGCCGGGCTGGTGCAGCAATTCCCCGATGACGACGACCTGCGCTACTCACTGGCCCTGGTGAGCCTGGAAGGCGAAGCCTGGGACGAAGCCCAGGTCTACCTGGAAGAGTTGGTTGACCGTGGCAGCCACGTCGACGCGGCCCACTTCAACCTTGGCCAGATCTACGAAAAACGCGGCGACAAGGAAAGCGCGCTCATCGAGTACGCCCTGGTCGGCCCCGGCAACGACTACCTGCCGGCGCAGATACGCCAGGTGGAAATCCTCCTGGAAAGCGGCCGCGCCGATGAAGCCGAGGCCCGCCTGGCCAAGGCCCGCGAAGCCCAGCCGGACTACGCCATCCAGCTCTACCTGCTCGAGGCCGAGAACCTGGCCGAGCGCGACCAGCCGGAGCGCGCCTGGAAGGTCATCCAGCAGGGCCTGCAGCAGTTCCCCGACGACCTCAACCTGCTCTACACCCGCGCCATGCTGGCCGAGAAACGCGACGACCTGGCCCAGCTGGAAAAAGACCTGCGCTTCATCATCGAGCGCGAGCCGGAAAACGCCATGGCGCTGAACGCCCTCGGCTACACCCTGGCCGACCGCACCACGCGCTACGACGAAGCACTGAAACTGGTGGAACAGGCCCACAAGCTCAACCCGGACGACCCCGCCATCCTCGACAGCCTCGGCTGGGTGAATTACCGCAAGGGCAACCTGGCCGAGGCCGAGCGCCTGCTGCGCCAGGCCCTGCAGGAGTTCCCCGACCACGAAGTGGCTGCCCACCTGGGCGAGGTACTCTGGGCCCAGGGCAAGCAGGTCGAGGCCCGCAAGGTCTGGGCCGAAGCCCTGCAGAAGCAGCCCGACAGCGCCATCCTCCGTGACACCCTGCAACGCCTGACCGGCTCCGGAAACCTCTGATCCATGCGTTTACGTAATCTAATGGCCGCAGGTTTGCTCCTGCTGCTCACCGGCTGCGCCGCCCTCGGCCCCCAGGAAACCCTCGAAGGCCAGGGCGACCAAACCGCCTGGAAGGCCCACAAGACCCAGGTCAGCACCCTCGATGGCTGGCAGATCAGCGGCAAGGTGGGCATTCGCGCCCCCAAGGATTCCGGTAGCGGCACCCTGTTCTGGCTGCAACGCCAGGATTACTACGACATCCGCCTGTCCGGCCCCCTGGGGCGCGGCGCGGCGCGCCTGACCGGCCGCCCCGGCAAGATCGAGCTGGAAGTGGCCAACCAGGGCCGTTACCAGGCCGAATCCCCCGAGGCCCTGCTGGAAGAACAGCTTGGCTGGCGCCTCCCGGTGTCCCATCTGCTCTGGTGGGTACGTGGCCTGCCGGCGCCCGACAGCCGCAGCCGCCTCACCCTCGACAGCCACAGCCGCCTGGCCGACCTCGAGCAGGATGGCTGGAAGGTGCAGTTCCTCAGCTACGTGGAACAGAACGGCTTCACCCTGCCCGAGCGCATCAAGCTCAGCGGCGAAAACCTCGACATCACCCTGGTGATCAAGGACTGGCAGCCGCGCCAGCTCGGCCAGTGACATGCAGGATGCGCAACTCATCCTGCCGGCGCCGGCCAAGCTCAACCTGATGCTGCATATCCTCGGCCGCCGCGCCGATGGCTATCACCAGCTGCAGACGCTCTTCCAGTTCCTCGACCATGGCGACGAACTGGGCTTTTCCCTGCGCCAGGACGGAGAAATCCACCTGCGCACCGAAGTCCCCGGCGTCCCCCACGACAGCAACCTGATCGTCCGCGCCGCCCGCCGCCTGCAAGCCGAGTCCGGCTGTCGGCTGGGCGCCGATATCTGGCTGGACAAGCGACTGCCCATGGGCGGCGGCATCGGTGGCGGCAGTTCCGACGCCGCAACCACCCTCCTCGCCCTGGATCGGCTGTGGAACCTCGGCTGGAGCGAAGACCGCCTGGCCGAACTGGGCCTCACTCTGGGCGCAGACGTGCCGGTCTTCGTGCGCGGCCGCGCAGCCTTCGCGGAAGGTGTCGGCGAGCAACTGACGCCGGTGCAGCTGCCGGAGCCCTGGTTCCTCGTCGCCGTGCCGCAAGTCTTTGTCAGCACAGCAGAAGTTTTCTCCGATCCCGAGTTGACACGGGATACTCCGCCCATTAAAGTTCGCAGCCTTCTTGAGGGGGGCGGTCGAAACGACTGTCAGCCGGTGGTCGAGAAGCGTTACCCAGATGTACGTAACGCGCTGATCTTGTTGAGTAAATTCACATCAGCTAAATTGACCGGCACTGGAGCTTGTGTGTTTGGGAGCTTCCCAAGCAAGAGCGATGCTGATAAAGTCTCGCGCCAACTTCCGGCCTCTCTGCCGAGCTTCGTAGCCCAGGGCCGCAACATCTCCATGTTGCACCGCAAGCTTCAAGGTCTGGCTTGAGAAGGAATGCAAGGCATTCGGTTGTACGATACAGGGGCGTCGCCAAGCGGTAAGGCAGCAGGTTTTGATCCTGCCATGCGTTGGTTCGAATCCAGCCGCCCCTGCCATTTACCCAACGGGTTCATGCGTACAGCACAACGAAAGCACTGCACAGCAAGTTAAATTTTTAGGGGCGTCGCCAAGCGGTAAGGCAGCAGGTTTTGATCCTGCCATGCGTTGGTTCGAATCCAGCCGCCCCTGCCATACACTTAAAAAGCTGTTCAAAAGCCAAGGCCTTTGAACGGCTTTTTGATTCATCAGGTTACCCTCAGCCGGCAGGTACTGCGCGTGTCCAAGATGATGGTCTTCACGGGGAACGCCAACCCCGATCTGGCGCGTCGCGTCGTACGTCAACTGCATATCCCCCTCGGCGACGCCTCCGTAGGCAAGTTCTCCGACGGCGAAATCAGTGCTGAAATCAATGAAAATGTCCGCGGCAAGGACGTCTTCCTGATCCAGCCGACTTGCGCACCGACCAACGACAACCTGATGGAACTGGTGGTGATGGCTGACGCCTTCCGCCGTTCCTCGGCGTCCCGCATCACCGCGGTCATCCCCTACTTCGGCTATGCCCGCCAGGATCGCCGTCCGCGTTCCGCCCGCGTGGCAATCAGCGCCAAGGTCGTGGCCGACATGCTGACCGTGGTCGGTATCGACCGCGTGCTCACCGTCGACCTGCACGCCGACCAGATCCAGGGCTTCTTCGACATTCCGGTGGACAACATCTACGGCTCCCCGGTCCTGGTCGATGACATCGAAGACCAGCGCTTCGAGAACCTGATGATCGTTTCCCCGGACATCGGCGGCGTGGTTCGCGCCCGTGCCGTGGCCAAGTCCCTGGGCGTTGACCTTGCCATCATCGACAAGCGTCGTCCCAAGGCCAACCAGTCCGAAGTCATGCACATCATCGGCGATGTCGAAGGCCGCACCTGCGTGCTGGTTGACGACATGGTCGACACCGCCGGCACCCTCGGCCATGCCGCCAAGGCCCTGAAGGACCATGGCGCCGCCAAGGTCTACGCCTACTGCACCCACCCGGTGCTGTCCGGCCGTGCCATCGAGAACATCGAAAACTCCGTGCTGGACGAGCTGGTGGTGACCAACACCATCCCCCTGTCCGCCGCGGCACAAGCCTGCTCGCGTATCCGTCAACTGGATATCGCGCCGGTTGTGGCTGAAGCGGTCCGCCGCATCAGCAATGAGGAATCGATCAGCGCGATGTTCCGCTAAGCGGACATCCCTGATGAAAGTGCCCCGCTCCGGCGGGGCTTTTTGCCCAACCGCTCGAATGCTGGTCGCAAGCATTACGGGCGTTTTGGCTATTTTGGAGAAGTGAAATGACTGATTTTGCCCTGAATGCCGAAGCGCGTTCCGACCTGGGGAAAGGTGCGAGCCGCCGCCTGCGTCGTAACGCCAACCTGGTTCCCGCTGTGATCTACGGCGGCGAGACTGCCCCGGTTTCCGTAAGCCTGCTGGCCAAAGACCTGGCCAAGCTGCTGGAAAACGAAGCTGCCTTCAGCCACGTGATCGCCCTGAACGTTTCCGGCGCTACCGAAACCGTTCTGATCAAGGCCCTGCAGCGTCACCCGGCCAAAGGCTTCGTTCTGCACGCTGACTTCCAGCGCGTAGTCGCCGGCCAGAAACTGTCCGCCCACGTACCCCTGCACTTCATCAACGAAGCTACCTCCGTTGGCGTGAAGCAAGGCGGCGGCGAAGTTTCCCACACCATCGCTGAAGTCGAAGTCTCCTGCCTGCCGAAAGACCTGCCGGAGTTCATCGAAGTCGACCTGGCCCAGGTCGAAGTTGGCCAGACCGTTCACCTGTCCGACATCAAGCTGCCGAAAGGCGTTGAGCTGGTGGCCCTGGCCCACGGCAACGACCTGGCTGTCGCCAACATCCACGCTGCTCGCGTAGCGAAGGAAGAAGGCGCCGCCGAGTAATGCCTGCACCCGCCTCCCAGAGGCGGGTACTTGCTCGGAAGCTGAAGAAGGGCCCCTGTAGTGACTGCCATTCAACTGATCGTCGGCCTGGGTAATCCCGGCCCCGAATACGACCAGACCCGGCATAACGCAGGGGCTCTTTTCGTTGAGCGCCTGGCCGACCGCGAAAGGGTCAACCTCGGCCTCGACAAGAAGTACTTCGGCCTGGTCGGGAAGTTTTCCCATCAAGGCCGCGACGTTCGTCTGCTGATCCCCACCACCTACATGAACCGCAGCGGCCAGTCCGTGGCGGCGTTGGCCGGGTTCTTCCGCATTCCCCCCGAGGCCATCCTGGTGGCCCACGACGAACTCGACATGCCCCCCGGCGTCGCCAAGCTCAAGACCGGCGGCGGCCACGGTGGCCACAACGGGTTGCGCGACATCATCGCCCAGCTCGGCAACCAGAATTCGTTCCATCGCCTGCGGCTTGGCATCGGCCATCCGGGGCACAGCAGCCTGGTTTCCGGTTTCGTACTCAGCCGCGCCCCGCGCAGCGAACAGGAACTGCTCGACACCAGCATCGATTTCGCCCTCGACGTGATGCCCGAACTGCTCGCCGGTGACCTCACCCGCGCCATGCAGAAACTTCACAGTCGCAAGGCCTGACCCCAAGCAGAGGCTTACACCATGGGATTCAATTGCGGCATCGTCGGCCTGCCCAACGTCGGCAAGTCCACCCTGTTCAACGCCCTGACCAAGTCCGGCATCGCGGCGGAAAACTTCCCCTTCTGCACCATCGAGCCGAACAGCGGCATCGTGGCCATGCCCGATTCCCGCCTCAACGCCCTGGCCGAGATCGTCAAGCCCGAGCGTGTGATCCCCACCACCATGGAATTCGTCGACATCGCCGGCCTGGTAGCGGGTGCGTCCAAGGGTGAAGGCCTGGGCAACAAGTTCCTCGCCAACATCCGCGAGACCGACGCCATCGCCCACGTGGTGCGCTGCTTCGAAGACGAGAACGTCATCCACGTCTCCAACAGCGTCGACCCCAAGCGCGACATCGAGATCATCGACCTCGAACTGATCTTCGCCGACCTCGACAGCTGCGAGAAGCAACTGCAGAAAGTCGCGCGCAACGCCAAGGGCGGCGACAAGGACGCCCTGGCGCAGAAAGCCCTGCTGGAAAAACTCATCCCCCACTTCAGCGAAGGCAAGCCCGCGCGCTCCCTGCTGAAGAACCTGGGTGACGAGGAGAAGCGCCTGGTGCGCGGCTTCCACCTGCTCACCAGCAAGCCGGTGATGTACATCGCCAACGTGGCCGAAGACGGCTTCGACAACAACCCGCACCTGGACGTGGTGAAAGCCATCGCCGAGGAAGAAGGCGCCATCGTGGTACCGGTCTGCAACAAGATCGAAGCCGAGATCGCCGAACTGGACGACGGCGAGGAGAAGGACATGTTCCTGGAATCCCTCGGCCTCGAAGAGCCCGGCCTGAACCGCGTGATCCGCGCCGGCTACCAGCTGCTGAACCTGCAGACCTACTTCACCGCTGGCGTGAAGGAAGTCCGCGCCTGGACCGTCCGCATCGGCGCCACCGCCCCGCAGGCCGCCGCGGTTATCCACACCGACTTCGAAAAGGGCTTCATCCGCGCCGAAGTGGTCGCTTACGACGACTTCATCCAGTACAAGGGTGAAAACGGTGCCAAGGAAGCCGGCAAATGGCGCCTGGAAGGCAAGGAATACATCGTGAAAGACGGCGACGTGATGCACTTCCGCTTCAACGTCTGATCCACGGAAAAGCCCCGGTCTCCCGGGGCTTTTTCATTCTGGTCCGCATACGTAGGTTGGCGTAGAGCGCAGCGAAACCCAACAAGCTCGCCTCCCCTCCCCCACCTCCCGCGCCCGAACTCGCACAAAACCCCGCCGCCCAGCTAAACGATTGAAAGATCACAAAATTATCTAAGCGAAGGGGTTGACAGCCCACCTCGACATGCGGAAAATGCGCGCCACTCGGCTACATAGCTCAGTCGGTTAGAGCGCAGCATTCATAATGCTGATGTCCCAGGTTCAAGTCCCGGTGTAGCCACCATACAAAACAAAGGGTTAGCGAAAGCTAGCCCTTTGTGCTTTCTGGGGTAGTGACTACACCCTGTCTACCTCCCTTCAGTTACACCACTGCTGCTCACAGGGAACTCCATCGCGGTTCCCGTCCATCTTCACGCCAGGGCAGTGCTCCAGGAAGTAGGTCGCCTCTTCGCATGAAGTCATCTGCGAGCAATAGGTCCGTCCATCGCATGAGTAAGTGCGGGCAAGACTGGGTGAAGACGGCTTGCTGGAGAAGCTGAAGGGCGCGGAATCATTACCGAAGCTGACAATCGTCTGGCGATCCTGGTGCTTGAAGTAGAACTGCCACGCGGCGAAGCCAACAGCGAGTATGAGGATCAGCTTCTTCATGTCTGGCCTTACAACTTCCGTGTGATATGTGGGCTAAACCTATCCAACCGCCCGCAGCGGTTCAATCTCATGCTCGATTTCTTCGCCGGCCTCTGCGTAGGTAGTCGCCAAGGCGTACTCAGTCTGCAGGTTCATCCAGAACTGCGCGAAAGTATCGAAGTAGCGGCCCAGTCGCAAGGCCATGTCAGCAGTGATCCCACGACGCTCACGGACGATGTCGTTCATGGTCGGTGCGGATACATGTAGCGCACGAGCGAGCGCGGCCGGAGCGATGCCCAGCGGCTCCAGGTACTCCTCTCGCAGGATCTCTCCTGGATGAATGGGCCGCATGCCGTTGATTGCCATGATGCCCCCGCCTGAGTGGTAATCGACTATCTCAACGCTTTCAGGGCCTGCTGCAGTACGTAGGATGGGTTGAGCTTGCGATACCCATCAGCCCTTCAGCTGACGCCGCAGGCGATGCAACCCCGTCCGCAGGTTGTCCAGTTCCAGGTCCACACCGCCCATCTCGCTGAAACGCCGGTGTATCCGCGTCCCCAGTCCTCCCCCTTTCCCCCTCGGCACATCACCTGCCGCAAACGGATTTATCCCCACCCAGGTTCCCGAGCTCAGCAGATCCGTAAACATCCTCGCAAGACGTGCCCGCTCGCATAGCATTCGCCGCGCAGAAACCACCGTTATCCGCTCCGCCCGATAGCGCTCCCAGGCCTGCGCATCGAACTCAGCCAACACTGGATCGCCCAAGCGCTCGACCACTGCCAAGATAAGCAGCAGCACCCTGCGATGCGCTTTGAGTGAGCGGCCATGCTGCTCGTACCAGATCAGCACCAGATGGGAGAGGCGTTCATCCAGGGGCCGGCCAGTGAATTGGCGTAGCGCGATAAAGTCCGCCTCATAACGCCGAGCCGCCTCCCGGGTAGGGAAACCCCGCTGGCAGATGCGTCGCCCTGTGCGGCCATCCTCATGGAACTCCGCCGTCCAGCCCCTGCCCTCCCTGCGTACCGCCATGGCCGACCTCAGCGGCAGACCGGGCGCGAGCGACAAAACCCGCTGCCCTCAGCAGGCCGGCAGCGCTCCAGCACCGATGGACCCGGGCGACGGCAAGGTACTTCGCGCAAGTAGAGCCCCGGCCCAGCCGGCCAGCTGCGCAGGTCCAACGCCACCGAGCCTTTGCGATTGGCCTGTGGATAAACACCCCGCAACCTGGCCCAGGGCGCCCCCCGGTGCAGCGTCAGCACCGGCAGGGAACGGCTCCTGCCCCGAGGCAGGCGGTACATCAGGCACAGCAAGCGCAAGCCACGCCACAGGGCCGGTGTGGCCAAGGGAAAGGAGATGATCTCAGCCATCGACATAGTCCCCCGCACTGAACACCGTCTTGCCCTGGTCCAGGTCCTTGCGGATGCGATGCAAGTTGATCACGCGACGGCGGCCGATCTTCACCGAAGGCAGCGTGGACGACTCCACCCAGCCACGTACCACGTCTTCGGTGATCTGCTCGATGCCCAGCATGTGTGCCAAGGCCAGCTGCGAGCAGAAAGGGGCCTCACGAAAATCAGAGAAATGCTCTGCTTGTTTACCGAGTGAAAACCTCAGTACGCCAGACTGTTCCATGTTCTTTGCCCTATAATTCGCGACGCTCCTCAAATAGCTTGATTCAAATTATTTGATCAATCTATAGGAAAAGATCTCCGCAAATTCAAATATGTTGAGCAAGACTTGTAGGAAATGAGCACATTAGACGAGCGTATCAGGGCCATCGCATCTCTGGCGGGCATGGATCGGTTAGTGCGCGAAACGCCAATCGGCTCCAATCGCTGGAGAACGGTGCTCTACAACAAGGATGTACGCATTAGCACCCAGGAGCTTGAGGAATTAGCGCGCTTGTTCCCCGCTTATCGCTGGTGGCTAATCAGCGGTGAGATTGCACCTGAAATCGGCCAGACCAGTCCCGAATAGGACTAGGCGAGTTCTGTGGTTCCTCATGGCCATGCCCACATGATCTGAATCCTAGTCAAGCCGCTTTTTGGCGGCTTCATAGACCTCTAAGCGCTCACGCTTGCCTACCGCAATCACGGTTACCACCAAGCGCTGATCCACCACCTCGTAGACAAGGCGATAGCCCACCGAGCGCAGCTTGATCTTGTAGCAGTCCTGCATGCCCTTGAGCCGGTCGGCCTCTGCAACAAAGGGGACAGATTTATTTTTCCCCCTTTACCGAAACGACACCTTACAACTCGGGCAGTTATCCTTGCTGGAGCTCTTAGCTCCCTGATACTACGTGGTCCCCATCTCAAAACCATGACCACATGCCGGGCAACGCCAGATAAGTCGCTTAAGCAGGTAAATCAGTACGGCTCCGACTCCAACTACCAAGAGCGGGGCATCGTTGATCTGAGTTCCCCAACTTCGATGGTTTGCCGTAAAGACTCCGCCCAGAAGCACTACAGCAATGCAGCTCAAGCTAAAGGACCAGGTGCGACGCCTGTATGCCCATTTATAGGACTTGAGTTCGTTCATACGGAGGCTTCCCCCAGCTGACGTATACCTCGGCAGGCCGGGTACTTGGCACAGCCCCAGAACTGATTGCCCAGGTTCAGTCCGCGCTTGGCCGTGCGTAGGATCATTGAAGAACTACAGACCGGGCAGAGCGGATTGGCAGGTTGAACCGTTGGTTTAGGCTCTACGGGAGTGGCTGCCATGGGCTGCGCGGCCCCGGATCGGTTGGCTATCCAGCGCTTTAGCAGCGTTCCGTCGACCAACTGAATATTGCGCCCCAGGGCAAATGCCTTGGCTTCTTCGGTATAGGTTCCTGAGGTCACAACAAAACCACCCGCTGCGCCTTCAGCCGCCATTACGCCGAAGAGCTCGCGTATCACGGTGACGCCAACCTTGATGGCCTTCCATTGTTTGCACTGGACCAGATACTTGTCGGTCCCCATTTGCAGGATGAGATCGATGCCACCATCCGGGCCGCCACCACCACTCTCGGTAACGGTGAAACCCTTGCGTCGGAATGCTTCGCTAACAAGCTGTTCAAACTCGCGCCAGCTGATGCCATCAACGGTTTTGCCTGGCTGAGTAGCGGTAGCTACGTCCTTGATGAGCTTCTTGCGCTTGGCCCTGCCAGCGATTGAGCCGATGGCACCGAATACGAACGCGAGCGGGATGAGGTACTGGCCGACCATGGCCAAACTGCGGAGGACAGTCCCCGTCATAGCCTCGGAGAATTGGCCGGGATGGGTCATGGCAGGAGGTGTACTGATCGCGACTCCATGCAGGAAGAACCAGGACACTAGGGTGACTATCAGGCTGGCCCACCAGGGCAGCAGCGCGGCAAGGGAAATGAGGTCTTCAAAGGGAGAGGTCTTGCGACGACGTGCCATTCCGTGGGCTCTCGTGATATCCATATATGGCACAAGGCCACAGTCGAAGCTACGCGGTATGCTGCCCTTCGTAAATAGCCACCAGCAACGACTTTGGGCTAACTGGACCAGCGCCAGCATGCCTCCACTAAACCAAGGAGCGGTCTAGGTGAAAGCCTTAAACACCCTCTTCCTACTTGCAGGGCTGACGGCCACCGCTCAGCAATCCTTCGCATCGGAGTCCAAGCCTCTTGCCACCCAAGCGGCCGAAGCCATTCAGCCATACGCCAAGAAGTTTGGCGAAGCCGTTGACCAAACCGTGCACGGGTTCTTTGCAGGCACTGATGGCCCTCTGGGCGATGCCGCACGAAGCAATCTCCAGAGTCGACAGCAAGCCGAGCGGGAGGCCAATCGCGGGACACGTAAGCCTATGAAGGAGTGCATCAAGCCGGGGAACGTCATCGACGATGACGTGAAGGAGTGTATGGAAGGTCTAAGGGAAAAATCGTGGTGAGAAGGTAAAACTAGGTACAAAGGATATTGCAGCAATTGAAGAAGCGTTCGGCCTTCCCGATGGCTTCATCCACGGGTTAAAAGCAGAGCTAATCAACCCGTTTCTTGGCGCTGTCATAGACCTCTGAACGCTCACGCTTGCCCACTGCAATCACGGTGACAACTAGGCGCTGGTCCACCACCTCATAGACGAGGCGGTAGCCCACCGAACGCAGCTTGATCTTGTAGCAGTCCGGCAAGCCTTTGAGCCGGTCGGATTCGACTCGGGGCAAGTCGAGGCGCTCCTTCAGCTTCTTGGCGAACTGGAGCCGGATAGTGGAGTCCAGCTTGTTCCACTCCTTGAGCGCCTTAACGTTGAACTCCAGGTTGAACCTAGGCACTGGTATCGGTCGCCTGAGCGATCAGATCGTCAATGTCCACAGCTACGGTCGGTTCTCCCTGGCGAGCGCGGACCAGTTCGGCCAGACGCAGATCCTCGATCAGCTCAAGCATCGCCTCGTAACGCGCAGGCGGAACGGCATAGAAGGCCGGCTCATTGCGGTTGAGGATAACGACGGTTTCGCCATGACCTTCACGGATGGTGCCCATCGGGTCACGCTTGAGGTCAGTCACGGAGGCGGCTACATCCGCCAAAATTTGGAAAGGCATGTGAGCCTCCTAGAGCATCATTAAAAGCACCAATTACAGCACTTAAAGGATAGCTGCAAGGGGTGACTACATGAAGGGCTTTTTCTGGAAAGCTGCGGTTCTGTGAGGGAGGCAGGTGTCTGGAAGGCCCAATTTATGGGGCTTTGAGGGTCAGCAGGTTGCAGCTCGGGTGATTCATAATGCTGATGTCCCAGGTTCAAGTCCTGGTGCAGCCAACATACAAAACAAAGGGCCAGCGAAAGCTAACCCTTTGTCCTTCCCCCTTCCTTCCCAGCGCCAGCAGGCAGAGAAGCGTCAGCCCACAATCAATGGCCAACATCGACTGAAGCTCCCCCTACTCACCTCTGCACATTGCCCCTCGCTGACACCGCTCGGAATGTTCCCATTCGTCGCCTGTGGGCCTGTCCGAACACTTGATAGGAAAGGTCTGAACCCGTTTTTCCCTCTGGAAGCCGTTCATGCTTCGTGATGATCTGTCGCGGTCATCCAGGCGAGGTTTTCCCCATGCAGATTCATGTCGGCGAGCGCAGGGAAGGTGACGTACTGACATTGCGGGTTCTGGAAGGAGTCAGCGAGGCGGTGTTGATGGAGATGTTGAAGGCCGAGGGTATCGAGATCGTGGTGGGGCCGGTGGTCGATGGCACCGCGCGGCTCGAGCTTCGGGCACCGAAGCGGATGATGGTACTGGTGGAAAAGGCGCAGACCGGACCACCGCAGGTTGATTCCGGTTAGGTTGATTGGCCCCGCTTCGGCGGGGCTTTCTTTTTGGGGAAGGTGTTGGGCTTCGCTTCGCTCAAGCGGAACGCCACCCGCCCCATCCTACAAAGGCAACCTGCGGGCGGGACGGTGTTGAAGGCCTACCTGAACGATGGCCGGGTCGCCAGGATCAGCCCGCTGAAGATCAGCGCGCCACCCGCCCAGTGGTAGGCCTGCAGGCCTTCACCCAGGAGGAAGTACGCCAGCAGCGCGGTGAACACCGGCATCAGGTAGTTGGTGAGCACGGCCTTGGCCACGCCCAGCACGCGGATGCCCTGGTTCCACAGCAGGTAGGCCAGCAGCGAGGCGGCCACGCCCGTGTAACCGATGGCGGCGAGGTTATCCACAGAGAGCTCGAAGCGTTGCCCGCTGGCCAGTTCCATCAGGTAGAACGGCAGCAGAATGGGCACGCCGCAGCTCACCAGCGCGCCCAGCAGCACCAGGGGCGGCAGCTGGAAGTAGGGGGCCCAGCGGCGCAGCAGCAGGGTGTAGAGCGCCCAGTCCACCACCGCCAGCAGCATGATCAGGTCCCCTGGGTTGAAGCTCAGCGCGGCCAGTTGCGCCAGTCGTCCCTGGGCGATCAGCACCAGCAGGCCAAACGTGGCCACCAGCATGCCCAGCCAGGCGCGTCGGGGCGGCCATTCGTTGAGCAGCAGACCGGCGCCGATGAAGGTGGCCAGCGGCAGGCAGGTGTTGAGCAGGGTGAGGTTGATGGCCACCGTGGTGCGCGCGGCGAAGTACAGCAGCACGCTGTAGGTGCTGATGCCCAAGGCAGCCACCAGCACCAGGCGCCAGCCGGCGTGGCGCAGGGCGGCGCGGTGTTCCCACATGGGCCGGGCGACGAAGGGCAGGAGGATGGCCAGGGCCAGGGTCCAGCGCCAGAAGGCCAGGCTGAAGGGCGGGATGGCGTCGTGGAAGGCACGAGCCACCAGGGCGTTGCCGGCCCAGAAGAGGCTGGCAACGAGCAGGCCGAGCCAGGCCAGGCCGACAGCCCGGCTATCGTGTTGTTGCATGGTTCAGTTCTGTCCGATGGGGCGCAGGCGGTATTGCGGCGGCAGTTGTTCCATGCCGCTGACGGTGACGTTGAGGTTCTTCCAGATACCGTCCTTGATGCCGTAGATGCAGCCGTGGACGGAGAGCTCCTGGCCGCGGTGCCAGGCGTTCTGGACGATGGTGGTGTGGCTGACGTTGGCCACCTGCTGGATGACGTTGAGCTCGCAGAGGCGGTCGACCCGCTCTTCGTCGGTGGCGAAGGTGGCCAGGTGCTCGCGCTGGTCGTAGTAGAGGTCGCGGATGGTGCGCAGCCAGCCGTCGATCAGACCGTACTGGGTGTCGCGCATGGCGGCACGCACGCCGCCGCAGCCATAGTGGCCGGTGACCAGGATGTGGCGCACCTTGAGCACGTCCACGGCGTACTGGATGACCGACAGGCAGTTGAGGTCGGTGTGCAGCACCACGTTGGCCACGTTGCGGTGGACGAAGAGGTCGCCCGGCAGCATGCCGACGATTTCGTTCGCCGGCACCCGGGCGTCGGAGCAGCCGATCCAGAGGTATTCCGGCACCTGCTGCTTGGCCAGTTTTTCGAAGAAGTCCGGCTCGCGCTGCTTGATTCTTTCGGCCCAGCGCGCGTTGTTGTCGATCAGCTGTTGCAGGTCACTCATGGCTCTTCTCCTCTTCTGGCCGGCGCACCTTACGGAGCGCCGGGCGCTTTGGCAATGGCCGGAGCGGGACTCAGTCGAGCAGCGTGCAGGCCATCACCAGGGCGTCTTCGCGGCCCCCTACGGCAGGGTAGTAGTCGCGGCGCCGGCCGATTTCGTTGAAACCGTAGCGCTCGTACAGGCGGTAGGCGGACTGGTTGCTGGCACGCACTTCGAGGAAGCATTCGCCGGCCTGGAGCTCGCGGGCGCGCTCCATGAGACGCTCCAGCAGGCGCAGGCCGAGGCCGCGTCCCTGGCTCTCCGGTTTTACGGTGATGTTCAGCAGGTGGGCCTCGTCGATGATGACGTTGATCACGCCATGGCCGACCTGCTGTTCGCCTTCGAACATCAGCCAGCAGTCGTAGGACTTCAGGCTGTCGGTGAAGATGCCGCGGGTCCAGGGATGGCTGAAGGCGGCGTATTCGATTTTCAGAACGGAATCGAGGTCCGCCTCGGTCATCGGGCGGAAGGAAACGGCATCGGTCATTCAGTAGTCTTCCAGCGGCGCATCACACGGCGCATGGCTTGCCAGAGTTCACCCTTGCGTTCGGGCTCGTCCATCAACAGCTCCAGGCCCGGCAGGGCCCAGGCGGCGCCCAGGCCTTCGACCTGCAGCTCGCGGTTGAAGGCGGTCGCGTCAGCCTCGCCGGCGAAGCGCACGGCGGGCAGGCCTATCAGCCAGATGCAGGCGCAGTCGCCCTGCTCTTCCTGGCGCACGCCGACGAAACCCTGGACGAAGTCGCGGGCGGCATCCGGGCCCTGGTCCATGTTGCCGCGCGCCAGCAACGGCCAGCGCACCGGCTCACCGAGGATCTGCGGGCTGTCGGGCAGGCCGGCGGCGCGCAGCAGGTCTTTCAGCAGCAGGTAGGCCGGGTCGCGGCTCTGGAAGGGCTCGCCGGTGGGCAGTTCCACCAGCAGCAGGCAATTGCCGGCCCGCAGCAGCTGCAGGGAAAAACGTGGCGGCGGCAGCGCTTCGGCCTTGGCCGGCGCGGCTTCCGGCTCGGCGGCGGCCTCGGGTTCGGCTTCCACGGCCGCACGCGGTGCGCTGCCGGGGCGGGGAATCTCGATCCGTGGGCGCACCGAGGTGGCCGGACGAGCGTCGGCAACCGTGGTTTGCGGGGCGGTTTCGGCCGCCGGCACCGGGGTGTCCTCGAGGGGCACTTGTGGGGCCGGGGCGAGCAGTTCGGGGCGGGAGGGCGCGGCAAAGGGCAATGCCACGCGGGGTAGCCAGGTGGCTACCTGCATGGCATCGAGATACGCGCGACGACGGTGTTCAGTGATCAAACGTCAGCAACCTGTGGGTGAGCCTTGCGTACGCCTGCCTGCATCAGGTTCAACGCATTGAGGTAGGCCTTGGCGGAGGCGACAACTATATCGGTATCGGCGCCATTACCGTTGACGATTCGTCCGGCATTTTCCAGGCGGACGGTGACTTCGCCCTGGGAATCGGTGCCCTGGGTGATGGCATTGACCGAGTAGAGCTGCAGGTTGGAGGCGGACGAGGCCAGGCTTTCGATGGCCTTGAAGGTGGCGTCCACCGGGCCCGAGCCCTCGGCGTTGGCGCCCTGCTCCACGCCGTCGATGGATAGCACCAGCCTGGCGTGGGGCACTTCGCCGGTCTTGGAGGCCACCTCCAGGTAGACCAGCTTGAAGTGTTCCGGGGCTTCCTCGCCCAGGGTGTCGGAGACCAGGGCCTGCAGGTCTTCGTCGAATATCTCGTGCTTCTTGTCTGCCAGTTCCTTGAAGCGGGCGAAGGCGGCGTTCAGGTCGGCCTCGCTGGCCAGCTGGATACCCAGCTCGTCCAGGCGGGTGCGGAAGGCGTTCCGCCCGGAGTGCTTGCCCAGCACCATCTTGTTGGTGTGCCAGCCCACCGACTGCGCGGACATGATCTCGTAGGTCTCGCGGTGCTTGAGCACGCCGTCCTGGTGGATGCCCGACTCGTGGGCGAAGGCGTTGGCGCCGACTATCGCCTTGTTCGGCTGCACCGGGAAACCGGTGATGCCCGACACCATGCGCGAGGTACTGAGGATGTGCGGGGTGTCGATGTTGGTGTACACGCCGAGCACGTCCTGGCGGGTCTTGATGGCCATGACGATCTCTTCCAGGGCGGCGTTGCCGGCGCGCTCGCCCAGGCCGTTGATGGTGCATTCCACCTGCCGCGCACCGACCGCCACGGCGGCCAGGGAGTTGGCCACGGCCAGTCCCAGGTCGTTGTGGCAGTGCACCGAGAACACCGCCTTGTCGGCATTGGGAATGCGCTCCAGCAACTGGCGCAGGGTGTCGGCGTACTGGTGCGGGATGGCGTAGCCCACGGTGTCGGGGATGTTGATGGTGCGGGCACCGGCGTCGATGGCCGCCTCGATGATGCGGCAGAGGAAATCGATCTCGGAACGCCCGGCATCCTCGCAGGAGAACTCCACGTCGGCACAGAGATTGCGCGCGCGCTGCACCGCGCGGATGGCCTGCTCCACCACCTGGTCCGGCTGCATGCGCAGCTTGTACTGCATGTGGATGGGGCTGGTGGCGATGAAGGTATGGATACGCCCGGAGTTGGCGCCGGCCAGGGCTTCGGCGGCGCGGTCGATGTCGGCATCCACGGCGCGGGACAGGCTGCACACGGTGCTGTCCCTGATGCTGTCGGCGATGGCCTTGACCGCCTCGAAGTCGCCGGGGCTGGCGATGGCGAAGCCGGCCTCGATCACGTCCACCCGCATCCGCTCCAGGGCCTTGGCGATGCGCAGCTTCTCTTCCTTGGTCATGGAAGCGCCGGGGCTCTGTTCGCCATCGCGCAGGGTGGTGTCGAAGATGATGACGCGATCTTGGCTGCTCATGGCTCGCTCCTCACGGCCCCGGCGTACGTGCGCGGGGGCTCGGGCTGATAGCGCCGTACTGCTTGTGGCAACGGCGCCAGATCAGGGAATTGTGGCGTGAAAAGCCGTGGGCGGAAAGGTCGGCGGGCAGGTGGTGATTCGTCCGGGGCGGCGACCTGCGGCGAGCTATCGCCATCCGCCTCACAGTGCCGCGTTCAGCGCTGGCGATAGAGGCCGATCAGGTGGTCGGCGATGGCGCCACGGATGTTCGCCACTTCCAGCCGCGAATGGCGGCCGAGCCGCGCCGGGTCGATGCGGTGCAGGTGCAGCGAGGGCATGCGTGCCTCGTACTCGCGCAGGTCGCCCTTGACCAGCACCGGCAGGAATTGTTCGCCACGGGCCTGGTAACGCTGGATCAGCAGCTTGAGGCCGTCCTGGAAGGGCAGCTCGGCGGAGGGGCTGAGGCGGTGCTCCCCGGGAATCTTCAGGTACAGGCCGGTGGCACCCAGCACCTCGCCGGGGAGGATGTGGATGCCGGTGGGCAGCACCGCATCGGCGGGGATCTCGTGGAAGGTGTCGTACCAGGCCATTTCGTCGGGGAGGATGGTGATGCTGCCGTGTTCTTCCTCCGGCACCACGAAGCTGTAGCGGCTGTAGAGTTTTTCCACGTACCCCGAATAGACGCACAGGCGATTTTCAAAATGCAGCAGGAAGTCGATGGCTTCCTGGCGATTGGTGATGGCGTCGAGCTCCCAGTCCAGGTCGGTCAGGTGTTCCAGTTCGGCCCAGCGGGCTTCGGCGGTGAGTGCGGATTCGGGGCTCATGGTTCCAGCGATCGGGCTGTGGACAGTTCCATAACGCAGAAAACATGCCAGGCAATTCAAGTACTTGGAAAGGGGTTGCAGCCCTGTTCCGGGGCATTTGATAGCACGATGCCAGTCGCAAACTGCCGAAAAACGTCAGTCCCGGACGGCTGTCGCTCCTCTGATCGGTTGAAGCTCAATCGCCACCGGCAACCTGAAGTACAATCGCCTCTTTTTTCAGCGAACCCGGCCAATCGATGATCGATCCCAAGCGCGTATTGCGCGCCCTAGCCGAACACTGGACGTTGCTCGAGCCGCTCTGCGAGCGCTTCGATGCCGGCACCCTGAGCCTGGTGGAGTTGCGTGTGCAGCTCGCCGCCCAGTTGCCGGAGGGCACGCCCACCGACGTGACCGCCCTGCTCGACCTCTGGGTGCGCCTGGACATCCTGGTTCCCGTGGCGAAAAGCCCGAACCGTTTCGAGCTGAACGCGCAGATCCACGACTTCCTCGCTTACCTGCGGCGCGAGCACCGCCTCGGCCTGTGCCTGGAGATCGAGGCCTACCTGCGCCACCTGGAACGCCTCGCCGGCTATATCCAGGAAGCCTTCGAGATCCGCGACGGCAACGACCTGGCGCGCCAGCTGCGCCTGCTCGACATGCGCGTGCGCGACGTACTGAAGAAGCTCGACAACGATGAGCAGGCCCTGGTGGCCGTGGCCGACCGGGCCAAGACCAGCGATCGACAGATTCCCCTGCGCCAGCGCTATGCCGAAGTACTGGCCACCTGGGACGAGTATGTCGAGCCGATGATCCAGCTGGTGGCCGCCGACGGCGCCTTCGAGCAGGGTGTACGCCGCGTCGAGCAGGTGCTGCTGCGCCTGTTGGGCGAACAGCAACGCCTGGGCCAGCTGGTGGACGACGACCTGGTGCTGCGCACCCATGCGCGCATCCTGGAAATGCAGACCAGCGCCCAGCTGACCCTGCGCAAGGCCCGCGAACTGCTGTTGCCGCTGCGCGAGGAAGCGCGCCGGCACAACGCCGTGACCCGTGGCGCCGCCCTGGCCCTGTCGGTGATCCGCAAGAAGGGTTTGGACGCTGTGCCGCACGCGGCCATGCCGCTGTTCACCCGGCCACAGACCACCTTCCTCGGCAGCGGCTCCCAGGTGGAGGCCTACGTCTACGCCCTGGCGCGCTTCCAGCCCAAGCCGGCGCACTTCCCCAAATCCAGTGGCCCGCGCAAGACCGTCGCACCGCGCTCGCCGAAGACCGCGCGGGAAATGCTCGACCGTTGCGAGCAGGCCCTGCCGCTGCCGGACCTGATGGTCTGGCTGCTGGAACAGGAGCCCGAAGGCGCCACCGACGAGCTGCTCTACTGGTTCTCGCGCCTGTCCCGCGATGCCCGTTTCTCGCGCGACCGCCTGGAGCGCCGTGACTACCTGACCGCCGAGCACCAGGTGAGCCTGAGCTCCTATGCCCTGATCAAGAGCCCCGCAGCGGCCGAGAAGACTTCCTGATGAACATCGACCTGAAAGAAATGACCCAGCTCGCGCCGATCTTCCGCGAGCTGTTCAAGGGCTACCACCTCTCGCGCAGCGAGCCGGAGTGCTACGCCCAGCTGTCCACCATGCAGGACCAGTACCGTGCCCTGTTCAAGGCGCTCGGCTTCGAGCTGGTCTGCGACCCGCGCGGCTTCTACTACTTCGTGCCCGAGCAGATGGGCGCCCAGGTGAACAAGACCGCCCAGCGCCTGGCACTGTTCACCTTCATCCTGGTGGAGCACCTGGCCGACCAGGGCCGCGACCCGCTCTCGGTACTGGATGGCGGCAGCATCGGCCGCGACGAGCTGCCGGCGCTGCTGGAGAAGTACCGCGACCTGTTCATGCAGGCCGAGGTGACCACCCATGAAGAGCTGGAAGAGAAGGTCATCCGCCGCCTCACCCAGCTGGGCTTTGCCGAGGACAGCAACGGCGTGTACCGCTTCCTGCCGCCCATGCACCGTTTCCTCGACGTGTGCCTGGCGGTGCAGCACGACCGCGACCTGGCCGCCAGCCTGCACACCACCGACCTGGAGCTGCGCGCACCGGTGCTGATGGACGACGACAGCGGCGACGCCATCATCCCCATCGACAGCGCCGAGCCTGAAGCCGAGCCTGCCAACGAGTCCGAAGAAGACGCCCTGGCCCGCGCCATGGCCGAAGAACGCGCCGCCCAGGAGGAAGACGCATGAGCCAGGAACGCTACGGCATCCGCCGCTTCGCCCTGCTGAACACCGCCGGCTACAGCCTGGGCCTGTTCCCGCTGGAAACCCCGCTGTCGATCTACGGCGCCAACAACCTCGGCAAGTCGGCGTCGATCAACGCGCTGCAGTTCCCGATCCTGGCGCGCATGTCCGACATGAGCTTCGGCAAATACAGCCTGGAGCAGTCGCGCAAGTTCTACTTCGCCACCGACACCAGCTACATCCTCGTCGAAGTGTCCCTGCCCCACGGCCCCCATGTGATCGGCGTAGCCGGTCGCGGCCCGGGCGGCGGCTTCGGCCACCAGTTCTTCGCCTACCGCGGCGAGCTGGACCTGGACCACTACCAGCGCGACGGTACCTGCCTGCGCCAGCGCGAGCTGTTCAACAACCTCGAGCGCGAGGGCATCAAGGCCTACGAGCTCAAACCCGATGAGCTGCGCCGCCTGCTGGTGGGTGGTCACACCTCCATCCCTCTGGACCTGACGCTGATCCCGCTGCGCTCCACCAGCGAGCAGAGCCTGAAGACCTTCCGCTCGTTGTTCATCAACCTGCTGCACATGCGCGAGATCACCGCGGCCAAGCTCAAGCAGCTGTTCCTCGACGCGTTCGAGCACAGCCTGCGCTCGGGCAGCGTGGACTACATCGCCGCCTGCGAAGAAGCCTTCCGCGACGTGCGCCGCATGGAACAGGACTACCAGGCGCTGGTATCCGCCGGCCCGCTGGTGGAAGCCCTGGCCAATGGCGTGAGCCAGCGCGAGATCCTGCGCGGCAAGCTGCACCGCATCTCGCCGCTGCTGGATTCGCTGCTCGGCACCTGGCAGGACTACTCCGGCGCCCGCCGCGAGGAGCTGGTGATCCAGGCCGAGCACTACCGCAATGAACAGGATGGCCTGCAGAACGATCAGCGCGGCGGCACCCAGGAAATGATGCGCCTCGAGCGCGCCATCACCGAAAACCAGCGCTGGCTCGGCGAGCTGGCGGTGCTGAAGAACCGCTTCGCCCTGGTGGACGACGCCAAGGTGCTGGAGCAACAGCTGCTGGCCGCCAAGGACGCCCACGACGAACTGGCCGGCGCCCTGGCACAGTCCCGCCAGTTCTCCGCCGAGGACCTGGACGAGCGCCTGCGTGACCTGGAAAAACGCCTGAAGGCGGTCAAGCAGCAACTCGACCATGCCGACAACAACAGCTACTCGCGCCTGCGCGAAGAGTTCTCCCAGGCCGATGTGGATCGCCTGATGCGCTTGTTCAACGGCCAGCTGTTCAGCCTGCCGCTGGGCGAGAAAGGCATCCAGCTGGACGACGGCGAGGCCTGGGTGAAAACCCTGGAATCCGTGCTCGACCAGTTCAAGGGCAGCCAGTTCGAGGTGCCCGGCCTGTCCGTCGACCTGTCCAGCATCGAGCCGCCGGCCCTCCAGGCCCTGGCCGACCGTGCCGCCCTGCGCGATCAGAAGGATCGCCTGGAACGCGAGTTCAAGCAGCTCAAGACCCAGCAATCGGTGGCCGCCGACCGCGCCGCGAGCAAGGCCCAGGCGGAGAAGCTCTACCAGGACGTGCTCGATGCGCAGAAAGCCCTCGAAGACTTCCGCAAAGCCCAGACCCTGTCCGCCGAGGAACCGGCCAAGCTCGAACAGCTGGCGCAGCTGGAAGCCACCCAGGATGAACTGAAGCGTTCCGCCGATGCCTTCACCGAGCGCGTCCAGCAGCTGTCCGCCAAGCTGCAACTGGTGGGCCGCCAGCTCGCCGACCTGGAAGCCAAGGAACGCACCCTGGAAGACGCCCTGCGTCGCCGCCAGCTGCTGCCCGCCGACCTGCCCTTCGGCAAGCCCTTCATGGACCCGGTGGACGACAGCCTGGACAACCTGCTGCCGCTGCTCAACGACTACCAGGACACCTGGCAGGCGCTGCAGCGCATCGATGGCCAGATCGAAGCCCTGTACGCCCAGGTGCGCCTGAAGGGCGTGGCCAAGTTCGACAGCGAGGACGACGCCGAGCGCCGCCTGCAGCTGCTGATCAACGCCTACGCCCACCGCCAGGACGAAGCCCTGACCCTGGCCAAGGCGCGCCGCGCAGCGGTCACCGACATCGCCCGGACCCTGCGCAACATCCGCAGCGACTACGACAACCTGGAACACCAGCTGGCGCTGTTCAACCGCGAGATCAACAAGCGCCAGGTATCCAACCTGGCGAGCTTCCGCATCGTCCTCGCGCCGAACAAGGAAGCCCTGCGCCACATCGACCAGATCATCCACAGCGCTGGCCAGTACGAGGAAGGCGAGACCCTTTCGGTATTCGACCTGACCAACTCCAGCGACCAGGATGCGAAGAACGAGGAAGCCAAGGAGTACCTGGCCCGCCTGGTGGCGGCCAACGGCAACCAGCTGGGCCTGAAGGACCTGTTCGAGCTGGCCTTCGAGATCACCAAGGTCAACGGCCAGCCGGTCATCCACACGGACATCGATGGCGCCGCCTCCAACGGCACCACCATGACCATCAAGGCGCTGACCAACATGTACCTGCTGCTGCACCTGATGGACCGCGAGCAGGCCGGGCGCATCCGCCTGCCCTATTACCTGGACGAGGCGGCGGACATCGACGAGCGCAACCAGCAGGCGCTGATCGAGACCAGCCAGCAACTGGGCTTCACGCCCATCCTCGCCTCGGTGAAGCCGCAGGTGTCGGCCAACGTCGCCATCGACCTGGAAGGCGGCAGCGGCCCGAACGGCATCTACATCGACGAGGCGGACTGGAAGTTCATCAAGCGTCGTGAAGTGGCCAAGGCCGCTAGCGAGCAGCAGGACGAGGCGGTCGAACCCGCCTGAGCCAACCGCTGACATGCAAAAGGGCCGCAATCGCGGCCCTTTTGTTTATTGCGCGGGTTATCGCGCCAGGGGAATCTTCGGCGCCCAGGTCAACCACTCTTCCTCCACATCCTCGTGAAGGGCGAAGGTCTGGCCATTCAACGCGGCGTTGCCCATCTGCCCTTCGTTGGGAGTGGCAAAGGCGATGCCGCCCTCCACCAGCGACTCCAGGGAGCCGGTGCGCACCTTCACCCCCTTGAACAGGCTGGCGTTCACGCCGACCCCGCTGGTGATCCAGAAGCGGCTGCCGCTGTGCACCAGCGGCGCATAGCGCGGCTCGATGAGCACCTGGATGAAGACCCGGTCGGCGGTCTTGCCCAGTTCGTAGGAGAGCACCTTGCCCACCGGCACGTCGCGGTAGCTGACCAGCACGCCGGGCTTGATGGCACCCCGGCTGGGGGCACTGAGGGTGATCCGCAGGCCTTGTTCGCGGACGGCCGGGTCGGGAGCCTGGGCCTGCGCGGTGAAGCGGGTCTGGGCGGCGCCGGGTTTGTCGGCGGGCTGTACGGCCAGGTACTGGCCGCCGACCAGGGTGTCCAGGTTGGCGGTGCGCAGCAGGCCGAGCTCCGGCCCAACGACCCAGAAGCGGGTGCCGGCGCGGGCGATGCGGTCCGCGGCCTGGGTCAGGCGCGCCTTGAGGACAACGCCGGAAAGGTCGTTGTTCAGGGTCACCGACTCCACCTCACCGACATCGATGCCCTTGAAGCGGATCGGGGTGCCTTCCTTGAGGCCTTCAGCCTGGGACACGGCGATCTCGATCAGGGTGCCTTTGACGATGGCTTCCGCTTCGTCGGTGTGCAGGGTGAAGCGGCGCGGTCGGGTGACCGGCTTGGCCTTCGGGTCCGGGGTGGTGAAGGTGATGCCGCCGGCCAGCAGGGTCTGCAGCGATTCGCTCTTCACTTCGACACCGGACAGCCCCCCTTTGATGGTGATGCCGCTGGAGTTCCAGAAGCGGGTGGACTCGTTCACCAGCTTGGTGAACTCGGGCTCGATATGAATACCGATCACCACGCGTTGCTGGTCACGGGACAGCTGGTAGCTCTGCACACTGCCCACGCGCATCTGACGGAACAGCACCGGGCTGCCGACTTCCAGGGAACCGAGATGGTCGGTGGTGAGCACCAGATGCAGACCGGGGGCGTCGGTGTTCAGCGGCGGAGCCTTGGGCCGGACCTTGAACTCGCGGGTCGGCGTTCCTTCCCTGGCGAAGCGCACGGCGATGTAGTTGCCCTTCACCAGTGCCTCGATGCCGGTGATACCGGCCAGGGAGATGGAGGGTTTCACCGTCCAGAACTCCGTGCCTTCCACCAGGAAGTCTTCGGTGCGCGGCTCCATGGTCAGCTCGGCGGTGGCGCCGGTGAAGTCCTTGTCCATGTCGAGTTTCTTCAGGGTCCCCACCTGCACGCCGTTGTACATCACCGGCGTATTACCCGGGTTGAGACCGCTGACGTCGTCCATGCGCAGGAGCACTCTCAGCCCCGCCTCGGCGGATTCGAAGCCGTCGTAAAGCCGGAACGGAATGCTCGGGTCGGTGGGCGGGCTGTCCTGGCGGTGCTCCGGCGTGGCGAACGCGATGCCGCCGGCCATGATGCTGAGCACCGACTCTGTCCGTATCTTCACTCCCGACAGGCCGGCGGTGACATTCAGGCCGCTGGCGTTCCAGAAGCGCGTGTGTTTGCGCACCAGATGCGCGTAGGGCTGCTCGATGTGCACCTTGATCTCGACGGTGCGCTGGTCTTCGGCGAGCTGGTAGCTCTTCACCTGGCCGACCTGGATCTGCCGGTAATAGACCGGGCTGCCCTGCTCCAGGGAGCCCAGGCGCTCGGCCTTGAGCATCAGGTGCAGGCCCGGCAGGGTGTCCGATAGCGGTGGCGGCTCGGCCAGGGCGGTGTAATGGCGAGCGGGCTCGCCCTTGACCGGGTCGATGGCGATGTAGATGCCGGATACCAGGGTTTCCAGGCCGGTGACACCTGCCAGGGAAACACGCGGACGCACCAGCCAGAAGCGGGTGTCCTTGCTGAGGTAGGGCTCGGCTTCCTTCATGACCTCGACGGTCGCGACCACCCCTTTGATGTCGTCGCTGACATGCAGGTCGACCACCTTGCCGACCTGGATGCCCTTGTACATCAGCTGGGTCTTGCCGACCTGGATACCCTCGCCGTTCTCGAAGCGGATCTGGATGTCGATGCCGGCCTCGCTCATCGCCTTCCAGGCCAGCCAGAGGCCGATGAGCAGCGCTATCAGCGGCAGTACCCAGATGGCGGACCAGTTCGTGGTTTTCTTGGTTTTGGGCGATGGCAACTCAGGCATTCTCGTCGTCCGTCTCGGTGTTGTCCCAGATAAGCCTGGGGTCGAAAGTTACCGCTGCGATCATGGTGAGTACCACCACGCTGGCGAAGGCGGCGGCCCCCAGGTTCGCTTCGATGCTGGCCAGGTTGCCGAAGTTCACCAGCGCCACGAGGATGGCGATAACGAAGATATCCAGCATTGACCAGCGGCCGATCCACTCGATGAAGCGGTACATCAGAATGCGTTGCCGCGGCGACATGGGCAGGCGCCGCTGCACTGAGTAAAGCAGCAATGCGATACCTACAAGCTTGAAAGTGGGTACCAGGATGCTGGCGACGAATACCACCAGCGCCACGGGCACCATCTCGGCGTGGATCAGCTCCAGTACGCCGCCCATGATGGTGGAGGGCGCACCGTTACCAAGGAAGTTCACCGTCATGATCGGCAGCAGGTTGGCCGGCACATAGAGGATCGTGGCGGTGAGCAGCAAGGCCCAGGTACGCACGATGCTGTTGGGACGACGCGGATAGAGCGTGGCGCCGCAGCGACGGCACTCACCGTGATCGTCGTCGGGGTCGGCGCGGTTCAACAGGTGGCATTCGTCGCAGACGATGATGCCGGCATCAATGGCTCGCATGGGCACTTCCTTCTGCGTCCAGGGCATCCCAGACCTGGTGCGGGGACATGGTCACCTCCAGCCATATCTGGGCCAGCAGCAGGGCGATGAAACAGGCCAGGCCGACGCCCAGGTGCAGTTCGGCCAGCTCGATCAACTTGACGATGGATACCAGGATGCCCATGAGGTAGACCTCGAGCATCCCCCACTCCCGCAGGTGGTGGTAAAGGCGGTAGAGCATGACTCCCATGCCGCGGGCACGACGGGTGCGGATGCACAGCAGCACCACCAGCTGGCAGAGCAGCTTCACCAGGGGGATCACCATGCTGCACAGGAACACCAGGAAGGCGACGCCTTCCATGCCGCTGTTATAGAGGCCGACAACGCCGGTCCAGACGGTGTCATGGGCATTCTGGCCTAGCAGGTTGAGCGACATGATGGGCAGGAAGTTGGCAGGCACGAACAGCAGCAAGGCGGTCAGTACCAGGGCAAGGGCACGACGCTCCATGTGGGAGCGGTGCACCACCAGCTCATAGCCGCAGCGGGGACAGCAGGCCTTCTGCTCCTCACCAAGTTGGGGGTGATGCATCAGCAGATCGCACTCGTGGCAGGCGATCAGATCGTGCAGGGGTAGATCGGCTAGCGGGCGTTGTTCAGCCTGTTCAGGCATGGCGGCAAGGCTCTCTGGATATCGCAGGTATTCTAGACGAGCAATGCTCGTGCGGTCGTATCTCAGAGGTATCCGGACACTTCAGGCGCAAGCATGCTTGGCATTCTTTTCGCGCACAAAGACAAACCCCCGATACGCGAGGCGTATCGGGGGTTTGAGATAGAAGCTTGACGATGACCTACTCTCACATGGAGAAGCTCCACACTACCATCGGCGATGCGTCGTTTCACTACTGAGTTCGGGATGGGATCAGGTGGTTCCAACGCTCTATGGTCGTCAAGCAATTCGGTTGGGATCTCGCGGTGAGGCGCGATCCCGAATCAGGTATGTGACAGTCTAGGTATTTGCGGTTCTTGCGAACTTTCGGTTTCTATCGACTTCAACCAGTCGCACCCACAATCACCAGATTGTTTGGGTGTTATATGGTCAAGCCTCACGGGCAATTAGTATTGGTTAGCTCAACGCCTCACAGCGCTTACACACCCAACCTATCAACGTCGTAGTCTTCGACGGCCCTTTAGGGGATTCAAGATCCCAGTGAGATCTCATCTTGAGGCGAGTTTCCCGCTTAGATGCTTTCAGCGGTTATCTCTTCCGAACATAGCTACCCGGCGATGCCACTGGCGTGACAACCGGAACACCAGAGGTTCGTCCACTCCGGTCCTCTCGTACTAGGAGCAGCCCCTCTCAAATCTCAAACGTCCACGGCAGATAGGGACCGAACTGTCTCACGACGTTCTAAACCCAGCTCGCGTACCACTTTAAATGGCGAACAGCCATACCCTTGGGACCGGCTTCAGCCCCAGGATGTGATGAGCCGACATCGAGGTGCCAAACACCGCCGTCGATATGAACTCTTGGGCGGTATCAGCCTGTTATCCCCGGAGTACCTTTTATCCGTTGAGCGATGGCCCTTCCATACAGAACCACCGGATCACTAAGACCTACTTTCGTACCTGCTCGACGTGTCTGTCTCGCAGTCAAGCGCGCTTTTGCCTTTATACTCTACGACCGATTTCCGACCGGTCTGAGCGCACCTTCGTACTCCTCCGTTACTCTTTAGGAGGAGACCGCCCCAGTCAAACTGCCCACCATACACTGTCCTCGATCCGGATGACGGACCAGAGTTAGAACCTCAAGCATGCCAGGGTGGTATTTCAAGGATGGCTCCACGAGAACTGGCGTCCTCGCTTCAAAGCCTCCCACCTATCCTACACAAGCAGGCTCAAAGTCCAGTGCAAAGCTACAGTAAAGGTTCACGGGGTCTTTCCGTCTAGCCGCGGATACACTGCATCTTCACAGCGATTTCAATTTCACTGAGTCTCGGGTGGAGACAGCGCCGCCATCGTTACGCCATTCGTGCAGGTCGGAACTTACCCGACAAGGAATTTCGCTACCTTAGGACCGTTATAGTTACGGCCGCCGTTTACCGGGGCTTCGATCAAGAGCTTCGCTTGCGCTAACCCCATCAATTAACCTTCCGGCACCGGGCAGGCGTCACACCCTATACGTCCACTTTCGTGTTTGCAGAGTGCTGTGTTTTTAATAAACAGTCGCAGCGGCCTGGTATCTTCGACCGGCATGAGCTTACGCAGTAAATGCTTCACCCTCACCGGCGCACCTTCTCCCGAAGTTACGGTGCCATTTTGCCTAGTTCCTTCACCCGAGTTCTCTCAAGCGCCTTGGTATTCTCTACCCAACCACCTGTGTCGGTTTGGGGTACGGTTCCTAATTACCTGAAGCTTAGAGGCTTTTCCTGGAAGCATGGCATCAACCACTTCATGTTCTAAAAGAACACTCGTCATCAGCTCTCGGCCTTGAACACCCGGATTTGCCTAAGTGTTCGGCCTACCACCTTAAACTTGGACAACCAACGCCAAGCTGGCCTAGCCTTCTCCGTCCCCCCATCGCAGTAATTAGAAGTACGGGAATATTAACCCGTTTCCCATCGACTACGCATTTCTGCCTCGCCTTAGGAGCCGACTCACCCTGCGTCGATTAACGTTGCGCAGGAACCCTTGGTCTTTCGGCGTGCGAGTTTTTCACTCGCATTGTCGTTACTCATGTCAGCATTCGCACTTCTGATACCTCCAGCAAGCTTCTCAACTCACCTTCACAGGCTTACAGAACGCTCCTCTACCGCTCGTCTTACGACGAACCCGTAGCTTCGGTGTATGGTTTGAGCCCCGTTACATCTTCCGCGCAGGCCGACTCGACTAGTGAGCTATTACGCTTTCTTTAAAGGGTGGCTGCTTCTAAGCCAACCTCCTAGCTGTCTAAGCCTTCCCACATCGTTTCCCACTTAACCATAACTTTGGGACCTTAGCTGACGGTCTGGGTTGTTTCCCTTTTCACGACGGACGTTAGCACCCGCCGTGTGTCTCCCACGCTGACACTTCCAGGTATTCGGAGTTTGCATCGGTTTGGTAAGTCGGGATGACCCCCTAGCCGAAACAGTGCTCTACCCCCTGGAGTGATACGTGAGGCGCTACCTAAATAGCTTTCGAGGAGAACCAGCTATCTCCGAGCTTGATTAGCCTTTCACTCCGATCCACAGGTCATCCGCTAACTTTTCAACGGTAGTCGGTTCGGTCCTCCAGTCAGTGTTACCTAACCTTCAACCTGCCCATGGATAGATCGCCCGGTTTCGGGTCTATACCCAGCGACTAAACGCCCTATTAAGACTCGCTTTCGCTACGCCTCCCCTATTCGGTTAAGCTCGCCACTGAATATAAGTCGCTGACCCATTATACAAAAGGTACGCAGTCACCTAACAAAGTAGGCTCCCACTGCTTGTACGCATACGGTTTCAGGTTCTATTTCACTCCCCTCTCCGGGGTTCTTTTCGCCTTTCCCTCACGGTACTGGTTCACTATCGGTCAGTCAGTAGTATTTAGCCTTGGAGGATGGTCCCCCCATATTCAGACAAAGTTTCTCGTGCTCCGTCCTACTCGATTTCACTTCCTGGACCCTTTCGCGTACGGGGCTATCACCCACTATGGCCGCACTTTCCAGAGCGTTCCGCTAAAATCCAAGAAGCTTAAGGGCTAATCCCCGTTCGCTCGCCACTACTAAGGGAATCTCGGTTGATTTCTATTCCTCAGGGTACTTAGATGTTTCAGTTCCCCTGGTTCGCCTCTTGCACCTATGGATTCAGTACAAGATACCTAGGTTATCCTAGGTGGGTTCCCCCATTCAGAGATCTCCGGATCAAAGTCTGTTTGCCGACTCCCCGAAGCTTATCGCAGGCTACCACGTCTTTCATCGCCTCTGACTGCCAAGGCATCCACCGTATGCGCTTCTTCACTTGACCATATAACCCCAAGCAATCTGCTCGTGATCATAGGGGTGAAGACGACATTCGCCGAAAATTCGCGCTTGAACTCGCAAATTTTACCTTGATTCATTGAGTGCAGTGAAACACTCAACAAGTCACTTCTATCACATACCCGAATTTTTAAAGAACGATTCTGAAGCAAAGTTCAGAATTCAATATCCCACTCGAGATATTCAATTCTGGACTCTTGGTCAGCCTGGAGATGGTGGAGCCAAGGAGGATCGAACTCCTGACCTCCTGCGTGCAAAGCAGGCGCTCTCCCAGCTGAGCTATGGCCCCAATGTCAACCGGTCATACGACCCCGCGACAATTGGTGGGTCTGGGCAGATTCGAACTGCCGACCTCACCCTTATCAGGGGTGCGCTCTAACCAACTGAGCTACAGACCCAATCGCCTTCGCAATTGAATCAAGCAATTCGTGTGGGAACTTATGAAGAAGCTGAAGTCTTCGATTAAGGAGGTGATCCAGCCGCAGGTTCCCCTACGGCTACCTTGTTACGACTTCACCCCAGTCATGAATCACTCCGTGGTAACCGTCCCCCTTGCGGTTAGACTAGCTACTTCTGGAGCAACCCACTCCCATGGTGTGACGGGCGGTGTGTACAAGGCCCGGGAACGTATTCACCGTGACATTCTGATTCACGATTACTAGCGATTCCGACTTCACGCAGTCGAGTTGCAGACTGCGATCCGGACTACGATCGGTTTTATGGGATTAGCTCCACCTCGCGGCTTGGCAACCCTTTGTACCGACCATTGTAGCACGTGTGTAGCCCTGGCCGTAAGGGCCATGATGACTTGACGTCATCCCCACCTTCCTCCGGTTTGTCACCGGCAGTCTCCTTAGAGTGCCCACCATAACGTGCTGGTAACTAAGGACAAGGGTTGCGCTCGTTACGGGACTTAACCCAACATCTCACGACACGAGCTGACGACAGCCATGCAGCACCTGTGTCTGAGTTCCCGAAGGCACCAATCCATCTCTGGAAAGTTCTCAGCATGTCAAGGCCAGGTAAGGTTCTTCGCGTTGCTTCGAATTAAACCACATGCTCCACCGCTTGTGCGGGCCCCCGTCAATTCATTTGAGTTTTAACCTTGCGGCCGTACTCCCCAGGCGGTCGACTTATCGCGTTAGCTGCGCCACTAAGATCTCAAGGATCCCAACGGCTAGTCGACATCGTTTACGGCGTGGACTACCAGGGTATCTAATCCTGTTTGCTCCCCACGCTTTCGCACCTCAGTGTCAGTATCAGTCCAGGTAGTCGCCTTCGCCACTGGTGTTCCTTCCTATATCTACGCATTTCACCGCTACACAGGAAATTCCACTACCCTCTACCGTACTCTAGCTCAGTAGTTTTGGAGGCAGTTCCCAGGTTGAGCCCGGGGATTTCACCTCCAACTTGCTGAACCACCTACGCGCGCTTTACGCCCAGTAATTCCGATTAACGCTTGCACCCTTCGTATTACCGCGGCTGCTGGCACGAAGTTAGCCGGTGCTTATTCTGTTGGTAACGTCAAAACAGCAAGGTATTAACTTACTGCCCTTCCTCCCAACTTAAAGTGCTTTACAATCCGAAGACCTTCTTCACACACGCGGCATGGCTGGATCAGGCTTTCGCCCATTGTCCAATATTCCCCACTGCTGCCTCCCGTAGGAGTCTGGACCGTGTCTCAGTTCCAGTGTGACTGATCATCCTCTCAGACCAGTTACGGATCGTCGCCTTGGTGAGCCTTTACCCCACCAACTAGCTAATCCGACCTAGGCTCATCTGATAGCGTGAGGTCCGAAGATCCCCCACTTTCTCCCGTAGGACGTATGCGGTATTAGCGTCCGTTTCCGAACGTTATCCCCCACTACCAGGCAGATTCCTAGGCATTACTCACCCGTCCGCCGCTCGCCGGCATCCCGAAGGACCCGCTGCCGCTCGACTTGCATGTGTTAGGCCTGCCGCCAGCGTTCAATCTGAGCCATGATCAAACTCTTCAGTTCAATACTGCTTGGGTTTTGAGAAAACCCTAAACTTGGCTCAGCAATCGCAAATAAACTCTTTGAATTCACGAAGAGTTACTTGTGTTGCTGATAATCAGTCGACTACCAGTCTTACCTCACAAGCACCCACACGAATTGCTTGATTCAGTTGTTAAAGAGCGTTTCGATCAAGTCTTTCGTCTCAACCGAGGCCGCGCATTCTACAGCAGCCTTTCTTACTGTCAAGCTGTTTTTCGAAGAATTTCTCTTTCTACTCAACGACTTCTACAGCTGGCTGATTCGACTCATCAAATCAACCTGCAGTACCACCTGGTGGTTACTGCGAGAGCCTTGAAATACAGGGCTCTCACTTAAAGGCAAAACCCCGATATGCGCTGGGCATATCGGGGCCTTGGGATAGAAGCTTGACGATGACCTACTCTCACATGGAGAAGCTCCACACTACCATCGGCGATGCGTCGTTTCACTACTGAGTTCGGGATGGGATCAGGTGGTTCCAACGCTCTATGGTCGTCAAGCAATTCGGTTGGGATCTCGCGGTAAGGCGCGACCCCGAATCAGGTATGTGACAGTCTAGGTATTTGCGGTTCTTGCGAACTTTCGGTTTCTATCGACTTCAACCAGTCGCACCCACAATCACCAGATTGTTTGGGTGTTATATGGTCAAGCCTCACGGGCAATTAGTATTGGTTAGCTCAACGCCTCACAGCGCTTACACACCCAACCTATCAACGTCGTAGTCTTCGACGGCCCTTTAGGGGATTCAAGATCCCAGTGAGATCTCATCTTGAGGCGAGTTTCCCGCTTAGATGCTTTCAGCGGTTATCTCTTCCGAACATAGCTACCCGGCGATGCCACTGGCGTGACAACCGGAACACCAGAGGTTCGTCCACTCCGGTCCTCTCGTACTAGGAGCAGCCCCTCTCAAATCTCAAACGTCCACGGCAGATAGGGACCGAACTGTCTCACGACGTTCTAAACCCAGCTCGCGTACCACTTTAAATGGCGAACAGCCATACCCTTGGGACCGGCTTCAGCCCCAGGATGTGATGAGCCGACATCGAGGTGCCAAACACCGCCGTCGATATGAACTCTTGGGCGGTATCAGCCTGTTATCCCCGGAGTACCTTTTATCCGTTGAGCGATGGCCCTTCCATACAGAACCACCGGATCACTAAGACCTACTTTCGTACCTGCTCGACGTGTCTGTCTCGCAGTCAAGCGCGCTTTTGCCTTTATACTCTACGACCGATTTCCGACCGGTCTGAGCGCACCTTCGTACTCCTCCGTTACTCTTTAGGAGGAGACCGCCCCAGTCAAACTGCCCACCATACACTGTCCTCGATCCGGATGACGGACCAGAGTTAGAACCTCAAGCATGCCAGGGTGGTATTTCAAGGATGGCTCCACGAGAACTGGCGTCCTCGCTTCAAAGCCTCCCACCTATCCTACACAAGCAGGCTCAAAGTCCAGTGCAAAGCTACAGTAAAGGTTCACGGGGTCTTTCCGTCTAGCCGCGGATACACTGCATCTTCACAGCGATTTCAATTTCACTGAGTCTCGGGTGGAGACAGCGCCGCCATCGTTACGCCATTCGTGCAGGTCGGAACTTACCCGACAAGGAATTTCGCTACCTTAGGACCGTTATAGTTACGGCCGCCGTTTACCGGGGCTTCGATCAAGAGCTTCGCTTGCGCTAACCCCATCAATTAACCTTCCGGCACCGGGCAGGCGTCACACCCTATACGTCCACTTTCGTGTTTGCAGAGTGCTGTGTTTTTAATAAACAGTCGCAGCGGCCTGGTATCTTCGACCGGCATGAGCTTACGGAGCAAGTCCTTCACCCTCACCGGCGCACCTTCTCCCGAAGTTACGGTGCCATTTTGCCTAGTTCCTTCACCCGAGTTCTCTCAAGCGCCTTGGTATTCTCTACCCAACCACCTGTGTCGGTTTGGGGTACGGTTCCTAATTACCTGAAGCTTAGAGGCTTTTCCTGGAAGCATGGCATCAACCACTTCACGTTCTAAAAGAACGCTCGTCATCAGCTCTCGGCCTTGAACACCCGGATTTGCCTAAGTGTTCGGCCTACCACCTTAAACTTGGACAACCAACGCCAAGCTGGCCTAGCCTTCTCCGTCCCCCCATCGCAGTAATTAGAAGTACGGGAATATTAACCCGTTTCCCATCGACTACGCATTTCTGCCTCGCCTTAGGAGCCGACTCACCCTGCGTCGATTAACGTTGCGCAGGAACCCTTGGTCTTTCGGCGTGCGAGTTTTTCACTCGCATTGTCGTTACTCATGTCAGCATTCGCACTTCTGATACCTCCAGCAAGCTTCTCAACTCACCTTCACAGGCTTACAGAACGCTCCTCTACCGCTCGTCTTACGACGAACCCGTAGCTTCGGTGTATGGTTTGAGCCCCGTTACATCTTCCGCGCAGGCCGACTCGACTAGTGAGCTATTACGCTTTCTTTAAAGGGTGGCTGCTTCTAAGCCAACCTCCTAGCTGTCTAAGCCTTCCCACATCGTTTCCCACTTAACCATAACTTTGGGACCTTAGCTGACGGTCTGGGTTGTTTCCCTTTTCACGACGGACGTTAGCACCCGCCGTGTGTCTCCCACGCTGACACTTCCAGGTATTCGGAGTTTGCATCGGTTTGGTAAGTCGGGATGACCCCCTAGCCGAAACAGTGCTCTACCCCCTGGAGTGATACGTGAGGCGCTACCTAAATAGCTTTCGAGGAGAACCAGCTATCTCCGAGCTTGATTAGCCTTTCACTCCGATCCACAGGTCATCCGCTAACTTTTCAACGGTAGTCGGTTCGGTCCTCCAGTCAGTGTTACCTAACCTTCAACCTGCCCATGGATAGATCGCCCGGTTTCGGGTCTATACCCAGCGACTAAACGCCCTATTAAGACTCGCTTTCGCTACGCCTCCCCTATTCGGTTAAGCTCGCCACTGAATATAAGTCGCTGACCCATTATACAAAAGGTACGCAGTCACCTAACAAAGTAGGCTCCCACTGCTTGTACGCATACGGTTTCAGGTTCTATTTCACTCCCCTCTCCGGGGTTCTTTTCGCCTTTCCCTCACGGTACTGGTTCACTATCGGTCAGTCAGTAGTATTTAGCCTTGGAGGATGGTCCCCCCATATTCAGACAAAGTTTCTCGTGCTCCGTCCTACTCGATTTCACTTCCTGGACCCTTTCGCGTACGGGGCTATCACCCACTATGGCCGCACTTTCCAGAGCGTTCCGCTAAAATCCAAGAAGCTTAAGGGCTAATCCCCGTTCGCTCGCCACTACTAAGGGAATCTCGGTTGATTTCTATTCCTCAGGGTACTTAGATGTTTCAGTTCCCCTGGTTCGCCTCTTGCACCTATGGATTCAGTACAAGATACCTAGGTTATCCTAGGTGGGTTCCCCCATTCAGAGATCTCCGGATCAAAGTCTGTTTGCCGACTCCCCGAAGCTTATCGCAGGCTACCACGTCTTTCATCGCCTCTGACTGCCAAGGCATCCACCGTATGCGCTTCTTCACTTGACCATATAACCCCAAGCAATCTGCTCGTGATCATAGGGGTGAAGACGACATTCGCCGAAAATTCGCGCTTGAACTCGCAAATTTTACCTTGATTCATTGAGTGCAGTGAAACACTCAACAAGTCACTTCTATCACATACCCGAATTTTTAAAGAACGATTCTGAAGCAAAGTTCAGAATTCAATATCCCACTCGAGATATTCAATTCTGGACTCTTGGTCAGCCTGGAGATGGTGGAGCCAAGGAGGATCGAACTCCTGACCTCCTGCGTGCAAAGCAGGCGCTCTCCCAGCTGAGCTATGGCCCCAATGTCAACCGGTCATACGACCCCGCGACAATTGGTGGGTCTGGGCAGATTCGAACTGCCGACCTCACCCTTATCAGGGGTGCGCTCTAACCAACTGAGCTACAGACCCAATCGCCTTCGCAATTGAATCAAGCAATTCGTGTGGGAACTTATGAAGAAGCTGAAGTCTTCGATTAAGGAGGTGATCCAGCCGCAGGTTCCCCTACGGCTACCTTGTTACGACTTCACCCCAGTCATGAATCACTCCGTGGTAACCGTCCCCCTTGCGGTTAGACTAGCTACTTCTGGAGCAACCCACTCCCATGGTGTGACGGGCGGTGTGTACAAGGCCCGGGAACGTATTCACCGTGACATTCTGATTCACGATTACTAGCGATTCCGACTTCACGCAGTCGAGTTGCAGACTGCGATCCGGACTACGATCGGTTTTATGGGATTAGCTCCACCTCGCGGCTTGGCAACCCTTTGTACCGACCATTGTAGCACGTGTGTAGCCCTGGCCGTAAGGGCCATGATGACTTGACGTCATCCCCACCTTCCTCCGGTTTGTCACCGGCAGTCTCCTTAGAGTGCCCACCATAACGTGCTGGTAACTAAGGACAAGGGTTGCGCTCGTTACGGGACTTAACCCAACATCTCACGACACGAGCTGACGACAGCCATGCAGCACCTGTGTCTGAGTTCCCGAAGGCACCAATCCATCTCTGGAAAGTTCTCAGCATGTCAAGGCCAGGTAAGGTTCTTCGCGTTGCTTCGAATTAAACCACATGCTCCACCGCTTGTGCGGGCCCCCGTCAATTCATTTGAGTTTTAACCTTGCGGCCGTACTCCCCAGGCGGTCGACTTATCGCGTTAGCTGCGCCACTAAGATCTCAAGGATCCCAACGGCTAGTCGACATCGTTTACGGCGTGGACTACCAGGGTATCTAATCCTGTTTGCTCCCCACGCTTTCGCACCTCAGTGTCAGTATCAGTCCAGGTAGTCGCCTTCGCCACTGGTGTTCCTTCCTATATCTACGCATTTCACCGCTACACAGGAAATTCCACTACCCTCTACCGTACTCTAGCTCAGTAGTTTTGGAGGCAGTTCCCAGGTTGAGCCCGGGGATTTCACCTCCAACTTGCTGAACCACCTACGCGCGCTTTACGCCCAGTAATTCCGATTAACGCTTGCACCCTTCGTATTACCGCGGCTGCTGGCACGAAGTTAGCCGGTGCTTATTCTGTTGGTAACGTCAAAACAGCAAGGTATTAACTTACTGCCCTTCCTCCCAACTTAAAGTGCTTTACAATCCGAAGACCTTCTTCACACACGCGGCATGGCTGGATCAGGCTTTCGCCCATTGTCCAATATTCCCCACTGCTGCCTCCCGTAGGAGTCTGGACCGTGTCTCAGTTCCAGTGTGACTGATCATCCTCTCAGACCAGTTACGGATCGTCGCCTTGGTGAGCCTTTACCCCACCAACTAGCTAATCCGACCTAGGCTCATCTGATAGCGTGAGGTCCGAAGATCCCCCACTTTCTCCCGTAGGACGTATGCGGTATTAGCGTCCGTTTCCGAACGTTATCCCCCACTACCAGGCAGATTCCTAGGCATTACTCACCCGTCCGCCGCTCGCCGGCATCCCGAAGGACCCGCTGCCGCTCGACTTGCATGTGTTAGGCCTGCCGCCAGCGTTCAATCTGAGCCATGATCAAACTCTTCAGTTCAATACTGCTTGGGTTTTGAGAAAACCCTAAACTTGGCTCAGCAATCGCAAATAAACTCTTTGAATTCACGAAGAGTTACTTGTGTTGCTGATAATCAGTCGACTACCAGTCTTACCTCACAAGCACCCACACGAATTGCTTGATTCAGTTGTTAAAGAGCGTTTCGATCAAGTCTTTCGTCTCAACCGAGGCCGCGCATTCTACAGCAGCCTTTCTTGCTGTCAAGCTGTTTTTCGAAGAATTTCTCTTTCTACTCAACCGCTTGCGCTTTCGATCCGATCACTCCTCTCGTCAGCGGGAGGCGCATTCTACAGCGTTCAAACTCGCTGTCAACGCCTCTGTGATCTTCTTCGTTCGCCCTTTCGGAAGTCCGAAGCGGCCAGCTCTACCACCGCTCGCCGATCACCCCTTCCCGCTATTTCAGCTTAGCTAAGTGCTTGATTTTCAAGCTCTTTCGCTGCTTCGTCGCTGGAAGAGGTGCGCATTATAGGCGCGCAGAATCTGCCGTCAACACTTATTTGAAACTATCTTCGAATCTCGCCTGAATGCAGCTGTAACCCTGGGCAACAGGCGCACTACAGGTGGGGCGCGCAGCAACATAAGCAGCGCACCCGCCATGGCGTAGCCGGCCCATTCGGCCATGTCCGCCCTTATCACCCAGAGCATGTGCAACAGGGCGATACCCAGAATTGCGTACACCAACCTGTGCAGGCGCTTCCAGCGTTTGCCGAGGCGGCGAATGCTGAAGTGGTTCGACGTGATCGCCAGCGCCAGCAACCCGACGAAGCCCAGCGCCCCAACAAAGATGTAGGGACGCTTACCGAGGTCGATCAGGAATTGCTGCATGTCCAGACCGAGCAGAAACACTGCATAGCCAGTGATATGCATGACCACATAAGTAAAAGCCCAAAGCCCCAACTGTCGCCGGACCGCTATCCACCCTCCCCAGCCAGTGAGCTTCTGCAACGGCGTCATGGCCAGGGTGATGAGCAATAACCAGAGCGCTGCCAGCCCCAGGCGGTCGACCAGCACCTTACCCGGGTCCGGCCCGAGGGCGAATATCCAGGCCTGGTACAGCCACAGGATTACCGGAACCGGCGCCGCCAGGAATACGCAAAGTCTCCAGAACCAGAATCGCATCAGTAGTTCTTCCTCAGATCCAGCCCGGTATACAGGCTGGCCACTTCGTCATAGCCGTTGAACATGCGCGTCGGCACGATGTTCGGACTGAATAGCCCGCTGGGCAGTCGGCGCTCGTGAGCCTGACTCCAGCGTGGGTGGTCCACCTCTGGATTGACGTTCGAATAGAAGCCGTATTCCTCAGCGGCGATGCTTTGCCAGGTAGTCGCCGGCTGCTCGCTGACCAGGCTGATCCGCACGATGGACTTGATGCTCTTGAAGCCATACTTCCACGGCACCACCAGGCGCAGCGGCGCCCCATTCTGGTTGGGCAGGATGCGACCGTACATGCCCACCGCGAGAATGGTCAGGGGGTGCATGGCTTCGTCCAGCCGCAGCCCTTCTATATAGGGCCAGTCGATCAGGGAAAAACCAGAGCGCACCCCGGTCATCTCTTCCGGCGCAAGGCGGGTCTCGAAGCTGACGTACTTGGCCTTGCTGGTTGGCTCGACCCGCTTGAGCAGGTCCGCCAGGGGAAAACCCACCCAGGGAATGACCATGGACCAGGCCTCGACGCAGCGCAATCGGTAGATGCGCTCTTCCAGGCCATGAGGTTTCACGAGGTCCTCTATCGAGTAGGTACCCGGCTTGCCCACCTCCCCCTCTATACGCACCGTCCAGGGTTCGATCTGCAACTGCCCGGCATTACGTGCCGGGTCCCCTTTGTTGGTCCCGAACTCGTAGAAGTTGTTGTAATGCGTTGCATCCTGGAAGGGCGTGACCGCTTCGTTCCCCGGCGTAACGGCTTGCCAACGAGTGCCTGCGAGCTTCTCGTCGAACCAGGCTGGCGACTTGGCAGCCTCGACATCGGGATAGGCCGAGGGATCCTGGGCATGACCGGGCAATGCCGCCATGGCAGCAAGACCACCAGCTGCGGCGAGCAATCGGCGACGGGAGAGGTAGATCGACTCGGGGGTGACTTCGTGCTCACGGCACGCGGAAGAAGGGGGGATCTGGATCAGCATGGCGGCTCCGCAACTCGGGCGAGGATGCCCAGTAGACTGCGGAGCCGCGAGGAAATTACATCACTCGACCTGCTTGCGACGACGCAGCTGGAGCAAGTATTGCACCGGGCCGGAGGCGGCGTAAGCCAGGAAGATCAACAGGAGGATACGCGGCGGATCACTGAAGACCACGGCGAAGGCCAGCACCACGATCAGGATGGCAACGAAGGGTACGCGTCCTTTCAGGTCCAGGTCCTTGAAGCTGTAGAACCTGATATTGCTCACCATCAGCATGCCGGCCAGGGCCACCAGCAGGGCGACGATGAACGACATGTTCGAGCCCTTGATGCCGAAATCACTGAAGGCCCAGACGGTACCGGCCACGACACCCGCCGCCGCCGGACTGGCGAGACCGATGAAGTAGCGTTTGTCCACCTTGCCGATCTGGGTGTTGAAGCGAGCCAGGCGCAGCGCCGCACCCGCCACATAGATGAAGGCCACGGTCAGGCCGACGCTGCCCAGCCCGCTCAAGGCCCACTCGAAGGCCAGCAAGGCGGGCGCCACACCGAAGGCGACCATGTCCGAAAGCGAGTCGTATTCGGCGCCGAACGCGCTCTGGGTGTTGGTGAGACGGGCCACGCGACCATCCAGGCTGTCCAGCACCATCGCGACGAAAATGGTCGCGGCGGCCACCGAGAAGTTGCCGTTCATAGCGTTGACTATGGCGTAGAAACCGGCAAACAGGTTGGCCGTGGTGAACAGGTTGGGGAGCAGATAGATACCGCGATGCCGAACCTTGCGCCCTTCCGCATCCTGGCCTTCCTCGACGTGTTCGTCGATCGGCAACAGGCTGTCATTGTCGGCTGGCTGATTCGGCTCTTCGGGACGTTCACTCATGAACAACATCCTTGCAACGATGTGGTGGGTAGCGCTGACTGCACCGCCCGGCAAACAGGCTTTATACCAGAACCCTGCAGCCATAACGAAAGAACGCGGCCGAGGCCGCGTTCTTTCTGGATCGAAAAGACCTTAGTTCTTGGTCTTGTCGACGATCTTGTTGGCGGAGATCCACGGCATCATCGCGCGCAGACGCTCGCCAACCTGCTCGATCGGGTGAGCAGCGTTGTTGCGGCGGTAGGCAGTCATCGAAGCATAGTTCGATGCGCCTTCCTGGATGAACATCTTGGCGTATTCGCCGTCCTGGATGCGCTTCAGAGCGTTGCGCATGGCCTGGCGGGATTCGGCGTTGATGACCTCCGGGCCGGTCACGTACTCGCCGTACTCGGCGTTGTTGGAGATCGAGTAGTTCATGTTGGCGATGCCGCCTTCGTACATGAGGTCAACGATCAGCTTCAGTTCGTGCAGGCACTCGAAGTAGGCCATTTCCGGCGCGTAGCCAGCTTCGACCAGGGTTTCGAAACCGGCTTTCACCAGCTCGACGCAACCGCCGCACAGAACGGCCTGCTCGCCGAACAGGTCGGTTTCGGTCTCGTCCTTGAAGGTGGTTTCAATGATGCCGGTACGGCCGCCGCCAACGCCGCAGGCGTAGGACAGAGCGACGTTCTTGGCATTGCCGGAAGCGTCCTGGTAGATGGCGACCAGGTCAGGGATGCCGCCGCCCTTGACGAACTCGGAGCGAACGGTGTGGCCCGGGGCCTTCGGCGCGATCATGATCACGTCGAGGTCAGCGCGCGGAACGACCTGGTTGTAGTGGATGGCGAAGCCGTGGGCGAAGGCCAGGGTGGCACCCTTCTTCAGATTCGGCTCGACTTCTTCCTTGTACAGCTTGGACTGGAACTCGTCCGGAGTCAGGATCATCACCAGGTCGGCGGCGGCAACGGCTTCCGGAACGCTCTTGACGGTCAGGCCATGGGCCTGGGCCTTGGCGACGGTGGCGGAGCCAGGACGCAGACCAACAGTCACGTCGACACCGGAATCTTTCAGGTTGCACGCGTGAGCGTGGCCCTGGGAGCCGTAACCGATGATGGCTACTTTCTTGCCCTGGATGATCGAGAGGTCACAGTCTTTGTCGTAATAAACTTTCATGTCACTGACTCTTTTATAGCGAATGGGATGGGGTGCTAGCACCGCGACATGGACACATTAAGCGATCCGATCCATTGCGTAAAATGATATATTCGCAACGCAACGTGCCGACAATCGAAACGATCATGGACAACCATTCCCTCAGGCTCTTTCTTTCCCTGGCAGACAACCTGCACTTCGGCAAGACCAGCCGCGAGCAGCATGTCAGCCCCTCGGCGCTCAGCCGCAGCATCAAGCAGCTCGAGGACGAACTTGGCGCACCCTTGTTCGTACGTGACAGTCGCTCGGTTCAGTTGACCCGCGAGGGCCAGCAGTTCCGCGAATACGCGAGCGAGGTCTTGAGCGGCTGGCATGCCATCCGCCAACGACTCATGCAGGACCAATTGGACCTGCACGGCGAGCTCTCCCTGTATTGCTCGGTAACGGCGAGCTACAGCTTCCTCTACGACATCCTGAGCAGCTTCCGCCAGGACTACCCGCGCATCGAAATGAAGCTGCACACCGGCGACCCCGCAAAGGCCGTCGAGCGGGTGCAGCAAGGACTGGAGGATCTCGCCATCGGCGCCCGCCCCGACAACCTGCCGGCCGGCGTCGACTTCCAGTCGATCACCCGCTCGGAGCTGCGCTTCATCGGCCCACGGTCACCTCAGCTGCTGACAGCGGAACAACTGAAGGAGCCCACGGCGCAAAGCTGGAAGGACGTGCCGATGATTCTCTCGGAAGAAGGCCTGGCCCGGACCCGGACCGACCGCTGGCTGAAAAGCCACGGCATCAAGCCGCGCATATATGCCCAGGTGAGCGGCAACGAGGCCATCGTCAGCATGGTGAGCCTGGGATTCGGAATCGGCGTGGTTCCGCAGATCGTGCTCGACAACAGCCCCCTGACCGAGCGCATCTGCATCTACGATATCCAGCCGCCATTGGCCGCCTACGACATCGGCCTGTTCGCCTTGGAAAAACGCCTCAAGGACCCACTGATCACAGCCTTCTGGAATCGCCGCCAGTAAAGTCCGGGCAATAAAAAACCCCGCACCAGGCGGGGTTTTTTAATGACCACGATCAGATGGTCAGTACTTTGTCGCCACGGGAAATCCCGGTGACGCCACTGCGTACGGTTTCCAGGATCGAGCTGGTGCCGACGGCCTGGATGAAGCTGTCCAGCTTGTCGCTGGTCCCCGCCAGCTGGATCGTGTAGACGCTGGACGTCACGTCGACGATCTGGCCGCGGAAGATGTCGGTGGTGCGCTTGACCTCGGCGCGCTGGGCGCCTGTGGCCTTGACCTTGACCAGCATCAGTTCGCGCTCGATGTGAGCACTCTCCGAGAGGTTCACCAGCTTGACCACTTCGATCAGCTTGTTGAGGTTCTTGGTGATCTGTTCGATCACTTCATCGTGGCCAACGGTGGTCAGGGTCAGACGCGACAGGGTCGGGTCTTCGGTCGGAGCCACGGTCAGGCTTTCGATGTTGTAGTTGCGCTGGGAGAACAGGCCGACCACACGGGACAGCGCGCCCGGCTCGTTTTCCAGCAGCAGGGAAATGATGTGTCGCATGTCAGGTACGCTCCGTCTTGCTCAGCCACATGTCGCGCATGGCGCCATCGCGAATCTGCATCGGGTAGACGTGCTCGCTGGAGTCCACCTGGATGTCGAGGAACACCAGACGGTTCTTCAGGGAGAACGCCTCTTCCATCTTCGCCTTCAGATCCTTCGGATCGGTCACGCGAATGCCGACGTGGCCATAGGCCTCGGCCAGCTTGACGAAGTCAGGCAGCGATTCCATGTAGGAGTGCGAGTAACGGCTGTTGTACTGCATGTCCTGCCATTGGCGGACCATGCCCAGCGCACCGTTGTTCAGGTTGATGATCTTCACCGGCAGGTCGTACTGCAGGCAGGTGGACAGCTCCTGGATGTTCATCTGGATACTGCCTTCACCGGTCACGCAGGCGACGTCGGTTTCCGGGAAGCTCAACTTGATGCCCATGGCCGCCGGGAAACCGAAGCCCATGGTGCCCAGGCCACCGGAGTTGATCCAGCGATTGGGCTTGTTGAAGCGGTAGTACTGCGCCGCGAACATCTGGTGCTGACCCACGTCGGAGGTGACGTAGGCATCGCCCTTGGTCACTTCCCAGAGGGTTTCGATCACGGTCTGCGGCTTGATGATGCTGCCGTCACCCTTGTCATAGGGGAACAGGTCACCACCGGCACGCCACTCGTCCATCTGCTTCCACCAGGCGGCGACGGTTTCCTTGTTCGGGGTCTCGCCGATTTCCTTGAGGATGGCGACCATCTCGGTCAGCACGCTGTCCACCGGGCCAACGATCGGGATGTCGGCCTTGATGGTCTTGGAGATCGACGCCGGGTCGATGTCGATATGGATGATCTTGGCGTTCGGGCAGAACTTGGCGGCACCGTTGATGACGCGGTCATCGAAACGCGCGCCCACGGCCAGGATCACGTCAGCGTGGTGCATGGCCAGGTTGGCGGTGTAGCTGCCGTGCATGCCGAGCATGCCGACGAACTGGCGGTCGGTACCCGGGAAGGCGCCCAACCCCATCAGGGTGTTGGTGACCGGCAGGTTGAGCATCTTCGCCAGCTCGGTGAGCTGCTCGGAAGCGTTGCCCATGATCACGCCGCCACCGGCGTACATGATCGGGCGCTTGGCGGCCAGCAGCATCTCGGCGGCCTTGCGGATCTGGCCGGAGTGGCCACGGACCGCGGGGCTGTAGGAGCGCAGCTTGACCTTCTTCGGGTAGCTGTATTCGAACTTCTGGGTCGGATCGCCCATGTCCTTCGGAATGTCGACGACAACCGGGCCGGGACGGCCGGACTGGGCAATGTAGAACGCCTTCTTGATCACCTCGGGGATTTCCGAGGGATGCTTGATGATGAAGCTGTGCTTCACGATCGGGCGGGAAATACCGACCATGTCGGTTTCCTGGAAGGCGTCGGTACCGACCATGTTGCTCGGCACCTGGCCAGACAGGATCACCATCGGAATGGAGTCCATGTAGGCGGTGGCGATGCCGGTGATGGCGTTGGTCGCACCGGGGCCGGAGGTCACCAAGACCACGCCGGGCTTGCCGGTGGCGCGGGCGTAGCCGTCAGCCATATGGGTAGCGGCCTGCTCATGACGGACCAGGACATGGGTCACGTCGCTCTCTTTGAACAGGGCATCGTAAATGTGCAGGAGGGCACCACCCGGGTACCCATAGATGTACTTAACGCCTTCGTCACGCAGCGAGCGGACGACCATTTCAGCGCCAGATAAGAGCTCCACGTTTTTCACCTCTAGAACGCCAGATAACCGCCCGCGACCGGACAGCCTGAATAGGTTTGCCTGCAATCAGCGCGTGAGCGACTGGTGGTCGCCGACTACGTCAGCTACTGACTGAACAAGCATTGGGTCGGCCCCTGAGAGTTGTTGCGGGGCTTTCCCACCCAGCGCGAGGTAACGCGTTGCGGGGGAGACAGGTCGGCGCGGGTATGCACCTCATCGACTGCTACAGCTTCCGACTTGCGGCCGGCCCACTGGAACAGCGAACCCTGGATTCTTCGGATTAGTGCGGTACAAGTCAAGTAATGAGTTGCGGAATATTGCGTTGATTGCTGTGATGCGTCGCAGGATCAAGGTCTGCGGCTTTTGGTTATAGTTACGCCAGGATTCTCGCAATCAGAAGGAAATCGCATGCAGCGCATGATTCTCGCCGGCAGCCTGCTGCTGGCCCTGAGCGCCTCCGCCATGGCCGGCCAGGTCTACAAGTGGGTGGACGCCCAGGGCGTTACCCACTTTGGCGCGCAGCCGCCCGACGGCCAGCAAGCCACCAGCGTGAACACGTCGGTGCCCCAGTCACGCCCGGATCTGCAGTCTCTCAGCAACGAACTGGCTCAGCCCCAGGAGCAGGCGCAACCCGCCGAACCGCTGCCGGAAGAAAAGCCGGTGGGCGACCAGAAGGCGATCGACAAGAAGGTGAAGGCGGACGTTGCCAGCCAGGAAGCCGAGCGCCGCAAGTACTGCGAAAACATCCGCACCAATCTCGCGCAGCTGCAGAACAACCCGCGTCTGCGCGCAGAGGTGGAAGGGGAAGTGCGTCGCCTGACCGAGGAAGAGCGCCAGTCCCGGATCAAGGAAGCCGAGAAGGCGATCGGTGACAACTGCAACTGAGGCCCAGCCTCAGTTCGCCCCGCCTATCAGTCGGTCGAAGGCGCCCAGTGCGTCGAGCAGCCGGCTCGCTTCGGTCTGCCGTTCCCGGTAGACCTCTTCAGCCATGGCACGAATGCCGGAGGCATGCGGCAGCTCAAGGTCATTCTCGATGATGACCTTCATGCGCGGCAGGAAAATCCACTGCAGCCATTGCTCGAAGGCCAGGGTGTCCACGCAGAAGGGAGTCTGGCTGGCCAGGGCCTCCGCGCTGGGTGCCTCATCGTCCCACCACCCCAGGCTCCGCAGCTCCCGCTCGATGAGCAGGAGCTGGTCGGCCACGTCCATGCAACGCGGGTCCATCAGAGATTGACCTTGGCTTTCTCACGCGCAAGCGCGGCGCCGGACGGATCGCCCTGGGTGTCGCGAGAACGCGCGATCAGCTCCCACAGGCTGGCCTGCAGGGCGGGACGACCATTGGCATAGGTCATGGCGCGACGGGCGAATTGCTCGGCCTGGGCCGCATCGCCCTGGGCCAGCCGCACTTCGGCCAGTCGATAGAGCACCTGCGGCTCGCGCGGCGCGATGCGCTGGGCACGCTCCAGGCTGGCCGCTGCACCGTTCAGATCGCCGCCACCCTGCTGTTGCTGGGCGGTGGTCAGCAGCGCCAGCACCGGACCATCGAGCTGCTCGTCGGCAGCCAGGCCGCCACTGGTGCTGGGAATGCCGCTCGGGGCGACGGGGGCCGGCGCGCTATAGCTCGGCGAGCCGTAGCTGGGCGCACCATAGGCAGGAGCCGTGGGTGCGCTGGTCGCCGGGCCGCTGGTAATGGGGCCGGGCGTGATACCGCCACTGGTGATGCTGCCGCTGATGGGCGCGCTGGAAGCCGGCGCGGCAATCGGCGCACCGGAACTGGCGCCGGGCACCATGACCACCACACCGGAGTCGGCGGGCACACTGCGCGGCGCGGCGGGCGCCCGATTGTAGCCACCGCCGGAGTTACCCTGTTCCAGTTCGGACAGGGGCGCGCCGGAATCGACCACGGGAATGGCGCCACGCTGCGGGGTGGAGCAGCCGGCCAGGAGGGCGGCTGCAGCAAGGGCGGGAATCCAGGCTTTACTCACGTTTGTTCCTCTCGGTTCATTGCGTCCAACCGCGAACCCAGTCCATTACCGAGTCCACGGGTGCGCCCAGGCCGCAAGGCGAGCCGGGGGCGGGTTCGCTGCCACGAATGTAGGGCATCTGGACCGCTCCGGAGCAGCTCGGGTCAGATCCCTGGCCACTGTGCGGGTCAATCCAGGCTTGTATCACGTTGTCCGGCATCGGCATGTCCAGCGGCAGTGGCTCGGCCTTGCGCATGAAGCTCGTCCAGACCTGCAGCGCGCCGGTGGCTCCGGTCAGCGGCGTCTTGCCGTTGTCGTCGCGCCCCAGCCATACCACCGCCAGCAGATCCTGGCTGAAGCCGGCGAACCAGCTATCGCGCGAATCGTTGGTGGTACCGGTCTTGCCCGCCAGGGTCAGGGACGATGGCAACTGGCTGTACACCGAACGCGCGGTACCTTCGCGCATCACCCGCTGCATGGCGTTCTGCACCAAGTAGATGGAACCCGGATCGAAACGCTGCTGAATCTGGAAGGGATAGCGCTTGAGCGGCTCACCCTCGGCGTTCAGTACGCTGCGGATACCCCGCAACGGCGTGTTGAAACCACCATTGGCCAGGGTCTGGTACATGGTCGCCACTTCCATCGGGCTCAGCGCGCCAGCGCCCAGGAGCATCGAGGGATAGGCCGGCCACTCACGGGAAACACCCAGCCGTTCAAGTGTTTTGAGCACATTGGGAACGCCCAGTTCCAGCCCCAGCTTGGCAGTCGACAAGTTGTAGGAGTTGGCCAGCCCCTGGTACAGGGGGATGGTGCCATGGGCGCGGCGATCATAGTTCTGCGGGCGCCATACCTGGCCGTCCTGCCCCTTCACCGAGAAGGGCTCGTCGACCACCCAACTGGTCAGTGTGAACTGGCTCGGGCGCTCCAGCGCGGTCAGGTAGATCGCCGGCTTGATCAGCGAGCCGATGGGGCGCACGGCGTCCACCGCGCGGTTGAAGCCGGCGAAGCGTGGCTGGCGGCTGCCGATCAGCGCCTGGATCTCGCCGGTTTCGGGGTTGCTGACGACCATGGCCGCTTCCACCTGGTCGACGCCCTTGCGCCCGTCCAGGCGCTTGAGGGTTTCGTTCAGGGCAGTTTCCGCCTTGGACTGCAGGATGGGGTCGAAGCTGGTGAAGATGCGCAGGCCTTCTTCGGTCAGGTCTTCCTCGCGGTAGTCCTCACGCAGCTGGCGCTTCACCAGGTCGAGGAACGCCGGATAGGAGCTGTCGGCCAGGCTGCCGCGCTGGGTCACGCCCAGCGGGCGCTGCTTCGCCGCGGTGGCTTCCGCGGGCGTCACCACGCCTTGCTCGGCCAGCAGGTCGATCACCAGGTTGCGGCGCTCCAGCGCGCGCTCCGGATAACGACGCGGGTTGTAGTAGGACGGTCCCTTGACCATGCCCACCAGCAAGGCGATCTGGTGCAGCTTCAGCTCCGCCAGGGGCTGGCTGAAGAAATACTGGCTGGCCAGGCCGAAGCCGTGGATGGCGCGCTGGCCGTCCTGGCCGAGGAACACCTCGTTGAGGTAAGCCTCGAGGATCTCGCGCTTGTCGTAGTGCAGCTCCAGCAGCACCGCCATCATGGCTTCGGTGGCCTTGCGGGAAATGCTGCGCTCGCTGGTCAGGTAGAAGTTCTTCACCAACTGCTGGGTTAGGGTACTGCCGCCCTGGCGCAGTTCACCGGCGGTCGCGTTGACCCAGAACGCCCGGGCGATGGACTTGAGGGACACGCCGTGGTGATTGAAGAACTCGCGGTCCTCCGTGGCCACCAGGGTTTCCACCATATAGGCCGGCACCTGGTCGAGCTTGATCAGCACGCGGTCTTCATGATGCGCGGGATACAGGCCGCCGATCAGCAACGGCTCGAGGCGAGCCACCGCCAGGTTGGCGCCGTTGGCCTGGGTCAGACCGGCGACGTAATCGCCGGAGAAACGCACGCGCACGCGCTGGGCGGGCTCCGCGCCTTCATAGAACTGGAAGCCGCGGGTGTTGAGTTCGACGTTGTTGCCGGAAACCGATGCGGCGCCCGGACCGTTGGACAGGCTCTCGCGGCGGTAGCCGAGGGCGTCCAGTTCCTTGAGGAAGTCATCCTTGGACAGCTTCAGGCCGGCGAACAGTTCCAATGGCCGGGCATAGACCTTGGCCGGGACCGTCCAGCGCTTGCCGGAGAACTTCTCCTGGACCACGGCATCGAGGTAGATGGCGAAGCCGGCCAGCACCACCAGGCCGACCAGGCCTAGCTTGAGGGCCCAGCCCAACCAGGGGCGAAGGCTGCTGGGACGGCGTTTAGAGCGGGATTTGGGGGATCGGGGACGTGTCATGGCGGCGCATTATACGCACTTTATCCACAGCCAACAGGCGCGCCCTGACGGTTTGCAGCCTGGCCCACAGAGGCGATAATGCCGACCTTTTACTGCGACAGAACAAGGAAAGCCCGTGAGCCAGTCCCTGATAGCCGCCCTGCAGAACCCCGCTCTCTATCCGCACCCGGTAGAGGGGTTCCAGGTGATCGAGACGCACATCTCCTGGGTACTGCTGACCGGCAGCTACGTCTACAAGGTGAAGAAGCCAGTGAACTTCGGCTTCCTCGACTTCACCGACCTCGACCAGCGCCGGCACTTCTGCGAGGAAGAGCTGCGCCTCAACCAGCGCCTCACCCGCGACCTTTATCTGGAAGTGCTCCCGATCAGCGGTAGCCACGAGGCGCCGCAGATCGGCGGAGAAGGCCCGGCCATCGAATATGTGCTGAAGATGCGCCAGTTCCCCCAGGAAAACCTGCTCAGTGCCGTGCAGGCCCGCGGCGAGCTCACCCCCGCCCATATCGACGAGCTGGCCGAACGCATCGCCAGCTTCCACCTGGCTGCGCCCAAGGTTGCCGTCGAGCACCCGCTGGGCACCGCGGATGCGGTGATGATGCCGGTACGGCAGAACTTCGAGCAGATCCGCCCGCTGATCGGCGAGAAAGCCGACCTGCAGCAGCTGGAGGCCCTGGAGGCCTGGGCCGAAAGCAGCCATGAGCGTCTCGAACCGCTGCTGGCCAAGCGCAAGCAGCAAGGCTTCATCCGCGAATGCCACGGCGACATCCACCTCGGCAACGCCACCCTGATCGACGGCGAAGTGGTGCTGTTCGACTGCATCGAGTTCAACGAGCCGTTCCGCTTCACCGACGTCTACGCCGACATCGCGTTCATCGCCATGGACCTCGAAGACCGCGGCCTCAAGTCCCTCTCCCGACGCCTGGTCAGCCAGTACCTGGAGCACACCGGCGACTACGAGGGCCTGGAACTGCTCAACTTCTACAAGGCCTACCGTGCCCTGGTACGTGCCAAGATCGCCCTCTTCAGCCTCGCCCACCAATCCGACGCGGTGCAGAAGGCGGCCACCCTGCGGCAGTACCGCAACTATGCCGGTCTCGCGGAAAGCTACAGCGCCATCCCCTCGCCCTTCCTGGTCATCACCCATGGCGTCTCCGCCTCGGGCAAGAGCCAGGTGGCCCTGCGCCTGGTGGAAGCCCTCGGCTGTGTGCGCCTGCGCTCGGACGTCGAGCGCAAGCGCCTGTTCGGCGAACAGCAACAGGCTGCGCAAGGGTTGCAGGAGGGCATCTACAACGCCGACGCCAGCGCCGCCACCTATGCACGCCTGAACCAGCTGGCGGCTGCGGTCCTCCATGCGGGCTTCCCGGTGGTGATCGACGCCACCTTCCTCAAGCAGGAACAGCGCAAGGCCGCGCGCAAGGTGGCGGAAGAGACCGGAACCCCCTTCCTGATCCTCGACTGCCATGCACCGGAAGCGGTGATCGAGGCCTGGCTGGCACAGCGCCAGGCCCAGGGCGGCGACCCGTCCGACGCCACCATGGAAGTGGTACGCGCGCAACTGGCCACCCGCGAGCCCCTGGATGCCGGCGAGCAGGCCCGGAGCAAGCGCATCGACACCGACCAGGCGGCCAGCCTGGACGGCCTGGTGGAGCACATCCGCCAACACCTGCCGAGCGTCTGAGCCCTCCCCCTCCGCGCCGGGCAACATCCGGCGCGGCTTCTATACTGCCGGCTGAGCAAGGCTCAACCGTGCAGCCAGAGTCGGCACCCTTTCCAGGGCCCTGCCCTATCGCATCTGCAGTGATCGTTATCCGTGCATGGAACGCACGAGGATTGAGCGATAGCACAAGGCCACACACCTGTATGGCCGCTACACTTATCCACAGCCCCGCCCCTCTCGCGCCCGAACATCGCAAGGAGGCTCGATGAACGATGAACTGCAACACATGAAGAACCTCGGCAAGACCTCGGCCCAATGGCTGCACGCCGTCGGCATACACAGTGCCTCGGACCTGCGCCGGTTCGGTGCGGTCGGCGCCTACAAGGCCGTACGCGCCCGTGGGTTCAGGGCCTCGAAGGTATTGCTGTACGCCATCGAGGGCGCCCTGCTCGATGTGCACTGGAACGACCTGACACCCGGCCACAAGGCGGAGCTGAACCACCAGCTGGATACTCCGGTCGCCCACAACAAGAGCTAGCTCACAACCTCCACCAAGAGAGATTTACGAGCCAGGCGCAGGACCCTATTGTTTCAGGGACCTTCGTGCGTCACGCCATTCCAGTCAGTTCAAGGAATTACTGCCATGTACCTACTCGGGGAGCAACCGGCCTACGCCGATCAGCTGATCAACAGACTGCAAAGCATCCCCGGGCAGTTGCTCGACGGGCTGGAACCCAGCGGCCCCGCAGTGCGCCTCGACCAGGTGGACGACCTGGCGCCGCAGTTGCCAGGCAACCAGCTGTACCTGATCGAGAACGGCCTGCTGCACGCCATTGTCGACGAGCGTCCGCTGTTCTACCTGCAGGAAGGCGACCTGGTGGGGCTTCGCCAGGGCATCGACCTGCCGTCCTGCCGCTACAGCAGCGACGAGCCCATCAGCCTGCTGCCATTCAACCGCAGCGAAGTGTTCTCCCACATCTACGGCAACGAGAAGCGCCAGGAGCTGTTCATCCAGTACCTGGTCGGCCACACCGCCCTGCTCTCGGACGCCGTGGCACGCCTGAAACAACCGGACGTGCGTCCCTCCACCGGATTCCAGCACTTCGCCGCCGACGAGGAACTGATCCATCAGGGCGACGAGGCCGACCACGTGTTCATCATCATCGAGGGGCACGCCGAGGCCTACGTCGATGGGCAGAAGGTCGGCGACGTGCAGAAGGACGAGATCTTCGGCGCCATGGCGGTCTTCACCCGGGAGCGCCGTAGCGCCACGGTGGTCGCCAGCGAGCCCTGCACCGTGATGGTGATTCCCAAGGAGCAGTTCCTCAGCCTCATGCAGAGCAATCCGCGCATCGCCCACAGCCTGATCGAGAGCATGGCGCGACGCATCGACCTGCTGAACAAGGAAGTCACCCAGCTCAGGCTGTCACCCGACAGGACCTGAACCCAACAAAAAACCCCGGCGCCAGGCCGGGGTTTTCGTATCTGCGATGAGGAAAGATCAGCCCGCGCAGAAAAATTCGCGCCGACGCTTGACTCGAAAATGATAATCGTTATTATTCACACAACTGGTCGCGAGATCAGCCGGTAAGCTGAGATTCCAAGCAGTCGGACTCTTCAGATTATCTCCTCATCAGGCTAATCACGGTTTCGACCCGGCTAATCGCCGGGTCTTTTTTTGCCCGCGATTCAGCGGGCCCGGACACCGGGCCCGCCAGTGCCTCAGCGCGCAGGCGCCATCTTCTCGCGCATACCGGCGCAGTGATCGATGGGCGCCAGCGCGGCGGTGTACCAGACATAGTCAGCGCTACCCCGCTCCACCGGCTTGCCCACTTCGGACAGGATCAGCACCACATTCCCCTCGGCCTTGCCCAGGTCCGCCAGGTGCAGCGGTACGCCCAGGTCGCGGCGCACATGGTAGGCGCCGGCGAACAGCATGGCCGGTGCAGGCGCGGCCAGCAGCCGTTCGGCCATGCGCCGGTCCCGCTGCTGTTGCACCGCCAGCATCGCCGGCATCTGCGACTCGGGCAGCATGCCGCAATGGGACTCGCGGATCTGCTCCAGCAACGGGCCACGCACCGCTTCGGTGGTGGACAGCTTGCCTTGCAGCGTCGGGCGCTCCATGTAGATGCGCTTGATCTCGCTGCGGTCGAGGTTGGCCGCCAGCAACGGGTATGGCTGGGCCAGCGCGTGGCGCACGATCGGGCCGTAGAGCGCCCAGTCCCAGTTCTTCTGCCAGGCCAATGCCGCAGGCAGGTCCGCCGGCAGCGGCCCGTTGCGCGCGGCGTCCACCTTGGCCTGTTGCACCGGCTCGAGCATCTCCAGCAGCAGGCTGCCCTGGCTGCGGCGGGCCTCCAGTGCCTGCAGCAGCCAGAGCTGCAGGGCATGGTGGTCCGGATTGTCGTGTTGTTCACCGACCAGCACCCGAGGCTCGGCCGCGAGTCGTTCCACCAACTGCGCCGGGGTGAGCTGTTCGCCACTGCGCAGGTCGCGGATCACGCCCAGCTCAGGGTTGTCATGGCCTTCCGGGCTTTGCCAGGCGGGCGGTGGCGGCAGGCTCTGGCAGGCGGCCAGCAGGCCGAAGAGGGAAAGAAGAAGAAAACGCATGGGAAATCCTTGTTCGATCAACGGGCGACTATCAATGGATGGCCTCGCTCGGGATGGCGCTGCACCAGCACCTCCAGGCCGAATACGGCCTTGAGCGGCTCGGCCTGCAGCACTTGCTCCGGCGCGCCCAGCACATGGGGTCGGCCATCGGCGAGCAGCAACAGGCGATCGCAGTAACGCGCAGCCAGGTTCAGGTCATGCAGGATCACCAGCACCGCCACTCCGCGTTCGGCGAAGGTGCGCACCGCCTGCAAGGTGGTGTGCTGGTGCAGGGGGTCGAGCATGGAGGTGGGTTCGTCCAGCAGCAGGGCCTGCCCGGCATCCCCGGGCCAGAGCTGCGCCAGCACCCGCGCCAGGTGGACACGCTGGCGCTCGCCACCGGACAGCGCCAGATAGCTGCGCCCGGCCAGGTGGCTGGCATCCGCCGCCTCCAGCGCTGCGGCGACTACCTCGGCGTCCCGCTCGCGGCCGGTGTCGTGGGGCATGCGGCCCATGGCCACGACTTCTTCCACGCGGAAGCCGAAGCTCAGGGTCGAACTCTGCGGCAGTACGGCCAGGCGCCGTGCCCGCTGCGGGCCGTTCCAGTCGTCCAGGGCACGCCCATCCAGACTGATCCGGCCTGCCGCGGCCGCCACCTCGCCGCACAAGGCCCCCAGCAAGGTGCTCTTGCCCGCGCCATTGGGGCCTAGTACGCCGAGCACTTCGCCGGGTCGCAACTCCAGGTCGATGCCGGCGAGCACCTGCTTGCCGCCGCGCAGCACATCCAGTTGTTCCACGCGCAGCATCAGGGGCGACCTCGCACCAGCAGGTAAAGGAAGAAAGGGGCGCCGATCAGCGCGGTGACAATGCCGATGGGCAGTTCCGCCGGTGCCATCACCAGGCGGGCGACCAGGTCGGCCAGCAGCATCAGGCTGGCACCGGCCAAGGCCGACGCCGGCAACAGGACCCGATGGTCCGGACCGGCAACCAGGCGCACCAGATGCGGCACCACCAGGCCGATGAAGCCGATCAGCCCCGCCGCCGCCACCGCCGCCCCCACGCCGAGGGCGGTGCAGAACACCAGCTCGCGCTTCAACCGCTCGATGTCGAAGCCCAGGTGACGCGCCTCCGACTCCCCCAGCAACAACGCATTCAGCGCCTTGGCCCGACGCGGCAACCAGACGGCCACCGCCAGGGTGACGATCAGCAACGGCCAGAGCCGCGCGTAGCTGGCACCGTTGAGGCTGCCCATGTTCCAGAAGGTCAGGCTGCGCAGGGTGGCGTCGTCGGCCAGATAGGTGAATAGGCCGATCACCGCGCCCGCCAGGGCGGTCAGGGCGATGCCGGCAAGCAGCATGGTCGCCACGCTGGTCTGGCCGTCGCGACGTCCCAGGCGGTAGACCAGCACGGTCACCCCCAGGCCACCGGCGAAGGCGCAGATGGACAACAGATAGGGCGCGAAGGCTTCCGGTAGGCCGCCCAACGAGGCGCCGCCGACGATCGCGACGGCACCGCCCAAGGCGGCGCCACTGGAAACCCCCACCAGACCGGGATCGGCCAGCGGGTTGCGGAACAACCCCTGCATGGCGACGCCGGACAGCGCCAGCACCGCGCCCACCGCCAACCCGAGCAGGGTACGCGGCAGGCGGATCTGGCCAAGGATCAGCTCAGCCTGTTCCAGGCCTTCGCCGGAGAACGGCAGCCCGGCCAGACGCAGTGCCGCACGCAGGGTCTCACCCAGCGGCAGGCTCACCGGCCCAAGCGCCAGGGACAGCCAGAGCGCCAGCAACAGCAGGGCGCCCAATGCAATGAACAGTGGGCGGGATTGAACGGACGCGATCATGGCTGGCTCGGGCTTTTCTCGGTCAGGGCCGGAGCCGAAGGATAGAAGCCCCGGGCCAACGCGGCCATGCCCTCGGGCAGGCGCGGACCAAGCCCGCCCACCAGCAAGGTCGGGTCCACACTCAGCAAGCGGCCTTCACGGGCGGCGCGGGTCGCGGCCAGCGCGGGGTTCTGCTTGAGCAGCGCCTCACGGGCGGCGTCGCCTTCCAGGCGGCGATCGGCGATCACCACCACGTCCGGATCCAGGGCCGCCAGGGCTTCGTTGGAAATGGCCTTGTAGCCTTGGTGATCGGTCAGGTTGCGCCCACCGGCACGCTCGATCAGCCAGGTGGCCGCGGTGTCCTTGCCGGCCGCCAGCGGGCTGCTGCCGGAGTGGCCGAGCAGGAACAGCACCTTGGGCGCCTGCTGAGTCCGCTGCACCTTGGCGACCCAGTCGGCCTGGCGCTGCAGGCGCTGGCGGTAGTCGGCGATGGCCTTGCTGGCGCGCGCCTCGGCGCCGAGCAAGGTGCCGATCAGGGTGAGGTTCTTCTCCAGGGTGGCCAGGTCGGCCGTGGACGCCAGGCGCTCGACCCGCACGCCGGCCGCGCTGATTTGCGCCAGCACCGGCGGCGGCCCCATCTCCTCGGTGCCCAGCAGGATGTCCGGGCGCAGCGAGAGGATGCCTTCGGCCGCGAGTTGACGCTGGTAGCCGACGCTGGGCAACGCCTTCAACGACTCGGGGTGCTGGCTGGTGGTATCCACACCCACCAGTTTGTCCTGCCCACCCAACACCACGACCCATTCGCTGAGCGAACCGCCGGCACTGACCCAACGCTGGGGAAGGGGCTCGACGGCGGCGGCCGAATGGGAAAACAGAATGCCCGCGCACAGGCTGGCCAGACCGACAACTAGACGCATCGAAAACAACTCCATCGCGGAATGCGGGAAACGCCAACGCCCTGCTCTCACAGGGCGCTGGCCTGGATCGGGGCGCATCGCGCCCCTTGGCGGCGCCAACATAGAGCCGGTCAGAGCGCCGGCGCGGTTTCGGCCAAGGCTCGCCAGTCTTCCCGCTCAGGAATACCGGGTTTGCGCGCTCCGAACAATTGCACCACAAGCTGTCCTTCGGCATCGAAGGCTTCCCAGCTGGTGATCACACCGTCGGTGCTGGGCTTGCGTACGCGCCACAGCTCGGTCACGCCGGCGGTCTGCAGGTGCAGGTTGAACTCCGGGTCGAGCACATTGAACCAGGTGTCCAGCCACTTCAGGTTGCGGACCGGGCCGCTGTGGATCTGGATGCAGTGGCGGTTGCCGACGAAGACCATGATCGGCACCTCACGAGAACCGGCCTCTTCCAGCAGGCGCGGCAGCTCGGCGCAATCCAGGCGCTCGGCCCATTGGCTGCCCGCCAGGCGCAGGGCCTGGGTGCGTTCGGCGCCGTGCTTCTTCAGCAGCGCGAAGAAATGGTGGGTGTCCTTGAGGGTGGCCCAGCCTTCGCGCAGGGCCTCGACGTCGATTTCCGCGTCGGGCTTGGCCACCGCCGGCTCGGGCTGCGGCTCGAGGTCGAGCTCGGCGCTCTGCTCCTCGTCACGGAAGCGCGCCACCAGGGGTTCCCAGGCGGCCAGTTCGCTGGTGTCGGTGAGGAACACCTTGTGCACCGCAACGCCTTGCTGGTCGAAGATCTGGATGCTGCGCTGGGTGCCGCGCGGGGTTTCCTCGGCCACGGCGAACACGCTGGCCCAGCCGCCCATGAACAGGCGCAGGTCGATATCGGCGGAAACCACCAGGCCCATCTGCCCGTTGGCCATGACCGACACCTCGCGGTAGTAGCCCTTGCGCTCATGCACGCAATGCTCGTTGCGGGTCAGCGCCATGATGTAGCCCAGGTCACCCAGGGCCGGCAGCAGGCTGGCCCACTCCGGACGCAGGCGCACCGCGTCGACGCCCAGGCGGCTGGCGGTCAGCTCGCCCTCACTGACCGACAGGTGCTGGGCGGCGTCCCGTGCGCGCAGGCGCGGCTTCTCGGCGCGCAGGGTCTGCCACGCCTGGTAGAGGGGGGAAACCTGACTCGGGGTTGCGGATTGCAGGCTCATTTGAAGCTCCTTGTGATTCAACGACTCGCCGACAGGGCGAACTCAATGGGAATGTGCACGCGGCTAGGCACGGGTTGGCCGTTATGGGTTTCGGGGCGGAAGCGCCAGGCGGCGACCGCGTCCAGGGCCGATCGATCCAGGCTTTCCACGCCCGACGAGCGCAGCAGCCTTATCTCTCGCAGCAGGCCCTTGGCATCCAGACGAACCTCGACCAGCACCTGGCCCTGCTGATTGCGGCGCCGCGCCTGGGCCGGATAGACCGGCGGCCTGGGCGGCGTCAGGAATGAGGGTTCGCGACTGAAGACTTCTGTCACCGCCGGCTGGGCCGCTGCCGTGGTAGCGCTGGCGGCGGGCGCCTTGCTGTCGCTGGTCGCCGTACTGGCCGCAGCCACCTGCTGCGGCTTGGACGCTGGGCGGGGTTTGGGGCTGACCGGCTCGGTGCGCACCAGCGGTTTCGCCGGCTCCGGCCTGGGCTTGCTCACCAGTTGGGGCTTCGGCTCGGGAGGCGGGGTCCTGGTGGCCGGCCTGGCTGGCGGCCTTGCCGGGCTCGGAGGCGAGGGAGCCGCTGCGGCGGCCGGCTCCGGGCCGAGCAGCAGGATCATCACCGGCTGCGGTACCTGCACTGCCATGCCCGGCTCTTCCCGCAGGTCATGCAGGAGCCAGCCCAGACCGACGTGCGCGGCCAGGACAAGGAAGAAGCATTGCAAGAAGCGCGGCATCGAGACCCACCAAACATAAATACAAATCTATTTGATTATTATTTACAATTAGGTGTCAACACGATTAATGTCGCCGCCGATATCAACCTGCGATCACCAGTAAGACCTGACGAACGAGCTCCGAGAAAAGCGGAAAAATCGCTGGCATCGGGTGCCGTCGCGCTGGAGGGAATCCCGGCGCAGCCCCAGTCAGTCGCCTGGTACGCCTTGCCACTAGGAGTGTCCCAATGGCGCCGCGTCCGCCCTTTGCCCTTCGTTCCAGATTTGCCCTGCTGTTGCTCTGCCCGTCCCTCGCCCTGGCGGCCGAAGAGGCTGCCGAGAGAACGGCTACCCAGTTCGATACCCTGACCCTGACCGTGACCGCTACCCGCAGCGAGCAGCGCCTCGACCAGGTGCCAAGTACGGTGTCGGTGATTACCGAAAGGCAGATCGATCAGAAGAACGTGAACAACATCCGCGACCTCGTGCGTTACGAGCCGGGGGTGTCGGTGAGTGGCACCGGCAGCCGCTTCGGCCTGAGCGGCTTCACCATTCGCGGCATCGGCGGCAACCGCGTACTGACCCAGGTGGACGGGGTTTCGGTGCCGGACACCTTCACCTTCGGCGGCTTCCTCAGCGCCCAGCGGAACTATGTCGACGTCGACACCATGAAGCAGGTCGAGATCATCCGTGGCCCGGCCAGTTCCCTGTATGGCAGCGACGCCATTGGCGGTGCAGTCAGCTTCCTCACCCGTGACGCCGCCGACTATCTGGATGAAGGTGACGACACTTACGCTCGCCTGAAGACCGGCTATGACGGCTCCGACGACAGCTGGCTGCGCAGTGGCACCGTCGCGGCACGCCAGGGAAATGTCGATGGTCTGCTGCACATTGGCCGCCGTACCGGCCAGGCATTGGACACCCAAGGCAGCCTGGGCGGTATTGGCAACACCCGCGAGAAAGCCAACCCGCTCGACTACACCACCGACAACCTGCTGACCAAGCTCGGCTGGAACTTCGGTGAGGGCCAACGTCTGCAACTGACCTACGAGAGCTACCAGGACGACGTAGACACCCGCGTGCTGAGCAACTACAGCAACACCGCCACCATCCGCACCCAGGACGCACAGGACAGTGTCGATCGTGATCGCTACTCACTGGCCCACAGCATCCAGCTGAACAGCCTCCTTGCCGACCAGGTGCATACACAGCTGAGCTACCAGGACAGTCAGACCCGCCAGCAAACCTTCGAAAATCGCGTGGTCGCCGGACAACCGCGGTTCCGCACTCGTGACTCTCACTACGAGGAGCGGATGTGGGTACTCAACAGCAAACTGGACAAGGCCTTTAGCCTGGGTGAAACCCAGCACGCGCTGATCTACGGCGTGGACCTGAAACGTCTGAAGAACTCAGACCTGCGCGAAGGCGGAGAAACCGTGATCGCCACCGGCGTCACCACGCCGACCCTGCCGACCAGCGACTTCCCCGATCCGACCACCACCGAATACGCGCTGTTCGCCCAGGACCGCATCGACATCGGCCGCTGGTCGCTGCTGCCCGGTGTGCGCTACGACCACTACGAAATGAAGCCCCACGTCACCCAGCGCTATCTCAACAGCCAGGCCACTGACGCCAACCCCAGCGACTTCTCCGACTCGGCTATCTCGCCCAAATTCGGCGTGACCTACCAGTTGGACGACCAGCACAGCGTCTATGGCCAATATGCCGCCGGCTTCCGCGCGCCCCAGGCGATCGAGATCTTCGGCGAGTTCATCAACCCCGGCATGTACCGCACCCTGGCCAACACCAACCTCAAGGCCGAAACCAGCGATAGCTACGAGCTGGGTCTACGTGGCAAGTACGATGTGGGCAGCTTTGGCGCCGCCTTCTTCTACAACCAGTACGACGACTTCATTGAACAGATATCCCGTCCGTCCAGCGTGCCGGGCTTCCCCTTCGGTGACTTCCAGTACGTCAACCGCGATCGCGTGATCATTCGCGGCTTCGAGGCCAAGGGCGAACTCTTCCTCGACCAGTTGGGCATGACGCCCCAGGGCTGGACCGCCATCGGCTCGGTAGCCTATGCACGCGGCAAGGACGAAGGTACCGGCCAGCCGATCAACTCAGTGGACCCACTCAAGGGCGTGTTCGGCGTCGGTTACGCGCAGCCCAGTGGCAAGTTTGGTGGCGACCTGACATGGACAGTGGTGGCGGCCAAGGAACGAATCGACCGAACCCAGACTCCCGGCCAGTTCCAGACTGCCGGCTACGGTCTGCTCGACCTGAATGGCTGGTGGCAGGTCACTGAGGAACTCTCGGTCAACGCTGGCCTGTTCAACATCACCGACAAAGAGTACTGGCAGTGGGGCGACGCCCGCGGCCTGACCGAAAACAGCCCCAGCCTGCGACGCTACACCCAGCCAGGCCGTCATGCGGCGGTCAACCTGGTCTGGGAAATCTGATCTCGTTCTGCACGTTTGGCGCAAGGATGCGCCCTCTCTTGGCAAGCCACGGCGGCGCGCGATAATGCGCGTTCGCCGTGGAGATGCCGATGATCCTGCTTTGCCGTCCCGTCGAGCTGGCCGAAGGCCAGAGCCGGGGCTTTGTCGTTGATGGCCTGAAACTGCTGCTGGTACGCCGGCGCGGACAGGTGCATGCCTATGAGAACCGCTGCCCGCACCGGGGCATTCCGCTGGACTGGGCGCCGGACCAGTTCCTCGACCAGAGCGGCAGCCTGATCCAGTGTGCCGCCCACGGTGCGCTGTTCCTGATCGAGTCGGGGGAGTGCGTCACCGGCCCTTGCGCCGGCGACTTCCTGGAAGCACTGGAATGCAGCGAAGACGCCGAGGGCATCTGGCTGCTGGAGCGGGACTAGCGCGTCAGAGACGTACCTCGAGTCGGCGCGAGACGCGGATTTCCTCCGGCGTCAGCTCAACGCCATAGGCCAGCACCTCGACACCGGCGGCGACCGCCTCGCGCAGGGCCGCCGCGTAGGCCGGGTCGATTTCCTCGGCCGGGCGAACGGCGTCGATGCCGGTGAGGTTCACGCAGTACAGCTGCACCGCCCGCACCCCGTCACGGGCCAGTGCGGCGAGCTCGCGCAGGTGCTTGCTGCCGCGCTGGGTCACCGCATCGGGAAACGCCGCCACCGGCGTGCCGTCGAAGCCCAGAGTGACGCTCTTCACCTCGACGAAGGCCGGCCCCTCGGCGAAATCCAGGCGCAAATCGGCGCGGCTGTTCTCCAGCCCGTAGGCCACTTCCCGCTTCAGTCCCTCGAAACCCGCCAGTTCGGTGATCACGCCAGCCCGGAGCGCTTCCTCCACCAGTCCGTTGGCGCGGGCGGTGTTGACGCAGGCCAGCCGGCCCTGGGGCGTCTCGACTATCTCCCAGGTACCCGGCAGCTTGCGCTTCGGGTCGTTGGAGCGGCTGAACCAGACCCGACAGCCCTCGCTCATGCAGTTGAGCATCGAGCCGGTGTTGGGGCAGTGGATGGTCAGCAACTCCCCCGACGCGGTCTCGATATCGGCGAGGAAGCGCTTGTAGCGCTTGAGCAGCCTGCCCTCCTCCAGGGCCGGGGTGAACCTCACCGGTCCGCCCAGGTCTTCAGGCCACGGGCCAGCCGCTGCACCGCTTCTTCCAGGCGCGGCAGGCCCTGGGTGTAGGCGAAGCGCACATGGTGGCCCGCCTGGTGGCGGCCGAAGTCCAGGCCCGGCGTGAAGGCCAGGTGCTCGGTCTCGAGGAAGTGCCGGCAGAAGGCAAAGGCATCGCCGCCAAAGGCGGAAATATCCGCATACAGATAGAAGGCGCCTTCCGGCTCGACGGCGATGCCGAAGCCCAACTCGCGCAGGGCCGGCAACAGGTAGTCGCGACGGCGGGCAAACTCGGCGCGGCGTTGCTCGAGGATCTCCAGCGTCTGCGGCTGGAAACAGGCCAGGGCCGCGTACTGGGCCATGGACGGCGCGCTGATGTAGAGGTTCTGCGCCAGCTTCTCCAGCTCGGGCACCGCCTCAGGGGGAGCCACCAGCCAGCCAAGGCGCCAGCCGGTCATGCCGAAATACTTGGAAAAGCTATTGAGCACGAAGGCGTCGTCGTCCACTTCCAGCACGCTGCTGGCGTCCATGCCGTAGGTCAGGCCGTGGTAGATCTCGTCCACCACCAGGTGGCCGCCACGGGCCTTGAGCGCCTGCGACAGAGCGGCCAGTTCATCGGCGTGCAACACGGTGCCGGTAGGGTTGGCCGGCGACGCCACCAGGGCGCCCACGCTGTCGGCGTCCCAGTGCCGCTCCACCAGCTGCGGAGTCAACTGGTAACGGGTTTCCGGACCCACCGGCACCAGCTGCGCACCGCCTTCCACCAGGCGCAGGAAGTGGCGATTGCACGGGTAGCCGGGGTCGGCCAGCAGCCAGTGACGGCCCGGGTCCACCAGCAGGCTGCTGGCCAGCAGCAGGGCACCGGAACCACCGGGGGTGATGAGAATGCGCTCAGGGTCTATGTTCAACCGATAGCGCTCCGCATAGAAGCCGGCGATCGCTTCGCGCAGCTGCGGCAGTCCACGGGCGGCGGTGTAACGGGTGTGCCCGGAGGCGAGGGCAGCCTGGCCGGCCTGGATGATGGGCTCGGCGGTGGTGAAGTCCGGCTCGCCGATTTCCAGGTGGATCACATCGTGACCCGCCGCCTGGAGTTCGTTGGCGCGCGCCAGCAGGGCCATGACGTGGAAAGGTTCGATGGCGCGGCTGCGCGCACTGTAGGACTGGGCCATTGGCCTTCCTTTATTAAGGCAAAGAGAGGATTCTACCCAATGGCCCCAGGACGCTGCAGCATGCTTGACGTCAGGGAGTAGCGAACCCTGAATCGATCTGGTAAGTTCGCCCGCTTGCAGCCGCAGGGCCGGTAACGCCGGCGATGGACCATAATCCTGCGCAATGGATTAGAGAATGTGAGAGGCGGCCTTCCATGCCCACCAATGCAAAACAACAGAACAGCCAGCTGGTTCGTGGCTTCGAGCCCTACCAAGAGACCAAGGGCGAGGAGTACATGAGCGACCGCATGCGCGCTCACTTCACCAACATCCTCAACAAGTGGAAACTGGAGTTGATGGAAGAGGTGGATCGTACCGTGCACCACATGCAGGACGAGGCCGCCAACTTCCCCGACCCGGCCGACCGCGCCAGCCAGGAAGAAGAGTTCAGCCTGGAACTGCGTGCCCGCGACCGCGAACGCAAGCTGATCAAGAAGATCGACGAGACCCTCCAGCTGATCGAAGACAACGATTACGGCTGGTGCGACTCCTGCGGCGTAGAGATCGGCATCCGCCGTCTGGAAGCCCGCCCCACCGCCACCCTCTGCATCGACTGCAAGACCCTGGCGGAGATCAAGGAAAAGCAACTCGGCTCCTGATGCCGAAACGGGGCGCCATTGGCGCCCCGTTGCTTTGCCCCGCCCGACATGAGTACCCCCACCTATATCGGGCGCTTCGCCCCAACGCCCAGCGGCTATCTGCACTTCGGCTCGCTGGTGGCCGCCCTCGCCTCCTACCTCGATGCCCGCGCCAACAGCGGACGCTGGCTGCTGCGCATGGAAGACCTCGACCCCCCACGGGAAGTCGAGGGCGCCCAGGCGGCGATCTTGCATACCCTGGAAAACTACGGCTTCGAGTGGGACGGCGAGATGATCCGCCAGAGCGACCGCCACGAAGCCTATGCCCAGGTGATCGACCGCCTCTACGAGATGGGCCTGGCCTACGCCTGCACCTGTTCACGCAAGCAACTGGAAGGCAGCCAGGGCATCTACCCGGGGACCTGCCGCAACGCCCAGCATCCGCAGCACGACGCGGCCATCCGCATTCGCGTGCCGGAGCTGGAATACCACTTCGTCGACCGCGTGCAGGGCGAGTACCGCCAGCACCTGGGCCGCGAAGTGGGCGACTTCGTCATTCGCCGCCGCGACGGCCTTTATGCCTATCAACTGGCCGTGGTCCTGGACGACGCCTGGCAAGGCATCAACCAGGTGGTGCGCGGCGCCGACCTGCTGGACTCGACCCCGCGCCAGCTCTACCTGCAGGAACTGCTGGGCCTCAGCCAGCCGCGTTACCTGCATGTCCCCCTGATCATCCAGCCCGATGGCCACAAGCTGGGCAAGTCCTACCGCTCTCCGCCGCTGCCGGCCGACAGCGCGGCGCCGCTGCTGACCCGGGCGCTGCGCACCCTGGGCCAGGAGCCGCCGGACGAACTGGCCAGGCTGCGACCCCGCGAGGTGCTGGACTGGGGTATCGCCCACTGGGATGCCGGGCGTATCCCGCGCAGCCGCACACTGGCCGAGGCGCAACTGCGCTAGGTCCCATCAGGGCACTCGCGGCACTCCGGGGCATTCGCTACCATCGCCGCAGACACGACGAGAAATGTGGCATGTACATCTACCGACTGGTCCTGCTCCTGGTAGTGGGGATCTACCTGTTCTCCCCCGCCATCATGGATTGGTGGATCGACCCCGATGGCGCCTGGTATCGCCCCTACCTGCTGTGGCTGATCCTGATCGTGGTGACCTTCATTCTGCAGAGTCAACGCGATGCTGATGAGCTTTAGCCTCACCCAGCTGATCCTGATCAGCGCTGCCTACCTCCTGGCCCTCTTCGGCGTAGCCTGGCTCAGCGACCGGGGCTTCGTCCCGCGCTGGATCGTCCGCCATCCGCTGACCTACACGCTGTCGCTCGGTGTCTACGCCAGCGCCTGGGCCTTCTATGGCACCGTCGGCCTGGCCTACCAGTACGGCTACGGCTTCCTCGCCAGCTACCTCGGCGTTTCCGGGGCCTTCCTGTTGGCGCCGGTGCTGCTCTACCCGATCCTGCGGATCACCCGGACCTACCAGCTGTCGTCCCTGGCCGATCTCTTCGCCTTCCGCTTCCGCAGCACCTGGGCCGGCGCGCTGACCACGGTGATCATGATCATCGGCGTGCTGCCGCTGCTGGCCCTGCAGATCCAGGCGGTGGCCGACTCCATCGGCATCCTCACCCGTGAGCCGGTGCACAACCGCGTGGCGCTGAGCTTCTGCGCCCTGATCACGCTCTTCACCATCCTCTTCGGCGCCCGCCATATCGCCACCCGCGAGAAGCATGCCGGCCTGGTGTTCGCCATCGCCTTCGAGTCGGTGGTCAAGCTGGTGGCCCTGGGCGCCATCGGCCTCTATGCCCTCTACGGGGTATTCGGCGGCCCCCGCGAGCTCGAGCTGTGGCTGCTGCAGAACCAGGCATCCCTCGCCAGCCTGCACACCCCGCTGCAGGAAGGACCGTGGCGCACGCTGCTGCTGGTGTTCTTCGCCTCGGCCATCGTCATGCCGCACATGTACCACATGACCTTCACCGAGAACCTCAATCCGCGCGCCATGGTCAGCGCCAGCTGGGGCCTGCCGCTGTTCCTGCTGCTGATGAGCCTGGCCATCCCGCTGATCCTCTGGGCCGGCCTCAAGCTGGGCGCCACCACCAACCCGGAATACTTCACCCTGGGCCTGGGCATCGCCGTGAACAATCCGGCGCTCGCCCTGCTCGCCTATGTCGGCGGCCTGTCCGCCGCCAGCGGCCTGATCATCGTGATGACCCTGGCGCTCTCCGGCATGGCCCTCAACCACCTGGTGCTGCCGCTGTACCAGCCGCCGGCCGAGGGCAACATCTACCGCTGGCTGAAGTGGACCCGCCGCGCGCTGATCGTCTTCATCATCATGGCCGGCTACGGCTTCTACCTGATGCTGGGCGCCGAACAGGACCTGTCGAACCTCGGCATAGTCGCCTTCGTGGCCACCCTGCAGTTCCTGCCCGGCGCGCTCTCGGTGCTCTACTGGCCGGCCGCCAACCGCCGCGGCTTCATCGCGGGCCTGCTGGCCGGCTTCCTGGTCTGGCTGTTCGCCATGCTCCTGCCGCTGGTGGGCAACCTGCAGGGCGTCTACCTGCCGCTGTTCAACGCCATCTATGTGCTCGACGACACCAGTTGGCACATCGCCGCGATCGCCTCCCTGGCGGCCAACGTCCTGATCTTCACCCTGGTCTCCCTCTTCACCGAGGCCAGCCCGGAAGAAATCAGCGCGGCCGAAGCCTGCACCGTCGACAACGTGCGCCGGCCCCAGCGTCGTGAACTGCTGGCCGGTTCGCCCCAGGAGTTCGCCACCCAGCTGGCCAAGCCCCTGGGCGCCAAGACCGCGCAGAAGGAAGTGGAGCAGGCCCTGCGCGACCTCCACCTGCCCTTCGACGAACGCCGCCCCTACGCCCTGCGCCGCCTGCGTGACCGCATCGAGGCTAACCTCTCCGGCCTGATGGGTCCGAGCGTGGCCCAGGACATGGTGGAAACCTTCCTGCCCTACAAGTCGGGCAGCGAGGGCTACGTCACCGAAGACATCCACTTCATCGAGAGCCGCCTGGAGGACTACCACTCGCGCCTCACCGGCCTCGCCGCCGAACTGGACGCCCTGCGCCGCTACCACCGCCAGACCCTGCAGGAACTGCCCATGGGCGTCTGCTCCCTGGCCAAGGACCAGGAGATCCTCATGTGGAACCGCGCCATGGAGGAACTCACCGAGATCCCGGCGCAACGCGTGGTGGGCTCGCGCCTGTCGACCATCGCCGATCCCTGGAAGGGCCTGCTGGAAGGCTTCATCAACCTGCCGGACGAACACCTGCACAAGCAGCGCCTGACCCTCGACGGCCAGGTGCGCGCGCTCAACCTGCACAAGGCCGCCATCGAAGAGCCCCTGGCCCCGGGCAGCAGCGGCCTGGTACTGCTGGTGGAAGACGTCACCGACACCCAGTTGCTGGAAGACAAGCTGGTCCACTCCGAGCGCCTGGCCTCCATCGGCCGCCTGGCCGCCGGCGTCGCCCACGAGATCGGCAACCCCATCACCGGTATCGCCTGCCTGGCGCAGAACCTGCGCGAAGAGCGCGAAGGCGATTCCGAGATCAAGGAACTCAGCAGCCAGATCCTCGAACAGACCAAGCGCGTTACCCGGATCGTCCAGTCGCTGATGAGCTTCGCCCACGCCGGCGGCCGTCAGCAGGCCAGCGAACCGGTGTGCCTCGCGGAGGTGACCCAGGACGCCATCGGCCTGCTGTCACTGAACCGGCGCAGCGTCGACGTGAACTTCTTCAACCTCTGCGAGCCGCAGCACATAGTCGAGGGCGACCCGCAACGCCTCGCCCAGGTGCTGATCAACCTGCTTTCCAATGCCCGTGACGCGTCGCCTGCTGGCAGCGCCATCCGCGTGCGCAGCGAAGCCTCGGAGCACACCGTGGACCTGGTCGTCGAGGACGAAGGCAGCGGCATTCCGAAGGCGATCATGGACCGCCTGTTCGAACCATTCTTCACCACCAAGGACCCAGGGAAAGGGACCGGCCTTGGCCTTGCACTGGTCTATTCGATCGTGGAAGAGCATTATGGACAGATAACCATCGAAAGCCCGGCAGACTCCGAGCACCAGCGCGGCACCCGAATCAGGGTGACGCTGCCTCGTTTTGTCGAAGCGACATCCGCCGTGAGCTGAGACCGTCTAGAGAGCCGAATTAATGCCACATATTCTGATCGTCGAAGACGAAACCATCATTCGCTCTGCCTTGCGTCGCCTGCTGGAACGCAATCAGTACCAAGTCAGCGAGGCCGGCTCGGTACAGGAAGCCCAGGAGCGTTACAGCATTCCCGGTTTCGACCTCATCGTCAGCGACCTGCGCCTGCCCGGCGCCCCCGGTACCGAACTGATCAAGCTGGCCCAAGGCACCCCGGTGCTGATCATGACCAGCTACGCCAGCCTGCGCTCGGCGGTGGACTCGATGAAGATGGGCGCGGTGGACTACATCGCCAAGCCCTTCGACCATGACGAAATGCTCCAGGCCGTGGCGCGCATCCTCAAGGAGCGCCAGGAGGTCAAGTCGGCCCCGAGCGAGCGCCCCAGCGCCAGCCGTGGCGGCGACAAGGCAGCCAGCGCCAACAGTGACGGCGAGATCGGCATCATCGGCTCCTGCCCGGCCATGCTCGAGCTCTACAGCAAGATCCGCAAAGTCTCCCCGACCGACTCCACCGTCCTTATCCAGGGCGAGTCCGGAACCGGCAAGGAACTGGTGGCCCGCGCCCTGCACAACCTCTCCCGCCGCGCCAAGGCGCCGCTGATCTCGGTGAACTGCGCGGCGATTCCGGAAACCCTGATCGAGTCCGAACTCTTCGGCCACGAGAAAGGCGCCTTCACCGGCGCGACCGCGGGCCGCGCCGGCCTGGTGGAAGCGGCCGACGGCGGCACCCTGTTCCTCGACGAGATCGGCGAACTGCCCCTGGAAGCCCAGGCACGCCTGCTGCGGGTACTCCAGGAAGGCGAGATCCGCCGCGTGGGTTCGGTGCAATCGCAGAAGGTGGATGTGCGCCTGATCGCCGCCACCCACCGCGACCTCAAGACCCTGGCCAAGACCGGCCAGTTCCGCGAGGACCTCTATTACCGCCTGCACGTCATTTCCCTGAAGCTCCCCGCCCTGCGCGAGCGCGGCAGCGACGTGCTGGAAATCGCCCGCTCCTTCCTGGCGCGCCAGTGCGCGCAAATGGGGCGCGACAACCTGCGCTTCGCCAGCGACGCCGAACAGGCCATCCGCCACTACAACTGGCCGGGTAACGTGCGCGAATTGGAGAACGCCATCGAGCGCGCGGTGATCCTGTGCGAGAGCCCGGACATCTCGGCCGACCTGCTGGGCATCGACATCGAACTGGATGACCTGGAAGACGACGACTTCAACGACTCCATGGCGCCGTCCCAGACCAACAACAGCGCCCACGAGCCGACCGAGGACCTCTCCCTGGAAGACTACTTCCAGCACTTCGTGCTGGAGCACCAGGACCACATGACGGAGACCGAACTGGCCCGCAAGCTGGGTATCAGCCGCAAGTGCCTGTGGGAACGCCGTCAGCGCCTGGGTATTCCGCGCCGCAAATCGGGGGCCGCAGCCGGGTCCTGAGTGCTCGCGCCGGTGACATTCCGGGAACGAATTCGGTTCCCGGGCTGTTACCCCACCTAACATCGCGTAACAAAGCCGGGTTCAAAGGTAACGAAAACCCGGCTTTTTTTTGCCCCCCGCCCAACCCCGCACCACCGCAAACCCTTGATTTACAAGGAATCGCAAAAGTTGGCACGGCATCTGCTTTATCTTTGGTACAACAACAATAACAAACGCTTAACCCCACAATAAAAACAAGACGTATCGACTCCAGCACAATAAAAACAAGACAGCGGAGGCGCAGCTAACTGATTCTTTTGGAGAGGAGTTGCCCTTGGGGCCAGCCCCACAGCCAGGCAGAGAACAACAAAAACTGCTTCCAAGCAGCGCCAGAACTGGTTGGGTCACGGAATGATCAAGGCACCATCAGCGTCCAAAGCAATCCGTTTGCTATTAACCCTCGATTGGAGGGCATGTCCAGAGGCGAAAGCCTGCTGGAGCGGGTCTAACAACAAAAACATCAAGCCCAACACAATAAAAACAAAGCACGCACCAATTTTGGGGGGGAGCTTCGGCTCCCCCAGTAGCTTTACCTCCCTCAGCTTTGCCTCCTTTCAGACGTTTTCTTCAACATCCCCCCTCCCAGTGCTAGAATCCGCGGCCATCGTGCGTCCATATCCCTTTCTGGCCGACCATTCCGCAAAACAGTGCATCCCATGCTGAAGAAGCTGTTCCAGTCTTTCCGTTCTCCCCTTCGCCGCGCGCAACATCCGCGCAGCACACCCGAAGTACTGGGCAACAATCAGCATTCGCTGCGTCGTGGCGAGATCAGCCGCAACGCCGTGGTGGTGGTCGAGCGCCTGCAACGCGCCGGTTACCAGGCCTACCTGGTCGGTGGTTGCGTCCGTGACCTGCTGCTGGACCTGCGCCCCAAGGATTTCGACGTGGCCACCAATGCCACCCCCGAGCAGGTGCGTGCCGAGTTCCGCAACGCCCGGGTGATCGGTCGCCGCTTCAAGCTGGCCCATGTGCAGTTCGGCCGCGAGATCATCGAGGTCGCCACCTTCCGCGCCAACCACCCCCAGGGTGACGAAGAGGAGAACAGCAACCAGTCCTCGCGCAACGAAAGCGGCCGCATCCTGCGCGACAACGTCTATGGCAGCCTGGAAGACGACGCCCAGCGCCGCGACTTCACCATCAATGCGCTGTACTACGATCCCAGCAGCGAGCGCATCCTCGATTACGCCCACGGCGTACACGACATCCGTAACCGCCTGGTGCGGCTGATCGGCATTCCCGAGCAGCGTTACCAGGAGGATCCGGTGCGCATGCTGCGGGCCGCGCGCTTCGCCGCCAAGCTCGGCTTCGAGATCGAGAAGCACAGCGCCGCGCCGATCCGCGAACTGGCCCCGATGCTGCGCGAGATCCCCTCGGCGCGCCTGTTCGACGAAGTGCTCAAGCTGTTCCTCGGCGGCAAGGCCGAGCGCACCTTCGAGCTGCTGGTCGAGTACGACCTCTACGCACCGCTGTTCCCGGCCAGCGCCGCTGCCCTCAAGCGCAATCCCCAGTACACCGGCCAACTGATCCGCCAGGCCCTGATCAACACCGACGAGCGCATCCGCCAAGGTAAACCGGTCACCCCGGCCTTCCTCTTCGCCGCCCTGCTCTGGCCGGCACTGCCCGCCCGCGCAGCGCAGCTGCAGGAGCGCGGCATGGCGCCGATCCCGGCCATGCAGGAAGCGGCCCATGTGCTGATCATGGAACAAGTCCAGCGCACCGCCATTCCCAAGCGTTTCAGCATTCCGATCCGCGAGATCTGGGACATGCAGGAACGCCTGCCACGGCGTAGCGGCAAGCGTGCCGACCTGCTGCTGGAAAACCCGCGCTTCCGCGCCGGCTACGACTTCCTGCTGCTGCGCGAAAGCGCCGGCGAGGAAACCGACGGCCTGGGCGAGTGGTGGACCGATTACCAGGACGCCAGTGACAGCCAGCGTCGCAACATGATCCGCGAGCTGAGCAACAAGGACGACCAGCCCGCTGGCCAGCGCCGCCGTCGCGGTGGCAGTCGCCGCCGCCGTGGTCCGCGCACCGATGGCGCCCCCGACACCTCGGGCGAGTGATCATGGAACGCGTCTACATCGGCCTCGGCAGCAACCTTGCCGAGCCCGTCAGCCAATTGCGCGGCGCCCTCGCGGCGCTGGGTGAACTGCCCGGCACGCGACTCGCCGCCGTGTCCTCGCTCTACGCCAGCGACCCCCTGGGCCCGCCGGACCAGCCCCGTTACGTCAATGCCGTGGCAGCCCTGGAAACCGAGCTCGCCCCTCTGGAACTGCTGGATGCCCTGCAGGCCATCGAGCTGGCGCAAGGTCGCGTCCGCAAGGACGAACGCTGGGGGCCGCGCACCCTGGACCTGGACATCCTGCTGTTCGGCCAGCGCCGCATCGACGAGCCCCGGCTGCAGGTTCCGCATTACCACATGCATGCCCGCGCGTTCGTGCTCTATCCCCTGGCGGAGATCGCCGGCGAGCTGCAACTGCCCGACGGCCGCCCGCTGCAGAGCCTGCTGGACGCCTGCCCCTTCGAAGGCCTCGAACGCCTTTCCGACCTGTCGGTAACGCCGTAACAGCTCGGTAACACCTGCAATTGACACCATGCCCCCCCATCGGGACTATAAGCGTCCCGTTGCCCCGCGCCGGTGCAATCCGGCGCCGATGAGGACGTTTTCATGCCTGATGTGACCCTGACCACCCTGCAAGAGCTCAAGCTGAAAGGCGAGAAGATCGCCATGCTGACAGCCTACGATGCCACCTTCGCCCAGGCTGCCTGCCAGGCGGGCGTCGATGTGCTGCTGGTGGGCGATTCCCTTGGCATGGTTCTGCAAGGCCATGACAGCACCCTGCCGGTCAGCGTGGCCGACATGGCCTACCACACCGCCGCGGTCAAACGCGGCAACCAGGGTGCGCTGATCATCACCGACCTGCCCTTCATGGCCTACGCCAGCCTCGAGCAGACCTTCGCCAACAGCGCCCTGCTGATGCAGGCCGGCGCCCACATGGTGAAGCTGGAAGGCGCCGCCTGGCTGGCCGACCCGATCCGCCTGCTGGCCGAACGCGGCGTTCCGGTCTGCGCCCACCTGGGCCTGACCCCGCAAGCCGTGAACATCCTCGGCGGCTACAAGGTCCAGGGTCGCCAGGAAGCCCAGGCACGCCAACTGCGCGCCGACGCCATGGCCCTGGAGCAAGCGGGCGCGGCCATGCTGCTGCTGGAGTGCGTGCCCAGCGAACTGGCCGCCGAAATCACCCAGTCGGTGAAGATCCCGGTAATCGGCATCGGCGCCGGCAGCGCCACCGATGGCCAGGTACTGGTCCTGCACGACATGCTCGGCCTGTCCCTCACCGGCCGCGCCCCCAAGTTCGTGAAGAACTTCATGGAAGGCCAGAGCAACATCCAGGGCGCCCTGTCGGCCTACGTCCAGGCCGTCAAGGACCTGTCCTTCCCCGCCGCCGAACACGGATTCTCCGCATGATCACCGTCAAGACCGTCCGCGAGTTGCGCGCCGCCGTCGCCCGTGCGCGCAGCGAAGGCAAGCGCATCGGCTTCGTGCCCACCATGGGTAACCTTCACGCCGGGCACGTCGCCCTGGTGGAGAAGGCCAGCCAGCGCGCCGATTTCGTGGTCGCCAGTATCTTCGTCAATCCGCTGCAGTTCGGGCCCAGCGAAGACCTGGCCAAGTACCCGCGCACCCTGGTGGCCGACCAGGAGAAGCTGGTCGCCGCCGGCTGCCACTTGCTGTTCCATCCGGACGTGGAAGAGATGTACCCCGACGGCATGGGCGGCCAGACCATCGTGAATGTCCCGCAAGTCTCCGATGGCCTCTGTGGCGGCAGCCGCCCGGGGCACTTCGAAGGCGTCGCCACCGTGGTCAGCAAACTGTTCAACATGGTCCAGCCCGACCTCGCGATTTTCGGCGAGAAGGACTTCCAGCAACTGGCGGTGATCCGCAAGCTGGTACGCGACATGAACATGCCGATCCAGATCATCGGCGAGCCCACGTCCCGCGCCAGCGACGGCCTGGCGCTGTCCTCGCGCAATGGTTACCTGGACGACGCCCAGCGCGCCGCCGCCCCGGCCCTGTATCGCACCCTGCAACAGATGGCCTCGGCCATCCGCGCCGGCCGCCGCGACTTCGCCGCGCTGGTGGAGGAAGGCCTGGCCGAGCTGGCCAACGCCGGTTTCCGTCCCGACTACCTGGAAGTCCGCGAAGCACTGAGCCTGCGCCCCGCCACGGAGCAGGACCAGCACCTGGTAATCCTGGGCGCCGCCTTCATGGGTAACACCCGCCTGATCGACAACCTTGCCTTCAATCTGCAAGCGCAAGCCTGACCAATGCCGCCGCAGCCTTGAACCCCCCAGGGGGTTCGGGCAAACTCTGCCGCCGCCCGCATCCTGACGAGGAAACGCCATGCACGCCATCATGCTCAAGGCCAAACTGCACCGCGCAGAAGTGACCCACGCCGTGCTCGACTACGAAGGTTCCTGCGCCATCGATGGTGACTGGCTCGACCTGTCCGGGATCCGCGAGTACGAACAGATCCAGATCTACAACGTCGACAACGGCGAGCGTTTCACCACCTACGCCATCCGCGCCGAGAACGGCTCGCGGATGATCTCGGTGAACGGCGCCGCGGCGCACAAGGCCAAGGTCGGTGATCGCGTGATCATCTGCGCCTACGCCCACTACAGCGAGGCGGAACTGGCCAATTTCAAACCGCGTATGCTGTACATGGCTCCGGGCAATGAACTCAGCCATACCAGCAACGCGATTCCGGTCCAGGTAGCCTGACACCGGAACGCAGGATGACCCGAAGCCCGGATATTTCCGGGCTTTTTCATAAGTCGCACACAGGTACGCCATGGATCACCACCTGACGCCGCTCGATGTCACCCAACTGCCCAGCTGGAACGCGCTCCACCAGCATCGCCAGGACCTGGCCGGCTTCAACCTGCGCCAGGCGTTCAGCGACGACCCCGAGCGCTTCAGGCAATTCAGCCACAGCGCCTGTGGCCTGCTGCTGGATTTCTCGAAGAACCTGGTGCGCACCGACACCCTGGAGCTGCTGGTCAAGCTGGCCGAGGAAGCCCAGCTCGGCGACGCCATCAAGGCCATGTTCCGTGGCGATGTGATCAACGCCTCCGAGCGCCGCCCGGCGCTGCACACGGCCCTGCGTCGGCCCATCGGCGACAAGGTGCGGGTGGACGGCGTCGATGTGATGCCCGAGGTGCACCGCGTGCTGCACCAGATGACCGAGCTGGTGGGCTACGTGCACAACGGCCTGTGGCGCGGCTACACCGAGAAGCCCATCACCGACGTGGTGAACATCGGCATCGGTGGCTCCTTCCTCGGCCCGCAGCTGGTCTCCGAAGCCCTGCTGCCCTTCGCCCAGAAAGGCGTGCGTTGCCACTACCTGGCGAACATCGACGGCAGCGAATTCCGCGAACTGGCGTGCCGCCTGAACGCCGAGACCACCCTGTTCATCGTCTCCAGCAAGTCCTTCGGCACCCTGGAAACCCTGAAGAACGCCCAGGCCGCCCGCGCCTGGTACCTGGCCCAGGGTGGCAGCGAAGAGGAGCTCTACCGGCACTTCATCGCCGTTTCCAGCAACAAGGAAGCGGCGATCGCCTTCGGCATCCGCGAAGAGAACATCTTCCCGATGTGGGACTGGGTCGGCGGGCGCTACTCGCTGTGGTCCGCCATCGGCCTGCCGATCGCCATGTCCATCGGCATCTCCAACTTCAAGGAGCTGCTGTCCGGCGCCTACAGCATGGACCAGCACTTCCAGACCACGCCCTTCGAGCGCAACATCCCGGTGATCCTCGGCCTGCTGGGCGTCTGGTACGGCGACTTCTGGGGCGCCCATAGCCACGCGATCCTGCCGTACGATTACTACCTGCGTAACTTCACCGACCACCTGCAGCAGCTGGACATGGAATCCAACGGCAAGAGCGTGCGCCAGGACGGCAGCCCCGTCAGCGCCGGCACCGGTCCGGTGATCTGGGGCGGCGTAGGCTGCAACGGCCAGCATGCCTACCACCAGTTGCTGCACCAGGGCACCCAGCTGATCCCGGCGGACTTCATCGTCCCGGTTTCCAGCTACAACCCGGTCGCCGACCACCATCAGTGGCTGTTCGCCAACTGCCTGTCCCAGAGCCAGGCGCTGATGCTCGGCAAGTCCCACGAGGAAGCCGAGGCCGAGCTGCGCGCCAAGGGCCTGCCGGAAGACGAGGTGCAGCGCCTGGCGCCGCACAAGGTGGTCCCCGGCAACCGCCCGAGCAACACCCTGGTGATGGAACGCATCAGCCCACGCCGCCTGGGTGCGCTGATCGCCATGTACGAACACAAGGTCTACGTGCAAAGCGTGCTCTGGGGCATCAACGCCTTCGACCAGTGGGGAGTGGAACTAGGCAAGGAGTTGGGCAAGGGCGTCTACTCGCGCCTCACCGGCCAGGACGAAGCCCTGGCCGAGGACGGCTCGACCCAGGGCCTGATCGACTTCTTCCGCGCGCGCCATCGCGGCTGAGCCAGCCCCGGCGAGTGATTTCGCTCCTGCACCCGTAGGAGCGAATTCATTCGCGATTCGTTCCACCTAGCGGCAGAACCGCTGCCGATATTCACTCGGCGTCACCCCCAGGGCCTGGACGAAGGCCCGGCGCAGGTTGTACTCGCTGCCGAACCCGGTCTTCTGCGCCGTGCGCTTGAGCGATGTCGCGCCCGCCTCCAGCAGCCGACACGCTTCCTCCAGACGTAACTGCATCAGCAACCGGGCCGGTGTTACCCCCAGTTCCGCCTGGCAATGCCGATGCAGGCTGCGCGGTGACATCGCCGCCTGGAGCGCCAGCGTCTCGATATCCAGGGTTTCGTGCAGGCGGCCGCGCAACCAGTGGACCAGTTGCTCCAATACGCCACCGGCAGGTGCCTGCTGGGCCAGCAACTCGGCGCTGAATTGCCGCTGGCCACCTGGCCGGCGCAGGTACATCACCAGCCCCTTGGCCACCTGCAACGACACCGGCCTCCCATGGTCCTCCTCCACCAGGCTCAGGCACAGGTCCATGCCGGCGGTAACACCGGCCGAGCTGTAGAAGCGCCCGTCGCGCACGAACAACGCGTCTTCCTGCACCAGCAGCTTGGGGAACAGCCGCTGCAGCAACGGGGCGTACTTCCAGTGGGTGACCACGGGACGGCCATCCAGCAAGCCCGCCTGCGCCAGCAAAAAGGCCCCCGTGCACACCGAGCCGCAGCGCGCCACCCGGGGCACCGCCTCCTTGAGCCAGCGCGCCAGTCGACCCTGCCCCATCGCCCGCTGCACGCCGTAGCCACCGGCTACCAGCAAGGTGCTGCCGGCCAGGTCGGCCGGTTCCGGCAGGGCCTCGCTCATCAACTCGAGCCCGGTGCTGGAACGCACCAGCCCGCCCTCGGCGGAGATGCCCTGCAGCACATAGGCCGCCCCCGCTGCCCTTGGCAGGTGTTCGGTCACGGCGGCGAACACCTCCGCCGGACCGCTGGCATCCAGCAGTTGGAAATCGGGAAACACCAGCAGCAGCACGCGATGGGGTTGCGCCATGGGGAACACCCGTGAAGTGGATTGGCAGTTATTCACTGATAGCTGTCATTCGTGACATTCGCTCGCACGCCAGACTGGCTTCCACTGCCCCTGGAGAATGCCCATGCGCGCCTTCCTGCTGGTCCTCACGCTGCTGGCCCCCCTGCTCGCCTTCGGGGAGGATGCCGACCCCATCCAGCCCTACCAGCCGCGCTTCGGCCGCGAACAACCGCTGGTGGCCGTGGTGGGCGAGAACCGCATGACCGAACTGGTGGACTTCCTGGTGCCCTTCGGCCTGCTCAGCCGCGCCAACGTGGCCGAGGTGCTCGCCCTGTCCACCGGCGATGGCCCGGTGCAGCTGATGCCGGCACTGAAGGTCCGCGCCCAGGCCACCACTGCCGAATTCGAGCGACGTTATCCACAGGGCGCCGACTACCTGATAGTCCCCGCCGTGCACCATAGCGACGATCCGCTCCTCACCGCCTTCGTCGCCCGCCAGGCCGCCAAGGGCGCCACCCTGGTGGGCATCTGCGATGGTGTATTGGTGCTGGGACACGCCGGCCTGCTCCACGGTCGCCGGGCCACCGGGCACTGGTACTCGCAGGCCAGGCGCGAAGCGGACTTTCCCGACACCCGCTGGCAGGTCGACCGCCGCTATGTGGCGGATGGCAAGCTGGTGACCAGCTCCGGGGTAAGCGCCGCGCTGCCGGTGTCCCTGGCCCTGGTGGAAGCCATCGCCGGACCGGCCAAGGCCGCCAGCCTGGCGCGCGAGATCGGCCTCGGGGACTGGTCGCCACGGCACGACAGCCAGGCCTTCGCCTTCGGTGCTGACGGCTACCTCACCGCAGCCGGCAACTACCTTGCCTTCTGGCGCCACGAAAGCCTGGCCCTGCCACTGCAACCGGACCTGGACGAAGCCACCCTGGCCCTGCGCGCCGACGCCTGGGCACGCAGCTGGCGCACCAGCGTGCTGGCCACCGGGAGCGGCCCCGTGCGCAGCCTGCATGGCCTGACCCTGCTGCCCGACGCCGCGCCTGCAAGCCTCGCGCCCCTGCCCGGCGCAGAGGCGGCGGCCGGCCACGCGCTGGACGAGGCTCTGGACGGCATCGCCACGCGCTATGGCGCCGGCACCGCCGCCTTCGTCGCCACGCAGCTGGAATATCCCCGCAACTGAGGGATCGGCTACGAAACTACATGGTCAACCCTTGTACGAGACGGCGGCTTGGGGGCACCCTTGTGGTTATCTCGGCCGCACAACAACAAGGACCCGCCATGTACGAGATCAGTCTTCACCCCGTGTCGGACGCCGTGCGCAAGCACGCGCTGATCGACAACGATGCCTACCTGCGCCTCTACCAGCAGTCCATCGAGCAGCCGGAGCTGTTCTGGGGCGAGCAGGCCACCAGCTTCCTCACCTGGTTCAAGCCCTGGGACCAGGTCCACCGCAGCGACCTGAAGAAGGGCGAGGCCGAGTGGTTCAAAGGCGGCAAGCTGAACGTCAGCTACAACTGCATCGATCGGCATCTGGAACAACGCAGGGAGCAGGTGGCGATCATCTGGGAAGGCGACAACCCCGCCGAATCCGCCCAGGTCACCTACGGCAAGCTGCACCAGCACGTCTGCCGCCTGGCCAACGTGCTCAAGGCGCGCGGCGTGAAGAAAGGCGACCGCGTGTGCATCTACATGCCCATGGTGCCGGAGGCGGCCTACGCCATGCTGGCCTGTTCCCGCATCGGCGCGGTGCATTCGGTGGTCTTCGGCGGTTTCTCCCCCGACGCCCTGCGTGACCGCATCCTCGATGCGGACTGCCGCACCGTGATCACCGCCGACGAGGGCGTGCGCGGCGGCAAGTACGTACCGCTGAAGAAGAACGTCGACAAGGCCCTGAAGGATTGCCCGAACGTCTCCACAGTCGTGGTGGTCGAGCGCACCCAAGGTGAAGTCGAATGGGTCGAGGGGCGCGACCTCTGGTACCACCAGGCCCTGCAGGGCGCGAGCGACGACTGCCCGCCGGAGTGGATGGACGCCGAGGACCCGCTGTTCATCCTCTACACCTCCGGCTCCACCGGCAAACCCAAGGGCGTGCTGCACACCACCGGCGGCTACCTGCTGGGCGCGGCGATGACCCACAAGTACGTGTTCGACTACCACGAAGGCGAGGTCTACTGGTGCACCGCGGACGTGGGCTGGGTCACCGGCCACAGCTACATCGTCTACGGCCCCCTGGCCAACGCCGCCACCACCCTGATGTTCGAGGGCGTGCCCAACTACCCGGACGCCTCGCGCTTCTGGCAGGTGATCGACAAGCACCAGGTGAACATCTTCTACACCGCGCCCACCGCCATCCGCGCCCTGATGCGCGAAGGCGAGGACCCGGTGAAGAAAACCTCGCGCTCCAGCCTGCGCCTGCTCGGCAGCGTGGGCGAGCCGATCAACCCGGAAGCCTGGGAGTGGTACTACAACGTGGTGGGCGACCGCCGCTGCCCCATCGTCGACACCTGGTGGCAGACCGAGACCGGCAGCATCCTCATCACCCCGCTGCCCGGCGCCACCTCCCTCAAGCCCGGTTCAGCCACCCGCCCCTTCTTCGGCGTGCAGCCGGTGCTGCTGGATGACAAGGGCAAGGAAATCGACGGCGCGGGTTCGGGTGTGCTGGCGATCAAGGCCAGTTGGCCGAGCCAGATCCGTAGCATCTACGGCGACCACAAGCGCATGGTCGACACCTACTTCGCCGCCTACCCCGGCTACTACTTCACCGGCGACGGCGCCCGCCGCGACGAGGACGGTTACTACTGGATCACCGGCCGCGTCGACGACGTGATCAACGTCTCCGGCCACCGCATCGGCACCGCGGAGGTGGAAAGCGCCCTGGTGCTCCACGACGCCGTGGCCGAGGCGGCAGTGGTCGGCTACCCCCACGACCTCAAGGGCCAGGGCATCTACGCCTTCGTCACGCCGATGAAGGGCCTGGAACCCAGCGACGAGCTGAAGAAGGAACTGCTGGCCCTGGTCAGCAAGGAAATCGGCAGCTTCGCCAAGCCCGAGCTGATCCAGTGGGCGCCGGGCCTGCCCAAGACCCGTTCGGGCAAGATCATGCGGCGCATCCTGCGCAAGATCGCCTGCAACGAGCTGGACAACCTCGGTGATACCTCCACCCTGGCCGACCCGTCGGTGGTGCAGAACCTGATCGACAAACGCCTCAACCAGTAAGGCCCGCCAAGGCGCCAGCCCCCACCGGGGGCTTGCGCCTTTCGCTTGGAAGCACCTCTCCATGGAATTCATCCGCCAGCGCATCGAAAGCCAGATCATCGGCCTCACCGGTCTCGCCCTCGGTCAGCTCGATTTCGAAAACCCCAAGGGCGACCCCGGACTCTTCGGCCCCGACTCGGTGACCTGGAAGGTCCACGGCGACTTCACCTCGATGATGATCGGCGGCATTGGCGCCCTGCTCCTGCAGATGCTCCATCCCCTGGCGCTGTCCGGCGTCTGGGACCACTCCAATTTCCGCGAGGACATGCTCGGCCGCCTGCGTCGCACCGGCCAGTTCATTTCCGGCACCACCTTCGGCACCCGCAAGGACGCCGACTGGCTGATCGACAAGGTGCGCGAGATCCACCTGCAGGTCACCGGCACCGCCCCCGACGGCCGCCCCTACGCCGCCAGCGACCCGGACCTGCTGACCTGGGTGCACGTGGCCGAGGTCAGCTGCTTCCTCAAGGCCCACCTGCGTTACCTCAACCCGCAGCTCTCCGCTGACGACCAGGATCGCTACTACGCGGAGATCGCCCTGGTGGCCGAGCGCCTGGGCGCCCGCAACGTGCCGAAGTCCCGCCAGGAAATCGCCGACTACCTGGAGGCCATGCGGCCGCAGCTGCTCTGCGACGAACGCAGCCTGGAGGTGGTGCGCCTGCTGCTCGGCGCCCCCGCCCCCAGCGCCCTGGCCAAGCCCTTCGGCGTGCTGATGATGCAGGCCGGCATCGACCTGCTGCCCGATTGGGCCAGCGCCATGCTCGGCCTGCACCAGCGCCCCTGGCAACGCCGCGTGGTGCGCGACCTGGTCTGGCGCATGGCGCCGCTGCTGCGCTGGGCCATGCGCAACGGCGCCGTCCACCGGGCGCGCCGGCGCATGGGCCTACCCACCCGATAAGAGGGTGGTCCGGCCAACGTCCCTGTGGGACCATGCGGACCAGTTTGGTCATTGCCTGACCCGATCCGCAGCCGTGAGGACAGATTCATGCAAGAAGTCGTAATCGTCGCCGCCACCCGTACCGCCATCGGCAGCTTCCAGGGCAGCCTGGCGGGCATTCCCGCTCCGGAACTGGGCGCCGCGGTGATCCGCCAGCTGCTGGCGCAGACCGGCCTCGACGGCGCCGACGTGGACGAGGTGATCCTCGGCCAGGTGCTCACCGCAGGCAGCGGCCAGAACCCGGCCCGCCAGGCCGCCATCCTCGCCGGCCTGCCCCACGCGGTGCCGGCCATGACCCTGAACAAGGTCTGCGGCTCCGGCCTCAAGGCCCTGCACCTGGCGGCCCAGGCGATTCGCTGCGGCGACGCCGAGGTGATCATCGCCGGCGGCCAGGAAAACATGAGCCTGGCCCCCTACGTCATGCCCGCCGCCCGCACCGGCCTACGCATGGGCCACGCCAAGCTGGTGGACAGCATGATCCAGGACGGCCTGTGGGACGCCTTCAACGACTACCACATGGGCATCACCGCCGAGAACCTGGTGGACAAGTACGGCATCAGCCGCGAAGCCCAGGATGCCTTCGCCGCCGCCTCCCAGCAGAAGGCCGTGGCAGCCATCGAGGGTGGTCGTTTCAGCGCTGAAATCACACCTATCCTGATCCCGCAGAAAAAGGGCGATCCGGTTGCCTTCGCCACCGACGAGCAGCCCCGCGCCGGCACCAGCGCCGAATCCCTGGCCAAGCTGAAGCCGGCCTTCAAGAAGGACGGCAGCGTCACCGCCGGCAACGCCTCCAGCCTTAACGACGGTGCCGCCGCCGTGCTGCTGATGAGCGCCGAGAAAGCCCAGGCCCTCGGCCTGCCGGTGCTGGCACGCATCGCTGGCTACGCCAACGCCGGTGTCGACCCGGCGATCATGGGAATCGGCCCGGTCGGCGCCACCCGCCGCTGCCTCGACAAGGCCGGCTGGAGCCTCGACGAGCTGGACCTGATCGAAGCCAACGAAGCCTTCGCCGCCCAGGCCCTTTCCGTGGGCCAGGAGCTGGGCTGGGACGCGGCCAAGGTCAACGTCAACGGCGGTGCCATCGCCCTCGGCCACCCCATCGGCGCCTCCGGCTGCCGGGTACTGGTGACCCTGCTGCACGAGATGATCAAGCGCGACGCCAGGAAGGGCCTGGCGACCCTCTGCATCGGCGGCGGCCAGGGCGTGGCCCTGGCCATCGAGCGCTAGTTGGTAGGTTGGGTAGAGCGAAGCGAAACCCAACAAGGGGCCCGACCAGGAAGCGTTGGGCTTCGCTGCGCTCTGCACCAACCTACGGCCGGGCCCCTTTGTTAAACTGCGCGCCCCTTTTTACGAGACGCCGCGCATGTCCTCCGATCTCCTCCAGGCGCTGCGCGCCGCACTCGACGCCCGCAAGCCGCTGTTGGCCGAACTCCACACCCAGGGCACCGACTGCTACCGGCTGTTCCATGGCAGCCAGGAAGGCGCCCCCGGCCTGACGGTCGACCGCTATGGTCCGCAGCTGATGGTGCAGAGCTTCCACCAGGTCCTGGAGCGGGATTCGCTGCTGGCCCTGGCCAGCGCAGTGGAGGCGTTCCTCGGCGAGAAACTGCTGCTGGTCTACAACGACCGCTCCCAGGGCAACTCGCGGATCGACCGCAGCGACCCGGTCTACCAGGCCGATGCGGCCGCCCTGGAAGACCTCACAGGCCACGAATGGGGGCTGAACTACCGGGTGCGCGGCCGCCATCCCGGCCAGGACCCGCTGCTGTTCCTCGACCTGCGCAACGCCCGTGGCTGGGTGAAGGACAACAGCGCCGGCAAGTCGGTGCTCAACCTCTTCGCCTACACCTGCGGCATCGGCCTCTGCGCGGCCGCCGGCGGCGCCAGCGAGGTGTGGAACCTGGACTTCGCCGAAGGCAACCTGGCGGTCGGCCGCGAGAATGGCGCGCTGAACCCGCAACTGGCGCCCATGCAGTTCATCCAGTCCGACTACTTCCCGGCCATCCGCCAACTCGCCGGGCTGCCCATCGCCCGCCGCCACGGCCAGAAGCTGCCCAGCTACCCGCGGCTGCAACAACGCCAGTTCGACCTGGTGTTCCTCGACCCGCCGGCCTGGGCCAAGAGCGCCTTCGGCACCGTGGACCTGCTGCGCGACTACCAGAGCCTGCTCAAGCCCGCCCTGCTGGCCACCGCCGACGGCGGCGTGCTGGTGTGCAACAACAACCTGGCCAAGGTGGACATCGAGGACTGGCGCGAGCAGGTGCTGCGCTGCGCCAGCAAACTGGGCCGACCGGTACGCGATTGCCTGCAATTGCCCCCTGCCGGCGACTTCCCGTCCAGCGATGGACGCCCACCGCTGAAAACCCTCGTCCTGCAGCTCTGAAAGCCGCATCGCAACGGGAGCCATGCATCAGGCGGAACCTGGAGGCCGTGCCATAATCCAAGGCACTCTTCACCGGGATAGTTGACGCCTCATGTACAAAGGATTGAAACGGGCCGCCTGCGCCCTGCTGATCGTCGTAGCCCTCTACAGCCTGCTCGGTTTCCTGATCATCCCCGGCATCGCCCTGCGGGTGGTCAACCAGCAACTGGCCCAGTTCGCCACGGTTCCGGCGCGGCTGGAGCGTATCCAGCTCAACCCGTTCAGCCTGGAGCTGACCCTCTGGGGCCTGCACATCGGCGACGACAAGGCCGAACAGGTGGGCTTCGAGCGGCTCTATGCCAACCTGCAACTGGACAGCCTCTGGAGCGGCGCCCTGCACCTGGCCGACGTCGAACTGGACAAGTCGACCACCCAGGTCCTGTTCGCCAAGGACGGCACGCTCAACCTGACCCAGCTGTTCAAGCTGCCGCCCAGCGAGCCCAAGCCGGAAGAGCCGGCCGGCGAGCCCTTCCCCCTGCGCATCGACCGCATCAAGCTGAGCGAAGGCGGCCTGCACTTCCAGGACCTGCGCCCGAGCGAGCCCATCGAGTTCGTCTACGACTCGCTCAACCTGGAACTGAAGAACCTCAGCACCCTGCCCGACGACGACACCAACATGAACCTGGTGGCCACCGGCCCCTACGGCGGGCGTATCGACTGGCAAGGCCAGATCACCCTGATCCCCTTCACCTCGAGCGGCCAGCTGAAACTCACCGAAGCCCGGATGAAGAGCTTCTGGCCCTATGTGCGCGATGCCGTGCCGCTGGTCCTGGAGAAGGGCGTGATGAGCCTGTCCACGGACTACAAGCTGAGCCTGGACAAAGGCACCCAGCTCAACCTGGACAAGATCTGGATCAAGGTGTCGCCCTTCGCCATCAAGGCCCCGGACAAGCGCCCGCTGGTCAACCTGGAACTGCTTGAGATCAGCGACACCTCCCTGGACCTGGTCAAGCAGGAAGTGCTGGTGGGCAAGATCCACAGCCAGAACCTGGAAACCTGGGCCGCCCGTGAGGCCGACGGCCAGCTGGACTGGCAGAAACTCTTCGCCAGCGAAGCCAAGCCGGCGGCGAAAGCCGAGCAGGCGCCCGCCAAGGAGCCGGCCGAGCCCGCCAAGCCGTGGCTGGTGAAGCTGCGGGAAACACAACTGCGCGGCTACAAGGTGCACCTGGCCGACCGGGTCCCCAAGGAGCCGGTGCAACTGGAGCTGGGCCCGCTGAACCTGGATCTGAAGGATTTCGACAGTCGCGGTGAATCGCCCTTCAACCTCAGCCTCGACACGGGCCTGGGCAAGCAGGGCAAGGTCCAGGCGGTCGGCCAGGTCCAACTCAAGCCCACCACGGCCAAGCTGCAAGTGCAGACCCGCGACATCGACCTGCGCGTGGCCCAGGCCTACCTCAGCCCCTTCGTGCGCCTCGAACTGCGCAGCGGCCTGCTGGATAGCGACCTCAACGTCGACCTCAAGAGCACCGAGCCGTTGGCCCTGGCCGTTACCGGCCGTGCCCTGGTCAACCAGCTGCACACCCTGGACACCATCAAGGAACGCGACTTCGTCAAATGGCAACAGCTGCTGGTGGAGGGCCTCAACTACCAGCACGGCAACAGCCTGAACATCGACAAGGTGAGCCTGAACCAGCCCTATGTGCGCTTCATCATCAACGAGGACCTGACCACCAACGCCAGCGACCTGGTGATCAAGCAGCCCGCCGAGGCCGGCGCCAGCAGCGCCAACGCCAAGCCCGCTCCGGCCGGCAAGCCACTGGGCATCCGTATCGGCGGTATCCTGATCAAGGACGGCTCGGCCAACTTCGCCGACTTCAGCCTGACGCCGAACTTCGCCACCGCCATCCAGCAGCTCAACGGCGAGATCGGCACCCTCGACAGTCGCAATCCGAAGCCGGCCACCGTGGCCATCAACGGCAAGGTGGATCGCTACGCACCGGTGACCATCAAGGGCAGCCTCAACCCGTTCGACCCGCTGGACAGCCTCGATATCGCCACCAGCTTCAAGCGCGTCGAGCTGACCACCCTGACGCCCTACTCCGGCAAGTTCGCCGGCTACCGCATCCGCAAGGGCCGACTCAACCTGGACCTGCACTACCAGATCGAGAAGGGCCAGCTGAAGGCCGAGAACCATCTGGTGCTGGAACAGCTGCAGCTGGGCGAGCAGGTGGACAGCCCCGACGCCGTCGACCTGCCGGTGCGCCTCGCGGTGGCCTTGCTGAAGGACACCGAAGGCAAGATCGACATCAAGCTGCCGGTGGCCGGCAACCTCAACGACCCGCAATTCAGCGTCGCGCCCATCGTCTGGCAAACCCTGCGCAATCTGGTGCTGCGCGCGGTGCAGGCCCCCTTCAACTTCGTTGCCGGCCTGGTCGGCGGCAGCAGCGAGGACCTGGGCCAGGTGCCCTTCCCCGCCGGCAGCAGCGAGCTGGACCCCGAGGCACAGAAGGCCCTGGACACCCTGGCCGAGGCACTGAAGAAGCGCCCCGCCCTGCGCCTGGAAGTGGAGGGCGCCAGCGCCAAGGCCGCCGACGGCCCGCTGTTGGCCGAGCAGCGCCTGGAGCGCGAGTATCAGAGTACCTACTACAAGATCGCCCAGCGTCGGGGCGACAAGGTGCCGGCCGAAGCCAGCCAGCTCGAAGTCCCGGACGACGAGAAACCACCTATGCTGGAAGGTATCTACCGCACCCGCCTGAAGCAGCAGCCCCCGGCCGAGTGGAAGGAGCTGGATGGCGAGCAACGCACCACGAAACTGCGCGAAGCGGTCCTCACCTCCTGGGCCCAGAGCGACCTGCTGCTGCGCCAATTGGGGCAGGCCCGCGCCGCCAGCATCAAGGACTACCTGGTGGACCGTGGCGGCCTCGCCGACGACCGCATCTTCCTGCTCGACGTCAGCCTGGTGGAGCCGAACCAGGCCGGTGAAGTGATCACCCCGCTGCATCTGGACAGCGAATAGGAGACCCCATGCGCGCGCTGCTGCCCGCCCTGCTGGCACTCGCCCTGGCCATCCCGGCCGGGGTCGAGGCGGGTGGCAGGACCATGCGCTGCGGCAGCCGGCTGATCAGCCTCGGCGACCGTGCCTTCGAAGTCCTGGACCGGTGTGGCGAGCCGGTGCACCGCGACCGCGTCGGCTACACCCTGGGCTCCTACGACCGGCGCGAGTTCGACGTGGAGGAATGGGTCTACGGGCCCACCAACGGGATGCTCAGGATCCTCACCTTCGAAGGCAACCGCCTGGTCCGCATCGAATCCCGGCGCAGCCGCTGACGCTCCGGGGCGCCAGGTGTAGGCTGTAGTCACTTGCCCCGAACTGCGGACCCTCCCGTGAACCTTCGCGCCCTCCTCTGCCTGCCCTTGCTCCTGGCCCTGGGCAACGCCCAGGCCTCCTCTACGCTGCGCTGCAACAGCAACCTGATCAGCCTCGACGACACCACCAACGAAGTGCTCGACAAGTGCGGCGAGCCGATCAGCCGCACCGACCTGGGCTTCAAGGAAGTAGTGGACGAGTACTATCGGCGCAATGAAGTGCGGGTCGAGGAGTGGGTCTACGGCCCGCGCAACGGCATGTACCAGTTCCTCCGTTTCGAGGGCAATCGCCTGCGCAATATCGACAGCAAGCGGGGCAACTGACGGCGCCGGGGCGAGATGCTACGCTCTGCCGCTCATTCCCCCCGGACAGGATGCCCGCCCCGATGAAAACCCTCCCCTGCCTCTTCGCAGCCACTCTGCTTCTGGCCTCCACGGCCAACGCCAACACCTTCCGCTGCGAGAGCAAGCTGGTGAGCGTGGGGGACCGCACCGTCGAGGTGCAGCGCAAGTGCGGCGAACCCGCATCGCGCAATTTCATCGGCTACTCGGAAACCACCAGCGGGCGCCAGGAAATGCAGGTGGAAGAGTGGGTGTACGGCCCCAACAACGGCATGTACCACTACCTGAGGTTCGTCGGCGGCCGCCTCAGCGAAATCGACAGCCAGCGCAACTGAGCCCCGCGCCATGATCATCCTGCCCGCCGACCAGCCCCTGGACTGGCGGCGCCCGCCGGTCATCACCCTGCTGCTGATCCTGCTCAACGTCCTGATCTACGTCCTCTACCAGGGCTCGGACCAGGAGCGCACGGACGAGGCGCAACAGCTCTATCTCGACGGCGGCCTGCTCAACCGTGAGCGCGCCCTGTACATCGACCACCTGGTGGCGCGCGAGCAGTACGACGCCGACCAGCGCCGCAGCATCGACGGCCTGCGCCGCCAGCACCTGGCCGCCCTCATCCTGCGCGACCTGGAATTCGAAGACTGGCTGCACCACGCCCCCGCCTACCAGGCCGACCCCGCCTGGCAGCGGGCGCGGCAACCGGCCGAGGAGGCGCGGGACAGCATCAGTGCCCAGCGCTTCGGCTTCATCCCCAACAAGTTCAGCGTCCAGGGATTGTTCGGCGCCATGTTCCTGCACGGCAGCTTCGACCATCTACTGGGCAACATGATCTTCCTGTTCATCTGCGGCTTCGCCCTGGAGGCGGCGCTGGGACGCTGGATCTACCTCGGCCTCTACCTCGCCAGTGGCCTGGCATCGCACCTGCTCTGGTGGGCCCTGGACCCGGTGTGGGTGGCCGGCATCGGTGCCTCCGGCGCCGTCTCGGGGCTGATGGGCATGACCATAGCCGTCTACGGCTTGCGCAAGATCCGCTTCTTCTACTGGCTCGGCCCCCTGATCGGCTACTTCAAGGCCCCCGCCCTGTGGATCTTCCCGGCCTGGTTCGGCAAGGAGCTGTATGGCGTGCTCCTGGCCGATGACCACGTCAATTACTACGCCCACCTCGGCGGCCTGGGCTTCGGCTTCCTCGCAACCTGGCTATTGCGCCAGGCCAGGGTGCTCAAGGTGGACGAGGCCTACCTGAACAAGGAAGACCCGGATGCGCCGTTCAAGCGCGAGCTGGCGGCGCTGGACCAGTTGATCAGCCGCTTCGCCCTCGACCAGGCCGCACCGCGCGGGCTCGACCTGCTGCAGCGCTACCCCGGCCGGCTGCCCTTGCTGGAGCGCCTCTATCCGCTGGCCAAGAGCCGCCAGGACAAGCCCCTGCTGACCGTCGTGCTGAAGCAGCTGTTCGGCCTGCCGGAACAGGCCGCCGCCCTGCCGCTGCTGCAGAAGATCGCGGAGGATGTCGCCGATCCGCAGCAACGCCTGCTGCAGCATCCCGCCGTGCTCCTGCACCTGCTGCAGCGCCTGCTCAAGGCCGGCGACAGCGGTCGTGCCCTGGCGCCCTGGCGCCGCCTCTGCCAGGCCAATCCTGTGCCGCCACAGCTGCCGGGCCTGACCCTGCAGCTGGCCAAGCAATTGGGCCAGCGCCAGGACCTGCGCGGCGTGGGCGAACTCGGGCAGTTCCTGCGCCGGGCCTTCCCCGAGGCCGAGCAGACCCGCCAGTTGGCTCTCTACCAGCAGCATCTGGCGCGCTGAGCAGAAAAAGCTCGTCGGATTACCGAGGAGCGGGCTTCCGGCGGATTGGTAGTTTTGCGTAAGTGCCTACCTGGCTCCCTGCCAACGGATGCTTCCCTCTCCCCCGCCCCTCTCCCACAGGTAGAGGGGTGACTCGCGCCGGTAGGCGACAGACAGTCCTGATGCCCGCTCATGGCCTGCAAGGTTGCTGAAGAGGTGAGGCAAGGACTCCGCCCCTTCAGGAGGCCGACCGGAGTCGTTGTGGAGGAGGACGAGCGGCATGGATGCCGCGAGAGCCGCGCAGGGCCATGGATGGCCCTTCGCGGCGGGCCTCCGGAACGACGATGTAGGGAGGGAAGTTTGGCGAAGCCAAACCCGGATGCAGGGGCAAGCGTTCTTGGTTACTTCTTTGGCGTTTGAAAGAAGTGACTCGCCCGGGTGGGCGAAACAGAAGCCAACGACCCTCTCGACAATGAGCTGAGCGCAGAACGCCATACACACCGAGCTCCATGAAGAACCATGAAAAAAGCCCCGCGATTGCGGGGCTTTGTGTGTGTGTAGCGGACTCACAGCCCGCCGCTGAAGTCGCGGACTTCCTTCTCCGCCCGCTCCTTGCTCCAGCCGTAACGCTCCTGCAGCTTGCCGACCAGATATTCGCTATGACCCTCGGCCACATCGAGATCGTCATCGGTCAGGTCGCCCCACTTCTCCTGGATACGGCCCGTGAGCTGCTTCCACTTGCCTTTGATGATGTCGCTGTTCATACGTACCTCCTCTCACGGCAGCCGGACCACGCCCAAGGGAATGGTCCGGCCCCGGGATTACTCGGCGGATTTCAGGCCATCGGCGGAAACCGCGGTGACACCCTTGATGTTCTTGGCGGTTTCGACAGCCAGGTCGCGCTCGGCATCGGTTTTCACCATGCCCGACAGCGCCACCACGCCCTTGTTGGTTTCTACCTTGATGTCCATGCCACTGAGGTTCTTGTCGGCCAGGAAGGTCGATTTGACCTTGCTGGTGATCCAGGTATCGGAGACTGCCTCTTCGGCTTTATCCATGGTTTCGCTGGCTGCCAGCATGGTCTGGGAACTGCTGTCTGCGTAGACGCCGGTGGCGAACGGCAGGCTCAGGGCGGCGGCAGTAACAGCGGCAAAGGTCCACTTGGTGAAAGTCTGTTTCATGAGGTAGGTCTCCTCTCTTCTCCAGAACATCTGCAGCAGGTTCCTAGCTGCAGGGTCGCCAGGAATGTCGCAAGGCCTGTGCCAGCTTCCGGATAAACAAAAAAACCATCCCAATCAGACAGTTACAGAAATCGCTCGGACGCCTTTTACGTGCAGACTGCAAGTTGGCCGCAAAGCGGCCTTGCAGACTGCACGACGAAAGCGGGTCAACGGCTGTCGTTGGCCAGCTTGGCGAGCGTGACTTCCAGGGCGCCGACCTGGTCCAGCAACGGCGACGCGGGATAGCGCGCGCGGATATAGCCGAGCAGCTTCTGCGCCGGCTCCAGTTGGCCCAGCCCCTCGGCGAAACCTCGGGCCGCCAGCAGGTAGGCGCGGGGGATGTGCGGGTAGTCGGGGAAACGCTGGTGCAGGTTGCGCAGCAGGCTGAGGGCCTCGCGCACCTTGTGTCGATCCAGCAGGGCCCCGGCGACCTGCTCGCAGACCAGGGCATCGGCCGGCAAGTAATCGGCCCGCAGCTGGCGCGCATTGAGCAGCGCGGTAGCGGCCAGGGCCGGGTTCTGCCGGGCCGCCAAGGGCAGGTAGTGATCCAGGTGATGCAGGCAACGTTCACGGGCGCCGAGGCCGAACAGCAGCTGGTGGTAACGCTCGTTCAGGCGCAGGTCGTCGGGGGTGCGCTGCAATGCCCCCACAAGGGCCTCCAGCGCGCCGTCGCTCTGCCCTTCCTTGAGGCGTATCTCGGCTTCGGCCAGGGCCTTGCGGCGGTGCCACTCGTGCTCCGGCAGCCCTTGCTGGGCATCGTCCTCGGCGATGGCGAAGCCCAGGGCGCCCTGATACTGGAACACGGCGTAGCCCATCATGCTGCACATGACCACGCCGAAATAACCGAACAGGAAGGTGGCGATGGGCATCAGCACCACCTTGGGCAGGCCACTGGAGAGCATCCAGGTCACGTAGCCGGGAGACTGCCAGAGGATGAACAGGAAGGCGCAGAGGATCAGGTAGCGCCAGCCCATGGCCTTGATCACCTCGCCGACCTGGTCGGGGCTGAGCGCCGCGCCCAGTTCCTTGCTCAGCGCCAGGCGGATGATGCTCGCGGGGAGCACCAGGACCACGACTATGTTCACCACCCAGAAGATCGTCTCGCTGTTGAAGTCCGCCGCCAGCCAGAGCGCCCCCAGGGCGATGAGGAACACGATCATCTGCTTGAAGAACAGCGAGACGCCTTCGCCGCCGAAGGCGCTCAGCAGGCTCGGCGCCTCGCGCTGGCCCTCGCTGTTGGCCTCGATAACGGAGTGGAAGTACTTGGTGGCCAGGCCCAGCAGGAGGATCCAGAGCACCAGCACGCGCGGCATGAACAGCCCGGCCAGGGCCAGCAACGCGCTGAAGGCCAGGGGGCTGGCCTGCAGGCCGTAGGCGAAGAACAGCGGCAGGCGCTCCCAGAATGGCTGGGCGGTGTTGGCGGCGCCGAGGAAGGTCAGCGAGCTCCGGCACAGCGGGCAGGCAGGGCTGTCGTCAGGGGCGTCGGCGTTGAGGGGGATGCAGCAATCGCCATAGTGGCGCTGGCAGGGCAGGCAGTGCCAGGTAGCGGGTTGGGCGGGATGATACTGGCAGAGCGTCTTGTCCATGACTGTTCCAGTGACGATGGCGGTTGGCCATTTTCCAGGCAAAAAAAGAGGGCCCGCAAGGGGCCCTCTCTTCATCGACCGGCGATTATCAGACGCCCGAAGCCTCGGCGGCTTCCACGTCCTTCATCGACAGCTTGATGCGACCGCGGTTGTCGACGTCCAGAACCAGGACTTTGACTTCCTGGCCTTCCTTCAGTACGTCGGTGACCTTGTCGATGCGCTTGTCGCTGATCTGCGAGATGTGCACCAGACCGTCCTTGCCCGGCAGGATGTTGACGAAGGCGCCGAAGTCGACGATGCGCTCGACCTTGCCCACGTACACCTTGCCCACTTCGGCTTCAGCGGTGATACCCAGTACACGCTGACGCGCGGCCTCGGCAGCTTCCTTGGTCTCGCCGAAGATCTTCACGCTGCCATCGTCTTCGATGTCGATGGAAGCCTTGGTTTCTTCGCAGATCGAACGGATGGTGGCGCCGCCCTTGCCGATGACGTCGCGAATCTTGTCGGTGTCGATCTTCATCGCGATCATGGTCGGAGCGTTGGCCGACAGCTCGCTGCGGGACTGGGCGATCACCTGGTTCATCTGGCCGAGGATGTTCAGGCGAGCTTCCAGAGCCTGCTCCAGAGCGATCTCCATGATCTCTTCGGTGATGCCGTTGATCTTGATGTCCATCTGCAGCGCGGTCACGCCTTTGGCGGTACCGGCTACCTTGAAGTCCATGTCGCCCAGGTGGTCTTCGTCACCGAGGATGTCGGTCAGGACGGCGAACTTGTCACCTTCCTTCACCAGACCCATGGCGATACCGGCAACCGGAGCCTTCATCGGCACACCGGCGTCCATCAGGGCCAGGGAGGCGCCGCAAACGGAAGCCATGGAGCTGGAACCGTTGGATTCGGTGATCTCGGACACTACGCGGATGGTGTAGGGGAACTCGTCGCCCTTCGGCAGCATGGCGGAAACGCCACGACGGGCCAGGCGACCGTGGCCGATTTCGCGGCGACCGGCGCTGCCCATACGACCGCACTCACCCACCGAGTAGGGCGGGAAGTTGTAGTGCAGCATGAAGGCATCCTTGCGCTCGCCTTCCAGGGTGTCCAGCAGCTGGGCGTCACGGGCGGTGCCGAGGGTGGCGACTACCAGGGCCTGGGTTTCACCACGGGTGAACAGCGCGGAACCGTGGGTCTTGTCGAGCACGCCGACTTCGACTTTCAGCGGACGTACGGTGCGGGTGTCGCGGCCGTCGATACGCGGTTTGCCGTTGACGATGTTTTCGCGAACGGTGCGGTATTCCAGCAGACCGAAGGCGTCCTTGACTTCACCAGCCGGGAACTGACCTTCTTCTTCGCCAGCGAAGCGGGCGACGACCTGGTCACGCAGCTCGCCGAGGCGGTTGTAGCGGTCCTGCTTGATGGTGATGGTGTAGGCCTGGGAAATGGCCTCGCCAAACTCGGCCTTGATGGCGCCGAGCAGAGCGGTGTTTTCGGCCGGAGCGGTCCAGTTCCAGGTCGGCTTGCCGGCTTCGGCAGCGAATTCCTTGACCGCGTTGATCACGGCCTGGAATTCCTGGTGGGCGAACAGCACGCCACCCAGCATCTGGTCTTCGGTCAGTTCCTGAGCCTCGGACTCAACCATCAGCACGGCGTCCTGGGTACCGGCGACGACCATGTCCAGGGCGGAGGCTTTCAGTTGCTCGTAGGTCGGGTTCAGCAGGTAGCCGGCGTCTTCGTGGTAGGCCACGCGAGCTGCACCGATCGGGCCGGCGAACGGGATGCCGGAGATGGCCAGGGCCGCGGAAGTACCGATCATGGCAGCGATGTCCGGATCGGTCTTCTTGTTGGTGGAAACCACGGTGCAGATGACCTGCACTTCGTTCAGGAAGCCTTCCGGGAACAGCGGGCGGATCGGACGGTCGATCAGGCGCGAGGTCAGGGTTTCCTTCTCGGAAGGACGGCCTTCACGCTTGAAGAAACCACCCGGGATACGGCCGGCGGCGTAGGTTTTTTCCTGGTAGTGGACGGACAGCGGGAAGAAACCCTTGCCCGGATCGGCCTGCTTGGCGCCAACCACGGTCACCAGCACGGTGACGTCTTCGTCCATGGTGACCAGAACGGCACCGGAAGCTTGACGGGCGATACGGCCAGTCTCGAGGGTTACGGTCGACTGACCGAACTGGAACTTCTTGATTACCGGATTCACGGTGTTTTCCTTCTCTATGTTGCCTTGGGGAAATCGTGGGATTGGCGGGAGTCGGACCCGAATCAGCCCCTTAAAAAACCAGAAGCTGGAAAGCCGAAAGCTGGCACTAAGTCCAGCTTCCGGTTTCCAGCTTCCAGCTCATCTGTGTCGCTTAGCGACGCAGACCCAGACGACCGATCAGGGCGCTGTAACGAGAGGTGTCCTTACCCTTCAGGTAGTCCAGCAGCTTGCGGCGCTGGTTAACCATGCGGATCAGACCACGACGGGAGTGGTGGTCTTTGCCGTTGGCCTTGAAGTGATCCTGCAGCTTGTTGATGTTGGCGGTCAGCAGGGCAACCTGCACTTCCGGAGAACCGGTATCGCCTTCAGCTTGCTTGTACTCGTTAACGATCTGGGCTTTTTCAGTAACGCTCAGTGCCATGATGGGCTTCCTCTGAGAGTAATAGGCCGGAACCTCAAGTTCCGTGTTCTAAAGGGGGGAGTGACCGTGCCTATTAACAGCCACCCTCGGATCGGTCATTCCGACCGAATCAGTCGACGCGGCGCTATGCGCCCGTCATCGCTCACTTCACCGATACCGATGAAGCGACCGGTATGATCCTGTACCCGCATCATGCCGAACTTCGGCGCCTCTGGAGCCCGCACCGGCTGGCCGTGAAGCCAGTAGTAGGCGCTGTGCTCGGTCAGCTGGATCAGCGGCCAGTGTTCCAGCCCGCTGTCCACCGGCAGGAGGAACTGGTCCAGTGCCTCGTTGCCGCCTTCGGCGTGGGCCTTCTCCAGTGTCTCCAGGCTGATCGCCTGGGCCAGCACGAAGGGGCCTGCCTGGGTCCGTCGCAACTCCGCCACGTGGGCGCCGCATCCCAGGGCCTGGCCGAGATCCTCGACCAGGGTGCGAATGTAGGTGCCTTTGCTGCAAGCGACGGCCAATCTTGCCTGGCTGTTCTCACAGGCCAGCAAATCCAGGCGCGCAATAGTAACAGAACGCGCCTCGCGCTCCACTACTTCGCCGGCACGCGCCAGCTTGTAGAGGGGTTGGCCGTCCTTCTTCAGAGCCGAGTACATCGGGGGTATCTGCTTGATTTCACCGCGGAAACGCGGCAGCAGTGCCTCGATGTCCTCGCGACCGACGGTCGCCTCGCGACGCTCCAGAACCTCGCCCTCGGCATCACCGGTGGTGGTGGTGACACCCAGCTGAGCCAGGGTCTCGTAGCCTTTGTCGGCATCCAGCAGGTACTGGGAGAACTTGGTGGCTTCGCCGAAGCACAGCGGCAGCACGCCGGTGGCCAGGGGATCGAGGCTGCCGGTGTGGCCGGCCTTCTCGGCATTGAGGAGCCAGCGCACTTTCTGCAGCGCGGCGTTGGAGCTCATACCACGCGGCTTGTCGAGGATCAGCAGGCCGCTGACATTGCGGCGGATACGTTTTACCTGGGCCACGCCATCACTCCTCGTCGTTGCCCTGGTGCTTGCGGTCTTCCGCAACGGCACGCTCGATCAGCGCCGACAGCTCGACGCCGCGACGGATACTGGCGTCGTAGTTGAAGTGCAGCTGGGGAACGGTACGCAGCTTCATCGCGCGGCCCAGCTGCATGCGCAGGAAACCGGCGGCATCGTTGAGGATGTCGGTGTTCTGCTTGATGACTTCGGCGTTGTCGTCCTGCCCCATCACGGTGATGAACACCTTGGCGTGGGACAGGTCACGGGCCACGTCACATCCGGTGATGGTCACCAGACCCAGACGCGGGTCCTTGATCTCACGCTGGATCAGCAGCGCCAGTTCGCGCTGCATCTGGTCGCCGATGCGTTGGGTACGGCTGTATTCTTTAGCCATTTCGATTCACTCATGAACGCTAAAAGCCAAAAGCCAGGGATGGATAGCGATAGCTTCCAGCTCCTGGCTCCCGGCTTGTGGCAAGCGCGACACTTACAGGGTGCGCGCCACCTGGACCTTCTCGAAGACTTCGATCTTGTCGCCGACCTTGACGTCGTTGTAGCTCTTCACGCCGATACCGCACTCCATGCCGGCACGCACCTCGGACACGTCGTCCTTGAAGCGGCGCAGGGATTCCAGTTCGCCTTCGAAGATCACCACGTCGTCGCGCAGTACGCGGATCGGACGGTTACGGTGGACCATGCCCTCGAGCACCATGCAACCGGCGACCGCGCCGAACTTCGGCGAGCGGAACACGTCACGCACCTCGGCGATACCCAGGATGTTCTCCCGGACTTCGCTGCCCAGCATGCCGGACAGTGCTTTCTTAACGTCTTCGATGATGTCGTAGATGATGTTGTAGTAACGCAGGTCCAGACCTTCCTGCTCGACGATCTTGCGGGCGCCGGCATCGGCACGCACGTTGAAGCCGAACAGCACGGCGTTGGACGCCAGCGCCAGGTTGGCATCGCTCTCGGTGATACCACCGACACCGCCACCGACCACACGCACCTGCACTTCGTCGTTGCCGAGATCCGACAGCGCGCCCTGCAGGGCCTCGAGAGAACCACGCACATCGGACTTGAGCACGATGTTGAGGGTTTTCTTCTCGTCCTGACCCATGTTCTCGAAGATGTTCTCCAGCTTCGCGGACTGCTGACGGGCCAGTTTGACTTCGCGGAACTTGCCTTGACGGAACAGGGCGACTTCGCGGGCTTTCTTCTCGTCGGAGACCACGGTCAGGTCGTCACCGGCATCCGGCGTGCCGTCCAGGCCGAGGATCTCGACCGGGATGGACGGACCGGCTTCTTTCACCGGCTTGCCGTTCTCGTCGAGCATGGCGCGGACGCGGCCATAGTTGACGCCGCACAGGACCATGTCGCCCTGACGCAGGGTACCGTCCTGGACCAGCACGGTGGCTACCGGGCCACGGCCCTTGTCCAGGCGGGACTCGACTACCACGCCACGGCCAGGGGCCGACGGGGTTGCAGTGAGTTCCAGTACTTCGGCCTGCAGCAGCACGGCTTCCAGCAGCTCGTCGACGCCGGTACCGACTTTCGCCGACACAGGTACGAACTGGGTGTCGCCGCCCCACTCTTCCGGGATCACGTCACGACCAGCGAGGTCGTTCTTGATGCGATCCAGATCGGCTTCGGGCTTGTCGATCTTGTTCACCGCGACCACGATCGGCACGCCAGCCGCTTTCGCGTGCTGTACGGCTTCTTCGGTCTGCGGCATCACGCCGTCGTCGGCCGCCACCACCAGGATGACGATGTCGGTGGCCTTGGCACCGCGAGCACGCATGGCGGTGAACGCCGCGTGACCGGGGGTGTCCAGGAAGGTCACCATGCCGCGCTCGGTTTCCACGTGGTAGGCGCCGATGTGCTGGGTGATACCACCCGCTTCACCGCTGGCCACCTTGGTACGGCGGATGTAGTCGAGCAGCGAGGTCTTGCCGTGGTCGACGTGACCCATCACGGTCACTACCGGCGCGCGGGTCATGGCTTCGCCTTCGAACTTCAGGGACTCGGCCAGCTGATCTTCCAGGGCGTTCTCGTTGACCAGCTTGACCTTGTGGCCAAACTCTTCGGCCAGCAGCTGAGCAGTTTCCTGATCGAGCACCTGGTTGATGGTCGCCGGAGTGCCCATCTTGAACATGAACTTGACGACTTCGGCACCCTTGACGGCCATCTGGGCAGCCAGTTCGGCCACGGTGATGGTTTCGCCAATGCTGATTTCTCGCACAATGGGTCCTGTCGGGCTCTGGAACCCGTGCTGGTTACGCTTCTTCAGCTTGGACTTGCCGCCGCGGCCACCGCGACGACCAAAGGAATCGCTCTCTTCCTCGGTGGTGCGCGGAGCAACACGGGGAGCCGGAACCTTTTCCTTTTCCTTGACCGAAGGACGGTGCTGCACGTGCTTGCGGTCGCGACGATCATCTTCGTCACGAGCGCGCTCGGGGCGGCGCACTTCTTCCTTCTTGCGATCGTCCACGGCACCGGCAGCAGCCGGAGCGGCGACGGCAGGCGCAGCAACTGCGGCAGCAACCGGAGCGGTAACAGCTTCGACCGCCGGCGCTACGCCGTCGACCTTGCCAGCTTCGGCAGTCGCCTTGCCCTGGGCTTCGGCTTCGCGGCGAGCGGCTTCTTCAGCGCGCTGGCGAGCTTCCGCCTCGGCCTTCAGGCGAGCGGCTTCTTCCGCTGCGCGCTGCTCCTCGAGCTCGCGCTGGCGTTCGGCCTCGATCTCGTCGGGGCTGCGTTTGACGTAAGTTTTCTTCTTACGTACTTCGACGCTGATGGACTTGCTACCAGCAACTTTCAGCGTGGTAGTGGTCTTGCGCTGCAGGGTAATCTTGCGCGGCTCTTCCAGGCGCTCGCCGTGGCTGCCCTTGAGATGCGCCAGCAGGGCCTGTTTCTCGTTGTCGGTTACAACCTGTTCGGCGCTGGTGTGCGGCAATCCCGCCTCGCGCATCTGCAGCAGCAGGCGCTCCACCGGTGTATCGACCACTTGGGCCAGTTCTTTCACCGTGACTTGCGTCATGCACTTCTCTCCTCAGGCCGCGATACTTACTCGAACCAATGGGCTCGGGCGGCCATGATCAGCTTGCCGGCACGCTCTTCGTCCATGCCGTCGATGTCGAGCAGGTCGTCGATCGACTGCTCGGCCAGATCTTCGCGGTTAATAACGCCACGTACGGCGAGTTCAACAGCCAGCCCCTTGTCCATGCCTTCCAGGGAAAGCAGGTCGTCGGCAGGCTGGGCATCCGCCAGCTTCTCTTCGGTTGCGATAGCCTTGGTCAGCAGGCGGTCCTTCGCACGGGCACGCAGCTCATTGACGATGTCCTCGTCGAAGCCGTCGATGCTGAGCATTTCTTCCATGGGTACGTAGGCAATTTCTTCCAGGCTGGTGAAGCCTTCTTCCACCAGTACCTGTGCCAGCTCTTCGTCCACTTCCAACTCGTCGACGAAGGCACGCAGGATGTCGCCGGTTTCGGCTTGCTGCTTGGCCTGGATGTCCGCTTCGGTCATCACGTTCAGGGTCCAGCCAGTGAGCTGGCTAGCCAGGCGAACGTTCTGACCACCACGACCGATGGCCTGAGCCAGATTGTCCTCGCCAACGGCGATGTCCATGGCATGGGCATCTTCGTCGACGATGATCGCCACCACTTCGGCCGGAGCCATGGCGTTGATCACGAACTGCGCGGGGTTGTCATCCCACAGCACGATGTCGACACGCTCGCCGCCCAGTTCGCCGGATACGGCCTGGACGCGGGAGCCGCGCATGCCGATGCAGGCGCCCTGCGGGTCGATACGTTTGTCCTTGGAGCGGACGGCGATCTTGGCGCGGGAACCCGGATCACGGGAGGCAGCCATGACTTCAATCAGCTCTTCGGCGATTTCCGGCACTTCGATGCGGAACAGCTCGATCAGCATCTGCGGCGCGGTGCGCGACAGGATCAGTTGCGGACCGCGGTTCTCGGTGCGGATTTCTTTCAGCAAGGCACGTACACGAGCGCCGACGCGGAAAGTCTCGCGAGCGATGATGTCTTCGCGGGCCAACAGCGCTTCGGCGTTGTTGCCCAGGTCGACGATCACGTTGTCACGGGTGACCTTTTTCACGGTGCCGGAAATGATGTCGCCCAACTTCTCGCGATAGGCTTCAACTACCTGCGCGCGCTCGGCCTCGCGCACTTTCTGCACGATGACCTGCTTGGCGGTCTGGGCAGCGATGCGGCCGAACTCGATGGACTCGATCTTTTCTTCGATGATGTCGCCGATCTTGGCTTTCTCATCACGCTCCTGGGCCTGGTCCAGGGTCAGCTGGATGGCCGGATCCTCGAAATCGGACTCCTCGACCACAGTCCAGCGACGGTAGGTGTCGTAGTTGCCGCTCTGGCGGTTGATCGCCACGCGCAGGTCAACTTCGTCCTCATAACGCTTCTTGGTAGCAGTGGCCAGGGCCAGCTCCAGCGCCTCGAAAATCACGCTGGCCGGTACGCCCTTCTCATTGGATACCGACTCAACAACCAGCAGTACTTCTTTGCTCATCGTACGCCTCGCCTTTCGCAATCCATTGGATCCGCGGGATCCGCGTCTCAGTCAAAACGGGGAATAATGTTGGCCTTGTCGATCAGTTCGATCGGCAGGAGGAACTCGCGGTCTTCGATGAGCACCACGACATCCTGCTCCTCCACCCCGCGGAGAAGCCCCTGAAAATTGCGTCGGCCTTCGAAGGGCGAACGCAGTTTGATCTTGACCAGCTCGCCGGCATGGACCGCGAACTGCTCAAGGGTGAACAACGGACGATCCATGCCAGGCGACGACACTTCGAGCGTGTACTCGTTGGCGATCGGGTCTTCGACGTCCAGCACACCGCTGATCTGCCGACTGACCTTCTCGCAGTCCTCGACCAGGATGCCGTTTTCGTGATCGATATAGATCCGCAGCAGGGAATGCCGCCCTTGAGACAGGAACTCGATGCCCCAGCACTGATAACCGAGCGCTTCGACTACCGGGGCCAACAAGGCCTGCAACTGTTCTAGCTTGCTCGACACCTGATTGCCTCTCGCATGCTGTGCAAATAAAAAATGGGCGAAACGCCCATCCCTTCAAAAACCGCCTGATCAGCGATCGGTGGTCAACTGTCCAGCTAGCAAAAAGCCCCTAAAAAGGGGCTTCGCGACTACTGGTTGCGGGGGCTGGATTTGAACCAACGACCTTCGGGTTATGAGCCCGACGAGCTACCAGACTGCTCCACCCCGCGTCAAAGCTGGTGCGAGAGTATACGGCCAGCACCTTGCATGGTCAACCGAACATCCCGCAAAAGAAGAGGCCCGCATCACTGCGGGCCTCTCTTTGTATGGTACCGAGGAGGGGACTCGAACCCCTACAGCCTATGGCCACTACCACCTCAAGGTAGCGTGTCTACCAATTCCACCACCTCGGCAAAACTTGCCTTACTTCTGCTCTGGAGCCTGAGGCACATCACCCGATTGGGTAGCTGGCTTCTGCTCTTCGAGCACCGGCACATCGTCAGCTGCCGGCTTGGCGGGTTGAACTTCGAGAGCTGCCGGATCCGGCAGACCTACGTTGCTCAGCGCCTCAGCCTTTTCTTTAGCGAAGAACGCTAAACCCAGGCTGGTAATGAAAAAAACCGCGGCGAGTATACCAGTAACTCGACTCAGAAAGGTAGCAGAACCTTGGCTTCCGAAAACAGTTGCCGAAGCACCACCACCAAACGAGGCGCCAGTATCCGCACCCTTGCCCTGCTGAATCAGAACCAGGCCTACAACGCCCAGGGCCACCAGCAAGTGCACAACAATAACGACAGTTTCCAGCATTTTGTCAGCTTCCTGCGGCGCGACAGATCGCACCGAACTCATCCGCATTCAGAGAGGCGCCACCAATGAGCCCCCCATCGATATCCGGCATGCCGAACAAATCGGCCGCACTGGCCGCCTTCACACTGCCGCCGTACAGAATTCGTACGCCGCGAGCAACTTCGGCGTTTTCCGCCGCCAGCTGCGAACGAATCGCCGCATGAACCTCTTGCGCCTGTTGCGGCGAGGCCGTCAGCCCCGTACCTATCGCCCAAACCGGCTCATAGGCAATTACCGCCTGCACAAGTGCGCCCACACCAAGCTCTTCGATCACGCTACCCAGCTGACGCTCGACTACCTCGAGCGTTTTGCCGGCTTCGCGCTGTTCCCGGGTCTCACCGACGCAGAGCACCGGAACCAGACCACAGGATTGAGCAGCAGCGAACTTGCGACTCACGACTTCGTCACTTTCGCCCAGAATCAGGCGACGCTCCGAATGACCGACCAGGACCAGCTTGCAACCTACGTCCGCCAACTGACTCGCCGCGACTTCTCCGGTGAGGGCTCCCTGCACCGGCTCTACCGCACAGTTCTGCGCACCAACGGCAATCGACTTGCCATCCAGACCTTGAATGACCTGATTGATGTACAGACAGGGCGGCATTACCGCGACTTCAACACCAGAAGGCAAGGCCAATTGGCGCAAGCCTTTGATCAGCTCTGCGACGCTGGCGCGGGTACCGTGCATTTTCCAGTTACCAGCTACCAAAGGTCGGCGCATGCTTTATCTCGTCGATCAAAGTGGGCGCAGATGTTACCCAAGAGAAATCCAACTAGCAAGACAAATCAAGCACATACCTCTGTCACGACTTTCGCCAGCTCTTCGGCATAGCTTCGAACCAGCTTTTCATCGTTGCCTTCGACCATCACCCGCACCAGCGGCTCGGTGCCGGACTTGCGCAGCAGGACTCGGCCACGCCCCGCCATCTGCTCGGTGACGCGGCTGCAGGCATCCTTCACCGCTGGATGGTTGACCGGGTCCACATCGCCACCGGCGTAACGCACGTTGATCAGCACCTGCGGGCACTTGTGCATACCCTGGCGCGCTTCCGCGAGGGACTGGCCGCTGCGCTGCAGGGCGAGCAATACCTGCAGGGCGGAAACGATGGCATCGCCCGTGGTGGTGAAGTGACTGCAGACGATGTGGCCGGAATTCTCGCCACCGAGGATCCAGCCATTGGCCTGCAGCTGGCTCATCACGTAGCGATCGCCGACCTTGGCGCGAATGAAGGGGATATCCAGCTCCTTGAACGCCAGCTCCAGCCCGAGATTGCTCATCAGGGTGCCGACGACACCGCCATTGAGCCGGTCGCGGCTGTGCAGGTCGCGGGCGATCAGGTAGATCAGCTCGTCGCCATCCACGACCGCACCGGTGTGGTCCACCATCAGTACGCGGTCGCCATCGCCATCGAAGGCGATGCCGATGTCGGCACTCTGCTCCACCACGGCCGCCTGCAGGCTGCCCATGTGCGTGGAGCCACAGTGCTCATTGATGTTCAGGCCGTTGGGTTGAGCCGCCAGCACGCTGACTTGGGCGCCCAACTCACGGAACACACTCGGCGCGACCTTGTAGGTGGCACCATGGGCACAGTCCACCACCACCTTGAGACCAGCGAAGTCGGTGCTGATCGGCGTGGTGCTCTTGCAGAACTCTATATAGCGGCCCGCCGCATCGTTGATGCGGGTGACCTTGCCCAGTTGCTCGGACTCCACCACGGTCATGGGCTGGTCCAGCAGTTCCTCGATCATCAGCTCGACTTCATCGGAGAGCTTGGTGCCCTTGCCGGAGAAGAACTTGATGCCGTTGTCGTGGTGCGGATTGTGCGACGCGCTGATGACGATACCGGCGTCCGCCAGGAAGGTACGGGTCAGGTAGGCGATGGCCGGAGTCGGCATCGGCCCCAGGAGCATCACGTCGGCGCCGGCGGCCAGCAGGCCGGCCTCGAGGGCGGATTCGAACATGTAGCCGGAAATCCGGGTGTCCTTGCCGATCAGGATGCGGCACTTGCCCTGTTTGCGGAACGCCATACCGGCGGCCCAGCCAAGCTTGAGCATGAAATCCGGAGTAATCGGGAATTGCCCGACGCGCCCGCGAATACCGTCGGTGCCAAAGTATTTTCTGCTCATGAGGTGCTCCGTCTTGTCTTATTCCGCCGCTTGTACCGCGGCGATCATGCGCACTGCGTCAACGGTTTCCGCGACATCGTGTACGCGCAGGATGCTGGCCCCCTTGGCCACCGCGAGAGCGGCCAGGGCGAGACCACCGGGCAGGCGCTGATGGACTTCCCGTCCCAGCGCCTGACCAATCATGCTTTTTCGCGAGACGCCCACCAGCAGGGGACGCCCCAGCTCGTGAAGCATCTCCAGATGCTTGAACAGGCTGAGGTTGTGCGCGAGGGTCTTGGCAAAACCGAAGCCCGGATCGAGGACGATGCGCTCGGCCGGAATGCCCACGGCGAGGCAGGCCTGCATACGCTCGGAAAGAAAACCCGTGACCTCGCCGACCAGGTCGTCATAGCGTGGATCCTGCTGCATGTTGCCCGGCTCGCCGAGCATGTGCATCAGGCACACCGCGAGCCCGCTATCGGCCGCCGCATCCAGCGCGCCGTCGCGGCGCAGGGCGCGCACATCGTTGATCATCCCCGCCCCCAAGCGCGCGCCTTCACGCATCACCGCCGGGGTGGAGGTATCCAGGGAAATCACCACATCCAGTTCACGGGCGATGGCTTCGACCACCGGCGCGACGCGCTCCAACTCTTCAGTCGGGGAAACCGGACGGGCGCCAGGTCGAGTCGACTCGCCACCGACGTCGATCAGGGTCGCGCCTGCGGCGACCATTTCCGCGGCATGGCGCAACGCCGCGTCGATCGCATTGAAGCGACCGCCATCGGAGAAGGAATCGGGGGTGACATTGAGGATGCCCATCACATGTGGCTGGGCCAAATCAAGAACCCGGCTGCCGCAAGGCAACCGGGTCTGGTACTGCACTGACTTCATCTACAGGCCTTAGTGTTCGCCAGCGGGTCCGCCGATCGGGGTCTCCGGGCGCTTGGCCTCTTCACGCGGTGTAGGCGTACCGGAGGTACCGGAACCGCCCTCCCAGTCCTTGGGCTCACGAGCGACGCGGCCAGCCATGATGTCATCGATCTGCTCGGAGTCGATGGTTTCGTACTTCATCAGGGCCTCGGCCATCATGTCGAGCTTGTCGCGATTTTCCGTCAGCAGGGTCTTCGCGGTGGTGTAGCACTCGTCAATGATGCGACGGACTTCCTGATCGATCATCTTGGCGGTTTCGCCGGATACGTTGGCGTGCTGGGAACCGGCGCTGCGACCCAGGAACACCTCGCCCTCTTCCTCGGCATACATCAGCGGGCCGAGCTTCTCGGACAGGCCCCACTTGGTCACCATGTTCCGGGCAATCTGGGTGGCCCGCATGATGTCGTTGGAGGCACCGGTGGTCACACCATCGAAGCCCAGGGTCATTTCCTCGGCGATACGGCCGCCGAACAGCGAGCAGATCTGACTGGTCAGCGCGCGCTTGGACAGGCTGTAGCGATCCTCCTCGGGTAGGAACATGGTCACACCAAGGGCGCGGCCGCGCGGAATGATCGACACCTTGTAGACCGGATCATGCTCGGGCACCAGGCGACCGACGATGGCATGGCCCGCCTCGTGAAACGCGGTGTTGAGCTTCTCTTTCTCGGACATGACCATGGATTTGCGCTCGGCGCCCATCATGATCTTGTCCTTGGCCAGTTCGAATTCCTTCATCTCCACCAGGCGCTTGTTGACGCGGGCGGCGAAGAGGGACGCCTCGTTGACCAGGTTGGCCAGGTCGGCACCGGAGAAACCAGGGGTACCACGGGCGATCACGGCGGCATCGACGTCGTCGCCCATCGGCACTTTGCGCATATGGACCTTGAGGATCTGCTCGCGACCGCGGATGTCCGGCAGGCCAACCACCACCTGACGGTCGAAACGGCCCGGACGCAGCAGCGCGGGGTCGAGCACATCAGGACGGTTGGTCGCGGCGATCACGATGATGCCGTCGTTCATCTCGAAGCCGTCCATTTCCACCAGCAACTGGTTGAGGGTCTGCTCACGCTCGTCGTGACCGCCGCCCAGGCCGGCACCACGATGGCGGCCGACAGCGTCGATCTCGTCGATGAAGATGATGCAGGGAGCATGCTTCTTGGCCTGCTCGAACATGTCACGGACACGGGATGCGCCCACGCCGACGAACATTTCGACGAAGTCCGAACCGGAAATGGTGAAGAACGGAACCTTGGCCTCACCGGCGATAGCCTTCGCCAGCAGGGTCTTGCCGGTACCGGGCGGGCCGACCATCAGCACGCCGCGCGGGATCCGGCCGCCCAGACGCTGGAACTTGCCCGGGTCGCGGAGGAATTCCACCAGCTCGCCGACTTCTTCCTTGGCCTCGTCGCAACCGGCGACGTCAGCCAGGGTGGTCTTCACCTGATCCTCGGAGAGCAGGCGCGCCTTGCTCTTGCCGAAGCTCATCGGGCCGCCGCGGCCACCGCCGCCGCCCTGCATCTGGCGCATGAAGAACATGAAGACGGCAATGATCACCAGGATCGGGAAGCTCGCCACCAGCAACTGGGTCCAGATGCTCTGCTGCTCGGGCTGCTTGCCTTCGATGATCACGTTGTTGTCGATCAGGTCGCCGATCAGGCCGCCGTCCTGGATCGCAGGACGAATGGTCTTGAAGGATTCGCCATCGTTGCGCTTGCCGGTGATGACGAAGCCATCGACGGTCACGCGCTCGACCTTGCCTTCTTTAACCTGCTCGATGAACTCCGAGTAGTTAAGGGTCTGCGGTTCGCTCGGGCTGGAGAAATTGTTCATCACCGTGACTAGCACAGCGGCGATGATTAGCCACAGGATCAGATTCTTTGCCATATCGTTCAATTAGCTACCCTCTGGAACGGGCCCCTTCCTGGAGCGCACCCCGCATGACTGCTGGTGATTAACCGGCCTAACTTACTACACAACCCCTGCCCCTGGCAGGCGCCGTCTGTAACCCTTTATGAGACCTCGCGGCCTCCTGCGCGAAGGAGACCGGCGAGTCAGGCTCCTGCCCAGTCTATTCCCCACGGAAGCCGCGTGCGAGCAGGTATTGCTCCCTGGAGCGGTCACGCGACGAAAGCGGCACACTTTGCCGAACGCCCGCCGGACCTGCCACGGTCGGCGTAGAACCCTTCGACCGGATCTTTTCGATCAAAAAACAACCACATGGACGCAGCGCGCGGCTGGTCGGCGGCCCCACACGCCACTCATATTGGGGGCCATATCGAAAATCACAAGGTCCAGCCGCTAATTACCGAGTGCCTCGCCGTCCTTTTGCGCCGATTTGTCGCATGGATCATCGAAGTGTTCTTTCCGCCAACGCTGGCTAGTCTTGGAACGAGCCACGGGATACCTCGTGTTCGGCTGTCCGCCCCGGAGTCACTCGGGTAAACTAGCCGCCTTTTTTAGCAGGGGTCTGATTATGGCGCTCTCACCGGAGCACAAGAAGCAATACAAATCTATCGGTCATCACCTGAAACCGGTATTGACGGTAGCCGAGAATGGCCTGACCGAAGGCGTGCTGGCCGAGCTCGAGCGTGCGCTCAACGACCACGAACTGATCAAAGTGCAGTTCCGCATCATCGAGCGTGATGATCGTCGCGCCCTGATCGAGGAACTCTGCTCCGCCGGCAACTGCGAACTGGTACAGATCATCGGCAAGATGGCGCTGGTCTACCGCCGCAACCCCAAGCCGAACCGCAACCTGTCCAATATCAGCCGCTTCAGCGGTCTCTGAGTCACGATCTGCTGCGCGTCTGAAAAACTGCGTTGAAAATGGCTTCGGAAAGCCGCTTGCGACTAACGTGCTTCAGCACGGCCCGGAGGGCGAGCGAAGTGAGTACTGCTCATTTACAACTCGTAAACTCCGCGTCCTCAGCCATTTCCGCCTGGTTTTTCCATAGCTCGCAAGATCGTGAGCAAGCTTCAGAGGGCGCGCACTCAGCGCGCCCGGCTCTCTACGCTCGAAGCCGGCAAGGGCTGGATCACCAGCAGCAGGCCACAGAACGCCAGCAGCAAGTAGCTGAAGTTCAGCCAGTAGAGCGCCTCCGGCATCCGGAAACGCACCAGCAGGAACACCACCACAAGGGCCAGCACCGCGGTCAGCAGCTGCGCGCGCGTATCTCGCCAGAGCTGCGCAAGCCCTGCGTACTGGATCAGCAGCACGGCCTGCAGTAGCGCACAGAAGCCGGCGAACGCCACCAGTAGCGGCCGCAGACTGGCTGCCACCTCCTCCACCAGCATCGACGCCAGACCGATGCGATCCAGCGCCGGCAGCACGACGAAGTGCAGCAGCCAGAGGCCGCCGACCCAGAAGGTCTGGGCCAGCTGCCAGGCAATGGCACCGGCCCGCAAGGGCGAACGCTTAGACGTGACGGACTTCGACAATCTCGTACTCGACGATACCGCTCGGCGTCTTGACGGTCACCACGTCCCCTTCTTCCTTGCCCACCAGGGCGCGGGCGATGGGGGAACTGACCGACAGCTTGCCTTTCTTGATGTCAGCTTCGTCGTCGCCAACGATCTGGTAGGTAACGGCTTCGTCGGTTTCGACGTTGGCGATATCCACCGTGGTGCCGAAAATCACCTTGCCCGTATGGGCGATGCTGGTTACATCGATGACCACCGAATTCTGCAGGCGGCCTTCGATATCACGGATACGCGCCTCGACCATGCCCTGCTGCTCGCGCGCCGCATGGTACTCAGCGTTTTCCTTGAGATCACCCAGCTCACGCGCTTCACCGATGGCCTGACTCAGTTGCGGGCGCATCACTTTGGTCAGATGAGCCAGCTCCTCTTCCAGGGCGCGAGCGCCCTGGACGGTCATGGGATACTTATTCATGCCTTGATTCCTGCATGGAGATCCTGCAAGCGACGCACGGTCTTCTCGGGACCGAACTTGAGCGCCTCACAGATCGCCTGACCAGCCGCGATGGTGGTGGTGCAGTAGATCTTGTGCTGCAGGGCGTTACGACGAATCGAGTAGGAGTCGGCAATAGACTGACGCCCCTCGGTTGTGTTGATGATGAGGGTAACCTCATCGTTCTTGATCATGTCAACGACATGGGGACGGCCTTCCGTCACCTTGTTCACGCGACGGACCGGCAGGCCGGCCGCCTCGATCACCTTGGCGGTGCCGGAGGTGGCGACCACTTCGAAGCCCAGCTCGATCAGATCGCGGGCGACCTGGGTGACCATCGGCTTGTCGTCTTCACGCACGCTGATGAACACGGTGCCGGTGTTCGGCAGGATTTCGCTGGCACCCAGCTGGGCCTTGGCGAAGGCTTCGCCGAAGCTGTCGCCGACGCCCATGACTTCACCGGTGGACTTCATTTCCGGGCCGAGGATCGGGTCGACACCCGGGAACTTGGCGAACGGGAACACCGCTTCCTTGACGCTGAAGAACGGCGGGATGATTTCCTTGGTGAAGCCGATTTCCTTGAGGCTCTTGCCGGCCATGACGCGGGCCGCGACCTTGGCCAGGGACTCGCCGATGCACTTGGAGACGAACGGCACGGTACGGGAAGCGCGCGGGTTGACCTCGATGACGAAGATGTCTTCGCCCTGCACGGCCATCTGCACGTTCATCAGGCCGACGACACCCAGTTCCAGGGCCATCTTCTTGACCTGCTCGCGGATCTCGTCCTGCAGGTGCTGCGGCAGCGAGTACGGCGGCAGCGAGCAGGCGGAGTCACCGGAGTGCACGCCAGCCTGTTCGATGTGCTGCATGATCGCGCCGATCACCACGGTCTCGCCGTCGCACACCGCGTCGATGTCGATCTCGATGGCGCAGTTGAGGAAGTGGTCCAGCAGCACCGGGCTGTCGTTGGACACCTTCACCGCTTCACGCATGTAGCGCTTGAGTTCTTCTTCCTGGTAGACGATTTCCATCGCGCGGCCGCCCAGTACGTAGGACGGGCGAACCACCAGCGGGTAGCCGATGACCTTGGAGTGAGCCAGGGCTTCGTCTTCGCTGCGCGCGGTGGCGTTGGCCGGCTGGCGCAGGTTCAGGCGCTGGACCATCTGCTGGAAGCGCTCGCGGTCTTCGGCGCGGTCGATCGCGTCCGGGCTGGTGCCGATGATCGGCACACCGGCTTCTTCCAGGGCGCGGCAGAGTTTCAGCGGGGTCTGGCCGCCGTACTGCACGATCACACCCTTGGGCTGCTCGACGCGGACGATTTCCAGCACGTCCTCCAGGGTCACCGGCTCGAAGTACAGGCGGTCGGAGGTGTCGTAGTCGGTGGAGACGGTTTCCGGGTTGCAGTTGACCATGATGGTCTCGTAACCGTCTTCACGCATGGCCAGCGCGGCGTGTACGCAGCAGTAGTCGAACTCGATACCCTGGCCGATACGGTTGGGGCCGCCGCCGAGGATCATGATCTTGTCGCGACCGGACGGGTTGGCCTCGCACTCTTCCTCGTAGGTCGAGTACATGTAGGCGGTGTCGGTGGCGAATTCGGCGGCGCAGGTGTCCACGCGCTTGAAGACCGGCAGCACCTTCAGCTTGTGGCGATGGCTGCGCAGGTTCTTCTCGGTGACGCCCAGCAGCTTGGCCAGGCGCGCGTCGGAGAAGCCCTTGCGCTTGAGCTTGCGCATCAGGTCGGCGTCGATGCCGGACAGGCCGAGGGTCTTGACCCGCTCCTCGTCCTTGACCAGGTCCTCGATCTGCACCAGGAACCACTCGTCGATCTTGGTCAGCTCGAACACCTGCTCGATGGTCTTGCCGGCGCGGAAGGCATCAGCCACGTACCAGATGCGCTCGGCGCCCGGCACGGTCAGCTCGCGCTTGAGGATGCCTTCGGCTTCCGGATCGTTCAGGTCCAGCTTGGGATCGAAGCCGGCAACGCCGACTTCCAGGCCACGCAGGGCTTTCTGCACGGACTCCTGGAAGGTACGGCCGATGGCCATGACTTCGCCCACGGATTTCATCTGGGTGGTCAGGCGGGCGTCGGCTTTCGGGAATTTCTCGAAGGCGAAGCGCGGAACCTTGGTCACCACGTAATCGATGGCCGGCTCGAAGGACGCCGGGGTGCGACCGCCGGTGATGTCGTTGGAGAGCTCGTCGAGGGTGTAGCCGACCGCCAGCTTGGCGGCGATCTTGGCGATCGGGAAGCCGGTGGCCTTGGAAGCCAGGGCCGAGGAACGCGACACGCGCGGGTTCATCTCGATCACGACCATGCGGCCGGTGTTCGGGCAGATGCCGAACTGCACGTTGGAGCCGCCGGTCTCCACGCCGATCTCACGCAGTACCGCCAGGGAGGCGTTGCGCAGGATCTGGTATTCCTTGTCGGTCAGGGTCTGGGCCGGAGCGACGGTGATGGAGTCGCCGGTGTGCACGCCCATCGGGTCGAAGTTCTCGATGGAGCAGACGATGATGCAGTTGTCCTTCTTGTCGCGGACCACCTCCATCTCGTATTCCTTCCAGCCGATCAGGGATTCGTCGATCAGCAGCTCGTTGGTCGGCGACAGGTCGAGGCCACGGGCGCAGATCTCTTCGAACTCTTCGCGGTTGTAGGCGATGCCGCCACCGGTGCCGCCCATGGTGAAGGACGGACGGATGATGCAGGGGAAGCCAACCTTCTCCAGCACGCCGTAGGCTTCTTCCATGCTGTGGGCGATACCCGAGACAGGGCAGGCCAGGCCGATGTCCTTCATCGCCTTGTCGAAGCGCGAGCGGTCTTCGGCCTTGTCGATGGTGTCGGCATTGGCGCCGATCATTTCCACACCGAACTTGGCGAGCACGCCATGGCGCTCGAGGTCGAGGGCGCAGTTCAGCGCGGTCTGGCCGCCCATGGTCGGCAGCAGCGCGTCAGGGCGCTCCTTCTCGATGATCTTGGCCACGGTGGCCCACTTGATCGGCTCGATGTAGGTGGCGTCGGCCATGGCCGGGTCGGTCATGATGGTGGCCGGGTTGGAGTTCACCAGGATGACGCGGAAGCCTTCTTCCTTCAGGGCCTTGCAGGCCTGGGCGCCGGAGTAGTCGAACTCGCAGGCCTGGCCGATCACGATCGGGCCGGCACCGAGGATCAGGATGCTCTTGATGTCTGTACGCTTGGGCATGGGACTCTCGTTGCAATAATCAGGACAGGGTTGCGGTGGCCAGCTTCACGCCAAAGCCGACGAACAGGGCGCCGACGCCGCTGGAAGCGCCGGCAGCCAACCGTTGCCGCCGGCGGAACCAGGCCGCCAGGCGCACACCGGAAAAAATCAGGAAACTCAGGTAGAGGAAGCTGATGACTTCGAGAATCGTGCCCAGTACCAGGAACGACACCCCGGGGTAGGCGTATCCCGGGTCGACGAACTGGATGAAGAAGGACACGAAGAAGAGGATCGCCTTGGGGTTGGACAGGCTCAGCAGCAGCGCCCTGCGGAACGGCTGATTGACGTCCAGGTCCCTGGTCGGGACGGCTTGCTCGACCGGCTGACGCAACTTCTGCCAACCACCCCGAAGCATGCCTACACCCAGGTAGAACAGGTAGGCGGCGCCGACGTACTTCAAACCGAGGAACAGCATCGGTTCGGCCTTGAGCAAGGACGCGATCCCCAGCGCCGACAGCAGCATCAGGACCGCGTCGCCAAGGAACACCGCGCTGGCCGCCCGGTAGCCGGCGCCCACGCCGCGCTGGGCGGCGGTGGCGAGCACGAACAAGGAGTTCGGCCCCGGCAGCAGGACGATGAACAGCGTACCCAGGACGTAGGTCCAGAGGTCGGTGATCCCAAGGGTCGGCATCATCAGCAAGGCGCTCAGCGACGCTCGGCCATCGCCGCGATGAAGCGGTCGAACAGCGGCGCGACGTCATGCGGGCCAGGGCTGGCTTCCGGGTGACCCTGGAAGCTGAAGGCCACCTTGTCGGTGCGCTCGATGCCCTGCAGGGTGCCGTCGAACAGCGACTTGTGGGTGGCACGCAGGTTGGCCGGCAGGTTGGTCTCTTCCACAGCGAAACCGTGGTTCTGGCTGGTGATCATCACCACGCCGGAATCCAGGTCCTGCACCGGGTGGTTCGCACCATGGTGGCCGTGGCCCATCTTCACGGTCTTGGCGCCGGAGGCCAGGGCCAGAAGCTGGTGACCCAGGCAGATGCCGAACACCGGGATCTCGGTGTCGAGGAACTCGCGAATGGCCTGGATGGCGTAGTCGCAAGGCTCGGGGTCACCGGGGCCGTTGGAGAGGAAGATACCGTCCGGATTCAGCGCCAGTACGTCCTTGGCAGGGGTCTGGGCCGGCACCACGGTCAGGCGGCAGCCACGGGCGACCAGCATGCGCAGGATGTTCAGCTTGACGCCGAAGTCATAGGCAACCACGTGGTACGGCAGATCGCTGGCGGCGATTTCCGGGTGGCTGTCGGTTTCCAGGTTCCACACGCTGGAGCGCCACTCGTAGCGCTCCTCGCAGGACACGACCTTGGCCAGGTCCATGCCCTTCAGGCCCGGGAAGCTGCGAGCCAGCTCCAGTGCCTTCTCTTCGGTGGCGTCGTCACCGGCGAGGATGCAGCCGTTCTGCGAACCCTTTTCACGCAGGATGCGGGTCAGGCGGCGGGTGTCGATGCCGGCGATGGCGACGGTGCCGTTCTCTTTCAGGTAGTCCGGCAGTGGCTGCTTGTCGCGCCAGTTGCTGGAGAGCAGCGGCAGATCACGAATGATCAGGCCGGCGGCCCACACGCGGTTGGACTCGGCATCTTCCGGCGTGGTGCCGGTGTTGCCGATGTGCGGGTAGGTCAGGGTAACGATTTGCTGGGCATAGGAAGGATCGGTAAGGATTTCCTGATAGCCGGTCATGGCAGTGTTGAACACTACCTCGCCGATGGTATGGCCATCGGCCCCAATGGCTTCGCCGCGAAAAATGCTGCCGTCGGCAAGCGCGAGTATGGCTGGCTTAGTCAAGAAGACCTCCCGTAGATCAAGGCTGAAGCAAACGCAGGTTGTAAAAAAGCGGGATGACGTTGATACCGTCACCCCGCTTTTTTATCTGAGCCATTTCTGCGTAACTTTTAGTGGACACACTAAAGCTGCATTTTATAGGAATGCGTCATTTCGGTCCACCCGAAAGACATCCTGATTCGGAGCCGAGGGCTTGATCACGATCCCGCGAGCTAGAGAAGAACAAGGCGGGCATGGCTGAGGGCGCGGAGTTTACGCGCTGTAAATGAGCAAGCCCGAAGCCATTCCCAACGCAGTTATTCCGACGCGCAGCGGATCGTGGCATGCCCTCAGTGCAGTCCGAGTACGTCCTGCATGTCGTAAAGACCCGCTTCCTGGCCATCGAGCCAGAGCGCGGCACGCACGGCGCCACGGGCGAAGGTCATGCGGCTGGAGGCCTTGTGGGTGATCTCGACGCGCTCGCCGTCAGCGGCGAACAGCACCGTGTGATCGCCCACCACGTCGCCGGCGCGCACGGTGGCGAAGCCGATGGTTTCGCGGGCGCGGGCGCCGGTCTGGCCTTCGCGACCGTAGACGGCCACCTTGGACAGGTCCCGACCCAGGGCGTCGGCCACCACCTCACCCATGCGCAGGGCGGTGCCGGACGGCGCATCCACCTTGTGACGATGGTGGGCTTCGATGATCTCGATATCCACATCGTCGCCCAGCACGCGGGCGGCGGTATCCAGCAGCTTGAGGCAGAGGTTCACGCCGACGCTGAAGTTGGCGGCGAAAACGATCGGAATCTCCCGCGCGGCGTTCGCCAGCTGGGCTTTCTCCTCGGCGGAGAAACCGGTGGTACCGATGACCATCGCCTTGCCGGCCTGACGGCAGATTTCCAGATTCCTCAGGGTTACCGAGGGATGGGTGAAATCGATCAGCACGTCGAACTCGTCGATCACCTTGCCGAGGTCACCCGACAGCGGTACGCCGATACGGCCCAGCGCAGCCAGTTCGCCCGCGTCGGCGCCGACCAGGGTGCTGTCCGGACGATCGATCGCGGCCGTCAGCCCGGCGCCCTGCGCCTGCTGCACCGCTTCGATCAGGTTCTTGCCCATGCGCCCGGCGGCGCCCACCACAGCAATACGTCGCATAAAAGTTCAGCTCCTAGCTGGAAGCCCTGAGCGGGAGTCGGCGGCGGAGCAAATCAGCACCCGCGCCGACTTCCGACTCGTCGTTAGAGATCGCCGAAGAAGCGCTTCATACCCTCGAACCAGCTGCTGGCCTTGGGCGAATGGGAGCCGTCGATCTGCAGGCTCTTGCGGAACTCCTCCAGCAGCTCGCGCTGGCGCTTGTCCAGGTTGACCGGCGTTTCCACCGCCACCCGGCACATCAGATCGCCAGCACCACCACCGCGCACCGGGGCCACGCCCTTGCCGCGCAGGCGGAACAGCTTGCCGGTCTGGGTCGCCTCCGGAATCTTCAGCTTGACCCGGCCATCCAGGGTCGGCACTTCCAGCTCGCCGCCAAGGGCGGCATCGGCGAAGCTGATCGGCACTTCGCAGTACAGATGCTTGCCGTCGCGCTGGAAGATCGGGTGCTCACGCACGTTGACCACCACATAGAGGTCGCCGGACGGGCCACCCAGCGCACCCGCCTCGCCCTCTCCGGAGAGACGGATACGGTCGCCGGTATCGACGCCAGCCGGTACTTTCACCGACAGGGTCTTGTGCTCTTCCACGCGGCCCTGCCCATGGCAGCTGCCACAGGGGTCGCTGATCATCTTGCCGCTGCCATGGCAGCGCGGGCAGGTCTGCTGCACCGAGAAGAAGCCCTGCTGCATGCGCACCTGACCGATACCACCGCAGGTGGTGCAGGTGACGGGAGCCGTGCCCTTCTTCGCGCCGGAACCTTCGCAGGTCTTGCAGTTGACCAGGGTCGGCACGCGGATGGTGACCGTGGTGCCACGCACCGCTTCTTCCAGGTCCAGCTCCAGGGTGTAGCGCAGGTCGCTGCCGCGCTGCGGGCCGCCGCGCTGGCCGCCACGCTGGCCACCGAAGAAGTCGCTGAACACGTCACCGAAGATATCGGAGAAGCTGGCGCCGCCGAATCCGGCACCACCACCGGCACCCATCTGGGGATCGACACCGGCATGGCCGTACTGGTCGTAGGCCGCGCGCTTGCTGGCATCGGAGAGGATCTCGTAGGCCTCGTTGGCCTCCTTGAACTGTTCTTCCGCTGCCTTGTCGCCCGGATTGCGGTCCGGGTGGTATTTCATCGCGAGGCGGCGATAGGCCTTCTTCAGCTCGGCCTCACTGGCGCCGCGCTCGACACCGAGAATTTCGTAAAAGTCACGTTTAGCCATGGGTTTCCTGCACTCTCAAATTCACCAGCCCAGACACGCCAACGCGGGAGCAAGCTCCCGCGCGGCGGATCAAGCGATTGGGGCGACTAGCCCCGCACGCTGGGACGGAAGCAAGCGTGACACTTACTTGTTTTCCTTGACCTCTTCGAACTCGGCGTCGACGGCATCGTCGCCCGCCTTGTCCGCGCCGGAAGCTTGCGGCTGTTCACCAGCCTGGGCCTGGTCGGCGTACATCTTCTGCGCCAGCGGGGCGGAAACCTGGGACAGGGCGTTCATCTTGGCGTCGATTTCAGCCTTGTCGTCACCCTTCACCGCGATTTCCAGCTCGCCCAGCGCCTTCTCGATGGAGGCCTTGTCTTCGGCAGTGGCCTTGTCGCCAGCCTCGGCAATCATCTTGCGAGTGGCGTGGACCAGCGCGTCACCCTGGTTGCGGGCAGCGGCCAGCTCTTCGAACTTGCGGTCTTCCTCGGCGTTGGCCTCGGCGTCACGCACCATCTGCTGGATTTCTTCCTCGGACAGACCGGAGTTGGCCTTGATCACGATGGACTGCTGCTTGCCAGTGGCCTTGTCCTTGGCGGACACATGCAGGATGCCGTTGGCGTCGATGTCGAAGGTCACCTCGACCTGCGGCACACCACGGGGCGCCGGCGGGATTTCGGCCAGGTCGAACTTGCCCAGGGACTTGTTCTGGGCAGCCTGCTTGCGCTCGCCCTGCAGCACGTGAATGGTCACGGCGGACTGGTTGTCGTCGGCAGTGGAGAACACCTGCGACTTCTTGGTCGGGATGGTGGTGTTCTTCTCGATCAGTGCGGTCATCACGCCACCCAGGGTTTCGATACCCAGGGTCAGCGGGGAAACGTCGAGCAGCAGTACGTCCTTCACGTCACCGGCCAGTACGGCGCCCTGGATGGCAGCACCGATGGCGACGGCTTCGTCCGGGTTCACGTCCTTGCGCGGCTCCTTGCCGAAGAAGTCGGCTACCTGCTTCTGCACCAGCGGCATGCGGGTCTGGCCGCCGACCAGGATCACTTCCTGGATGTCGGACACGTCCAGGCCGGCGTCCTTCAGGGCGATACGGCAAGGCTCGATGGTACGAGCGACCAGGTCTTCCACCAGGGCTTCCAGCTTGGCGCGGGAAATCTTCACGTTCAGGTGCTTCGGACCGGTCTGGTCTGCAGTGATGTACGGCAGGTTGACGTCGGTCTGCTGGCTGGAGGACAGCTCGATCTTGGCCTTCTCGGCGGCTTCCTTCAGGCGCTGCATGGCCAGGGGATCGCCCTTGAGGTCCATGCCGGACTCTTTCTTGAACTCGTCGACGAGGTAGTCGATCAGGCGCAGGTCGAAGTCTTCACCACCGAGGAAGGTGTCGCCGTTGGTGGCCAGCACTTCGAACTGATGCTCGCCGTCCACTTCGGCGATCTCGATCACCGACACGTCGAAGGTACCGCCGCCCAGGTCATAGACGATCACGGTGTGGTCGCCCTTGGACTTGTCCATGCCGTAGGCCAGCGCAGCCGCGGTCGGCTCGTTGATGATGCGCTTGACGTCCAGACCGGCGATGCGGCCGGCGTCCTTGGTGGCCTGACGCTGGCTGTCGTTGAAGTAGGCCGGAACGGTGATGACCGCTTCGGTGACCGGCTCGCCGAGGTAGTCTTCGGCGGTTTTCTTCATTTTCTTCAGCACTTCCGCGGAAATCTGCGGCGGCGCCATCTTCTGGCCCTTCACTTCGACCCAGGCGTCACCGTTGTCGGCCTTGGCGATCTTGTAGGGAACCATCTTGATGTCTTTCTGCACGACGTCTTCTTCGAAGCGGCGACCGATCAGGCGCTTCACGGCGTACAGGGTGTTCTGCGGATTGGTCACCGCCTGACGCTTGGCGGATTGGCCCACCAGGGTCTCACCGTCGTTGGTGTAAGCGATGATCGACGGCGTGGTGCGAGTGCCTTCGGCGTTCTCGATCACCTTGACGCTGCCGTTTTCCAGGATGGCCACGCAAGAGTTGGTGGTCCCCAGGTCGATACCGATGATTTTGCCCATATTCTCTCTCCCGAAACTTTGGATTCTCCGCGGCCTCATTTCACGGACCGCGGCAGCAAATAAACGCTTGATCTAACAGATGGGGGCCCGAGCCCGGATTTCAAGCCTGCTCGTCGATCGACGGCGGCGTAACGCTGGGAGCCTTGCTGACCACCACCATGGCGGGACGGAGCAGGCGGCCATTGAGCAGGTAGCCCTTCTGGAACACTTTCAGCACGCTGCCCGGCTCGACATGGGTGCTTTCCTCCATGGCCATGGCCTGATGGTGCTCCGGATTGAACGGCGCACCGTGCGGGTCCACGGCTTCCAGCTGGTAGCGCTTGAGGGTGTCGTGGAACAGCTTGAGCGTCAGCTCCATACCCTCACGCACCGGCTTGATGCTGTCGTCGGTGGCGCTGGTCAGCTCAAGGCCGCGCTCCAGGCTGTCGACTACCGGCAGCAGGTCATTGGCGAACTTCTCCAGCGCGAACTTGTGCGCCTTCTCCACATCCTGCTCCGCACGACGGCGGATGTTCTGCAGCTCGGCGGCAACACGCAGCGACTGATCCTGGGCCGCGGCCAACTGCTCTTCCAGCACTTGCACGCGAGTGGCAAGGTCTTCGCCGGATACGGCTTCGGCGGCGGAATTCGCTTCGGGGGTCTGGGTGTCCAGGGTCTGTTCGTCGGCCATGTCTTCCTCCTCATGAAAATCTATTGCGGGCAAGAGCCGCTGATATGTCCGCCTATATGGGGCCGCAATTTGTCGGTTCAAGGGGGAGGGGCGATTGTCAGCCAGAAAACAAACACTGTATAAATAGACAGCCATCTCAGCGCGGGAGTCGCACCATGCTGGTACACCTGTCTATCCATAACTACGCCATCGTCGAGCACCTGGACCTCGAGCTCGAGGCCGGCATGTCGGTCATCACCGGCGAAACCGGTGCGGGCAAGTCGATCATGCTCGACGCCCTCGGGCTGACCCTGGGCGATCGCGCCGACAGTGGCGTGGTGCGCCCCGGCGCCGACAAGACAGACATCCTCGCCAGCTTCGACGTCAGCGCCATCGCCGAAGCCCGCGACTGGCTGGCCGAGCGCGACCTCGAACAGGACGGCCCCTGCATCCTGCGCCGGGTGATCACCGCCGAAGGCCGCTCGCGCGCCTACATCAATGGCTCGCCCTGCCCTCTTGGCGACCTCAAGAGCTTGGGCGAGCTGCTGATCGACATTCACGGCCAGCACGAACACCAGTCACTGCTAAAGACCGACACCCATCGCCGCCTGCTGGATGAATACGCTGGCGCCAGCGACCTCGCCCGCCAGGTACAACTGGCCGCCCAACGCTGGCGGCAGACCCGCCAGGAGCTCGAACGCCTGTCCAGAGCCGGCGACGAGCAACGCGCCCGCCACCAGTTGCTGAGCTACCAGCTGGACGAGCTGGAGAACCTCGCCCTGGGCGAGAACGAACTGGAGCAACTGGAGCAGGAACACAAAAACCTGACCAACGCCGAAAGCCTCCTCGCCACCTGCCGCCAGGTCATCGACATGTGCAGCGAAAGCGACGCCGGCAACGTGCTCAGCGCCCTGACCGCCAGCCTGAATCGGCTCACCGCCTACTCCACCCAGCCTGGAGCCATGGGCGAAGCGGTGAACCTGCTGTCCAGCGCGCAGATCCAGGTGGAGGAAGCCATGGGCGAACTCAACCGCTTCCTCGACCACTTCGACGCCGATCCGCAGCGCCAGCAGGCCCTCGAAGAACGCCTCGACAATATCTACACCCTGGCGCGCAAGCATCGGGTACAACCGAGCGAACTCGCCGAACTGCAACAGCGCCTGCTGGATGAGCTGGAAGCGCTGAATGCCGACGACGAAGCCGCCGAGCGCCTGGCCGACGAACTGGCCGCGTACGAACGCCACTACCAGGAAAAAGCCACAGAGCTGAGCAACCTTCGCCGCGACGCGGCGGGCTGCCTGGCGGGCGCCGTGGAAACCGAGATGCAGCGCCTCGGCATGCCCGGCGGCCGCTTCAATATCCAACTGCACGCCAACCCGGTGGCCGAACCTCAGCAGCAGGGCCTGGAGCAGGTGGAGTTCCTGGTCAGCGCCAACCCCGGCCAGCCTTTGAAGGCTCTGGCCAAGGTCGCCTCCGGTGGCGAACTCTCACGCATCAGCCTGGCGATCCAGGTGATCACCGCGCAGACCTCGCGCGTGCCGACCCTGGTCTTCGACGAAGTGGACGTCGGCATCGGCGGCCCAACCGCGGAAGTGGTGGGTCAACTACTGCGCCGCCTCGGCGAGCGCGGCCAGGTGCTCACCGTCACCCACCTGCCGCAGGTGGCAGCCCAGGGCCATCACCACCTCTTCGTGCACAAGCAGCGCGGCAGCGACGAAACCCGCACCGCCGTGGCCAAACTGCAGGAAGCGCCGCGCATCGAGGAGATCGCGCGGATGCTGGGTGGCGTCGACCTCACCGAGGAATCCCTGGCCCACGCCAGGAAGATGGTAACCAGCGCGCAAAGCTGATACCCGCTGCGCGCGACGTTCACCACGCGACACAAATGAAAAAGGCGACCCGAGGGTCGCCTTTTTCCTTGCGCGCAGCGCTTACTTCTTCTTGCGGATATAGAGCACAAGATTGTGGTCTACCAGCTCGTAGCCACGCTCCTTGACGATTTCCTTCTGGCGCTTCTCGATCTCCGGATCGAAGAACTCGATCACCTCACCGGTATCGACGCACACCATGTGGTCGTGGTGGCCGCTGTCGGCCAGCTCGAACACGGCATGGCCACCGTCGAAGTTGTGGCGTACCACCAGCCCCGCCGCTTCGAACTGGGTCAGGACACGGTAGACAGTGGCCAGACCGACATCTTCGCCGGCTTCCATCAGAGCCTTGTAAACGTCCTCCGCGCTCATGTGGCGTTGCTCGGTGGAATCGAGCATCTGGAGGATCTTGACCCGAGGCAAGGTCACCTTCAGGCCGGCTTTACGCAGTTCGTTGTTTTCTACCATGGTCAGCTTTCTCGAGGAATGCGGCTTTCGCAGCTTCCCTTAATGCAGGTATGATCGGGACTTTTCATGCCCAGCCAAGATAGTGGAAGTCGCCCACCGATGCAAAACACCAAGCTCCTGCTGACCAGCCTCTCACTCGCAGGCTTGCTCGCACTCGCCGGTTGCTCGTTTCCCGGGGTCTACAAAATCGACATCCAGCAGGGCAACGTTGTAACGCAGGATATGATAGACCAGTTGAAGCCCGGAATGACCCGACGTCAAGTGCGGTTTATCCTCGGCAACCCGCTGATCAACGATACCTTCTACGCCAACCGCTGGGATTACCTCTACAGCATCCAACCGGGTGGCGGTCAGCGTCTTCAGGAACGCGTCAGCCTGACGTTCGACGATAACGATCAACTGGTCGGCCTGGCCGGCGACTTCATGCCCGGCGTGAGCCGTGACGAGGCGATCCTCGGCGGCCAAGGCACCTCCACCACCACCCAGGCCAAGCCTGAACAGCCCACCGAACAGCCCAAGGCGGAACAGCCTGCGGCACCGGGCTCCCTGCTGGAGAAGATCCAGAAGGAAGTGGACAGCGCCGAACCGGTACCGGTCCCGATTCCGGAACCCCTGGATACCTCGCCGCAGTAATCTGCGGCAACAAAAAGCCCGGGCATGTCCCGGGCTTTTTCATGGGCGCGAATCAGGCGTCGCGCTCGCCGCTCCTGGCCTGGGCGGCCTTGGCAGCGCGCAGCTTGCGAACTTCCTTGGGATCGACAAGCAGCGGCCGGTAGATCTCCACGCGATCCCCCTCTTCCAGCAGCCGTTGCTCGGGACTGGGCAACGCCTTGCCGAAGATGCCCAGCGGACACCCGGCCAGGTCCAGCTCGGGAAAATACGCCTGCATGCCCGAGCGCAGCACCGCATCACGCGCACTGGCCCCCTTGGGCAGGCTCAGGCGCAGCAACTGCTGACGATCAGCCAGGGCGTAGACCACCTCGACCGCGATCAATGTGTCAGCCATAGAGCTGCTTGGCCCGCTGGCAGAAGGCATCCACCATGGTGTTGGCGGCCTGGTTGAACAACGGACCCAGGGTGGCCTTGATGATCGGGCCCGCATAGTCGAAGCGCAGGTCCAGGCTGATCTTGCAGGCCTTGTCGCCCAGCGCCTTGAAATGCCACACGCCGTGCAACTGGCTGAACGGGCCTTCCTCGAGGCTCATCTCGATGGTGCTGCTGCCATCGAGCTTGTTGCGCGTCACGAAGCGCTGGCTGAGGCTGCCCTTGGCGACTTCGAGACTGGCCAGCATGTGGTTTTCGCTCTCCTCCATCACCTTGGCGGCCGAGCACCAGGGCAGGAATTCCGGGTAGCGCGCCACGTCGTTGACCAGGTCGTAGAGCGCCTGCGCAGGAAACGGCAACAGGGCGGAGCGCTGGATATGGGTGGTCATCTTGGCCTCGAACAGGGTTCCGAGCCGCATGGCACGGGCAGTTGCCGTACCGGGCTGGTCAAAAAAGTGCCGCATTGTCAGGGATTCACCGGCATCGCTCAAGCCTACGCCGCCGTAGCCGCGCCGTCTGCGACTCCCTATAATGCGCCGCCTATGGCCAAGCAAAAAAAACACCCCGAAGGCACCATCGCCCTTAACAAGAAGGCGCTGCACGACTATTCCATCGAACAGAAGTTCGAGGCCGGGCTGGCTCTCGCCGGCTGGGAAGTGAAGAGTCTGCGCGCTGGCAAGGCACAGCTGGTGGACAGCTACGTGCTGCTCAAGGACGGCGAAGCCTGGCTGCTGGGCAGCCACATCACCCCCCTGAAGACCGCCAGCACCCACGTCATCGCCGACCCGGTGCGCAGTCGCAAGCTGCTGCTGCACAAGCGCGAGCTGGGCAAACTGTTCGGCGCGGTGCAACAGAAGGGCTACGCCTGCGTGGCGCTGTCGATCTACTGGAAGAAGCACCTGATCAAGTGCGAGATCGCCCTGGCCAAGGGCAAGAAGGAATTCGACAAGCGCGCCACGGAGAAGGAACGCGATTCCGACCGCGAGATCGCGCGAGCGATGCGCACCAAGGGCAAGGAATAAGCCCACCCCAAAAGAAGCCGGGCATTGCCCGGCTTTTTTGTCTCAGAGCCCTTGGCGCCTCTGCGCCCGCGCCAACCGCTGCGCCTCCAGCTGCCCTTCTTCCAGGACCTCCTGCACGTACTGGATGTGCTGGTGGGAAATCTCCCGGGCCTCTTCGGCACGCCCCTCGATGATCGCCTCGAAAAGGGCCCGGTGCTGCCGGGTCAGCATTTCGCGGGTCTCGCCCCGCTGCAGGTACATGCCGCCGATGTTGGTCACCACGTTGTGCTTGAGCAGGTCGAAGAGCCCGCGGATGGTGTGCAGCAGCACGGCATTGTGGCTGGCCTCGGCAATCGCCAGGTGGAAACTCGCGTCCGCCGCGCCCTCATCCGCCCTACTGGCCTTGCTGCCCGGCGCGTAGCAGGCCTGCAACGTCTCGTAGGCCTCGGTAAGCCGCTGGTGGTCCACCGGCGTCGCCCGCTGCGCGGCGTAGTAGGCACAAGAGCCTTCCAGGGTATGGCGGAACTCCAGCAGGTCGCGCTGGGCCTCGGGATTGCTCTCGAGCAATTGCAACAAGGGATCGCTGAAGGTGGTGCCCAGTTCGGCCGCCACATAGTTGCCGCCACCCTGGCGACTGACCAGCAACCCCTTGGCCACCAGCTTCTGGATCGCTTCGCGCAGTGAAGGGCGCGATACGCCGAACTGCTCGGCCAGGGCACGCTCGGCGGGCAAGCGCTCGCCCGCCTTCAAGGTGCCCTCGAGAATCATCCCTTCGAGCTGACTGACGATATCGTCCGACAAACGGCGCTGACGCACCTGACCGAATCCCATTGCTCTACCCACCCTTTCTCGCCACCACGGGCGGCCATCTGGAACGGCGCCTGCGGCGCGCGACGCGGCAGCCTAACCACCGCGCTCACCCCGCACAAGCAGCCCACCATTCATCCCACGCTCGACCAAAGTCGCAACGCGGCAAATTGACACAAGGATAGTCCGGCTTTTACTCTGAGCCGTCGAGATTGTAAATTGGTCTTACCAATTTATCCGACAAGCAGCGCCGACTCGGTCTTCGCCTGCCGCAGCGCCACGAGCGCAACGGTTTTCGCCCGATCCGGCTAACAGGCACTCCAAAAACAATTAGGGAGCCACCCCACGATGCAAACCTGGCAGCAGCTCTATACCCCCCTTGGCAGCCTCTGGCTGTCGGCGCTCGTCGCTCTGATCCCGATCATCTTCTTCTTCCTGGCCCTGGCGGTGTTCCGCATGAAGGGCTACATCGCCGGTACCATCACCCTGGCGCTGTCGCTCGCGGTCGCCATCTTCGCCTTCCAGATGCCCGTGGACATGGCCTTCGCCGCTGCCGGCTATGGCTTCGCCTATGGTCTCTGGCCGATTGCCTGGATCATCGTCGCGGCGGTGTTCCTCTACAAACTCACGGTCAAGAGCGGCCAGTTCGAGGTGATCCGCAGCTCGGTGCTGTCCATCACCGACGACCAGCGCCTGCAGGTGCTGCTGATCGGCTTCTCCTTCGGCGCCTTCCTCGAGGGTGCGGCGGGCTTCGGCGCACCGGTGGCCATCACCGCGGCCCTGCTCGTGGGCCTGGGCTTCAACCCGCTGTACGCCGCGGGCCTGTGCCTGATCGCCAACACCGCGCCGGTAGCCTTCGGCGCCCTGGGCATCCCGATCATCGTCGCGGGTCAGGTGACCGGCATCGACGCCTTCAAGATCGGCGCCATGACCGGCCGCCAACTGCCCTTCCTGTCGATCATCGTGCCCTTCTGGCTGGTGGCCATGATGGACGGCTGGCGCGGCATCAAGGAAACCTGGCCGGCAGCTCTCGTGGCCGGCGCCACCTTCGCCGTCACCCAGTACTTCACCTCCAACTTCATCGGCCCGGAACTGCCGGACATCACCTCCGCCCTGGTGAGCCTGGTGTCCCTGACCCTGTTCCTCAAGGTCTGGCAGCCCAAGCGTGCCGAGGACGCCCAGGTAGTTGGCGTATCCGGCGGTGCGGCGGTGATGGGCGGCTTCGGCGGTGCGCGCAGCACTACGCCTTCGCCCTATAGCTTCGGCGAGATCCTCAAGGCCTGGTCGCCCTTCCTGGTACTCACCGTGCTGGTGACCATCTGGACCCTGAAGCCCTTCAAGGCCCTGTTCGCCCCGGGCGGTGTGCTGGAGCAGTTCGTCTTCATGTTCGCCATCCCGCACCTGGACCAGCTGGTGATGAAAGGCGCGCCCATTGTCGCCACCGCCACCGCCATCCCGGCCGTCTACAAGCTGGACCCGGTATCGGCCACCGGCACCGCGATCTTCTTCTCGGCACTGATCTCCATGTTCGTCCTGAAGATCGATGTAAAAAATGGTCTGACCACTCTGAAGGAGACCTTCATCGAGCTGAAGTGGCCGATCCTGTCCATCGGCATGGTGCTGGCCTTCGCCTTCGTCACCAACTTCTCCGGCATGTCCACCACCCTGGCACTGGTCCTGGCCGGCACCGGCGCGGCCTTCCCGTTCTTCTCGCCGTTCCTCGGCTGGCTGGGCGTGTTCCTGACCGGTTCGGATACCTCGTCCAACGCCCTGTTCGGCTCGCTGCAAGCCACCACCGCGCACCAGATCGGCGTCAACGACACCCTGCTGGTAGCGGCCAACACCAGTGGCGGCGTGACCGGCAAGATGATCTCGCCGCAATCCATCGCCGTGGCCTGCGCCGCCACCGGCATGGTCGGCAAGGAATCCGACCTGTTCCGCTTCACCCTGAAGCACAGCCTGATCTTCGCCGCCATGGTCGGCCTGATCACCCTGGCCCAGGCCTATGTCTTCACCGGCATGCTGGTCCATTGATAGCGCTTACGGGCCGCGCGTAGACGCGGCCCGGTTCCTTTTCACTGCCCTGAAGCCCCGAATCGGATCGAATTCATGATCATCTCCGCCTCCACCGACTACCGCGCCGCCGCCCAGCGCAAGCTGCCGCCCTTCCTGTTCCACTACATCGACGGCGGCGCCTATGCCGAGTACACCCTGCGTCGCAACGTAGAGGACCTGGCCAGCATCGCCTTGCGCCAGCGCGTACTGCGGAACATGTCCGAGCTGAGCCTTGAGACCCAACTGTTCGGCGAGACCCTGTCCATGCCGGTGGCGCTCGCCCCGGTGGGCCTGACCGGCATGTACGCCCGCCGTGGCGAGGTGCAGGCGGCCAAGGCGGCGGCGGCCAAGGGCATCCCCTTCACCCTGTCCACCGTCTCGGTCTGCCCGATCGAGGAAGTGGCGCCAGCCATCGACCGCCCCATGTGGTTCCAGCTCTACGTGCTGAAGGACCGCGGCTTCATGAAGAACGCCCTGGAGCGGGCCAAGGCCGCCGGGGTGACCACCCTGGTATTCACCGTCGACATGCCGGTGCCCGGCGCCCGCTATCGCGACGCCCACTCCGGCATGAGCGGTCCCAACGCCGCCATGCGCCGCATGCTGCAGGCCATGACGCACCCGAGCTGGGCCTGGGACGTGGGCCTGCTGGGCAAGCCCCACGACCTGGGCAACATCTCCACCTACCGTGGCAACCCTACTGGCCTTGCCGACTACATCGGCTGGCTGGGCGCCAACTTCGACCCATCGATTTCCTGGAAGGACCTGGAGTGGATCCGCGACTTCTGGGACGGCCCCATGGTCATCAAGGGCATCCTCGACCCGGAAGACGCCAGGGACGCGGTGAAATTCGGCGCCGATGGCATCGTCGTCTCCAACCATGGTGGCCGCCAGCTCGACGGCGTGCTCTCCAGCGCCCGCGCCCTGCCGGCCATCGCCGACGCGGTGAAGGGTGAGCTGAAGATTCTCGCCGACTCCGGCATCCGCACCGGCCTGGACGTGGTGCGCATGCTCGCCCTCGGCGCCGACACCGTGATGCTCGGCCGCGCCTTCGTCTACGCTCTGGCCGCAGCAGGCGGTGCCGGTGTGAGCAATCTGCTGGACCTGATCGAGAAGGAAATGCGCGTGGCCATGGTGCTCACCGGCGCCAAGAACATCGGCGAGATCTCCGCCGACTCGCTGGTACGCGAACTCGGCCGCTGAGCGGCCACCAGAACCCCAAGCGGGCCGCCCGCGGCCCGCGACAAATAGACGGGACACCGCATGAGCCTGCCGATTCCTTTCACCAATACCGTCGAGCGCCTGATCCCCCGTGACCGGCGCTTCGACGATCCGCTGTCCACCCTGGCCTTCGGTACCGACGCCAGCTTCTACCGGCTGATTCCCAAGCTGGTGATCCGCGTCGAGAGCGAGGCCGAAATCATCGCCCTGCTCAAGGCCGCCCACGCCGAACTGGTGCCCGTGACCTTCCGCGCCGCCGGCACCAGCCTCTCCGGCCAGGCCATCAGCGACTCCGTGCTGCTGGTACTGGGGGACAACTGGAACGGCCGCGACATCCGTGACGGCGGCGCGCAGATCCGCCTGCAACCCGGGGTCATCGGCGCCCAGGCCAATGCCTGGCTGGCGCCCTTCGGCCGCAAGATCGGTCCCGACCCGGCCTCGATCAACGCCTGCAAGATCGGCGGCATAGTCGCCAACAATGCCAGCGGCATGTGCTGCGGCACGGCCCAGAACAGCTACCACACCCTCGCCGGCCTGCGCCTGGTGCTGGCCGACGGCACCCTGCTGGATACCGAGGACGCGGCCAGCGTCGCCGACTTCCGCCGGAGCCACGGCCCACTACTGGCCGAACTGGCCGAACTGGGCCGGCGCACCCGCGCCAACACCGAACTCGCAGCGAAGATTCGCCACAAGTACCGGCTGAAGAACACCACCGGCCTGTCGCTGAACGCCCTGGTGGACTTCGACGAGCCGCTGGATATCCTCAGCCACCTGCTGGTGGGTTCCGAAGGCACCCTCGGCTTCATCGGCGCGGTGACCTACGACACCGTGCCCGACCACCCGCACAAGGCCAGCGCGCTGATCGTCTTCCCCGACGTGGAAAGCTGCTGCAAGGCCGTGACCCTGCTGAAGAGCCAGCCGGTGTCGGCGGTGGAGCTGCTGGACCGCCGCAGCCTGCGCTCGGTGGAAAACAAGCCGGGCATGCCCGAGTGGGTGAAGGGCCTCTCGGCCAACGCCTGCGCCCTGCTCATCGAATCCCGCGCCGCCAGCCAGAATCTCCTGCACGAGCAGCTCGGCCTGATCATGGCCTCCATCGCGCAGTTCCCCCTGGAGCAGAAGGTGGACTTCAGCGAAGACCCGGCGGTGTACAACCTGCTGTGGAAAATCCGCAAGGACACCTTCCCCGCCGTCGGCGCCGTGCGCCAGACCGGCACCACGGTGATAATCGAGGACGTCACCTTCCCCGTGGAGCAGTTGGCCGAAGGGGTCAACCGGCTGATCCAGCTGTTCGACAAGCACGGCTACGACGAGGCGATCATTTTCGGCCATGCCCTGGAAGGCAACCTGCACTTCGTCTTCACCCAGGGCTTCGACAGCCCCGAACAGGTGATCCGCTACGAAGCCTTCATGCAGGACGTGGCGCAACTGGTGGCGGTGGAGTTCGGTGGCTCGCTCAAGGCCGAGCACGGCACCGGGCGCAACATGGCGCCCTTCGTCGAGCTGGAATGGGGCAGCGATGCCTACCAGCTGATGTGGCAGATCAAGCGCCTGCTGGACCCACGCGGCATCCTCAACCCGGACGTGATCCTCAGCGAGGACCACGAGATCCACCTCAAGCACCTCAAGCCGCTGCCGGCCGCCGACGAGATAGTCGACAAGTGCATCGAATGCGGCTTCTGCGAACCGGTCTGCCCGTCCAAGGGCCTGACCCTGAGCCCGCGCCAGCGCATCGTGATCTGGCGTGACATCCAGGCCAAGCAGCGCGCAGGCATCGACACCACCGAGCTGGAACGGGCCTACCACTACCAGGGCATCGACACCTGCGCCGCCACCGGCCTCTGCGCCCAGCGCTGCCCGGTGGGCATCAACACCGGCGACCTGGTGCGCAAGCTGCGCGCGCGGGACGCCCATCACGCCGGCAGCGCCGACTGGCTGGCCGGTCACTTCGCCACCGCGCTCAAGGGCGTGCGCCTGACCCTGACGGTCGCCACTGGCGCGCGCCGGGTGCTGGGCGCACCGCTGCTGGAGAAAACCTCCGGCGCCCTGCGCCAGCTCTCCGGCAACCGCCTGCCGCAATGGACCCCCGCCCTGCCCCAGGCCGTGGCGCCCATTCACTTCAGCCCGCAGCCGCTGGATGCACGCCCACGGGTGGTCTACCTGGCGGCCTGCGTGTCGCGGGCCATGGGCCCGGCCGCCGGCGACCGCGAGCAGGTCCCGCTGATCGACAAGACCCGCATGCTGCTGGAGAAGGCCGGCTACCAGGTGGTGTTCCCGGAGAACCTCGACAACCTCTGCTGCGGCCAGCCCTTCGCGTCCAAGGGCTACGCCGAGCAGGCCGAGAACAAGCGCCGCGAACTGGTGGACGCCCTGCTGACCGCCAGCCGGGGCGGCCTCGACCCCATCTACTGCGACACCAGCCCCTGCACCCTGCGCCTGGTCCAGGACGGCCTGGATGCGCGGCTGCAACTGTTCGACCCGGTGCGTTTCATCCGCAGCCACCTGCTGGAGCGTCTGGACTTCCAGCCCCAGGACAAGCCGGTGGCCATCCACGTCACCTGCAGCACCCAGCACCTGGGCGAGGCCCAGGGGCTGATCGACATAGTCCGGCGCTGCACCACCGAGGTGGTGATCCCCGAAGGTATCCACTGCTGCGGTTTCGCCGGCGACAAGGGCTTCACCACCCCGGAGCTGAACGCTCACTCCCTGCGCTCGCTCAAGGATGCGGTGCAGTACTGCGACGAGGGCGTCTCCACCAGCCGCACCTGCGAGATCGGCCTCACCCAGCACGGTGGCATCGACTACCACGGGCTGGTCTATCTGGTGGACCGCGTGACCCGTCCCCGCACCTAAAGCATGTGGAGGCGGATTCATTCGCCAACCGAACCGCAGGTTCGGCCGGGAAGTTCGATTGGGGCGCCATGCGCCCCTTGGCGAATGAATTCGCCCCTACAAGAGACCCGTCTACGCAATTGACCTGAACCCCCTCGTCGGCCGTGCAGTCCACTCCTGTAAGCCTCGGCGAATGCCCTTGGCTTGTCCGTCTCGTACGCAAAGGCCCTCGCGCCGCAAAAACCGAGAGGAAACATCCCATGAAACGTACTGCCCTGTTCATCACCGCCGCCCTGCTGGCTTCATCGCCGGTCTTCGCCAACGAAGACCTGTGCACCGTCAACCTGCAGAAAATCGACGACGCCCTGGCCGCCAACAACAACATTGGCGATCCGCTGCGCGATCAGGTCAAGGAACTGCACATGAAGGCCCAACAGGCCCAGCAGAACGGTGATACCGAAGGCTGCATCAACGCCAGCAGCATGGCGCTGCAACGCCTGGAGCAACCCAGCACCAACGGTAGCGGCGGTGAATCGAGCTGACACGGCGCCCTGCCCATGACGGCCCCGGGCCGTCATGGCGGCCGTTTCAAACAGCTGCAGCCCGCGTCCGGCGGAGCCCGGAAGCTTACCTATACTGCTCAGCAGTCAACCCGAAAAGGAGGTCCGACATGCGCCGTTTTGCCTTACTGCTTGCCGCCGCACTGCTCAGCGCCCCGGTTCTCGCCTCACACTGCCCCGCAGACATGGCGAAGATCGATCAGATCCTGAAGTCCGACCCACCGGCCGACCCCGCCGTACTCGAGCAAGTGCAAAAACTCCGCGCCGAAGGCGAGGAGCTGCACAACTCCGGGGATCACGCCGAGTCCGAGAAGGTGCTGGCTGAAGCCTTGAACCTGCTTCAGTCCAGCGAGTAACCCTAAGAACCTGTTTACGATATCGCGAGCTAGAGCCATGCAAGGCAAAAACAGGCGAGGAAGCGGAGTTTACGAGCTGTAAATGAGCATTCCGAGCCTGTTTTTAACGCAGCAGGGCCGACGCGCAGCAGATCGTAAGCAGGTTCTCAGGCCTCCTGGCCAAGTAGCGAGAGCGCCATCCGACGGACCTGCTTCAGGTCCACCGGTTTGCTCAGGCAAGCATCCGCGCCGCGCCGACGCGCTTCGGCCAGGAGCTTTTCATCCACCGCCGCACTCACCACCAGCACCGGCGTCATGGCCAGGCGCGGGCTGGAGCGCACGAAGTCGAGCACATCCAGGCCATCGCCGTCGGGCAGGTCGAGGTCCAGCAGCAGCAGGGCCGGGGTGATGTCCGCCAGCAGGCTCAGCGCCTTGCCAACCGAACCCGCGCCACGCACCTCGGCCATGTCCCGCAGGCCCTCCTGCAGCACCTTCAGGCAGGCGGCGTGGTCTTCCACGCAGAGCACCTTCGGCAGCACCGCCGGCGCCTCCGCTTCGTCCGTGATCGGTACGGGCGGCTCGAAGTCATCCGGCGTCGAGACGCTGGGCAGGTCGATCCAGAAACGGCTACCGATATCCGGCGCGCTGCTGAAGCCCATCTCGCCGCCCATCAACTCCGCCAGTTCGCGGCACAACACCAGGCCGATGCCAGTGCCGGGAATGGTCGAATTCTCCCGTCCAAGGCGCTGGAACGGCTGGAACAGCATGGTCTGCTGCTCGCGGTTGAGGCCCGGACCACTGTCTGCAACCCACAGGCGCACAGCCGCCGGGCGCACCTCGTAGCCCATGCTCACCATGCCCTGCGGGCTGTTGTACTTCACCGCGTTGGACAGCAGGTTCAGCATCACCTGGCGCAGGCGCCGGGCGTCGGCCATCACATGCAGCGGCGGCACCGGCGGCACCATCAGTTGCAATTGCAGGTGGCGCGCCTGCAGTTCGGGCTGGATCAGCTCGGAACAGCTGGCCAGCAGCGGGCCGATATCCACGGGCTTGAGCTGCAGCTTCTGGCGGCGGTTCTCGATGCTCGACAGGTCGAGGATGTCGTCCACCAGCGAGGTGAGGTGGCGGCTCGCGTTGACGATCTCCTGGGCATAGTCGCCTTCCACCTTGCGGTCGTCCTGGCCTTCGGCCTCCAGGGCGATCAGTTGGGCGAAACCGTTGATGGCGTTGAGCGGCGTGCGCAGCTCGTGGCTCATGCTGGAGAGGAATCGGCTCTTGGCCTGGCTGGCCGCCTGGGCCTCGCGGCTGGCCACGCGCAGCTCCTCCTCCACCTGCTTGAGCCGGGTGATATCCACATGGGTGCCGGCCACCCGCAAGGCACGACCGTCGGAGTCGCGCTCGAGCACCTTGCCCCGGCTGAGCAGCCAGGCATAGCGCCCCTCGACATCGGCGAAGCGGTACTCGGCGTCGAAGTTGTCCTGGTCGCTGATCGAGAACAGCATGCGCAGGCGGCGCACCCGCTCGACATCGTCCGGGTGCACGCGCTCGCTGAACTCGGCGAAGGTGATGCTTTCGCTGCGCAACCCGAAGCGCTTGACGAAGCGCCCGCTCATCTTGATCGAGAGGGTGATCGCGTCCACCTCCCAGAGACTCTCCGTGGTGCTTTCGAGCACCAGGTCGAGGTTGCGCCGGGCTTCCAGGCGCTCCTCCTCGCTGGCCTGCAATTGCGCGCCGCTGAGCTGCACCGCCTCGGCCAATGCCTGCAGTTCGGCGATTCGACTGCTCGGTGCCGGAGGCCGGAAGTCGCCCTGGCCGATGCGTTTCATCATGCCCATGATGCCGGCCATGGGTGTGGCCAGCTCGCCACTGAGGCGCCGCGAGCGCGCCCACATCCAGGCGAAGAACAGCGCGTAGAAGAAGCCGAGCCCGGCAATCAGCAGGTAGCCGATCTGCTGGTAGCGTTCGGCGAGACGGTTGGTTTCCTTGAAGATGTTGGCCTCGTCCACCACCATCATCAGCCGCCAGCCGGTCTGCGGAATCTCGCTCCAGGCCACCAGTTGCTTGCGCCCGCCCAGCTCCACTTCCTGCACATTGCCCTTGCCGGCGGCCATGGCCTCCAGCAGGGGCTGCATCTCGCGGTGGCGGGACAGGTTGAAGTCCTCGGGCTTGAGGACTTCGCGGCGCACCGCCTCGTCATAGGAGAAGCGCGTCAGCTCGCGCAGGCCGAAGTCCCGCTCGCCCGCCTCGGGCAGCGCCATGATGCTGTGGTCCCGGCTCACCAGCATGGCGTAGCCCTGCCACGGCACCTTGAGGCTGCCGATCTCGCCGAGCATCTGCCCCACGGTGATATCCAGGCCCACCACGCCTTCGAGGAAGTCGCCGTGGTAGACCGGGGTGATGGCCGACATCATCCAGCCGAGGCCGGCCGGGTCGAGGTAGACGTCGGTCCAGACCGTCTTGCGCTGCGGGTTGTGCTTGGCGTCGGCGAGGTAATAGAAGTTGTAGTTGGGTATCACCATGTCATGGGGATACTGCTCGGGCGTCATGAAGAAGGGATAGATGCGGTTGTAGCTATCCCAGCTGTTGAAGTAAACCGCCGCCACCAGCGGGTTGGCCTCGCGGATGGAACGCATCAGCGGGTCGACCTGGGACAGGCGCAGGGCCTTTTCGTGATCCTGCTTCTCCACCGGCGTGCTGCTGGCATAGAAGGAAGCGGCGCGGCCGTCGTCGCTGCGGGTGTAGTAGACGCCATCGGAGCTCAGCACATGGCGCTGGCGCTCCAGCTCGTCGGGCTGGTAGCGCTTGTCCTGCAGTCCCCGTCCCACCGCATCGCGGAACAGCCGGGTGGGCACTTCGATGCCCTGCAGGCGCATATCGATCACCTTGCCCTCGCGCAGCACGGCACTGCTCAGGTCCTCCAGCGCACTCTGCTGCAGGTAGTCCACCTGGGCGTCGCGGATCGCGCTGTTGGTCAACAGATAAGCCGTGATCAGCACCGACTCGACCAGAATCAGCGGGATCAGGGCACTCTGTACGAAGGCGCGCCAGATCCACTGGCGCAAGGGGGTTCGGGCAGAACGCGGCATGGCGACGTCTCGGCTCAAAGGTCTTCCTGACAATAGCCTGCAATCATATCGCAAGCACCCACCACGTTAAGGCAAAAGCAAAGTCGACGCTGGCCTCTCTTATGCCGTAGACTAGGCACCGTTGTACACCCTGCAGTTCTTGGGGCCGATTAGGATTCGACGCCGGTAACAAAACTCTAGGGGCATGCCGAGCTGGTAGCAGACCTCGTAAATTAGCTGCTGCAAACTATTAGTTGCCAACGACGACAACTACGGGGCGGCCCTCGCGGCCTAACCCTTCTGGCGGCTTCGGCTGCCAGCAGTCATAAGGGGATGCCTGTAAACCCGAAATGACTGTCAGATAGAACAGGATCGCCGCCAAGTTCGCTGTAGACGTAACGGCTAAAACTTATACAGCTCGCTCTGAGCACCCTGCCAGTCGGGCCGCAAAGAGCTAACTCAGTAGACTTGGCTAAGCATGTAGTCCCGAAAGCGGAGAGCTGGCGGACGGGGGTTCAAATCCCCCCGGCTCCACCAAACCAAAGTTTCCACATGTTCCCACATGATCGGAAACACCCCTGAAAGCCCGCCCTGTGCGGGCTTTCTTGTTTCTACACGCCCCCATACGCTCCCCTACACCATTGCCCGCCGTGTATCCCAGCATGTATCCTGACCTTAAAAATGAACCGAGGGGATACAAGCCATGAAGCGCAGCGATATCAAGCGCCGCCCGCTGGCCGACACCGTGCTCGCCAGCCTGGACCCGGAAACTAAGGAATACCGGGAACTGGACGGCGACGGCCTGTATTTCCGTGTAAAGCCTGATGGCTCGAAGTCCTGGCAGCTGCGGTACAAGAAGGCGGACGGAAAATGGTCTTGGCTGGGACTCGGCGGCTACGGAACGGGAGACCACCAGTTGACCGGCGAACAGGCTCGCCGCAAGGTCCGCGAGCTGCGCGACAGTACAGCCAAAGACGGCAGCATCATGGCCACCAAGCGTGCCAGGAAGGCAGCGGAGCTCGAAGCGGCCAACAATACCTTCGAGCATCTGGCCCGCGAGTGGTACGCAACCAAGTGCAAGACCTGGACGGAAGGAACGGCCGTTCGCACCATCGGCGCGCTTGAGAAACATGTGTTCCCTGAGTTCGGCAAGCGGCCCTATACCGGCATTCTGCCGATGGAGTGGATGGAATTCCTGCGCAGCATGGAGCAGACCGGCATCGTCGAACAAACCAGCCGCGTGCGTGGTATGTGCCGTGAGATATACGACCTTGCCCGAGTCACCGGCCGCGCGACACACAACCCGCTCGAAGGGCTGCACAAGTTCCTGTTGACCAAGCCAGTCGAAAACTTCGCCCATGTATCCCTTGAGGAGCTACCTGCACTGCTGCGGGCCATTCGCTCCTACCCCCATGCACCTGATGTTCGCATCGGCCTACAACTTCAGACGATGCTCGCCTGCCGCCCTTCCGAGCTGCGCGAAGCCAGCTGGGAGGAGTTCGACCTGGATGCTGGACTCTGGTTAATCCCTGCCGAACGAATGAAGCGTCGCCGAGAACATCTGGTGCCCCTGCCCAACCAAGCCCTTGAACTATTGCGAGAGCTGCACAACATCACCGGCAGCTTCCCGCTTCTGTTCCCTGGCCGCGGCGACACTACCAAGCCACGTAGCAATACCGTATTCCTCATGGCCCTGCGCCGCCTGGGCTACGAAGGTCGCCAGACGGGGCACGGCTTCCGTCACCTTGCCAGCACCATCCTCAACGAAAACGGCTTCGACTCACAGCATGTCGAGGCCCAGCTCTCCCACGTCAAGGAAGGTGTCCGGGGCGTCTATGACAAGAGCACCTATCTGGATCAGCGCAAGGTGATGATGCAGTGGTATGCCGATCACCTGGACAAGCTGGCCACAGGCAATGTGGTTCAGCTCAAGCGCAAGGCATGACGGCGTGACGCACCAGCAATTGGCGCATTCCGAATTCGGAGCGAACTTCATGAGAAAGTGGGACAACGTGACCCGAGACGACTTGCTCACAGCAGTCGAATGCATCAAGCACCAGTACGCCCCAGATGCTGCTCGCAATCTGATCGAGTATTTCCATGAGCGAATGGAAGATGGCGACTACTACGATGTTGAGGTGCTCCATTTACTGATCAAGCATGCCTTTGCCCTCATCATCTCGGGAAAGTCTGCTGACCAGGCATTTGGCCTCAAGGCAATTAAAGGCGAACACAACCGACCGGACACCTTTTCACGTGACGTAAGCGCGGCCGCCCTGGTCGTCAGACAAAGGCGCAAAGGCGCCAACTGGGAAGACGCTGTAACAGATGCTGCTGAGCACATGGGGGTTAGCAATCGTATCGTCGAGCGGGCCTATAAGGCATATCGAGAAGGGGTCGAATGCCTGCCGGATGAACAGTTGGAGCTGATAGCCGGAGAGCGCCCTGTAAAGCCATGACCTCACCCATGGTGGTTTGCGGCTCTGTCGGAGAACTGCTTGCCGCGCGCTCCGAGCCCACAACTCAGAGGCTTAGATCTGGCCCCAGCAGCACCCTGATGAATGCGCTGTTCATCCAAACAACCGAGTTATGAGAGCAATACGCGCGCACGCGCGAGGCAATTTTCATCCCAGTTGCACTCCGCAGTCGCTAAAGCACCCGATTTAGGCCACTCCGCAGCAGCTGCAGAGCAAACTCACCTTACTGTTGGGAAGATGCCACCACAGGTGCTGCGCTGCCGGTTCGCGTGGGGCTCAGCAACCGTGTCGTCCAGCGAGATTGAGAAGGGTTCGAATACTTGCGGGAAGATCAACTGAAGCTGACAACCGAAGATCCGCTACCGCCACCATAACCCCACTTATGGTGGTTTAAGGCTCCACTACAGTGCCGCTTACCGTTCGCCCCGTACCTAATACGGAGGCGTTCAAATGCACCCAACCCACCCCACCATTGACCAAGCACTGATTCCTCAGACCGAAGTATGCAAGGCCATCGGCCAGACCCGCTCCGGCCTGGATAAGCTGCGCAAGAAAGACCCGACCTTTCCCAAACCCATCAAATTCAGTAATAGCCGCCAGGCTACTGCGTACTACGTGATTGCGGAACTGAATGACTGGCTCGCAGCCAAGATCAAAGAGCGTGACGCCTAATGGGCCTCGCTCTGCGCTTCACCCCGTTTGCGGTGACCGACGCCGTAATGTTGTTCCGCGACAAACTGGCTGCCACCTTCGGCACGATGGATTTGCAGCCGGTAGCGGATGGTTCGATTCACCGCTTCCATGTCCCCGGCGACAAGCTCGGGACGCACAACGGCTGGTATGTGCTGTTCGCAGATGGTATCGCCTCGGGCTGCTTCGGTAGCTGGAAGGTAGGTACCTCGTACACCTGGAGCAGCCGCAAGCCGGCCGATCCGCTGGAGGCCCAGCTGATCGCCCAGCGCATAGAGCAGGCCAAGCGCCAGCGGGATGCCGAGCAGCACCAGCGCCAGCAGGCCGCCGCCGAGTATGCCAAGCGGCTGTGGCGTAATGCTCTCCGCGCCGACCCCGAACATCCCTACCTGATCGCCAAGGGCTGCCGCCCGTACAACCTGCGCCAGCACGCGGATCTGCTGCTGGTGCCGCTGTGCCTCTCGGGCGAGCTGGTGAACCTGCAACGCATCGCCAACGACGGACAAAAGCGTTTCCTGTCCGGCGGCCGGGTGAAGGGCTGCTATTCGCCGCTTGGCCTCATCACTGCCGACGAGCCGCTGTACCTGTGTGAAGGCTGGGCAACTGGAGCAACCCTGCACGCAGAAACCGGCCATCCGGTCGCCTGTGCGATGAATGCCGGCAACCTGCTGGAGACTGGCCGTCACCTGAACCGTCGCCACCCTGACGTCGTACTGATAGTCGCCGGGGATGACGACCGCCAGACCGAAGGCAACCCCGGTAAGACGTTGGCCATCGCAGCCGCTGCTGGCCTGGACTGTGAGCTGATCCTGCCGCCGTGGCCGACTGGCGCTCCCCTGCACCTGACCGACTTCAATGACCTGCGCCAATGGCAGGAGGCCCGCGCATGAACACTGCATTGATACCGGAAGCCCAAAGCCCCATTCAGCTCGCCATTCGCAATCTGGAACACGACGCTGGCGCCCTGTACGCGCCGGCCATTCTGGAGCTGTTTCGTACCCTGCGCGGCAAAGACCCTGCCGCTTTCGCCCGCCTGCGCGCACAGGTGAAGGAAACCAAGCGCCTGAGCATGGTGGAGTTCGACAAGCTCACTGCCAGCAGTAATGACAACAACCGGCCTAGCGGCGGAATCTTCGTCGAAGTGGAGCCCTGGCCCGATCCGGTGAACGGTACCGTCCTGCTGGATGATGTAACCCACGCCCTGGCCCGCCATGTCATCGCCGACAAGGAAACGCTCCGTGCGGCTGCCCTGTGGGTAACCTTCACCTGGCTGGTGGACGTGGTACAGGTGGCCCCCATCGCCAACATCACCGCCCCGGAGAAACGCTGCGGCAAGTCCATCCTGCTCACTGCCTTGGGCAAACTGGCTTACCGGCCGTTGCAGGTGTCCAACATCGCCCCGGCTGCATTGTTCCGCTCCATTGAGCTGTGGGCACCGACCCTGCTGATCGATGAGGTGGATGCTTTCCTAGCGGCCCATGAGGATGCACGCGGCATTCTGAATGCCGGCTTCACTCGGGATAGCGCCACCGTCATCCGCTGCGTGGGCGACGACCACATACCCACCCCGTTCAACGTCTGGGGCGCCAAGGCACTGTGTGGCATCGGCAAGATTGCAGACACCTTGGCCGACCGCAGCGTGCCGCTCCGCCTGCGCCGACGTACGCCGGGCGAAAACGTGGAAAGCCTGCGCCACTCTGACCCGGCGCTGTGGGACTGCCTGCGCGCACGGCTGGCCCGTTTCGCGCTCGACAGCGCAGAGGCAATCAGCAAAGCAAGGCCCACCCCCATCCCCGGTTTGAACGACCGCGCCAACGACGCATGGGAGCCGCTGCTGGCTATCGCTGACCTGGTGGGCGAGCACTGGCCCAAGATGGCCCGCAATGCCGCGATCACGCTCCACGGTCTGGAAGGTGAAGCGCCGAGCATTGGTGCTGAACTGCTGGCGGACGTAAAGGTCGTGTTCGACGACAAGCGCGCTCTCAAGATTTTCGGCGCCGATTTGCTGAATGCGCTGATCGCCGACGAGGAAGCTCCGTGGGCAACTTGGAATCGGGGCAAACCCATGTCGCCGCGCCAGTTCTCGGCCAAGCTCACCGACTTCGGAATCAAGTCGAAGGATGTGCGCCTGGGTTTAGAGGTGAAGAAGGGCTATCACCTGGAACAGTTCACCGACGCCTTTGGCCGCTACCTTTCCGTAGACACCCACCTTACAAGCGCTACACCGCTACAACCCAGTAACGACAAGGCCTGCAGCGTTGCGGAGAGCGCTATAGCTCCTACGCAAAAAGAGCCTTCCGCTACAAGCAAAGCCACGGTTGGCGCGAGTTGTAGCGATGTAGCGGATAAAACACCCCCTCTCGACAAAGAGGAAGCACTGCCGCTGTGGGATGAAAACGACACGGAGGAGCTGTAATGGGCGCTGCTATCGATTTCCTCCGCGAGCGTGGCCTGACGGCCCAGGCCAAGGGGAAGCGCATCGTCGTTTCCCCTGCATCGAAGCTGACCCCAGATGTTCGGCTGTACGTGAAAGCCCACCGCCTGGAACTGCTCGCGGAGCTGGCAGCGAATGACGGTCTGGAGCGCCGCAGCCATTGGCAGATAACCCTCGGAGGCAAAACCATCTGCACCATGGTTGGCGAGCCAATGACCTATGCAGAAGCCTTGGAGGCCGCCCGTTGGCGCTGGCCGGATTCCGACATCCTGGAGGGATAATGGTTGGCGAACTGCCACGGCAGTCTGCCGCCATTTGCGGCGGAGACTGTCGCGTGCGGGGGCCTGTTGACGGACTGAGTCAGTCGAGCTGATCGGGCACCTCGGGCAGTTTGCTACTCCGTTGCCGTTTCGCTGAAAAGCGAACTCTCTTACTCGGCCCGCGCAAGTGCGTCCGTCATCTCGAAACGCTCCAACCCGACGACAGCGCCTCAGCCTGCTGCAGCACCGTTTGCACGGCAGAGTCCTGCAGATCAGGTGGGAAGCCATACTTCCGCAAGATGCGCTTTACCAGTACCCGCATCCGGGCTCGTGCCGAGTCGCGGTGAGCCCAGTCCACCGATACGTTTTCACGCAGGCTCACAAGCAACTCGTGAGCGATCAGCCGAAGAGCGTCGTCGCCCATCATCTGCACAGCACTTTCGTTCTCGGCCAAAGCGTCGTAGAAGGCGATCTCCTCATCGGACAGCCCGGACTCCTCGCCTCGCTGACGGGCTGCGCGGATATCCTTGGCCAGTTGGATCAGCTCCTGCAACACCTCAGCAGTGGTGATGGCATTGGCGTGGTAGCGCGCCACGGCGTCCTCCAGGCGCTCCGAGAATGCCTTGGTCTGCACCACGTTGGCCTTGCTACGCGAGCGAATGCCGTCGTTGATCAGCTTGCGCAACGCTTCCAACGCAAGGTTCTTCTTCTCCATCTGCTGAACTTCGGCGAGAAACTCGTCGGAGAGGATGGAAATGTCCGGACTCTTGATGCCCGCCGCGGCCAGGATGTCCACGATCTCGGTGGAAACCACCGCACGGCTGACAATCTGCTGGATCGCCAACTCGCGCTCTTGCTGAGTCACTCCGGAACCGGTGCTGCTCTTGACCAGCGCGGCACGGATCGCCTGGAAGAAGCCGACTTCCTCCCGAATGTCTCGGGCCTCGTCGGAAGCGGATGCCAAGGCGAACGCTTTGGAAAGTGCCAGCACGGCGTCCTGGTATCGTCGATGGGCGTTCTTCTTGCCTTCCTTGGTCGTCTCCTTTTCCGCCAGCTTTTGCTGAAGGTCGAGAATCCACTCAATGGCTCCCGCCATCATCGCGAGGCGCTCCTGAGGCGTTCCTTTCAGCGCAGAGACGTAGTCGAAGCCGTGGTACATATCCCGTACCACTTCGAACTTCTCCATCATCACTGCGATGGCCTGCGCTTCGTCGACGCCAGTGTTTTCCTGATCGTTCTTCGAGTACTGCTGCAGGGCCGACTTTAGATTTTGCGCGATGCCGATGTAGTCCACGATCAGCCCGGCAGGCTTATCGCGGAACACGCGGTTTACCCGCGCAATCGCCTGCATCAGGCCGTGCCCCTGCATCGGCTTGTCCACGTACATCGTGTGCATGCAAGGTGCGTCAAAGCCGGTCAGCCACATATCCCGCACGATCACCAGTTTGAGTGCGTCCTTCGGGTCGCGGGCGCGCTTGGCGAGCAGATCGCGCCGCGCCTTGTTGCCAATGTGCTTCTGCCACTCCTGCGGATCGCTCGCCGCCCCCGTCATCACGATCTTGACCGCGCCAGCGTTGTCATCGTCGCTGTGCCAGTCCGGGCGCAACTTGACGATTTCGTCGTAGAGCTTCACGCAGATGCGGCGGCTCATGCACACCACCATCGCTTTGCCGTCGAGGGCAGCCACGCGATCCTCGAAGTGGGCGACCATGTCCCTGGCCACCAGCGCCAGGCGCTTGTCACTGCCGACCAGGGCTTCGACCGTTGACCATTTCTTCTTGAAACGCTCCTGGTCCGCCTCGGAATCTTCCTCGGTCAGGTCGTCAACCTCTGCATCGATCTTGGGCTTCTCGTCCTCGTCGAGTTCGATACGTGCCAGCCGCGACTCGTAGTAAATCGGCACGGTCGCGCCGTCTTCGACCGCACGGCTAATGTCATAGACATCGATGTAATCGCCGAATACCTGCGGAGTGTTGACGTCGTCCGCCTCGATGGGGGTGCCGGTAAAGCCGATGAAGGAGGCTTTCGGCAGAGCGTCGCGCATGTACTTGGCGAAGCCGTAGGAGATTTCGCCCGTCTTCGCGTCCACCTTGGCCTTGAAGCCGTATTGACTGCGGTGCGCTTCATCCGCGATGACGACCACATTGCGTCGCCTGGTGAGTGGCTCATCGATCTCGCCAAACTTCTGCAAGGTCGTGAAAATCACACCGCCCGACGCCCTGTTCAAGACCTTCTGCAGATCTTCGCGGCTCTCGGCCTGTACTGGCGTCTGCCGGATCAGGTCGCGGCACATCGAAAAGGTCGAGAAGAGCTGGTCGTCGAGGTCGTTCCGGTCGGTCAGCACCACCAGCGTGGGGTTGGCCATTTCTGGGTGTTTGACGAGCTGTCCGGCATAGAACGCCATCAACAGGCTTTTGCCGGACCCCTGGGTGTGCCAGATGACCCCGACTCGTTGATTGCCCTCCGGCGAAGAAGCCGTCACCGTGCTGTTGACCGCGTGTCGCACCGCGTGGAACTGGTGGTATCCCGCGATGATCTTGGCTAAGCCCGAACCGGTTTCGCCGAAGACCGTGAAGTGACAGAGCACATCAAGCAGGCGGCGATGCTCGAACACGCCCTCAATCAGTGTCGAAAGTTCCGGCGCGCCCTTCGGGGCAACGGCCGTGCCGTCGGTGGTGCGCCAAGGCATGAAGCGTTCAAGGTCTGCCGACAGCGACCCCACCCGAGCCGCAATACCGTCCGACGTCACCAGCAGTACGTTGGTGTTGAACAGCGCCGGAATCTGCTTCTTGTAAGTCTGTAGTTGATTGAACGCGCCCAGTAGATGCGCCCCGGCGCTGCCCGGTGCTTTCAGCTCGATCACGCCAAGCGGCAAGCCGTTCACGAACACCACCACGTCGGGCCGTCGGTTGTTCTGGCCGTTGATCACCACGAACTGGCTTACCGCCAACCAATCGTTCTGCCCCGGGTGCTCGAAGTCGATGAGCACAACCTTGCCAGCGGCCAGCGTGCCGTCGTCGGCGTAGTACTCGACGTCCACGCCTTCGGTCATCAGCTTGTGGATGCGGCGGTTCTCTTCGAGCAATGAGGGCAATTCGGACTGCATCACGCGACGCACGGCATCCTGCCGGGCCTCCAATGGCAGGCCAGGGTTCAGGCGAGCAACTGCGTCCTCGAACCGTTTCTTGAGCACGACTTCATCATGACTCTCGCGCTCTGGTCGGTGTCCATCAGGGCCAATGTCCTCCTCACGTTCGATGCTGTAATCGAGAGCGCGCAGCTGATCCAGCAGCGCTTGCTCCACAGCGGCCTCCGACAGAAACGCCATTACGGTTCTCCTTGTTCTTCGATGGGCTCCACATCCGGAGCCTGTGCCCCGCGCGCGGCGTTCAACGCCTCGACGTAGGCGTCCCGGTCAAGTTGGTAAAGCAAACGGCTAACCTCGATATTGATGGGCAGCTCGTTGCGGCCCGGCAGTAGAAAGCGCAATGTGAATAAATCGCTGTCCTCAGCATCTACTACGAGCCCCACGTGCGCATCGATCAGTGCGTTGTCCTTGGCGAATCGCTCCCACGGCTCGCGGGAGCTGAGGGGGTCGAGCTGCGCGTCCAGATAAGCCTTGTGCAGAAAGGCCACAAGCGCATCTGCTGCAAGGATTGCCGCGCGACGGTGATAAACCGACAGGGCTTGGATGAACCCATCCTTTCCGTGGCTCAGTGGCCCTGCGTCATTTCTCAGCACACGGAGAGACTCTGCCAAGCCGTTGTGGTGCTTTATCAGGTCAGCGAATTTCCTATCCCGCACATCACCAGGTTTTAACACTCGTATTGCAGCAGATACCCATTCAGTGATCGCTGCCTCGTCCCGTGGCTTCAGCGGCGAAGTGGGGTTGTCGAGCTGGTCAATAACTACCCGACAAACACACTCCACGAGCCCCTTTGCGGCATCGATCGAAGCATCGCTCTCGCTCTGAAGGCTTGTTTGCAATGCTTCAAATGTGTGCTGAAGCATTGGCGCATCACGCCAATACGCGCAGGCCTCGCGGATGCCTGGGAACCAGTCCATGGTCATACCGCCGCTCCGACGATGCGATCGACATCCGGTACGCGCAGCTCACCGGAGATGAGCTTGGGTAGCAAGGTGTCGCGGAGTTGGGCAAGAAGGCGGGATTTGAGTTCGTTGTCTGCAATGCCTGCAAGCATTGATCTGACTTGTCGCGAGAACTCATTGATCAGTTCTTGGCCGACATGCGGAACCTGTGTTGCAGATACGATCTCTGGACGAACAGCAGGATATGCCCCGCCGTCCGCCAGATTCGATAGTCTCTCGATGTTTTCACGTGCAGTAGCGGCGAGATAAACAAATTCGGAGCATTCACGCCGTAGTGGTCGAAGCACAGCAAACCCGGTACTACCTGTCAGTCCTTCATCGGAGATCAAGGCATAGGAGCCATTTCCAGGGCGGACGGTGCCGACAATCGTATCCAGAGGACGCAATACTCGTTGTGCCCGGCTAGGGGCATCATCGGCATCGTATTTCGTAACACTTTCAATACGCCCCCACTTTGTGTTTGAAAGATCGACATAACGAATCTCCCCAGGGCGTGTCCGCTTTGTCCAAGATTCTGGATTCAGTGAAGAAAACTCCGACAGCGACGTTACGTCCCACCCCTCCGGAATCTCCCCCAACTCCGATTCGACGAGCCGGTCGGGGAAGAGGTCGTAGAGGTGCGCGGGAAGGCAGGGAAGGGATTGGCCGCGCTGCCAGCGGCCTTCCAGCTTGGCGCGCACCGGCTCGAAGTCCACGAACCAAGCCTTGTATAAGCCGCGGGCCATAGCTTCGATAGTTTCACTCTGCTTGCGTAACAGTTCGATCTTGTCGTCCAGCGTGCCAAGGATGTGGGCGATGGCGCGCTGTTCTTCGAGGGGCGGAATGGGCAACTTGATTGAACGTAAGGATGTAAGCGGCTGGCCGATTCCCGGAGTTCCAACTGTCGATGCATGCTCCAGGAGTGCATTCCGCCCAGACACAGATCGAAAGAAGTAGAAGACAAAAAGCGGATCAGCCACTGTCCTATCGCATGTCAGCTTCATAAGACTCGTGGAAAGCATGTAGCGTGGGAACCCGTCTTGGGGAACAATCCCAACTTGCCCAATTGCCCCGCGATGTGGGAAGACTAAGTCGCCCGCGAACACATTACAGGCTCTCAGCTCGTCTGCTGTTTGCTCGGATACGAACACGAAGTCGCCAGAGAATATTTTAGTGCCCGAGATATTGTTGCCACGAATCACAGGAACGCCAGACGTGACATAAGTGTCGGCCTTCATCCTTGAGCCAAATGGGCCAATCGCAATCGAACGATCGTCGCTCGCCTTGATCTGATCGACAGTCAACACCTGCCATTCATTCGCCATACCCAAGCTCCTTCAGGTTGGCCTCAATCGCCGTATCCAGCTTGGCGGCCGCCGCCCGGTGCTCGCGCCACTGCGCGGAGAGTCGCAGCATCTTTTCATCGAAGGGTTCGCCATCGTCTTCCTGTTCGGCCGCGCCCACGTAGCGCCCCGGCGTCAGCACATGGCCGTACTTGCGGATGTCCTCGATTGATGCTGACTTGCAGAAGCCCGCCACGTCGGCGTATTCACCCGCGCCCTCTTCCCCGCGCCAGGCATGGTAGGTGTCCGCAATCCTCTGTATTTCCTCGTCCGTGAGTTCGCGCCGAGTACGATCCACAAGCACACCCAGTTTGCGGGCGTCGATGAACAGCACCTGCCCGCGACGGTCGCGCAAACCACCGGCTTTGCCACTGGCGGGGTTCTTGTTGCGGGCCAGGAACCACAGACAGGCGGGGATCTGCGTGGAGTAGAAGAGCTGCCCGGGCAGCGCCACCATGCAATCCACCGCGTCAGCTTCAATCATGGCCTTGCGGATCTCGCCCTCGCCGGACTGGTTCGAGCTCATCGAGCCGTTGGCCAGCACCACACCCGCAGTGCCATTGGGCGCAAGATGGTGGTAGATGTGCTGCAGCCACGCGTAGTTGGCATTGCCCACCGGCGGCACGCCGAACTTCCAGCGCACATCTTCACGCAAACGGTCGCCGCCCCAATCTGAAATATTGAACGGCGGGTTGGCGAGGATGAAGTCCGCTTTCATTGGAGCGCCGTCACCACCGCGTTGAGCTGCAAACTCGTCCTTGTGAAAGCTGCCTTCGTTGTTCCAGAAAATCTTGGAATCAATACCACGCACTGCAAGGTTCATCTTGGCCAGGCGCCAAGTTACGTAGTTCGATTCCTGGCCGTAGATGGCGATGTCGCCAATACGGCCTCCGTGCTCCTGCACGAATTTCTCCGACTGCACGAACATGCCGCCCGAGCCGCAGCAGGGGTCGTAGACACGGCCTGCCACGCCCCGCGCGGGATCAGGCAGCGGTTCGAGCATCTCGACCAGCACGCGCACCACGGAACGCGGGGTGTAGAACTCTCCGCCGCGCTTGCCTTCGGCTCCGGCGAACTGACCCAGGAAATACTCGTACACGCGCCCGAGGATGTCCTTGGAGCGGTCGCCTTCCTCGTTGAGCGCAATACCGGAGATCAGGTCGATCAGCTCGCCCAGCATCACCTTGTTTAACGCGGGGCGGGCGTAGTCTTTGGGCAATACGCCCTTGAGCGATTCGTTGTCCTTCTCGATGGAGCGCATCGCATCATCGATCAAGGTGCCGATGGTGGGCAGCTTGGCATTGGCCTGCAAGTGCGACCAACGCGCCTCTTTCGGCACCCAGAACACGTTGTCTGCGAGGTATTCATCCTTGTCCTCAGCCGCTTGCGCGTCTTCAGCCAAAAGTGCTTTACGCTTGGCCTCGAAGGCGTCGGAGATGTACTTCAGGAAAATGAGGCCGAGCGCGACGTGCTTGTAGTCAGACGGCTCCATGTTGCCGCGCAGCTTGTCGGCGGCCTTGAAGAGTTCGGCCTCGAAGCCGAGGTTGCCCCCATTGCCGTTCTTGCTCGTGTCGTTCAGTGCCATCGTGTTCTTTCCTATTTGTTTGATGCCATCGCCGCCAGGGCTTAATACCCAGCAGCAAGCCTGGCGTTCTCTGCTCGGTACAACGCCTGGGGATCACTGAGCCTCAGGCGGAACTGTTAATCTTTGAGGCTGTGATTGGGCGAGCAGCCCAACTCGAAGCGGAAGGATGATGCGGCCCTACTGGGACTGCTGGAAGTCGCCGTGCAACAGGTCATCAATGGACCACAGGAAGGCGGAAGTCTGAGAATGATTCTCCGTGTTCACGCAACCACTCCTAAGATGAGCCAGCAAAGCTGGCGAGTTTACTCCGCTGGAGCCCCAGTCGATCAGACAAATGATGGCATATGCGTTCGTATGCAACGGCCACTCGGGCCGGACAAGGAAAGGTAGTGGGCTGAGCTACTGCGGAAGGTGGTACGCAGCACGCGGTACGCAAGCTGGTACGCAGGGAATCCGGGTAGTTAACAGAGCGCCTTAACAGACTGGTTAACAGCGAATCAGCCAGTTACCACGCAAGGTTTCCAAGGTGGTTACCACGGAAACCACATCTTCAGACGATACCTGGAGGCCTTCGAACTCCTGCTATCCGCTTGGTATCCAAGCCCGGTAGCCAAGCTTGGTATCCACGGAAACAGCTAGCGGCCGCCCTCGACAATCGAGTGCAAACGCCCCCAGCAGCCTGGGATATGTATCCCCTGATGTATCCCAAATACTTTTTGATAATAAAAAACCCAGTATAAGCAATTACTTAGATAGCACGTTCAAACAACCCCGGCCCACCAAAAACCAAGACTAAGCCCTCGAACTTCCTAGCGAATTTCGGGGGCTTTTTCTTTGCGCGTCAGAAAGTATCGTCTCACGTGCAGTCAATGACGCTTCCCGAAGGAAGCGCGCAATGTCCGCATGGCCTTGGTTTCGTAGAGACCTCCGAGCCTCAGGCTTCGGCCGTCGTAGCGGCCATGGACAACCAGCGCTCGGTGTCGGCGAGGGCACGCCCGAAGGTATCCAGGACAAGCTGGATCTCCGCTTTCGTGGAAACGAGGGGCGGACAGAAGGCGATCGAGTCCCCCATCGCCCGGGTAATCATGCCGTGCTCCTGGGCCCGGCCCGCCAGGTAGCGGCCCAGCGTGCCAACGCTGCCCATCGGCGCCTTGGTCGTACGGTCGGCCACCAATTCCACCGCGGAGATCAGGCCACGGCCACGCACCTCCCCCACCAGGGGGTGATCGGCGAAACGGGCCAATCCGGCCTGGAGCAGTTCCCCCATTTCGGCGGCATGTTCGACCAGGCGTTCTTCCTCGATGATCCTGATGTTCTCCAGCGCCACGGCGGTCGCAACCGGGTGGCCACTCCCCGTGAAGCCGTGCCCGAGGGTACCGAAGGCATGGCTCTGGTCGGCGATGCCCTGGAAGACCTCCTCGTTGATCAGGATGGCCGCGATGGGCTGGTAGGAAGACGACAACTGCTTGGAGACCACCATGACATCCGGCTCGATGCCGAACGTCTCGCTGCCGAACATCCGGCCGGTACGGCCGAAGCCGCAGATGACTTCGTCGGCGACCACCAGGATGTCGTACTTGCGGCACACGGCCTGGATCTTGTCCCAGTAGGTGCGCGGCGGCACGATCACGCCGCCGGCGCCCATCAGCGGCTCACCGTAGAACGCCGCGATGGTTTCCGGACCTTCGCGAAGGATGACGCTCTCCAGCTCGGCGGCCAGACGATCAGCGAACTGCTCCTCGGTTTCCCCGGGCTTGGCGTAACGGTAGTGGTGCGGGCAACCGACATGCAGGAAGCCCGGCAGCGGCACGTCGAAGCCGCGCTGGTTGGCGGGCAGCCCGGTGAGGCTGGCGCTGACGGTGGTGATGCCGTGATAGGCGTTGAGGCGGCTGATGAATTTCTTCTTGGCCGGCTTGCCGATGGCGTTGTTGCGGTACCAGATCATCTTCACGACGGTGTCGTTGGCTTCCGAGCCCGAGTTGGTGAAGAACACCTTGCTCATCGGCACAGGGGCGAGCTCGATCAGCTTGTCCGCCAGCTCGATGCTGGGCGCATGGGCCTTGTGGCTGAACAGGTGATAGAACGGCAGCTTGCGCAGCTGTTGCTCCGCCGCCTTGATCAGGCGCTCGTTGCTGAACCCCAGGGCCACGCTCCAGAGACCCGACATGGCCTCCAGGTAGCGCTTGCCCTGGTCGTCGAAGACGTAGACGCCCTCGCCGCGCTCGATGATCAGTGGCCCGATCTCCTGGTGCAGCCGGGCGTCGGTGTAGGGGTGAAGTTGATGCAGGATGTCCTGCTCGACGAGCGAAGGTTTCGACGGGTTCATGACTCGGGACTCCGGGGGACGGGACTCAGGCAAGCCCGCCAAGGCTCCGGAGGACGGTCTCCGGGCCCTGGTCGGGTCATTCATCGCAGGTGGGGCGGCTCTTGTTTCAGAGCTTGATCCAGGTGGCTTTCAGCTCGGTGTACTTGTCGAAGGCATGCAGGGACTTGTCGCGGCCGTTGCCGGACTGCTTGAAGCCACCGAAGGGCGCGGTCATGTCGCCACCGTCGTACTGGTTGATCCACACGCTGCCGGCGCGCAGGGCCTTGCCGACCAGGTGGGCGCGGGACAGGTTGTTGGTCCACACCGCCGCGGCCAGGCCGTAGATGGTGTCGTTGGCGATGGCGACGGCTTCTTCCTCGCTGTCGAAGGCGATCACCGAGAGCACCGGGCCGAAGATTTCTTCCTTGGCGATGCGCATGGCGTTGTCCACGCCGTCGAAGATGGTCGGCTCGACGTAGGTGCCGCCGGTCTCTTCCAGCACGCGCTTGCCGCCGGCCACCAGCTTGGCGCCGTCGTCATGGCCGGCCTGGATGTAGGACAGCACGTTGTTCATCTGGGTGGTGTCCACCAGGGCGCCGACGTTGGTCGCCGGGTCCAGCGGGTTGCCCGGCTTCCAGGCCTTGATCGCCTCGACCACCATGGGCACGAACTGGTCCTTGATGGAACGCTCCACCAAGAGGCGCGAGCCGGCGGTGCAGACTTCGCCCTGGTTGAAGGCGATGGCGCCAGCGGCGGCTTCGGCGGCGGCCTGCAGGTCAGGGGCGTCGGCGAAGACGATGTTCGGGCTCTTGCCGCCGGCTTCCAGCCAGACGCGCTTCATGTTGGATTCGCCGGCGTAGATCATCAGTTGCTTGGCGATCCTGGTGGAGCCGGTGAACACCAGGGTGTCGACGTCCATGTGCAGGGCCAGGGCCTTGCCCACGGTGTGGCCGAAGCCCGGCAGCACGTTGAGCACGCCAGCCGGGATACCGGCCTCGATGGCCAGCTGGGCCAGGCGAATGGCGGTCAGCGGCGACTTCTCGGACGGCTTGAGCACCACCGAGTTACCGGTGGACAGGGCCGGGCCGAGCTTCCAGCAGGTCATCAGCAGGGGGAAGTTCCACGGCACGATGGCAGCGACCACGCCCACCGGCTCGCGGGTCACCAGACCCAGCTCGTTGTGCGGGGTGGCGGCGACTTCGTCGTAGATCTTGTCGATGGCTTCGCCGCTCCAGCGGATGGCACTGGAGGCGGCCGGCACGTCGACGCTCAGCGAGTCGCTGATCGGCTTGCCCATGTCCAGGGTTTCCAGCAGCGCCAGCTCTTCGGCGTGGGCGTCGATCAGGTCGGCAAAGCGGATCATCACGGCCTTGCGCTTGACCGGCGCCAGGCGCGACCAGACACCGGACTCGAACACGGCACGGGCATCCCTCACCGCCAGCTCGGCATCGGCCAGGTCACAGCTGGCGACCTGGCCCAGCAGACGGCCGTCGACCGGGCTGATGCAGTCGAAGGTCTCGCCGGAGACGGCACCGGTGTACTCGCCATGGATGAAGGCGCGGGTTTCGATCTGCACGGTCTTGGCGCGTTGTTCCCAGTCAGCACGGGTCAGGGTGGTCATGGAGCTCTCCTTTTTGTAGTGATACGGCATCGCAGGCTGTTCCCGAGTCGCGGCGACCCGAGAATTACCGAGGCAGGCCTCAGATGTGGTTGAGGAAGTCGCGGAGCAACTCCCTGCAATTGGCGCGGTTATCCGGCTCGCGGGCCTCGATTTCCATGCGCATGCGCTCCGGCAGGTCCCCCGCCGAGGCGAGGAACTTCCGCCCCTCCTCCGTTTCGCGCCAGTAGGCAGTCCAGGTATCGAACATCCGCGCATCGATTTCGGGATGGAACTGCACGCCCATCGAGCGCCCCATGCGGTACGCCTGTGCCGCGAGCTCGGTCTTGCCCAGCAGCGTGGCCCCGGGTGGCGGCGTGAAGGCATCGAAATGGAAGTTCAGCCACGGCCCCTTGTGGGCCCAACCATCGGGGGTCTCCAGCGGCGTCCAGCCGATTTCCGGTGCCGAATTCCGATAGACCTGGCCACCCAGCGAACGAGCCAGCAGCTGGCTGCCGAAGCAGATCCCCAGTGTCGGCACGCCCCGCGCCTGCACCGCCTGGAGCCATGCCAGTTCGGGGGCGAGCCAGGGTAGCCGGTGGTCGTAGGCGGACTCGGGGCTGCCCATCACCACGGCCAGCTCCAGGCCCTCCGGATCCGGCAGCCCAGCTGAAACCGGGGTGACCTCCAGGGGGATACCGAGCTCGGCGAACAGGTCCGGGAGGCTACCGGCCACGTCGGTATCGGAATGGATGATGGCTACGGCACGGGCGGGTTTCATGGGTGATCCTTGGCAAGAACAAAACTTATGAAACCATATCTTAAAGATATTTTTCTGCCAATCCCCCTGTAAAACCCCCTGCTGTGCCACGCCCACGGACCTTCCAGAGCACCCGCATCTGCCCTTCTTTCAACGACTTCGGGCAGGAGCAGGCAAAAATCCTATTGAAAGATATAAAACCATATTTTAAATTGAAGACATCCACCCCCAATGGAAGGCCGCCAAAGGCCTTTCCGGGAGAAACAAACGGCGTAGCGCAAAGCCTGGGGACGACCCGAGAGAGTCCACCCCAGAAGCCTTTAACAAGATCGGAGGTGTCCCAATGTCATCCAGTGCCCCAACCACGCTCGAGGCCGCGCCATATCTTGATGTGGCCGATCCGTCCTTCTCCATGCGCTCCGAGGCGGTTGCCCAGGCGCGCGAGCAGAGCTGGTTCGCCCGCACGCCTTACGGCATCGCGGTACTGCGCTACGACGAGGTGAACGCCCTGATCCGCGACCAGCGCCTGCGCCAGGGCAGCTATGCCTGGCCCGCCCACAACAAGGCGACCGGGAGCTTCGCGGACTGGTGGGTGCGCATGCTGCTGAGCCGTGAAGGGGCCGATCACTCCCGCCTGCGTCGCCTGGCCAACCCGGCCTTCTCGCCCAAGCTGGTGCGCAAGATGACCCCCGAATTCCAGGAAATGGCCAACGAGATCATCGACGGCTTCATCGATGCCGGCCATTGCGAGTTCGTCTCCGAGTTCTCCGAGCCCTATGCCACCCAGGTCATCTGCTCGTTGCTGGGGCTGCCCCGCAGCGAATGGCGCGGCCTGGCCGAGTTGGCGGTGGACATGGGCCTGGCCCTGGGCGTGACCTTCAAGCAGGACGAAGCACAGATCAACGCCGCCACCGACAAGATGTACGGCTACGCGAAGACCGCAGTGGAAACCCTGAAGCAGAACGGCCTGAGCGAGGACTTCCTGAGCATGCTGGTCAGGGCCAACGAGGAGGACAAGGCAGCCCTGAGCGACCAGGAGCTGTACGACATGATCATCCTCGCCATCTTCGGCGGCATCGATACCACGCGGAACCAGATCGCCCTGGCCATGGACACCTTCGTCCAGCACCCCGACCAGTGGAAGCTGCTGGGCGAGCAGCCCGACCTCGCGCGGGCCGCCGTAGAGGAAGTGATGCGCGTGCGCCCCACCGTCACCTGGGTCACTCGTGAGGCACTGGAGGACTTCAACTACCAGGGCCTGGACATCAAGAAGGGCACCACCGTCCACCTCTTCAGCCAGGCCGCCGGCACCGACCCGAAAGCCTTCGAGAACCCCGGTTTCGACATCACCGCCAAGCGCCAGCCGCACTTCGGCTTCGGCGCCGGTGCCCACCACTGCATCGGCCACTTCATCGCCCGTGGCGACATGACCGAGGCGCTGAGCCTGCTCGCGCAACGCCTGCACAATCCGGCCTACGACGGCGACGTGAAATGGCTGCCCGACAGCGGCAACACCGGCGCCATCAGCATGCCGATGAAATTCGACCGAGGCGCCTGACCATGGCCAGCCCAACTGTGGCGATAGTCGGCACCGGCCCCTCGGGGTGCTACGTGGCCCAGGCGCTTCGCAAGGAGTGGCCCGAAGCCGAGATCGTGATGCTCGACCGACTGCCCGTACCCTACGGACTCGTGCGCTACGGCGTGGCGCCCGACCACCCCGGCACCAAGGCGGTCACCCGGCAGTTCGAGCGCCTGTTCGAGCGGGAAGGAATCCGCTTCGTCGGCAACCTGGAGATCGGCAAGGACCTGTCGCTGGACGAGCTTCGCCGCGCCTGCGACATCGTCGTGCTCGCCACCGGCCTGTACGGCGACCGCCCGCTGGGCATCCCGGGCGACGACCTGGAGCGGGTCTACGGCGCGGGCCGCATGACCCGCCTGTTCAACGACCATCCCGATGAAGTGGATTTCGTGCCGCGACTGGGCAGGCGCACGGTGATTGTCGGCAACGGCAACGTCGCCATCGACCTGCTGCGACTGCTCGCCAAGTCCCATGACGAGTTCGAGGGTTCCGACCTCTCGGACGAGTCCCTCACCCACCTGCTTTCGGCGCCGCTCGACTCCATCGACATCGTCGGCCGCTCGCCGGCGGCGCTGGCCAAGTTCGACACCGTGATGGTCAAGGAGCTGGCCAAGCTGGCCAACGTACGCTTCGAAATCGGCGCCGGCTCCGCACTGGCCCAGGCCGCCAATCCGCAGGAGCAGGCGAAGGTCGAGGCGATCCTGGCCCTGCGTGAAGTCGGTGGCCCGCCGACGCCGGGACAGACCCAGGTGACCTTCCACTTCGGCTGGGTTCCCGAGGCCATCCACGGCGAGCAGCGGGTCGAAGGAATCTCTTTCGTCGGCGCCGCTGACGCCCGGCAACGCATCCGCCTGGATGCCGATAGCGTGATCACCGCCATCGGCTTCCAGGAGCACGCCGACTCCATACTCAGCCGCGGCGCGCTGTCCGGCGCGGCCACCGACATCGACTCAGGCGTCCTGGCCAGCGGCCTCTACTGCGCAGGCTGGTTCAGGCGCGGGCCGAGCGGAACCATCCCGGAGAACCGGGCCGATTCCAAGCGCGTCGCCGACACCATCGTCCAGGCCGTCGCCGAGGGAGCGCTGGCACTCGGCAAGCCGGGCTTCAGCGCCTTCGCCGATACCGTCAAGACGCGCCTGGTCAGCTACCAGGGCTGGAAACGCATCGACGAGGCCGAACTGCGCAGCGCCCCCGATGGGCGAGTGCGCCGCAAGGTAAGAAACAGATCCGACATGCTGAGCATCGCTCACGAGAACTTCCCGGGAGTCCAACAATGAACATTCAAGTCCTCTTCGGCACCGAAACCGGCAACGCGGAAATGGTCGCCGACGACATCGTCGACGCCCTGGCCCACGAGGTGGAGATATCCGCCACGGACATGTCGAAGTTCCAGGTGGCGGGGCTGAACGCCGAAACCTTCTACATCGTCGTCTGCTCCACCTACGGCGATGGCGAACTGCCGAACTCCGCCCAGCCCTTCTTCGCGGCGCTGGAGAGCGAGAAGCCGGACCTCGCGGGGCTGCGCTTCGCAGTGTTCGGGCTGGGCGACAGCTTCTACGCGACCTTCAACCGCGGCAGCGAGATCATCGCCGAACGCCTGGTCGCCCTGGGTGGCCGGCAGGTGGGTGAGCGCGGCGCGCACGATGCCTCCAGCGGCGAACTGCCCGGCGATATCGCGATGCAGTGGGCCAAGGAAATCCTCGCGGCAATCTGAACGAACCGGACCGCCCGACGCCACCAATCCGGCGCGTAGGGCGGCGTCCCGTTGTAGGATGCAGGACCGCCCAACAACTTCCGCGCAACAACGCCGGTGCCGGGTGCATGATGAGCACGCCCCGGCCCGTGCTGAAGGTGAACCATGACTTCCAAGACACTCAACATCTGCATCCTCGAGAATGGGCAGACGCCGGACGACCTGGTCGGCGAATTCGGTTCGTACCCCTCGATGATCGAACGCTGGATCGCCCCCTTCCTGCCGGACGCCACGTTCACCTACATCTCGCCGGTCGCGGGCGAAACCCTCCCCGAGTCCGACGCGTTCGACGGCTACATCCTCTCCGGCTCCAAGTACAGCGCCTATGAACGCGCCCCCTGGATGCTGGCGCTCATCGAGTTCCTGCAGGCGCTCAAGGCACGGTCCATCCCGGTCTTCGGCATCTGCTTCGGCCACCAGATCATGGCCGACGCCTACGGCGGCCAGACCACCAAGGCCAAGAACGGCTGGGGCGTCGGCGCCCAGCACTACGAATACCTGGAGAACGCCGGCCCGTCGGCCGCGGCCGCCTACATCTTCCACCAGGACCAGGTGACCACCCTGCCTCCCGGCGCGACCTGCATCGGCGGTTCCTTCCACTGCCTTAATGGTGTGATTTCATATGATTTTCCGGCCCTCTCGGTGCAGTACCACCCCGAGTTCACGGCCGCGTACATCCACGCCCTGGCGACCAAGTTCCGCGGTTCGCTACTGCCGGAAACGGTCTCCCAGGGTGCGCTGGACAGCATCGAGAGCCTTGAAGTCGACAACCGGCAGATAGCCGACTGGGCTGCGTCGTTCTTCCGCGAACACGCCAAACCCTGATTCCACGGGGCTTTGCCACGTCGTGCCGGCCATTTCGGTGGGCACGACCGCCGCCATTCCAGCTTCATCTTCCCCTCGCTGAGCCACTGAGCACGGCGGACGCATTCCCGCGTTTCCGCTGATTTCCGCTCGCCTCCGAAACACGAATTCCTCCCCATCGATTTCGTAAAAAAACCTGTTGAAAGATATAAAACCATATTTTAAATTTAAATCGTTCCTGCCAGGCATCGACAGAGGCCACCAGAGCAGGAGTAACAAGAATCAAGCAGCCGCCGAGCCTTGCGAACGCTGCGCCAGAGGAGAACGCCAATGACAGCGCTAGACCTTCACCGGGAACACAACACCAGTTCCAGCTCAGCCCAGGAGCTCGCGGCCCGAATCCGCGAAAGCGGCGTCGAGTACCTCTACTACCAGGTGGTCACCCTTTCCGGTCGCGTGATCGCCAAGGTGGTCCCGGCCAAGCACCTGCTGCGCAATCTCGAGAAGGGCGTGCAGTTCCACCGCACCGCGATCTCCGACCTGCAGACCTCCCGCTCCGGCGAGCTGCTCGGCGGTGGCGCACAAGCCGCCGAATTCACCGCCCTGCCGGATATCGGCAGCTTCCAGGTACTGCCCTGGGACCGCTCCATCGGCGCCTTCTTCTGCCGCCTGTACGAACCCGATCACCGCCTCGAGAACGGCGGCGCGCCCCTGGCCACCGACGCGCGCGGCCACCTGATCCGCTCCCACGAAGCCTTCATCAAGGAAACCGGCCTGCGCCTGAAGTCCGGTTGCGAACCGGAGATGACCTGGTTCGGCGAGAAACTCGAAGTGCAGGTACGCCCGGGCGCGAGCCCCGCCTATCACCTGGGCAACCTCGAACTCATGCGGCCGATCTACAAGCGCGTCATGGAATACGCCGGCGCCATGGGCCTGGACATGATCGAAGGCGACTACGAGGACCCGGGCCAGCTCGAGCTGAACTGGATGTTCGACTCCTGCGAACTCACCGCCGACCGCCTGATGACCTACCGCCTGATCTGCCGCCAGGTGGCGCGCGAATTCGGCGTGACCGCCAGCTTCATGCCGAAACCGAGCACCGGCAGCATGGGCAACGGCTGCCACCACAACGTCAGCCTGTGGAAAGGCGACCAGAACGTCCTGGCCGAGCCGGGCCGTCGCGAGCTGCACCTGACCGAAACCGGCCTGCACGCCCTCGGCGGCATGCTCTCCCACGCTCCGGGCTCGATGATGGTCATGGCCTCGACCGTGAACTCCTACAAGCGCTTCTGGGACACCGGCCAGTTCGCCCCCACCCGCATCAACTGGGGCATGGACAACAAGACCTGCACCGTGCGCCTGTCCGCCAACGGCCGCCTGGAATACAAGCTCCCCGACGCCAGCGTGAACCCCTACCTGTCCCACACCCTGTTGCTGGCGGCCATGCTCGACGGCCTGCGCAACCGGATCGAGCCGGGCCCGTCCGAAAGCAAGGACAGCTACGTCGAAGGTGGCAACGTGGCGTGGCGCCTGCCGCTGACCCTGGGTGAAGCCGTCCAGGCATTCGATCAGGACGAGGTGGTACGCAACGCCGTGCCCGCCGAGATGAGCAAGCTCTACCGCGACCTGAAGGCGGACGAGTGGGCGCGCTCCTGCGGCGTGGTCACCGACTGGGAACGCAAGATGTACCTGGACTACCTGCCATGAATGCCATCAGCAAAGGCACCCTGCGCGAACTGCGGATCATCTGCTGCGACCTGCCGGCACCGCCGCTGTTCTGGAAGGACGACAAGGGCTATCGGCATGGCTACGAGTCGGATCTCGGTCGCCTGCTGGCGGAGACCCTGGGCCTCCCCAGTTCGTTCGCCTACCAGAACTGGGCCGACTTCTACCCGGCCCTGCAGGCCGGCGAGGGCGAGTTCGTGCTGTGCGGCCAGGGCATTTCCGACTACCGCAAGACACTCGCCGACTTCACCGAGCCCTATGCGGTGTTCGACGAGGCGGTGATGGTATTGCGCGGCAGCAGCGCCCGCCGCCCGGCCGACCTGGTCGGCAAGAAGGTCGGGGCCATCGCCAACAGCCTGAACATGGCGCTGGCCGAGACCTTCACCGGCTGCATCTGCGTGCCTTTCGGCGGCGACAGTGACGATGTCCTGGGGGACATGGTCCAGGCCCTGCGCGACGGCAGCATCGACGCCTTCGTCGACGACGACGTGGCGCTGGTACCGCTCGCCGAGGAGGCCGACCTGGCCATCGGCTTCAGCGTGCCGACGCAGAACCGCTGGGGGATCGCGGTGAAGAAGGGCAATGGCCAGCTTCTCAGCCAGGTCGACCAGGCACTGGCGACCGTGAAGGCCAACGGGCAGCTGGAGCGGATCTGGCGCAAATGGATGCCGTCCCTGGCCTACCCGTTCGGAAACACCTGAGGCAGCCTCACCCTGCTCTCAGCTGGTCGGAGCCCGCCGTCACCCGGCGGGCTTCTTGAGGCCGCTCCCCGACCGGGGAGCGGCCTTTTTTGATGACAAGAACAATCAATACATCTGGAAAGAGGTTACAAGGGTGTGAGAGACGGAAACTCTGGTAAATTTCCACGCGCATCGAGTGCACACAGACGGAGGATGGGCAGGGGGGAATTGTCACCTGGCAGCAGGTGAAGGTACTTCAGGCCGGCAGAATGGGTATGAATGAAACCACGAGCGCACGTACAGCCTCTTTCATGCGGCTGCGCCAGGAAGGGCGAACCGAAGAGGTGGTGCGCCGCCTGATCGAAGTGATCGACCTCGGCCTGTTCGCCGAGGGTGAGCAACTGCCGAGCGAAAGCGAGCTGGCGATGCAGTTCGGCGTCGCCACCGTGACGCTGCGCGAAGCCCTCGCCTACCTGCGCGAGCGCGGGCTGATCGAAACCCGTCGGGGCCGCAACGGGGGCAGCTTCGTCTGCCCACCGGTGGAGATATCCGAGGAACTGCTCTTTTCCCGCCTGACGGAGATGAGCGCCCTGGAGCTGCGCGACCTCTGCGATGAGCACATCGCGATCTCCGGCACGGCGGCACGGCTGGCGGCCAAGCGCTCCGCCCGGGAACACCATGCGCGTCTCGAGCACTACATCAGGGCGCTGGGGGAAGCGACGACCCGGATGGAGAGACGCCGCGCGGATGCGCGTTTCCATATCGAGATCGCCGTGGCCGCGCAGTCCGTGCGGCTGACCCATGCGGAAATGAGCCTGCAGGCGGAAATCGGCGAGCTGCTGTGGATTCCGGTATCGGGTGCCCAGAGCCCCGAAGCGGTGCAGCAGGAACATCGCGCCATCGCCGACGCGATCGTTGCCGGTGACCCCAACCTGGCCGGCGCGCTGGCCGAGGCCCACGTCACCCGTGGCATTAAAAGGCTTATAGATCTGAGGCTAAATCTTTTAGCTCAAGAAGAAGAGTGAATGGCACACCCCTTGCTGCCTGCTTCTGGAGCAAGAAAGTTCAGGGATTGTGTGTGAAACCTACTCACACGAATTCAGACCCGACCACATGCAGCGAGACGGTAAGCCATGCCTGCAGAGATTCTTCGAGACGAACTCAACGAGTGCGCATCTCGCATCAATGCCTCGATCGGTAACGTATTCAACCAACTGACGGTGCTGGCCGACGAGGTTATCCACACCTGGAAGCGCCTTGGTGCGGAAGGCCGCAAACCGACGTCGAAGGACCTGGCCTGCCTCAAACCGAAGATCGATGCCCATCTGCTGGCCGAACGCACCCCCATGCACGGCACAGGCGTGGTGATCGAGCCGGGGGAACTGGCCGATCACGAGATGTACCTCGAATGGTGGCGCATGGGCGCATCCGGCAAGGTCATTCCCATGACCCTCAACTTCAATCGCCGCAGCGAAAGCTATTACAACTACCAGAGCATGCCCTGGTTCTCCCGTCCGAGGGAGACGGGCCGCAACATCGTCGTCGGTCCCTACGTCGACCTGTACGGCGCCGACATGTACATCCTGACGTTCTCGATGCCCATCTATGTGGACGGCCGTTTCGTGGGGATCGCCGGTGCCGACATCGCCCTGCATCGCTTCGAGCGCGTGCTGCTGTCCAGCCTGATGAAGATGGAGCACGAGGCGCTGATCGTGACCGAGGAAGGTCGCGTCGTCGCAGCCAACACCGCGAACTTCACCGTGGGCGAGATGGCCCACCATGCCTTCAATCGCACCGAGGTCGACTGTCGGATCATCGAACTGGGCGAAGCAGCGGCCCATTGGTCGCTGATTCAGCGCCCCTATCAGCGCAACATGATCGGCGCCGCCTAAGGCCACCGCTCCCCGCGGGAAAGGCGCCAAGCCGGCGCCTCCCCGCTCATCGCAATTCCCCCTCCCCTGACTCCCCCGCTCGCCGAGCGCCCCGGCCGGAACGGCTGCCCGGCTTTTGCCGCCGGAATGCAATACGCCCTTGCAAGCAAGGGCGTATTGGTGGGGGTATGAAAGGCCGGGGGCTAGACGGCGTTCACCGCCGCGCGCTGGAAGCCGCCGCCGGGAATGGCGTCCCCATGGGGGGCGTCGCTACGGCTGTGGGGGCGGGAGATGCCCATGTAGAGGAAACCGATGACCATGACCGCCGCAGCCGACAGCAGCACAATCCAGTTGTCATACCAGGCCGCATCCGGCGTGCGTGGCCAGCAGATGTTCACGACAGCCGCGACGCCGTAAACCAGGGCGCCGACGGTGACCGGCATACCGTAGCGGCCCAGTTGGTACTCGCCCGAGGGTTTCCAACCCTTGAGACGCGCACGCAGGGCGGCGAGCACCACCATCTGGAAGGCGATGTAGATGCCGACCGAGGAGAAGGAAATGATCTTCAGCAGGGCATCGGTGGATACCATCGAGCCCACGACGATGATCCCCGGAAGGATCGCCGACAGCAGCAGCGCGTAGGGCGGGACATGGCGTTCCTGCGAGAACCGCGACAACAGGCCGCTGCCGAACACCATCTTGTCCCGTGCATAGGCGTACACCAGGCGGCTGGCGGCGGCCTGCAGGCTCATGGCGCAGGACAGGAACGAGATCAGCACCACGCCGATGACGGCCCAGGCCCCGACCGGACCGAACGCGGAGGTCAGCACACCGGTAACCGGGTCACCGCCTTCACCCTTGATGACGGCATGGAAATCCACCACCGACAAGGTGAGGGCCAGGCAGACGAAGGTGGCGGCGGCGCCGCCGATGTAGATGGTGCGGCGCATGGATTTCGGGATACGCCGGCCGGGATTCGGCACTTCTTCGGCCACATCCCCGCACGCTTCGAAGCCGTAGTACTGGAAGACACCGATCAGGCTGGCGGCCAGGAACGCGCTCAGGTAGCTGCCGTCGCCTTCGGCGCCGAAACTGTCGAACAGGACGCTCAGATCATGATGGCGTTCGAAGATCAGCAGGTAGCCACCGACCACGAGGGCGCCGAGGATCTCCGCCACGAAACCGATGATCGCGGCCTGGGCCAGCACCCGGGTGCCCATCAGGTTGATCGCGGTGGCCAGTGCGAGCACCGCCAGGGCGCACAGCACGGTCGCCCCGGTGGTCGGCTCGAAGCCAACGATGGCCGCCGTGTAAGGCGCGGCGCCATAGGCGACGCCAGCGATGGTCGAGAACAACGCCATCACATAGACCCAGCCGGTCATCCAGGCCCACTTCCGGCCCCACAGGCGGCGCGCCCAGGGGTACACGCCACCGGCCAGCGGATACTGGGAAACGATTTCCCCGAAGACCAGGGCTACCAGCATCTGGCCGACACCGGCGATCAACAGCGCCCAGATCATCGGTGGCCCGCCCAATGCCAGCGAGGTGGCGAAGAGGGTGTAGATGCCCACAACCGGCGACAGGTACGTGAAGCCAAGCGCGAAGTTCGCCCACAGGCTCATGTCCCGGCGGAACTCGGACTTGTACCCCAGCGACGCCAATCGCTCCGCATCGGCGTCCAGGGGGGTGTTTACGTGATGATCGGACATCATGCTACCTCGTGTATTTTTTGTGTTTTCGGGCAGTGACGGGATGGATGGGCCTGTTCGGGTACCCAGGCCTTGGTGGTGCGCCGGCTTTGGTTGCGACACAGCCTAGAAATATCCCCAAAAACATATTAGGTCAAATGACATATCTTTGTATTTAAAGGCCATCATCATTCATAACAGCTATTAAAAAGACCAAAAAGCGCCGACACGGACGGATTTACGGAGAAATCCTCACCGCGCGAGCAAAAAGCGAGCGCCATGAAGCTTGACTAAACATCTGTATTCATATTTTTATTCACCTATCCGCCCTCCCCTCACCGGCACCGCGAGTGCCGGCAATAGCGGGTACGGAAGAACCCCGCAGCAACCTGCTGTACTCGACCCTGAGCGCTGAAAGCCCCATGAACGCCTACCCAGCAATGCGTGCTCGCCTGTACTTCGCGCCAAGGCGTCTCGCCGCTCCCCCGCAACGGCTCAATGCGTTTGCGCTGAGGAGAACGCCTTGGCGAAACGGATAGTGGTCGTTGGCGCATCGCTCGCCGGCCTCAAGGCCGTGGAGCAACTACGCGGCAACGGATGGACGGACGCCATTTCAGTGGTGGGTGCCGAACCCTGGATGCCTTACGACAGATCGCTCCTGTCCAGGCACCTGGAAAGCGCCGGGGTCGATGCGCGGAGCTCACTCGGCAAGCCCTTCCTCGAAGCCCTGGCGCTACCACGGAGCCCGCTCCTCGGTGAGGTCGACTGGCGGCTCGGAAACCCCGCCGTTTCATGCTCGATCGAGGACAAGCAGCTGACCCTGGCCGATGGACAGCGCGTTCGCTGGGATGGCCTGGTGATCGCCACGGGGCTGCGTCCCCGGCGGCTCGCGCTCCACGGACATGAGGAGCAACGTTTTGTCGTGCATACGCTCGAGGATGCCACCCGGCTGCGGTCGCGGCTGACGGCCGGCCGCAAGGTCACGATCGTGGGGGCCGGCTTCCTCGCCTGCGAGATAGCGGCGACGGCGACGCAACTGGGCTGTGCCGTGACAGTCATCGACTCGAACACGGCGCCGATGGAGCGCCCCCTCGGGTCGCTGGTGGGCCGATTGCTGCAACGCTACCAGGAAGCACGCGGCGTCAGGTTCGTCCTGGGGCAGCGCGTCGAAGGCTTCAGCACGTCGGCGATCGGTGAGCTCAACGGACTTCGGCTCAGCAATGGCTCATTGCTGCCAACCGAGATCGTGGTCGAGACGCTCGGCTTCCAGGGCAACGTCAACTGGCTCGCGGGAAACGGGCTCGACCTGCACGACGGCGTGCTCTGCAACGACCGGCTCCAACTGCCAGGACACCCAGGTGTCGTTGCTGTGGGCGATGTGGCTCGCTTCGTCAATCCACTGTATCGGGCCATCACGCAACGCCCGGAGCACTGGGCCGCCCCCGACGAGACGGCACGCCGCGCGGCCGTTTCCCTGACGGCTCAACTGCTCTGCCGGAAACCCCGGACCACGCCATTCCGACCGCTGCCGCAACAGGAGAGCAACCTGTTTTCCCTGCGACTCCAGGTCATCGGCGCGCCTGGATACGGCCAGAAGATGTGCGTCCTGGACGGTGACCCGAGCCAGCCGCTCGACGACCGCAGCACGCTTGCGATCGGCTACCTCAAGGGCACCGTCGTGACCGGCGTCCTGCTGGTCAACCTGCCCCATAGAACCCGGGCATTCCGGCAACTGGTCGCCAACTCCCTGGAAGAACCCCAACAAGAGGCACTGGAGCATGCATGACGTAATAGGAAGCTTCGAGATCGGCGTGATGATCGACGAGAACAGCAGGTTCACGCCTCCCCCCTCGCCTGCGAAGAAGACCTCCCTGCTCGATTGCCTGATCGGGATCTTCGCCAACTTCAGCCTCAACTACTGAGCGAACGCCACTCACCGGAGCAGCAAGGAGGGCTCATGTTCACCAATAAAACGCCCAGGCGCCTGGCAGGGGAAATAGTCGATTACATCGAATCGCTGCTGCGCGACCAGCCGGATGAGCTGGGCGGCAAACCCCATATCAGTCGACACCACGCGCTCGCGGAATGCCTGGCAAGGCTCGCCCATCGAATCGCGCCACCTGCCGACACTCAAGCACAGCGCGCGGCAACCGCCATGGAGCACGACCTTGTCGAAGACCTGAAGCAGGCCCTTAGGCAATCGCGGGAAGAAGCCGCCACGCTGCGCAGCGAGATCGAACGGCGCCAAGGCGACGAGATCGCGCTCGCCGAGCAGATCCAGCGGCACCTTCAGGACGAGCAGGTCTGGGAGATCACCAAGCAGACCCTCACCGAGGGCTGCTGGGAACTGTCAGTCCTGGATGGCGATATCGACAACCCGGCGAATGTGCCGCGCTGGTCCAAGCAGTTCCGGGAGCTCATCGGCTACTCGGAGAGCGAGTTCCCCGACGGCTGGGAACGCTACTCGGAAGTGGTCGATCAGGATGACCTGAAACGCATGATGAAGGTCGTGACCGACTATGCGCGATCCGGTGACTTCTCCTCCGCCTACACGGTCGAGTACCGCATACGGCACAAGACCCGGGGCGAAACCTGGTACCGCGAACGGGGCCAGGGCGTGAAGGACCGCAACGGCACACTGTGTCGCGTGATCGGGGCGGTGCGGGACATCTCCGACGAGAAACTGGCCGAAACGCTTCACGCACGCGAGCTGGCAGGGATTCAGGCGACCTACGAGCAGATATCGCAAGTGGTCGGGGTGATCAAGGGCATCGCCGATCAAACCAACATGCTGGCCCTGAACGCGGCGATAGAGGCGGCCCGTGCGGGCGACGTCGGCCGCGGCTTCTCCGTCGTCGCCGACGAGGTGAAGAAGCTCGCGGGCAGGACCCGCGAAGCGACACAGAAGATCCAGGAAATGCTCGCCTCGCGATCTGCGTAGCGACGACACGGGGCCTTGCAGATTCGAAGGCCCCATTCCCCGTTCGATCATCGCCACCGCGACTTTCGCCCTCCCCGCCACGACTCCTTACGAAGGCGCCTCGGGTGCGGATCATGGCTCGCCGCTGTACCCGGGCGACGAGCCATGGAGGAGATGACTAGGCGGCGGTCGCGACCCTGCCGCCAGCCGAAACCTCTTCACGGCGAATCGCCGCAAGCGGAACCATCACGGCCAGCAACGTGAGCAGGACCATCGCCGCAAGCCCCCAGCCCACCAGCAGGAACCCGCCCTGCTCCGCCAGGAGCCCCGTCAGGGCCGGCCCGACGGCAATGCCCAGGGTCAGGAACGAGCCGGATGCCGCCGCGATCCGTCCCTCGCGATCGAGGGAGGCCGCGAGCGCGGTCAGGTAAGCGAGGGCATAGAAGTAGGTGGTCGAGATCATCATCACCGACAGGGTGTACATCGGCCGGGAGTGCTCACCCAGGACATAGCCCAGGCTGACCGCGCCGGTCGCCAGGATGCCGATGATCACCGGCGGCCGCATGCCGAAGCGTTTGCCGACGATGGCAGCGGCCAGGGGGCCCAGCAACCCGATGAAGGACTGCAGGGAAAACAGCCGGCCCAGCTCTTCGCTGGTGTAGCCGACACTGACCCCGACCTGCTCGACGAACGCCCAGCCCATGGTGTCGCGCATCGAGAAGCAGAACATCGCGAGCATCATGCAGATGGATGCTGCGGAGAACAGGTTCGGTCGGTTCGCGCCGTGCTGGAAATGCGGCATTTGCTCACAGGCGATGGCCCGTTGCGGCATGAAGCAGATGAACACCAGCATCACCACGTTGGTCGCGGCGATTGCGTAGTACAGCCCGGCCAGCCCGTGGGCGGCCATGGCCTCGGCGAACGCGATCATCACGATGGCCATCAGCCCCACGAACAGGATGTTCATGTGCCCGGCGGCCTGGTCGGGGTTCTTCGCACTGGCTACCGACGCATTGCCGCACGACAGGCAAAGCCCGGCGCCTATGCCGGCGATGCAGCGAACGACCGCGAGCGCATAGACATCATGCAGCGACGCCGAAACCAGGTTGGCCCCGATCACCACCACGGCGCCACAGAGCGCGAGCGTGCGACGCGGTGCCCGTCCCATCGCGGGCGCAACCAGCAGCGACGCCAACATGGTGAAGATGAATTCCGCCGACATCAGGAATCCGGCCTGCGCCGCGTCCAGCTGGAGGTCCTTCATGATCGCGCTGACCAGGAACGGCAGGGCGAGCAGGGCAAGCAGGCCCACGCCATAGGCTGAAGCGAAGGCCGAGAACACGAGACCCCAGCTGTCTGGGAGCAGTTGACGCATATTTTTCATTGTTCGAATCCGGTTCTAAAGGACGAGAGTCTTGGCGGTCTGGAAGGCTTCGGCGCGAAATCCGCGACGCACAAATAAGCCTTCCAATTACCGATGTTCGGACGCAGCCGGGCATCGTCTCCAGTGCAAGCACAGGCCATGCCATTAAACATTAGTTTTTAGATGATTGATCTGGCGGGGCCTCCCCGGTTTACACCTCCGACCACCACGCACCACAACAGGACATTCCTACCCACGCCGCTCCCTTAGGTAACACCCCCAGGGACCTCGCCGGTATCCGCACGCAGCGGCACTGGACCAAAAATCCCGCGCCCCACCCGGGACGGTGGGCCGGGTGGGTGCGGGTGAGCAGGGACCAGGGTGACGCTCTAAATCAGTAACTCCTGAAACGACCGGGCGAAGCTCAGGCGAGCTCGTCGAAGCACTCGCCGATGATGGCCAGGCCACGTTCCAGGTCGGCATCGCTGACGGTCAGCGGCACCAGGATGCGCAGCACGTTGTAGTAGGTGCCGCAGGACAGCAGGATCAGGCCCTTCTCGCGTGCCTTGGCCACCACCTTGCCGGTGAGTTCGGCGGCCGGCTTGTTCACATCGCCACCCTCGAACAGCTCCACGGCGACCATGGCGCCGAGGTTGCGCACATCCACCAGGCTGTTGTGGCGCTCGCCGATGCGGCGCAGGCCGACGGTGAGGATTTCACCCACGCTCTTGGCGCGGTCCAGCAGCTTCTCGCTCTCGAAGGCCTCGATCACCGCCAGGGCGGCTGCGCAGGAGACGGGGCTGCCGGCATAGGTGCCGCCCAGGCCACCCGGGGCCACAGCGTCCATGACGTCGGCGCGGCCGGCGACACCCGCCAGGGGGAAGCCGCCGGCGATGGACTTGGCGAAGGTGGTGAGGTCGGCGGCCACGCCCAGTTGCTCCATGGCGAAGAAGGTGCCGGTGCGGCCGGCGCCGGTCTGCACCTCGTCGGCGATCAGCAGGATGCCGTGCTGGTCGCACAGGGCGCGCAGGCGGGCCATGAAGTCCTTCGGCGCGACGTTGAAGCCGCCCTCGCCCTGCACCGGCTCGAGGATGATCGCGGCGATGTCGCTAGGGGCGGCGTCGTTCTTGAAGATGCGCTCGATGCTGGCGATGGCCTCATCGGTGGACACGCCATGGATTTCGTTCGGGTACTGGGCGCGTAACACGCCGCCCGGCATCAGGCCCATGCCGGCGGAGTACGGCACCACCTTGCCGGTGAGGCTCAGGGTGTACTGGGTGCGACCGTGGTAGGCGCCGGTGAAGGCGATCACGCCGTTACGGCCGGTGGCGGCGCGGGCGATCTTGATGGCGTTCTCGACGGCTTCGGCGCCGGTGGTGACCAGCAGGGTCTTCTTCTCGAAGCTGCCCGGTACCAGCTGGTTGAGCTTCTCGGCCAGGGCCACGTAGGGCTCGTAGCCGAACACGTGGAAGCAGGTGTGGGTCAGCTTGGCCAGCTGCTCCTGCACGGCAGCCATCACCTTGGGGTGCAGGTGGCCGGTGTTGAGCACGGCGATGCCGCCGGCGAAGTCCAGGTACTCGCGGCCTTCCACGTCCCACACGGTGGCGTTCTCGGCGCGCTCGGCATAGATCTGGTGGATCTGGCCGACGCCACGGGGAATGGCGGCCATGCGGCGTTGTTGCAGGCTCTGGTTGGTGTTCATCTGGGGCTCCCGTAGTGCAGTCGCCCACGCGGGAAGCCGCCGCAGCGGCCGCCCGTGTGGGAAGGGTTGTTGATCCGCCGTGGTTACACGCCGATGCAGAGGTATTTGATTTCCAGGTAGTCGTCGATGCCGTACTTGGAGCCTTCGCGCCCCAGGCCCGAGGCCTTCACGCCACCGAAGGGCGCCACCTCGTTGGAGATGATCCCGGTGTTGATGCCGACGATGCCGTACTCCAGGGCCTCGGCCACGCGGAACACGCGGCCCATGTCGCGGGCGTAGAAGTAGGCGGCCAGGCCGTACTCGGTGTCGTTGGAGAAGGCGATGACTTCGTCCTCGTCCCTGAAGCGGAACAGCGGCGCCAGGGGGCCGAAGGTCTCTTCCTTGGCCACGGCGGCCTCTTTCGGCACGTCGACCAGGATTGTCGGCTCGAAGAAGGTGCCGCCCAGGGCGTGGGGCTTGCCGCCGGACACCACACGGGCGCCCTTGGAGACGGCGTCCTCGATGTGCTCCTGGACCTTGGCCACGGCCTTGGCGTCGATCAGCGGGCCGGTGGTGATGCCGTCGTCCAGGCCGTTGCCGATGTTGAGCTTGGCCACGGCGGCCTTGAGCTTGTCGACGAAGGCGTCGTACACGCCGTCCTGCACATACAGGCGGTTGGCGCAGACGCAGGTCTGGCCGTTGTTGCGGTACTTGGACACCAGGGCGCCTTCCACGGCGGCGTCGAGGTCGGCGTCATCGAAGACGATGAAGGGCGCATTGCCGCCCAGCTCCAGGGAAACCTTCTTGATGTCCTTGGCGCACTCGGCCATCAGCTGGCGGCCGATCTCGGTGGAGCCGGTGAAGGTCAGCTTGCGCACGATGGGGTTGCTGGTCAGCTCGCCGCCCACCTCGCCGGCGCTGCCGGTGACCACGCTGAGCACGCCTTTCGGGATGCCGGCGCGCTCGGCCAGCTCGGCCAGGGCCAGGGCGGAGTACGGTGTCTGCGACGCGGGCTTGAGCACCATGGTGCAGCCGGCGGCGAGCGCCGGGCCGGCCTTGCGGGTGATCATCGCCGAGGGGAAGTTCCACGGGGTGATGGCGGCGGTGACGCCGATGGGCTGCTTGATCACCATCAGGCGCTTGTCCGCCTGGTGGCCGGGGATCATGTCACCGTAGACGCGCTTGGCCTCTTCGCCGAACCACTCCAGGAAGGAGGCGGCGTAGGCGATCTCGCCACGGGATTCCACCAGGGGCTTGCCCTGCTCCAGGGTCATCAGGCGGGCCAGGTCTTCCTGGTTCTGCATCATCAGCTCGAACCAACGGCGCAGGCGGTTGGCGCGGTCCTTGGCGGTCAGCGCACGCCAGGCCGGCAGGGCGCGCTCGGCGGCCTCGATGGCGCGGCGGGTTTCCACGGCGCCCATCTTCGGCACGCTGCCGATCAGCTCGCCGGTGGCGGGGTTGTTCACCTTGAGGGTCAGGCCGCTGTCGGCGTCGACCCAGGCACCATCGATATAGGCCTGCTGGCGGAACAGGCTGGAGTCTTTCAGTTGCACGCTTGTCATCCTCAGGAGTGGTCGGCGGTGACGACGGCTCAGCCGGCGGCCCGCTGTTTGTTATCGATAGCCTTGGCGCCGAGGCTGGAGCCGGAGGCGGCGACCTGTTCGCGGACCTTGCCGACGATGTAGGCGCCGATGGGGATCGCGGAGGTGGCGGCGGGCGACGGTGCGTTGCACACGTTCACGCTGCGCGGGGTGTTGACGAAGAGGAAGTCGTCGATGAGCTTGCCGTCGCGGGACACCGCCTGGGCGCGCACACCGGCCGGGTACTCGGTGAGGTCGGCCTTGGTGATGCTCGGGCAGTACTTCTGCACTTCCTTGAGGTAGCCGCCCTTGAACAGCGAGTTCTTCATCTCGATCAGGCCCGGGCGCAGGTTCTTTGCCAGCACCTTGAGGATGCCGGGGGTGGTCAGCGTCTCGAACAGGTCGGAGACCGAGATATCGGACTTGCGGTAGCCCTCGCGCTTCATCGCCAGCACGGCGTTGGGGCCGACGGTGACGGTGCCGTCGATCATCCGCGTCAGGTGCACGCCGAGGAACGGCATGGACGGGTCGGGGATCGGGTAGATCAGGTGGTTGACGATCTGGTTGTGCTGCTTGGGCAGCAGGTAGTACTCGCCACGGAACGGGCAGATGATGAAGTTCGGCTCGATGCCGAGCATGCGCACCACGCGGTCGGCCATCAGGCCCGAGCAGGTGATGAGGAAGCGGCCGCGGAACTCGTCGCTGCGGGTGCGTACTACCACCTCGTCGGCGCGCTCGTCCAGGCCGGAGACTTCGGCGTTGTAGCGGATCTCGCCGCCGGCGGCCTGGAACTCGCGGCCCATGGCGGCGGTGACTTCCGCGTAGCTGACGATACCGCTGGAGGGCACGAAGATGCCGCCGATGCCGACGATGTTCGGCTCGCGCTCGCGCAGCTCGCCGGCGGACAGCCAGTAGCGCTCCAGGCCGTTGGCCTCGGTGCGCTCCCAGAGCGCCTTCATGCGCTGCATTTCCAGCTCGTTGGTGGCCACCAGCAGCTTGCCGCACTCGTCGTAGCGGATGCCGTGCTTGTCGCAGAAGGCCTTGGTGGCCTTGTTGCCTTCCAGGCAGAAGCGCGCCTTGAGGCTGCCGGGGGTGTAGTAGACGCCGGCATGGATCACGCCGCTGTTGTGGCCGGTCTGGTGCCGGGCCGGGCCGGATTCCTTCTCCAGCAGGAGAATCTTCGCGTCCGGGTAGACCTGGGTCAGCTGCATGGCCGTGGACATGCCCACGATACCGCCGCCGATGATGATGAAATCGTACACAGCCATTACCTCGCGCCTTCGCGCAGCGGATAGGGTTTGGGCTTCGCTGCGCTCAGCGCCAACCTACGGTCGAACAGGTGTTCCGGGCACGGCAAAGGGCCGCCCGTGGCAGCCCTTCGCCGTACTTCATTGATTATTGACCGCGCTCGTACCGCGGCTTCTCGTAGCTGATGAAGCCACGTTGGCGCATCAGCTCGCGGCGCAGGCCCTCGTGGGGGATGAAGCGGTCGCGGCCGTGGAGCCAGTACAGGTTGTTGATCAGCAGGAAGCTGCCCACCGGCACCGGTACCGAGAGCTTCTTCTCGCTGCCTTCCAGGGATTCGGACAGGGCGTTCAGCCAGATGCCTTCCTCGAAGTTCTCCGGCTGCACGAACTGGTCGATGTAGCGCATGGTCGGGCGGCCCACGGCGTCGGTGTCGAACACCGGGTGGAACACGTCCTCGCTGACCTTCTTGCTCGGCGGCGCGGTCCAGCGCATCTCGCGGCGGGCCAGCGGGTGGCGGAAGAACTCCTCGCACTGCTCCCAGTCGTCCAGGTGCAGGATCAGCGAGTTGCCGCCTTCCATGTTCTTCTCGTCGATCTTCAGCATCAGCACGTAGTCGGTGATCTGGTTCACGAAGGTGCCGTCGTTGTGCAACTCCATCACACGGTGCGGCTGACGCAGGTAGCTGTCGGAGTTGTCGGTGTTGACCACCACGAAGCGGGCGTAGAACTGGCCGCTCATGGCGTCGTAGTTGGAACGGCCGATCAGGTGGGCGCAGGCGGTGGTGAACTTCACCATGTCCTCGGCCTGGCTCACGTCATCCAGGCCCACGGGCTTGATCAGCATGCCGCCGGTGGCACGGGACAGGATGGTGTTCAGCAGCACCGGACGCAGGGTGCCTTCGCACAGCTCGTCGAGGATCTGGCCCAGGCGGAAGCGCAGGAAGGACTTGTACTCCAGCGCCTGCACCGGCCACTCACCCACCGCCTTGACGAAGGCCTCCACCGTATCAATGGCGAAGGTCAGCTCCAGCAGGCGCGGCGACTGCTGGGAGGGTGTGACGGTGAAGCCCCGGGTCTCCAGCGGCATCGGCAGCACAAGGTCCTCGATCTTCGTAAAGGCGTTCATGGCGGTTTCCTGGCAAAGGGGGTGGTGGGCAGCGCCCGAATCTGGCGGGCAAGGCAAAAATATCGCCATAAACATAAAATGTCTACATTTTTAAATAACAAGAACAAAACACACGTTTGTCCACTGTTTTTCATGGAAAAGACGTTTCGGTATGATCCGCAAAACGTTTTGAGGAACAGGACCTTGGAAGCACTCGCCCCTCGTCAGAACTCGGCATTCAGCGGGTATGAGTGGCTCAAGCAGGACATCATCCGTGGCGTGTTCAAGCCCGGTGAAAAGCTGCTGATGAGCACCCTGAAGGAACGCTACGACCTGGGCGTGGGCCCGCTGCGCGAGGCCCTGTCGCAACTGGTGGCGGAGAAACTGGTGGTCGCCATCAGCCAGAAGGGCTACCGGGTGGCGCCCATGTCCGTGGACGAGATGAAGGACATCTACGACGCCCGCGCCAACCTCGAGGCGATGATCGTCGGGCTGGCCATCGAGCGCGGCGACGATGCCTGGGAAGCCTCGGTACTGGCCCAGTCCCACACCCTGGCCAAGGTCATGGAAGTGAAGACCCGCGAGCAGCGCCTGGACGTCTGGGACCAGCGCCACAAGGCCTTCCACACCGCCATCGCCTCAGGCTGCGGCTCCAAGCACCTGTTGCAGGCGCGCAGCTACCTGTTCGACCAGGCCGAGCGCTATCGCCATCTCTGGCTGACCCAGACGGTGTTCTCCGAAGAGGCCCTGGAACTCAAGCGCCAGGAGCACTCGGCGCTGGTGGAAGCCATCCTCGCCCGCGACGCCGCCCGCGCCAGCCAGATGATGCGCACCCACCTGATGACCCCGGTGCCGATCATCGCCGAGATCATGCGCACCAGCTAAGACAGCTGACCCGCCCCATGCAGGTGGAAAGCGGGTCGGGAGCTACAAGGCGCCGAAGCCGAGTTCCGATGGCCCCATGCAGGCCGCCAGGCGGCGGCCAACGTGCCTCTCGCGACTCAGCCCTTCACGCCTCGAACAGCGACCAGGAACCCCGGCCATCCACTTCCAGCCGGTGGGTGTGGAAGTTCGCCAGTGTGCTGCGGTGGCCGATGCTCACCAGCATGGTGTCGCGCATTTCTTCGCGCAGCAGCGAGTAGAGGGCGTGCTCCAGGCCTTCGTCCATGGCCGAGGTGGATTCGTCGAGGAACACGATCTGCGGACGGTTGAACAGCACCCGGGCGAAGGCCAGGCGCTGTTGCTCGCCGACCGAGAGAATGCGCGTCCAGTCCTGGCTGAGGTCGAGCTGCTCGGTCAGGTGGGCGAGGTTCACCTGGCGCAGCACCTGCTTGAGGCGGTCCTCGTCTTCCGCGGCGCTGGAGGCCGGATAGGCGATGGCCGTGCGCAGGTCCCCCAACGGCAGGTACGGCCGCTGGGAAAGGAACAGTGCCTGGTTGCCGCCGGGGCGCCGTACCTCCCCTTCCGCGTAGGGCCAGAGTCCGGCCAGGGCGCGCAGCAGGGTGGTCTTGCCGCTGCCCGACGGCCCCTTGATCAGCAGCGCCTGCCCGGGCGCGAGGCGGAGGTTCAGGTCGGCCAGCAGGCGGAACCCGTCGGGACGCAGCACCTGCATGCCGTCGATCTCCAGCACCCCGGCCTGCTCCTGGGTGGTGACGCGGGGCAAGGTACGGGCCTGCTGGTTGGCATCGAGGAAGCCGGTGAGACGGTCGAGGGTCGCGCGGTACTGGGCGAAGGCATCGTAGGAGCTGCGGAAGAACGACAGCGAGTCCTGCACCTGGCCGAAGGCCTGGGAGGTCTGCATCACGTCGCCCAGCTTGATGGCGCCGCTGAAGAAGCGCGGGGCCTGCAGGATGAAGGGGAAGACCACCGCCACCTGGCTGATGGCGAGGTTGAAACCGTCGAACTTCAGGCTCCGGTACACCAGCGCCCAGACGTTGCCGATCAATGCCGCGAAGCGTCCCAGCAGCGTTTGCCGTTCGATCCCGGTGCCCTGGTAGAAGGCCACGTTCTCGGCGTTCTCCCGCAAGCGCATCAGGGCGTAACGGAAGTTCGCCGTGAGTTTCTCGTTGAAGAAGTTCAGCCGGATCAGCGGGCGACCGAGGCGGAAGGCGATCCAGGTGGCGACTATCACGTAGATGTACACGGCGAAGACCATCGCCCGTGGTATCTCCACGCCGCCGACTTCCAGGGGCGCCGACAGGCCCCAGAGGATGGCGGTAAAGGCCACCAGCGACACCAGTGCGCTGACAGCGCCCAGGGCCAGGCTCACCGAGCCGGTGACGAAGTTGTTCACATCCAGTTCGATACGCTGGTCCGGGTTGTCCACCGGCTCGGCGAGGAACTGGCCACGGTAGTAGGCGTCGCCCCTCATCCAGTCGGCGGTCATCCGGTCGTTGAGCCATACCCGCCAGTGGATGCTGAAGGCCTGGGTCACGTAGTAGGTGAACAGCGCGCGCAGCACATGGATGGTGGCGAGGATCGCGAACACCCCGAGCAGGTACCAGAAGGCCGGCTGGTCCAGCCCCTGCAGGGCGCTGTAGAAACCGTTGTACCAGAACGAGAACAGCACGTTCATGCGCACCGAGAACAAGGTCAGCACCAGCAGCAGGGTGAACACCAGCAGCGGCCGCCAGCTGTGTTTCGGGCGGAGGTAGGGGCCGGCGATCTGCCAGAACTGGCCGCCCCAATGCGTGAAGCGCACTGCCAGCGCTCCCGCCGCGGCGAACCCGGCAATGGTGATCAGGGATGCGACTGCGAGCCAACTCAGGCTTTCCTGCAAGGCCTGGTTCCAATCCATTGCCATGGTGCTTACCCGTGCTTTTCTGGAGGAAGGAATTGCTCTGCCGAAGGCACTCGACAGCGGCGACCGATAGTAGCATCCCGAGTCGAGGGAACTCGCCGCCCCAGCCCCGCCGCCCTCAGATCAGCACCCGCAACGTCCAGTACAGCGTTGCCGCGAGGGCGAGGGACGCCGGCAGGGTCAGCACCCAGGCCAGCAGCATGTTGCGGATGGTCTGCCACTGCAGGCCGCTGCCATTGGCGGTCATGGTGCCGGCCACACCCGAGGAGAGCACCTGGGTGGTCGATACCGGCAGACCGAAGTAATCCGCAGCGCCGATGGTCAGCATCGCGGTCAGCTGCGCGCTGGCGCCCTGGGCGTAGGTCATGGGCTTTCGCCCTATGCCTTCGCCCACCGTGGTGACTATTCGCCGCCAGCCCACCAGGGTCCCCAGGCCGAGGGCCATGGCCACCGCCACCTTGACCCAGGTCGGGATGAACTGGATGGCGTCCAGGCTGCTCTCGCGCAGGGCCTGCAGGGTGCTCCAGGACTCGATGTCGAAGATCCCTTTGCTGAGGTTGAGCTGGCGAATCGTTTCCACCGTCAGGTACAGCTCCGCCCGCAGCGCCAGCGCCTGCTCGCCGGACAGGCTGGCGAGGTCGCGGTGTCCGCCCAGGCGCTCGCCAATGTCGTGCAGCTGGGTGGCCAGGGCGGGCAGCACCTCGGGCGTCAGGCGCTGCTCGCGCTGGTAGTCGGCGAGCACCTGGCGCGGGTCCGTTGGTGCATCGCCGGGGCCCTGGCGGCGCACCTGCACTTCAGCCTGCCGCGCCAGCTCGCCCAGCGTCTGCACCTCGGCCTGTGTAAGCCCGCGATCGATGGCGAAGCTCAGGGGCAGCAGCGCCGCGAGTACCAGCATGATCAGGCCGATGCCCTTCTGCCCGTCGTTGGAACCGTGGGCAAAGGACACGCCGGTGCAGGTCAGGATCAGCAGCGCGCGAATGCCCAAGGGCGGTGGCGTCCGTCCCTCGGGGGCACTGAACAAGGCGCGCTGGCGCACCAGGGCACGCAGGCTCAACAGGAGCAGCGCGGCGCCGAGGAAGCCCACCAGTGGTGACAGCAACATCGCATAACCGACCTTGACCAACTGGCTCCATGCGCTGCCGCTCAACCCCAGCTCGCCGCTCAGCGCGCCATGGGCCAGGCCGACGCCGACGATGGAGCCGATCAGGGTGTGCGAGGAAGACACCGGCAGGCCCAGCCACCAGGTCCCGAGGTTCCACAGGATGGATGCCCCCAACAGCGCGCCGATCATGGCCAGGCCGGCGTCGCTGTCGACCTTCAGCAGCAGATCCAGGGGCAGCAGGGTGACGATGCCGAACGCCACCGCTCCGCTGGAAAACAGCACGCCCATCAGGTTCCAGCACCCCGACCAGACCACCGCCGTCTGCGGCGGCAGGGCGTTGGTGTAGATCACCGTGGCCACGGCGTTGGCCGTGTCGTGGAAGCCATTGATGAACTCGAAACCCAGGGCGGTGAGCAGTGCCAATGCCAGCACCAGCAAGGCACCGTTGAGCGGCAGCTCGCCACCCTGGGCAAAAACCTCCAGGGCTAGACTGCCGAAGGTGTAGGCCAGGCCCGCGCCCAGCAGCAGGAAGAACAGCAGGTGCCCGAGCGGGCTTGCTCGCTCGCGCAACACCGGGTTTACCGGCATGCGCGACAAACGCGCGGCGCGCAGGGATTCCAGGATGAGATAGCGGTCTAGCACGTCCGAAGCATTCCCTGGCTGGGGGCGATTGCCGTTTCTGGACAGGGGAAGGACAAGGTCGAGGCCCAGGGGCGCAAGCGACTTCCCGGCACTGGCCCATAGCCTAGTTCACCGCGTGGCACCTTGAGCGACGGCACCCACCCGGCCTTCAAGGTCTCGGACCTGGACCGGGCCATCGCGGGCAGGGCTATCGGGTGGCGGCCATCATTGACGGCGGGATTCCCGTCGAACTGATCGAGACCCGCCTGACCGACGAGGAATCCGGGGCCGCGCGCGCAGTGGCCGGCAGGCCCCGCTGTATGCCGGCGAACCGGATCAGGCCCTACCGCCCACCACTTGAGCAGGCCGCCGATCAGCGCGAGAGGTGGCTGGAGAACTGCCCGATGGCGCTGACCACCCGTTGCGCGCCGTCCTGGATCTCGACGATGGCGGTGCCGGCCTGGCCGGACAGCTCAAGGCCCAGCTCGGCCTGTTGCCGGCCACGGTCGATCATGGCCACGGCGCGCTCGGCCAGTTGCTGGTTCTGCTCCACCACCTTGGTGATCTCCAGGGTCGCGGCGCTGGTGCGCGACGCCAGCTGGCGCACTTCGTCCGCCACCACCGCAAAGCCCCTCCCCTGCTCCCCGGCACGGGCCGCTTCGATGGCCGCGTTGAGGGCCAGCAGGTTGGTCTGGTCGGCGATGCCGCTGATGCTCTTGACGATGGCGCCGATCACCTGGGACTGCTGGTCCAGCGCCTCGATGCCCTGCACCGCTTCCTGCATGCGGATGGCCAGCTCGCGCATCACGTCCACCGTCTGCTGCACCACGCCGGCACCGCGCTGGGCGCTGGCGTCGGTTCCCTTGGAGGTGTCGAGGGCCATGCTGGCGGCCTCGGCCACCGCCGCTTCGCGGTTGACCTGGTCGGTGATCACGGTGGCGAACTTGACCACTTTGTAGAGGCGGTCGTGGGCGTCGATGATCGGGTTGTAGGAGGCCTCCAGCCATACCGTGCGCCCATGCCGGTCCACGCGCTTGAAGCGGTCGGCGACGAATTCGCCACGGCGCAGCTTGTCCCAGAACGCGTGGTACTGCGGGGAGTTGTACTCCGCCGGCTCGCAGAATTGCCGGTGATGCTTGCCGCGAACCTGCTCCAGGCTGTAGCCCATGGCATCGAGGAAACGCTGGTTGGCGGTGAGCACCTCGCCTTCGAGGTTGAACTCGATCACCGCGGTGGAGCGCTGCAGGGCGTTGATCAGGTTCTCGTGCTCGCGGGATGTCTCGATGGTGCGGGTCAGGTTGCTGGCGTAGATCGAGAAGCCCTGCAACACCCCCGCGCCGTTGCGGATCGGCTGGAGGATGCAGCGCAGCCAGGCCTCCTCGCCATCGCCGCGCAACAGGCGCACCACCCCGGCCAGGTGCTCGCCGCGTTCCAGCGCGACCTTCACCCGCAAATGGAACTCCAGGCCACGTACATGCTCGGGGATCAGCTCCAGCAACGAACGGCCGATCACCTGGTCGGCGCGGTAGAGCATCTCCTGCTCGAAGAGGCTGTTGGCCGACACGATGCGGCCACACCCATCGAGGTAGAGGGCAAGCATTTCCTCATCCAGGCTGGCGCGGACCTGCTGGATGGACGACAGCTCTTCGCGCAGGCTGAGCAGTTCCTGTTTCAGACGGGAATTGAACATATCGGGGCTCGGGAATGAGAAGGCGGGGCGGTACTTCCTGCATCGGCTGGAACCTGCGCTTCTTTAGGCACCGCGCAGCAGCCGGCGACCACCGGAAACCAGGGGCTGTCGGTGAGGGCTCAGGCCAGGAAAGGGTGTTGCGCGCGCCTGCCAGGAAGGCAGGCCTGAAGAAGGTGGGTGACGTCCATGTCGCTTGATTTCATTCTGCCACTAGATATCGAGAGGACGCCACAACTAAAAAGGCGTCTCGTTCAGCCCTCAACCCCGATGGGTATGCCGGAAAGTTTCGGCGTCATCCAGGGTGGGGTCGAACAGCGGGTCGTCCGGATCGCGCTCCAGCTCAAGGTCCACGCAATCAGGGTCGATCAGCCAGCGCGGAAATGCCTGCTGGCGCTGGGTTTCGGTCATGCCGCCTCTTCGCTCACTGCTCATGCTGCACCTCTGCGGTGTACAGGGCCTGTGAACATTGGATTGGCGAAGGCACGGCGACGTTCAACCTTTCAGCGGGCCATCGGTCAGCCCTAGCGATTGTCCTGGGCACCGGCGCTTATCAGCATCTGCGCCTGGCCCTCGCTGATCGGCGCATTGCCGTCCACACAGCGGATGACCGGGCCGTGCAGCGCCGGATCGGTGCTGATCACCACCTGGTGGATGGGCAGCTCGACCACCTTGCCCTTGAGGTCGAGCACACACATGTCGCGGTCGAAGTCGATCTGTACGGCCATGGGAGAACTCCTCGGTTTGGCGGATGGATGCCCCTGCAAGGCCCCCTACAAGAATAGGAGCGCAGCCAGCCCGCAACGTTCAGGCGGCACGCCGGACGGGAAAGTGAAAAGGCGCCAGCCCCTCGCGGAGCTGGCGCCTGGAATAAGAAAGCGGGGTTGGTGTGAGGGCACCAGCCCCGGTGGACGATGCAGCGATGCGAGCAGGATCGCAGCCCGGCCACAAGGATCTCCTCCTCCCGTACTGGCGAGAGGGAGTGCTAGGGAACACTGGCGCCGGTGGGCGCCGGGGTCTGGTCGTGGATCAGTGACGACGATCCGGCCGTACCAGGCCCAGTTTCTCGATTCGGTAGCGCAACATGTCCCGCGTCAGGCCCAGCAGGCGGGCGGACTTGGTGACATTCCAGTCGGTCTTGTCGAGCATGCGGATGACCATGTCCCGCTCGGCTTCCGGCTCGCCGCCATGGCCATGGCCATTGCCGTTGCCATTGCCGTTGGTGCGGTAGTGGCCGCTGGACTCCTCCACCAGGCTCGGGCAGATGTGCAGCTGCGCCGCGGTCACCAGTTGGCCCTGGGCCAGCAGCACGGTCTGCTCGAGCATGTTGCGCAGCTCGCGCACGTTGCCCGGCCAGCTGTAGCTCTGCAGCAGGTTTTCCGCCTCGGTGGAAAACTGCAGGCCGCTCTTGCCGTAGCGTTTGCCGTGTTGCTTGAGGAAGTGCCGGGCCAGCAGCAGGACGTCGTCGCCCCGCGCGTAGAGGCGCGGCACGCGGATGGAGATGATCCGCAGGCGGAAGAACAGGTCGCGGCGGAACTTGCCCTGCTGGACCATCAGTTCGAGGTTGCAGTTGGTGGCGCTGATGATCCGCAGGTTGACCTTGCGCTCCTTCACCGAACCGATGCGGCGGATGGTGCGGTCCTCCAGCAGCTTGAGCAGCTTGGCCTGGAGCACCAGGTCCATCTCGCCCACTTCGTCGAGGAACAGGGTGCCGCCGTCGGCCGCTTCCACCAGCCCCAGGCGACGGTCCTTGGCATCGGTGAAGGCGCCCTTCTCGTGGCCGAAGAGTTCCGCCTCCAGCAGGTGGGCGGGAATCGACGCGCAGTTGAACTCGACGAAGGGGCCCTTGCTGCGCGTGCCATCGAAATGCAGGGCGCGGGCGATGAGTTCCTTGCCGGTGCCGGTCTCACCTTCCACCAGCACGGCCGGCAGCTCGGCGTCGGTCATGCGGCTCTCGGCGTCCAGCAACTGGCGCACCATGGATTTGACTTCGAGCATGGCCGCGGAGTCGCCGATCAGCGCCTCCAGCCCGGCGTCCTGGGCCGCGCGGCTGTGGTAGAAGTCCAGCTTGTGCTCCAGGCGCTGGGCTTCCAGGGCCTTGTCCAGCAGCAGCTTGAGTTCGGCCAGGGCCACCGGCTTGGTCAGGTAATGGAAGGCGCCGGCCTTCATCGCCTGTACCGCGTCCTCGATGTTGCCGTAGCCGGTCATCATGATCGGCTTGATCTGCGGCGCGCGGTTGCTCACCTCGCGGATCAGCTCGTGGCCGCTCATGCCCGGCAGGGAGTTGTCGGTCAGCAGGACATCGGGCACCTGGTCCTGCAGCAGCTCCAGGGCCTCTTCCGCCGAGTGGCAGACCAGCGTCTCGAAATTCTTGCGCTCGAGGTAGGTCTGGATGTTCCCCGCCAGCATTTCGTCGTCTTCGACAATCAATACGCTGTGCTCCATCACCCCCTCCCCCCCGCCACCTTGAAGCTCAGGCAGATGCGGGTACCTTCACGCTCGCGGCTGGTCAGGCTGACCTTGCCGCCGAAGCGCTCCATGATGCGTTTGACCATCACCAGGCCTACCCCCAGACCACCCTGCTTGGTGGTGTAGTAGGGCTTGAAGGCCATGGTTTCCTGCTTGCGCGTCATGCCCTGGCCGGTGTCGGTGATGGCCAGCAGCAGGCGCTTGCCGCTGCTGTCGGGCGCGACCTCGATGCGTAGCAGGCCGCCGTTGGGCATGGCCTCGATGGCATTGGCGAACAGGCTGTTGAGCACCTGGGCGAGCAGCACCCGGTGGCTGACCACCGCCGGCGCCGCCTCGGCGTGGAACTCCACGCGCACGCCGGAGTGGCGAATCTGCTGGTCGAAGCCGTGCAGCGCCTCGTTGATCACCGCCAGCGGCTCCACCGCCTCGACATCGCCGGACAGCGGCCGCGCCGAGATCAGCAGCTCGCGCACCCACTTCGACATGCGGTCCACCTGGCTGATGATGTCGTCGATGTTCTTGCGCACCGGCGGTTCCACCATCTCCTGGGCGAGTTCCGCGCTGGAGCGGATCGACGCCAGCGGGTTGCGCAGGCTGTGGGCCACGGCCGAGGACATCTCGCCGAGGGCGACGAAGGTCTCGTTGGCGATCAGCTGGCTCTGCTGCCTGGCCAGCAGGCCCGAGGCGCGCCGCACTATCCAGTACAGGCCGAGGTAGATCAGCCCGCCGCCGATGGCGGTGGCCATCCAGATCAGCACGAAGCCGCGCTGGATGCGTTGCACCAGGTCCCGTGGCTCCTTGTAGATCTCCACCACCGAGGCGACGTTGCCCTGGTCATCCAGCAGCGGGATGTAATTCTCGATGAACAGGGTGCGCGGCGCGCGGAGGAACTTCTGCTCGCTGCGGTCGGTGACTTCGTCGTAGCTGGCGGCGACCTGCATGGGCGAGGAGAAGGCCTGCTCCAGGTCGTCGTGGCCGCTCATGTCCTTGCCCACCAGCGCCGGGTTGGTGGACCAGACGATCACCCGGTCGGCGCCATAGATATTGGCCAGCAGGGCATCGGGGAGCATGGCGATGTGGTCGAGGAACTCGTTGCGCGCCCGCTGCCGGGCTTCCAGCATGTGCTGCGGGTGGTGGCCGTCCTGGCGGGCGTCCAGCAGCTCGCCCATGGTCATGCTCGTCGGCAGCGCCACATGGCGGATCTCGGCCGAGGCGATGGACTGGATGAACTGCGAGCTGAGCATGGCGTCGCGCTCGATGCTCTCGGTCACCACGAAGCGCGTGGAGATGATCCCCAGGCCGATTGCCACGCTGGCGATCACCACCAGGCTGACCAGCGAGAACCAGCGCAGCAGGTTGAACTGCGGCGGTGGAGAATCACCGGTCTTGCCGGTCGTGTACCTATCCCAGATCACCGACAGAGCGCTCATGGAAACCTTCCTATGCGTTGCGTGATGGGTTCGCCCGGTTATGCCAACCGGGCAGCCATGGACGATGGTGCATGCTCGATCGAACCGTTGCATAAACCAGGCCCGTTTCCCCCTCACTGCCTGAAAGCCCCGTCCCACGCGACCTGCCCCATTTTCCCCAGGGTTTTTCCCCAGTCCCCCACCACCCCCAAATTCACCCAGATATGGGGAGACTCACCCACCTTCGCGGTGGCTGGGCAATGTTCGTTAGCCAGTGGGTCGAGCCTTGTGCGGCGGGGCTTTGCGGGGTGATTTCGAAACACTGGCACGCTCGTTGCGGAGGGCCGGTCAGCCAGCCTGTGCAGACCATTCCGCAGGGAGGCGCCCACATTGCCAGAGGGAAAAATCATGCAACGCAAACTCTCTAAGGCCACCACGCTTCTCTTCGCCGTCACGGCAGGCCAGGCCTCCGCCGCTCTGTTCGAAGTCGACCCAGGCCCCTACGATCCCGCCATCGGCTCCTTCGCCGCGTGGTACCAGGACACCCACGGACGCACCCTCGACCTCTGCCTGTCGAAGAACGTCAGCTCGCGGGTAGCCGGTGCCCCGGGCGCTCCCAGCTACATGTGCTCGCTGCTGCCGGAGCCCGGCGTCTTCGACGATGCCGAACCGCTGGTATTCCCCACCAACTTCCCGCCGGAAGCCTTCTGGTTCACCGCCGACGCCGCCATCGCCGACGCCGCCAGCGGTATCGACCTGACCTTCGGGGCGGCCATCGAGGCGGCGTTCGCGGTGGAAGAGCCGGCCGAGGGTGACCAGATCAGCTTCGCCCGCATCCGCATCCGGGTGGATGTCCCCACCATCGGTACCTACACCGTCACCCACCCCTATGGCGTGGAGGTGTTCGACGTCACCGCCGCCGAATTCGGTGCCGACGGCGGACGCGCCATCAACATGACCCGCGACATCGGCATCGGCGCGCCGAAGACCTACAACGGCGCCCTGGGCGGCGACATCGGCCCGTTCCTGCGCAGCGTCAACGGCCCCTATGCCGAAGTGAACCCGGCCACCGGCCAGCTCGATCGCTTCATCGGTGACCCGAACCTCGACGAGCCGGTCACCGGCAGCCCCTTCGACACCAACTACGTGCGCATCCAGGGCCCCGGCGGCATCGACCTGCGCACCAACCTGTTCGCCATCTCCGGCAAGCTCTCCGAGGTGGTCCGGCCGACTCCGGTGATCGTCCAGCGCGCCACCTATTCGCGCAGCAGCGGCGAGGCCGGGTTGAGCACCCAGCAGGACGTCTTCGCCATGGCGCCGCCGCCTCCGGCCACCGCCCAGTACCTGGACAGCGCCGCCGCCACCGTGCCCATGACCGAGGCCAACGCCACCGGTAACTGGTACGGCCAATCCAGCGCCAACGCCACGCCGCCGGCCACGGTGGAAGTCAGCGCCGACAACAGCGTGGCCATCCCCAACAGCACCCCGACCACCCTGAGCGCCCCGCTGGTGGACGTGGTGAGCATCCAGCGCGCCGAGTACAGCCTCAACTCCGGCCAGCTCACCCTGGTGGCCAGCAGCAGCGACGAGACGGAGCCGCCGGCCCTCACCGCCACCGCCAGCAGCGGCGCCGCCATCGGCACCCTGGGTGGCGACGGCGCCACCAAGACGCTCGTTACCGGCATCAGCCCCACCCCGCCCGCCAAGGTCACCGTCACCTCGGCCAGCGGCGGCAGCGATACCGAAGAAGTCGTGCTCCTTCCCTAAGCGAACCCGGAACCGAGCGCTCTCGCGCCAGGAGGCAACATGAACACGTGGTCCCGCCTGTTCCTCACAACTCTGGGTCTCACAGTCGGTGGTTTCGAACTGGCCCAGGCCGATCTCAAGGATGTCCACAGCGGCCCCTATACCGCCGCCACCGGACATTTCCCCCAGTGGTACCAGGACACCGACGACCTGTCCCTGGAACTCTGCCAGTCCAAGGCCCCCAGCCCGGCCGGCGGCTACATGTGCATCCTGCTTCCGGAACCGGGGCTGTACGATGACCTGCAGCCCATGGTCTTCCCCAACAACTGGCCCAGCGAGCTGTTCTGGTACATGGCCGAAGCCAACATTCCGGCCAACGCCGCCGGCTACGAGCTGGAGGTCTACACCGCCGCCATCGAGGCCGCCTTCGCCCTGGAAGTGCCCAGGGTCGGCGACCAGCAGAGCTTCGCGCGCATCCGTATCCGCGCCAACATCCCGGTGGCCGGCACCTACACCGTGACCCACCCCTATGGCACGGAAACCTTCACCGTGACCCCGGCCCAGGCGGCCGATCGCGGTGGCCGTCGCGCCATCAACATGACTCGCGACATCGGCATCGGCGCGCCGGGCGTCTTCTCCGGCGCCCTCACCGGCGACCTCGGGCCCTTCCTGCGCGCCACCGGCGCTCCCTTCACGGCGACCAACCCGGAAACCAACGAGGTGGAGACCTTCATCGGCGACCCCAACGTCCTCTCGACGGTCACCGGCAGCCCCAACGGCAACAACTTCGTGGAGATTTCCGGCCCGGCCGGCACCATCCGCACCGAGCTGTTCTCGGTGTCCGGCAAGGTGTTCGACTCCCGCGCCGCCACCCCGGTGGATATCGAGCGGGCGAGCTACCGCCGCACCAACCTGGGCACCCGCCTGGAGGTCTTCGCCAACGGTCCGGAAAGCGCCGACTTCTGCTACCGGGAAACCCTGGAACTGGTGACCGGTGGTACCCAGCCGGCCTGCCTGGCGGAGATGGTCAACGACGGCGCCGGCTACTTCTTCGCCCACAACCCGGCCCCGGCCGCGCTGCCGCCCTTCGTGGTGGTCACCGCCACCGACCCGTCCGGCCTCACCAAGCCCACCTCGGTTTCCAAGGAGGTCACCGACGTGGTCAAGATCGGCACCGCCCGTTACTCCTGGGCGGATCACTCGCTGACCATCGAGGCCAGCTCCAGCGACGAGGTGCAGGTTCCCGACCTGGCCGCCCAGGGCTTCGGTCGCCTGACCAAGGCCGGTACCCTGCAGAGCCTGCGGGTGACCAACCTGGCCCAGCCGCCAGCGGTGGTCACGGTGAAATCCGCTGCCGGTGGTAGCGATACCGAGCCTGTGCTGATAGTCGGCAGTGCCCCGGCGGAAGTCCCCAACCAGCCGCCGGTGGCGCAGAACGACAGCGCCAGCACCAGCTTCGGCGTGCCGGTGACCATCAACGTGCTGGCCAACGACAGCGATGCGGACGAAGGCGACACCCCGCTGGCCATCACCGCACTGGGGCAGCCGGGCACAGGCCTCGGCACGGTGGCCCTGAACGGCACCACCAGCGTGGTCTACACCCCGCCGGCGGTGGTCAACACCCCGCTGACCGCCACCTTCACCTATCGCGCCATGGACAAGCGCGGTGAAGTCTCGGCGCCGGCCACCGTCACCGTCACCGTCAGCCCCAACCAGCCGCCGGTGGGCTTGCCCGATACCGGTACCACCCTGGGTGTGCCGCTGATCCTCAACGTACTGGCCAACGACAGCGACCCGGAGAACAACGCACCGCTCACCGTGGTCAACCTCACCCCGCCGGCCACTGGCCGGGGTACCGCCAGCACCGATGGCACCAGCATCACCTACGTGCCGCCGGCCAACGTCACTGCCGCCTTCACCGCCACCTTCACCTATCAGGTCCGCGACGCCTTCGGCGCCCTCTCCGCCCCGGTCACGGTGTCGGTGCAGGTGAACCCGCCGCCGGCAGCGGCCGAGAACTTCACGGTGGCGACGGCCGAGTTCACCTTGCGCTCCAACAACCGCGTGACCTGGGCCCTGGACGGTGTGAGCTCGATCACCACCGGCAACAGCGTCCGGGTGCAAGTGACCACCACCACCGGCCTGCTCGACCTGGGCAACGTGGCGGTCCCGGCAAGCGGTCGCTGGAGGGTCTCGGTGACCACCACTGGCGCGGTACCGACGGCAACCCCGACGGCAACCATCACCACGTCCCACGGCACGGTTCGCACCGTGACCCTGGCTCCCCGCTAGGACGCGGCCATGAACACCGCCTGCCTGCTGCGCATCGTCACCCTGCTGGCCCTCGGGCTCGGCAGTGGTGCGCCGCAGGCGGCGGACCTGATGGACAACTACGACCTGGCCGCCGGCAACGCCGACCTCGCCAACCCACAAGGCGCGCCACTGGACCGTCAGGCCCTGGTGCGCCAACTGGGGGACGCGAACGTCGCGCTACTGATGCAGAACGGCCAGTCACTGCTGGGGCAGATCGTCCAGAACGGCAGCGACCAGGAGGCCTACATCCTCCAGGAAGGTGCGGACAACCTGGCCTCCATCTCCCAGCAAGGCGTGGGCAACCAGGCCTACATATCCCAGAGCGGCTCCTACAACCAGGCGGAGATCGCCCAGGTGGGCGCCTACAACAGCGCATCCATCGTCCAGTCCGGCAGCGGACTGGACAGCAGCATCACGCAGCACGGTAACGGCCTGAGCGTGCAGGTGATCCAGCACTGACGGCCGACCCAAGACCTGAACGATTCGCAGCAAGACATTCCCAGGAGGCACCACCATGTTCAAGTACAAACCGCTTGCCGCCGCAATCCTGGCCCTGGTCAGCATCCAGGCCCTTGCCGACGACAGCCTCTCCACCCAGACCCAGAGCGGCCTGGAAAACGTCGCCGAAGTGCTGCAGAGCGCGGCGACCGACAGCACCGCCACCCAGGACCAGGTCGGTGAAGGCAACAACGCCTTCGCCGACCAGTCCGCCGGCACCGGCACCGTGCTGCAGACCCAGGACGGCGACTACAACGCCTCCACCGGCGTGCAGTCCGGGGTGACCGAAAGCAGCGTCGACCACAACCAGACCGGCGAATGGAACGGCGCCCACAGCGAACAGTGGTTCAGCGAGAACAGCGCCGCCAACGTGACCCAGACCGGCAGTGACCAACAGGCCTTCAGCTACCAGGACAGCCAGATCTCCAGCACCATCGATATCAACCAGGGCGACCAGGCCAACGTCGCCAATGCCGAACAGGTGTTCGGCGAAGGCAACACCACCACCATCAACCAGAGCGGCACCGACAACGAGACCAGCACCTGGCAGGTGGACCAGATCGGCAGCACCATCGGCATCCAGCAATCGGGCACGGGCAACATCGCCAACGTCGACCAGACCCTGGGCCAGGGCAACCAGGTGGACGTGTTCCAGACCGGTGAAAGCGGTTACATCGAAGTCTGGCAGACCGAGCAGGAGAACAGCCAGGCCGTGGTCGACCAGGACGGAACGCTCAACGAGCTGGTGGTGGACCAGAGCTACGGCTCGGGCAACCTCGCCACCATGACCCAGGATGGCAACGCCAACGCCGCCTGGGCCGACCAGTACGAGTCCAACGACTCGGTCGCCACCGTCACCCAGACCGGCGACAGCAACCTCAGCCTGACCTACCAGGAAGGCGACCGGCTCGACCTGACCGTCAACCAGAACGGCAACGACAACAATGTCTTCGCCAGCAACTGGCAAGGCGCCCAGGAAGGCGGCCAGTTCGGCAGCGACCAGGTCGTGCTGCTGAACCAGACCGGCGACGGCAACACCGCCAACTTCACCCAGGAAGGCAACTTCAACGAGCTGTACTTCGACCAGACCGGCGACGACAACAGCCTGACCGTCAGCCAGCGTGACGGCGGCAACCTCGCCGAGGGCACCAGCGAAGGCATCGGCAACATCGTCGAAGTCGACCAGTCCGGCAGCGAGAACATCAGCCAGACCTTCCAGAGCGCCGGCGGCGACAACCTCGCCAGCATCACCCAGGCCGACGTGAACAACTTCTCCATCGTCAGCCAGGTGGGCTGGGGCAACCAGGCTTCGGTCAACCAGAGCGGCCTGAACGGCGTCTCCACCATCGACCAGAACGGCACCGGCAACTCCGCCACCGTGGTCCAGCAGTAATCCCCCTCGGCCGTCACCCCCTCGTGGGTGGCGGCCTCTTTTTCCCCCATGGTCCTCGCCGCCCTGCTGGCCAGCGCCAGCCTCCAGTTGCAACCCCTGGGCCCCGGCCAGGCCGACCTGCGCCTGTGCTTCGAGCCCGCCAGCCCCGCCATCCGCTACGAACTCCTGGTCACCGCCCAAGGCCCCGCCGGCCAGACACGCTCACGCCAACGCGGCATCGCCGACCGCCCCTGCCCCGTGCACAACCGCCTGGACCTGGCACCCGAAAGCCAGGTGAAGGCGCGGCTCAGATGGTGGGTGGACGGTGTGGAGCAGGAAGAAGTGCACACGGAAACCTCGCTCCAGCCTCGGCCGTTGTAGGAGCGATTTCAATCGCGAATGAATTCGCTCCTACAGCCCGTAGGTTGGGCAGAGCTACGCGAAGCCCAACGATTCCGGATCACCATTGTTTTGTTGGGCTTCGCTGCGCTCTGCACCAACCTACAAGAGACCGTAGCCCGGATGAAATCCGGGCTACCCACTTTGCGAGACGCTGTTCGGCTACGTCTGATGGGTATTGCAGGCTCGCGGAACGCCGCCCGACCCATCCTACGGGCTAGCACGGTGCGCCTTTGTAGGATGGGTAGAGCGAAGCGAAACCCATCGTCGGAGTTTGGAGAGACGTACGGCCCGTGGATGGATCGAGCGGGCGAAACATGAAGCGAAACCCACCGCCCCGTGTCGGTGGGTTTTGCGCCCTGCCCTACTCGATGGAGGCCTGGGCGCCGCCCAGGTATTTCTTCAGCGAGGTCTGTTCCACCGACTGGTTGCCGGCGGCCTGCCACAGGCGGCGTTCGACGCCCTGGGCGATGAGGTGGGCCACGGCCGACTCGATGGCCGAGAGCACGCACAGCTGCGCGGGCTCGTTGGTGGTGTAGCCGGCCTCGGCCTCCAGCAGTTCCTTGAACTCGATGAACTTGAACACACTGGCGCTCTGTCCCACCGAGTAGATGGTCTTGCTGGTCATCACGTTGGCCAGCACCATGCCGCTGCGCACATCAACGGCCCGCAGGTTCACCGACACCTGGTCCACCCGGTACTCGCGGGAGGCGCCTATCCCGAGGTAGCGGGCGCCCTCGCCGCCGCTGCGGACGTTGGTGTCATAGGCGATGATGCCGCCCTCCAGCAGCAGGTTGGCGGCCTGCAACGGCGGCAGCTGGGTCTGGATGTTCGCCGGGGTGTTGGGCTTGTTCTGCGAGGCGCGGATGATCTTGCGCTCGGTCAGCACGTTCTGCAGGCCCTCGCGCTCCAGCACCATGAACCAGCCGCTGGCCTGCAGGGCATCCACCAGCATGCTGCCGGCCCCCTGGGTGACGCTGGTGGAGAAGGAGCTGGCGGGCGTCGGCTTGTACTGCCCGGTCTGGTCGCGGAAGCCGTACACCGCCGCCACCAGCCGCCCCTTGGGACGGGGCAGGTTGAGCAGGTCGTAATAGGTCGAGGCACGCGGGGTCAGCGTCGGGATCTGGCCCTCGGTTTCGGCCGGCATCGGGTTGCGCGATACGCAGCCTGGCAGGGTAGCGAGCAGCAGGACCAGCATCAGCACTCTGTTCATGGTGGTGGCTTCCTGTCGGGGCCTGGGTCAGGGGAGCAGCCCGTTGACGACGACTTCCGAGACCTCGCCCGTCGCCCGGTCGGTGATGACGATGGTCAGCTCACCGCCGTCATCGATCATGTTGATGATGAAGGCATCGGTGGTGAGGCTGCCGGTGTTGCCCTCCTCGATATTGGTCAGCATCTGCGACAGCAGGCGCGATTCCAGCGTGCTGGTGAACCGCTCCAGGGCGCTCTGCCGGGTCGCCGAGGTGCGCGCGTCCGGGTCGTCGTGATCGTTCTGCGCCTGGGCGTTGTTCAGCAGCCAGGTGCCGTTCAGCGGGTTGCCGCCGAACGCGGGGTTGACCGGGGTGTAGACCAGTTCGGTGGCCGGCGAGGCCCCGGCCAGCCCGACGAGAAGCAGGCCCAGGAAAAGTCGATTCTTGTTCATATCTCATCCCTCTCCAGATCGTGGGTGTCTTGCAGGAGGCGCTGCAGCTTCTGCTGGGCGATGGCCTCCAGCACCAGGTCCGCCGCGGCGCGGGCTTCGTCTTGCAGTTGCGAGGTGTTCGGTCGGAGGAACTGGCGGTAGACCACGTTCCGCTCGTACTCCACCCAGACCAGGCTGCCCCAGCGGGCATCGGGGCGCTCACGCACCACCAGGTTGAAATCCAGCTTGCTGGTGTCGCGCAGGCGATCGCTGAAGGAGCGATAGAACTCGCGGCCGATGTGGGAAATGGTGGAGTCGACGATGAACCCCATGATTTCATCCTCGCCGGCGCGCGCATGGCTTCCCAGCGCGCAGCAGAGCGCGACCACCGCCAGCAGTGCGCGGCTCATGGCGCGGCCCCTGCGGGTGCGTCTTCCATGAAGGCTTTCTCGGCGACGAAGCGCCAGTCGGCGTAACTGGTCATGCCCTCGAACTCCACCCATTGCGCGGGGAATCGGGCCTGCTTCAACGGGGTTTGCCGGGACAGGCTGTAGACCCCGGCGATGCGCCCGTCGAAGGAGCGGATCAGGCCCCAGTCGAGACTGCCGGTGACGGGGTCGGGATAGAGCCTGCGCAGGTGGTGCTGGGCCTGGGGGAAGCGGTTGTCTTCCAGCAGGTCCTCCAGGCTCGTCGGGTACTGGGCCACCCCCGGGGATGCCCGGTAGTAGCTGCGCAGCGCCTGGGCGTACTGGCCGCCCACCCAGAGCAGGTCGTTCTCGCGGGCCCGCTGGCTGGCCACGGACCAGAGCTGGCCGGCGCCGGCCAGGGACATCCCCATCAGCATGATGAGGAACAGGACCCCGAGGTAGGTGAAGCCGCGCTCACCAGTCCGCATAGAGGCTCCCGTCCCGCGCACGCCCGGGGGCGCCGCTCTTTACATCGTAGACAGTGCCCGGCGCGCCTTCAGGCGGCGGCAGCACCAGCCAGCCGTCGTTGCGCTCGGCGATGGGGTCGAGCGGCATGGCGCGCAGGTAGCGCTGGGCCACCAGCTCATCCAGCGAATCGGGGTAGCGCCCGGTATCGCCGTAGAACTGGTCGAGGGCTTCGCGCATCACCGCCAGGCTCTGGCGCAGGGTGGTCTCCTTGGAGTTCTCCAGGCTGGAGAAGTAGCGCGGCACGGCGATGGTCATCAGGGTGGCGATGATGGCCATGACCACCAGCAGCTCGATGAGGGTGAAGCCCTTGTGCCCTTTCATCCTCACCACTCCCTGTAAGGCGTGCCGTCGAGGCCGTCGCCACGGGCCAGGGAATACACGTCGAACACGTCCATGCCGGGGCGCGGATCGTTGGCCGGGCTGGAATAGGCACGCAGGCCCCAGCTCTCCTCGGGCTCCAGGCGGGCGTCGCCCAGGGGGTCGCGGGGAATCCGACGGAGGAAGTAGATGCGCTCGCCCTTGATGTTGCGCAGGTCGCGTACCCCTTCCACCAGCACCGCCAGCGACGGCGGGTAGCCGGAACTGCTGGCGGACTTCTCGATGTGCCCGGCGTCGGCCGCCAGCTTGTAGGCGTCGATGGCGTCGCGGATCTCATGCAGGGCGACCTTGAGGTCGCGCTCCTTGCCACGGCGGATCACCGTCTCGGCCAGCGGCGCGGCCATGCTGGCGAGCAGGCCGAGGATGGCCATGGCGATCACCAGTTCGATCAGCGAGAAGGCCGCCTGGCGTTTCATGCTCAAGGCCTCCCGGTGATGGGCGCGGGGCTGACCACCACCGCCGGCGCGTCCGGCAGCTCCACCCCCAGGGCCTCCACCGGGCCACGCACCGAGGGCACGCGCATGCTGCTCTCGGTGCCGGAGGGGAACTCCATGTCGTAGGGGCTCTGGTAGGGCAGGTTGCGCACGATGCGCGGGGTGATGGACAGCACCAGCTCGGACTTGGCGACCTGGTCGTTGTTGCTGCCGAACAGCCGGCCGATGCCGGGGATGTCGCCGAGGCCGGGAATCTTGTTGCCGCTGTTGGCCTGGTCGTTGCGCACCAGGCCGGCCAGCACCTGGGTTTCGCCATCGCGCAGGCGCAGGGTGGTCTGGGCGTTGCGGGTATCCACCTGGACCGGGATGGTGCCGTTCTGGGTCGGGGTCAGCGGGGTTGCGTTGCTCACCTCCAGGGCCACCTTGATCGCCACCTCGTTGTTCAGGTGCACCGTGGGCTGCACTTCCAGCTTCAGGCCCACATCGAGGTAGGTGATGCTCTCGGTGATCACCGGCCCCTGGGTGGACGGCACCGAGGTAGCGCTGACGATGGGCACCCGCTGGCCGATGTGGACGCGGGCCTGCTCGCGGTTGCTGACGCGGATCACCGGGCTGGCCAGGGTGTTCACGTCGTTGTCCTGGGCGTTGATCTTCAGCTGCGGCGAGGGCGAGATGCTGATGCGATCGGAGCTGATGCCCTTGAGCTGGTCGAGGATGTTCACCGGCTGGCCGGCATCGTTGAGCACGCCGAAGGTGTTGGGCCACTGCAGGCCGAGATCGAGGATGCGCTTGCGCGACACTTCCATCACTTCCACTTCCAGCACCACTTCCGGGTTGGACTGGTCCTGGGCCAGGAACAGCCGCTCGGCCATGCGCACGGCGTCGGGCGTATCGCGCATGGTCAGGGTGTTGAGGCGCTCGTCGATGAACACGTCGCGGGTCTTGAGCAGGGTCTTGACCAGGTTCATCGCGGTGGCCGCGTCGGTGTTGGTCAGGTAGAAGGTGCGCATCACCAGGTCCTGGTAGTCCTTCAGCTTCTGCGGCGAGTCGGGGTAGACGACGATGGTGTTGTCGTTCACCACCCGCTGATGCAGCTGGTTCTGTTGCAGCAGCAGTTCCACCGCGTCCTCGATGGGCACGTCGCGGACGAAGATGGTGGCCTTGAGATCCGGCCGCACATCCTTGTCGAAGATGAAGTTCAGCCCCGAGGTCTGCGCCAGCACCTCGAAGATCACCTTGAGGTTGGCGTCGCGGAATTCCAGGGTCACCGGCCGGTCCAGGCGCGAACGCAGCTGCGGGTAGGGCACGGCGGAGCGCGCCTGGACCATCTCGATGCTGCGCTGCAGTTCGCGGGCGCCCTCGTGTTCCGGGTCCAGGGCGCGGATGCCGCGCACCTGGCGCGACGCCCCGAGCACATCGCCGCGGCGCAGGTCGGTCTGCCCCTGGCGCAGCATGTCCTGGATATTGCGTTGCTGATCGATCAGGTTGAGGCCGTCGAGGGCCCGCTGGTTGTGCGCCTCGATGCGCAGCACCCGCTGGTAGTTCAGGCTGGCGGTGGCGAAGTCGCGCTGGGTGCGGGCCAGGTCACCGTTGCTCAGCAGGGCCCGCACCGCCCGCTCGCGCTGGGTGGTCAGCGCCATCTGCGCGCCGGGGTCACGGGGATTGTCGCGAGCGACCTGCTCCAGCCGGGCCAGGCCCTGCTCGAACTGGCCGGCATCGATCAGGTCCAGCCCTTCGCGCTGGATCAGGCTGGTGTTGCAGCCACACAGCAGCGCCAGGGAGATACAGACGGCCAAGCGGTTCATGGCGCGCTCCCGACCACCAGGATCTGGGCGATGTCCAGCGGCAGGTAGACCAGGGTCATGCGCTCGGCATCGATGCGCTTGACCTTGTAGGTCTTGTCGATCAGGTCGCCTTCGCGCACCACCAGCACCTGCTCGCCGTGCAGCAGGAACACCTGCAGCGCCTGGCGATCATCCATCTTGCCGATGAACTTGAACGGCAGCGGCGGCGCCGTGGGCTTGGGCGGCGGCGGCGGGGGCGCGGCGGCCAGCACCGGGGGCGGCGGCGGGGCCACGTACCAGCTCTGGGAAGCGAACAGGTCGGCGCTCGGCACCACCGGCGCGGCCGCCGGCGCCGCTGCCTGCACCGCGGCCGGCGCTACCGGCAAGGTGTCCGCCTGCGCCAGCCGGGGTCGCGGCATGGCCTGGGGTTCGGCCTGCTCGCTGAAGAATTCGGGGACTACCGCCAGGGTGGCGGCCGCGCCGAGGAATGCCAACCAGAACAGACGGCGTGCCATGGTCACCTCGCCAGATACAGGGTCATGCGGACGCGCCCCTCGAGTTCCGAGTCGGCGATCTGCTTGCGTTGCAGGTCCACCTCTTCCAGGGCCAGGGCCGGCAGTTGTGCCTGCAGGCCATGGAGGAAGCGGCGCAGTTGCGGGTAGCTGCCGCGCACCGGCAGCAGTACCTGGTAGCGCGCCAGGCGGGTCTTGGGATCGACGCCCAGGGCGTACTCGCCACGGGCCAGGGCGATGCCTTCATCCTGGGCCAGGGCGTAGATGCGGTCGATGGCTCCGGTGGCGTCCAGTTGCGCCGGCAGGTTGCGACGAAAGTCCTCCAGCTGGGCCGACGAGGCGCCGCTGGCGGGTTTACCGGGTGCCACAGGCTCGGCAACGCTGGCCAGCTGCACGCGGTCCGCCTGCAGCTGGCGTTGCATGTCGGCCAGGGCCTGGCGCGCCGGCAGCAGGCCGAAGACGGCATAGCCCAGGGCGAGGGCCAGCAGCGCGGCCCCACCGAGGCCCGGCCAGCCGAGGCGCTGCAATTGCTCGACGAGGATCAGCCTAGGGACGTGCATCTTTCACCCCCCAGGTGGCCATCAGGTTGAAGCGGATCGGCCGCTCGGCCTGCTCGGCGACTATCTCGTGGTTGAGCAGGGAGACGTCGCTGAGGGCGTCGCTGGCTTCCAGCTCGCGGTGGAAGGCCAGCATGGCCGGCAGGTTGCGCGCCTCGGCGGTGATGCGCAGCTGGCCCTTGCGGGCATCCGGGGTCAGGGACAGCAGGGCCACGTCCTTGCGCGACTGGCCTTCGAGGGTGGCGAACAGGCCGTCCCAGGGCAGGTTCATCTGCGCGGTGACCCGGCGCATCTCCGCCATGCTGGCGGCGCGGTTCTTCTCCTCGCCGGCCGAGAGCGGCGCCTGGCGCAGGCCACGTTTCTGCAACTGCTGCTCGACCCGTTGCAGCTCGGCGCTACGCGCCTCGACCTGGGCGCGAGTGTGCAGGTGCGCACCGAGCATCAGCACCGCCATCAGCATCCCGCCACCCAGGAGTATCCAGCCGGGAATGCTGGAGAGGTGGCTGCGCTGGAAGTCGAGTTCGAGTGGGCGCATCTCAGTTCACCGTCATCGCCATGGCGTGCAGGGGGTCGGCCTGCCGCCCGTGGGGCAGCTCGGCATCCAGGTGGGCCACGCCGCCTGCGAGCGCGACGGCCCGCCCCGGCGCATGCAGGTAGAGCGCGGCCGGCACGTCCTGCTCCAGCCCCTGGAGCTCGGCCTCGCGGGCGATCAGGTGCTCCAGGGCGTCGTCGCTCCCATCCAGGGCCACCGAACGCACGGCGCTCCAGCGGCCGCCACGGGCCAGCAGCAGGCTGCCGCGACCGGGCTCGGCCACCAGGAACAGGAAGTCGTCCGCCGCCAGCCGTGCGCGGTAGCGATTGAAGGCGGCCATCAGGTAGGGCTGCACCGAGGCCAGGCGCAGGCCGTTGGCCTTGGCCAGGGCGCGCAGGCCGGCCAGCAGTTCCTCCGGCATGGCGGCGGCCAGGCGCGGCAGGCCGGCGGCTTCGGCCGACAGCCGCAGGCTCCAGCTCTCGCCCAGGGCGCCGTAGATGTCCTCGAAGCACAGGCGCGCGTAGCCGGCCAGTTCCTCGGGGCTGTTGATGGCGTCGCTCCAGGGCACCAGGCAGAAGCGCGTGTAATGGCTGGAGAGCACCACCCGCAGTTGCACGCGGCCGCCCTTGTGCCCTGCCAGCAGCGGCTCCAGCGCCGCCAGCGCGGCTGGCCAGGCCGGAGCGCCATCGAACTCGGCGCCGGCCAGCCACTGGCGATCGCGGCAGCGGTACAGGCCCACGCTGCGCGGACCCAGTACGGCGATGCAGGACTCAGGAGACAAAAGTGACACGATTGATCTCCTCCAGCGTGGTGCGGCCTTCGCGGACCAGGTCCAGGGCCGAGGTGCGCAAGAGGCGCAGGCCGCGCTTGACCGCCAGCTCCTTGATGCGGCTGATGGGCTGGCGCTCGATGATCAACTGGCGGATGTCATCGTCCAGGCGCAGCAGCTCGGCGATGGCGGTACGTCCGCGATAGCCGGTGCCCCGGCAGCGGCCGCAACCGGGGCTGGCGATGAAGCGGTAGTCGCGGGCGCTGGCCAGGTCGATGCCGGAGGCCAGCAGCTCCTCCTCGGACGGCTGCACGGCCTCGGCGCAGCTCGGGCAGGCCAGGCGGATCAGGCGCTGGGCGAGCACCGCGTTGAGGGCGGAGACGAAGCTGTAGGGGTCCACTTCCATCTGCGCGAAGCGGCCGATCACGTCGAACACGTTGTTGGCGTGGATGGTGGTGAACACCAGGTGGCCGGTGAGCGCCGACTGCACGGCGATCTGCGCGGTGTCGGGGTCGCGGATCTCGCCCACCATGATCTTGTCCGGGTCGTGGCGCAGGATCGAGCGCAGGCCACGGGCGAAGGTCAGGCCCTTCTTCTCGTTGACCGGGATCTGCAACACGCCGGGCAACTGGTACTCCACCGGGTCTTCGATGGTGATGATCTTGTCCACGCCGTGGTTGATCTCGGTGATCATGGCGTAGAGCGTGGTGGTCTTGCCGCTGCCGGTGGGGCCGGTCACCAGCACCATGCCGTAGGGCTCGTTGGCCAGCCGGCGCAGGCTGCGCAAGGCGCTGTCCTCGAAGCCCAGGGCCTCGAGGCGCACGCCGTGGACCTGGTCGGCCAGGTCCTGCTTGTCGAGCACCCGCAGCACGGCGTCCTCGCCGAAGATGCTCGGCATGATGGACACGCGGAAGTCGATCTGCCGGCCGTTGATGCCGATCTTGAAGCGGCCGTCCTGGGGTACGCGCTTCTCGCCGATATCCAGTTCGGCCATCACCTTGACCCGCGAGATCACCTGCTCGGCCAGCTCCACGCCGGGCACCCGGTTGGCGCCGCTGAGCACGCCATCGATGCGGTACTTGATGGACAGGCCGTTGCCGGTCATGCCCAGGTGGATATCGCTGGCGTGCAGCTTGAGGGCATCGTAGAGGGTGGAGTTGACCAGCTTGACCACCACGCTGGCGTCTTCGCTGATGCGCGCCAGGGAGAGGGTTTCCAGGGACTCGTTTTCCTGCACCGCACCGGCTTCGGCCTGCAGGGATTCGACGGCGTGGAAGCTCTCTTCGTGACGCTCCAGGAAGGCCGCCAGCTCGCTGGGATGGACCAGGTAGAGCGGCGCGCCCTGGCGCTGTTCCTCGATCCAGGCCAGGCGGGTCTCGTCGAAGGGGTCGGCGAACACGCCGAGGATTTCCCCGTCCAGTTGCAGCAGCACGAACTCGCGCTTCAGGGCCTGGGCCAGGGAAATCCGCTCGAAGGCAGGGACGCCTCGGCCCAGGGCCTCGAAGGCCAGCACCGGGTAATGCAGGGTGGTGCCCAGGCGGCGGGCGAAGGCTTCCGGCGGCAGGTCGGCCAGCTCGTCCAGGGCATCCACCAGGCGATGCCCCAGCTCGGCCGAACGTTTGCGCGCGGCGCGCATCAGTTCGGTGTCGAAGCGCTCCGGTTCGGGATGCGCGTGGCGCTGGCTGTCCATGGTCGTACCTCCGGGGCCTGGCGATCCGGTCTTGCCGGAATCCGCCCTTGCCTGGACATACGCACGCATCGTGCCAGCCGCTTTCCCCTCTGCCGGGGACGCTAAGTCGCTGATTTGCAATGGGGCCAATTTCCCCGCCATCGGGGCTTCCCCCAAAAACGGGGGAATGGCCGATGTCGGCCCTGCACTGCCCCCAGATGTGGGGGAAGGTGGGTTTTGTGGGCGACAAGCCCACCGTAGGATGGGTTGAGCTTGCGATACCCATCGGACCCGACAGCATGGGTATCGCTGCGCTCAACCCATCCTACGATCTCCCTCGATCCGCGCTAGAGCTGAACCAGCACTTCCACCCGCCCCTTCTCCCGCAGTTTTTCCAGCGCCGCCTCACGGCCCTGGGCCACTCGCTGGCCGTTGAGGTACTGGCGCACCAGGCCCAGGGCGCGCGCTTCGTCCATGGCCGGGTCGAGCTGGGGCTTGAGGGACTCAAAGGCGCTGCGCACGTCCTCTTCACTGGGCGGGGTCACCTCGGCCAGCGCGTCGAGCACGCGGCCAGCCGCCAGTTCGTGGCGCAGGTAGTCGCGGTAGCTGGCCTCGTCGAAGCCGGCTTCGTCCAGGGCGCGGGCGAAGCCCTGGCTGTCGGCGAAGGCGGCCTGCATTTCGCTAAGGGCGGCGGCGACCTCCTCGTCCGTCACACTCACCCCCAGGCGCCCGGCCTCCTGCCAGAGCAGCTCCTTGTCGATCAGCTGCTGCAGGGCCTCGCGCTTGAGGCGCTTGTAGGCTACCGGGCTGCGGATGGCGCCCACCTGGCGGCCCTGGATCTTCAGGTAGTCGGCGAAGTGCCGCTCCAGGCGGAAGTTGCTGATATCGGTGCCGTTGACCCGCGCGGCGACACCGACTTCCCCGGCCAGCACCAGGGGGGTGAGCAGGCCGATGACCAGCCCGAGCCATGGATTGCCTTGCATGGGCTACAACCTCCTGTCCACTTTGACGAAGCGTCCCAGGGGCCGGAAGTTGCCGCCCTCCAGGTCCACGGTGACGATGTGCGCGCCCGCCAGGCCGACCCGCTGCCCTGGGCCGAAGCCCAGTGCCGGCGTCAGGCCGGTGTCGAAGCCGTGCAGGCCTTCCAGGGCGACCACCAGCTTGTCGCGGCTGGCCTCGCGCCCCGCCTGCTTGAGGCCTTCGAAGAGCAGCACGGCGGCGCAGTACGCGCCCACCTGCAACACCCCGTGCTGGCTGCCCAGGCCCTGGCTGCGGCGGATCGCCTGCAACGCCGCCTGGCCTTCCGGGGTCCAGTCGGCGGGCATGAAGGGATAGGCGAGGAACAGCCGTCCGGAGAAGCGCGGCGGAATCTGCAGGGCGCGACTGGCCACCTGGGCCGAGGCGGCGAACAGGTACGGCGACAGGCCCTGGTCCTGGAGCTGTTCGGCGAGCCGGGCGAAATTCTCCGACTGGCCGAGGAAGAACACCCCCTGGGCGCCCTTGGCGGCATGCCCCACCGCAGGGTCGTCGGCCTCGGTGTCGTAACCCAGCAAGCGCACCCGCGACCAGCCCTGGTCCATCAGGCGCAGGGCCAGGTCTTCGGCCAGCTCGTGCTGGCGCGCCTCGTCCGGGTAGGCCACCAGGGCTTCGGGCTGCTCCAGGCCGAGGTCGCTACTGGCGTAGCCGGCCAGGGCGAACAGCTGCTCGCGCAGGCCCGGCAGGGGGTTGAAGACCAGACGGTTCGCGGCGGTCGCGCCGTACAACCCAAGTGGCCCCAGCAAGGGCACGCCGGCCTGCACGATGCGTTCGGAAAGCTCGTCGTCCAGCGTCGGCAGCATGGGCGCCAGCAGGGCGAAGACCCGGTCCTCGCCGAGCAACTGGCCCAGCGCCCGCGCGGTGCTTCGCCGGTCCATGCCGGGGTCGCGCACCACCAGGGTCAGTTGCCGGCCATGGATGCCGCCGGCCTGGTTGACCTGGGCCAGTGCGCCACGCAGCACCGCCTCCACGGTGTGGCCCAGCTCGGCCAGGGGCCCCTGGGTCGGCAACAGGGTACCCAGGCGCAGCTCGGCGTCCTCGACGCCGGGGTCGCGGTCGTCCTCCAGGCGCTTGAGGTAGGCGGTCAGGTTGGCCATGTCGCGCAGGGACATGACGAAGCGCGGCATGGCCGGGTCGAGGCGATTGCCGGCGGGGTCGCGGCCTTCGCTCACCGCCCGGGCCAGGGCGCCTTCGTCATAAGGGCCGTGGCTGCGGCCGTTGGCCTGCAACTGGCCATAGGGCAGGGAAAGGCGACGCCAGGTGATGTCCGGCGGACGCACCCCGCCTTCCGGGCGCCCCCGCCCATCGGCGCCATGGCAATTGCCGCAGGGCATCACCGCCGCCGGCACCAGGGTGTCGGCGGCACCGACCCGCGCGCTGATCTCGCCGTTGGCCGAGCCCACGCCTTCCAGGTAGATACGCCGGCCGGCGGCTTCCTCGGGGCTGAGCTCAAGGGCGCCCGCCAGCCCCACCTGAGCCAGCAGCACCAACAGCAGCAGGCGCAGCCACATGGCGCGGCCTCAGCGCCCGGCCACGGGCATGGTCATCAGCTGCAGGCGCTGGGCGATGGCGTCCACCGGCGCATCCGGGCGGATCTTGCTCCAGCGTTTGTTCGGCACGTCGCCGGCGATCAGCAGGGTGGAATGCGCTTCGGGGCTTTCCCCCAGTTGGCCAAGACGCGCGAGCACCAGGTCCATGTTGGCCTTGTCGCCGGTGAGGAAGATCCAGTTGGGCGAGTCCACCCCGTGCTTCTCGGCGAAGGCCTTGAGCACCTCCGGGGTGTCGTTCTCGGCGTCGCTGGACAGGGAGATGAAATAGACCTGGCTGGCCAGCTCCTCGCTCATGGCGGCGCGGACCTCCTTGAGCTTGCGGGTGATCAGCGGGCAGGCGTCGTTGCAGTGGGTGAAGATCACGTTGAGCATCACCATCCGGCCCTTGAGCACGTCGCTGTAGAAGCGCACTTCCTTGCCGTTCTGGTCCCGCAGCAGGGTATCGGTGAAATAGGTCTGGGCATCCCGGGTGCCGCCAGCGGCCAGTGGCTGGGCGGTGGGCGCATTGGCGGCGGGCGCGCCTTCGTGGTTCTCGTGGCCTTCATGGGCGAAGGCACTGCTGGCCAGGCCCAGGGCCAGGGCGAACGGGATCAGGCGTTTCATGGGTGAGTCTCCTGGGCAAGGGCGTTGTGGTCGTGGCCATGCTGCTCACGGGCGGCGGCGAGCTCGTCGACCCGCGCCAGCAACACGGCGGGGTCGGTGAAGCCGTAGAAGCGGGTCCACTGCCCGCTGCGACCGTCACCCACCATGATCAGCGGCGGGTGCTGCTGGTAGTCGGCGGTCCAGGTGCCGAGGCCCTTGAGGGTGTCGTCCACCGCTTCCTGGCTGCCGGTGAGCCAGCGCCAGCCCTCGCCCGCGCCGAAGCGTCCGGCGTACTCGTGCAGGCGCTCGGGGGTGTCCCGTTGCGGGTCGATGCTCAGGGAGATCAGTTGCACCTCGCGGCCGGCACGCTCGCCCAGTTGTCTCTGGACCTTCTGCATGATCGCCGAGATCACCGGGCAGACCGTGGTGCAGCTGGTGTAGACGAAGCCGATGACGACGATGCGCTCGCCCACCAGGTCGTCCGCAAGACGCAGCTCGCGGCCGTCCTGGTCCAGCAGCGGCACATCGGCGAACGCCACCTGGGCGCCCGGCTGCGCAGCGGAGTGCCCCTGGTGCGCGGCGTGGGGATCGGCCGCCATGGCGGCCATGTGCGCGGCGTGTTCCTCCGGTGTGTGGCCGGCCAGCGCGGAGCCGGCGAACAGACCCAGGGCGAACAGCGTGGTGACGATGCCTGTGTTCATGGGTTCGTGCTCCTCATGGCGTGGTCTGTGCCTGGGCGGCGACGGCGCGCAGGCTGGCGTAGGGTTGCGTACCGAAGGCCATGCCCAGGGAGGCCGAGCCCACGTGCAGGTAGTAGGCGCCGGCCTTGTCCAGCGCCAGGGGTGCCTCATAGATGCCCTCGCCCACCTCCACCGCCGCCACTTCGTGGGGCCGCGAGGCCGGGGCCTGGAAGTAGCGCACCCGCAGGTCGGCGATGCCCGCCCGGGGTTGCTCACCGCCGCCCTGGACGATGCGGAAGCGGGCCTTGGCCGGGGCGCCGGCGATCACCTGCGGCTGGTCGATGAGGAACTCCACCCGGGGCTTGCTGCGCTGGGCGGCCATGGCCTTGTTGGGCTGCACCTCGGCGTTGAAGCAATGGGCGACCTTCGGCTGGTTGAGCAGCACGGCGATGTCGAAGCGGCCCGGCGCGGGCAACTTCACACGGCTGCTGAACAGGCCCGGCTCCACCTCGCGCATGCTGCGGTCGATGACCCGCGCGGCGCGGGAGGTATGGCCACGGTTGAGGTAGCCGGTCATGGGGGCGTTCATGCCTTCCATGTAGAAGTAGGTGGTGTTGTCCACCGGGTTGACCACGAACACCGCGCCGTCGTCACGGGCCTGGGCCAGGCCATCGGCCAGGGGCAGGTCGCCGGCCAGCTTGGGCGCCGCGGGGCCGGCATCGAAGCCCTGGACGATCATCTGCTTGCCTTTGCCCAGGGACTCCAGGTTGATCATGCTCACCTTGGGCGACGCCAGGCCGCGCACATAGGCATAGGCACGGGTGAACACCAGCTGGTAGGGCTCGGCGGTGACCTCGGCGCGCTGGACGATCTCGTCGCTGCCGGCGTCCAGCACCAGCACCTGGTCCTCCAGGCTGTTCAGCGCCAGGCCGAAGCGACCGTCCCGGGTGAAGCGCAGCGGGCCCACGCCCTGGCCGACCTCGAGCACCTTGCGCACCTTGAGGCTGCTGGCGTCGATCACGGTGATGCTGCCGGCCTTGCCATCGCTGACGTAGAGCGCGCCGGAGAGCGGCGACAGGGCCAGGGACAGCGGGCTCGAACCGGTCTCGATGTCCTTGAGCTTCTTCAGGCTGGCCACGTCCACCACCGTGACCCGGCCGGCATCGCGGCTGCTGATGAAGGCGTGCCGCGAGTCGGCGCTGAAGGCGATCTCGTGGTGGCCGCCGCCGGTGGCCAGGGTCGCCACGGTCTTGCGGCTCTGGGTGTCGATCACTGTGACGCCGCCCTCCTCGCCACGCCGGGCGTTATTGCCGACCCAGAGGTAGCGACCGTCGGGCTGCAGCGCCACGCGCACCGGCTCGGCACCGGCGGGCAGGTTGCCGAGCACCTTGAACTCGGCGGTATCCACCACCGCCACCTCGCCGGCGCTGGGCATGGAAACGTAGAGCAGGCGGTCGTCGGCACTGGCCACCCAGTCCATGGGCGGACGCTTCAGCGCGACGCGGGCCAGGGTACTGGTGATGCCGCCCACCGAGGTCACCGGGTCGATCACGGTGAGGGCGGAATCCTTGTTCATCACCACCAGGTAATAGCTGTTGAGGTCCACCATCGGCCGCGCGCTGAGCACACCCTTGAGGTAGGTGCCGATGCGCACCTTGCACTGGTCGGCCTGGCCGTCCGGCAACGCCTGGTCGATCCAGGCCCCCGGCGTCTGCCCGGCCAGCGGCGCGCCGGTGGTGGCGTCGGTCAGGCGCAGGCGGATATCGGCGAACATGCCCTCGGTGAGCACCCCGTCGCTGCCCAGCGGCCGGGCCTCGAACTCGATGGCCACACCGTCGCGCACCAGACGCTGGGCAACCCCGGCCGGCGCTTCGGCGGCGGTCACGGGGACGGCCAGCAGGCCGCTGAACAGCAGCAGGGTGGAAGCTTTCTGCAGGGCATTCATCTGGCGTCCTTCCCTTCAAGAACCTCACCCTGCGGGAAGAGCAATGCCTGTGCCATTGGCCAAATGGCTTTGGATTCAACAGGTTGTGAATTGGGGAAAGCGTGGGGAAGGCGTTTTCCCCACCTGTTTCCCCTCTTTTGGGGGAAGGCGGGGAGCGGTCCGGATACCCATCAGCCCTTTCCGCATGGGTATCGCTTCGCTCAGCGGAACGCCGCCCGACCCATCCTACGAGCTACAAAGTGGTGCCCACGCCGGCCTGAAACGAAGCAACGATGATGACGCCGCGCTAAGCGCCCCTTCAGCAGGCCGAGTGGAATTGCTGTGGAAGGGGTTGAGCGGCATGGATGCCGCGAGAGGCGCGTGGGGCCATGGATGGCCCCTCGCGCCGTGCCCCTGGAACAGCGATGGAATGAGGGGAGTTTGGCGAAGACAAACCCGGATGGTGGGGCAAGCCTTTTGCTTCCTTTGGGGCGACTGCCAAAGGGAGTCGCCCGGGAGGGCGAAACAAAAACCCGCAACCCACTCAGCGATAAACCGGAATCAGCCGTAGGGTGGATCACGCTCCACCGATCCACCATTCGAGGTTCAATCAGGCACCGATGGTGGATGTGAAAAGCGACATCCACCCTACGTGGGGAGCGAACTCATTCGCCAATGAACTCGCCCCCACATTCAGCCCAATCCCAACTCCCCATTACGGCTCATTGGTCACCCGCAACAACCCCCACACCCCACCCACGTTGCCGAATGCCGCGTAGTCCCGGTACAGGTAGTCCCCCGGCACCGCATTGGCCCCACCGGCACTGGGAATCGACAGGCTGAAGTGCGCCGCCGGCAGCACGCTCTCCTGGGCACCGATGTAGAGAGCCGCCGGGTTCAGGCCGAAGCGGGTCGAGCCTATCCCCGCGTTCTTCAGCGGATAGCCCCACACATCCAGTTTCTCGGAGAGGAAGGGGTTGAACGCCCAGACGTGGCCATCGAGCTGGAAGGTCATGCCACGGCTGCCGCCCGACGGCATGGTCACATGGGTGCGGAACGGCTGGCCGGGCTTGACCTTCATGATCGGGGTCACCGGGTCGCCACCCACCAACTCGTTGTTGTAGGCCATGTGCGCGTTGGGCACGTCGCCCCAACCCTGGCCCTGGGCGTGGCCGAAGGGCGCGTCCGGCGCCTTGGCGAAGCGGTACCAGAGCGGCTCGCTGCGGTAGTTCACCGCCATGCCCGAGTTGTCCTTGGGGTCGGCGGGGATGCCGAAGCCTTCGGAGGCCATGTTCTCCACCGGCCGGCCATTGGCCCAGCGCATGTTCAGCGACTTGTGCAGCACCAGGGAGAAGTCCCGGTACGGCGTCGCACCGGCCAACGGCGTCACGGTGGCGGCGGCACGCATGCCGGCGTCCTCGACCCAGGTGGCGCCCTGGGGCGCGATGCTCATGGCGCCGGCCAGGCCTTTCTGGCCCTGCTTGACCGGGTCGGCCGGCAGCAGGTTGAAGCCGCCGAACTCGATAGGGGTGGCGGTGATGTTGTCGACGCTACGGCCGAGCTGGGTCACCGGTTTGCCCTCACGCTCCAGGTGGCCGACGTAGAACTTGTAGCTCTTGGTCGGCCAGGCGCCGCCCGCCGCGCCGCGCGGTTCGACGGTCTGCACCGGGTTGATGCCGACGTTGAAGCCGTCCGACTTGGTCACGTCGTACGCCAGCAGTTGGGTGTGCAGGCCGACATGGCTGGAAGGCCGCATCATGTTGTTGTTGAAGGTGGTGGAGCCCAGCGCGCTGTTGCGATCGCGCTTGACCAGGCCCTGCATCACCGCATAGGTCGGCAGGTCCGGCATCACCTGCGGCAGGCGGTTCTCCAGGGTGATGTTCACGCAGTCGCCAGCGGCGGCGCGCAGCACCAGGGGTTCCACCGGTACACCGGGTTTCAGCTTGCCGGTGGTGGGGTCGAGGTCGGCCTTGCGCACGTAGAGGATGGCGGTGGGGTCATGCAGCGGGCCGGATTGGCCGCCGATGGTGAACACCTCGCCGTCTTCCTCGTCGACCACTGTGGCCAGCGGGATGGTCACCGGCCGCGGGTTGAATACCAGGGTGCCGCCCTGCGGGTTCAACGGCCCGCCGGCATGCATGCCGGCCCCGGCCGGATCGCCGATGGTCAGGCCCAGGGGGTTGCCGAGGATGTCGTTGGCGAGCGCCGCGACCACCTCGTAGTTGCGCTGCACCGTGGTCCGGGTGCCGATGCCGTTGGGGTTGGGGCTGGTGCGCGGGCACACGCCGTCGAAGGCGGAGGTGTTGCGCGAGGACACCGGGCGCGGGTTGTTGGGCAGCGCATAGAGGTCGGTGCGCGGCTGGGTGTAGTTGCGCATCACGCCCCAGATGCCGTTCCAGTAGCCCTCGATGGAGGCGTCCATGTTGTACAGGTAGTCGGCCGCCTCGACGTTGGTGTTGCCGGACATCATGGCCACCGGGGCGACGAAGCCGAACTGCTCGGAGATGCCCACCATCTGCGCGGACTTCCACCCGGAGTTGCCGCTGTTGCCGAAGCCGGTGCCCGAATGCAGCCACTTCACGCCGTGCATGGTGACGTTGTGCTCCTCCTCGTGGCCGCCGGCATGCATGCGCAGACGCACGTTGTCGCCGGAATAGGCCCGCAGCATCGGGGTGAAGGGGTCGCCCGGCTGGTCGCCGGCCTGGTTGATGTGCGGCGGGAAGGCGGTGCTGGCGCCGGTGGGCCCGGTGGCCGAGGTGATGGCGCTGGGCGCCATGTTCAGTGCCGGGATGGCACGGTCGGTACGGGTCTGCAGGGCATGGGCGAGGTCGCCGCCCAGGCCGTCGGCCTGCATGCCGGGCTTGCCGTCCGGGGCCACCTTGTAGGGGTCGAAGATGCGCAGCCCCACCGGTTCGTTGCGGTAGTTGACGACGAACATGCCGGGGTCATCCACCGAGATGGCCTGCGGGCATGGCCGGCTCGGGCAGCCCGGCAGTACGCCGCCGGCCGCTTCGCGCACCGACTCGAAGAGGTTCGAACCGGACTGGCGCACGGGCGGGTTGATGGCGTAGCGGAAGCTGTCCTGGGAGGTCGGGTAGGCACCGGCATCCGGGATGCCGTCCGGCCCGGCGCCCACATAGACCCCGGCCTCGTAGGCGTGCTGGAAGTCGCTGTACTCCATGAAGAACTCACGGAAGCTGTCGTTCTTGCCGTCGCCGTCCAGGTCGCCGGTGGCGATCACCGCCTGCCAGGAGGTCGGGCCGCCGTCCGCGCGGCCGCTGCCCAGCGGCTGGCCGGTTTCGGCGTGGAACCAGCTGGAGCCGGCAGGCTCGGTGAGCACGGTGGCATACAGGCCGACCTGCTGGTGGGTGGAAGGGCCGAAGTGGTCATGGGTGAAGATGTTGCCCAGGCCACGGTCGACGTTGTAGCTGTTGATCAGCGGGTCGGCGAACCAGCGCTGCAGGGTGGTCCGCGCACCCAGCCAGTCGGCGCGGCCGAACTGGCCGAAGTACGGGTGCTGCTTGGCCACCGGGCAATCCTGGGTGCCGTCGCGGGCATCGCCCTCGGTGCAATGGTTGTACTCGCGGATGGCGTGGATGCGCTCCACCACGCTGGCCGGCGACAGGGTGCCGTCCTCGTAGTTCCAGCCGTTGGCCGAACCGTCGGCGGAGGTCAGGTCCCATTTGGGCAGGTGGATGTGCTGGCCGATGATGTCGGTGGGCGTACGCACCTGGTAGTCATCCAGCTCGTACACCGCCGGGATCAGGTTGGTGTGCTGGTACATGGTGCAGTCGAAGGTGTTCATCCGCATCACCAGGGGCTCCGGCGGACGCTGCTTGTTGATCACCGGCCAGGCGTCCTCCCAGAGGGCGAGGATACGGGTCTGCGGGAAGTGGTAGCCGACCTTGTTGAACACCGCGTCGAACTGGATGTTGGCGCCCTTGTACACGCGTGGACGGTCGGCGGTGTAGGCCGAGGCGCCGCTGAAGGACTGGGCGCTGATGGACTCGCCGCTGTTGAACAGGCCCGGGCCCGAGGTCTGGGTCAGGCGCTTGCCGGTGTCGTCCATGCAGGGTTCGTTGTACGGCGCACCGGCCACCGGCAGGGCGCCGTTGGTGCGGAAATTCCTGGGCTGCACGGCGCCGCCGGGCAGCACGGCGAAGCTCGCGTGGCTGGGCTTGGCGTGATAGGCCATGGCCGCCTGCTCGACGTCGGTGCCCTCCTCCGGCAGGAACACGGCCTTGGCGCGATGGACCACCTTGGAGAAGTCCAGGGCGCTGGTGACCACCTCGGCCTCACCGCCGGCGGACACGCCGTCCAGGGTGTGGCGCGGCAGGCCGCCGTCCCAACCGCCGGCCTGGGCCGGGTCGATGTTGGCCCACAGGGCGTTGCCCGAGTCACGCAGGCTCTGGGCCTTGGCTGTATCGAGCATGTCCAGGGGCGGGGTGCTCGGACGCTGGCCGACGGTTTTTTCGATGCCGCCGATCCAGAACGGGAAGCCGGGGTTCTTCAGGCTTCCGTCTGCGTTGCGGTTGGCCTCGCTGCGGTCCACCAGGGCCACCGAGCCCACGGCGGCGCGTTCGCCGCCATGCTCGGAATCGTCGTCGCCTTCTTCATCGTCGTCATCAACGGCGGCTACCAGCTCGTCACCGAACTTGGGCACCACGGCCACCTTGCCCGGCATGGGCGGCATGGCCTTGCCCGGCAGCGGGACGATGGCGGGAATCGGCGTGCCGGCGATGATCTCGCCATCGGGCAGGGCGCGGGCGCCCGGCGCGGGCAGGCCGCTGCGCAGCTCGAAGGCTTTCTTGTGGAAGCCGTCGTCCCCCTCGTCCGAGACCGCCAGGCGGGTGCCCTCCTCGAACACGTCGTGGACGCGCCACATGGCCCACATGCCCTGGGCGAAGTGCGGGTAGAAGTGGCAGTGGTAGATGGCGTCGCCGGCGGTGCGGTTGCGGTTGCCGGAGCCACCGTTGGCGATCTCGTAGGTGTAGCCCGAACCCGGGCCTATGCCCTGGGCGTCGATGTAGTCGGAGTTGTCGTCATTGGGATTGAACAGCCACTGGTGGCCATGCAGGTGGAACACGTGCTGCTCGTAGCCGTTGTGGGTGTTGCGAAAGCGCACCGCGTCGCCGATGTAGCTGTGGGCGACGTTGGACGGCTCGGCGGGGAACAGCGCCATGGTCGCCTTGACCCCGGTGGTGCCGGGCGGCGGCACCTGGCCGGGGAGGATGCTTTCCAGGCCGACGTTGGCCGGCACATCCACCTGCATGGCGATGTCGCCTACCACATGGGCGCTGAGGAAGAACTCCTCGTAGGCGCAGGACAGGCAGTCGTGCATGGGGCCGACGCCCAGGCGGTTCGCCACCACTTCGGCGCCGATGCCGCCGGCACCGTAGTTGATCATGAAGGAGTCACGGGTCGGCTCCAGCACATGGCCGAACACCGGGTCGTTCCAGTAGCCGGGGAAGGCCTGGGCCACGGCGTTCTCGTCATGGAACACGGAGGAGAAGTCGCGGAAGGGCTCCAGCCGGTTGGGCAGCGCCGGGTTGCGCTTGCCGTAGCTTTCCAGCGGGTAGGTGGTGGCCGGGAAGGTGCCATCGGGATTGGGGCCCATGATGACGGCATCGGTATCGCTGGAGATGATCTCGCCGTTGTCCATCATCGCGATCACCGGCAGCCCTGCCTTGCCTTCCTCGTCCCAAGGCTTGGCCTGCGGGTAGCGCTTCTCGTAGTCGATGATCGGCTGGCCGGCGGGCGTACGGCCGGTGGTGGCCAGGCGCATTTCTTCCTCGGTGATCACGTTGCGGTAGGTGCGCGCGCCCTTGGGCAGCACCACCACCTGGGCGAACAGGCCGTTGGCGGTGTTGCCGCCGGTGCCCTCGCCGCCGAAGGTGGCGCCGTAGCTGGTGGCGGCGAAGGCCCCTTCGCGCTCGGCATAGAGGGTGTAGCTGCGGCTGCCGCCCGGCGGGATCAGGCTGCTCTGGTTACGCCCGGCATTGGTGGCGATATCGCCGATGTCGTTGACCGCCTGCATGCCGTTGACCTGGAAGCCGACATGGCGGTCGGCGACCTGCTCGTCCTTCTTGAACAGCGGGTCTTCCGAGTTGCGCGGGTTGGCCTGGTGGGCCAGGAGGTTCTGCAGGTTGATGGTCAGGCAGTCGCCTGCGGCCACCCGCAGCACCAATGGGCGCGGGCGCTTGTCCGGACGCAGCGCCACTTCGCCGGGCACCGCCGCGCCCCCCTGGCTGAGGGGCACTTCGTTCTTGTCCACCACGTCGCGGCGCAGGGCGAACATCATGCCGTTGATGTTCTGCGCCCCCAGGCGGTTGAACATCAGCGGCTGGTCCAGCGCCACGACGTTGGCCACCAGGTTGCGCTGGCACTGCACGGCCGCGACGGTGTCATCGCCGCCGAAGAGCGCGCCCAGCATCAGCAGGACGCCACCCAGGGAAAGGGATGCCCCTGGGGTATGGTTGTTTGCGCGGCTCGACGAGAAAGTCCGGTTCATCTTGGCTGACCTCGGTATCAGGTGCATGGGTGCCAAAGCGGGCAGGACTATCCGAGCAATGCCTGTGCCATTATAAAAAAGCCTTAAAGTTCATCGACTTGCTAACGCAAAACGCAAAAATGCCAGTATTTCCCCCACCCGATTCCCCACCGAATTCCCCGACTTTTCGGGTGATTGGGGATTGCTGGGGAGGGCATTGGGTCGCCGCGGGTGGCGAGGTGGGGTGATGAATTGGAATCAGCCGGGTGGACCACGCTCCGCCAGTCCACCATTCAGGCTTCGGCCAGGCACCGATGGTGGATGTGAAAAGCGACATCCACCCACGGGGGAGCCCCCCACATTCGGCCCAATCCCACCATCTCACTCCTGCTCATTGGTCACCCGCAGCAACCCCCAGAGTCCGCCGAGGTTGCCGAACGCGGCGTAGTCACGGAACAGGTAGTCGCCCGCGATGGCGTTGGCACCCCCGGCGCTGGGGAACATCAGGCTGAAGTGGGCCGCCGGCAGCACGCTCTCCTGGGCGCCGATGTACACCGCGATGGGGTTCAGGCCAAAGCGCATGGAGCCGACCCCGGCGTTTTTCTGCGGCAGCCCCCAGATATCGTTCTTCTCCGAGACATAGGGATTGAAGGGCCAGACGTGACCATCCAGCTGGAAGGTCATGCCCCGGCTGCCACCCGTCGGCATGGTCACCTGGGTGCGGAAGGGTTGTCCGGGCTTGACCCGCAGCACCGGGGTCACCGGGTCGCCACCCACCAGCGCGTTGCTGTAGGCCATGTGCGCGTTGGGCACATCCGCCAGGCCATTGCCCTGGGCGTGGCCGAAGGGCGCGTCGGGCGCCAGGCCGAAGCGGTACCACAACGGCTCGCTGCGGTAGTTCACCGCCATGCCCGAGTTGTCCTTGGGATCGGCGGGAATACCGAGGCCTTCGGAGGCCATGTTCTCCACCGGCGAGCCATCGGCCCAACGCATGTTCAGCGACTTGTGGAACACCAGGGAAAAGTCGCGGTAGGCGGTACCGTTCAACGGCTGCACGGTGGCGGCGGCGCGCATGCTGGCGTCCTCGGTCCAGGTGGCGCCCTGGGCCGCCACGCTCATGGCCCCCGCCAGGCCCTTCTGGCCCTGCTTGATCGGGTCGGCCGGCAGCAGGTTGAGCGCGCCGAACTCGATCGGGTAGGCGTCGATCTTGTCGACGCTGCGGCCGAGTTGGGTCACCGGCTTGCCTTCGCGCTCCAGGTGCCCGGCGTAGTACTGGTAGCTGCGGGTCGGATAGGCGCCCTGCCCGCTGCGCGGCGCCACGGTCTGCACCGGGTTGATGCCGACGTTGAAGCCATCCGACCGGGTGATGTCGTAGGCCAGCAACTGGGCGTGCAGGCCGACATGGCTGGAGGGCCGCATCAGGTTGTTGTTGAAGGTGGTGGAGCCCTGCGCGCCGTTGCGGTCACGCTTGACCAGGCCCTGCATCACGGCATGGTTCGGCAGGTCCGGCATCACCAGCGGCAGGCGGTTCTCCAGGGTGACGTTGATGCAGTCGCCGGCGGTGGCGCGCAGCACCAGGGGCTCGATCGGCACACCGGGCTTGAGCTTGCCGGTGAGTGGATCGAGATCGGCCTTGCGCACGTAGAGGATGGCGGTGGGGTCATGCAGCGGGCCGCTCTGCCCGCCGATGGTGAACACCTCGCCGTCCTCTTCGTCGATCACCGTGACCTCGGGGATGGCCAACGGGCGCGGGTTGAACACCAGGGTGCCGCCCTGGGGATTCAGCGGCCCGCCCACATGCTGGCCCGCGCCCGCGGGGTCGCCGATGGCCAGGCCCAGGGGGTTGGCAAGGATGTCGTTGGCCAGGGCCACCACCACTTCGTAGTTGCGCTGCACCGTGGTGCGGGTGCCGATGCCATTGGGGTTGGGACTCATGCGCGGGCACACGCCGTCGAAGGCGGAGGTGTTGCGAGAGGACACCGGCCGAGGGTTGTTCGGCACGGGGAACAGGTCACTGCGCGGGGCGGTGTAGTTGCGCATGACGCCCCACATGCCACTCCAGTACCCCTCCAGGGCGGCGTCCATGGAGTAGAGGTAGTCGGCGGCCTCGTAGCTGGTGTTACCGGACATCATGGTCACCGGCACCATGAAACCTAGCTGCTCGGAGATGCCGACCATCTGCGACGCACGCCAACCGGAATTGGAGTTGCTGCCGAAGCCGGTACCCGAGTGCAGCCACTTGACCCCGTGCAGGGTGACGTTGTGCTCCTCTTCATGACCGCCAGCATTCACCCGCAGGCGCACGTTGTCGCCGGAATAAGTACGCAGCAAGGGGGTGAAGGGGTCGCCGGGCAGGTCGCCGGCCAGGTTGATATGGGGTGGGAAGGTGGTCGTGCCACCCGTGGGGCCGGTGGCCGAGCTGATCGCGCCGGGGGCCAGGTTCAGCGCCGGGATGGCTCGGTCGGTACGGGTCTGCAGGGCGAAGGCGAGGTCGCCGGCCAGGCCGTCTGCCTGCATGCCCGGCTTGCCGTCCGGCGCCAGCTTGTTCGGGTCGAAGATGCGCAGGCCGACCGGTTCATTGCGGTAGTTGACCACGAACATACCGGGGTCATCGGCGCTGATCGCCTGCGGGCAGGGCCGGGTCGGACAGCCGAACACCGCGCCGGCCGCTTCCACCGTCGACTCCAGCAGGTTGGCGCTGAACTGCCGCACCGGCGGGTTGATGGCGTAGCGGAAGCTGTCCACGGAGGTCGGATAGGCACCGGCATCGGGAATGCCGTCGGGCCCGGCGCCCACATAGACTCCGGCCTCGTAGGCGTGCTGCATGTCGCTGTACTCGAGGAAGAACTCGCGGAAGCTGTCGTTCTTGCCGTCGCCGTCCAGGTCGCCGGTGCTGATCACCGCCTGCCAGGACGTCGGGCCACCGTCCGCGCGGCCGTTGTAGAGCGGCTGGCCGGTTTCGGCGTGGAACCAGCTGGAGCCCGCCGGCTCGGACAGCAGTGTGGCGTAGAGGCCAAGCTGCTGGTGGGTGGAGGGGCCGAAATGGTCATGGGTGAAGATGTTCCCCAGGCCACGGTCGACGTTGTAGACATTCACCACCGGGTCGGCGAACCAGCGTTGCAGGGTAGTCCGCGCGCCCAGCCAGTCGGTACGGCCGAACTGGCCGAAGTACGGGTGCTGCTTGGCCTGCGGGCAATCCGCGGTGCCGTCGCGGGCGTCGCCCTCGGTGCAGTGGTTGTACTCGCGGATGGCGTGGATGCGCTCCACCACGCTGGCGGGCGAGAGCGTGCCGTCCTCGTAGTTCCAGCCATTGGCCGCACCGTCGGCGGCGGTCAGGTCCCACTTGGGCAGGTGGATGTGCTGGCCGATTACATCGGTGGGGGTGCGGACCTGGAAGTCATCCAGTTCGTAGACGGCCGGGATCAGGTTGGTGTGGTGGTACATGGTGCAGTCGAAGGTGTTCATCCGCATCACCAGCGGCTCCGGTGGCTGCTGCTTGGTGATCACCGGCCAGGCGTCCTCCCAGAGCGTGAGGATGCGGGTCTGCGGGAAGTGATAGCCGACCTTGTTGAACACCGCGTCGAACTGGATGTTGGCGCCCTTGTAGACCCGTGGGCGGTCGGCGGTGAAGCTGGACGCGCCGGTGAAGGTCTGGCCGTTAAGGGACTCGCCGCTGTTGTAGCGACCCATGGCCGACGCCTGGGTCAGGCGCTTGCCGGTGTCGTCCATGCAGGGTTCGTAGTAAGGCGCGCCAGGTACCGGCAGGGCGCCGTTGGTGCGGAACGCGGTGGGCTGCACGGCGCCGCTGGGCAGCACCGCGAAGCTGGGGTGCTCGGCCTTGGCGTGGTAGGCCATGGCCGCCTGCTCGACGTCGGTACCCTCCTCGGGGAAGAACACCGCCTTGGCGCGATGGACCACCTTGGACATGTCCAGCGCACTGCTCACCACCTCGGCCGCACCGCCGGCAGCCATTCCCTCCAGGGCGTGGCGCGGCAGGCCGCCGTCCCAGCCACCGGCCTGGGCCGGGTCCAGGTTGGCCCACAGGGCGTCGCCCGAATCACGCAGGGCCTGGGCCTTGGCGGCATCGAGCATATCCAGCGGCGGCGTCGGCGGACGTTGGCCGACGGTGCTTTCGATACCGCCGATCCAGAACGGGAAGCCGGGGTTCTTCAGGCTGCCGTCGGCATTGCGGTTGGCCTCGCTGCGGTCAACCAGGGCCACCGAGCCGACCATAGGACGCTCCGGCTGGAAGTCACCCTCGTCGTTGGCGGCGACCAGCGCTTCGCCGAACTTGGGCACCACGGCCACCTTGCCCGGCATGGGCGGCATGGCCTTGCCCGGCAGCGGGACGATGGCGGGGATCGGCGTGCCGGCGATGATCTCGCCATCCGGCAGGGCCCGGGCCCCGGGGGCAGGCAGGCCGCTGCGCAGCGCGAAGGCGGCGGTGTGGAAACCCTGGTCGCCGTCCCCGGAAACGGCCAGGCGGGTGCCGGGCTCGAAGACGTCGTGGATGCGCCACATGCCCCACATGCCCTGGGCGAAGTGCGGGTAGAAGTGGCAGTGGTAGATGGCGTCGCCCGCCACCCGGTTGCGGTTGCCCGAGCCGCCGTTGGCGATCTCGTAGGTGTAGCCCGAGCCCGGGCCTATGCCCTGGGCGTCCATGTAGTCGGAATTGTCGTCATTGGGGTTGAACAGCCACTGGTGGCCATGCAGGTGATACACGTGCTGTTCGTAGCCCATGCTGATGTTGCGGAATTTGACGAAGTCGCCGATGTAGCTGTGGTTGATGTTGGACGGTTCGTCCGGGAACAGCGCCATGCTGGCCTTGATCCCGATGCCCTCAGCCGGCGGCACCTGGCCGGGAACCAGCCCCTCCAGGCCGACGTTGGCCGGCACGTCCACCAGCATGGCGATGTCGCCCACGCTGTGGGAACTGAGGAAGAACTCCTCGTAGGCGCAGGACAGGCAGTCGTGCATGGGACCTACCCCAAGCCGGTTGGCGATCACCTCGGCTCCCATGCCGCCGGAACCGTAGTTGACCATGAAGGCGTCACGGGTCGGCGCCAGCACGTGGCCGAACACCGGGTCGATCCAGTAGCCGGGGAAGGCCTGGGTCACCGCCGACTGGTCATGGAAGGCCACGGCAAAGTCGCGGAACGGTTCCAGGCGGTTGGGCAGTGCAGGGTTGCGCTTGCCGTATCCCTCCAGCACGTAGGTCGAGGGTGGGAAGCTGCCATCGGCATTGGGTCCCATGACGATGGCGTCGCTGTTGCCGGCGATGATCTGGTTGCCCTCGACCATGGCCAGGATCGGCGATCCGGCCTTGCCTTCGCTGATCCAGGGTTCGCCCTGGGGATAGCGCGCCTCGTAGTCGATGATCGGCTGGCCGGCCGGAGTGCGGCCGGTGGTGGCCAGGCGCATCTCCTCCTCGGTCAGCGTGTTGCGGTAGGTGCGCCCACCCTTGGGCAGCACCACCACCTGGGCGAACAGGCCGTTGCCGACGTTGCCGGCCGTCCCCTCGCTACCGAAGGTGGCGCCGTAGCTGCTCACGGCGAAGGCGCCTTCGCGCTCGGCATAGAGGGTGTAGGTGCGGCTGGCGCCCGGCGCCAGCAGGCTGTTCTGGTTGCGCCCGGCATGGGTGGCGATGTCGTCGATGCCGTTCACCGCCTGCAGGCCGTTGACCTGGAAACCGACATGGCGGTCGGCCACCTGGGCGTCGACGTGCAGCTCGCCCACCAGGTGCTCGTCGCCGCCCCGGGTATTGGGGTTGGCTTGCAGGGCCAGCAGGTTCTGCAGGTTCACCTGCAGGCAGTCACCCTGGGCCACCCGCAGCACCAGCGGGCGCGGACGCTTGTCCGGACGCAGCGCCACCTGCCCGGGCAGCGCCGCCCCGCCCATATGCAGGGGCACCTCGTTGCTGTCCACCACGTCGCGGCGCAGGGCGAACATCATGCCGTTGATGTTCTGCGCCCCCAGGCGGTTGAACATCAGCGGCTGGTCCAGGGCCACCACCTCGGCCACCAGGGTGCGCTCGCACCGCGCAGCGGCGACCGCGTCCTCGCCGCAGAGGGCCGCGCCCAGCAGGAGCACGCCACCCAGAAGGGAGGGCGCCCCGGGGGCGACCGGGCGAGTGGGGTTGGTAGGGTTGCTAGCATTGGTCCGGTTCATCTTGGCTGACCTCGGTATCAGGTGCATGGGTGCCAGAAGAGGGCAGGACTACCAGAGCAATGCGCGCGCCATCATGAAAACACAAACAGATTCAATGACTTGCAACCAAAGCGAGCGAAATATCCGGCTTACTCACAACCTGATCCCCCCCGCTTCCCCCCCGATTCCCCGATTTCCCCTTGAGGGAAGTGCGGCGGGCGGAGGCGTTTGCGGCAGGTAGGTAGCCCGGATGAAATCCGGGGACTGCGGTTGGAGTTTTCCCGGTTCGCATCCGGCTACAGGGAGGTGAGGGAGCGATTTCAATCGCGAATGAATTCGCCCCCACAAGTGGCCCGACCGGGGTCCGGAATCGCCCCCGCTTCTGGGGAATCCCCCACTAACGGGGACGTTTTGCGTCGGCCTGGAAGCGTTGGTAATGCCCCAGGACACTCGGCACATAACGCTGGGTTTCGGGATAGGGCGGGATGGCGCTGCCATAGGCGAGCACAGCGCCGGGACCGGCGTTGTAGGCGGCCAGGGTGAGGGAAAGATCGTTGTCGAACATCTTCAGCAGGCGCTTGAGGTAGCGCGCGCCGCCGCGCACGTTGGCGGCCGGGTCGAACACGTCCTGCACGCCCAGGTCCCGCGCGGTAGCGGGCATCAGCTGCATCAGGCCGGCGGCGCCCTTGGGCGAAAGGGCCGCGGGATCGTAGTTGGATTCGGTCTTGATCACCGCGTGCAGCAGCTCCGCCGGCAGGTCGTAGTCGAAGGCCGCCTGGGCCACGATCAGGGCGTAGCGCGGCGCCGTGGAGTGGCTCTCGCGGGGCACCTGGACCAGCGCGGGCGCCTTGACCCGCAAGGGTTTCTCGCGGGCCACGCGGACCAGCTTGCGGTCGCTGCGCTGGATGTTGGTAAGAGTGATGCTGCCGTTGGCGGAGACCACCCGGTAGATGTCCGCAGGGGCGTCGAAGGAGGTGCTTGCAAGGATGCAGGACAGCACCAGGACGGGCACTTTGATCATTGTTCTCTCCCAGCCGGGCCTTGGCCCTTGGGGTTGCTCGGTGCTGTACCGTCAGCAAAGCACGTGCCGGAAAAATCGCCGGGTGATGTGTCAGCCCCCTCGCCCACTCGTCGTGCACAGCTCTTGCATAGCCACCTGCAGTGACCCGCAGCGGAGGCTCCCATGAACATGCGTCGTCGTCGACCCGAACAAGGCTTCACCCTGCTCGAACTCCTGGTGGTGCTGGTGGTGCTCGGCCTGTTGGCCGGCATTGTGGCGCCGAAGTATTTCAATCAGCTGGGCCGCTCCGAGACCAAGGTGGCCCGCGCGCAGATCGAGGGGTTGGTGAAGGCCCTGGACATCTATCGCCTGGAGGTGGGCCGCTACCCCAGCAGCGAGCAAGGCCTGACCGCGCTGGTGGCCGCGCCGCCGGACGAGCCGCGCTGGTCCGGCCCCTACCTGCAGAAGGACGTGCCCCAGGACCCCTGGGGCCGCGCCTATGTCTACCGCTCCCCCGGCGAGAACGGCGATTTCGACCTGCTCACCCTGGGCAAGGACGGCCAGCCCGGCGGTGACGGCGAGAACGCCGAAGTCACCAGCTGGCAGTGACCGCCATGCGCTTCCAGGTGAAGGCGGTGCGGGCCCCGGACGGGGTGGTGGCCCTGGTGGTGGAGGCGGCGAGCCAGGACGAGGCGCGCCGCCAGGCCGAAGCCCAGGGCCTGCGAGTGCTCGCCCTGCAGGCCGAACGGGGCTGGTCGCCGCGCGCCTGGCGACGGCGCGAGGTGTTCCCGCTGCTGCTGTTCAGCCAGGAGCTGACCACCCTGCTGAACGCCGGCCTGGCGTTGATCGACGCCCTGGAAAGCCTCGCCGAGAAGGAAGCCGACATGCAGGCGCGCAAGGTGCTCGACGGCCTGGTGCGGCTGCTCTACGAGGGCAAGTCGCTGTCCCAGTCCCTGGCGCAGTTCCCGGCGATCTTTCCCGCCCTCTACGTGGCGCTGGTGCAGTCCAGCGAAAAGACCGGCGCGGTGGGCGATGCCCTGGGCCGCTACGTGGCCTACCGCACGCGGATGGACGAGGTGCGGCAGAAGATCATCAGCGCGTCGGTCTATCCGCTGCTGTTGTTCATGGTGGGCTGCGGCGTGCTGCTATTCCTGGTGGGCTACGTGGTACCGCGCTTCGCCCTGGTGTTCGAAGGCCTCGGCGAGAACCTGCCCTGGCTGTCCCAGGTGCTGCTGCACAGCGGGCTGTTCCTCCACTCGCACCAGGCCGAAGTATTCGGCGGCGCCGTGGCGGCGCTGGTGGCGCTGGTGCTGCTGCTGCGCCAGGAGAACGTGCGCCGCGCCCTGGCCCGCCAGATGGAGCGCGTGCCGACGATCCGCGAGCGCATCCAGATCTACGAGCTGGCGCGCTTCTACCGCTCCCTGGGCATCCTGCTGCAGGGCGGGATTCCCATCCTCACCGCCATCGCCATGGTCCGCGGCCTGCTCGGCGCCGCCTCGCGCCCACGGCTGGACCAGGCCGCCGCGCGCATCCGCGAGGGCCAGGCGCTGTCCCGCGCGCTGGAGGAACACGGCCTGGCGACGCCCGTGTCGCTGCGCATGCTCCGGGCCGGCGAACAGTCCGGCAACCTGGGGGAAATGATGGAGCGCACCGCCGACTTCCATGACGAGGAAACCAGCCGCTGGATCGAATGGTTCGTGCGCCTGTTCGAGCCGCTGCTGATGACCTTCATCGGCCTGATCATCGGGGTGATCGTGATCCTGATGTACATCCCGATCTTCGAGTTGGCGTCGAGCATCCAGTGAATCGATGGGTTTCGCACGCTCTACCCATCCTGCGAGTAGGTTTCGAGCATCCACCCAGGCCCCATGAAAAAGCCCCCGAAGACGGGGGCTTTTTTCTCGACGCGATATCACGCGCCTTTCTTGGCCTGCCTCAGCGGGGCCTCGGCATCGGCCGCAGGTCGGCGCCGATCGGAAAGCACCCAGGCGCCGTCGTAGAGCTTCAGGGGGAAGGCCACATCGCCGCCCCGGCGCCGGTCCACCTGTTCGGCGGGCCTGGCGGTTTCCTGCGTCTCGCTCCGGGCGCCCCTGGGCAGCCCGTGGAGCACCACGCTGCCCAGCTCGGGCAGGGGGAAGGGTTTGAGCAGGATGATCTCGATATTGCGCTCGATGGCGCGGTTGCAGACTTCGATGCTGGGGTGCGCGGTCATCAGCACCGCTTCACAGCTGTGCAGGGTGCGCATGGCATCGAAGACTTCGAAGCCGGTCATGTCCGGCAAGCGGTAATCGAGCACCACCAGCTCGGGCTTGAACTCCACCACCTTTTCCAGGGCGATGGCACCGCTCGCGGCGGTGCGCACCTCGCAGCCGAGCATTTCCAGGTAGGTCTGGAAATTCGCGGCGAGGATCTCTTCGTCGTCGACTATCAGTACTTTCTTCGACACTGCGGCTGCTCCCCTGTGAGGAGTTCGGACGGCGACCCACTTGGCCGCTGCTTGCATCCTTGCACGTTCCGAGCCAAGGCTGCATTGACCCGCCAGGGCCAATGATTCCTAGAGTCTAGATCGACGCATAAGTTTCACCAGCTCCCGTTTCCCCGACCTTGGTCGGGGAATCTCCCTTATTCGGGGCATTTTCAGTGCTGCTGGCGATCGGGCCGTTCCAGGCCCAGCTTGTCGATGCGGTAGCGCAGCATGTCGCGGGTGAGCCCGAGCATGCGCGCGGATTTGGAAATATTCCAGTCGGTCTTGCCCAGCACCTTCACCACCAGGTCGCGCTCGGCGTCGGACAGGCTCATGTTCTCGTCCTCCAGCCCCAGGCCGCTGCCGGCCATGAGCGGCATGGCCGCTTCCATGACCCCGGCACCCGCCAGCAGGCCACGGCAGATGGTCAGCTGTTCCGGGCCGATGAGGTTGCCCGGCGCCAGCAGCACGGTCTGCTCCAGCATGTTGCGCAGTTCGCGCACGTTGCCCGGCCAGCTGTAGCCCTTGAGCACGGCCTTGGCTTCCTGGCTGAAGCGCAGCCCCGGCTTGCCGTAGCGCTTGCCGTGCTGGCTGACGAAGTGCTCGGCCAGGGTCAGGATGTCGTCGCCACGGGCGCGCAGGGGCGGCACCTTGACGGTGATGATGCGCAGGCGGAAGAACAGGTCGCGGCGGAACTTGCCCTCCTGGACCATCTGCTCGAGGTTGCAGTTGGTGGCGCTGATGATCCGCAGGTTGACCTTGCGTTCGCGCACCGAGCCCAGACGACGGATGGTGCGGTCTTCCAGCAGCTTGAGCAGCTTGGCCTGGAGCAGCAGGTCGATCTCCCCCACTTCGTCGAGGAACAGGGTGCCGCCGTCGGCCGCTTCCACCAGGCCGACGCGACGGTCCTTGGCATCGGTGAAGGCGCCCTTCTCGTGGCCGAAGAGTTCGGCTTCCAGCAGGTGCGAGGGAATCGACGCGCAGTTGAACTCGACGAAGGGTCCCTTGCTGCGCGCGCCGTCGAAGTGCAGGGCGCGGGCCACCAGTTCCTTGCCGGTGCCGGTTTCACCTTCGATCAGCACCACGGGCAGGTCTTCGCCGGCCATGCGTTCCTCGGCATTGAGCACCTGGCGCACCATGTCCTTCATGTTGCGCATGGGTTCGGAATCGCCGATCAGCCCGGTCAGCCCGGAGTCCTGGGCTTCGCGTTGCTGGTAAAAGGACAGGCGCTGCTCCTGCCGGCGCGCCTCCAGCACCTTGTCCACCACCAGCTTGAGCTCGGCCAGGGCCACCGGCTTGGTCAGGTAGTCGCTGGCGCCGGCCTTCATGGCTTCCACCGCGCCCTGCACATTGCCGTGGCCGGTGATCATGATGAGCTTGAGCTGCTCGTCCATGGCGCGGGCCCGGCTGATCAGCTCGCAGCCGCTGAGGCCCGGCAGGCAGTAGTCGGTGAGGACCAGGTCCGGGTGCTGCGCCTCGATGATGGTCAGGGCCTCCTCGGCCGAGCTGCAGACCATCACGTCGAACTGGCGCCGCTGCAGGTAGGTGCAGAAGTTGTCGGCCAGTATCTCGTCGTCTTCGACAATCAGAATGCTGTTGCCCATGTGTGTTATCCCCCTGCCGTGGCCCTGAAGGTCAGGTGCACGTCGGTTCCGGCGTTTTCCCGGCTATCGATGCTGACTGCTCCACCGAAGCGTTCGACGATCTTGCGCACCAGCACCAGGCCGACGCCCAGACCGCCACGCTTGGTGGTGTGGAAAGGTTTGAAGGCCATCTCCAGCATGGCCGGCGACATGCCGGCGCCGGTGTCGCTGATGGTCAGGGTGAGCAAGCGGCGGCGCGCGTCCGGCGCCAGGCGGATGGCCAGCTTGCCGCCGCGCGGCATGGCTTCGATGGCGTTGGACAGTACGCTGCCCAGCAACTGCTGCAATAGCACCGGGTGGCTGACCACCCGTGGCGCCGTCTGCGTTTGCCAGTCCACCTCGATGCCGGCATGGCGGATCTGCGGCTCGTACGCGGCCAGGGTTTCTTCCAGCGCGGCGGTGAGGTCCACCGGCTCCTGGTCGCCGGACAGCGGGCGGGCCGACATCAGCAGCTCGCGCACCCACTTCGACATGCGGTCCACCTGGGTGATGATGTCGCCGAGGTTCTTGTGCAGCGGGCCTTCGTCCACTTCCAGCGCCAGCTCGGCACTGGAGCGGATCGACGCCAGCGGGTTGCGCAGGCTGTGGGCGACGGCGGTGGACATCTCGCCGAGCAGCGCCAGGGTTTCGCTTTCCACCAGTTGGCGCTGCTGGTCTTCCACCAGCCTCGATGCGTGGCGGACGAACCAGAACAGGCTGAGGTAGATGGCCGCGCCACCCAGGGCGGTGGCGATCCAGAGCAGGATGAAGCCACGGTTCATGCGGGCGATCAGGTCCACCGGCTCCTTGTAGATCTCGATCACCGAGAGCACTTCGCCACGGCTGTCCAGCAGCGGGATGAAGCTTTCCAGGTAGAGGCTGTGGGGCACCTTCATGAAGAAGCCCTCGGCCGGGCAGCTGTCGGGGCCGTGGTGCTCGGTGGTCACGGTGTTGCGACTCTTCACCGCCTCGTTGAGCTTGGCCTGCTCCAGGGAGCGTCCGCCCACCAGTTTCGGGTTGGTGGACCAGATCACCACCCCATCGGGGGCGTAGACGTTGGCCAGGAGCACGTCGGGCAGGCGCACGATGTGGTCGAAGAATTCTTCGTGGGATTTCACCAGCTGTTCGTGGGAGACCCCGAGACGGGCGCCATCCACGCGCTTGTCGAGAAACTCGCCCAGGGTGAGGCCGGGGGAGAAGTTGCCGTGGATGACTTCGACGTCGGCGATGGACTTGATGAACTGGGCGCTGAGCATGGCATCGCGGTCGATGCTCTCGCTCATGAGGAATCGGGTCGCGGCCAAGCCAAGGAGAATGGCGACCACCAGGATGATCACCAGGCTCACCAGGGAAAACCAGCGGAACAGATTGAAGGGCTTGCTCGCCAGCGCAATCTTCATCGATACCTCCCCTTGGGAAACCGTCGGCTCGCTCGCAATGCGCGCGGAAAAGGGGCCGCCGGCTCGGCCGGCAACTCCTGCGCCGACTCCGGGTAGTTATAGCGCAGGCCCCGCCATTCACGGCTCTACCGCTCGGCGGTCGCCGAACGGTAGGCCCACGGTTTTCCCCACTTGCGCACCCACTTTCCCCCCAGTTCTGGGGAACCTGCCCCCAATGCCCACCAGCATTGGGGACGACCTATTTCAAGATGTTTCAGACTCCGACCGCGAGGCAGAGCGGCCGAAGCCGTCTGGCATGGGGTTTGCGCCCTCGGATTGTCAACGAAGAGCCCTGCGCTCATCGGTGCCGGACAAACGGCAAAGTTCATCGACTGGAAGGGCGACACCATGCACAACGCACTGCCAACACTCGCGCTCCCGCTTCTGCTCGGACTCACGGTGGCCCCGGCCATGGCCGGTCTCTACGCGGTCGATCAGACGACCCTCACCGAGGTCAACGGCTTCTTCCCCGCCTGGTACCAGGACAGCCACGGCCGAGCCCTGGACCTGTGCCTGTCCAAGGCCCAGAGCAGCCGCGTCCCCGGCTCCTTCATGTGCAACCTGCTGCCGACGCCGGGGGTGTTCGACGAAACCCAGCCGGTGGTGTTCCCCACCAATTTCCCCGACGAAGCCTTCTGGTTCACCGGCGACGCGGCCATCACCGACGCCGCCACCGGCATCGACCTGCTCTATGTCTCCGCCGTGGAGGCCGCCTTCAGCGGCGAGCTGCCGGCGGCGGGCGAACAGGTCAGCTTCGCGCGCATCCGTATCCGCGTGACCGTGCCGGTGGCCGGCACCTACACCATCACCCACCCCTATGGTGTGGACGTGTTCTCCGTGGACACCCCCGGTACCCGCGCCATCAACCTGACCCGCGATATCGGCATCGCCGCGCCGGGCGACTTCAGCGGCGCCCTGGCCGGCAACATCGGCCCCTTCCTGCGCTCGGTGAACGGCCCTTATGTAGAAACCAACCCGGTCAGCAACCTGCCGGAGACCTTCATCGGCGACCCGAACCTGCTGGAGGAAGTCACCGGCAGCCCCTTCGGGACCAACTTCGTGCGCATCGAAGGCCCCAACGGGCTGCGTGCCGAAACCCAGCAGTTCGCCATCTCTGGCAAGCTCTCCCAGGTGCCGCTGCCCACTCCGCTGATCGTGGAGCGCGCCACCTACTCCCGTGGCGGCTCGTCGACGGCCACCCAGCAGGACTACTTCACCCTGGCCCCGCCGGCTCCCGCCACCCAGACCTACACCGACACCGCCGGCGCCAGCGGCCCGATGCACGGCAGCGCCACCGGCGCCTGGTACGGCCAGTCCGCCGCCAGCCCCACGGCCAACGGCAGCGTTTCCTTCAGCGCCGACAACAGCACGGCCATTCCCAGCAGCACCGTCACCAGCAAGTCCGCGCCACTGGTGGACCTGGTGACCATCAGCCGCGCCGAGTACAGCCTGGGCAGCGGCCTGCTGACCGTGGAAGCCAGCTCCAGCGACCAGTCCGGCCAGCCGGCGCTGAGCGCCGAGGGCCTCGGCCCGCTGGTGGGCGGCCGCCTGCAACTGCCGGTCGCCAGCATTCCACCGGCCAACGTGCAGGTGCTCTCGGCCAACGGCGGTTCCGATACCGAAGAAGTCCTGATTCTCCCCTGAGAACAACAATCACCCGCCGCGCGCGAGTGAACGGAGGCAGTCATGTTCAAATGGCCAGCAATACTCGGCATGGCGCTGGGCCTGCTCGTCGGCATCCCGGTCGCCGAAGCCCAGCTGGCGGCGGTGGACCCCGGTCCCCACACCGCCGCCAGTGGCTATTTCCCCCGCTGGTACCAGGACACCCTGGGCGTGCCCCTGGAGCTGTGCCTGTCCAAGGCGGTCAGCTCGCGGGCACCCGGCAACTTCATGTGCACCCTGCTGCCCAATCCGGGCATCTTCGATGAAACCCGGCCCATCGCCTTCCCCGGCAACTTCCCCGACGAAAGCTTCTGGATGCTCGCCGAAACCAGCATCGCCGACCCCGGCAACGGCCTGTCGATGGACGTCTACGTCGCCGGTATCGAAGCCGCCTTCGCCAACGGAGTGCCGCGCCTGGGCGACCAGCAGAGCTTCGCGCGCATCCGTATCCGGGTGAACGTGCCGGTGGCCGGCACCTACCGCGTCATCCACCCCTACGGCGTGGATACCTTCACCGTGACCGCACCGGGTCGCCGCGCGATCAACATGACCCGCGACATCGGCATCGGCGCGCCGGGCGACTTCAACGGCGCCCTGGCTGGCAACGTCGGCCCCTTCCTCACCCGCGTCGGCGGCCCCTACCAGGAAACCAACCCGGAAACCGGTGAGCTGGAGAGCTTCGTGGGCGACCCCAACCTCGCCGAACCGGTGACCGGCAGCCCGTTCGGGACCAACTTCGTGCGCATCGAAGGCCCCAACGGCCTGGTCGCCGAGAGCAGCCTGTTCAACCTCTCCGGCAAGCTGTTCACCGGCGGCATCGCCAGCGAAGTCGGCGTCGACCGCGCCACCTACAGCCGCGATGCCCAGCGCACCTGGATCTCGGTGTTCGCCAACTCCACGCCCAACGCGACCCTGTGCTTCCGCGAAAGCCTGGACCTGGTGGGCGACCCGCCGTCGCCCTGCCAGTTCGAAATGACCGGCAATGGCAACGGCCTGTTCTTCGGCCAGGACCAGGCCCCGGCCAGCCTGCCGCCCTTCGTGCTGATCACCGCCAAGGACAGCACCACCAACGCCGCGGCCACCACCCAGACCCAGGAGCTGGTGGACATCGTCAAGGTCAGCCAGGCGCGCTACTCCTGGGCGAACAAGACGCTGACCGTGGAAGCCCGCTCCAGCGACGAGCTGCAAGTGCCGACCCTGGTGGCCGAAGGCTTCGGCCCCCTGCTGCAGGTCAGCGGCACGACCCAGCGCCTGGTGGCCGCCAACGTCGAGCAACCGCCCGCCAGGATCACGGTGAAATCCGCCGCCGGCGGCAGCGACAGCGAGTTCGTCGTAATAGAAGGCACACCGCCCGGCCAGCCGACCAACCAACCGCCCGTGGCCAACGCGGACAGCGCCAGCACCAGCGCGGGCGTTCCGCTCACCCTGGTGCTGACCGCCAACGACAGCGACCCGGACGTCAACCTGCCGCTGTCCGTCGCCAACCTCGGCAGCGTCAGTCTCGGCACCCTGGTACCGAGCGGCATCAACTCGGTGATCTACACCCCGCCGGCCCAGGTGGCGGCAACCCAGGTGGTGAGCTTCAGCTACCAGGCCCGCGACAACCAGGGCGCCCTCTCCGCCCCGGCCACCGTGACCATCACCGTACGGCCCAACCTGCCGCCGGTAGTGGCCAACGACACCGCCACCACCAACGCCGGCGCGCCGGTGACGATCAACGTGCTGGCCAATGACGCCGATCCGGAAGCCAACCCCATGACGGTGGTCAACCTGACCCCGCCGCCCGCAGGCAGAGGCACCGTCGCCACCAATGGCACCACCGTGACCTACACCCCGCCGGCCAGCGTGACCGCCACCCTTACCGCCAGCTTCACCTACCAGGCCCGTGACTCCATCGGCGCCACCTCGACCCCGGCGACGGTCACGGTCACGGTGAACCCGGCGGTGGCCGCCGACACCCTGGCCATCAACAAGGCCGACGTGAAGGCGGGCTCCAACAACCGCTACTCCTGGGACTTCGAAGGCACCACCTCGCGGCCCCAGGGCAACCAGATCCGCATCGAGGTCAGCAGCACCCAGGGCGTAGTCCTGCTGGGCACCGCAGCTCCGAGTGCCAATGGCAAATGGAAACTGTCGGTGAACAACTCCACCGCCGTGGTGCCCTCGGCCAACCCCAGCGTCACCGTGCGCTCCACCTTTGGCGGTGTGCGTACCGGGCCCATAACCGTACGTTGATCGCTCTGCTCCAGTTGTCCCCCGGCCGCGCCATGCGGCTGGGTTTTTTGGGGGTAGTCACGAATGGCTGGGGGTTGGTTCATGGTGGATAGGCAATCTGGTGCGAGGGGGCTTTCATTTCGGTGATTCAGCTCATTACCGAGTGGGCGTCGGGTTTCTGTTTCGCCTTCCCGGGCGACTCCCTTTGGCAGTCGCCCCAAAGGAAGCAAAGGGCTTGCCCCGACATCCGGGTTTGGCTGCGCCAAACTCCCCTCCCTACATCCTTGCTCCGGGGGCCCGCCGCGAAGGGCCATCCATGGCCCTGCGCGGCTCTCGCGGCATCCATGCCGCTCGTCCCCCTACACAAGGACTCCGCTCGGCCTCCTGAAGGGGCGCTTTGCGCGGCGTCATCTTCTCTGCCCTGTGTCAGGTCGGATTGGGCATCGGTTAGTAGGATGGGTTGAGCGAAGCGATACCCATGCGGGCAGGGCTGATGGGTATCGCAAGCTCGCGGAACGCCGCCCGAGCCACCCTACGATTGCCCACTATCAGTCCGGTCGGGACATCAGGATTGCGTGGACCTGCGGGAGAAGGGAGGGGTGGGCCGCGTTCGGAAAAGGGCGGTATCCACTGACTGGGAGCCAGGCAGTCGGAAAATCCCACCTATCTCCTCATTACCTCTTGAAAATCAGCCCTTTCCCACGATAATCGCGCGCCCGGCCGGGCGCCCTTGCACACCGGCACCCGCCCCACCCAACAAGCGCTACGCAGATAGCCCCTTCAAAGCCCCTGGACCCCTGATGAACCGTACCCTTCCTTCCCTGATGCTCGCTGGCGGCCTGCTGGCGGCCGGCAACGCCCTGGCCGACGGCCCCCTGCTGTGGCAGGACAACAGCCTGACCTACCTCTACGGCCAGAACTTCGAGATCAACCCGCCGATCCAGCAGACCTTCACCTTCGAGCACGCCAGCGGCTGGACCTTCGGCGACCTGTTCATGTTCGTCGACCAGATCAACTACAACGGCTCGGAAGACCCGAACCTGGGCAAGAACACCTACTACGGTGAAATCTCCCCGCGCCTGTCCTTCGGCAAGATCTTCGACCAGAAGATCGAGTTCGGCCCCATCAGCGACGTGCTGCTGGCCGCCACCTACGAGCGTGGCGAGAACCGCAACCAGAACTACCTGCTCGGCCCGGGCTTCGACCTCAACATCCCCGGCTTCGACTACTTCCAGCTGAACTTCTACTACCGCCGCCCCGACGGCATCACCAACAACCCGTCCGGCCAGTGGCAGGTCACCCCGGTGTGGTCCTACACCATCCCGGTGGGCAACTCGAACGTGCTGATCGACGGCTTCATGGACTGGGTGTGGAACAACCAGGACGGCACCTCGAGCCGCCCCAACGACCTGCACGCCAACCTGCACTTCAACCCGCAGATCAAGTACGACCTGGGCAAGGCACTGGGCTGGAGCGCGGTGAAGCACTTCTATGTCGGCATCGAGTACGACTACTGGCGCCACAAGTACGGCATCGACAACAACAGCGTCCTCGGCGACGAAGTCCTCGGCGGCACCCACCAGAACACCTTCAGCCTGCTGGCCAAGGTGCACTTCTGATGGCACGGGGCCCGTCGCAATGACGGGCCCCTCCGTTCTTGCGCCAAGGGAAAACGCCATGGAAAATGCGCGTCAGTCCCAGCCTGCAGTCAGACAAGGATTTTTCCGATGGCAAGCGACAGTTCCCCTGCCTCCCCGCGCACCAGGGGGGAGATTCTGGTTACCGGCGGCTGGATCGCCCTCGCCATCGCCATCCCCATCAGCAGCCTCTTCTCCGACGACTCCTTCACCCTTTCCACCAGCCTCGCGCTACTGTCCCTGGTCACCCTCTGCGCCGCCTTCGCCTGCTGGCCGAAGCTGTTCATCACGCCCATCAACTACAAGGGCCTGTGCGACGAGGTACCCCGTGGCAGCACCATCGCCATGTCGGTGTTCGTGGGCCTGACCGTATTGCGCGGCGTGGTCGAGCTGTTCGCCTGAGCCCCGGCGCGTACCGTAGGTTGGCGCAGAGCGCAGCGAAGCCCGACGTCTCGGACCGGGCGCCACTGTTGGGCTTCGCGTAGCTCAGGCACAACCTGCCGATCGCCTGCACTCCTGCTCCCCAAGAAAAAGCCCCGCACTAGGCGGGGCTTTTTCATTGCAGCGCTGGATCAGGCCGCGGCGGGCTGCGGCTCCAGGGACTCGCGGCGGCTGCGCACGAACTGCGGCAGCAGCGAGCCCAGCAGCATACCCAGTGCACTGAACAGCAGGCCGGCCAGCTGCGGCGGCCAGAAGTCGGTGTCAACGTAGGAGGCTTCCAGGTAGATCCACGAGGCCAGGCCGAGACCGATGGCCAGCAGGGCGCCCTGGGTGGTGGCGCGCTTCCAGAACAGGCCGGCGAACAGCGGCACCACGGCGGCTACCAGGGTCACCTTGTAGGCGTTGCCGACCATCTCGTAGATGCTCGCGTCCGAGTACAGGGCGAACACCGACGTGGCGACGGTCATGGCGACCACGCTCAGGCGCATGGCCAGCAGGAACTGACGGTCGTTCATGTCGGGAATGAAGCGCTTGAGCACGTTCTCGGTGAAGGTCACCGACGGTGCCAGCAGGGTGCCGGAGGCGGTGGACATGATCGCCGAGAGCAGCGCGCCGAAGAACATGATCTGGGCGAACAGCGGGGTGCGCTCCATGATCAGGTGCGGCAGGATCATCTGCGAGTCCTCCGCCAGCCACTTCTGCACCATGGCCGGGTCGATCAGCGACGCGGCGTAGGTCAGGAAGATCGGCAGCATGCAGAAGGACAGGTAGAACACGGCACCGGTCATGGAGGCGCGGGCGGCAATGTTCTCGGTCTTGGCCGACATCACGCGGGCATACACGTCCTGCTGCGGGATGGAGCCGAACATCATGGTCACCGCGGCGCCGATGAAGGCGACTATGTCCTTCGTCTCGAAGCTGTGCATGAAGCTGAACTTGCCTTCGCTGGCGGCATGGCTGATCACCACGTCGGCACCACCGGCCATGTCGCCGATCAGCCAGGTCAGGTACAGCAGGCCGGCGACGATGATGATCATCTGCATGAAGTCGGTCAGGGCCACGGACCACATGCCGCCGAACAGGGTGTAGAGCAGCACGATGCCGGTGCCGATCAGCATGCCCTGGGTGGTGGTGATGGAGCCGTCGGAGAGCACGTTGAACACCACGCCGAGCGCGGTCAGCTGTGCGGCCACCCAGCCCAGGTACGAGCCGATGATCACCAGGCTGGTGATCAGCTCGACGTTCGGGCCGAAGCGCTTCTTGAAGAAGTCACCGATGGTCAGCAGGTTCATGCGATACAGCGGACGGGCGAACACCAGGCCCACCAGCATCAGGCAGCCGAAGGAGCCGAACGGGTCTTCGATGATCCCGGCGAAGCCTTCTTCGATGAATGTGGCGGGAATGCCCAGCACGGCTTCGGAGCCGAACCAGGTGGCGAACACCATTGCCGCGACAAGGGGGAAGGACATGCTGCGGCCACCAGCCGCGAAATCCTTGGAGTTTTTCACACGGGTGGAAGCGTAGAAACCGACCCCAACAGTGACCAGCAGGTAGACCGCAACAAACCAGATCAGCATTTGTTCTTGTTCCAGAGGCATGCCCGTCGAAAGCACGGCGACCCAGCACAGGCGCCTCGACTGACGGAGTTTTTGTTATTGACTCGGGGCCCGACGCAGCGCACGACAGGCGGGTACCACGGGGGAGGCAGTCTGCCAAAGACGTAAAATATGTCAAACGATTACGAGCATGATGAGCAAAAAAATCGACAAAATGCCTAGAGCAAGCTGATCACGCTATCCAGTCAATCCATTGATTTAAAAGGCTCGCATCGATCAAAACGCGACTCATCAGTTCTTTATTTTTTACATGAACCGTTGATTATGAAAGACAGCATGCTTGCATTCGCCGACGCGCCAGGGTGACTGCTAGCATCCAGCCGTCATCACGGAGCCGACCGACATGCATGCACTCGACCAGCGGCAGGCCGAAGCCTACCTACGCCACCTGAACTGCCCCGCACCGCGCCAGCCCGACCTCGCCGGCCTCGACCAACTGATCGCCGCCCACCAGCGCCGGGTCGCCTTCGAGAACGTCGACGTGCTGCTCGACCGGCCCATCCCGATCGACGCCGAATCGGTGTTCGCCAAGGTGGTGGGACGCGGGCGCGGCGGCTACTGCTATGAGCTGAACAACCTCTTCGCCCGCCTGCTGCTCGCCCTGGACTATCGGGTGGAACTGCTGGGCGGCCGGGTGCGCTGGGGCCTGCCCCTGGATGCGCCGCAAACCATGATTTCCCACCTGATGCTGCGCGTGCTGCTGCCCGAAGGCCCATACCTGGCGGACGTCGGCTTCGGCTCCGCCACGCCCTGGCGCGCCGTGCCGCTGGACGGCAAGCCGGTGGCCGACCTGCCCTACCGCCTGAGCCCCCAGGACGATGGAACGGGCGAGGTGCAACTGGAGACCTTCCGCGCCGAAACCGGCTGGGCGGTCTGTTATCGATTCGGCCCCGAGGTCCACGCCTTCGTCGATTGCATCCCGCGCAACTGGTACACCTCGGCCCACCCCGACAGCGGCTTTCGCAAGATGCTGATGACCGCCCGCAGCGAAGGCGAATGGCGCCTGACCCTGGCCAACGGCGTGTTCAACAAGCGCCACCGGGACGGCCGGTTGGAAACCCGCAAGATCGAAGACGCCGCCGAGCTGGTGTCGGTGCTGCGCAACGACTTCCTGCTGGACCTGCAGGGCGATGAAATCGAACCGCTGCGCCAGCGCCTGGCGGGCCTGCTCGGCGGCTAACCGGGTAGGGTGGATGACGCCCTTTTCATCCACCATTGGCGCCGGGCCAGACTCCGAATGGTGGACCGGTGAAACGTGGTCCACCCTTGGTTGGAGCTACCTCCGGAGGACATGCCGATGTCCACCACCGACTCACTGGATGCCCTGCACGAACAGGGCTTCATCCTGCTACCCGGTGTGCTCGACGCCAGCGCCGTCGCCGTGCTGCGCCAACTGATCGACCAGCTCCAGCCGCTGCACTGGGATTACCTGGGCCTGGTGGACGACCACTTCAAATGCGTGTTCAACCGGGACCCGGCCTGGTTGCGCTACCTGGACCCGCCGGGTCTGATCGAACTGGCCGAGGCCGCCCTGGGGGCGGACTGCCACCTGATCGGCATGACCGCCTGGCGCTGCCATCCGGGCTTCATCGGCGCCGAGCTGCACCTGGACCACCTGGCCATGGAACTGCCGGAGAGCCTGCTGGCCGACCCGGCCTTCATCCTGCCCATGCAGATCCTCACTGCCCACCTGTACCTGGACGACATAGACAGCGCGCTCTGCCCCACCCAGGTCATCCCCGGTAGCCACCGCGCCGGGCGCCGGCCCGCGTCTGGCGAAACCAGCTGGCACGGCCGCAGCGCCGAGCCGGTGCTGTGCAAGGCGGGTGACGCCCTGGTGTTTCGCAGCGAGCTCTGGCATGCCGGCAGCCGCAACCGCAGCGCCACCCGCAGCCGCTACCTGCTGCAGCTGCACTACGGCCGGCGCATGGTGGCGCAGAAGTTCTCGCCCTACCTGGCGTTCCGCTTCAACCCCGAGGTGCTGGCCGCCTGTACCCCGCGCCAACGTCGCCTGCTGGGCGAGCACCAGGCCGCCGAATACGACTGATGCCGAAAAACCGAGCAAGCGCTTCCAGCCCAATCACTATGGGCCATCCAGGTACTTATCCCGAACATATCCACAGAGCGGCCCACAGATTTTGTGGGCATTGGCGCACCGGGCCCAGCCTGTCTGGGTCGCACCCTCCCGGCGCCGGATGGGGCTACGGAGTGCGTCCGGTGCAACCGTTACCAATACGGCCCAAGGGCCTGTACAAAAACCGAACAACAGGCTGAAAACCAGGCACAACAAGGCGCGCAGGCAGTCATCCCAAAGATATCCACAACTTGCCCCACAGAATCCGGGGGTATCCCGGCGCCATCAGAAACTTAGGCCTAAGCGGGGTTGCACCCCAACGGGCAAAAACCGAGCAACCGCTCGCGCACCAACAAGCACGCGCCTTGGCGGCATCTATCCCGAAGATATCCACAGCGCCTTCCACAGAAATTGTGGGCACAGCCCCACGGGCCTGTTCTTTACTCAACACAGGCCCCACCAGCAGGACGCCCACCATGCGCACCCGCCAGTTCGCCCCGCTGCTCTTCGCCTTGGCGCTGCTGGGCGGCTGCGCGGTGTTCACCTCCCGCGACCCCGTGCGGGTGGACCTGGCCAGCCTGGAGCCGCTCCCTGGCGAAGGCCTGGAGGTGCGTTTCAAGGTCCGGCTGCGGGTACAGAACCCCAACGCGGGCCCCATCCACTTCAACGGCGTATCACTGGAGCTGGACCTCAACGACCTGCCCCTGGCCAGCGGCGTCAGCGACCAGAGCGGCACACTGGCGGGCTTCAGCGAAAGGCTGATCGAGGTGCCGGTGACCCTCTCGGCCTTCTCGGTACTGCGCCAGACCTGGAACCTCGCTGACGGCTACCCGGTGCAGAGCGTGCCCTATGCCATGCGCGGCAAGCTCGGTGGCGGCCTCTGGGGCAGCCGGCACTTCAGCGACGCCGGCCTGCTGAGCATTCCCTAGCCCATGGACACGCCCTGAAACCGACAGGGCCTGTAGGCAGTCATCCCGGGAAATCGTCCGAACGGCCAAAGACCGGGCAAAACCTTATATAATCTACGGTTTTTCGTGACACTGACGTCGAGGTACCAAACCGTGAGCGCACTGCCGCCCTGCCCCAAATGCAACTCCGAATTCACCTACGAAGACGGTGCCCTGCTGATCTGCCCCGAGTGCGCCCACGAGTGGTCGGCTGAGGCCGGCAGCGACGCCAGCGGCGATGACAAGGTGATCAAGGACTCGGTGGGCAATGTCCTGCAGGACGGCGACACCATCACCGTGATCAAGGACCTCAAGGTCAAGGGCTCGTCGCTGGTGGTGAAGGTCGGCACCAAGGTGAAGAACATCCGCCTGGTGGACGGCGACCACGACATCGACTGCAAGATCGACGGCATCGGCGCCATGAAGCTGAAGTCGGAGTTCGTGCGCAAGGTATAAGCCAGCGCGATGAAAAAGCCCGGCGAATGCCGGGCTTTTTTGTGGGCCATCGGTGCACCTTTCGTAGGTTGGTGCAGAGCGAAGCGAAGCCCAACAAAGCGCCCCAGATGCCACTCAAGACTCCTGCAACACCCGCAACGCCGCCGCGGCCAGGAAGCCCGAACGGCTCTTCTGCTCCGGGTGGCTGCGCACGTACTCATCGATGCGATTGAGCAGGTAGCCCGGCAGGGTGATGTTCAGCTTCTCCGCCTTGCCCATGTAGCGGGTCACGTCGATCTCCACCAGGGCCCAGGTGCAGCCGGTGTATTCGGGATTCGCCGCATGGAAGGTCACCTTCCTCGCCACCGGAATCGGCGCACCCTCCTCCGCCAGCAACTCCAGATGCCCCTCGATGGCCTCGCGCGCCATGGCCATCGCATCGTCCAGATCATCTCCGGCCGAGAAGCAGCCCGGCAAGTCTGGCACCTCCACGCCCCAGGCATGCCCATCGTCGCCGGGGAGAATCGCTATCGGGTAGAGCATGGTGAAACCTCCGGGAAGATGCAGCGGGCTCATTTGAGCCCTGCCTGTTTGAGGATGCTGGCCGCCGTCCTGGGCAGCAGGTCTTTCTTCGGATGGGGAATCGTCACCAGGCCCGGCTTGCTCGGGTGCTTGAAGTGGTGATGACTGCCCCTGACCCTGACCAGAAACCATCCATCGGCCTCGATCAGCTCCATGAGTTGTCGACTGTTCACGTCCGGTCCTTGGCGTGGATTTGGTGGTTATAGTAACCACCAATTGGCAAAGTGCAATTCAAACAGCTGATTGGTTGGCGCTGGTTGGTGAGTTGGCGCTATGGTCAAACAATCCCTTCCCCAAGGACGAACCATGGCTCTCAAACCGCAAGCCCCGCGCCAGCAGAAGCACCTCGCCGTCCTGATCGATGCCGACAACGCGCCGGCCTCCATCCTCGAAGGCCTGTTCGAGGAAATCGCCAAGTACGGCGTGGCCAGCGTAAAGCGCATCTATGGCGACTGGACCGGCCCGCAGCTGGGCAGTTGGAAGAAGGTGCTGCTGGACCACTCCATCCAGCCGATCCAGCAGTTCGCCTACACCAAGGGCAAGAACGCCACCGACAGCGCGCTGATCATCGACGCCATGGACCTGCTCTACACCCGGCGCTTCGATGGCTTCTGCCTGGTCTCCAGCGATAGCGACTTCACCCGCCTGGCCGCGCGCCTGCGTGAAGAAGGCCTGAGCGTCTATGGCTTCGGCGAAGAGAAGACGCCCAAGCCCTTCGTGGTCGCCTGCGACAAGTTCATCTATACCGAGATCCTCCGCGAAGGCGCTGCCGAGCCCACCGCTGGCGGCAACGACAAGGCCCAGCCGGAACCGGCCGACGCCCCACCCCGCGCCGCCAAGCCCAAGGCGCAGAAGGTGCCGGTGGAGCTAATCGCGAAGCTCATCGACGACCTCTCGGACGACGACGGCTGGATCCAGCTCGGCGTCCTCGGCCAGAACATCACCAAGCTGCGTCCGGAGTTCGACGCGCGCCTGTACGGCTTCCGCAAGCTCAGCGACCTGATCAAGGGCCAGAGCAAGCGCTTCGAGTTGCAGAGCCGTGGCGGCAGCGCCAGCGGCGGCGAATCCCTCTACGTGCGCAATCGCAAAGGCGGCAAGTAGCACGGTTGTAGGATGTGGTTGAGCGAAGCGATACCCATCACTCTATAAGCCTCAGGAAACTTCCCAAACCGCTCCCGGCCCCTTGTCCCCTCCCCTACCCCTCCCTAACGTGCCCCCGTCGCGGTCAATCCCGCGACCGGGTTTGACGACCTGAGCAAGCGGCGCGATAGCGCCTACGGGGCATACGGGAAACGGCGGACGTTTCTGGTAGGCACCGGCTCGCATGCAGTTTCTTACGCTGCATCATCTAATGGCGGATCGCGTGGGGAGACCTCGCGGTCTGCCGGCTCCGTTTGCCCGGTTCGTCAACCCCACGCGATTCGCCACCCTTCGATTGACGACGTGGGGTGGCGATAAACCCGCAAACGGAGAAACGCCATGCACGACGCATACATCCCCACCTTCTTCATCCGCCATGACCGCCCCCTGCGCGGGGTGATGATCGATAACCAGCCCTGGTTCTCCGCCTACGACTTCGCCCGCCTGTTGGGCCTGCACCATCCCCAGTCCCTGCACCGCCGCCTCAAGCCCTTCGAGTCCCGCCACATCCGCCTGCGCTACACCACCGGCAGCGAGGAATGCGTCGACGTGATCAACGAGGCCGGCCTCTACAAAGCGCTGATCCGCTTCGGCCACCCCGAATGCCAGCAACTGGAGGAATGGCTCACCCGCCAAGTGATCCCCACCCTGCGCGACCGCCATGCCGACGGCGACTTCCACCCGCGCCGGGTGATGCTCAGCTGGCAGTCGCAACGGTTGGTGATGCTGGAGTGGCAGGGGGAATTGTGGATGCCTTGGGAGGAGGTGCCGAGATATCGGGATGCGTGAAAGGCGATGGGTATCGCGGAGCTCAACCCATCCTACGAACCACCTCCGTAGGATGGGTTGAGCGCAGCGATACCCATCAATCACTCAATCCATGGCAAGGAAGCCATCGATGACAAACTACCGCCGCGACCACACCCCAGGTGCCACCTGGTTCTTCACCCTCAATCTGGCCGACCGCAGGAGCCGCTTGCTCACCGAGCGAATCGACCTGCTCCGAGCCGGATTCCGTTACTGCATGAAGCGTTACCCCTGGCGCATCGATGCCATCGTGATACTCCCCGACCACCTGCATGCCCTGTGGACACTGCCACCTGGAGATGCCGACTACGCCCTGCGCTGGCGGCTGATCAAGACCTGGTTCTCGCGCAATCTGCCCATCGACGAGGGCGTGACGGAAAGTCGATCGGGCAAGGGTGAGCGCGGCATCTGGCAACGCCGCTTCTGGGAGCATCGCATCCGGGACGAAACAGACTTCGAAAGGCATGCGGATTACATCCACCACAACCCGCGCAAGCACGGGTATGTGCAGCGGGTGGCGGATTGGCCGTGGTCGTCGTTTCACCGGTATGTGAAGGCGGGGATTTTGCCGATGGATTGGGCGGGGAGCGGGGATGAGATAGATGTGCGGGCGGGAGAACGCTGATGGGTATCGCGGAGCTCAACCCATCCTACGGCTCTACCCTTTCGGACCGGTCGCCAAACATACAGAAACACCGCCTTCGCCCTGGCCTTGCTGCGCCCCCTTAGACTGGTGGCCCAGCCAACAAAGGAGTCGAGGCATGGAAAGACAGAGCATCAATCCTCCATCGGTCTTCAATACCCTGCAGTACGGATTCAGTCAGGCGGTGGTCTGTGAAGGGGGGCGACTGGTTCACCTTTCAGGGCAGGTCGGTGTGGATGCCCAGGAGCGTCTCGCAGGCCCGGACCTGGCCAGCCAAACACGTGCGGCATTGGAGAATATCGGACTGCTTCTTGCGGAAGTCGGCGGCAACCTGAGTGATGTGATCATGCTGCGCATCTATCTGGTCGATACGGCCAAGCATGATCAGATGCCGATCGTGGAGGCGCTCAAGACCTTCTTCCCCCACAGTCCGCCCGCCTCCTCCTGGGTAGTAGTCAGCGCCTTATCGGAGCCCGAATGGCTGATCGAGATCGAGGCCCAAGCGGTGATTCAGCGCACCTGAATAAACAGGCTCCTAAAGAAAAGCCCGGCATAAGCCGGGCTTTTTCATTCAACGCATCACTCAGCCGTTGCTGGGGAACGCGAACTGCGCCGCCTCGTGGCTGGCGCGCTGCGGCCAGCGCTGGGTGATGGCCTTGCGGCGGGTGTAGAAGCGCACGCCGTCCGGGCCGTAGGCGTGCAGGTCGCCGAACAGGGAGCGCTTCCAGCCGCCGAAGCTGTGGTAGCTCACCGGTACCGGCAGCGGCACGTTGACGCCGACCATGCCCACTTCGATTTCGTCGCAGAACAGGCGGGCGGCTTCGCCGTCGCGGGTGAAGATGCAGGTGCCGTTGCCGTATTCGTGGTCGTTGATCAGCTGCATGGCGTCTTCCAGGCTGCCGACGCGGACGATGCACAGCACCGGGCCGAAGATCTCTTCCTGGTAGATGCGCATGTCGGCCTTGACGTTGTCGAACAGGGTGCCGCCAACGAAGTAGCCGTCTTCATGGCCGGCCACGCGGTAGCCGCGGCCGTCCACCACCAGCTTGGCGCCAGCGGCCACGCCGTCGTCGATGTAGCCGACCACCTTGTCGCGGGCGGCGGCGGTGACCAGCGGGCCCATGTCGAGGCCGCAGTTGGTGCCGGCGCCGATCTTCAGGCCCTTGATCTGCGGGACAATCTTGTCCACCAGGGCGTCGGCGATCTGGTCGCCCACGCACACGGCCACGGAGATGGCCATGCAGCGCTCGCCGCAGGAACCGTAGGCGGCGCCCATCAGCGCGCTCACGGCGTTGTCCAGGTCGGCGTCGGGCATCAGTACGGCGTGGTTCTTGGCGCCGCCCAGGGCCTGCACGCGCTTGCCGCGCTTGGTGCCTTCGGAATAGATGTACTCGGCGATCGGGGTCGAGCCGACGAAGCTGATGGCTTTGACTTCCGGGGCTTCGATCAGCGCGTCTACCGCCTCTTTGTCACCGTGCACCACGTTCAGCACGCCCTTGGGCAGGCCGGCTTCGTGCAGCAGCTGGGCGATGAACAGGGTGGAGCTCGGGTCGCGCTCGGAGGGCTTGAGGATGAAGCAGTTGCCGCAGGCGATGGCCAGCGGGTACATCCACAGGGGCACCATGGCCGGGAAGTTGAACGGGGTGATGCCGGCGACCACGCCCAGCGGCTGGAAGTCGCTCCAGGCGTCGATGTTCGGGCCGACGTTGCGGGTGTATTCGCCCTTGAGGATTTCCGGGGCGGCGCTGGCGTACTCGACGTTTTCGATGCCGCGCTTGAGCTCGCCGGCGGCGTCTTCGATGGTCTTGCCGTGTTCTTCGCTGATCAGCTTGGAGATGACGGCTTCGTTGGCTTCCAGCAGTTGCTTGAAGCGGAACATCACCTGGGCGCGCTTGGCCGGCGGGGTGTTGCGCCAGGCCGGGAAGGCGGCCTTGGCCGAGTCGATGGCCTGCTGCACGGTGGCGCGGCTGGCCAGGGCGACCTTGCGGGTGGATTCGCCGGTGGCGGGGTTGAAGACGTCGGCGGTGCGGCCTTCGCCGGCAACGAGCTCACCGTGGATCAGGTGCTGGATGGTGCTCATGGTCATCTCTCTTGTAGGGCTTTGTCTTTGCGGCGCCGGACAGACCGAGGGGCGGGAGCTGCCCTCACCCCGGCCCTCTCCCGGAGGGAGAGGGGGTCGTCCGTGCGTTACTTGATTTCGGTTTCCACGAAGACCACTTCGTGGTCGCTGGCGTTGATCACGTTGTGCTCGACGCCGGCCTTGCGGAAGTAGCTCTGGCCGGCCACCAGGGGGGCGTGCTTGTCGCCCTCCGGGGTTTCCAGCAGCAGGGTGCCATTGGTCATGGGCACCACCACGTAGTCGTAGCCATGGCGGTGGCGGCCGGTCTCGGCACCGGGGGCGAAGCGCCACTCGGTGACGATGACCTCGGCGTTGTCCACCTGCACGGTCGGGACCGCCTGCGGGCGCTGGCTCATCAATTCACGCCCTGCAGGGCCTGGCCGACGGCGTCGAACAGGCGGTCGAGTTCTTCCGGCTTGGCGTTGAAGGTCGGGCCGAACTGCAGGGTGTCGCCGCCGAAGCGGACGTAGAAGCCGGCCTTCCACAGGGCCATGCCGGCCTCGAACGGACGCACGATGGCGTCGCCGTCACGGGGGGCGATCTGCAGGGCGCCGGCCAGGCCGCAGTTGCGGATGTCGACAACGTGCTTGGCGCCTTTCAGGCCGTGGATGGCCTTTTCGAAGTGCGGGGCCAGTTCGGCCGATTGCTGCACCAGGTTTTCCTTCTCCAGCAGGTCCAGGGCGGCGAGGCCCGCGGCGCAGGCCACCGGGTGGGCGGAGTACGTGTAGCCGTGGGTGAACTCGACGGCGTACTCGGGCGTCGCCTGGTTCATGAAGGTCTGGTAGATCTCGCGGCTGGCGATCACCGCGCCCATGGGGATGGCGCCGTTGGTGATCTGCTTGGCCACGTTCATCAGGTCCGGGGTCACGCCGAAGTACTCGGCGCCGGTCATGGTGCCCATGCGGCCGAAGGCGGTGATCACTTCGTCGAAGATCAGCAGGATGTTGTTGGCGTCGCAGATTTCACGCAGGCGCTGCAGGTAGCCCACCGGCGGCACCAGCACGCCGGCGGAGCCGGACATGGGCTCGACGATCACGGCGGCGATGTTGGAGGCGTCGTGCAGTTCGATCAGTTTCAGCAGCTCGTTGGCCAGCTCCACGCCGCCGGTTTCCGCTGCGCCCTTGGTGAAGGCCAGGCCCGGTTGCAGGGTGTGGGGCAGGTGGTCGACGTCCATCAGTTGGCCGAACATCTTGCGGTTGCCGCCGATGCCGCCCAGGGCGGTGCCGGCCACGTTCACGCCGTGGTAGCCACGGGCACGGCCGATCAGCTTGGTCTTGCTCGGCTGGCCTTTCAGGCGCCAGTAGGCGCGGGCCATCTTGATGGCGGTGTCGGCGCACTCGGAGCCGGAACCGGTGAAGAACACATGGTTCAGCTCGCCGGGGGTCAGGTTGGCGATCTTCTCGGCCAGCTGGAAGGACAGCGGGTGGCCGTACTGGAAGCCCGGGGAGTAGTCGAGGGTGCCGAGCTGCTTGGCCACGGCTTCCTGGATTTCCTTGCGCGAGTGACCGGCGCCGCAGGTCCACAGACCGGAGAGGCTGTCGTAGATGCGACGGCCCTGGTCATCGATCAGCCAGCTGCCTTCAGCGGCCACGATCAGGCGCGGGTCGCGCTGGAAATTGCGGTTGGCGGAGAAGGGCATCCAGTGGGCATCGAGCTTGAGCTGGCTGGCCAGGGGAAGCTGTGCGGTCTGCGGCATGTTCATGAGTGGCCTCGGGTGGGGTCTTGTTCTGAGGTTCGAAAAGCAACTTGATGCCGACATTGCCATGGGCATAAAGTCACGAAAATCCAACTTTTCAAATCTTTAGGTTAGAGGCCACTAAACCATGAGCAGCCGTCGCCCCGAGCCGCTGGCACAGGTCAGCGATTTCGATATCCGCTTGCTGCGCATCTTCCGCAGCGTGGTGGAGTGCGGCGGCTTCTCCGCCGCCGAGAGCGTGCTGGGCATCGGCCGCTCGGCCATCAGCCAGCAGATGAGCGACCTCGAGCAGCGCCTCGGCCTGCGCCTGTGCCAGCGCGGCCGCGCCGGCTTCGCCCTGACCGAGGAAGGTCGCGAGGTGTACCAGTCGTCCATGCAGCTGCTGGCGTCGCTGGAAACCTTCCGCACCGAGGTCAATGGCCTGCACCAGCACCTGCGCGGCGAGCTGAACATCGGCCTCACCGACAACCTGGTGACCCTGCCCCACATGCGCATCACCAACGCCCTGGCGCGCCTGAAGGAACGCGGGCCGGACGTGCAGATCAACATCCGCATGACGCCGCCCAGCGAGGTGGAGCAAGGCGTGCTCGACGGCCGCCTGCACGTTGGCGTGGTGCCGCAGACCGCCGCCCTCTCGGGTCTTGAGTACCAGCCGCTGTATGACGAGCGCTCGCTGCTGTACTGCGCCGTGGGGCATCCACTGTTCTACGCCGACGACGCCCAGCTCAGCGATCCGCGCCTGAACGAACAGGAGGCCATCGCCCCCACCTTCCGCCTGCCGGCCGACATCCAGGCCCATTACCAGGCGCTGCACTGCACGGCCAGCGCCTCGGACCGCGAAGGCATGGCCTTCCTCATTCTCACCGGCCGCTACATCGGCTACCTGCCGGATCACTACGCCACCTTCTGGGTGCAGCAGGGCCGGTTGCGGGCGCTGAAACCGGCAAGCCGCTTCTACGACCTCTCCCTGGCCACGGTGACCCGCAAGGGGCGTCGGCCGCACCTGGTGCTGGAGAGCTTCCTGGAGGCGCTGGCGGCGACCAGTTGACGGGGTGACTGTAGGTTGGGCCAAGCGCAGCGCGGCCCAACCTGGGCTGGCGAGGCGGGGATGTTGGGCTTCGCATCGCTCAGCCACAACCTACGACCCGCGCACCGAAATCCCGCGAAAAACCTGACCGCCGCTACAGTTTCGGCTTGTCCCACGGGCCATCCTGGGTTATCAGTGCAGACGCCCATTTCCCCGTCAGAATCTGGAAACCCATGACATCACTGGTGCCCGCCCACAGCCCGACCCCAGCCGCGAAACCCGCTGGCCGCATTCGTCAGAAGAACGAAGAGCTGATCCTTGCCGCCGCCGAGGAAGAGTTCGCCCGCCACGGCTTCAAAGGCACCAGCATGAACACCATCGCGCTGCGCGCGGACCTGCCCAAGGCCAACCTGCACTACTACTTCAGCAACAAGCTGGGGCTGTACATCGCCGTGCTGAGCAACCACCTGGAGCTCTGGGACAGTACCTTCAACACCCTCACGGCCGAGGACGACCCGGCCGAGGCCCTGGCCCGCTACATCCGCGCCAAGATGGAGTTCTCCCGCCGCCACCCGCTGGCCTCGAAGATCTTCGCCATGGAGATCATCAGCGGGGGCAGCTGCCTGGAGGCCCACTTCGATCAGGACTACCGCGCCTGGTTCAAGGGCCGCGCGGCGGTGTTCGAAGCCTGGATCGCCGCCGGCAAGATGGACCCGGTGGACCCGGTGAACCTGATCTTCCTGCTCTGGGGCAGCACCCAGCACTACGCCGACTTCGGCACCCAGATCTGCCGCGTCACCGGCCGCAAGCGCCTGACCAAGGACGACTTCGAAGCGGCCACGCAGAACCTCATCCAGATCATCCTCAAGGGCTGCGGCCTGACGCCGCCCGCGAACGCCTGATGCCTTACACGCTGTCCGCTCCCGCCGAATACCGCGAGGAGATCAAGAAGAGCCGCTTCATCGCCCATGCCGCCCAGGTGGCCAGTGTCGAGGAAGCCCAGGCCTTCATCGCACGCCTGTCCGAGCCCGCCGCCTCCCACAATTGCTGGGCCTGGAAGCTGGGCAACCAGTACCGTTTCAGCGACGACGGCGAACCCGGCGGCACCGCCGGCCGGCCGATCCTGGCCGCCATCGAGGGCCAGGACTGCGACCAGGTGGCGGTGCTGGTCATCCGCTACTACGGCGGCATCCAGCTCGGCACCGGCGGCCTGGCCCGCGCCTACGGTGGCAGCGCGGCGAAATGCCTGCAGCACGGCGCGCGCGTGGAGCTGGTGGCGCGCAGCCGCATCAGCTGCCACCCCGGGTTCGCCGAACTGCCCCTGCTCAAGGCCCGCCTCGGCGAGTTCGACGCGCTGCTGGAAAGCGAGCGCTTCGATGGCGAAGGAGCAGAGCTGGTACTGGCCCTGCCCGAAGGCCGGATCGCCGACCTGGAACGGCTGCTGCGGGACATCAGCCGGGGGCGGCTGGCACTCAAGCGGTTGTAGAGGTCGGGCTTCATTCGCTCCCACAAGGATCAGCAACCCACCCACATTTTCTGTGGAGCTCGCTGTGGATAACTCGTGGGCTTTTCGCTGGAACCCTTCAGCAGCGCGGCTTAGCGAGAACTGTTCGCTTTTTGCCCAGCCCAGGACTCATTCCCCGCCCCAAAGCTAAGCAACTGATTTCCGGTGCATTCCGTCATGCACCAAGGTCGCGCAACGGACTACCGCCACGGGCCGTCTTGTCCACCCCGGCCGGGGAAAAGACTGTGGATAAGCTTGGGAATATCCGCTGCGGGCCAGGGCGGCCGGCACTTGCGGCAAGCTGATCAATAAATAACCAGAAGTCTGATCCACCCTGCACCGGCAACGGGCGCCCCTGGCGAATGAATTCGGCCCGGCAAGGGTTAAACTTGCCGGCAACCTTGCCTGATAACGAGAACCCACCATGTACGACTGGCTCAACGCCCTGCCCAAGGCTGAACTTCACTTGCACCTGGAAGGCTCCCTGGAGCCCGAGCTGCTGTTCGCCCTGGCTGAACGCAACAAGGTCGCCCTGCCCTGGAACGACGTGGAGGCCCTGCGCCGCGCTTACGCCTTCAACAACCTGCAGGAGTTTCTCGATCTCTACTACGCCGGCGCCGATGTGCTGCGCACCGAGCAGGACTTCTACGACCTGACCTGGGCCTACCTCGAACGCTGCAAGGCGCAGAACGTGATCCACACCGAGCCCTTCTTCGACCCGCAAACCCACACCGACCGGGGCGTGCCCTTCGAGGTGGTGCTGGCCGGCATCCGCCAGGCCCTGGAGGATGGCCGCGAGCAGCTGGGCATCAGCTCCGGGCTGATCCTCAGTTTCCTGCGCCACCTCTCCGAGGACGAAGCGCAGAAGACCCTTGACCAGGCCCTGCCCTTCCGCGACGCGTTCATCGCCGTGGGCCTGGACAGTTCCGAGAAAGGCCATCCGCCACGCAAGTTCCAGCGGGTGTTCGACCGGGCGCGCGCCGAGGGCTTCCTCACCGTCGCCCATGCCGGTGAAGAAGGCCCGCCGGAGTACATCTGGGAGGCCCTCGACCTGCTGAAGATCGAGCGGATCGACCACGGTGTGCGCGCCATCGAGGACGAGCGCCTGATGCAACGCATCATCGACGAGCAGATCCCGCTCACCGTCTGCCCGCTGTCCAACATCAAGCTCTGCGTGTTCGACCACATGCGCCAGCACAACATCCTCGAGATGCTCGAGCGCGGCGTGAAGGTGACGGTGAACTCGGACGACCCGGCCTACTTCGGCGGCTACGTCACAGAGAACTTCGCGGCCCTGCACGAGCACCTGGGCATGACCGAAGACCAGGCCAGGCGCCTGGCGCAGAACAGCCTGGATGCCCGTCTGGTGAAATGACGTACAACCGCCGGTGCGCGCATAACGCTTTTCGTAGGTTGGCGTAGAGCGAAGCGAAACCCAACGATTGGGGCGCGAGTCCGCTTGTTGGGTTTCGCTCCGCTCGCGGAACGCCGCCCGACCCAACCTACACAGGCAGGTGTGCGTGGCGGTTATACGGTAGGCGCGGTACGCGGCGTGAGCAGCCGCAGCAGGCCATTCAGCAGTACCCCGTACAGCGGCACGAACAGCAGCAGGCTGATGGTGAGCTTCACGCCGTAGTCCACCGTGGCGATTTCCACCCAGTTGGCCGCCATGAAGGGGTCGTCGCTGCGCCAGAAGGCCACCGAGAAGAAGGCGAAGGTGTCCAGCAGGTTGCCGAAGATGGTCGCGGCGGTTGGCGCGACCCACCAGGCCTTCAGCCGACGCAGGCGATCGAACACCTGGATGTCCAGCACCTGGCCCAGCACGTAGGCGAGGAAGCTCGCCAGGGAAATCCGCGCGACGAACAGGTTGAATTCGCCCAGTGCCGCGAAGCCCTGGAAGCTCGCTGCCTGGAACAGCACGGAGACCACATAGGACGCCAGCAGCGCCGGCAGCATGACCCGGGCGATGACCCGGCGCGCGGCCGCCTTGCCCATCAGGCGTACGGTCAGGTCGGTGGCCAGGAAGATGAAGGGAAAGCTGAACGCGCCCCAGGTGGTGTGCCAGCCGAACAGGGTGATAGGCAACTGCACCAGGTAGTTGCTGGCAATGATGATGAAGATGTGGAAGGCGATCAGGCCGGTCAGCGCGGGGCGCCAGACCGTTTGCAGTGCAGCGGGCATGGTGATTTTCATCCTTTTTGCCGATGGGGTGAGGGAACCCATGTCGCGGCCACCTGGCCAACGACGGCGCGCATTCTATCCTGACCCGTGCGTCAGGAAAAGCCGGTTGGTCGGCAAGCGCGAACCACCCTACGGGCTACGATTTGCGAAATCTGGAGGGACGCACCTGCGCCCCGGTCAACTCCGCTCGATGGGTTTCGCTTCGCTCGCGGAACGCCGCCCGACCCATCCTACAAGGCTATGGCTCCCGCACCTTGCGTCGTCCGGTCACCATGGACCAGGGCAGGTTCTCGCGCATGCGCACGCTTTCCACCAGGGCGGCGAAGATATGCAGGCAGGCCAGCCAGAACAGGCTATCGGCCATGAATACGTGGATGTCCCGGGGCAGGTCCTCGCCCCAGAAGTAGTCGACTTCCTCCATCAGGTAGCCGGTGACGCCCAGGCCGAACATCAGCAGGAGCATGAGGATCATCACCAGCCCACCCAGGGGCGAGTGCCCCATGCGGTGATGGTGGCCGCCGCTGAGCAGCGCCTTGGCGTGGGCCCACAGGCGCGCCGGGTGCGGCCAGAAGTCCGACCAGCGCGCCGATGGGGGACCGATGAAGCCCCAGACCAGGCGCACCAGCACCACCGCCACGGCGTAATAGCCGAGCCAGCGGTGCCAGCCGTCACCCGCCTCGTTGAGCCAGTAGTCGCTGATGAAGGCGATCACCAGGGACCAGTGGCAGATACGTATTACCGGGTCCCAGAGGCGGACGGTCGGGGCGCTCACTCGTCAGTCCTCGATTTCCTGTTTCACCACCGTGCCGTCCACCGGGTTGAAGTAGATCTCGACCTTGCGCTTGTCCTTGTCCCAGCCATAGATCTCGTAGCAGTTGCCGGCGGTCACCTTGAACTTCTTGATGTCGTAACCCTGGGCCTTGAGGTTTTCCTGGAACTTGGCCTGGTCCTGCCATGTGGCCTTGTCGGCAGTGGTGCATTCGGTCTTGGCGAAGGTCAGCGGACTGACCAGGGCCAGGGAGATAAGTAGCAGCTTGCGCATGGTGTAGACCTCGAGTGATTGGGGCCGAGGGCAATGCATCGCTTTCTCATTGCCATGTCGTTGGAGACTAGGCCAGGCCTTGGCGGCTGTCATATGCCGGCCCGCTCGTCTCAGCGATGTTCGACAGCGAATTGACCCCGACCTGCGTGCTTGGCCCGGTAGCAAGCTGTATCAGCCTGTTTCAGGAGTTCCGCCGGCTGGGCGTTGCCGCTGTGGATGCAGGTGAGGCCGGCGCTGGCGCCGACCCGCAATTCCTGCCCCTCCCAGGTCAGCGCCAGGCCCTGGATCTGCTCGATCAGCCGCGCCGCCAGTTGCTCGGCGCGGGGCAAGGGGCAGCTGCGCAGGATCAGCGCGAACTCGTCGCCGCCCAGGCGCGCCAGTTGGTCGCCACTGCGTACCTGGGCCTGCATCAGGCGGCCGAGCTGGCGCAACAGCTCATCGCCGGCGGCATGCCCGGCGCTGTCGTTGACCTGCTTGAAGCGGTCCAGGTCGATGAAACAGAGCACGCTGTGGCTGTCGTTCTGCAGCACCTCGCGGCAGCTTTCCACGAGGGCATCCTCGAAGGCCCAGCGGTTCAGCAGGCCGGTCAGGGCATCGTGGGTCGCGGCATAGCGCAGGTGCTTCTGCATGGCCCGCGCCTCGCTGACATCGGTGAGCACCAGCACACAGCCCAGCAGCGCGCCTTCGCCACAACGCATGGGGGCCGCCTGGCCGCGCAGGGCGATGGTGCCGCCGGCCGGATGGCGCAGCGAGGCCAGGCCCTGGAGGCTGGCGGCGCTGCCCTGCTCCAGGCAGTCGCGCACCGGGTTGGTCACCAGTCGGCCGTCTTCGCCTTCCAGCAGCAGCACCTGTTCGATGGGCAGCCCCTGGGCTTCGTCGCTGCGCCAGCCGCTCAAGCGTTCGGCCACCGGATTGAGGAAGCTGACCCGGCCCTCCAGATCGGTGGTGATGACGCCGTCGCCAATGGCATCGAGGGTCACCTGCAACCGCTCACGCTCGTCGCGCAGGCGCTCGGCCAACTGGCGCAACTCGCTGACGTCCCAGTTGGTGCCGACCATGCGCAGCGGACGGCCGTCGCCATCGCACACCAGCCGCGCGTGGCCCTTGAGCACCCGCTGGCCGCCGTCGGCACGCAGGATGCGGAACTCGATGTCCAGGTGCTGGCTGCCCTCCCGCGCCGCCAGCACTTCACGCTCGGCGCGGGCGGCGTCGTCCGGGTGCAGGTGCGTACGCCAGTCGGCGTAGGACAGCTCGTCGCCCGCGCTGCGGCCGTAGAGGCGGTACATGCCCTCGTCCCAGAGCAGCCGGTCGCTCGCCAGGTCCCATTCCCAGACGCCGACCCCGCTGGCTTCGGTGGCCACCGAGTAGCGCTGCGCCAGCTCGGCCTCGCGTTCCTCGGCACGCTTGCGGCGGTCGATGTCTTCTACCTGGGAAATGAAGTAGAGCGGCTCGCCGTCGTGGTCACGCACCAGGGATACCGCCAGCAAACCCCAGATCTCCCGCCCGCTGCGGTGCAGGTAGCGCTTTTCCAGGCGGTAGCTGTGGCGCCGGCCGGCGAGGATTTCCCGCACCAGCTCCAGGTCGCCGGCCAAGTCGTCGGGATGGGTCAGGTCCTGGAAACTCAGGGTGATGAGTTCGTCCTCGCTGTAGCCGAGCATGTCGCAGAGGGCGTGGTTGACCCGCTGCAAACGACCATCCAGGCCCACCAGGGCCATGCCGATGGCCGAGTGGTCCATGGCATCGCGAAAGCGGGTTTCGCTGGCAACCAGCTCGTGGCGGCGCTTGCGCAATTGCTCCACGGCCGAGGCCAGCTGCAGGGCCGGCAGGAGGGACAGCAGCAGCGGCAGGTAGACCAGCAGTTCGCGCCAGCCCTTGTCCATGGGCGGGGAATCCAGATGCCCCAGGGCGATGATCAGCCCGCCGCTCAGCGAGGCCAAGGCCACCAGCAGCGCGGTGCCGGCAAAGCTCAGGCGTACCGCGGCGATCATCAGCGGCAGCGACACATAGACGAAGGGGAATGGCAGCCACAGCAGGGAAATGGGCGTGCCCAGCAGCACCAGGCCGACATACAGCAGCAGCTCGCGGCGGCGACGCTCGCCAAACAGTTCCCACCAGCCGTGCTGGCGCAGCCAGACCGCCAGGGGCAGTACCGAAACGGCGCCGAGCATGGCGCCCTCCACCCAGTACATCCAGCCGCGCTCGAAGGAGTCCAGCCCCTGCCAGGCCAGGATGCTCGCCCCGAGGCAAGCCCCCGCCAGCGGCGGCAACAGGGCGCCGAAGACGATGAACTGGAGGAAGGCGCCGGGGCTTTCGTTCATGCGCAGCGCGGCGCCACTGACCCTCAGCAGGGAAGCGGCGAGAATGATCTCCAGCAAGTTCGGCGGGATGAAGCCGGCGGCCAGCACCAGGTTGCCGTCGAAGGCCAGGTTGGCCAGCAGGTCGGCGAGCATCGCCGCCACCAGCAAGGGTGTCCAGCGACGCAGCGGCTGGTCCCAGAGCAGGGCCACGGTGAGGGCGTTGGCGTACCAGAGGGTGGCGATGCTGCCCGGCTGACGTGACAACCAGACGGCCCCCAGGGCCAACAGCAGGTAGCCGAAGAACATCAGCAGCAGGGTCGGCAGGAAGGTGCCGGGCTCGCGGATGCGTGGCATCAACCCGACCTCCCACGGCATGCGCCGGGCGTGCGTCCGGCAGGATTCAGACAAGTCGACGGCAACTCAGCCACGGGGTTCTCCACGCAGGCCAGGGCTAATCCAGACGATAGCGGAATTCCAGGATCAGACGTCGACTTGGCGGCGAGGGGCACTTACCCCCAGGGGGCGTCCACCAGCAGCGCGGCACAACGCGCCTGGACGAACTCGCGCAGCAACCGCACCGGTTTGCTCAGTTGGGCGCGGTGGGGGCAGATCAGGTTCAGCGGCGTGGGCTGGCCGCGATACTGCGTCAGGGCCAGCTCCAGACGCCCGGCACGTACGTCACCGGCCACGTCGAGCCAGGACTTGTAGGTCAGCCCTTGCCCGGCCACGGCCCAGCGCCGCACCACATCGGCGTCGTCGCAGGCGCGGTCGCCGGACACGGCAACCACCTGCTCGCGGCGGCCCTCGCTGAAGCTCCAGCGGTCATGGATGCGCCCACCCAACTGGTAGAGCAGGCAGTTGTGACCGGCCAGGTCCTCGGGCTGGCGTGGCCGTCCGTGCCGCGCGAAGTACTCGGGCGAGGCGCAGAGCACCCGGCGGTTGTCGGCGGCCAGGGGCAACGCCACCAGGCTGGAGTCCTCCGGCTCGCCGTAGCGAATGGCGATATCCACCGACTGGCGGAACAGGTCGGCGACCCGGTCGCTGAGATGCAGGCGCAAGCCGAGCCTGGGGTGCTCGGCCTGGAAGGCATCCAGCCAGGGCAGCAGCACGTTGCGGCCGAAGTCAGAGGGTGCCGACAGCTGCAGCAGCCCGGCGATGTCCTCACGGCCGCCAGCCAGCTGGCGCTGGCCCTGGGCCAGGCTCTCCAGGGCGGCGCGCGCATGGGCGAGGAACTGCTCGCCGTCGGGTGTCAGGCGCAGGCTGCGGGTGGACCGTGCGAACAGACGGGCGTCGAGTTGCTGCTCCAGTCGCTTCAGGGCGGCGCTGGCCACGGCTGGCGAGACGTCCAGCTTGCGGGCGGCGGCCGAGAGGCTACCGTGGTCAGCGGTGCTGACGAACAGGGCGAGGTCGTCGAGGCGCAGCATTTTCAAAATTCCTTTGAAAGACTGTCGCTTTCTAGCCGATTTTTCTTGCCAGCGAAATAACCGACCATGCGCCCCATCAAGCCCTCAGCCGGAGAACCCCGATGAAAGCCGTCGCCTACTTCCACAACCTGCCCATCGACAATCCCGACTCCCTGCAGGACATCCTGCTGCCGGAACCGCAGCCGGGTCCCCGCGACCTGCTGGTGGAAGTCCGCGCCATCTCGGTCAACCCGGTGGACACCAAGGTCCGTCGCAACGCCGCGCCCGAAGCCGGCCAACCCAAGGTGCTGGGCTGGGACGTGGCCGGTGTGGTCAAGGCCGTGGGCAGCGAGGTGACCCTGTTCCAGCCGGGTGACCGGGTGTTCTACGCCGGCGACCTGACCCGCCCGGGCGGCAACGCCGAACTCCACCGGGTGGACGAGCGCATCGTCGGGCACATGCCGAACAGCCTGGACTTCGCCCAGGCCGCCGCGCTGCCGCTGACCTCCATCACCGCCTGGGAGCTGCTCTTCGAGCGCCTGCAAATCGCCGAAGGCAAGGCCGATCTGGGCCAGAGCCTGCTGGTGGTGGGTGCCGCCGGCGGTGTGGGGTCGATCCTGGTGCAGCTGGCCCGCCAGCTCACCGGCCTGACCGTGATCGGCACCGCCTCCCGCCCGGAAACCCAGGCCTGGGTCCGCGAGCTGGGCGCCCATCATGTGCTGGACCACAGCAAGCCGCTGGCCGAGGAACTGCGCCGCGCGGGTCTCACCCAGGTCACCCACGTGGCCAGCCTGACCCAGACCGACCAGCACCTGGACCAGTTGGTGGAAGCCCTGGCACCCCAGGGCCGCCTCGGCCTGATCGACGACCCGGCAGCCCTGGACGTGGCCAAGCTCAAGCGCAAGAGCCTGTCGCTGCACTGGGAGTTCATGTACACCCGCTCGATGTTCCAGACCCCGGACATCCTCGAACAACACCGCCTGCTGGAGCGGGTCAGCCAGCTGATCGACGCCGGCACCCTGAAGACCACCGTCGGCGAGCACTTCGGAACCATCAACGCCGCCAACCTGCGCCGCGCCCACGCGCTGCTGGAAAGCGGCAAGGCCAAGGGCAAGATCGTGCTGGAAGGCTTTGCCTGATCTCTCCAGGTAGCCCGGATGCAATCCGGGGAATCGACCCGCCACGGTTCCCGGATTTCATCCGGGCTACGGCCGCGCTCGGGCTGTTCGCGAGAAGAGCTCGCTCCTACGGTTACTGACCAGCGAGCCGACGGGCAGGCGAACGGTTCGGTACGGGCGTGCGAAGCGGCTAGACTTTTTCCTGGTTTCGCCAGCGGCCGGCCGCGCCGCCTCGCTTTCCTTCGCCGGGGTCCGGGATGTACGCAACCCTTGCCCGGCCCGCCCTGCGCGCGGGCCTCTACCTGCTCTGCGCCGGCGCCTGGCTCCTGCTCTTGGGCACGGGGCTGGCGAGCGTGCTCGGCCTGCTCCTGCTCAGCGCCCTGCTGATTTTCTTCCTCGAACGCCGCCACCGCCTGGGTCGCGAACACCTGCGCCAGGGTTTGCGGCGCACCAGCCAGCAACTGGAACAGGCCCAGCGCGACGCCGCCCTGGGCAACTGGGAATACGACCGCACCTTCGCCTGGAGCCCCGGGGCCCGGCGCATCCTCGGCGACACCACGGAGGACGACCTGGAAGGCCTGCTCAACCGCTTTCACCCGGCGGACCGCGGCCACCTGCAACGCGGCCTGGAGGCATTGCTGCAGCAGGGCACGGACTTGGCGGTGAACGCCCGCCTCAACCTCCCCAGCAACCAGCAGACGGTATGGCTGGCCCTGCGCGGCGAAGCCCAGGACAACGGGCGAGCCTTCGGCACCCTGCAGGACATCAGCAGCCAGAAGCGTGACGAAGAGGCCCTGCGGGCCAGCGAGTTGCGCTTCCGCCAGTTGTTCGAGCAGACCCCACGCATCGCCGTGCAGGGCTACGACCGCCAGCGCCGGGTGATCTACTGGAATCACGCCAGCGAGCAGCTCTACGGCTATACGGTGGAGCAGGCCATGGGCCGGCGCCTGGAAGAGCTGATCATCCCTCCGGCCATGCGCGCCCAGGTGGTGGCGGACATCAACAACTGGATGATCGGCGGGCAGAGCCTGCCAGCCAGCGAGCTGACCCTGCAGCGCCGCGACGGCAGCCCGGTGACGGTGTTCTCCAGCCACCTGCTGCTGCGCAACCTGAACAACCAGTTGGAGCTCTACTGCGTGGACATCGATTTCAGCGCACTGAAGTACGCCCGCGACGCCTTGCGGCAAAGCGAGAATCGTTACCAGGAGTTACTCGACACCCTTGAAAAGCGCACCTCGCAGCCTCAGCCAGCGGGCCGCGAGCCGAGCTGAAACGGCGCGTTGCGACCATCAGTCGGCTGCTTGATCCAGGTCATTTTCTGTCATGTAGGCAGGTCTACACTGACTTTCCCCGCCACTCGATTGGGAGATGACTGAGGTGAAAATTCTCGTTCGTCCGACCGCCACCCCGCAGGGTGGCAGCTGGCAGGTTTGCCTGGACCAGCATGCGGTGAGTTTTCGCAGCGAGGCCGAAGCTCGCCGTTTCGTCAGCGTTCTGGAGGCCCGCCTCAAGGCACCTCACCAATTGCCGGAACTCTCTCGACAACAGGCGAGTTAGCCCAGAGGCGCCTGGCCGTTGTGGTCGAGGCGCCAGGTCAACAGCGCGCACGCGACTGCCCCCAGGCCGCACAAGCTGATGACCAGGGCTAGGGGCAAAGCGCTGCCGTCGTGCAGCGCCCCTACCAGGGCGGCGGCACCAGCCGCCACCGTAAATTGCAGACTGCCCATCAGCGCCGAGGCGCTACCTGCGTTCTGACCCTGACCGGCCATGGCGCAGGCCGAGGCGTTGGGCAGGATGCATCCGAGGCTGGCGATGCAGACGAACAGCGGCAGCATCAGCGGCCACAGCGCCTCGGTGCGCAGGCTGGATACCAGCAGCAACACCAGGGCGCACAGCAGATAGACCCAGATGAACCGCCGCATCCAGAACGCCGGGCCGCGACGTCGCACCAGCAGGGCGTTGATCTGCGCCACCAGGATGAAGCCCGCCGCATTGAGGCCGAACAGCCAGCCGTAGTGCTCCGCCGGCACGCCATACAACTGGATGAACACGAAGGGCGAACCGGCGATGTAGGCGAACATCCCGGCCATGGCCAGGCCGCCGGTCATGCCGTAGGCGAGGAACTGCCAGTCACCGAACAGCCGCCGGTATTGCCCCAGGGCGCCACGCAAGGGTGCCCGCGGGGTCACCTCGGACAGCGTCTCCGGCAGCCAGAACGCCACGCCCAGCAGCACCAGCACGCTGAACAGGGTCAGCCCCCAGAAGATCGATTGCCAGCCGAACAACCCCAGCAGCAGGCCGCCCCCCAACGGCGCGAGGATGGGTGCCAGGCCCATCACCAGCATCAGTTGTGAAAACGCCTTGGCCGAGCCGATCGGATCGCACAGGTCACGCACCACCGCCCGCGACACCACCATGCCGGCGCAGCCGCCGAGCGCCTGGATGAAGCGCGCCACGATCAGCCACTCGAGGCTGGGCGCCAGGGCGCAGGCAACCGAGGCCAGGGTGAAGATGGTCACGCCCACCAGCAATGGCGGGCGGCGGCCGAAGCGATCCGCCAGCGGGCCGTAGACCAGTTGGCCGAGCGCCAGGCCAACGAAGTAGGACGCCAGGGTCAGCTGCACATGCTCCACGTCCGTGGCGAAGGCCTCGGCCATGGCCGGGAAGCTCGGCAGGTAGAAGTCGATGGCCATGGGGCCGAAGGCGCTGAGAGCACCGAGAAGCAGGAGGATGCGGAAAGTCATGGTGGGCTGGCGCCGTCCCTTGCGGATCAGGCGCCAGATAGTAACAGGGGATGTCCGGCCGGAGCGGCTTTCCTGCGCCGAGGTGCCAATGTTCGTAGGCGCTGAACTCGCCATGCGGCAAATCGTAGCCCGGATGAAATCCGGGAGCGGCGGTCGGACTTCCCCCGGATTTCATCCGGGCTACCGACTGCTCGCGAGCCCGGCTTCTTCGCGAGCAGAGCTCGCTCCTACTTTCTTCACCAACTAACTTTCGTGCGCCTCTTCGGCCGTCGGCGTGTTGCGTTTCTTCTTGCTGTCCAGCCAGTCCGAGGCCTTCTCCACCAGCATGTAGAACATGGGGATGAAGAAGGTGGCGATGAGGGTCGCGGCGAGCATCCCGCCGATCACCCCGGTGCCGATGGAGTGGCGGCTCGCCGAGCCCGCGCCGGTACTGATGGCCAGCGGCACGCAACCGAGGATGAAGGCCAGGGACGTCATCACGATGGGACGGAAGCGCAGCTTGGCCGCCTCCAGCGCCGCCTCCGCCGGTCCCATGCCCTGCTCGCGGCAGAGCACCGCGAACTCGACGATGAGGATGGCGTTCTTCGCCCCCAGGCCGATCAGGGTCACCAGGCCCACCTGGAAGTACACGTCGTTCTGGATCCCCCGCAGCCAGACCGCGAGGATGGCGCCGAACACCGCGAAGGGCACGGCGGTGACCACCGCGATGGGCAGAGTCCAGCGTTCGTACTGGGCGGCGAGGATCAGGAACACCATGATCAGGCCGAAGACGAACGCAGTACTGCCGGAACCGTGGGTGGCCAGTTCCTGGTAGGCCGAGCCGATCCAGCCGAGGGTGTAGTCCTCGCCCAGCACCTCGCTGGCCACTTCCTGCATGGCCGCCAACGCCTGCCCCGAGCTGAAGCCCGGCGCCGGCCCGCCGAGCACCTTGGCCGCCGGGTAGACGTTGAAGCGCGCGTAGGAGTCGGGACCGAGGATGCGCTCCACCCGCACCAGCGACGACAGCGGCACCAGGTCGTCGCTGGTCGAGCGCACATAGACCTGGCTGAGGTCGTCCGGCTTGCGGCGGAACTCCGGCTCGGACTGCAGGCTCACCTGCCAGGTGCGTCCGTAGAGGGTGAAGTCGTTGACGTAGTAGCTGCCGAAAGTGGCCTGCATGGCGGTGAACACATCGCTGATCGCCACGCCCAGGGCCCGTGCCTTAGTGCGGTCCAGGTCGATGTAGTACTGCGGCACGTTGGCGTTGAAGGTGGTGTTCACCCCCGCCAGCTCGGGGCGCTTGGCCGCCGCCGCGACGAACTTCTGCACCACCTGTTCGAGCTGCTGCACGGTGCCGCCGCTGCGGTCCTGGATGTAGGCCTCGAAACCGCCGGTGGTACTCATGCCGGTGATCGGTGGCGGGTTGAACGACAGCACGATGCCGTCCTTCTGCCCCGCGCCCATGCCCATGAAGGTGCGGGTGAGGTTGCGCGCGTCCAGCTCGGGGGTGGTGCGCTCGCTCCAGTCTTTCAGCGGCACGAAGGACACGCCGGCGTTGCTGCGCGAGCCGAAGGTGAGGATGTCGAAGCCGGCGAAGGTGACCACGTCCTGCACCGCCGGGTGTTTCATCAGCTCCTCGGTGACGGCGCCGGTGACTTGCTCGGTACGGGTGAGCGAGGCGGCCGGCGGCAGGAAGTAGGCGTTGAGCACGTAGCCCTGGTCCTCGTCCGGCACCAGGGCGCCGGGCACCCGGCCGAAGAGGATCACCAGCAGCCCGATCATCGCGGCGAACACCAGCACACCCAGCGCCGAGCGCTTGAGGAAGAACTGCACGCCGGCGCCATAGCCGTTGGTGACGCGCTCGAAGAAGCGGTTGAACCAGCGGAAGGGGGCCGCCGGCTCGCCGTGGGTCGGTTTGAGCATCAGGGCGCAGAGGGCCGGCGACAGGGTCAGGGCGACGATGCCGGAAATCACCACCGAGACCGCGATGGTGATCGCGAACTGCTGGTACATCTGCCCTGCCAGGCCGCCGAGGAAGCCCACCGGGATGAACACCGCGCAGAGCACCAGGACGATGGCGATGATCGGCCCGGTCACCTCTTCCATGGCCTCGATGGCCGCCTCGCGCGGGCCGATCTTCTTGGTCGCCATCACCCGTTCGACGTTCTCGATCACCACGATGGCGTCGTCCACCACTATGCCGATGGCCAGCACCATGCCGAACAGGGTCAGCAGGTTGATGGAGAAGCCGAGCATGTACATGCCGGCGAAGGTGCCCACCAGCGACACCGGGATGGCCAGCACGGGGATCAGCGTGGCGCGCCAGTTCTGCAGGAAGATGTAGACCACCAGCACCACCAGCAGCAGGGCCTCGAAGAAGGTGTGGATCACCTCCTCGATGGAGACCTTGACGAACTTGGTGGTGTCGTAGGGGATCTTGTAGGCGATGCCCTCGGGGAAGCGCTTGGCCAGCCGGTCCATGGTCTCGATCACCGCATCGGCGGTATCCAGGGCGTTGGCGCCCGGCTGCAGGTAGATACCGAAGGCGGCGTTCTGCTGGCCGTTCAACGAGGTCATCAGGGAGTAGTCCTGGGCGCCCAGCTCAACCCGCGCCACGTCCTTGAGCAGCAGGCTGGCGCCGGTGGCGTCGGAGCGCAGGATGACGTTCTCGAACTCCTTGGGATCGGTGAAGCGGCCCTGGGTGGTCACCGTGTAGGTGAAGTCCTGGGGCTGGTTCAGCGGCTGCTGGCCGAAGCTGCCGGCGGCGAACTGGGAGTTCTGCTCGCGGATGGCGCTGACCACATCGCTGGGGGTGAGGTCGTACTGCGCCAGCTTGTCCGGACGCAGCCAGATGCGCATGGAGTAGTCCTTGGAGCCGAACTGGCTGGCGTCGCCCACACCGGGGATGCGCTTGAGCTCGTCGATCACGTTGATCAACGCGTAGTTGCTGATGAAGATCGGGTCGCGGGAGTTGTCCGGCGAGAACAGCGTGACCACCTGGAGGATGTCGGAGGATTTCTTCTCCACCTTCACCCCTTGCCGGCGCACCTCTTCCGGCAGCTTGGCCAACGCCGCCTGGACCTTGTTGTTGACGTCGATGGTGGCCTGGTCGGGGTCGGTGCCCACCTCGAAGTACACGGTCAGGTTCATGACACCGCTGCTGTCGGAGTTGGACAGCTGGTAGATCATGCCCTCCACGCCGTTGATTTCCTGTTCCAGGGGCGCGGCCACGGTTTCGGCGATCACCTGGGAGCTGGCGCCGGGGTAGACGGCGCTCACCGCCACCTGCGGCGGGAGGATTTCCGGGTACTGGGCAATAGGCAATGCACGCATGGCGGACAAGCCGGCGAGCACCACGACTATGGAGATGACCGCGGCGAAGACGGGTCTGTCGATAAAGAAGCGCGAGATCACGGCGTGCGCTCCTGTCAGGACTGCTTGGCGGCGGATTCAGCGGGGGCCTTGGCCTCCACCGCTTTCACCGGCGAGTCGGGCCGTACCTTGGGCAGGCCGTCGACTATTACCCGGTCGCCAGCGCTGATGCCGGACTCGATCACCCAGCGGCCGTCCCGCGTGTCGCCGGTCTTCACCTGGCGCACCCGCGCCATGCCGTCCTTGTCCACCACGTAGACGAAGGTGCCGCGCGGCCCCTGGGCCAGGGCTCGCTCCGGCACGGTGATGGCGTCCGGGCGGGTGAAGCCCTTCACCAGCACCCGCATGAACATGCCGGGCAACAACTTCTGCTCCGGGTTGGGCACCACGGCCCGCGCGCTGACGGTACCGGTACCGGTATTGACGAAGCTGTCGGTGAAATCCACCCGGCCGGCCAGCGGGTAGCTGGAGCCGTCGCCGAACTTCAGTTCGGCGCTGAGCAGGCCGTCCGGCGGCAGTTGGATCTTGCCGCTCTTGACGCCTTCGCGCATGCGCTCGGCCTCGGTATCCGGGTAGGCGAAGTTGACGTAGAGGGGATCGAGCTGGGTGAGCTGGGTGAGCAGGCTGCCGTTGGGATCGTTGGCCACGATCAGGCTGCCTTCGGAGCGGGTCTCCTTGCTGGTCATGCCGGAAATGGGCGCTTCCACCGTGGTGTAGTCGAGGTCGATCTGCCGGGCCTTCACCTCGGCCTGGGCGGCCTCGACGTTGGCCTTGCTCTGTTCGAAATTGGAAATGGCGTTGTCCAGCTCGCTCTCACTGGCGTAGCCCTTCTTCTGCAGCTCGCGGGTCCGCTTGAGGTCGCGCTCGGTCTGCCGGTAGCGCGCCTGCTCCTGGGCCAGGGCACCCTTGGCCCGCGCCAGGGCGGCCTCGTAGGTACGCGGGTCGATGCGGAACAGCACCTGGCCCGCCTTGACCCGGCTGCCTTCGGTGTAGGTGCGCTGCTGGAGGATGCCGCTGACCTGGGCCCGTACCTCCACCTCGCGGTAGCCTGCCGTGCGCCCGGCATACTCCAGCACCAGCGGCAGCGGGCCCGACTTGGCCACTTCCACCAGCACCTCGGGGGCCGGTGGGGCGCCGTCGGCGGCATGGACCATGCCGACGAAAAGGGCGCTTGTGACGCAAAGCACAAGATTGAAGGGAAGGCGGCGAGCAAACGGCATAAGGTGTCTCCATACGGTGCCGAGTCGGCAAACGAAGCAGGCGCTGAGCTATACATTCATTTGTGTGTGTAAACGGCTGTGTACCCTGGAAAATCGGTACACTCCGTCCCCCAAACAAGAAGCCTAGTCAGAATTGGCCTAACTGCTATGCGCAGAACCAAAGAAGAAGCAGAGAAAACCCGCATCGCCATCCTCGACGCTGCCGAGCACCTGTTCCTGGAGAGCGGGGTGGCACGCACGTCGCTGGAACAGATCGCCCGCGCCGCCGGGGTGACCCGTGGTGCCGTGTACTGGCATTTCCAGAACAAGGCGCACCTGTTCAACGAAATGCTGAGCCAGATACGCCTGCCCCCGGAGCAGATGATCGAGCGTCTGTACGGCTGCAACGGCCAGGACCCGATGCTGTCGCTACGCGACCTGTGCCTGGACGCCGTGGTCAACCTGGCGAAGGATGCCCAGCGCCAGCGCATCTTCACCATCCTGCTGCACCGCTGCGAATTCACCGAGGAACTGCGCGAGGCCGAAGAGCGCCACTACGCCTTCGTCGACCAGTTCATCCAGCTCTCCCACGACCTGTTCGACCGCCCCACCTGCCGCGAGCGCCTGCGCCCGGGCATCACGCCGTTGCTGGCGTCCCGGGCGGTGCATGGCTTGCTGGTGGGACTGTTCAGTGACTGGACCCGCGACCCGAAGCTGTTCGACCCGCTGACCGACTCCGAGCCCATGCTGGACGCGATGTTCCGTGGGCTGGTGAAGGATTGGGATTGATTGCAGAAGCGAGTTCGTTCGCGATCTGGAACAACGGGCCGCTGCGCGGCCCTTCGCGAATGAATTCGCTCCTACAGGGAGCTGCCCGTGCCGAGTGGGTAAATGTTTACGCGGCTTCGGCCGGGTAGCCTTCGTCACGAATCGCGGTGAGCACCTGCTCTTCAGCCAGCCGGCTGGCCACCCGCACTTCGCCGGCCGCCAGGTCGACCTGCACCTCGGCGGCCTGGTCCAGCGCCTGCACGGCCTGGGTGATGGCGCGGACGCAATGTCCGCAGGACATGCCTTGAACCTTGAATACCTGCATGGTGGTTCTCCTGTCTTGAGCCTGTGGACAGTTTCATCCTTGCCACGATGGCAAGGTCAAGGGGCGTTCTACACTTGAGCTGTCGCCCGCAGAGGACCTGCGCCATGAACCGCGTCATCGCCCTTCTCACCCTCCTCGCCCTGCCCTGGCAGGCCCCGGCCCAGTCGGCGCTGGACTACGCCGTGCTGATCGTTTCCCGTGAGCGCCTGGAGCTCGCCACCGCCTGTGACGTCGGCCTCTACCTGGACGACCAGTTGGCCGCGCGCCTGGTCCAGGGCCAGCTCTTCTCCTTCAACCTGCCGCCGGGGCCGCTGTCGATCCGCCTCGGCTTGCTCGGCCCCGGACCCTGCCGGCCGGGCATCGAACAGCTGCGCCAGCAGGCGATCACCCTGCGCGCCGGCGAAGTGCGCAAATTCCGCCTGGCGCAGAGCACCGAAGGGCTCTACCTGATACCGACCAACGCCTTCCAGTGAAGGCCTTGACCTTGCCATCGGGTCAAGGTTGATCCTAGCCTCACGCCAAGGAGGATCAACCCATGAGCAACCCCATCGCATTCGACCTGCCCATCGCCGGGATGACCTGCGCCAGTTGCGCTGGCCGAGTGGAGCGCGCCCTGAGCAAGGTGCCGGGTGTACAGGCCGCCAGCGTCAACCTCGCCACCGAGCAGGCCCGCGTCCAGGCCCCCGGCGACAGCCTGCCGGCCCTGGTGGCGGCGGTGCAGGCAGCGGGCTACGAGGTACCGGCCCAGCGCCTGGAGCTGGCCATCGGCGGCATGACCTGCGCCAGTTGCGTCGGCCGAGTCGAGCGCGCCCTGGGCAAGCTGCCGGAGGTGGCCGGGGTGACGGTGAACCTGGCCACCGAACGCGCCCACCTGCAGTTGTTCGGTGAAGCCGACACCTCGCGGCTGATCCAGGCGGTGGAGGCCGCCGGCTACTCCGCCAGCCTGATAGACGAGAGCAAGCCACCGCTGGACGACGCCCAGGCACGCCTGCGTCGCGAGCGCTGGGCGGTCTTGCTGGCCCTGGTCCTGGCCACGCCGCTGGTACTGCCGATGCTGCTGGAACCCTTCGGCCTGCACTGGATGCTGCCGGCCTGGGCGCAGTTCGCCCTGGCCACGCCGGTGCAGTTCATCCTCGGCGCGCGCTTCTATCGCGCGGCCTGGAAAGCCGTGAAGGCCGGCGCCGGCAACATGGACCTGCTGGTGGCCATCGGCACCAGTGCGGGCTACGGCCTGAGCCTCTACCAATGGTGGGCCGCGCACCCCGGCCACATGCCGCACCTGTATTTCGAAGCCTCGGCGGTGGTGATCGCACTGGTGCTGCTGGGCAAGTACCTGGAAAGCCGCGCCAAGCGCCAGACCAGCGCCGCCATCCGCGCCCTGGAAGCATTGCGCCCGGAACACGCCACCCGCCTGCGGGACGGCCAGGAGCAGGTCGTCGCCATCGCCGCCCTGCAACTGGGCGACCTGCTGGTGGTGAAACCCGGTGAACGCTTCCCCGCCGATGGCGAGGTGAGCGACGGCCAGAGCCACGCCGACGAAGCCCTGATCAGCGGTGAAAGCCTGCCGGTGCCCAAGCAGCCCGGCGACCGCGTCACCGCTGGCGCCATCAATGGCGAAGGCCGGCTGTTGGTGCGCACCACGGCCCTGGGCGGGGAAACCGTCCTGGCGCGGATCATCCGCCTGGTGGAAGACGCCCAGGCGGCCAAGGCGCCGATCCAGAAGCTGGTGGACCGGGTCAGCCAGGTGTTCGTCCCGGCGGTGCTGCTGATCGCCTTCGCCACCCTGGTGGGTTGGCTCCTGGCCGGCGCGGGCATCGAAACCGCGCTGATCAACGCCGTGGCCGTGCTGGTCATCGCCTGCCCTTGCGCCCTCGGCCTGGCCACCCCCACCGCCATCATGGCCGGCACCGGCGTTGCCGCGCGCCACGGCATCCTGATCAAGGACGCCGAAGCGCTGGAGGTGGCCCACGCTGTCCAGGCCGTGGCCTTCGACAAGACCGGCACCCTCACCTCCGGCAGCCCGCGCATCGCCCACCTGGCGACCACCGACGGCGACGAGGCTCCCCTGCTGCAACTGGCCGGCGCCCTGCAACGCGGTAGCGAACACCCGCTGGCCAAGGCGGTGCTGGATGCCTGCGCCGAGCGTGGCCTCGAGGCGCCCGCCGTGGACGCCAGCCAGGCCCTGGCCGGGCGCGGCATCCAGGGCCGGGTGGACGGCCGCCTGCTGGCCCTGGGCAACCGCCGCCTGCTGGACGAGCAGGGGCTGCCGCCCGGTGATCTGGCCGCGAGCGCCAAGGAGTGGGAGGCCGAAGGCCGCACCCTGTCCTGGCTGCTGGAACTGGAGCCGCAGCGGCGCGTAATCGGCCTGTTCGCCTTCGGCGACACGCTCAAGGAAGGTGCCGCGGAGGCCGTGGCGACCCTGCGCGCACGGGATATCCACAGCCACCTGATCACCGGCGACAACCGGGGCAGCGCGCGGGTGGTGGCCGAGGCCCTGGGTATCGAGTCGGTGCATGCCGAGGTGCTGCCGGCGGACAAGGCCGCCGAGGTCGCCGCGCTCAAGGCCGGCGGCGCCGTGGTGGCCATGGTCGGCGACGGCATCAACGACGCCCCCGCCCTGGCCGCCGCCGATGTCGGCATCGCCATGGGCGGAGGCACCGACGTGGCCATGCACGCCGCCGGCATCACCCTGATGCGTGGTGACCCGCGCCTGGTGCCGGCGGCCCTGGATATCTCCCGTCGCACCTACGCGAAGATCCGCCAGAACCTGTTCTGGGCCTTTATCTACAACCTGATCGGCATTCCCCTGGCCGCCGCCGGCCTGCTCAACCCCGTGGTGGCGGGTGCGGCCATGGCCCTGTCGAGCGTCAGCGTGGTGAGCAACGCGCTGCTGCTGAAAACCTGGAAGCCGGAAGAATGAGGACCACCCCATGAACATCGGCCAAGCCGCGAAGCAAAGCGGGCTGACCGCGAAGATGATCCGCTACTACGAAAGCATCGGCCTGCTGCCGGCGGCCGGTCGTAGCGACAGCGGCTACCGCCAGTACAGCAGCCAGGACCTGCACACCCTGGCCTTTATCAAGCGCTCGCGGGACCTGGGTTTCTCCCTCGAGGAAGTGGGCCGGTTGCTTGAGCTCTGGCAGGATCGCCAGCGCGCCAGCGCCGACGTGAAGTCCCTGGCCCGCGACCATATCGAAGCGCTGAACCGCAAGATCGCCGAGCTCGCCGGCCTGCGCGACACCCTCCAGGAACTGGTGGAGCACTGCCAGGGCGACCACCGCCCCGACTGCCCGATCCTCAAGGACCTGGAGTCAGGCGGCTGCTGCCACTGAAGACGCGGTCGAGCGCGCTTTTGGGCAGCACGGTGATGACCAGGCCGACGAACACCAGCACGCAGGCCATCCAGCCTGCCGCGCTGAGTTCTTCGCCCAGCAGCAACCAGCCGGACAACAGGCCGGAAACCGGCACGGCCAGGGCAAAGGGCGTCACCAGGCTGGCCGGGTAGCGCTGCAACAGGAAGCTCCACAGCCCGAACCCTACCGTGGTGGCGAGGAAGGCGATGTAGAGCAGCGCGCCGATGCCGCCCCAGCTCGGTTGGCTCAGGGCGCTGGCGATGGCTTCAGGCCCCTCGAAGACGTAGGACAGCGCCAGCAGGGGCAGCGGCGGGACCAGGCTGACCCAGCAGATCAGCCGCAGCATGTCGCTGGCGCCGCTGCGCTTGGTGGCGATATTGGCAAAGGCCCAGGCCAGCGCGGCGGCGATCACCAGCATGAAGGCCAGCAGGCTGTCCCCCAGGGGCCGGCCGAGGCCGATCAGCACCAGCCCGGAAGCCGCCAGCAGCAACCCCACCAGCCCCCGCCGGCTCGGCCGCTCGCCGAGGAACAGGGCGGCGATCAGGATGGTGAAGAACACCTGGCTCTGCAGCACCAGCGACGACAACCCCGCCGGCATCCCCAGGTGCATGCCGACGAACAGCAGCCCGAACTTCACCACGCCCAGCAGCAGGCCGATCTGCACGATGCGCCAGAACGGCGCCGGCATCGGCCCGCGCAGGAACAGCAGCGGCAACGCCGCCAGGGCGAAGCGCAGGGCGCAGAACAGCAGGGGCGGGAAGTCCTCCAGGCCGACCTTGATCACGACGAAATTCACGCCCCAGATCAGGGTGACCAGCAGGGCCAGGAGAATGTGCGCAAGCGGCATGGCGGCGGACTCCGGAAAGATCGCCACACGCTAGCAGCCGGAGGCGGAAATGTATGGATACAGATGGCGGGGAAAACTGTGAAGGTTGTATGGCCTATCCCGAAGGGCGCGGGTGACTCTCGCCGGCAGGCACGAAGCAGACTGTAGGATGGGTCGGGCGGCGTTCCGCGAGCCGGCGATACCCATCACTCCGGACAGCATGGGTATCGCTTCGCTCAACCCATCCTTGTATCTCTCCAGGGCAATGAGGTTAGCTACCTTGATGCCCAAGGCCGGGAAAGCCGTTCCCATCCTGAGAGCCTGACTCTGTTTCGTAGATTGTGCTCCCGGCCCACTTCTCCAACTCCTGAATGGTATCCAAGCCCCTCCAGCGGAGTGAGGCTGTATGAACAAGGCAAGGATCGAGAGATGGCGGTTATTGGAATCGATGTCAGCAAGCAAAAGCTCGACTGTCTGTGGCTACGCGACCCGGAAAGTCTGAAGGTCAAAACCAAGGTATTTACCAATCAAGTGGACGACTTCGCCGCGTTGGTTGATTGGTGTTGCACGCACACCGGAGCCACAGCCGGGGAACTGAAGGTGTTCCTTGAGGCCACCGGGGTCTATCACGAATCCTTGGCGTATTACCTGCACGAGCGCGGCGTTCAAGTCTTTGTCCTGAACCCGGCGCAGGTCCGCGACTATGCGCGCAGCCAGGGCATTCGTGGTAAGACGGACAAACAAGACAGCCTGGTGCTCGCCCGTTTTGGCGCAACCCAGAAGGCCCGGCGCTGGTTGCCGGAAGCGCGGGAAATCCGCGAGCTGAAAGCGATGATCGTGCGCTATGAGGCGCTGCAAGAGGACCTTCAGCGCGAACTGAACCGGCGGGAAAAGGCCGAGGTCAGTCAGGCCAGCCTCAGCGTAATGGCCTCCATCGATACGATGCTCAGTGCGTTGCGCCAGGAAGCCGAGCGCCTGAAACAAGAGATCGACGATCACATCGACCGGCACGACCAGCTCAAACGCAACCGACAGCTGCTGCAGAGCATCCAGGGCATCGGGGATGTCCTCTCCCGTCATCTGCTGGCGTTTCTGCACAGCCGCGACTTTGGCACTGCCCGACAATGCGCGGCTTTTGCGGGCCTGGTGCCACGACCTTGGGACTCCGGCTCATCGGTGAAGGGCAAACCTCGTTTGACCAAGGCGGGGCAGCCTCGACTGCGGGCCAAGCTCTACATGGCCGCGATTGTCGCCAAGCAGTACAACCCCACGGTTAGAGCGCTTTACCAACGTCTACTGGCGCGGGGAAAAGCCAAGATGAGCGCCCTGGGTGCCGCCATGCGCAAGCTGTTGCAGATTGCCTATGGCGTGCTCAAGACGCAGACACCCTATCAGCCGCAACCGACCTGATAGGGTCGGTTGCATCTGATCGGAGAGATGGTATCTACGAACTCACCCCAGCCCTGTAGGGGCGAATTCATTCGCCAAGCAGGCCGAAGGGCTGCCCTCACCCCAAGAGGGAGCCAAAAGTGTCGATCAGGACCGTAGGGGGGCCGTCCATGCCGACATGAAAAAGGGCCGCAAAAGCGGCCCTTCTCGTTCAGGCGGAAACCATCAGGCCTGCGACTGCAGGTAGTTCTCCAGGCCGATGCGGTCGATCAGGCCCAGCTGCTGCTCCAGCCAGTAGGCGTGGTCTTCCTCGGTGTCCTTGAGTTGCAGGGCGAGGATGTCGCGGCTCATGTAGTCCTTGTGCTTCTCGCACAGGGTGATGCCCTTGCTCAGCGCGGCACGTACTTCGTATTCCAGCTTGAGGTCGGCACGCAGCATGTCCGGCACGGTGTGGCCGGGATGGATGGTGCGCGGGCGCATGTCCGGGGTGGCTTCGAGGAACAGGATGCGCTGCAGCAGGGCGTCGGCGTGCTGGGTCTCCTCCTCCATCTCATGGTTGATGCGCTCGAACAGCTTGTTGAAGCCCCAGTCCTGGTACATCCGCGAATGCAGGAAATACTGGTCCCTGGCAGCCAGTTCGCCGCGCAACAGGTCCTTGAGGTAATCCACCACTTCGGCTTGGCCTTGCATCTACGCATCTCCGGAAAAACGATAGATAAGGATCGTGCGCCGAACCGATCCGGTCAAGTCGGCCTCACTCACGCATCCACGGCGGCGTGGGCTCTTCCCGCACTTGCGGCGCGTCCTGCTCGGCGAGCGCGGCCTGGCGCCGGGCCTCGTCGGCCAGGGCGGCCTTGATCTCGCGCATCACGGCATCCAGGTCGGCGGCGTCTTCTGGCTCGTCGAAATGGCCGGTCAGCGGCGTTTCCGGGGTCAGCTTGCCGTCCTCGTAAAGCGCCCACATTTCCTTGGCGTAACGGGTGTACTTCAACTCGGGGGCGAACTGGCCGAAATATTCGGCCATGTTGCCGACATCACGCTCCAGCATGCGGAAAGCGTGGTTGTTGCCCGCGGCATCCACCGCCTGGGGCAAGTCGATGATCACCGGGCCATAGGGATCGAGCAGCACGTTGAACTCGGACAGGTCGCCATGGACCAGGCCGGCGCAGAGCATCTTCACGATCTCGCCGATCATGAAGCTGTGGAATTCGCGGGCGTCCTCGGGCGTCAGGTCGACATCGTTCAAGCGCGGCGCGGCGTCGCCGGCACCGTCGCTGACCAACTCCATCAGCAATACGCCATCGAGGAAGTCGTAGGGTTTGGGCACCCGCACCCCGGCACTTGCCAGGTGGAACAGCGCGGCCACCTCGGCGTTCTGCCAGGACTCCTCGCGCTCGCGACGGCCGTACTTCGAGCCCTTGGCCATGGCCCTGGCGTCGCGGCTGTTGCGCACCTTGCGGCCCTCCTGGTACTCGGCCGCCTGGCGGAAGCCGCGCTTGTTGGCCTCCTTGTAGACCTTGGCGCAGCGCAGCTCGCTGCCGCAACGCACCACGTACACGGCGGCTTCCTTGCCGCTCATGAGCGGGCGCAGGACTTCATCGATCAGGCCATCTTCCAACAGAGGCTCAAGGCGTTTCGGGGTCTTCATGCAAGTGCGACGGGCGGCATCCGAGGAGAGGGGAACAATGGGCGACTTTATACGGCATGCGGGCAGCGGCGGCTATCCACGACGCGACAGGCCGCGACGCAAGGTGTCGATGGCATAGCGTACCTTGGCCGGCAAGGCGTCGCGACGCGGGGTGACGATGTAGAGCCCGAGGGGCGTCGGCTGCCATTCGGGCAGGAGCGCCAACAGCCGACCACTGGCCAGTTCTTCACGAATTTCCGGCCCCGGCTGCAGGGACACCCCCACCCCGGCCAGGGTGAAGCTGCGCACCGCGAGGATGTTGTTGCAGCCCACCCGGCTTTCCAGCCGCAGGCGCTGCTGCTCGCCGCCGGGGCCGGTGAAGGTCTGGTGGAATTGCTGGCGCTCGCCGTTGAGGCTGATCCAGTCCAGCTCCAGCAACCGCTCAGGAAGGCTGATGGGCCCGCAGCGCGCCAGGTAGGACGGCGCGCAGCAGAGCACCGCCGGCCAGTCGGCGAGGTGGCGCGCCACCAGGCTGGAGTCCTCCTGGCGGCCGACGCGGATGGCCAGGTCGATGCGCTGCTCCACCAGGTCCACCGGCTCGTCATGGAAGAACAGTTGCAGGCTCAGGCCGGGATGGGCCTCCAGCAGGGGCGCCAGGGCCTCGGTGAGCATGCCGTTGGAAAAGCCCACTGGCGCGGCGATGCGCAACTCGCCCACCGGCGCGTCGCGCAGCTCGGCCAGGCGCTGCTCGGCCTGCTGGGCCAGCTCCAGGACCTGGGCGCAGCTCTTGTAGAACACCGCTCCCGCCTCGGTCAGCGTCAGCTTGCGGGTGGTGCGGTGCAACAGACTGACCTGGGTGTCCTGCTCCAGCTTGCGGATCTGCTGGCTGACCGCCGAGGCCGTCATGCCCAGCACCTGCGCCGCGGCCACCATGCTGCCGCGCTCCACCACCGTGGCGAACACCGCCATGCGCTTGAGCTGCTCCATTCGTAAGCTCCGCTTAATTGTGAAAGCGCCTTTGGCTACTTTTTCCAATGATTATCCAGCAGCGATTATGCATCACCTCGCAACCCAGACTGGAGATGCACATGAAGATCGCCCTGATCGGCGCCAGTGGATTCGTCGGATCGGCCGTCCTCGGCGAAGCGCTGCAACGCGGCCACGCGGTAACCGCCATCGTCCGCCACCCGGAAAAGCTCGAGCCGCACCCCCAACTTGCCGCCCGCCAGGGCGACGCCTACGACGCCGCCGACATTGCCCAGGCGGTGGCCGGCCATGACGCGGTGGTCCACGCCTTCAACCCCGGCTGGGGCGAGGCAAACATCCGCGAGCTGTTCCTCCAGGGCACCCGGGCCATCTTCGCCGGCGCCAAGCAGGCCGGCGTCGCGCGCCTGCTGATGGTCGGCGGTGCCGGCAGCCTCTACGTGGCGCCGGGGCTGCAACTGATCGACACGCCGCAGTTCCCCGCCGAGTACAAGGAAGGTGCCGAAGGCGCTCGCCAGGCACTGGAGCTGATCCGCGCAGAAAGCAGCCTGGACTGGAGTTTCATTTCCCCGCCCGCCTTACTGGAGCCGGGCTCGCGCACTGGCCGCTTCCGCATTGGCGGCGACCAGCTGCTGATGAGCGGTGACCACCCGGCGAACATTTCCGTGGCCGACCTGGCCGTGGCCATCGTCGACGAACTGGAACAACCCCAACACCTTCGCCGACGCTTCACCGTCGGCTACTAAGGAGCAACGCAATGACCCTCAGCGCAACCGCCCATGTCGTCACCGCCACCCCGGCACGCTACATCAATCGCCTGTGCAAGCACTTCGCCCACCGGGTGCCCGTCAGTCATGACGAGCAACAGGGCCGCATCGAATTCGACCTGGGCCTCGGCCTGCTGCGTGCCGAAGGCGACGGCCTGACCCTGGCCGTGGAAAGCGCCACGCCGGAAGGCCTGGAGCGCCTCAAGGAAATCGTCGGCAGCCACTTCGTGCGGGTGGCCTGGCAGGAAGAACTGGACCTCGAGTGGAGCGCCTGACCGCCCCCCCCCCCCCCCCCGGGGCTGGCCCCCAATAGCTGAGCCCCATTCCCCACTCCTGGCCCACGCCCCACCCAATTCCCTCCCTGAAACCCCGGACCAGAGCGGTTTCCCGCTCATGGCACAGGCATTGCTCGTGTCCTGTTGCAACGGTGAAACACCCCAGGTGCAGGCCCGGACGGCTGCAGGTGCTGAACGTAATCGTGCAATAGGGAGGTTCTTTCGAATGACCGACTCCAGTTGGCTGTTTGATTCCGAAACCGGCATGGGCGAGCCGCTTCTCAGCGACGACGCGGACCCCTTCCCATTCCAAAGCGAGCTGTCAGGGAACGACCGCCGGGAGTCCTCGGCCACGCCCTGGATCGAATACGTCGCCGGCCAGTGGGTGGTGCTCAAGCAGCGCCGCGACGTGCCCAACGAGCGACGCAGCTACCACGCCATGCGCATGCATGTGGACAAGCTGCTGGAAAAGGGCTGGAGCATCACCGGCCGCGACCCGGTGCGCCTGGAGCTGCACCAGCGGGTGAAGATCGTGCGGGGCGGGGTGCTGGTGGATGGATGATGCCCGTGGCGTTTCGCGAGCTTGCATCAGTCGTAGGATGGGTTGAGCTTGCGATACCCATCAACCCTGACCGCATGGGTATCGCTCCGCTCAACCCATCCTACGCACCGCAGCGGTCATCCCCGGGCCGAAAAAAAGGGCGGCCCCGACAGTGCGGGCCGCCCTAAATCACGGAGTTGCTTACATCGCGTGACGGCGATGACTTGCCGTCACCGGTATTGGATTACTTTTCCAGGATCGCGGTCACACCTTGGCCACCGGCGGCGCAGATGGAGATGAGCCCGCGCCCCTCACCGGCCACCGAAAGCAGCTTGGCGAGGTTGGCGACGATCCGCCCACCGGTGGCGGCGAAAGGGTGGCCGGCGGCCAGCGAGCTGCCCTTGACGTTCATCTTCGAGCGGTCGATGTCCCCCAGGGGTTCGTCCAGGCCAAGGCGCGTGCGGCAGTAGTCGGCGTCTTCCCAGGCCTTGAGGGTGCAGAGCACCTGGGCGGCGAAGGCTTCGTGGATCTCGTAGTAGTCGAAGTCCTGCAGTTTCAGGTTGTTGCGTGCCAGCAGGCGCGGCACCGCGTAGACCGGCGCCATCAGCAGGCCCTCCTCGCCGCTGACGAAGTCCACCGCCGCCGCTTCGCCATCGCGCAGGTAGGCGAGCACCGGCAACCCGCGAGCTTTCGCCCATTCCTCGCTGGCCAGCAACACCACCGAGGCGCCATCGGTGAGCGGGGTGGAGTTGGCCGCCGTGAGCGTGCCCCGTGGGCCCGTCTCGAAGACCGGCTTCAGGCTCGCCAGCTTGTCGGCGCTGATGTCCGGGCGCAGGTTCTGGTCGCGGGTAAGCCCCCGGAAGGGCGTTAGCAGATCGTCCTGCCAGCCTTCGGCGTAGGCCGCCGCCAGCTTCTGGTGGCTGGCGATGGCGAGCTGGTCCTGCGCATCGCGCGGGATCTCCCAGGTCTGCGCCATCAGCTCGCAGTGTTCGCCCATGGACATCCCGGTGCGCGGCTCGCCGTTGCGCGGGATGTGCGGTGCCAGGTGACGCGGACGTATCTGCAGCAGGGCCTTGATCTTGTCCCCGGTGGACTTGGCGCGGTTGGCCTCCAGGAGGATCTTGCGCAATCCCTCGTTGACCCCGATGGGCGCGTCGGAGGTGGTGTCCACGCCACCGGCGATGCCGCATTCGATCTGCCCCAGGGCAATCTTGTTGGCCACCAGGATGGCCGCCTCCAGCCCCGTGCCGCAGGCTTGCTGGATATCGTAGGCCGGGGTTTCCGGCGCCAGCCGCGAGCCCAGCACGCACTCGCGGGCCAGGTTGAAGTCGCGGGAATGCTTGAGCACCGCGCCAGCGGCGAACTCCCCCACCCGCACGCCATGCAGGTTGAAGCGCTCCACCAGGCCTTCGAGCGCGCTGGTAAGCATGTCCTGGTTGCTCGCCGTGGCGTAGACGGTGTTGGAGCGGGCGAAGGGGATGCGGTTGCCGCCGACGATGGCGACCCGGCGAGGCTGGGTCATGGTGACTCCTTGCAGGTGAGGATTGGCAGGTTGCAGTGTCGGATACAAGACTAGACGTCTGGATTGGCCGCTTCGACGGCGGACGGGCCAGCGCGGTCGATTGCGCGCAGCCCGCGACTGCGTAGAGTGTGCCCACTTTCGATTGACCAGCAGGAGCGCTATCCCATGAACGACCGTTACCTCGCCTTCGCCAACTCCAACACTGGCCGGCGCCTGGTGGGCGCCCTCGGCCTGCCGGCGCCGCTGCGCCTGGAGCGCTGGATGGCAGGCCGTACGCGGCCGGTGGAAGGCGCCTTGCTGCTGGGCGGCCAGGGCGAACTGGCCGAGGCCGCCAGTGCCGTGCTGAACAAGCTCACCGACCAGAACTTCGTCGTCGAGGAAGGCCGCTTCGGCCTGCCGCGCTGGACGGCCGAGGGCGGACCGAAGCTCAAGGCGCTGGTCTTCGACGCCAGCCAGCTGACCCGTTTCGAGCAGTTGATCGAGCTGCGCGACTTCTTCCAGCCCGCCCTCAAGGGCCTGGGCCGGTGCCCGAAAGTGGTGGTCCTGGCGCGCGCGCCGGAATCCACCCGGGACCTGGTGGCCGCCAGCGTACAGCGCTCCCTGGAGGGGTTCACCCGCTCCCTGGGCAAGGAAATCCGCCGGGGCGGCAATGTGCAGCTGGTGTATGTCGGCGAAGGCGCCGAAGACCAGCTGGAAGGCGTGCTGCGCTTCCTGCTCTCGCCCAAGAGCGCCTACGTCTCGGGCCAGGTACTGCGCCTGGCCGCCTGCGCCGAGAAGGTCCGTGACTGGACCCGACCGCTGGCCGGCAAGCGCGCCCTGGTTACCGGCGCGTCCCGGGGCATCGGTGCCGCCATCGCGGAAACCCTGGCCCGTGACGGTGCCGAGGTGGTGCTGCTGGACGTGCCCCAGGCCCAGGACGCCCTCGACGGCCTGGCCGCGCGCCTGGGCGGCCGTGGCGTGACCATCGATATAACCAGCGACGACGCCGGGGAGCGCTTGCTGGAGGCCCTGCCGGACGGCGTGGATATCCTGGTGCACAACGCCGGCATCACCCGCGACAAGACCCTGGCCAAGATGAGCGACGAGTTCTGGAACGCGGTGATCAACGTCAACCTGCGGGCGCCACAGGTGCTGACCCAGGCCCTGCTGGACGGCGGCAAGCTGCACGACAATGGCCGCGTGGTGCTGATCGCCTCCATCAGCGGTATCGCCGGCAACCTCGGCCAGACCAACTATGCGGCGAGCAAGGCCGGGGTGATCGGCCTGGCGCAGCACTGGGCGCCGACCCTGGGCCAGCGCGGCATCAGCATCAACGCCGTGGCGCCGGGCTTCATCGAAACCCAGATGACCGCCGCCATTCCCTTCACCCTCCGCGAAGCCGGGCGGCGGATGAACTCCATGGGCCAGGGCGGCCTGCCCCAGGATGTGGCCGAAGCCGTGGCCTGGTTCGCCCAGCCGGGCTCCGGCGCGGTCACCGGGCAGGTGCTCAGGGTGTGCGGGCAGAGCCTGTTGGGGGCGTAGCGCCGGAACGCGTTCCTACGCGTCCCGCCGGCCCTTGCGCCGGAACTCCACCGGCGTTTCCCCCACCCAGCGCTTGAACGCCCGGTAGAAGGTGCTCGGCTCGGAAAAACCGGTGCGCTCCACGATCACGTCGATGCGCTCATCGGTGTCCAGCAGGAGTTCCTTGGCCAGTCGGCAACGGTAGTCGGTCACCAGGTCGTTGAAGCGCACGCCGGCCACGCCCAGGCGTTCGCGCAGACGGCGGGCCGGCATGTTCAGCCGCGCGGCCACCTGCTCCAGGGTGGCGCCACCATCCACCAGCAACTCGCCAATCAGCGCGCGAACCTGGCGCACCAGCTCCAGGCGTTCGCCTTCGACCAACCGGCGGCGAGCGTTGGTCTCGTCCGAGTCGGTCTCGCGGGTGCGCAGGGCATCGATCACCGGGTGTAACAGCGTCACATCGTCGGTCAGATCACTCGTCATTTTCTGAGAATTCTTATTGTCTGCGAGGCGTGATCATCTTATGCGGCTTTTTCTCCGCCGCTCAAGGCCGCAATTCACAGCCCTGCCACCCACCAGGGACGGTCGGCCAATGTGCCCCCGGCGCCACTGGCTATGCTGAGCCCCACGCGCCTCAAGGAGATCACCCATGGCCACCGACTGGCTCGAGCTGTCCTCACCCCCGGCCCTCCCCGGCCTGTTCGCCCGCGCCGCCGTGCGCCGTGGCCTGCGCGGCAAGACCCTGCCCGAGCTCGGCGTGCGCGGCCCGGCAAGCGTCGACCCCGGCAACCTGGAGCGCTACCGCGCCCTCTGCGGCTTCAGCGGCAAGGGGCTGTTGCCGGCGACCTACCCGCACATCCTCGCCTTCCCGCTGCAGATGCGCCTGCTCACCGACCCGCGTTTTCCCTTCCCGTTGCTGGGCCTGGTGCACCTGGAAAACCGCATCCGCGTGCTACGCGCCCTGGGCGGCCTCGGGCCCTTCGTCGTCAGCGTGCAGGTGGACGGCCTGCAACCCCATGAAAAGGGCGTCACCTTCAGCCTGATCACGCGCCTGGAAGACCAGCTCGGCCTGGTCTGGGAGGGCGACAGCCGCATTCTCTTCCGCGGCCTGCGCCTGCCCGGCGAACCACCGTCACGCGCCAGCGAACAGAGCCTGCCGCTGGAACCGCTCGGCCAGTGGCCGGCGCCCGCCGATATCGGACGGCGCTATGCCCATGTGTCCGGCGACTACAACCCCATTCACCTGTCGGCGCCGAGCGCCAAGTTGTTCGGCTTCCCCCGTGCCATCGCCCACGGCCTGTGGAACAAGGCTCGCTGCCTGGCCGCCCTGGAGGGCCGCCTGCCCGTCGCCGGCTACGAGGTGATGGTGCGCTTCCAGAAACCGGTACTGCTGCCCGGCGAAGTCGAACTGCTGGCCAGTGCCCCCGCCGCCGAAGGCCAGCTTGCCTTGCGCGGCAAGGACGACACGCCGCACATGGTCGGCGGCTGGCGCCTGCTCGGCTGACCCTTGCACCGGCGCGCGGGCAGCGGGACCATAGGCGGCTCAAGGAGAGCACCATGAACCTCGACGAACTCACCGCCCGCCTGCACGCGATCCGCGACCAGAACGACTGGCGGCAATTCCACAGCCCGAAGAACCTGGCCATGGCCGCCAGCGTTGAAATGGCCGAACTGGTGGAAATCTTCCAGTGGCTGAGCGAAGACCAGTCGCGCCAGCTGCCCGCCGAAAAACTCGCCCACGCCGGGCAGGAAGTCGGCGACATCGTCCTCTACCTGTTGCTGCTCTGCGCCGAACTCGGCCTGGACATGGACGCCGTGGTGCGCGCCAAGCTCGCCGACAGCGAAAGGCGCTTCACATGAGCGACCGTCACTTCGATGAAATGGCGACGCGCTTCGCCGAGAAGATCTACGGCGGCGCCAAGGGCGCCATCCGCCTCGCGGTGCTGCAGGCCGACCTCGCCGAAGTCCTGCCCGACCGCCCGCTGCGGGTGCTGGATGTGGGCGCCGGCCTCGGCCACATGGCGCTCTGGCTGGCCGAACGCGGCCACCAGGTGACCCTCGCAGAACCCGCCGAACCCATGCTCATCGGTGCACGCCAGCGCTTCGCCGATGCCGGGCGCCAAGCCACCTTCATCCAGGCATCCTGGCAGGAACTGCTCGGCCAGCTCACCGAGCCCTACGACCTGGTGCTGTGCCACGCCGTGCTGGAATGGCTGGCCGATCCGCACGCCATTCTCCCGGTGCTGCACCAGCTCACCGCCAAGGACGGCCTGCTGTCGCTGGCCTTCTACAACAAGGACGCGCTGATCTACCGCAACCTGCTCAAGGGCCATTTCCGCAAGCTGCGCAAACACAAGTTCGCTGGCGAGGGGCAGAGCCTGACCCCGCAACAGCCGCTGGACCCGCGTGAACTGGCGGCGCAACTCGCCGGCCACTGGCAGGTCGAAGCGCAGAGCGGCGTGCGGGTGTTCCACGACTACATGCCCCAGGAATTCCAGGCCAAGGCCGAGCTGGTCGACCTGCTGGAAATGGAACTCGCCTACCGCCGTCACCCCAGCTACCAGGGACTAGGCCGTTACCTGCACTGGATCTGCCGGCCGCTCTGAATGGAGGCCCCATGAAATTGCCCGCCCTGCTTGCCGCCCTGCTGCTGCTCAGCGCCTGCCAGAGCCCCAACCCCTACCTGGCCGAATCCCGCCCGCTGCCGCCCGCCCCGCCGGGCGCGGCCAGCACCTTCGACCGCAGCGCCTACCCGGCGGCGCCCCGCGACTTCGGCCGCTACCGCAGCTGGGCCTGGCAGGGCGGCCAGCTGCCGGCCGGCAACAACTGGGCGAGCCCCGAGGAGATGGCCGACCTGGTCAACTCGGGCCTCGACCAGCACGGCCTGCGCCAGGCCCGCAGCCCCGACCAGGCCGACCTCAAGGTCAGCGCCAGCCTGCGCTATGAACGGCGCCTGCGGCAGTACGACGACTACGGCGGCGCCTATTACGGCAGCGGCCCCTGGCGCGACCAGTACGGCGCCTGGGCCACCGTGCCCCTGGTGCGCACCTACGAAGAACAGGTGGCGGTGGTGTACCTGGAGTTCTTCGATGCCCGCGACAACCAGCCGGTCTGGAGTGGCAGCGGAGAAGCCAGTGCGGGCGGCAGCCGCTCCGATGGCGTGGACGCACTGCGGGATGCGTTGAACGCCGCGCTGGACGACTACCCGCCCTACTGACGTCTCTTGCGGTGACACCAAATTGCCCTTGCCGGCCACCCTGGCTTGCGCTTCGATAGGGGTCTAGGCCGAGGAGATCCGATCATGATCCGCCGCACGCTACTCCTGTTCACAGCCCTGTTCCTGGCCGCTTGCCAGAGCTATGACGTGACCCGCGATTTCGACAGCTCTCGTGACTTCAGCGCCTACCGCACCTGGAGCTGGAAGGAACCCGGCCTGCAGTACCGCCCGGATGATCCACGGATCAAGAGCGACCTAACCGAACAACGTATCCGCGATGCCGTCGGCCAGCAGCTGGACCAGCGCGGCCTGCGCCCGGCCAGCAGCGACAAGGCCGACCTCAAGGTGCAGTCCTGGCTGATAGTCGATGAGCGCCAGCGCGAATCCAGCTACAACTACGGCGGCTACTGGGGTGGCTATTGGGGCGGTTACTGGGGTGGTCCGACCTATACCGAAACCCGCATCTACAACTACCGGGTGGCCACCATTCAGGTGGACCTCTTCGACGCCCGGGACGGCAAGATGGTCTGGCGCGGCAGCGCCGAGCAGATCATGCAGAGCTCGCCGCCCAGCCCCGCCGAGCGCGAGGCCGCCATCCGTGAAACGGTCGCCAAGGTGATCGCCCAATTCCCCCCGCACTGAGGCCTCCATGCCCGAACTGCAATATCGTCCCGCCAGCGCCGCAGACCTCGATGAAGTCGTCCGCTTTCCCCAGGATGCGGAAGAACTCTTCTTCGCCTACCCCAAGGCCAACTGGCCCCTGACCGTCGGCCAGCTCGCCGCCGCCATGGCCGAGCGCCGTGGCAGCAGCGTCGCCCTGCTGGACGGCAAGGTGGCCGGCTTCGCCAACTTCTACCAATGGCAGCACGGCGAGTACTGCGCCCTGGGCAACATGATGGTCGCGCCCTGGGCCCGCGGCCAGGGCGTGGCCGGCTACCTGATCGAAGCCATGGAACGTATGGCCCGCGAGCAGTACAAGGCCAGGCTGATGAAGGTGTCCTGCTTCAACGCCAACGCCGGCGGCCTGCTGCTCTACACCCGCCTCGGCTACCAACCCCGCGCCATAGTCGAACGCCAGTCCTGGGACGGTCGCCGCGTGGCCCTGGTGCAAATGGACAAGTCCCTCAGCGAATGAACCCCTCGCCCATCCGCAACGCTGGGCAGGACGACCTGCCCTTGCTGGCGGCCATCGAGTCCCGCGCCGCCGAACGCTTCAGTGCCGACGACCTGCCGCCGAAACAACGCGGGGCCACCCAGGGTCAGGGCGCGTTGCAACAGGCCCTGGCCGCCGGGCTGCTGTGGGTCGCACTGGCGCCCTCGGGCGAGCTGGCCGGTTTTTTGATGGCGGAGGATTGCGGGGATGCGCTGCACGTCGTCGAAGTCAGCGTGCTGCCCGAGCACGGCGGCAGTGGACTCGGCCGCGCCCTGCTGGAGCGGGCCGCCAGCCACGCGGCGCAACTCGACTTTGTCGCCCTGACGTTGACCACCTTCGCCGCCGTGCCCTGGAACCGTCCATTCTACGAACGCCTCGGCTATCGCGTGCTGCCAGCGGAGGACTGCGACGTGCGCCTGCGCGAGCACCTCGCCGCCGAACAGCGAGCGGGCCTGCGCAACCGCGTCGCCATGCGCCGCGACCTCGCCTGAACCGGTCGGCGCCTGGCGGCCCGGCGACCGCTCCCTTCACTACACTTATCCACAGGGCAGCGGCCAAGTCCGACGCCAAGCGGGGAGCGGGAGGCTCCTCCTCAGTACCGGTAACGTCGGCTCACCGGGAGCAACGAGCCGACGCCTGGCAGGAGGTGCCCCATGACCATGATCACCCAACTGCAAAGCAGCCTGATGCAGCACAAGACCCGCTTCGACGTGCTCAACCACGCCGCCTCCATGACCACCCGCGAAGCCGCCCGCCGCGCCGGCGTGCCGCCGCAGCAGATGGCCAAGCCGGTGATACTCGACGACTTCCAGGGCCACTGGTTGATGGCCGTGGTGCCCGCCTCGCGCCATGTCGACCTGGAAAAACTCCACAAGCTCACCCACCGCCACTGGCGCCTGGTGCGCGAGCAGGACTTCGGCAAGCGCTTCGCCAACTGCGAGACCGGCGCCATCCCCGCCGTGGGCAATCTCTTCGGCCTCGATACCCTGGTGGACCAGTCCCTCAGTGAGCAACCGGACATCTATGTCGAGTCCGGTCGCCATGACGAACTGGTGCACATGAGCGGCACGCAATACATGGCCCTGATGCCGGACGCCAAGAGCGGAAGGTTCAGCGAATAGGCGGTAGGTACAGCAACGAAAAAGGCCCCTGGACAGGGGCCTTTTCATTGGGCGGAAAGCCGGACACCGGGCCGCCGATCAGCGGCCCGCGATGGATCGATTCGATCAGGGCTTGTACTCGGCCTGGGCAACACACCACTTGCTCGCCGGGTCCTTGGAGCGCGTGCAGGAGTTGCGGAAAACCACCTGGGCGTGCTTCTGGCAGTTCTGGAACTGCGAGGAGCCCTTCTGGTTCTTGCTGCAGACCGTGTCCAGGGCGATTGCGCCGTTGCGCTCCTGCCAGTTCAGGAAGTAGTTGTCGCTGCCCGGCTTGGACTTTGCCGCAGGGCCGGCGGCAAAGGAGACGCTCGCCATAAGGATCAGCGCGCTGCCCACTGCAATTCGGATGCTCATATAAACTCCAGGGATTGGTCGATCGTACATACACCCTCTGAGAGGTGCTTTTGTTGGTGCTGTACTGCTCGTGCCGACTGAACTTCATTGGCAGTGAAACTGCCAATTTGTCCGACTGCTTACATTTATTAAAGCAACTGCCGGAAAACTGTTGCGCATAGTGCGCAGCAAATGTGGGGGCGGCAAGTGTCTGGGTGATGACTGGAACGACCGTCTGTCTAAATCAGACCGCCTGCCCAGCCTACTCAGTGCCCGGTCTCTCCCCGACGCACCACTCGTCCGCCGGGCATCCGGGTCGGTTCCGGCGACCCCGCCCGAGCAACTATGGAACCGGGCAATCAGGATAATCGAAGTAAACAGAAACACAGTCAGCGACCATGCCAACTGCAAACAAAATACAGAAACGAATTTGTATGAGTGCAGTAGATCAAAGATCCGAACGTACTGTACGCCGCTATTGCACTCCCGGCTTCCAGAGTTTAAGCAAACAATCCAATCGGCTACTAGCGGATATCCCCACAGAAAATATCGAACCCACCATTGGCCGGCGTCGTCCGCAGCACCAGGGAATACTCACCCGCCTTCAACTTCGAGAGCGCGACAGGCGCGTTCCGTGACAGCCGCCAGACGTCGCCGTCGAAATTGCGGAAGGTGGTCGCCGTACGGTTCAGCTCATAGGCCGGCGCGCCTCCGGGCTCGGCGCAGGTCCCCGGGTAGATGAAGGCCAGCAGGCGGACCGGCCGCGTCACACTGGGCGGCACGCCGCTGACCAGCATGGAAACGCTAGTCTGATCCCCGCGCGGCGCAAAGGTCGCCCGCCCGATCCGCCCCGCATTCCGTTGGGTGGGCTCCAGGTTGATATTGAGCAACTGGTTCTCCGTATCGGCCGGCGGTGTCGTACATCCTTGAAGTCCCGCTACCACCATGACCAACGCCAGGCCTATCGCTGCCTTCATCGCTCGCCTCCCGCGCCGAAAAACGCCGCTGCAATGACAATCTTTCCACTATAGGCACTGAACTGGCGGGAAGCGTTGCCTCCGAACCGAGTGGTTGGCGGTGATGACGGGACGGCCCAAGTTTTGGGGGCATTACGAGTGTGGGGAGAAATGGCGGAAGGCAGTGGGAGTCGAACCCACCCAGGAACGGCTGCCGTCCCCCACCGGGTTTGAAGCCCGGCCACGCCACCGGGCGTGCTTGCCTTCCATAACAGGTGATCAGGGGGTGGGCGCTTGGGCCAGCGCGGAGTCTTCCCTGATCTTGCGTAGGTCGCCGATGCGGCGGGTGAAGCCGATGCGGTCGAGGTATTCCAGTAGCTGGATGCTGCGTTTGCGGCCGATGGCGAGGCGGTCGCGCCAGTGGGCGGCCTTGATGCTGCCATGCTCATCCTGCAGCTGTCGCGCCAGTGTAGCCAGTTGGCGGATGGTCGCATCCGGGTAGAACAGGTCCTTCACCACCTGGTGCAGCAGGCCGAGGCGGGCGAGTTTGCGTTGCAGCAGGCGCATGGCGCTCTCCTCCACGTTCAGTTCCTTGCTGAGATCGCGGACCCAGGGCGGGTCGAACTGGCCGGCGTCGAGTAGAGGCCAGATGCGTTGGCGCAGGGCTTCTTCCGCTTCGTTCAGTTGCACGCGGTGGTCGGGCAGGTGCAGCCAGGGGCCGCTGGCCTGCACGGCGCCGCTGGCGAGTTGCCGTTCCAGCTGGGCGATGAATACCGAGCGTTCCAGTTCGGGCAGGGCGTAGCGCCGCAGGCGGTCGCGGTCGGGGCCGAGCTCGTCGGGGAGTTCGCCGTGGAAGCGTGCGAGGCCGTCCAGCAACTGCTGCTCCAGGGCGTGCCAGCGGTCCTCGGCGAACAGGCGCGGGCCTAGGCGAGTGGAGACTTCCACGACACCGGCGGGTAACGCCCAGCCATCTCGCGGGCGGTTGAACTGGCGCTCCAGGCGTTGCGGGTCGAGGCCGTTGTGGGCGGCGCCGAGCAGGGTCGGCAGGGCCGTCTCCAGGCCGTCGCCGCGCAGGGCTTCGAGTTGGGCCAGGCGCGCCGGTGTGCGGCGGTTGCGCGCCGGGGCGAAGGGGTCGAGCACGCGGCCGCCGCCGAGGGTTCGCTGGGCGGACTGGTCGCGCAGCACCAGTCGGTCGCCATGCACGGCGTGAACGGGGGCATTCAGCAACAGCTGGGCGACGGCGTGGTGGCCGGGGGCTAGGCTGCCGGCTTCCAGCAGGGCCACACGGCCGGTGACGTCCTGGGCGCCCAGGTGGACGTGCACCGAGGTCCAGTGGGCAAGATCGTGGCGCTCGCCCGGGAGCAGGTGCAGGTCGATATCCAGGCGTGTGGTAGGCGCCAACAGGGCCGGGGCCAGGAGCCAGTCGCCCCGGTGAATCTGTTCCAGGGCCAGGCGCTCACCACTGATATTCAGCGCCACCCGCTGGCCGGCCTCGGCGTCCGCGACCTGCTGGTTGCGGGCGTGCAGGCCACGCACCCGCACCACGCGCCCGGACGGCGCGAGTACCAGTTCGTCCCCTACCCTCACCCGCCCGGCGAAGGCGGTGCCGGTGACCACCAGGCCGGCGCCGGAGACGCTGAAGGCGCGGTCGATGGGCAGACGGAAATGGCCATCGCTACCGCGCCCCTTAACGAGCGCGGCTTCCGCCAGCAGGGCCTGGCGCAGGGCGTCGATGCCCGTGCCGCTCAAGCTATCCACCGGGAAGAACTCTGCGCCGGCCAGAGGGCCGGGGGCCAGCAGCGCCTGGACTTCCGAGCGGGCCCGCTCGACGCGCCTGGCCTCCACGCGGCCGATCTTGGTCAGGGCCACCAGGGCGCGGCGGATGCCCAGCAGCTCGGCGATGGCCAGGTGCTCGCGGGTCTGCGGCATCACGCCGTCGTCGGCGGCCACCACCAGCAGCAACAGGTCGATGCCGCAGGCGCCGGCCAGCATGTTGTGGACGAAGCGTTCGTGGCCGGGCACGTCGATGAAGGCGGTGGGCTGGCCATCGCCCAGGTCGGCGTGGAGATAGCCGAGGTCGATGGTGATGCCGCGTTCGCGCTCGGCCGGGCGGCGGTCGCCCTCCTGGCCGGTGAGGGCTTTCAGCAGCGCGGTCTTGCCGTGGTCGATGTGCCCGGCGGTGCCGACTATCACTCGACCTCCCCGTGCAGGTGCGGCAGTTGGGCGAGGAAGGCCGGCTCATCGTCGAGTTGGCGCAGGTCTAGCCACAGGGCGTCGTCGTCGAGGCGGCCGATCACCGGGATGGGCAGGGTCCGCAGGTTCTCTTCCAGTTGGCGCAGGGCGCGACCGCGCAGGCGCTTGGGTTGTTGCGGGCGCAGGCAGAGGGCGGCGCTGGGCAGCCGCGCCACCGGCTGGGCGCCGCTGCCGATCATGCCCAACGCCACCTCGGCGCTGACCTGCCAGGCGGCGCCAAGCCGCGCGGCGAGCAAGGGCGCGAGGCGTTCGGCCTGGGCACGGATTTCCACCTGCGGGCGGCTGAGCAGGCGCAGGGTGGTGAGGCGTTCGGCCAGGCGCTCGGGGTCGCGGTAGAGGCCGAGCACGGCCTCCAGCGCGGCCAGGGTCAGCTTGTCCACCCGCAAGGCGCGCTTGAGGGGATTCTTCTTGATCCGCCCGATCAGTTCCTTGCTGCCGAGGATCAGCCCGGCCTGGGGGCCGCCCAGCAGTTTGTCGCCGCTGAAGGTGACGATGTCGGCGCCATCGCGCAGGGCTTCCTGCACGGTGGGTTCCTTGGGCAGGCCCCAGCGGGTGAGGTCGACCAGGGTGCCGCTGCCGAGGTCTTCCAGCAGTGGCAGGCCGTGTTCGTGGGCGATGGCCGCCAGCTCGGCGGTGGGCACGCTGGCGGTGAACCCCTGCACGCTGTAGTTGCTGGTGTGCACGCGCATCAGGAGGCCCGAGCGGGGGCCGATGGCGGCGTGGTAATCCTTGGCGTGGGTACGGTTGGTGGTGCCCACCTCCACCAGTTTCACGCCGGCGCGGGCCATGATGTCGGGAATGCGGAAGGCGCCGCCGATCTCGATCAGTTCGCCCCGGGAAATCACCCCTTCCTTGCGTGCTCCGAGGCTGTTCAGCGCCAGCAACACGGCGGCCGCGTTGTTGTTGACCACGGTCACCGCCTCGGCGCCGGTGAGTTCGCGGATCAGGCCGGTGATGAGGTCATCGCGGTCGCCGCGCTTGCCGCTGGCGAGGTCGAATTCGAGGTTGAGCGGGTAGCGCGCGGCGAGGGTGATGGCCTCGATGGCTTCATCCGGCAGCAGGGCGCGGCCGAGGTTGGTGTGCAGCACGGTGCCGGTGAGGTTGAACACCCGGCGCACGCGGCTCGAGTGCCAGGCGGCGAGGCGTTCGCCAGCGCGGCCGGCGAGCACGGCGTCGGTCAGTTCCACGGCGGCGAGCTGGCCCTGGCGCGCGGGCTCGCGCAGCTCATCGAGCAGGTCGCGCAGGGTTTTCAACAGGGCCTCGCGGCCATAGCGCTGTTGCAGGGGGGTGCAGGCCGGGCTGCGCAGCAGGCGGTCAACGGAAGGCAGGCGAGCGGCCGACATGGGCATTCCTTAGCAAGGCGTTCGGGTCCGTGGTTGAGTCTAGGCGCTTAGTCGGTTCCGGGGGCGAGCAACAGGTTGGGCGCACGACGCAGGTAGCCTTCGTCCGCCAGGCACAGGTCGAGGTCGAGGCTGGCCAGGTCGTCGGCCTGGGCTTCGGCGTCGGGGTCGAACTCCAGGTAGCACTGCTTGAGGTAGCCCTGGCAGTTGGGGCAGGCCTCGGCGCGGATGGGTGCCTGTTCTCCGCTCACGCCCTCGCGTTCGAGGGAGAGGTGGGCCAGGTGCTTGCTCTCCTGGCAGTGGCTGCACTTGAGGCGCACGAAGTGCCATTCGCAGGAGCACAGGGAGCAGGCGAGGTAGCGCAAGCCATTGTGCTTGCCGCGATGGCGGATCATCCCGCTCACGGGCGGCGAACCGCAGGCCGGGCAGAGAGCCGTGGCTTCGCTTTCCACCAGGAAGCCGTCCGGCAGGCTCAGCAGCCAATGACTGAACGCCACTTGCAGGGCGGCGCCGACGAAGGGCGCCAGGGCCGGCGGGATCAGGTCGTACTGGCCACTGAGCAGGCCCACGCCCCAGGTCTTGCGTTGCCCGGCATCGGCTTCTCGCAACTGGCTGATGGCCTGGGCCACCTCGGGATTGGGCGCCTGGAAGCGGGCCAGTAACGCATCGAGAACCGCCAGCCAGCCATCGGCACGCACCAGGGCCTCGAAGGCGAACGGCGGCATGCCGTGTTCGCGGCTGCGGGCCAGCGCTTCGGGAGCCGGGCCGGGTAGCGCGGGCGGGTTGTCCAGCACCGCTTGCTGGGCATCGCAGAGGGCGGCCACCAGCAGCAGGTAGCCGGCCAACGGATGGCCGGCGGCGAGGCGGCGCAGGCGGGCGGCGCGCACGCTGAACAGGTCGTGTCCGGGCAGGTGGAGGAAGGGCGGGATATTGGCGGCGGCCTCTATCTGGCCGGGTTCGAGTATCTGGCCTGACACGCAGGACTCCTTGTTGGTGATGGAACAGGACATTGGGCGGCAGGGACGCCCTTGGCGAATGAATTCGCCCCTACACAAACGGTCCCCGGCAGCAGTTCAGTGCTTGCCGCCCTCCTCCTTGCTGACTTCCTTGTACCAGGCGCCGTGGTGCTTGCGTGCCCAGGCGCGGCTGACCCAGCCGTGGAGCATGGCGCTGATGGAGCCCTTGATCCAGATGCCGGCGTAGATGTGGACGATGATGCTGCAGATCAGCACCCAGGCGGCGAAGGCATGCAGCAAGGCGGAGATGCGGATCAGCTCGATGCCGAAGAGGTGGCTGAAGTACTGCCGCCAGATCACCACGCCGGTGGCCAGCAGCACCAGCATGCAGAGCAGCAGCACCCAGAAGAGGATCTTCTGCCCGGCGTTGTAGCGGCCGACTTCCGGCAGCTTGTCCTCGCGGTTGTTGACCACGTCCTTCCACTGCTTCAGCCATTGGCCGTCGGCCTTCTCCCAGCGGTTGTGATGGGCGAAGCGCATGGCCAGCCAGATGAAGAAGATGAACATGGCCACGCCGAGGAAGGGGTGGAGGATGCGCGTCCAGGGCCCGCCCCCGAAGAAGTTGCTGAGCCAGAACAGCGAGGGGTGGAACAGCGCCAGGCCGGAGAGCCCGGCCAGGAAGAACAGGATGGCCACCGCCCAGTGATTGCTGCGCTCGGAGGGGGTGTAGCGTTCGATGTCTTTGTTCATGTCTGGCTCCTGGTGGGGTGGAATTCCCTCACCCCAGCCCTCTCCCAAGGGGAGAGGGGGCGTTCATCTCAACTCGGTGATTTCGGGTCGAATTCCCGTACCGATGGATCGACCTTGTGCACCGTCGCATCGCCCTGCGGCGCCTCGTCCTCCTCCACCCGGTTCGGGCCGACCCGTACGTAGTGGAAGAAGCCGAACAGCGCCACCAGCCCCATACCCAGCAACGCCAGGGGCTTGGTCACGCCCTTCCACAGGCTGACCATGGGGCTGATGCCCGGATCGTCCGGCAGGCCGGCGTAGAGCGAGGGCCGGTCGGCGTGGTGCAGCACGTACATGACGTGGGTGCCGCCAACGCCCTGCGGGTCGTAGAGGCCGGCGTTCTCGAAGCCACGGGACTTGAGGTCGACGATGCGTTCGGCGGCGTGTTCCTTCATGTCCTCCTTGCTGCCGAAGACGATGGCGCCGGTGGGGCAGGTCTTCACGCAGGCCGGCTCCAGCCCCACCGACACGCGGTCGGAGCACAGGCTGCACTTGTAGGCCTTGTGGTCCTTCTGCGAGATGCGCGGGATGTTGAAGGGGCAGCCGGTGATGCAGTAACCGCAGCCGATGCACTTGTCCTGGTTGAAGTCGACGATGCCGTTGGCGTACTTGACGATGGCGCCAGGGCTCGGGCAGGCCGCGAGGCAGCCCGGCTCGGCGCAGTGCATGCAGCCGTCCTTGCGGATCAGCCATTCGAGGTTGCCGGCGTCGCTCTCGTACTCGGTGAAGCGCATCACGGTCCAGGACTCGGCCGTGAGGTCCATGGGGTTGTCGTAGACGCCGTGGTTGTGGCCCACCTCGTCGCGAAGCTCGTTCCACTCCGAACAGGCCACCTGGCAGGCCTTGCAGCCGATGCACTTGGAGACGTCGATCAGCTTGGCCACGTCGTCCATCTGGCGCACGGAGGGCATGGGCGTGGTGGTGGCGGAGCGGGCGATGATGTCTTGCGATGCCATGGCTCAGCTCCTTATGCCTTTTCCACTTTGACCAGGAACGACTTGAACTCCGGGGTCTGCGTGTTTCCATCGCCGACGAAGGGGGTCAAGGTGTTGGTCAGGTAGCCGTTGCGCGCGAGGCCAGAGAAGCCCCAGTGCAGTGGGATGCCGACCTGGTGCACGGTCTTGCCGTCCACCGTCAGGGGCTTGAGACGCTTGGTCACCACCGCCACCGCCTTGATGTAGCCGCGGTTGGAGGAGACCTTGACCCGCTCGCCGGCGACGATGCCCAGCTCGTTGGCGAGCACTTCGCTGATCTCGACGAACTGCTCGGGCTGGGTGATGGCGTTCAACTTGCAGTGCTTGGTCCAGAAGTGGAAATGCTCGGTGAGGCGGTAGGTGGTGGCCGCATAGGGGAACTCGTCGGCCTTGCCGAGCATTTCCCAGTCGCCCTTGAATATCCGCGCCGCCGGATTGTTGGTGACCTTGGCGTGCTCCGGGTGCAGGGGGTTGCGCCCGATGGGGGTCTCGAAGGGTTCGTAGTGCTCGGGGAAGGGGCCTTCGTTCATCTTGTCGAGGGCGAAGAAACGCGCCACACCCTCGGGGTTCATGATGAAGGGGCTCATTCCGGCCTCGGGCGGGGAGTCGGCCTTGAAGTCGGGCACATCCGTGCCGCCCCAGGCCTTGCCGTTCCACCACACCAGGCGCTTCTTCTCCGGGTTCCAGGGTTTGCCGGCGAGGTCGGCGGACGCGCGGTTGTAGAGGATGCGCCGGTTGGCCGGCCAAGCCCAAGCCCAGCCCAGGGTCTGGCCCATGGCATGGGGGTCGGCGTTGTCGCGGCGGGCCATCTGGTTGCCGGCGGCGGTCCAGCTACCGGCGAAGATCCAGCAGCCGCTGGCGGTGCTGCCGTCGTCACGCAACACCGCGAAGCCCGGCAACTGCTCGCCGGCCTTGAGCAGCAACGCGCCGCTGGCCGGGTCGTTGAGGTCGGCCAGGGCGCGGCCGTTGAACTCGCGGGCGATCTCGTCGGGGCCCGGTTCGTCGGGACGCAGGTAGTTCCAGTCCAGGCCCAGGATCGGGTCGGGGAAGGCACCGCCGTCCTTGGTATAGGCCGCGCGCAGGCGATGCAGCAGCCCGCCCATGATGGCGATGTCGGTACGCGCCTGGCCGGGCGGCTCGGCGCCCTTCCAGTGCCATTGCAGCCAGCGTCCGCTGTTGACCAGCGAGCCGTCCTCCTCGGCGAAGCAGCTGGTGGGCAGGCGGAACACCGTGGTCTGGATGCTGGCGGTGTCGACGTCGTTGAACTCGCCGGCGTTGCGCCAGAACTCCGAGGTCTCGGTGGCCAGCGGGTCCATGACCACCAGGAACTTCAGCTTGCCGAGGCTGGCGACCACCTTGGCCTTGTTGGGGAACGAGGCGATGGGGTTGAAGCCCTGGCAGAAGTAACCGTTGACCTTGCCCTGGTGCATCATGTCGAAGTAGCGAAGCACGTCGTAGGCCGGCACGTCGAGCTTGGGCAGCCAGTCGTAGCACCAGTTGTTCTCGACGGTGGCCGCCTTGCCGAACCAGGACTTCATCAGGCTGACGTGGAACTTGGGATAGTTCTGCCAGTAGGAAAGCTGCCCCGGCCGCACCGGCTTGCTGGTGCGCTTGTCGATGTAGGCGGCGTAGTCCTGCTCGGCGTCGCTGGCCAGGGTGAGGTAGCCCGGCAGGGAGTTGGAGAGCAGGCCGAGGTCGGTCAGGCCCTGGATGTTGGAGTGGCCGCGCAGGGCGTTCATGCCGCCGCCGGGCATGCCGATGTTGCCCAGCAGCAGCTGCACCATGGCGCCGGTGCGGATCATCTGCGAGCCCACCGAGTGCTGGGTCCAGCCCAGGGCATACATGACGGTCATGGTCTTGCGCGGGTCGGAGGTTTCCGCCACCAGGCCCCAGACCTGATCCAGCTGCGCCTTGGGCGTGCCGCAGATGCTGCTCACCAGGTCCGGCGTGTAGCGGCTGTAGTGCTGCTTCATCAGCTGGAACACGCAACGCGGGTCCTGCAGCGTGGGGTCGCTGCGCACGAAGCCGTCCTCGCCCTTGGCGTAGCTCCAGCTGGCCTTGTCGGTATAGGCGCGCTTGGCCTCGTCGTAGCCGTTGAACAGGCCGTCCTCGAAGCTGAAGCCCTCGTTCACGATGAAGGACGCGTCGGTGTAGTTGCGCACATACTCGTGCTGGATCCGATCGTGGCTGATCAGGTGGTTGATCAGGCCGCCGAGGAAGGCGATGTCGGTACCGGTGCGGATCGGCGCGTAGTAGTCGGCCACCGAGGCCGAACGGGTGAAGCGCGGATCGACCACGATCAACCGGGCGTTGTTATGCGCCTTGGCTTCGGTTACCCATTTGAAGCCACAGGGGTGGGCTTCGGCAGCGTTGCCACCCATGATCAGCACCAGATCGGCATTCTTGATGTCGGTCCAGTGGTTGGTCATGGCTCCACGGCCAAACGTCGGGGCAAGACCTGCCACCGTCGGGCCATGTCAGACACGTGCTTGGTTATCGAACCCCAGCATGCCCAGGGAACGCACCACCTTGTGGGTGATGTAGCCCGCTTCGTTGGAGGAAGCCGATGCGGCGAGGAAGCCCGTGGTCAGCCAGCGGTTCACGGTCTGGCCCTGGTCGTTCTTCTCGATGAAGTTGGCGTCGCGGTCGGCCTTCATCAGCGTGGCGATGCGGTCCAGCGCCTCGTCCCAGCCGACACGCTTCCACTCGTTGGAGCCGGGCTCGCGGACCTCGGGGTACTTGAGGCGGCTGGGGCTGTGGACGAAGTCCAGCAGGCCCGCGCCCTTCGGACAGAGGGTGCCGCGATTCACCGGGTGGTCGGCGTCGCCCTCGATGTGAATGATGTTCTGCGCGACGTTCTTCGCCGCATCCCCCTGGCTGTGCATGATCAGGCCGCAGCCGACCGAGCAGTAGGGGCAGGTATTACGTGTCTCGATGGTGCGCGCCAATCTGAAATGGCGTACCTGGTCGGCGAAAGCTTCTGGGGGCGCTACTCCCAGAGCCGCCAGGCTCGATCCTCCAAGGCCCACGGCACAGACCTTGAAGAACTGTCGACGGTTCATGTCCATCGTGTTCTCCCTTATCAGGCAAGCCGCCCGGTACTCGGCCGGGCATATCCTTTAAGAGGGTAGTCAGAATCGAGGGTAATGCCAGATTGCCGGCCCCGTGCAGGGCCTTTCCTACCGCGTGGAGCCGGCCCTCGCGAATGAACGCTCTGTCAAATCTCGCACCGAAATCCTGGAACCTGCCAGGCCTTATCTTCGGGTAACTCGGCGAGTTCCACATAACCCAGAGCATCTGCCTACGAGCTGGCTCACATCGTCATACGCACACTCACCCGGGGCCGCCTCGGGCATACTACGCGCCCCCTGATTTTCCGGAGATCGCCATGCCTCAGCCTCAGGTCTGGTGGCTGCTCGCCCTGCCCTTCGTCGCCGGCGCCTTCCTGCCCCTGCAGGCCGGCATCAACGGCCAGTTGGCCAAACAACTCTCCAGCGTCATGAGCGCGGCCCTGGTGTCCTTCGTGGTGGGGACCCTGGCCCTGCTCATGGTGGTGCTGATGCAGCGCGAACTGCCGACCTTCGACGCGCTCAAGGGCGTGAGCTGGTGGCAGTGGTGCGGTGGCCTGCTGGGTGCCGTGTTCATCGCCACCGCCGCCTTCGCCGGCCCGCGCATCGGCGCGCTGCTGTTCATGGTGCTGGTGCTGGCCGGGCAACTGAGCATGGCGCTGATGCTGGATCACTTCGGCTGGGCCGGTTACCGCGAGGCGCCCATCAGCGCCGGTAAGCTGGCTGGCCTGGCGCTGATCATCGGTGGCGTCTGGCTCATTCGTCGGGGATGAACGGCGGCGATATCAATCTAATGTCATTGCTGATACAGAACGGCTAAGCTCTGCCCGTCGCCGCTGTATTTGTGATCACAAAAGATGACCAACGCCGATCTCCCTCATACGCCGGAGTGTTTCAGCCTCTGGCGCGAAGTGCAGGACACCCGGACACGCACGCGACTCGGCGGCTTCTACTACCTACTGGCCTGGCTGCTCTGCTGGTTGTTCAGCGCAGCCCCCATGGCGCACCTGACGCTGGGGCTGGCCGGCGGCGCCCTGTTCACCCTGCTGCTGGCCGCGCGCCTGTTGCACCGCCCGCCCGAACCCGACAGCGAAGCCGAGCTGCAGCGCTGGCTGGACCGCCACTGGGGCATCATCCTGCTGTCGTCCTTCTGCTGGGGCATGACCCATGCCTGGGTGCTGCTGGCGGACGGTTTCGAGCCCGCGCGGCTGATCGCCACCCTGGCCACGGTGGGCTTCGGCACCGCCATGGCCTTCAACTTCGCCATGCGCCGACGCCGCGCCGTGCTGGCCATCCTGCTGCTCTACGTGCCGGGGCTGGCGGCCCTGGCGCTGAGTGAAGGCGGCTCCCGCGCCGAGCTGGTCACCCTGGTCTTCTACCTCAGCTACCTGCTGCTGGCGCTCAACCGCAGCCACCGCGAATACGCCAACATGATCGCCCTGGAGCTGCAGTTGCTGGAGCAGCGTCAACGCATGGACACCCTGAGCCGTACCGACGGGCTGACCCTGCTGGGCAACCGCTACCAGTTCAACAACCTGTTCCCGGCCATGTGCGCCAGCGCCCAGCGCCACGGCAGCGAGCTGTCGCTGCTGCTGATGGACATCGACTTCTTCAAGCGAATCAACGACGAGCACGGCCACAGCACCGGCGACGCCTGCCTGCGGGCCTTCGGCGAGCGCATGCGCGAGTTCTTCCGTCGCGACAGCGATGCCCTGCTGCGGCTGGGAGGCGAGGAGTTCGGTGTGCTGATGCCGGACACCGGCATGGAACAGGCTCGCCAGCTCGCCGAGCAGTTCCGCGAAGACCTGGCCAATCGCGGCTTCCTGCTGGGGGACCAGCATCTGCCGATCACCGCCAGCCTGGGCTTGGGGTGCTTCGCCGAGGGCGACCAGGGCAGTGCCGAGACCTTCTTCAAGCGCGTGGACGATGCGCTCTACCGCGCCAAGGCCAAGGGCCGCGACAGACTGGAGCTGGCCCAGGGCTGAGTTCGTCGGAGACTCCAGGCCCTGTAGGAGCGATTTCAAACGTGAAATCGCCCTACCCCTCTCCCTGACACGTTCTTATCGCAGCCCCCTCACAACCTGAACTTGCCCACCTGCTGCGCCAGGTCACCGGCCAGGCGGCTGAGGGTCCGGCATTCCTCGCGGCAGTCACGCACCTCGCTGGCGGTGGCGTGGGCCAGGTCGGCGATGCCTTGCACGTTGCGGTTGATTTCCTCGGTCACGGACGACTGTTCCTCGGTAGCCGCCGCCACCTGGTGGTTCATGTCGCTGATGCGCTCGACCTGATCGGTGATGGCGCCCAAGGACGTCCCGGTGCGCTGGCTGGCCTCGACCCCGGTGCCGGTGGCGGCCTGGCCGGCATGCATGGAGTTCACCGCGGTATCGGCGCCGTGCTTGAGGCGCTGGATCATCTGCTGGATTTCGTCGGTGGAGGATTGGGTGCGGCTGGCCAGGGTCCGTACCTCGTCGGCCACCACGGCGAAGCCACGGCCCATCTCACCGGCGCGGGCGGCTTCGATGGCGGCGTTCAGCGCCAGCAGGTTGGTCTGTTCGGAGATGCCACGGATCACCGCCAGCACCTGGTCGATGGAGGCGACCTGGCTGGCCAGCTCGCTCACCGCCGAGGCGGCCACGCCGATCTCGCTGGACATCTTCTCGATGTGCCCCACCGACTGGCCCACCACCTGGCGCGCCTGCAGGGACTCGTCGCGCGCCTGCTGCGAGGCCTGGGCGGCGGCGCCGGCGTTGCGGGCGATCTCCTGCACGGTGAGCCCCATCTCGTGCACGGCGGTGGCCACCATGTCGGTCATTTCCTGCTGCTGGCCGGCGCGGCTGGCGGTGTTGTCGACCACCTGGGCCACCTGGCCGACCACGCCGTGGAGACGCTGGCTGGTGTCCAGCACTTCGCCGATCAGGCTGCGCTGGCTCTCCAGGAAGCGGTTGAAGCCCCGGGCCAGGTCGCCCAGTTCGTCGGCGCGGGATTCATCCAGGCGCCGGGTCAGGTCGCCGCCACCGCCACCGATCTCCACCAGGGCGGCGGTGACCTGATGGATCGGCCGCACCAGCCCACGGGCCAGCACCACCACCAGCAGCAGGCAGAAGCCGAGCACCGCGAAACCGGCCAGGCTGCTGGTCCACATGGCCTTGCGCGCCTCGGCGTAGATTTCCGCCTCCGGCACTTCGCTGACCAGCTGCCAGCCGAGGCTTTCCAGGGGCCTGGCCAGGGCCAGGTAGTCCTCGCCATCGCGGCTGAAGCGGATCGCCTTGCCAGGGCTGGCCAGCAGCTCGGCCGCCGCGCCGGCGCCGAACACGTCGCCCAGGCGGGCGCTGCCGTTGAGGGCGGCATCGGGGTGGACCTTGACGTTGCCCTCGGCGTCCATCAGGAACACCCGGCCACGCTCGCCGAAGCGGAAGTCGCGGATCATCTCGGACATGGCCTGCAGGCTGTAGCCCAGGCCGGATACACCCAGGGTGCGGCCGTCGCGAACGATGCGCTGGTTGATGAACAGGGTGGGCAGGCGGGTGCCCTTGTCGATGTCGATCTCCAGCACCCGGTTGCGATCGCTGTCCACCAGCTTGTAGAACCACTGGTTTTCCGGCTGGCTGCGCTCGATGGTCCGCGCCAGGCCATTGCCGGTGAAGTAGTGGCCGCTGTCGAGCACGGCGATGGAGGTGGTGGTGGCACTCTGCTGGGCGCGCACCCCTTCCAGGTAGCGGGAGAAGGCCTCGGCGCGGGCCGGGTCCTCGCCGTCAGCCAGCCAGTCCTGCACCAGGGCGTTCTGGGCGATGCCGGCGTTGGCGGTGATGGGTGCCGCCAGCGTGCGTTCCAGGGCGTTGCCTATGGCTTGTACCCTGGCCGGCAGGGCTTCATCCAGGAGGAAGCGTTCGGTCAGACGGTTCATCAGCACCGAGTAGATGCCGACGACGATGAGGATGCCGGCGAGTAGCGCCGCGCCCATGCTGAAGATCAGCTGCCACTGAATACTGCGTTGCCAGAGGCGCATGGAGTGGTCTCCTTGGAATACTTGTTAGGGGCGAGACGGGGCGGGAAATTGTATACAAACCAATCGACAGATTTCTCGCTTTTTGCCAACAAAGCCTATCGGCGCGCAACGGGAAAAACTTGAGCGATCGGTCAGTCGGTGACGGCGAACTCCAGACGAGCGGTTTGCCCGGCCTCGTCGAGCACGCTCAGCTGGTGCCGGCCACTGCGCCGGAACTCCTGGTTGAAGCTCTCCTCGGCCGTCGTGGCGGTGAGCGGCACGCCATCCAGGAACCACCAGCGCCGGCCACTGCCGCCCAGGGTGGACAGCTTCAGTCGCAAGGGGTCGGCGCTACCCGCGGGACGGCGCAACTGATCGCCTTCGCGCACCCCGACGATGGACAGCGGCGCCGCTGGCGGCGGCAACGCGGGCGGGCAGGCGCTAGCCGGCAGCGGCAGGCGTGCGGCACGCCGCTCCCGGCGCGGCAGCCAAGGCTCCAGAGGCGCCGGCCAGAGCACCAGTTCGCGCGCCTGGGCGCCCGCGCAGCCGGCCGCCACCTGGTGCCCGTCGGCGTCCACCCAGAGCGGCTGGCGCAGGCCGAGGCCCAGGGGTTGGTCGGCCGCCAGCAAGGTGGGCGGCGTGGTGCCTTCCAGGGTCCAGGCAAAGCGTTGGCGCCGGCAGTTGGGGTCGCCCTTGGCCATGGGCTGGCCAAGGGGCCAGCAGATGGCGGCCACTCCCACTTCCGCCGGCTGCGGATCGGCGGGCGCGGCGATGCCGCGCTGTGCGTCACGGTTCACCAGCAGGTCATGCACCTGCAGCAACAGAGGCGCGGCCGAGGCGAGGCCGAACTGGCCGGGCACCGGCGTGCCGTCGGGGCGGCCGATCCAGATGCCGATCAGGTGACGCGGCCCCACGCCGATGGCCCAGGCATCGCGGAAGCCGTAGCTGGTGCCGGTTTTCCAGGCCAGCACCGGGCGCTGGGTCAGCCGCGCGCGCGGGTCGCGGTCCGGACGTGCCTGGCCCGCGAGGATGCGGCGGATAATCCAGGCCGATCCGGGGGACAGCAGCCGCCGCTCCTGCAGCGCGTCCTGGGGTTGCAGGCGCAGCCGGGCGACACGACCACCGCGCGCGAAGGCGCTGTAGCCACTGACCAGTTCCTCCAGCCGGCTGCCGGCACCACCGAGGATCAGCGCCAGGTTGGGCTCGCTGGCCGCCGGCAACGCCAGGGGCACGCCGACGTTGCGCAGCTCGCCGGCGAAGCGCTTGGGCCCGAAGGCTTCCAGCAACTGCACCGCCGGCAGGTTTAGGGACATGCCGAGGGCTTCGCTGGCCGACACCGGGCCGATGAACCCGGCGGCGAAATTGCCCGGGCGGTAGTCGCCGTAGCGACGGGGTACGTCCTGCAGCAGGGATTCGGAATGGATCAGCCCGGCATCCAGGGCCATGCCGTAGAGGAAGGGCTTGAGGGTGGAACCGGGCGAGCGCAGGGCCTGGATCATGTCCACATGGCCGAAGCGACGCTCATCGGCGATGTCGATCGAGCCCAGGTAGGCGCGAACGGCCATGGTCTCGTGCTCCACCACCAGGATGGCCGCCGAGGTGCGTTCCGGCAGACGCGCACGCCAGCCCAGCAGCAGGTCTTCCAGGCGCCGCTGGAGGGCGGCGTCGAGGGTGGTGCGGATCAGCGGCGGGCTCGCCGGGGTGTTCAGTCGTCGCGCCAGCAGCGGCGCCAGGCTGGGCTCCTGGCGCGGCGCCAACAGCACCGGTTCCTCCAGGGCTTCCTGCACCGCGCTTTGCGGCCAAACCTGGAATTGCGCCAGGCGCCGCAGCACCTTGTCGCGGGCGGCCTGGGCGCGTTCGGGGTGGCGGTCGGGGCGCAGCCGGCTGGGGGCCTGGGGCAGCACCGCGAGCAAGGCCGCATCGGCGCGGGTCAGCTGCGACGGTGGCTTGCCGAGGTAGGCCCAACTGGCCGCCGCCACCCCTTGCAGGGTGCCGCCGAAGGGCGCGCGATTGAGGTAGAGACCGAGGATTTCGTCCTTCGACAGGTGCCATTCCAGCTGCGCGGTGCGCCAGAGCTGGCGCAGCTTGCCGGTGAAGGTGCGCGGGTGCGGATCGAGCAGCCGTGCCACCTGCATCGACAGGGTACTGCCGCCGGACAGCACCCGCCCGCCGCTGAGGTTGAGCCAGCCCGCGCGAGCCAGGGCCAGGGGGTTCACCCCGGGGTGCTGGTAGAACCAGCGGTCCTCATAGGTGAGCAAGGCTTCCAGGTAGTAGGGCGAGACCTCCGCCTGGTTCACCGGGTAGCGCCACACGCCCTCGGCATCGGCGAAGCGCCAGAGCGGCGTGCCGTCCTCGGCCAGCACCACCCGCGCCAGGTCATCCCCCGGCAGTGGCAGCGGGAACAGGCGATCCGCAGCCCAGAGCAGCACCAGCAGCACCAGCGGGGTAGCGAGCCAGGGGCGGCGGAGGTGGCGGAGAACAGAGGAGAGTTTCATGGATTCGAGATGCGTCTTCCCCGGATTTCGGGCTGAGCGAGATCGTAGCCCGGATGCAATCCGGGGGCGACGTCATTCCCCCGCACCGAGAACATCCGCTTCCGCACCGCCCGCCCAATCTACCGGCAGCACGCCTCGCTCGACGAAACGGTGAAAACTTGAAAGAGGCCAATCCCGCACGGCGCCCACCAAACCATGCTTGACCGGATTGAAGTGAATGTAATCGACATGGGCAATGTAGTCCCGTTCGTCACGGATCAGATGCTCCCAAAAACGGCGCTGCCAGATGTTGGCTTCTCCCTTGGCATTGAAAGCCAGGCCAGCATCGGGCTTCTCGTGCAACAGCGAGACGAAGGCGGATTTCAGCCGGCGCACCCGGGACGAAAAGTCCGCATCGCCAGGTGGCAGGTCCATCAACAAATGCAGGTGGTCTGGCAGTACCACCAAGGCCGGCAACCCGAAAGGTGATCGCGCCATCGCCTGCCTCAAGGCACAGCGCAACTCGTCCTGAAAGCGAACGAGCAGATCCCGTTGCCGGTCCTTGAGTGCCAGGTTGATGAAGTAGCAGGCACCTGGCACACGGGCCCTGCGGTAATTGACCATCCTGCGACCTCCTTGTCGCACGGCTTCCCGGATTTCATCCGGGCTACAAAGGCACAAGCCCGGATGAAATCGGGGAAAGTTTTTTCCTACTTGCCCCTCACCACCAGCTTATCCGGCGCCTCGCCCAAGGCCTGCCAGTTCGGCCGGTACATGGATTCCACCGTGGGCGGCGGCACGCGGTAGGTGCCGGGGGTCACGGCGCGGGCCAGGTAGAGAATGTGGGTGGCGCCGTACTCGCCCACGTCCAGGGCCGCCACATAGCGGTCGTCACGGAACTCCTGGTGTTTGATGGCGGCGTTCTGCATGGACTTCTGCCACTCCTTCACGGCACTGCTGGCGTCGTCCAGGCTGGCGGCGCTCTGGGCGAGGTTCTGGTTTTCCAGTTCCAGGCCGGCCGGCAGCAGGTCCACCACCAGGGCGTCGGGCACCCGTTCCTTCGCCTCGATGGCCAGGTGCACCAGCACCAGCTCGCCGCTCTCCAGGGCGTTGAGGTCGAGGCGCTGGCCATTCATGCCGAGGAATTCGCGGCGGATCGACAGGTTCTCGCCTCCGGCGGCAGGCGCGGCCAGCGGATAACCGGACAGGGTCAGCTGCTGGTAGATCGGCGCGCTGCTGCTGGCGATGACGCTTAAGGGTTCGCTGAGCAGGGCGGCATCCAGCTTGATGCCCGGCTGCTGGTTGCTCAGCTCGCGGTGCTGTTCGCCCACCCGCAGTTGCGCGGTCCAGTTCGGCTCGGGCTTGCCCAGCAGGCCGCGACCGGCCAGGTACAGGGCGTTGCGCTCCTGGGTCGACAGCCAGCGTTCGCCGGCCAGCAGGTCGGAGAGCGTGAACAGGCGTTCTTCGCGGACACCAGCGGCCAGGTCGTGCTCTTCCAGCAGCGCCAGGATCAGCGCCTGGTCCCGCAGCGGGCTGCCGTAGTCGGCCAGCCAGTCGCGGCTTTCGCGGGGAATCCGCAGCCCCAGCTCCAGGACCTGGTCGGCGCGGGGCGCATCGCCCATCAGTTTGAAGGCCACCGCCAGCTGCACCAGCGGCAGGCCGGAGCGGGCATCGGCGCGACGTTCCCAGAGGCTGCGCAGGGCGCCCAGGGGCGCCTGCTGGCTGCGCGCCAGGACGTAGCCGGCATAGGCCTGCACGGCGAAGCGCGTGTGGTCGGCGTTCTGGCTGTAGCTGACTTCGATCAGGCTGCGCTCCTGCAGATAGCGCAGCAGGCGCTCGCTGGCCTTCTTCAAGGCTTCCGGCGGTACGGCGAAGCCCTGGTCGCGGGCGCGCAGGAGGAAATCGGTGACATAGGCGGTCAGCCAGTATTCCTCTTCGCCATCGGCACTCCACAGGCCGAAGCTGCCGTTGTAGCGCTGCATGCCCAACAGGCGCTCGATACCCAGCTCGATGGCCTTGCGCCGTGCCTCGTCGGGCTCGCCCTCCAGGCCCAGGCGCTGCAGCGATGCGGCGTCGGCATAGAGCGACGGATACAGGCCGCTGGTGGTCTGCTCGGCACAGCCGTAGGGGTAGGCCTTGAGCGCGCGTATCTGCTCGCCGAGGTTCAACGGCGGCCGGCTGGAGAGTTGCAGCAGGGCTTCGCGGCCATTGGGCTCGAAGGCCTCCAGGGTCCCGGCCGGCAGGTCCCAGGGCTCGCTCTTGAGCACGGCACGGAACTGCTTGAGCTGGGCCGGATAGGCCGGGCGCACGCCCAGGGTCCATTCGCGGCTGAAGGGCGGCAGGTTCTCCCCCGGCAGTTCCAGGCCGTTGACTGTCACCTTGAAGCTGCCCTGGCCATAGCCGCCCACCGCGCGCACCGGGATGCGCAGGGTGGTGCGCTGGCCGTCGGCAAGCTGCACCGGCGCGGTCTGGCCGCCGGCGCTCTGGGTCAGGTCAAGTTGGCCGGCGCTTTCCACATTGATGTCCAGGCGCTGGGGCTTGCCGGAGAGGTTGGTCAGGTCCAGCGCCAGGGTGGTCTCGTCGCCACCGGCGAGGAAGCGCGGCGCGGCCAGCTCCGCCACCAGGGGCGCGGCTACCACTGTCTTCGCCTCGGCCATGCCGTAGCGCTCGTCGGTCCAGGCCTGGGCCATCAGGCGCAGCTCGCCATTGAACTCGGGGATATCGAGGCTGACTTCGCCCTGGCCCTGGTCATCCAGGGTCACCGGCGTGCTTTGCAGGGCAACGATGGTGACGCTGGTCTGCGGGCGTTTGCCGCCGCCGGCCAGGGCGGCGTCGCCACCGAAGGCCAGGGTCGCCAGGCGGCCCTGGCCGGCCTCGATCAACTGACCGTAGACATCCAGCTGGTCGGCGCCATAGGCCTTGCGGCCGAACAGCGTGGCGAAGGGATCGGGCGTGGCGAAGCGGGTGATGTTGAGGATGCCCACATCCACCGCCGCCACCAGCACGTTGACGGACTTCGGCACGCTGCCGTCGGCGTTCTTCGCCTGCACCTGGACCTTCAGCGGCTGCATGGGGCGCATTTTTTCCGGCGCACTGAGGCTGAGGGCCAGCTTGCGCGGCGCGCGGTCCAGCGGCAGGTGCAGCAGGCCCACGGCGCGTTTGGGGGTGACGTTGGCCTTGCGCTCGCCGGGGCGGATCACCAGGGCGCTGACGTACAGGTCGTGGCGCGCCCAGTCCTTGGCCAGGGGAATGTCGAAGCGCTTGCCCTCGGCCGGCACCTCGATGGGCTGCCACCAGAGCGGGCCGTCGGACGACTCCACCAGCAGGTAGCCGCTACCGGCGCTGGGCGGAGTGACGGTGACCTGCGCGGTGTCGCCCGCCTGGTAGGCCGGCTTGTCCAGGGCCAGCTTCACCTGGTCCGGGCGCACCGCGCCGCCTTCGGCGTTGTCCTGCCAGCGGTAGCCGGCCCAGAAGCGCAGGCTGCTGGTGATGCCGGTCTGCGGGTCTTCCACTTCCACGCGGTAGGGGCCCCACTCCACCGGGAAGCTGACCTTGGCGGTGCCGCCGGCAGCCACCCGCACCTGCTCCTCGGAGAGGTTCAGGTACTTCTCGTTGTAGTGGTAGGTCCAGCCATCGCTGTCGGAGTAGTTCCAGTAGTAGTCGCGGCGCTCGCGCACCAGGCGCACCTTGAGGTTGTCGGCGGCCAGCTTGTTGCCTTCGGGGTCGGCCACCAGCAGTTCGAACTCGGCCAGGCTGTCGGCGTCGGTCTCCTCGCCGTCGAACAGGGCCCGAACGCCCGGCAGGCGCTCGGCCGGCCACACCGGCTGCACCAGGCGACGGGTGATGGGGCGACCGCCGGATTCCTGCAGGCTGGCCTGGAGGATCAGTTGCAGCGGCGACTTGGCCTCGGCCCAGCGGCTTTCGATGTTCAACTCGGTCTTGCCGTCGGCGTCGAGTTCGGTTTCGTCGAGCTCGATGTCCTGCTTGAGTTCGTCCTCGGTCACCGAGCCGAACTGGTAGCCGGGCAGCGCCTGCACCGCGTCACGCAGCGGGCGCACGTAGAGCTGGCCGCTCAGGCGGTTGCCCGAGGCCGGCGCGCCGTAGAGGTAGCGACCGGACACCTGGAAGCGGGCGTTGTCGCCCGGCGCGAAGGGCCGCTCGCCGCCCTTGAGCTCCAGGGCCATGCGCTCGGGGAGGAAGTCTTCCACCAGGAACTCGTAGAGCTGCGGCTTGCCGTCGCCCAGGTCGAAGAGCAGCTGCCAGCGACCGGTGGGGGCCTCGGCGGCCAGGGCCAGCTGGTGCTGATAGAGGCCGCCCTCGCCGGCTTCCCAGACGAAGCGGCGGCTGACCTGCTCGTCCGGGCGACGTACTTCCACGGTCACCGGCTGGCCGGCCACCGCACGGCCGTCGGCGTCGCGCAGCAGGGCGTTGAGCAGCACGGTTTCGCCGGGACGGTAGAGGTCGCGCGGACCGAAGACGAAGAACTGCAGGGCATGGCTGGCGGGGCCGGCGATATCGAACTCGGCCAGGTCCAGCGCCGGCGCGGACAGGCGCAGCAGGCTGGTCTGTTCGTCCTTGCGGGCGAGCAGCACTTCGGCCTTGGGCGGTAAGGGCAGTTCGGCGTGGCCCTTGCCGTCGGTCTTGCCCTGGGCCAGGACGCGGCCCTCGCCGTCCAGCAGTTCGAGGGCGATCCCGGCCTGGGCGGCGCCGCCTTCCAGGGCCTGGGTGAAGACGTCCAGGCGGTCGTTGTAACGGTGCGCCGAGAGGCCGATATCGCTCAGGGTGAAGAGGGTCGCCGGGTTGGAGTATTCATAGCTGCCGGCTTCTTTCATCACGGCCAGGTAGACGCCCGGCTGCTTCATCGGCTCGAGGTTGGCGATGGGCAGCAGCAGGGTCTCGCGGGTGTTGCGCGCAGGCTTGAGGTCGAAGCGCCCGGTGTAGACCAGGTCGGCCATTTTCAGCAGCTCGCGGGACTCCCAGATATCCAGGGTGCCGCGCTTGCCCCAGCGGGCGAGGAAGCCCGGCAGCGCCTCGGCCTTGACCCGGAAGAAGTCCACATCCACCGCGTCGACGTTCAGCGCGATCACCGGCAGGCCTTCGGCCAGGCGGGTGGGCAACAGCGAGCCACGGCTGGCGAAGCCGACGGTGGCCTGCAGGTCGCGGGTTTCCAGGCGGGTGATGTGCTCTTCGGCCAGGCGCGCATCGTTCACCGCCACCAGACCGGGGTCGATGGTCAGCACCAGCTTGCGCTTGGGCTCCAGGTGGCGCAGGCGCAGCTCCATCAGGTTGTCGGACAGCTCCCAGGCACCGTCCACCTTGCCGTCCTTGCTGTCCACCAGGTGCAGGCGTTCGGCGAACTTCTGCTCCGGGTCCAGCGGTACCGAGAAGGTCACCGACAGGGCGCTGGCGCCCTCCAGTTGCACCTCGGAGACGTCCACCACCCGTAGCTCGCGACCGGCAAAGCGCTTGGCCAGCGCCGCGGTGTCGACCGCCGGGCGCGCCGCCTGCTCGGCGACCGCCGCAGGCGACTTGCTCGCCGCCTGCTCGGGGGTGGAGGAATCGCAAGCGCTGAGCAGGCTCAGCGCCAGGGCCAGAAGTAGTCCTTTCTTCGGCATGGGAGCTCCCGGTAGGGGGAAATGGGCAGGCGCAGAATATAGTCGAGCCGCACGGACGGGACTAGGCCGGGGCGCCGGGCGAACCCTGGCGCTCGAGCAGCGGATAGGCCAGCGCGGTGACGTGGTGGTGGATGCGCCGGTAATCCCGTAGCAGGCGCTGGAACAGATCGCCGGATTCGACCCTGGCCCCGCGCTCCTCGCGCAAGCGCCGGAAGTGCTCGCGGCTGGCGTTGACCTCCAGGCGCCGCAGCAAGGCCTTGCGCGCCATCAGGCGCTGCGCGGCCGCCACGTCCTCGCGCAGGAACACGCCGATGGCCAGGTGCAGGCTTTCCTCGATGGCCGCCTGCAACGGCAGCACGCAGTCCCGCTCGAACTCGGACAGCACGCGGCCGCGCCCGGCCCGCTGCATCACCAGCGGCAGCAGGCTGTTGGCCACCAGGTCGCCGATGTGCTCGATGTTGATGGCGAACAGGAGGATTTCCTGGGCGCGGTCGGCGTCCTCGTCGCTCATGCCGTCCTGGCCGATATCCGCCAGGTAAGCGCGAATCGCGGCGCTCAGTCGGTCGAGGGCCTGGTCCTGGCTGCGGATCTCGCCAGCGGCGGCGTTGTCGGGCTTCTCCATCAGGCCGGTGGTGCGGCGCAGCATCAGGCCGGCCATGTCGGCCAGCCGCAAGGACTCGCGGGTGGCATTGACCAGGCCGATGTTGGTCACGTCCAGCCCGGCTTCGTCGAGATACTGCGGCAGGCCCGGTTCATCGGCTTGCGGCGTCTCGGGGAGCAGCCGCACCAGCAAGGCGGCGAGCGGCTCGGTGAAGCCGATGACCAGCAGCGCCAGGGCCAAGTTGAAGGCCATATGGAAGTACACGACGGCGGCGGCCTCGAACGGCGCCGCCCGCTCGGCCAACGGCGTCAGCCAGGGCAACACCAGCAGGCAGCCGAGCAGTCGCACCAGCAGGTTGCCCAGGGGGAGGCGCCTGGCCACGGGGGTACGCGCGCCACCCAGGGCCGGCAACGCACCGCCGAGGTTGGCGCCGAGCACCAGGGCCAGGGCGATCGGCAACGTGAGCAGGCCGGTGGGCACCAGGGCAGCCACCAGCAGCACCACGGCGACGCTGGAATGGCAGGCCCAGGTGAGCAGCGCGGCCAGCAGCAGGGCCAGCAGCGGATCGCCCTGCAGGCCACGTACGACCACGGTGAACACCGCGGAATCCTCGATCTGCTGCAACACCTGGCCGAGCAGCATCAGCGCCAGCAACATCAGGCCGAGGCCGATCAGGCTCTGGCCGATGCTCTCCAGGCGCGGGGCATCGCGCAGGCGGAACAGCACCAGGCCCAGCAGCAACGCCAGGGGCGCCAGCAACGCGGTATCGAAACTGAGCAACTGCACCACCAGGGTGCTGCCGACATTGGCGCCGAGCATGACCGCCAGCGCCGGGGCCAAGCCCAGGGTGCCGCTGGCGGTGAAGGAAGCGGCCATCATGCTGGTGGCGGTACTGCTCTGCAGCAGGCCGGTGATTCCGAGCCCCGCCAGCAGGGCCAGCCAGCGGTTGCCCAGGTGACGGCCGAGCCAGTTGCGCAGGCTGGTGCCGAAGCCGCGCAGCACGCCGCTGGCGATCATGTGCGTCCCCCACAGCAGCAGGGCCACGGCGCCGGCCAGGTTGATCAAGAGCGTGGTTCCCAACATGGCGGGACTCCTTATGGCGGTGGAGCGGCGTTGGCCGTGGACAACACGGCCAGCAGCAAGGTGGTGGCGCAGGCGCAGGCGACGAACAGCAGCCGCCAGCGCAGGGCCCGCAGGATGGGCGCGGGGAGCCGGGCGAAGGTGGCGCCGGCCGCGTCGTTGGGGGTTGGCGCATCAGCGCGCCGAGTCGGTTCGTTCATCTCGTGTCTCCAGGAAGGTCCGGGCGCGCCAGGCGCCGCCCGGACCGGACGTTCGAGGACGGCTCAGTACCACTGGCCGAAGCGGCGGATGTAGATCGTCTTCATCAATTGGGCGGTGACGCAGTAGCAGAGCAACGTGCCCACCAGCCAGGGGAAGTACGCCCAGGGCAGCGGCACCAGGCCGACCATGGAGCCCAGCGGCGAGAAGGGGATGTAGATACCCAGCACCATCACCAGCCCGGTCATCAGCATCACCGGCAAGGCCGCGGTGCTCTGGATGAAGGGGATCTTGCGGGTGCGCAGCATGTGCACCACCAGCGTCTGCGAGAGGAGGCCCTCGATGAACCAGCCGGACTGGAACAACGCCTGCATCTCGGGGCTGTTGGCGGCGAACACGAACCACATCAGGGCGAAGGTGGTGATGTCGAAGATGGACGAGGTGGGGCCGATCCAGAGCATGAAGCGGCCGATGTTCTTCGCGTCCCACTTGCGCGGCTTGGCGAGGAACTCCTTGTCCATCTTGTCCCAGGGCAGCGACAGCTGGGAGATGTCGTACATCAGGTTCTGCAGTAGCAGGTGGATCGCAAGCATCGGCAGGAAGGGGATGAAGGCGCTGGCGACCAGGACCGAGAACACGTTGCCGAAGTTGGAGCTGGCGGTCATGTTCAGGTACTTCATGATGTTGCCGAAGGTCTCGCGGCCCTTGATCACGCCCTCCTCCAGCACCATCAGGCTCTTTTCCAGGAGGATGATGTCGGCCGATTCCTTGGCGATATCGGTGGCGCCGTCCACCGATATGCCGACATCGGCATCGCGCAATGCCGGGGCGTCGTTGATGCCGTCGCCGAGGAAGCCCACGGTATGGCCGTTGTTCTGCAGCGCCTTGAGCACCCGCGACTTCTGCAGCGGGGTGAGCTTGGCGAATACCGTGCGTTCCTCCACCAGGCGGCCGAGCACGCCGTCGTCCATGTGGTCGATATCGCGGCCCAGCAGCGGCTCGCCGACCTCCAGCCCCACCTCGCGGCAGATCTTCGCGGTGACCACCGGGTTGTCGCCGGTCAGCACCTTCACCGCCACGCCGTTGCCGCGCAGGGCGGCGATGGCCGGGCCGGCGGTTTCCTTCGGCGGATCGAGGAAGGTGAGCAGGCCTTCGATGACCAGCTCGCGCTCGTCGCTGCCGCTGTATTGCTTGCGCGCCTCGCTCGGCAACAGCTCGCGGGTGCCCACCAGCAGCACGCGGAAGCCGTCGCGGTTCAACTCCCCGGCCTGCTCCAGCAGCGCCGCGCGCTGGCTCTCGTCGAGCGCCACGGCGACGCCGTCCTGACGCACGCGGGTGGCGATTTCGAGCATTTCCTCCACCGCGCCCTTGCACACCAGCAGGTGATGGCCTTGGCGGTCCTGGAGGATCACCGACAGCCGGCGGCGGACGAAGTCGAAGGGCAGCTCGTCGACCTTGCGCCATGACCCGGGGGCGCTGAAGCGCGGATTCTCCTCGGCGAAGCGCACCACGGCGCGGTCCATCAGGTTCTTCATGCCGGACTGGTGGTGGCTGTTCAGCCAGGCCAGTTGCAGTACCTGCTCGCAACGCTGGCCGGCAAGGTCGAGATGGTGCTCGAGGATGATCCGGTCCTGGGTCAGGGTGCCGGTCTTGTCGGTGCACAGCACGTCCATGGCGCCGAAGTTCTGGATGGCGTTGAGACGCTTGACCACCACCTTGCGCCTGACCATCGCCACCGCGCCCTTGGCCAGGTTGGCGCTGACGATCATCGGCAGCATTTCCGGGGTCAGCCCCACCGCCACCGCCAGGGCGAACATGAAGGCCTCGGCCCAGTCGCCCTTGGTGAAGCCGTTGATCAGCAGCACCACCGGCACCATCACCAGCATGAAGCGGATCAGCAGCCAGCTGACGCTGTTCACCCCACGATCGAAGGAAGTCTGCGCCCGCGAACCGACGATGGAGCGGGCCAGCGAGCCGAAGTAGGTGCGCGCGCCGGTGGCCACCACCACGGCGGTGGCGGTGCCGCTGACCACGTTGGTGCCCATGAAGCAGATGTTCGGCAGTTCCAGCAGGTCGTGCTGGTCGACGGCCACCCGCTCGGCGGACTTCTCCCGCACCGCGCCGAGGGTGTCGTACTTCTCCACCGGCAAGGCTTCGCCGGTGAGCACGGCCTGGCTGATGAACAGGTCGCGGGATTCGATCAGGCGGATGTCGGCCGGGATCATGTCGCCGGCCGACAGGCGCAGGATGTCGCCGACCACCAGCTCGCCCATGGGAATCTCGCGCAGTTCGCCGCGCATGCCCGGTTTGTCGCGGCGCAGCACCGTGGCGGTGGTGCGCACCATGGCCTTGAGCGCCTCGGCGGCCTTGGCCGAGCGGTACTCCTGCCAGAAGCGCATCAGGCCACTGCCCAGGACCATGCAGAGGACGATGGTCACGCCGGTCAGATCGGTTTCCTCGCCGTCTCGCAGCGGCAGCCAGAAGTCGGTGAAGAAGCTGATCACCGACAGCGTCATCAACACGTAGATGAAGGGGTTGTTGAAGGCCTTCAGCAATTGCAGCAGCGCGTGGGGCGGCCGGTCGTGCGCTACCTCGTTGGGGCCGTCCTGCTGCAGGCGTGCCTGGGCCTCGGCCAGGTCGAGGCCGTCCTGGCGGCTGCGCACATTGAAGAGGGTGGTTTCCAGGCTGTTCTGCGCCTCGCGGGCGGCACGCATGGACAGCTTGTCGTTACGGCGTTCGGCTTCGAGCCGGGTGTCTTGCTTGGTCGCTACGCTCATGACTCGGGTCTCCTGTCGCGAGCTGCGCGACGGCGACACGAGTCGGCTACCGGTCAAGTGACGGGCAGCGGCGTGCCGGGTCGCGGTGCTCGCGATCGGTCATCGGGAATGTCGGGGATTTCGGGGCAGGCCCACTGCGGGCGGCCGAAGGGGCGGCGCGCAGCGGGCCGACTTGGTGGTTCGTCCATGGCAGGCTCCTTGTGCGGGGGAACGGATACCGGCGCGCCTAGCGGCGGCGGGCCTGGCGTTGCTCAGGCGCTACGGCGCCCGGCCGTTGGCCGGCCGCGCTGATGCATCGGCTGGAAGTGGTCGTGGCGTGAGCCAGGAGGCCATTGCGCGGACGCGCATCCGCGCCAACAGGGCGGATGCGCGGGGGGAATGCGGAGTGTGGAAGTGCATGTATCACCTGTACCCGGCGCGCCGGTCACAGGTGAGCAGCCAGGGATCAGCCCAGGAAGCCGCTCAACCGACCGGCCCGTTGCGGGCTCCGTCGTGCTTGGTTCGTGTTCATCACGCCGGCACTCTCGTTGAGGGCCGGCCGACATCTGCTGGGAATACTGTCCATGGCTCGCTTGATCGGAAAAAGGAGGGCCCGGCTACTGCTGGGCGGGCGATTTATAGGCCCGGGTGGCGAGAGGGTCAAGGACTGATCCGGGCCAGTCGTGCGGTTCGGACGTTTCGTTCAGCGAACCGACAGCTCTCCTACCCGCGAGCGCCCTTCGACGGCCCCCCGGCTATACTGCGCCGCCTGACTGGAGCCCTGCATGAGCCTGTTGCGCGACGCCTGGCGGCATACCCCGACCCACCACAAGGTCTGGGCGCTGGCAGCCCCGATGATCCTCTCGAACCTTTCCGTGCCGCTGGTGGCGCTGGTGGACAGCACGGTGGTGGGCCATCTGCCCCACGCGCACCAGCTTGCCGCCGTGGCGGTGGGTAGCACCCTGTACATGCTGCTGCTCGGCGTACTGGGCTTCCTGCGCATGGGTACCACCGGCTTCGCCGCCCAGGCCGCCGGCCGCGCCGATGGCGGCGCCCTGCGCCAGGTGCTGCTGCAGGGCCTGGGGCTGGCATCGGGCCTGGCGCTGCTGCTGGGCCTGCTGGCGGTGCCCTTCAGCGGCTTCGCACTGCACCTGATGGCCCCCTCGGCGGAGCTGGACGCGCTGACCCGCGAGTTCTTCCACATCCGCCTGCTCGGGCTGCCGGCGGCCCTGGCCAACTACGCCCTGGTGGGCTGGTTCCTCGGCACCCAGAACGCCCGCGCGCCGCTGGCCATCCTGCTCGGCACCAACCTGGCCAACATCGCCCTGGCGCTGTGGTTCGTCCTCGGGCTCGACTGGGGCGTGGCCGGTGCCGCGCGCGCGGCGGTGATCGCCGAATGGAGCGGCGTGCTGATCGGCCTGGCGCTGACCCGCGGCGCCCTGCGCCGCCACCCCGGTCGCATCGACTGGCCGGCGCTGCGGCTGTGGCGCAACTGGCGGCCGCTGCTGGCGGTGAACCGCGACATCTTCATCCGCTCCCTGGCGCTGCAGCTGGTGTTCTTCCTGCTCACGGTGCAGGGCACCCGCCTGGGGGATGCCACGGTGGCGGCCAACGCCCTGCTGCTCAACGGCCTGCTGGTGACCGCCTACGCGCTGGATGGCCTGGCCCATGCGGTGGAGGCCCTGTGCGGTCACGCCATCGGCGCCCGCGACCGCCTGACCCTGCGCCGCTCGCTGCTGGTGGCCGGTGGCTGGTCGCTGATCGCGAGCCTGGCCTTCGCGCTGTTCTTCGCCATCGGCGGCGACCTGTTCATCAACATGCAGAGCGATATCGCCGAGGTGCGCGAGGTGGCCCACCACTACCTGCCCTACCTGGCGCTGTTGCCCCTGGTGGCGGTGTGGAGCTACCTGCTGGACGGCCTGTTCATCGGCGCCACCCGCGCCCGCGAGATGCGCGACGCCATGCTGGTGGCGGTGGTACTTAGCCTGCCACTGGGTTGGGGGCTACAGTTTCTCGGCAACCACGGCCTCTGGCTGGCCTTCCTCGCCTTCATGGCCCTGCGGGGGATCAGTCTGGGTATCCAGGCCTGGCGCCTGAAACGGAACGACGCCTGGTTCGCCGGCGCACATGGATAAGCAAGCCGGACCATAACTAGAAAACCCTGATGACCTGAAGGAGCCCTCATGGGACAAGCAATCGCCGCCTATCTGCATTTCATCTCGATCTTCGTGCTCTTCGCCCTGCTCACCCTTGAGCACCGGCTGTTCAAGCTGCCGCTGGACCTGGAACGGGCCCGCAGCCTCGTGCGCATCGATATCGGCTACGGCCTGGCCGCCGGCGTGGTGCTGCTGACCGGCCTGGCGCGGGTGGTCTGGTACGGCAAGGGCCTGGACTACTACCTGCACAACTCGCTGTTCCACGCCAAGGTCACCCTGTTCGTGCTGATCGCCCTGCTCTCGGCCTTCCCCACGTTCGTCTTCCTCAACTGGCGCAACGAGCTGAAGGCCGGCCAGGTGCCGCACATGAGCACGGGCAAGGCCCGTGCGGTGATCATGGTGATCCGCCTGGAGTTGCTGCTGGTGCTGATCCTGCCGCTGCTGGCCGTGCTGATGGCGCGCGGCTATGGGGTGATCGGCGGCTGACCGGCGCCGTTGGGCTTCGCTGCGCTCAGCCCAACCTACAGCAGCACATCGGGGAAGGGCTCGGGGGCGAACACCGGGTTGAACGACAGGCGCTCCCGGGCCTGCTGCAGGGCCGCGGCCACGGCCTCCTCGCCATCGGCCAGGCCCTGCAGGTGGATGTACTCCACATGGTGCAGGCCGACGATGCCCAGTACATGGCGCAGGTAGGGTGAGAGGAAGTCCATCTGCTTGGTCCGTGCGCCCAGGTAATGGCCGCCGGAGCTCAGCACCACGAAGGTCGGGCGGTCCTCCAGCAGGCCGATTCGCTGGCCGTCCTCGATGCGGAAGCTGCGGTCGATGCGCACCACGTAGTCCAGCCAGAGCTTCAGCGCCGCCGGCACCATGTAGTTGTGCATGGGGGTGGAAATCAACAGGTAGTGGCTGCTCTCCAGCTCGCCGATCAGTTGCTCGGAGAGCGTGAAGTGCTCGTCCGCGCAGTCGGACTTGCCGACCACCGCCTGGGCGTAATCGGCACACAGCGGCGGCAGCGGCTCGCGCACCAGGTTGCGGACGATCACCTCGGCCTTCGGGTGGATGCGCCGGGCCATTTCCCGGGCCAGTTGGCCACCGGGCGAAGCCAGGTCGTTGGGACTGCATTCGAGCAGGAGGACGCGCGGCATGGTGGGCTCCTGAAAAGACTGAGAATCGCTCGCGGATATGAAAGCGCCGCAGCGGGATTTTTGCCAGGGGGGATGGACCGTCGGTTGGGCCGCATGCAGCCGATGGGCGCTGTAAGAGCGGGCAGCACGGGGAGGTGTTGCTCAAGCCGGATTGGCAATTTTGTGTGATTGCCCGGCCTGGCTCCCTGCCAATGGATGCCTCCCTCTCCCCCGGCCCCTCTCCCGGAGGGCGAGGGGTGACTCGCGCCTGATGCCCGTACCAACCTGAAACGAAGCATCGATGATGACGCCGCGCAAAGCGCCCCTTCAGACGGCCGAGTGGAATCCTTGCGCAGGGGGACGAGCGGCATGGATGCCGCGAGAGCCGCGCAGGGCCATGGATGGCCCTTCGCGGCGGCCCCCGGATCAAGGATGGAAGGAGGGAAGTTCGGCGCAGCCGAACCCGGATGTCGGGGCAAGCCCTTTGCTTCCTTTGGGTGGTGCGGCATTCCGACGACTGCCAAAGGAAGTCGCCCGAGGGGGCGAAACAGAAACCGGAAGCCCACTCGGCAATGAGCCAGACATCGGAAGCCCAAACCAGCTTGCCAATCCAACGTGATATCCAACCAAGAAAAAGCCCGGCACATGGCCGGGCTCTTTCATTACCGCACCCCGTCAGGACGACAGGTACGACGAGCGGGTCAGCCCCAGGCGCAGGGCGTCGACGTACTGGGTACGCTCGCGCGGGCTCAGCTTGGCGCTGGAGACCTTGTCGCGGTACAGCGCCATCAGCTCCTCGGGAGACAGGTGCACGTAGCGCAGCATGTCTTCGATGGTGTCGTGGGTCTCGATGCCGGCGTGGTACACGCTGCCGTCGTCATGCTGGTAGACGTTCACCGAGTCGGTGTCGCCGAACAGGTTGTGCATGTCGCCGAGGATTTCCTGGTAGGCGCCCACCAGGAACACGCCCAGCAGGTAGTCCTCGCCCTCGCGCACCTCGTGCACCGGCATGCTGGTCTCGATGCTCTGCTCATCGACGTACTGGTTGATCTTGCCGTCGGAGTCGCAGGTCAGGTCCTGCAGCACGGCGCGGCGCAGGGGCTCTTCGTCCAGGCGGTGCAGCGGGATGATCGGCAGCACCTGGCCGATGGCCCAGGTGTCCGGCAGGCTCTGGAACACCGAGAAGTTGCAGATGTACTTCTCCGCCAGCTTGTCGTTCAGCTCGTCGAGCACCTGGCGATGGGAACGCTGGCGCGCCTTGAGCTGGTTGTGCAGGCGACGGCAGATGGCGAAGTAGGTCTGCTCGGCCAGGGCCTTCTCGGCCAGCGTCAGCTTGCCTTCGGCGTACTGGGTGGCGGCGTCGCTCATGTAGTGGGTGGCGCGCCAGTAGGTCTCGGTGACCATCTCGGTATCGGTGGGGCCGAGCAGTTCGGCCAGCCAGCGGACGATCTCCGGCTGTTCGGCGAGGTTGGCGATCTGCGGCACGGCGTCGTTGTGGCGCTCGACGTCGGTCACCTGCATCACCAGCACGGCGTGGTGCGCGGTCATGGCGCGGCCGCTCTCGGAGAAGATGTGCGGATGCGGCAGGCCCTGGGCGTCGCAGAACTCCTTGAGCATGCCCACCACTACGCCGGCGTAGTCATCCATGTCGTAGTTGATGGAGCTGGCGTTGCGCGAGTGGGTGCCGTCGTAGTCCACGCCCAGGCCGCCGCCGACGTCGATATGATCCACCGGCAGGCCGAGGCTGCGCAGTTCGGCGTAGTAGCGGATGGCTTCCTTGAAACCGTGCTGGTAGTCGGCCAGGTTGGCGATCTGCGAGCCCATGTGGAAGTGCAGCAGGCGCACACCCTGGTCCAGGCCGGCCTTGCGGAAGCGCTCGACCACCGAGAGGATCTGCGCGGCAGAGAGGCCGAACTTGGACTTCTCGCCACCGGTGTCGGCCCACTTGGACGAGGCGAGCGACGACAGGCGCACGCGCAGGCCCACCTGGGGCGCCACCTTGAGCTCGGCGGCGATGTCGATGACGAACTCCACCTCGGCTTCTTTCTCGATGACGATGAAGACGTTGTGGCCGAGCTTCTGGCCCATCAGCGCCAGGCGGATGAACTCACGGTCCTTGTAGCCGTTGCAGACGATGGTGCCGCCTTTGGGCGCCAGCGCCAGCACCGCCAGCAGCTCCGGCTTGGAGCCGGCTTCCAGGCCGATGGAGACGTTCTGGGTAGCGATGATGTTTTCCACCACCGCTTCCTGCTGGTTGACCTTGATCGGGTACAGGGCCGTGTACTGGTTCTGGTACTCCAGGCGCGCGATGTTGGCGTCGAAGGCGCCGGTCAGCTGGCGTACGCGGTCCTGCAGGATATCGGGGAAGCGCACCAGCAGCGGCAGGGACAGGCCCGCCTCGCGCAGGTCGCCGACGATGTCGTAGAAGTCCACCGGCGCGCTGCCGGCACCGCGCGGGCGCACTTCGACGCGACCGGCTTCGTTGATTGCAAAATAGCCGGCTCCCCAGTGGCGAATGCCGTAGACACTGCGGCTGTCGGCCACGGTCCAGCTGGTGCCATCGTCTTTGCGCGTGCGTCGTGCGGACATCGGTTTCCCCTTGTGGGATAGAAAAGGGCCATACCCGCCGAAACCTGCCGGGCGGGCGCTGATAGATTAATTCGGTCGTATGACGCTGGAGTGTTGACCGCGACTATGCCGGTCAGTTTAGAAAGCCGTGGCTCAGCCGCCGGATTTCTTGGTCTTGAAGCCGCGCTTGGCGAGCTCTTCAAGCAACAGGTCCACGTGGTCGCCCTGGATCTCGATCACGCCGTCCTTCAGCGCTCCACCGGTGCCACAGCGCCGCTTGAGCGCAGTGGCCAGCTCCTTCAGGGCATCCTCGGCCAGCGGCACGCCGCTGACGGTGGTGACGGTCTTGCCGCCACGGCCCTTGGTTTCCCGGCGCACGCGGGCAATGCCATCGCCGGCAGGCACGCTGGCTTGCTTGCAGATACAGGCATCGAGAGGCTGGCGGCATTCCGGGCAGTGCCGGCCGCTGTCGGTGGAGTACACCAGGCCGCCGAGGGCGGCTAAGGACGAAGCTTTCTTGACCACCGGCTTTCCTCGTAGGGGTCAGGATAGCGACTGGTCGGCAGGTGCCGACCGCGAAGCCCCACTCTGGCAGGGGCAGCGCAGCCCGGCGCATGGCCGGGCTTGAAAGGCCGCGAAATTTACCAGCATTCGCGGCGAATGCTAAGTACGAAAATGCGCCATTGATCGACAGATTGGCGACCCCGTTCGGCATAGCGCACGAAAGGGTCCGGGATAATGCACAAACCCGCGCCTGGCGCGGGTTTGGCGTGGAGATGGAGCGCTTCTCGTAGGTTGGGTTGAGGAACGAAACCCAACGCCGCGATCGCCCGGAACCGCACGTTGGGCTTCGCTTCGCTCTGCCCAACCTACAGGGCAGCGAGATACAACTGCAGCGCCTTGAGGGAGTCGGGGCAGCAGGGCTCCAGGGCCACGGCCTGCTCCAAGGTCATGAAGCGCGCTTCCAGCACTTCCTCGGGCTGCAACTTCAGCGGCGCGTCGGAGACGGCGGAGAACACCGCGCCCCAAAGCCGGTTGCCCGGGCCGTCGAAATAGAAGCGGCCATGCTCGCGCAGGGGCACGCCGGCAATGCCGAGCTCTTCCTCCAGTTCGCGGGCGGCGGATTCGGCGTAGTCCTCGTCTTCCTGGACCATGCCACCAGCGGCCACGTCCCAGTAGCCCGGGTAGAGCGCCTTGCTCAGGGTGCGGCGGTGCACGCAAAGCTCGCCGGCGGAGTTGAACAGCAGGATGAAGGTGCCACGGGAGATCAGCCCGCGCTCACGCAGCTCGGCGCGCGGCAGGCCACCCAGGGGGCGGTCCTGCTCGTCGACCCAGGCCACCCGCTCGGCGTCGGAGGCGGCGCGATGGGCCGCCTCGCGATCGTCGATGGCCATCAGCCCTGCTCCAGCAACTGACGCAGGTCGATCACCGCGGCGTTGGCGCGGGAGATGTAGTTGGCCATCACCAGGGAGTGGTTGGCGAGGATGCCGTAGCCGCTGCCGTTCAGCACCATGGGGCTCCACAGCGGGTCCTGGGCGGCTTCCAGCTCACGGATGATTTGGCGCACGCTGATGGTGGCGTTCTTCTTCGCCAGCACGTCGGCGAAGTCCACCTCGATGGCGCGCAGGATGTGCGACAGCGCCCAGGCCTGGCCACGGGCTTCGTAGAAGACGTTGTCGATCTGCAGCCAGGGCGTCTCGACGATCTCCTCGCTCACCGCCGGCACCTGTCCGGACGCGGCGGCGGCTTCCGGGCTGATGTCGGTGTTCAGGCGTACCCGGCCGACGCTCGCGGAGAGGCGCTGGGACAGCGAACCCAGGCGGGTGGCGACGTCGCCTAGCCAGTTGTTGAGGTTGTCGGCGCGGCTGTAGAACTGCGCGTTGGGTTGCTTCGGATCGGCCAGGCGGGCGAGGAAGCGGTCCAGCGCACGAATGCCTTCACGGTACTCGGACTCGGAAGCCGGCAGCGCCCAGCTCTTGTTGTCGAAGTTGAAGCGCGGCTCGGCCTTGGCCAGGTCCGGGTCCTCGGTGGACTGCGACTGGGAGCGGGCGAAGTCCTTGCGCAGCGCGCGGGACAGGTCGCGTACCTGGACCAGCACGCCGTATTCCCAGCTGGGCATGTTGTCCAGCCAGAGCCCGGGCGGGGCCAGGTCGTTGGAGAGGTAGCCACCGCTCTTGTCGAGCAGGGTCTGGGCCACCGTCTTGAGGGTTTCCACCGTGGTGTAGCCGGTGACCATCTGGCGGCCGGCACGTTCGGCGGCGGCCTGGGCGTTCTGCTGCACGGGGAACAGGTCGGGCTCGCGGCTCCAGTACCAGCCGACCACCAGGCAGGCCAACAGGTAGATCACCAGCAGGCTGCCGAGGGCTCGGCTCAACCAGATACCGCCAAAGTAGCTGCGTACGTCGTCAACCGAATCATCGACGCGCTCGCGCGCCTCGCCCATACGCTTCTTCCAGTTAAGCATGGCAGTGTCCTTTGAATCTCGATCAGCTCGGAAAGGGTTCGACCACGTTCCGCCGCAGAGGTTGTGGCCGGGCCTTGCACTATAAGTGATGCGCGGACGCGGTGCAGTGCCCTTGCACCAAAGCAGCGGCCACGGCGCGATCATGTTTGCGGCTCCCGGCCGCCGATTACCGGCAGGTGCCGGCAGATTCGCGTAAATCCGGGACAGATGGCACTGGCGTACCGGTCACAAGATGATAGCATGGCGCCACCATTCGATCGTCTCCAGGCGACCTTCCCAGCCATGACCGAGCACGAAGACCCCAGCCGCGACCGTCTCAAGAACCACTTCGCCCAGCGAGTGATCAACCAGGCCCGCCACGTACTGGAGATCTGGCAGCGCCTGCAGCGCAGCGAGTGGAGCGCCGCCTGCATGAACGAGCTGGCCGAAGCCAGCCTCAACCTGCAGCGCTACGCCGAACGCTTCGAACAGCAGGAACACAGCCGCCTGGCTGTCGCCATCGGCAACTGCCTGCGCGGGATCGCGGAGAATCGCGGGCGACTGTCCAGCGACCTGATCACCGAACTCAGCCTGCTGATGCAACGCCTGTCGCGTACCGGCCTGCGCCAGGGCGACCAGTTCGAGCAGACCTTCCTGCCGCCCCTGCGCAAGCCGGTGTACCTGGCGCTGCAAAGCGAGGACCGCGCCGAACGCCTGACCCAGCAGCTGGAGTTCTTCGGCCTCAACGCGCAACTCTGCGAAAGCGCCAATGCCTTCCGCTCCGCCATGGCCGAGCGGCACCCGTCGGCGATTGTCCTGGAAGTGGACTTCGCCGGACCGGGCAAGGGCCTGGAGCTGGCCCGCGAGGCCCAGCAGGGCCTGGAGCAGAAGCTGCCGATCATCTTCTTCAGCCACGACGAAGCCGACGCCCCTACCCGCCTGGCCGCCGTGCGCGCCGGTGGCCAGGAGTTCTTCACCGGCGCCCTGGACGCCTCCAGCCTGCTGGAGAAACTCGAGACCCTGACCCGCACCGCCCACTACGACCCGTTCAAGGTGCTGGTGGTGGACGACTCCCGCGCCCAGGCCACCCATACCGAGCAGGTCCTCAACTCCGCCGGCATCGTCACCCGGGTCATCACCGAGCCGGTGCAGGCCCTGCTGGCCCTGGCCGACTTCCAGCCGGACCTGATCATCCTCGACATGTACATGCCCGAATGCCTGGGCACCGAGCTGGCCAAGGTGATCCGCCAGCACGAGCGCTATGTCAGCGTGCCGATCATCTACCTCTCGGCCGAGGACGACCTGAACAAGCAGCTGGACGCCATGAGCGAGGGCGGTGACGACTTCCTCACCAAGCCGATCAAGCCGCGCCACCTGATCGCCACGGTGCGCACCCGCGCCAAGCGCGCGCGCAGCCTCAAGGCGCGCATGGTGCGCGACAGCCTCACCGGCCTGTTCAACCACACCCACACCCTGCAGCTCCTGGAAGATGCCAGCTCCCGCACACGCCGGGAGGGCAAGCCGCTGTGCTTCGCCATGCTCGACATCGACCACTTCAAGAAGGTCAACGACACCTACGGCCATCCCATGGGCGACCGGGTGATCAAGAGCCTGGCCTTGTTCCTCAAGCAGCGCCTGCGCAAGACCGACTACATCGGCCGCTACGGCGGCGAGGAATTCGCCGTGGTGCTGCCCGACACCGACCTGGAGTCGGCCCGGCGGGTGCTGGAGGAAATCCGCCGACGCTTCGCCGAGATCCGCTACCCCGCGCAGCCCCAGGACCTCAGCTGCACCTTCAGCTGCGGCATCGCCGAGCTGCAGGACGAGCAGGACATCAACCAACTGTCCAAGCGCGCCGACGAAGCGCTCTACCGCGCCAAGCACGGCGGGCGCAACCGGGTGGAACTGCACCAGGACTGAGCCCGCCGTCACGGGACTGTCATCGAACGGCAATATCATCGGGCCATCTCCCAGAGCCCATCCACGACCTCGCGAATGCCCAGACAGGCAGCGCGGGAACCTGGCGGGCTGATTGTCTGCCGAGGTTCCGATGCGCCTGAAACTGCTCACCAACCTGATTACCCTGCTGCTGGTCACCGTGTGCCTGGCGCTGGGGGCCACCCTGTGGTGGTCGCAACGGGCGCTGGAGCGCCCCTACCAACTGATGGAGCAATACCTCGAGCTGTCCCAGCGCTTCCGCAGCGAGGTGGCGGACAACGTCCAGGGCTATCTCAACAGCGGCGATGCGCTGCGCCACAGCGCCGCCAGCCAGGGCATCGACAGCCTGGAGCAACGCCTCGGCCAGCTCCCCGCCGAATTCACCGACGAGCTGCTCCCCAGTTTCAATGAACTGCGCGAGTTCACCCGCGGCGAGCTACTGGCCGCCGGCAAGCTGGCGGGCGACCCCCAGGGCCTGCTGATCCAGGCCGAGCGGGAAATCGCCGGCGCCCTCGACCAGCTCGCCCACTATGCCGACTCCGCCGACACCCCGGCGGCCGGCGACTACCGCCCGCCCCTGTTCGCCGCCGCCCAGCACCTCAACCGCCTGAGCCAGGCCCGCGCCAAACTGGTGGCCAGCGGCCGCGACGAGCTGGCCGCCGACCTCGACCGCGAGTTGCAGGCCCTGGCTGGCGACAGCGCCCGGCTGGAGCAATTGCCCCTGCTCGGCTTAACCGACAGCGGCGGCTCGGCGGCGGACGATTTCGCCGCGATGATGGGCCTGGAAAGCAGCGGCGACAGCAGCCAGGCGGAAGACCGGGGCATCGCCTTGAAGCGCGAGCTGGCCGGCCTGCTCAAGCGCTATCCCGGCGAACTGACCCGCACCCGCGAACAGATCCAGCGCCGCGCCGAACTGCTCGCCGCCAGCACCCAGCGGGTCGACGCCCTGCAAGCGGCACTGGCCGCCCTGGAGCCGGAAGTCCGCGCCGAACACGGGCGCATCCAGGCCGAAGTGCGCCTGATGCAGGGCCTGATGATCGGCCTGATCCTGCTGATCGCCCTGTGCATCGACCGCATCCAGCGCCGCCTGACCCAGGTGCTCGGACGCCTGGTCGACGCCCTCGGCGCCTGGGCCGCCGGCGATTTCAGCCGCCCCATCGCCCTGGGTTCCAGCACCCGCGACCTGCGCCTGATCGAGGAATCCCTCAATCGCCTGCGCGACTACCTCGGAGAACTGGTGGGCACCATTCGCCAGCACGCCGAGCAGGTGGCCGGCAGCAGCAGCACCCTGGCCGACCTGAACAACGGCCTGCACAGCGGCGCCGAAGACCAGGCCGGCGGCACCGCGCAGATCCGCGACGCCCTGGGTGAACTGGAAAGCACCATCCAGCAGGTGGCCGGCGACGCCAGCCTGGCCGCCGATGCCAGCCGCGATGCAGGCCGCGCCGTGGAGCACGGGCAAAGCGTGATCGACCAGAGCCTGGCCGGGCTGCATCAGCTGGTGGGCGAGGTGCAGAACAACGCCCAGGCGGTGGAACGCCTGGCGGAAGAAACCGAAACCATCGACAAGGTGCTGACGGTGATCCGCGCCATCGCCGAACAGACCAACCTGCTGGCCCTCAATGCCGCCATCGAGGCGGCCCGCGCCGGCGAGATGGGCCGTGGCTTCGCCGTGGTCGCCGAGGAAGTCCGCTCCCTGGCCCGGCGTACCACCGGTGCCACCAGCGAGATCCAGCAGTTGATCGCGCGCCTGCAGCAGGCGGCGCGGCAATCGGTGGACGCCATGCGCATCCAGGTGGAGCACGCCGAGTCCAGCGCCGAGCAGGCGGCCGCCGCCGACGGCGCCCTGGTGGAGGTGGTCAGCGCCATCCGCACCATCGCCAGCATGGCCGAGCGCATCGCCGACGCCACCGCCCAGCAGTCCGGCGCGGTCAGCGATATCCGCGACCACAGCGAGCAGATCCACCAGCTGGGCGGCAACAACCTGGTGCGCATCGGCGAGAGCCGCAGCCAGGGCGAACGGCTGTTGCGCCTGGGCGGGGAACTGCACACCGCCGTGCAGGCCTTCCGGGTCTGAGCCGGGCGCGACCGAATGTCGCGCCCGGCCTGCCGAACGGCCCCAGGTTCCTGACCTTTCGGTCACAGGACAAAACCGCTTACAGCCGCAAGCCTGCAGGAAGCCCCCGAGGTCCGTTATGATGCGGGCATTTTCCGCCCAAGAGACCTCCATGCGCCGTTTGCTGAGCCTGATCCTGCTACTGGTGGCCCTGCCCGCCGCCGCAGGGTTGCTGGACAACCGCCCAAGCTCGACCCTGGGTGCCCCCCTGAACAACAGCGGCGACTTCCTGCCGGTGCGCGAGGCCTTCCGCCTCAGCCTGGTGGACAGCACGCCAGAGTCGGTGAAGCTGCGTTTCACCAACGCCGAGGGCTACTACCTCTACCGCCATCGTTTCCAGTTCCACGCCGAACCCGCCGACAGCGGCCTGGGCCAGCCGGTGCTGCCGGCCGGCAAGCACAAGACCGACGAATTCTTCGGCGATGTCGAGGTGTACTACGGCGTAACCGACATCGTCCTGCCGCTGGACCCGGCACGCCCCGCGCCCACCGCGCTGCGGGTGACCTACCAGGGCTGCGCCGACAAGGGCCTGTGCTACCCGCCGGAAACCGAGGTGCTGCAACTCTCCGACGCCGCCGGCAGCGGCACGGGCGATATCGGCAGCGCCGCCGGCAAGGGCTGGGGCTGGCACGAACTGGCGCTGTTCTTCCTCGCCGGCCTGGGCCTGACCTTCACCCCCTGCGTGTTGCCGATGCTGCCGATCCTTTCCGGCGTGGTCCTGCGCGGCCAGGCGGGCGGTGGCCGTGGCCTGGCGTTGTCGCTGGCCTATGTGCTGCCGATGGCCGCCTGCTTCGCCCTGCTGGGCGCGCTGATGGGCGTGTTCGGTGCGGAACTCAACCTCCAGGCGCGGCTGCAATCCCCCTGGGTTCTGGTGCCCTTCGCCGCGTTCTTCACGGTCTTCGCCCTGGCCATGTTCGGCCTGTATGAGTTGCGCCTGCCACGCTTCATCAGCGGCCCGCTGGATACCCTGGCCGGCAGCACCAAGGGCGGTTCGCTCTGGGGCGCAGCATTGCTCGGCGTGGTCTCCAGCCTGCTGGTCTCGCCCTGCGTCTCGGCGCCCCTGGCCGGCGCCCTGCTCTATATCAGTGCAAGCGGCGACGCCCTGGGGGGCGGCCTGAAACTCTTCGCCCTTGGCCTCGGCATGGGCGCGCCCCTGGTGCTCTTCGCCACCGGTGGCGGCGCGCTGCTGCCCAAGGCGGGCCAATGGATGGTCGCGGTGCGCAATGCCTTCGGCGTGCTGCTGCTGGCGGTGGCGGTGTGGATGCTCGAACGGGTCCTGCCCGGCCCGCTGGCCCTGGCCCTCTGGGGCCTGCTGGCCGGTGGCGTGGCGCTGTTCCTCGGCGCCCTGGAATTCACCCCCAAGGCGCCCCGCGAGCGTCTCGCGCAACTGGCCGGCCTGGTGCTGCTGGTGTATGCGGTGGCCGCCTGGACCGGCTCCCTCAAGGGCGAGTCCGACCCGCTACGCCCCCTGGGCCGCACGCACTTCGCTGGTGCACCGTCCGTCGCGCCGGCCAGCGGGGAGTGGCAGACCATCAAGACCTCGGCGGAACTCAGCAACGTCCTCGCCGAAGCCAAAGGCTCTGGCCAGCCCCTGCTGCTGGACTGGTATGCCGACTGGTGCATTAGTTGCAAGGTGATCGAGCGAGAAGTCCTTACCGCCCCGGAGGTTAGCGCGCAGCTGGGCGGCTACCGCCTGATCCGCTTCGACATGACCGAAAGCAACGAGGAACAACGCGCGTTGCTCGACCGCTTCAAGCTGTTCGGCCCGCCCGCCATCCTGTTCTTCGACGGCACGGGTGACGAATTGGCCGATCTGCGTGTCGTAGGTGAAATCGATGCCAAGGCCTTCGCCGCCCGTCTGCACCAGGCGAACGCATCGCGCTGAACCATGGATCGTCATATATTCGCCGCAAACACCGGGCATCTTGTCGACTATTGTTGGCAACTGGACAGTCTTTCCGGCTATCCGGCATAGTGCCGCCTGGCCTCCAATAAGGAACAAACAGCATGGCCACCCTGCTCGTCCTGCACGGCCCCAACCTCAATCTGCTGGGCACCCGCGAACCCGACAAATACGGGGCCACCACCCTGGCCGAGATCAACCAGGACCTGGAGCGCCGCGCCCGCGCAGCCGGCCACCATCTGCTGTACCTGCAAAGCAACGCCGAGTACGAACTGATCGACCGGATTCATGCGGCCCGTGGTGAAGGAGTGGACTTCATCATCATCAATCCTGCCGCTTTCACGCATACAAGTGTCGCCCTACGTGACGCATTGCTCGCAGTGAGCATCCCATTCATCGAAGTGCACCTGTCCAACGTGCACAAACGAGAACCTTTCCGCCATCACTCCTACTTTTCCGACGTTGCCGTGGGAGTGATCTGCGGTCTGGGTGCCACCGGCTACCGCCTGGCCCTGGACGCGGCGCTAGAACACCTTGAACGCCCCTGACCTCACCCTTGGGAGTTGCTGATTAATGGATATCCGTAAAGTCAAGAAACTGATCGAACTGCTGGAAGAATCCGGTATCGACGAACTGGAGATCCGCGAGGGCGAAGAGTCCGTGCGTATCAGCCGTCACAGCAACAAGGCCTTTGCCGGCCAGCCGATCTATGCCGCAGCCCCCGCTCCGGTGGCCGCCCCCGTTGCCGCAGCCGCTCCGGTAGCCGCCGAAGCCGCCGCCCCGGCAGCACCGAAACTCAACGGCAGCGTCGTCCGCTCCCCGATGGTCGGCACCTTCTACCGTGCCGCCTCGCCCACCTCGGCCAACTTCGCCGAAGTCGGCCAGAGCGTGAAGAAAGGCGACATCCTGTGCATCGTTGAAGCCATGAAAATGATGAACCACATCGAGGCCGAAACCAGCGGCGTGATCGAATCCATCCTGGTGGAAAACGGTCAGCCGGTGGAATACGACCAGCCGCTGTTCACCATCGTCTGAACCGCGGAGAGCCTGCGATGTTGGAAAAAGTCCTGATCGCCAACCGTGGCGAGATCGCCCTGCGCATCCTGCGCGCCTGCAAGGAGCTGGGCATCAAGACGGTGGCGGTGCACTCCACGGCCGACCGTGAACTGATGCACCTGTCCCTGGCCGACGAGACCGTCTGCATCGGCCCGGCACCTGCTGCCCAGTCCTACCTGAATATCCCGGCGATCATCAGCGCCGCCGAAGTCACGGGCGCCACGGCGATCCACCCGGGCTACGGCTTCCTCGCCGAGAACGCCGACTTCGCCGAACAGGTGGAGAACTCCGGTTTCGCCTTCATCGGCCCGAAAGCCGACACCATTCGCCTGATGGGCGACAAGGTATCGGCCAAGGACGCCATGAAGCGCTCCGGCGTGCCGACCGTACCGGGCTCCGACGGCCCGCTGCCGGAAGACGAGCAGACCGCCCTGGCGATTGCCGAGGAAGTCGGCTACCCGGTGATCATCAAGGCCGCCGGTGGCGGTGGTGGTCGCGGCATGCGCGTGGTGCACAGCGCCGAAGACCTGATCAAGTCGGCCAAGCTGACCCGCACCGAAGCGGGCGCGGCCTTCGGCAACTCCATGGTCTACCTGGAGAAGTTCCTCACCAACCCGCGCCACGTGGAAGTGCAGGTACTGTCCGACGGCCAGGGCAACGCCGTCCACCTCGGCGACCGCGACTGCTCCCTGCAGCGCCGTCACCAGAAGGTCCTGGAAGAAGCCCCAGCCCCCGGCATCGACGAGAAGGCCCGTGAAGAAGTGCTGGCCCGCTGCGTCCAGGCCTGCATCGAGATCGGCTACCGCGGCGCCGGCACTTTCGAGTTCCTCTACGAGAACGGTCGCTTCTACTTCATCGAGATGAACACTCGCGTGCAGGTGGAGCACCCGGTTACCGAAATGGTCACCGGTATCGACATCGTCAAGGAAATGCTCAGCATCGCCGCCGGCAACAAGCTGTCGTTCAAGCAGGAAGACGTGGTCATCCGTGGCCATGCGCTGGAATGCCGGATCAACGCCGAGGACCCGGACAACTTCATGCCCTGCCCCGGCAAGGTGACCTACTTCCACGCCCCGGGTGGCAACGGCGTTCGCGTCGACTCCCACCTGTACAGCGGTTACTCGGTTCCGCCGAACTACGACTCGCTGATCGGCAAGCTGATCACCTACGGCAACAGCCGCGACGAGGCCATGGCGCGCATGCGCAACGCCCTGGACGAGATAGTGGTCGACGGGATCAAGACCAACATCCCGCTGCACCGCGACCTCACTCGCGACAAGGGTTTCTGCAAGGGTGGGATCAACATCCACTACCTGGAAAAGAAACTCGGCATGGACAAGCACTGATACCAGTGCCACCGCGCCACGAAAAAGGGCTGCCACTTGGCAGCCCTTTTTCATTGTGGACGCATTGACTCAGGGATAGACCAGCACGAAGGTGGCCGCCGCCTCGAATTCCCCGGGCTCGATAAGCCCGGCGCCACGTCTCGCCAGGTGCGCGGTCAGGTCCAGGCGCCGGGTGGTGTCACTGACCGGCACGCTACGGGCGACGATGTTGTTGGCTTCAGGGCCGAAGGTCACGTCCTGGCCGCTGCCATCGCGCAAGCGGATGGCGCCCCGGGTGGCGACGTTGCTGCGACTCTTGATGCTCAAGTTGGTGCTGCTGTTGGCCGGAGTCACGCTGTCGGTGAAGTTGATTCGCGGCGCCGCGCCGTTGACGCAGTTTTCCAGCTGCAGGGAAATGGGTACGCCCTGGGAAGACACCTCGCCGACCGCTGTTGGGAAGGTCAGCGAAGCCAGCGGTACGGAGAGCGAACGAGAGCTGGCACTCACGCGACAGGTAGCCACCAAGGGCGGTGGCGGGGTGGAAATAACGCCGGCTCCAATCGAATAGTTCGTCAAATAGGAGTCCAGGCTGCCACCGGTGATCGCGCTGCCATTGCAGCCCCGGGGAGCGCGGCCGGAGCCAAAGGCCATGACAGCGGCGCTGGCCGGGACCGTGATCCGACCAGTCGCCCTGTAGGCGCTGGGGTCGGTCAGCACGAACTCGGTGGAAAAGGTCCACTCGAAACTCTGCTGGCCCGGCTCCGAGCTAACCGGTACCCGTACTCCCGTCCAAGTACTGGGGTGACCATGGTTGCCCTGGACGATGCCGCCAGGATGCCGGCGGCGCACGCCCAGCCCCGGGACCCCCGTCGGCAGCGTGAAGTGGACCGGTTCCGGCGCCGCTGCGTTGTTCCAGCCGACACCAACTTCCACGTAGTCATTCTGGGTTGCCGGGAGGGCATAGGAATAGCTGAGCCGCACCGTGTATTCATTACTAAAGATCACATCGCCCGGATTCGCGTTGATGCTGGGCCGCACCCCCGGAACCTGCCGGTTCGAAACCAGTGAGTAGGTACAGCTGCCAACGGCCGCCTGGGCCCACTGGCTGATGCCGCCCAGGGCGACCAACGCCAGCAACGTGCGGCCATGACGCAACCAGCGCGGACTCGAAAGCGGCCTGAGAGACTGTGTAGATGCATGCAAGGTCATAGGATTCATTTCGTGAATTGGAATAGAAAGTCGGCGCACTTACTGATGTAAAAACAAGCCGAACAGGTAGGGGTGAACTCTATCCATCCAGAAAAGTGGCTAATATCGGCCCGAGAGCAAGCAATTGTGGGATTTTTCCTTCATCCACCTTACTTATTTCGCGAAACGCCCATCCGAACCACTCAGAGCGCCCGGCTGGCGTGGCCTGCACGCCTCAAGTAAGCTTGCCGCCCCCGCAAGGGCCATCTTTCGCGCGTTTTCGAGGTTCCCCCATGCCCTGGTTACAAGTTCGTCTCGCCATCACCCCGGATCAGGCGGAAACCTATGAAGACGCCCTGCTGGAAGTGGGCGCCGTCTCCGTGACCTTCATGGATGCCGAGGACCAGCCAATCTTCGAGCCGGACCTGGGCACCACGCCGCTGTGGACCCACACCCACCTGCTCGCCCTGTTCGAGGCCGATACCGACGAAGCCAGCCTGGTGGCGCACCTGCAGCTGCTCACCGGCGGCGAGCTGCCGACGCACCAGATCGAGCGCATCGAAGACCAGGACTGGGAGCGCAGCTGGATGGACAACTTCCAGCCCATGCGCTTCGGCCGCCGCCTGTGGATCGTGCCGAGCTGGCACGAAGCCCCCGAGCCGGATGCGGTGAACCTGCTGCTGGACCCGGGCCTGGCCTTCGGCACCGGCACCCACCCGACCACCGCCCTGTGCCTGGAATGGCTCGACGGCCAGGCGCTGGACGGCTGCGAAGTGCTGGACTTCGGCTGCGGCTCGGGCATCCTCGCCATCGCCGCCCTGCTGCTGGGCGCGCGCCAGGCGGTGGGCACCGATATCGATCCCCAGGCCCTGGAAGCCTCCCGCGACAACGCCATGCGCAACGGCATCGACCCGCAGCGCTTCCCGGTGTACCTGCCCGCCGACCTGCCGGCCAAGCAGGCCGAAGTGGTGGTGGCCAATATCCTCGCCGGCCCGCTGGTGTCCCTGGCCCCGCAGATCACCAGCCTGGTGGCGCCGGGCGGGCGCCTGGCGCTGTCCGGCATCCTCGCCGAACAGGCCGATGAGGTGCGCGCCGCCTATACCGACGCCTTCGACCTCGACCCCACGGCGGAGAAGGACGGCTGGGTGCGCATCAGCGGTCTGCGCCGCTGAAGCGCCGCAACCCCGCGTATCGAGTAAAATAGCCTTTCGTTTCGACCGGATCGCCGCATGACCGACAGCTTCGTCACCCAGTGCCCCCATTGCCAGACCAGTTTCCGCGTCAGCCGCGCTCAACTGGCCGTGGCCCATGGCGCCGTGCGCTGCGGCGCCTGTCTGCATGTGTTCAATGCGGCGCAACAGCTGCTGGCGGCCAAGGGCGAGGCCACGCTGGCGCCACCCCCCGCCACCAAGGCCAAGGCCCCCGCGCCGGCGGCGCCCCAGGCACCGGCCGCCCCGATGCCCAGCGTCGCCGCCGTGCTTCGGCAGCCGCAGCCGCATGCGGCGCCGCTCCAGCCGACAGCCACTCCGGTCAAGCCGAGCGGCGACACCCTGTGGATCCACGACGACCTGGACCTCGACAGCCTCGACCTGGACGAAGAGCTGGCCAAGCTGGAACAGGAAGAACAGCGCCTGTCCCGCGACCTGCTCGGCCCCAACGCGCCGACGCGCGGCGAGCCCCAGGCCACGCCGCGCCATGACGAAGGCTGGGCCGAAGCCCTGCTGGAGGCCGAGGAGCGCAAGTCGCCCCTGATTGCCGAGGCGGAGCTGACAGCCGAACCGGAGCCTGAACCAGAAGCCGACTTCGACCTGCGCGCCGAACCCGAGCTGCAGGCCCCGGCGCAAGGGCCCGACACAGAGCCTGCGCCGCGCACCGAACCCAGCCTGTCCATGGACCTGGTGGAAGACGAGCCCGGCCCCGACTTCAGCCTTGGCCCGGCCCGCGACGACGAGCGCGACGACCTGGACGACGAGCCTGACGACCTGGACCCGCCGCACACCGCCGAACCGGTGCGCCAGCAGGTCCACCAGCGCAGCGAACCCGGCCTGCGCGACGACGGCCTGCTCAACCTCAACGACGAGCCGCTGCAACTGGACTGGCAGGAATCCCGGCGCCCCTGGGGCCGCTGGATCGGCTGGTTGCTGCTGAACCTGATCGCCATCATCGCCCTGGGCACCCAGTACGTCTGGTACCACTTCAACGAACTGGCCCGGCAGGACCAGTACCGCCCCTGGTTCCAGCAGATTTGCCCGGAAATCGGCTGCAAGCTGCCCTCCAAGGTGGACATCGAGCTGATCAAGAGCAGCAACCTGGTGGTGCGCAGCCATCCCGAGTTCTCCGGCGCCCTGGTGGTGGACGCGATCCTCTACAACCGCGCCGCCTTCGCCCAGCCGTTCCCGCTGCTGGAACTGCGCTTCGCCGACATCAATGGCCAACTGCTGGCCAGTCGCCGCTTCAAGCCGGGCGAGTACCTCTCCGGCGAGCTGGCCGGACAGGCGGAAATGCCTCCGCAGACCCCCATCCACATCAGCCTGGACATCCTCGACCCGGGCACCAAGGCCGTGAACTACAGCCTCAGCTTCCACTCCCCCGAATAAGCCGCAAGCGCCGGAATCCGGCGCTTCCAGGCCATCGCTAACTCCCGGCGATAAGCGTAGGGCTGTTCAGAATTTGTTCAAAACAGCCTTTATCCGGTCATCGAGAGCGGGTATCATGCCCACCCTTTTTCGAACTCCCCCAGCACTCGATAGAACAGGCCCCACAACAGGGAAGACCTATGTCGGCGGTATGCATTGGCCCTTATGCCTTGCCCAATCAGGTGATACTCGCCCCCATGGCGGGTGTGACCGACCAGCCGTTCCGCCAGCTGTGCCGCCGCCTCGGCGCCGGCATGGTGGTCTCGGAGATGGTCACCAGCGACGTACGGCTGTGGAACAGCCGCAAGTCGCGGTTGCGCCTGCTCCACGAGGGGGATCCGGAGCCCCGCTCCGTCCAGATAGCCGGTGGTGATCCCGCGATGCTGGCGGAAGCGGCCAGGGCCAACGTCGATCTCGGTGCACAGATCATCGACATCAACATGGGCTGCCCGGCGAAGAAGGTGTGCAACAAGGCGGCCGGCTCGGCGCTGATGAAGGACGAGGCCCTGGTGGCCGATATCCTCGAGGCCGTGGTCAAGGCCGTGGACGTACCCGTGACCCTGAAGATCCGGACCGGCTGGGACCGATCGAACAGGAACGGCATCACTGTGGCGAAGATCGCAGAACAGGCCGGTATCCAGGCCCTGGCCGTGCATGGCCGGACCCGAGCCGACCTTTACACCGGCGAAGCCGAGTACGACACCATCGCGGCGATCAAGCAGGCGGTGTCGATCCCGGTATTCGCCAATGGCGATATCACATCGCCAGAAAAAGCCAGGCAGGTCCTCGACGCCACCGGTGTCGATGCCCTGCTGATCGGTCGAGCGGCCCAGGGGCGACCCTGGATCTTCCGCGAGATCGCGCATTACCTGGCGACCGGCGAGCTATTGCCGGCGCCGGGCTTGATCGAAGTGGAACAGATACTGCTGGAGCACCTGGCCGCATTGCACGCCTTCTATGGCGAGGAGATGGGCGTTCGCATCGCCCGCAAGCATGTCGGCTGGTATCTCGCAACCCTGCCGGGCGCCAGGGAGTTTCGCGCCAAGTTCAATCGTTTGGAGTCCACGGACGCGCAGTGCGCCAACGTTCGGGAGTTCTTTGCCGAGCGTCATAACGAAGGGGAAAAGGCCGCATGACGACGATGACCGAGAATTTTTTTGATGGGGCAACACCCGTGAGCGACAACGCCAACCTGAAACAGCACCTGACGGCACCCACCGCAGAGGGTCAGACCCTGCGCGGCAGCGTCGAGAAGGCACTGCACAACTATTTCGCCCATCTTGAGGGCGCCGCCGTCACGGACGTGTACAACCTGGTGCTTTCCGAAGTGGAAGCGCCGCTGCTGGAATCCGTGATGAACTACGTCAAGGGTAACCAGACCAAGGCTTCGGAAATGCTCGGCCTCAACCGGGGCACGCTGCGCAAGAAGCTCAAGCAATACGACCTGCTTTGAAGGGCAGGAAGCCGAAGCCGGAAGCCTGAAGCGGGAACGCCCCCGACCATCAAGCTTCCGGTTTGCAGTTTCAGGCCTTCCCGCTAATCCCCTTTCCCACTCGAATGGTTCCGAAATGACCGACCAGACCACCCGCCTCCCCGTTCGCCGCGCCCTGATCAGCGTTTCTGACAAGACCGGCATCGTCGAGTTCGCCCGTGAACTGGCTGCCCTCGGCGTGGAGATCCTCTCCACCGGCGGCACCTACAAGCTGCTCACGGACAACGCCATCAAGGCCGTTGAAGTCGCCGACTACACCGGCTTCCCGGAAATGATGGACGGCCGCGTGAAGACCCTGCACCCGAAGATCCACGGCGGCATCCTCGGCCGTCGCGACCTCGATGGCGCGGTGATGGAGCAGCACGGCATCAAGCCGATCGACCTGGTCGCGGTCAACCTCTACCCCTTCGAAGCCACCGTCGCCAAGCCTGACTGCGACCTGCCCACCGCCATCGAGAACATCGACATCGGCGGCCCGACCATGGTTCGCAGCGCCGCGAAGAACCACAAGGACGTCGCCATCGTGGTCAACGCCAGCGACTACGCCGGCATCCTCGAAGGCCTCAAGGCCGGCGGCCTGACCTACGCCATGCGTTTCGACCTGGCCCTCAAGGCGTTCGAGCACACCTCCACCTACGACGGCATGATCGCCAACTACCTGGGCACCATCGACCAGGCCCGCGACACCCTCTCCACCGAAGGCCGCGGCGCCTTCCCGCGCACCTTCAACAGCCAGTTCGTCAAGGCTCAGGAAATGCGCTACGGCGAGAACCCGCACCAGAGCGCGGCCTTCTACGTGGAAGCGAAGAAGGGCGAGGCCAGCGTGTCCACCGCCATCCAGCTGCAGGGCAAGGAACTGTCCTTCAACAACGTGGCCGACACCGACGCCGCCCTGGAATGCGTGAAGAGCTTCGTCAAGCCGGCCTGCGTCATCGTCAAGCACGCCAACCCCTGCGGCGTGGCCGTGGTGCCCGAGAACGAAGGCGGCATCCGCAAGGCCTACGACCTGGCCTATGCCACCGACACCGAATCCGCGTTCGGCGGCATTATCGCCTTCAACCGCGAGCTGGACGGTGAAACCGCCAAGGCCATCGTCGAGCGCCAGTTCGTCGAAGTGATCATCGCCCCGAAAATCTCCGCCGCCGCCCGTGAAGTGGTTGCCGCCAAAGCCAACGTGCGCCTGCTGGAATGCGGCGAGTGGCCGGCCGTCCGCGCCCCGGGCTGGGACTTCAAGCGCGTCAACGGTGGCCTGCTGGTGCAGAGCCGCGACATCGGCATGATCGAAGCCTCCGACCTGAAGATCGTCACCCAGCGCGCCCCGAGCGAGCAGGAAATCCACGACCTGATCTTCGCCTGGAAAGTGGCCAAGTTCGTCAAGTCCAACGCCATCGTCTACGCCAAGAACCGCCAGACCGTCGGCGTCGGCGCCGGCCAGATGAGCCGCGTCAACTCCGCCCGCATCGCCGCCATCAAGGCCGAGCATGCCGGCCTCGAGGTGAAGGGCGCGGTCATGGCTTCCGATGCCTTCTTCCCGTTCCGCGACGGCATCGACAACGCCGCTGCCAACGGCATCACCGCGGTGATCCAGCCGGGTGGTTCCATGCGTGACAACGAAGTGATCGCCGCCGCCGACGAAGCCGGGATCGCGATGGTGTTCACCGGCATGCGCCACTTCCGCCACTAAGTGCCGCACTCGGGCCGCCATCGGCGGCCCGATCGCGACCTCGACATGGGGTCGCACGTATTTCGTAGGTTGGGTTGAGCGCAGCGATACCCAACGATCCGTCCCCGAACGGAACAGATCAGGAGAGTCCCATGAACGTACTCATCATCGGCAGCGGCGGTCGCGAACACGCCCTGGCCTGGAAGGTGGCCCAGGACCCGCGCGTGGCGAAGGTCTTCGTCGCCCCGGGTAACGCCGGCACCGCTACCGAAGCCAAGTGCGAGAACGTCGCCATCGACGTGCTGGCCCTGGAGCAACTGGCCGACTTCGCCGCGAAGAACGTCCAGCTGACCATCGTCGGCCCCGAAGCGCCGCTGGTGAAAGGCGTGGTGGACCTGTTCCGCTCGCGCGGCCTGGATATCTTCGGCCCCACCGCCGGCGCCGCCCAGCTGGAAGGCTCCAAGGCCTTCACCAAGGACTTCCTGGCCCGGCACCAGATCCCCACCGCCGACTACCAGAACTTCACCGAGGTGGAGCCGGCCCTGGCCTACCTGCGCGAAAAAGGCGCTCCCATCGTGATCAAGGCCGACGGCCTGGCCGCGGGCAAGGGCGTGATCGTCGCCATGACCCTGGCTGAAGCCGAGGACGCCGTACGCGACATGCTCGCCGGCAACGCCTTCGGTGACGCCGGTTCGCGCGTGGTGATCGAGGAGTTCCTCGACGGCGAGGAAGCCAGCTTCATCGTCATGGTCGACGGCCAGAACGTGCTGCCCATGGCCACCAGCCAGGACCACAAGCGCGTTGGCGACGCCGACACCGGCCCCAACACCGGCGGTATGGGTGCCTACTCCCCGGCTCCGGTGGTCACGCCCCAGGTGCACCAGCGGGTGATGGACGAAGTCATCTACCCGACCGTGCGCGGCATGGCTGAGGAAGGCAACGTCTACACCGGCTTCCTCTATGCCGGCCTGATGATCGACAAGAGCGGCGCGCCCAAGGTCATCGAGTTCAACTGCCGCTTTGGCGACCCGGAAACCCAGCCCATCATGGTGCGCCTGGAAAGCTCCCTGGTCCTGCTGGTGGAAGCCGCCCTGGCCAAGGCCCTCGACAAAGTCGAAGCCACCTGGGACCCGCGCCCCACCGTGGGTGTGGTGCTGGCCGCCGGCGGCTACCCGGGCGACTACGCCAAGGGGGACGTCATCGAAGGCCTGGCCGACGCCGCCGCCCTCGACGGCAAGGTGTTCCACGCCGGTACCGCGCAGAAGGACGGCCAGATCGTCACCGCCGGCGGCCGCGTGCTCTGCGCCACCGCCATTGGCGCCAGCGTGTCCGACGCCCAGCAGCAGGCCTACCGCCTGGCGGAAAAGATCCGCTGGAACGGCTGCTTCTATCGCAAGGACATCGGCTACCGTGCCATTGCCCGCGAGCGCGGCGAAGAGTGAAAATCGTGTAAAAGGTACTGATCGGGGCGGACAAGTGTCCGCCTTGGTCATATTCCGGACAGGAGGGGCTTGTCTATAATCCGGCCACTCACCCACGAAGGGACCTCGACCTTGCCTCGGCTCAGGATTGCCACAGGATTGATCGCCAGTCTGCTACTGGCCCTGCTCTATCTGCTGCCCGCACAGGCGGCCGAGGAGCGGCAATGGAGCATGTTGCTCGATCCCAGCGCCAACCTGCAGCTGCAGGATGTCCGCACCCAGCAGGCCCTCTCCCAGTTCACCCCGGTCAACCTCGACCAGCTCTACACCCCCGGCGGCACCAGCGCCCTCTGGCTGCACTTCCGCCTGGAGCCGAGCCAGCACGAACAGCTGCTGCGGGTCTTCGCCCCCTACCTGGCCTACCTCGACCTCTACGTCCTGAAGGGCGATGAGCTGGTGGCCCACACCCGCACCGGCAGCCGCCTGCCCTACAGCGAGCGCCCGCTGCCCAGCCGCGACTTCCTGCTGCCGCTGCCCGCGCAGCCGGAAACCCTGGATGTCTACCTGCGCATGTCGTCGGAACACGCCCTGCGTCCGACCGTGACCCTGCAATCCTCCGCGCTGATGGCCGCCGACGACACCCGGCCGCTGCTCTTCGGCCTGTTGCTCGGTGGCCTGGGCATGCTGGTCTACTACAACCTGGCGCGCTACGCCTATTCGCGCTCCGTGGTCTGCCTCTGGCTCGCCGCCGCGCAGAGCTGCCTGATCCTCACCGGCATCAGCCTGCTGGGCATCAGCTCGCCCTGGCTCGGCGACTGGCAGAGCGCGCAGCCGCAGATCGCCAACCTCGCCATGCTGATGGCCATGGCCTGCGCCCTGGCCTTCACCCTCAGCTTCTTCCACAAGGTCTGCCCGCGCACCGCGCTGAGCGGCCTGCTGCAGGTGGAAATCGGCTTGATCGGCCTGACCGCCATCCTGCTGCTGATCGTCACCGAGCTGCAGTTCAACCAGCTGGTCTACGTGCTGGCCGCCATCGCCAGCCTCAGCATGCTCACTGTCGCCGTCCACCACTGGCGCCAGGGCTACCGCCCGGCGCGGCTGTTCAGCCTTGGCCTGGGGGTGTTCTGCCTCGCCATACTCGCTGCCCTGCCGGCGCTGTTCGGCTACTGGCACCTGCAGTCCGACTGGCTGGCCTACAACCTGCTGGTGATCTCCACCGTCAGCGGCGTGTTCCTCAGCATGGCCCTGAGCGAGCGCCAGCGGCGCATCCAGAACGAAGTCTTCAGCGCCAGCCGCGCGCTCGCCGCCAGCTCCGCCGAACTCAAGGCCAAGGGTGAGTTCCTGGCCAAGATCAGCCACGAGATCCGCACCCCGATGAACGGCGTGCTGGGCATGACCGAGCTGCTCCTGGGCACCCCGCTGTCGGCCAAGCAGCGCGACTACGTGCAGACCATCCACAGCTCCGGCAACGAACTGCTCACCCTGATCAACGAGATCCTCGACATCTCCAAGCTGGAATCCGGGCAGATCGAACTGGACGACGTGCAGTTCGACCTCAACGCCCTGATCGACGACTGCCTCGACATCTTCCGCGCCAAGGCCGAGCAGCAGCGGGTCGAGCTCATCAGCTTCATGCAACCCCAGGTGCCGCGGGTGATCGGCGGTGACCCGACGCGCCTGCGGCAGATCCTCCTCAGCCTGCTGGACAATGCCTTCAAGCAGACCGACGAAGGCGAGATCCTCCTGGTGGTGGCGCTGGACAACAGCGGCAGCCAGCCACGCCTGCGCATCGCCGTGCAGGACAGCGGCCGTCCGCTGGACGCCGGCGAGCGCGATGCCCTGCTCAACGCCGAACTCTCCAGCAGCGACTTCCTCGCCGCCTCCAAGCTGGGAGGCCGCCTGGGCCTGGTCATCGCCCGCCAACTGGTGCGTCTGATGAACGGCGAGTTCGGCATCCAGAGCGGCACCGGCCAAGGCAGCACGCTGTGGCTGGTCCTGCCGCTGGACAGCCAGCACCTGCTGCGCCCTTCGGCCGACCTCGACAGCCCACTGGAAGACGCGCGCCTGCTGGTGGTGGACGACAACGACACCTGCCGCAAGGTGCTGGTCCAGCAATGCAGCGCCTGGGGCCTGCAGGTCAGCGCCGTGCCGTCCGGCAAGGAGGCCCTGGCCCTGCTGCGTACCAAGGCGCACCTGCGCGAGTACTTCGACGTGGTCCTGCTGGACCAGGACATGCCCGGCATGACCGGCATGCAGCTGGCGGCGAAGATCAAGGAAGACCCCAGCCTCAATCACGACATCCTGATCATCATGCTCACCGGCATCAGCAACGCGCCGAGCAAGATCATCGCGCGCAACGCCGGCATCAAGCGCATCCTCGCCAAGCCGGTGGCCGGCTACACCCTCAAGACCACCCTGGCGGACGAGCTGAACCAGCGCAAGACCGGCGGCGCCATCTCCCTGCCGGGTTCCCAGGTCAGCGAGCCGCTCCATGTGCCCGGCGACTTCCGCATCCTGGTGGCCGAGGACAACAGCATCTCCACCAAGGTCATCCGCGGCATGCTGAGCAAGCTCAACCTCGAGCCCGACACCGCCAGCAACGGCGAGGAAGCCCTCAGCGCCATGAAGAACCAGCACTACGACCTGGTGCTGATGGACTGCGAGATGCCCGTGCTCGACGGTTTCACCGCCACCGAGATGCTGCGCCACTGGGAAACCCTGGAGCAGCGCCCGCGCACCCCGGTGGTGGCCCTCACCGCCCACATACTCAGCGAGCACAAGGAACGCGCCCGCCTCGCCGGCATGGACGGCCACATGGCCAAGCCGGTGGAACTCTCGCAGCTGCGCGAGCTGATCGAATACTGGGTGGCCGAGAAGGAACTGCGCGAGCAGCACGCGATGCACAGCTGATCGCCGTCAATCGAATCCCCGCAGGTTGGGCCAACTTGTAGGGGCGAATTCATTCGCCAAGGAGGACGCAGTCCTCCCCCACGATCCGTCTCTTACCCGAACCTCACCGCAAAGATCGGCGGCAGGTTCCCGGCCACCAGCTCCCAGCTGTCCCCCGCATCCTCGGATACCCACAGGTGCCCGGTGGTGGAGCCCATCACCAGGTACTGGCCGCTGCCGTCCACATCCAGCCCGTGGCGGTACACCAGGTCGTAGCAGAGTTGCTGCGGCAGGCCTCGCTCCAGCACATCGAAACTCTGGCCGCCATCGCGGGTACGGGTGACCCGCAGGCGCTGGTCGGCGGGCACGCGGCACTCATCCTTCACCGCCGGGACGAACCAGGCGCAGTCGGGATCGGTCGGATGCACCGCCACCGCGAAGCCGAAGGTGGACGGCCCGGCCCGGGGAATCTCCCGCCAGTTCAGCCCACGGTCGGCGCTGACGAAGATGCCATTGTGGTGCTGCACCCAGAGCCGCTCCGGGTCCGCCGGGCAGGCCACCATGCGGTGCGGGTCCTGGATGTCCGGCTCCTCGGCGCGCTCCGGCGGCATGTAGGCGGCGTACATGCCGTGGGTGCGGTGGTTCCAGCTGGCGCCCTCGTCCTCGCTGTGCCAGACCCCGCCGCAGGACACCGCCAGGGTCAGGCGGCGGCTGTCGCGGGGGTCGACGCAGATGGAGTGGATGCCCGGCTGGTCGTAGCCACCGCCGAGCCAGTTGGCCCGCTCCGGGCGTTGCCAGAGGCTGTCCACCAGTTGCCAGGAATCACCCCGGTCGCGGGAGCGGAACAACCCGCCGGAAATGGTGCCGGCCCAGAGGGTGCCGGGCTGGTCGGCGCCGCCCGGCTCCAGGCACCAGATCATTTCCACGGACGGCCCCTCTTCCCCCTCCGCCACCGGCGGGAAGGCCGGCGCGGGGATCTCCTCCCAGCTGGCCCCGGCATCCGCCGAGCGCCACAGCTTGGGGCCAAAGTGGCCCAGGTGCAGGGCGGCGTAGAGGTGGCCGTCGCGAGGGTCGGCCAGCAGCATGCTCACCGGCTCGCCGAGGAAATCCTGGCGCGCCAGGTGCCAGCCGCCTCCGCTGGGCTCGAACCGCAGCAGGCCCTTGCGGGTCGCCACATGGATGCGTCGGCTCACAATCGTTCTCCTTGCCGGCTCAGCCGCCGGACAGCGCCTGGACCACGAAAATCTCGCTGGAAGGCCCCACCGGATCGCTGAGGCGGCGACGGTCGTCCACCTGCCGGGCATCGACGAAGACCGCCACATGCCGGCGCAGGCGACCCTGGTCATCGAGCAGGTAACCGCGCAGGCGTGGATTGCTGGCGAAGGCGGCGTCCAGCGCCTCGGCCACGGAAGCCGCCGCAACGTCCAGCTCGGGGACATCGAGGTGACGCTGCAGGTTGGGGGTGAAGCTGATGTGCGCCATCGAGGGCTCCCTGCGCGACGAAACGACCCGGTGGGGAAAGGTATAGCCGACCGGGGTGGGCCGGTTATAGTTGTGCGCCCAATGGTGGGGCGGCCTTCTACACTGATGGGCGGCCCTCGCAGTCACGAACGGATGCCCCCGATGCTCGAAAGCCTTTCCAGCCTGTACCTGAAGATGCTGGTGCTCTACAGCCCCTTCTTCGTGCTCTCCTGCTTCATCACCCTCACCCGTGGCTACACGGTGAAGGAGCGCAAGAAGCTCGCCTGGAAAGTCGCCTTCGGCACCCTGGTGGCCAGCGCCCTGCTCTACCTGTTCGGCCAGTCCATCTTCAATATCTTCGGCATCACCATCGACGCCTTCCGCATCGGCGCCGGCACCGTGCTGTTCATCTCCGCCCTGGGGATGGCCCAGGGCAAGTCGGCGGTACAGGCGGACAACGTGCAGCAGGACGTCACCATCGTCCCGCTGACCATCCCGCTCACCGTCGGCCCGGGCACCATCGGCGCCATGCTGGTGATGGGCGCGGGGCATGTGCACTGGAACGACAAGCTCACCGCCCTGCTGGCCATCGCCATCGCCGCCGCCACCGTGGGCGTGATCCTCTACCTCTCCGACCGCATCGAACGCATCCTCGGCGAACAGGGCCTGCAGATCGTCAGCCGCCTCATGGGCCTGTTCGTCTGCGCCCTGGCCGCGCAGATCATCTTCACCGGGGTGAAGAACTACCTGGTGCTCTGAGGGCTGCTCAGCGTAGGTTGGCGCTGAGCCTGCGAAGCCCAACGATCGATGTTGGGCTTCGCTCCGCTCTGCACCAACCTACAACCGTCCCGCGACCATGTGTCCCAGCGCAGTACCCGTAGGATGGGTTGAGGTACGAAACCCATGCGGACCCTGGCTGATGGGTATCGCTGCGCTCAACCACATCCTACGAATTGCACCAGGACCGTAGAATTGCACCAGCCGATGACCCTTGCGCCTTCCCGCGCCCCAGCGCAGTGCAACGCAAACGCCAATACACACTCCCCACACCAGCAACCATGGGCCTTTCCCGGACCTGGCACCGCCCTTGCTCAAGGGAATTCCAACTTGGATACAAGATGGAACTCCAGAGCATGTCCGACGCCCTTACCGCCTTCACCCTGGCCGACTGGCAACAGGCCTACCGCGACCAGCTGCAACCCGCCGACCTGCTGCACGCCCTGCGCCAGCGCCTGAGCGTTGACGACAACGCCTGGATTGCCCTGGCCAGCGCCCAGCAGCTGGACGACCAGCTCGGCGAACTCGCCGCCCTGCTGGCCTCCGTCGAAGGCAATCGGGAGCGCCTGCCGCTGTACGGCGTGCCCTTCGCCATCAAGGACAACATCGACGCCGCCGGCTGGACCACCACCGCCGCCTGCCCGGCCTTCGCCTACGCGGCCAGCGAGGACGCCACGGTAGTCGCCCGCTTGCGCGCAGCCGGCGCCATCCTCATCGGCAAGACCAACCTCGACCAGTTCGCCACCGGCCTGGTGGGCACACGCTCGCCCTATGGCGCGGTCGCCAACGCCTTCGACCCGGCCTATGTCAGCGGCGGCTCCAGCTCCGGCTCCGCCAGCGTGGTCGCCCGTGGGCTGGTGCCCTTCGCCCTCGGCACCGACACCGCCGGCTCCGGACGCGTACCGGCCGGGTTCAACAACATAGTCGGGCTGAAACCCACCAAGGGCTGGCTGCCCAACACCGGCCTGGTGCCGGCCTGCCGCACCATCGACTGCATCTCGGTGTTCGCCCTGACCGTGGCCGATGCCGAGGCCGTGGCGCGCATCAGTGGCGGCTTCGATGCCCGCGATCCCTACTCCCGACAGAACCCCAACAGCGCGCCGGTGGGCCTGCCCGCCGCAGCGAAGCTGGCGGTGCCGGACGTACTGGAATTCTTCGGCGACGAGCAGACCCGAGCCGTGTTCGAAGCGGCCCTGGAACGCCTGCGCGGCCTCGGCGCCGAGATCACCCCGATCGACTTCAGCCCCTTCCGCCAACTGGCCGAGCAGCTCTACCAGGGCCCCTGGGTGGCCGAGCGCACGGTGGCCGCCGGCGCCATCTTCAGCGACCAGCCCGAGACCATGGACCCGGTGGTGCGCGGCATCCTGGCCAAGGGCCCGGACTACAGCGCCTGCGACGCCTACCGCGCCGAGTACCTGCGCGCCGAACTGGCGCGACGCATCAACGACGCCCTCGCGCCCTTCGACGCCCTGGTGGTGCCCACCTCCCCCACCATCCGCCGCATCGCCGAAATGGCCGAGGAGCCGGTGCGCTACAACGCCCAGTTCGGCACCTACACCAACTTCACCAACTTCGCCGACCTCAGCGCCCTGGCCCTGCCTGCCGGCTTGCGCGCCGACGGGCTGCCGGCAGGCATCACCCTGCTCGCCCCGGCCTGGCACGACGCCGCCCTCGCCGAATTCGGCAAGCGCTGGCAGGCCGCCCTCGACCTGCCCCTGGGCGCCACCGGCCGCGCCCTGCCGCCCCAGGCAAGCGCCGCGCAAGCGCCCGGCTGCGTGCGGGTCGCGGTGGTGGGCGCACACCTCACCGGCATGCCGCTGAATTTCCAGCTCACCCAGCGCAACGCCGTGCTGGTGGAGCAAACCCGTACCGCCGCCGACTACCGCCTCTTCGCCCTGCCCGGCACGGTGCCGCCCAAGCCGGGCCTGGCCCGCAGCCAGGGCGGCGCGCCGCTGATCGTCGAGCTCTGGGATATTCCCCTGGCGCGCTTCGGCGAGTTCGTCGCGGAAATCCCGCCGCCGCTGGGCATCGGCAACCTGCAACTGGAAGACGGCCGCTGGGTTAAGGGCTTCATCTGCGAGCCCTATGCCCTGGAAGGCGCCCGCGACATCACCGGCTTCGGCGGCTGGCGCGCCTTCATTGCCAGCCAGGCGCGCTGAGGCCATGGAGCTCGCCAGCCCCCGCAGTACGCACCAGGAACGCCCCGACAGCCTCGCCGGGCGCATCTACGCCCGGCTCAAGGCCGACATCTGCGAGTTCCGCCTGCTGCCCGGCGACCGTTTCAGCGAAGGCGACGTGGCCGAACGCATGGCCGCCAGCCGCACGCCGGTGCGCCAGGCCCTGCACCGCCTGGAGCGCGAAGGCTACCTGGAGGTGCGGTTTCGCAGCGGCTGGCAGGTGAAGGCCTTCGACTTCGACCATTTCGAGGAGCTCTACGAGTTGCGCATCGTCCTCGAACTGGAGGCGGTACGGCGCCACTGCACGCGCCCCACCGAGGAGCAACCCGAAGCACTGCAACGGCTCAGTCGCACCTGGATAGTGCAACCGCAACTGGACGACGGCTTCGAGGTGTCGCGACTGGACGAGGATTTTCACTGCAACCTGGTGGAAGCCGCCGGCAATCGCGAGATGGCCCGTATCCACCGGGAAGTCAGCGAAAAGATCCGCATCATCCGCCGCCTCGACTTCACCCAGGCCCCCCGCATCGATGCCACCTACGCCGAACACGGGGCGATTCTGCGGGCCATCGCCGAGCGTCGCTGCGAAGAGGCACAGCAATTGCTGAGGACCCATATCGAAACCAGCAAGGCCGAAGTACGCAAGATCACCCTGCACATGTTGCACAGCGCTCGGCAGAGACCGCAGCCCGCCCAAGGGTGACGAGGAAGACCCTTTGAAAACTGCCCGGACAACAGACCAATAAACGCAGTGACTTCAAATACTCGAGAGAATGGAGACCGCCCCATGCAACGTCGCAGCCTGATCAAGGCCTTCACCCTTTCCGCATCCATCGCCGCCATGGGCATGTCCTGGACGATCCAGGCGGCCGAGACCATCAAGGTCGGCATCCTGCACTCCCTCTCCGGCACCATGGCGATCTCCGAGACCTCGCTCAAAGACATGGCGCTGATGACCATCGACGAGATCAACGCCAAGGGCGGGGTCAACGGCAAGCAACTGGAAGCGGTGGTGGTGGACCCGGCCTCCAACTGGCCGCTGTTCGCCGAAAAGGCCCGCCAACTGCTGACCAAGGACAAGGTGGACGTAGTCTTCGGCTGCTGGACCTCGGTGTCGCGCAAGTCCGTGCTGCCGGTGTTCGAGGAACTCAACGGCCTGCTCTTCTACCCGGTGCAGTACGAGGGTGAGGAACTCTCGCCGAACGTCTTCTACACCGGCGCCGCGCCGAACCAGCAGGCCATCCCGGCGGTGGAATACCTGATGAGCGAAGACGGCGGCAGCGCCAAGCGCTTCTTCCTGCTGGGCACCGACTACGTCTACCCGCGCACCACCAACAAGATCCTGCGCAGCTTCCTGCACAGCAAGGGCGTCGCCGACAAGGACATCGAAGAGGTCTACACCCCCTTCGGCCACAGCGACTACCAGACCATCGTCGCCAACATCAAGAAGTTCTCCGCCGGCGGCAAGACCGCGGTGATCTCCACCGTCAACGGCGACTCCAACGTGCCCTTCTACAAGGAACTGGCCAACCAGGGCCTGGAAGCCACCGACGTGCCGGTGGTGGCCTTCTCGGTGGGCGAAGAGGAACTGCGCGGCATCGACACCAAGCCGCTGGTGGGCCACCTGGCCGCCTGGAACTACTTCGAGTCGGTGGATAACCCGGTCAATGGCAAGTTCGTCGAGCAGTGGAAGGCCTACGCCAAGGCCAAGAACCTGCCCAACTACCAGACCGCGGTGACCAACGACCCGATGGAAGCCACCTACGTCGGCATCAACATGTGGGCCCAGGCCGTGGAAAAGGCCGGCACCACCGATGTGGACAAGGTCCGCGAAGCCCTGGCCGGCCAGACCTTCGCCGCGCCGTCCGGCTACACCCTGACCATGGACAAGACCAACCACCACCTGCACAAGCCGGTGATGATCGGCGAGATCCAGGACGACGGTCAGTTCTCTGTGGTCTGGCAGACCGAAGGGCCGCTGCGCGCCCAGCCCTGGAGCCCCTTCATCGACGGCAACGACAAGAAGCCGGACTACGCGGTGAAGAGCAACTGAGCCGAATGAGGACACCCTCACCCCTAGCCCCTCTCCCGAAGCGAGAGGGGAACCGTTCGGAGTCACGGGGAAGCACGGTGTCCGACGCAACGTCACCCCTCTCCCCATGGGAGAGGGGCCGGGGGTGAGGGCGGTGTCAGCCGGCACAGCCCCCTCCTCCTGCCCTGAACCAGGACCACCCAATGCCGAAAGTCCTCCACCGAATCCTCCTCGCCCTGGCCCTGCTGCTTCCCCTGCAAGCACTGGCCGGCGACGCCAACGACTTCGCCGGCGCCAACCCGGCGCAGCAGGCGAAGCTGTTGGAACGCTGGGCCGCCGAGCCCGACGCCGCGCGCCAACCGCTGCTGGACGCCCTGCAGCAAGGCCGCTTCGCCATCGACGCCAAGCTCGCCTACCTCGAACAGGACGGCGCCTACCAGGCCGCCGAAGGTGACGCCGCCCCTGTCGGCGCGCCGAAGAAACTGCGCCTGAACAACCGCCTGCGCGGCCTGCTGAACACCGCCCAGGCCAGCCACCAGTTGCTCGCCGCCGATCCCACCGCCCGCCTGGAAGGGGCGCGCCAGCTGCAGAAGAGCGCCAAGCCTGCGCAATTGCCGCTGCTCAACCAGCGCATGGCGGCCGAGGAAGACGCCGGCGTGCGCGACGCCCTCTCCCTGGCCCTGGCCAACCTGCAGCTGGTTGACCCGGACCCGGCGATCCGTCTGAACGCCGTGCGCCTGCTCGGCGAAACCGGCGACCCGCTGGCCCGTACCCGCCTGGAGGCCCTGCTCGAACCGGGCGTGGAAGCCGACACCGCGGTACGCACCGCCGCCGAGACCAGCCTGGCCCAGGTCAAGCGCCGGCTGCTGGTGGGCGACCTGCTGGGCCAGGCCTTCAGCGGCCTGTCCCTCGGCTCGATCCTGCTGCTGGCGGCCCTCGGCCTGGCCATCACCTTCGGCCTGCTGGGGGTGATCAACATGGCCCACGGCGAGATGCTGATGCTCGGCGCCTACACCACCTACATGGTGCAACTGGGCTTCCAGCGCCTGGCCCCGGAGGCGCTTGCCCTCTACCCGCTGGTGGCCCTGCCGGCGGCCTTCCTGGTCACCGCCCTGGTGGGCATGGCCCTGGAACGCACGGTGATCCGCCACCTCTACGGCCGGCCGCTGGAAACCTTGCTGGCCACCTGGGGCATCAGCCTGATCCTGATCCAGCTGGTGCGGGTGATCTTCGGCGCGCAGAACGTCGAAGTGGCCAACCCGGCCTGGCTCTCCGGCGGCATACAGGTGCTGCCCAACCTGGTGCTGCCCTACAACCGCATCGTCATCATCGGCTTCGCCCTGTTCGTGGTGGCCCTCACCTGGCTGCTGCTGAACAAGACCCGCCTGGGCCTCAACGTCCGCGCCGTCACCCAGAACCGCAACATGGCCGCCTGCTGCGGCGTGCCCACCGGCCGCGTGGACATGCTCGCCTTCGGCCTCGGCTCGGGCATCGCCGGCCTCGGCGGCGTGGCCCTGAGCCAGATCGGCAACGTCGGCCCGGAACTCGGCCAGGGCTACATCATCGACTCGTTCCTGGTGGTGGTGCTGGGCGGCGTCGGCCAACTGGCCGGCAGCGTCATGGCGGCCTTCGGCCTTGGCGTGGCGAACAAGATCCTGGAACCTGCGATCGGCGCCGTGCTGGGCAAGATCCTCATCCTGGCGCTGATCATCCTCTTCATCCAGAAGCGGCCCCAGGGCCTCTTCGCTCTCAAGGGACGGGTGATCGACTGATGACTCAACCACTCAACCAGACCCTGCTCGCCCGCGCCACGGCCACCCTCGGCCCACGCGCCTCACTGGCCATCGGCCTGGTGGCGCTCGCCTTCCTGCTGGCCCTGCCGCTGCTGCACCTGCTGCCGGCGGACAATCCGCTGCAGGTCTCGGCCTACACCCTGACCCTGGTGGGCAAGATCCTCTGCTACGCCATCGTCGCCCTGGCCCTGGACCTGGTCTGGGGCTACGCGGGGCTGCTGTCTCTCGGCCACGGATTGTTCTTCGCCCTCGGCGGCTACGCCATGGGCATGTACCTGATGCGCCAGACCGCCGGCGACGGCCTGCCGGCCTTCATGAGTTTCCTCGCCTGGACCGAGCTACCCTGGTACTGGGCCGGCACCCAGCACTTCCTCTGGGCGATGTGCCTGGTGGTGCTGGCGCCCGGTCTGCTGGCCCTGGTGTTCGGCTTCTTCGCCTTCCGCTCGCGGATCAAGGGCGTGTACTTCTCGATCATGACCCAGGCCCTGACCTTCGCCGGCATGCTGCTGTTCTTCCGCAACGAGACCGGCTTCGGCGGCAACAACGGCTTCACCGACTTCAAGCGCATCCTCGGCTTCGACATCACGGCGCCGGGCACCCGCGCCGTGCTCTTCCTCGCCACCGTGGCGCTGCTGGTGGGCAGCCTGCTGCTGGGCTGGCGCCTGGCCCGGAGCAAGTTCGGCCGGGTACTCACCGCCCTGCGCGACGCCGAGAACCGCCTGATGTTCTGCGGCTACGACCCGCGCGGCTACAAGCTGTTCATCTGGGTGCTGTCGGCGGTGCTCTGTGGCCTGGCCGGCGCCCTCTACGTGCCCCAGGTGGGCATCATCAACCCCAGCGAGATGTCGCCCACCAACTCCATCGAGGCGGCCGTGTGGGTGGCGCTCGGCGGGCGTGGCTCGCTGATCGGCCCGCTGCTCGGCGCGGGCCTGGTCAATGGCATGAAGAGCTGGTTCACCGTGGCCTTCCCGGAGTACTGGCTGTTCTTCCTCGGCGCCCTGTTCATCCTGGTCACCCTGTACCTGCCCAAGGGCGTGATCGGCCTGGTGAACAAGGGGGACAAGTAAATGCGTGCAGCCCCGGTACCCGAACTCATGCTCGAACCCGCCTATGATCCCAACCGCGATGCCGGCAGCGGCCGCGACTCGCTGGGCCTCGGCCGCGTCGCCGGCCAGGGCCTGGACGTGCGCCACGGCACCATCCTCACCCTGGAAGACATCAGCGTCAGCTTCGACGGCTTCAAGGCCCTGCGCGAGCTGAACCTCTACATAGGCGTGGGCGAGCTGCGCTGCATCATCGGCCCCAACGGCGCGGGCAAGACCACGCTGATGGACGTGATCACCGGCAAGACCCGCCCCGACACCGGCAAGGCCTGGTTCGGCGAAACCTTCGACCTGACCCGCATGAGCGAGGTGGAAATCGCCCAGGCCGGCATCGGCCGCAAGTTCCAGAAGCCCACGGTGTTCGAGGCCCTCAGCGTGTTCGAGAACCTCGAACTGGCGCAGAAGACCGACAAGTCGGTGTGGGCCAGCCTGCGCGCGAAGCTCTCCGGCGAACAGAAGGACCGCATCGACGAAGTGCTCGCGGTGATCCGCCTGGAGGCCTCGCGCAATCGCCCGGCGGGCCTGCTCTCCCACGGCCAGAAGCAGTTCCTGGAGATCGGCATGCTGCTGATGCAGGACCCGCAGTTGCTGTTGCTCGACGAGCCGGTGGCCGGCATGACCGACGCCGAAACCGAGTTCACCGCCGAACTGTTCAAGGCGCTCAAGGGCCAGCACTCGCTGATGGTGGTGGAGCACGACATGGGCTTCGTCGGCTCCATCGCCGACCACGTCACCGTGCTGCACCAGGGCCACGTGCTGGCCGAGGGTTCGCTGGCCGACGTGCAGGCCAACGAGCAGGTGATCGAGGTCTACCTCGGCCGCTGAATCGGCAACCCAATCCGTAGGGTGGATGACGCTTTTTTCATCCACCAGGCGCACGGCACGGTGGATCGATGAAGCGCGATCCACCCTGCGCAAAGACAAGGACAACACATGCTGACAGTCGACAAGCTCCACCAGTACTACGGCGGCAGCCACATCCTCCGCGGCCTGTCCTTCGAGGCGAAGGTGGGCGAAGTCACCTGCCTGCTCGGGCGCAACGGGGTGGGCAAGACCACCCTGCTGAAATGCCTGATGGGCCTGATCCCGGCCAAGGAAGGCGCGGTGAACTGGGAAGGCCGCGCCATCACCGGCTTCAAGCCGCACCAGCGGGTGCACGCCGGCATCGCCTATGTCCCCCAGGGCCGCGAGATATTCCCGCGCCTGACGGTGGAAGAGAACCTGCTGATGGGGCTCTCCCGCTTCAGCGCCAAGGACGCCAAGGCGGTGCCGGAGTCCATCTACGAGCTCTTCCCGGTGCTGCGCGAGATGAAGCAGCGCCGGGGCGGCGACCTCTCCGGCGGCCAGCAGCAACAACTCGCCATCGGCCGCGCCCTGGCCAGCCAGCCGCGCCTGCTGATCCTCGACGAGCCCACCGAAGGCATCCAGCCCTCGGTGATCAAGGAGATCGGCGCGGTGATCCGCAAACTCGCCGAGCGCGGCGACATGGCCATCCTGCTGGTGGAGCAGTTCTACGACTTCGCCGCCGAGCTGGCCGACCAGTACCTGGTGATGAGCCGTGGCGAAATCATCCAGCAAGGCCGTGGCGAAAACATGGAAACCGAAGGCGTACGCGGCCTGGTGACCATCTAGAATCGCGCCCTACGAATTCATTGCACCGCGTGGGTTACGCCGCTTCGCGGCTAACCCACCCTACAAGAACGCCCCATGAACGCACCTGCCAACACCGCCCTGTTCACCCCCAGCTGGCACGCCGAGCTGGAGCTGGCCTATGCCCTGGACGGCGCCACCACACGCCCGGTGCTGCGCCGCCACCAGGGCCCGCTGCGGGTGCAGAAGCACCTGCACGCCGAGGGCCCGCAAGTGTGCCAGCACATCATCGTCCACCCGCCCGGCGGCATCGCCGGCGGTGACCGCCTGGACCTCTCCGCCCGCGTCGGCGAAGGCGCCTGGGCCCAGCTCACCAGCCCCGGTGCGGCCAAGTGGTACCGCGCCGCCGGTCCCGCGTTCCAGACCCTCGCCCTCAACGTCGAGGCCGGCGCCACCCTGGAATGGTTGCCCCAGGAGACCATCGTCTTCTCCGGCGCTCAGGCCGAGCTTGCCACCCGCATCGAGCTGATCGGCGACGCCCGATTGTTCTACTGGGACATGGTCGCCCTCGGCCGCCCGGCGGCCGGCGAGCGCTTCGCCGAAGGGCACTTCCAGGCGCAACTGGACATCCGCCGCGACGGCCAGCTGCTCTGGCACGAACGCCAGCGCATCGAGGGCGCCGACGGCCTGCTGGACTCGCCCATCGGCCTGGCTGGCCAGCCGGTGTTCGCCACCCTGATCGTCACCGGCGAAATCGACCCCGAACTGCTCGAACGCTGCCGCGAACGGCCCTGTGCCGGACGCGGCGACCTGACCCCACTGCCCGGCCTGCTGGTGGCCCGCTGCCTCGCCCCCGAGGCGCTGCACGCCCGCGCCTGGCTGATCGACCTCTGGCGCCTGTTGCGCCCTGCCCTGCTCGGCCGCGAGGCCCTGCTGCCGCGTATCTGGAGTACCTGATGGACCTCACCCCCCGTGAAAAAGACAAGCTGCTGATCTTCACCGCCGGCCTGGTGGCCGAGCGGCGCCTGGCCCGTGGCCTGAAGCTCAACTACCCGGAAGCCATGGCGCTGATCTCTGCCGCCCTGCTGGAGGGCGCCCGCGACGGCCGCACCGTGGCCGAGCTGATGCACTACGGCACCACCCTGCTTTCCCGTGACCAGGTGATGGAAGGGGTGCCGGAGATGATCCCGGAGATCCAGATCGAGGCCACCTTCCCGGATGGCACCAAGCTAGTAACCGTCCACCAACCAATCGCCTGAGGAAATCGTCCAATGTCTACTGCACTTGCCCATGCGGCGTTGCAAGCCGGCTCGGATTGCTCATTGACAGGCGTCAACTCCGCATCCTCGCCGGCTTGCGCCTTGCCTGAGCTGCGCTCGCTACGACCTTGAACGACTTCCTGGAGACCCGAAAACATGATCATTCGTGATGCAGGAGAAGCCGACCTGCCCGGCATCCTCGCCATCTACAACGACGCCGTGGAGAACACCACGGCGATCTGGAACGAAACCCTGGTGGACCTGGCCAACCGCCGCTCCTGGCTCGCCGACCGCAGCGCCGCGGGCTTCCCGGTGCTGGTGGCGGTGGACGCCGCCGGCGAGGTGCTGGGCTACGCCAGCTACGGTACCTGGCGCACCATCGAGGGCTTCCGCCACACCGTGGAACACTCGGTCTACGTGCGCGGCGACCAGCGCGGCCAGGGCCTCGGCCCCGCGCTGATGCAGGCGCTGATCGAACGCGCCCGCGCCGCCTCGCTGCACGTGATGGTGGCGGCCATCGAAAGCGAGAACGCCGCCTCCATCCGCCTGCACGAGCGCCTCGGCTTCGCCACCACCGGGCGGATGCCCCAGGTGGGGCGCAAGTTCGGCCGCTGGCTCGACCTCACCTTCATGCAACTGATGCTGGAGCAACCGCGATGATCCCCGGCGAATACCAGATCCAGGACGGTGAGATCGAGCTCAACGTCGGCCGCCGCACCCTGACCCTCTCCGTGGCCAATACCGGCGACCGGCCGATCCAGGTGGGCTCCCACTACCACTTCTTCGAGACCAACGACGCCCTGGCCTTCGACCGCGCCGCCACACGGGGCATGCGCCTGAACATCCCGGCCGGCACCGCCGTGCGCTTCGAACCCGGCCAGAGCCGCGAGGTGGAGCTGGTGGAACTCGCGGGAAAACGCCGCGTGTTCGGCTTCGCCGGCCGGGTGATGGGCGAGCTCTGAACAGGACAACTCGTAGGATGGGTCGAGCGAAGCGATACCCATCATCTCGCAACGATGGGTTACGCCACTGCGTGGCTAACCCATCCTACGGACAGGACCAACGATGAAGATTTCCCGCCAAGCCTACGCCGACATGTTCGGCCCCACCGTCGGCGACAAGGTGCGCCTGGCCGACACCGACCTGTGGATCGAAGTGGAGAAGGACTTCACCACCTACGGCGAAGAAGTGAAGTTCGGCGGCGGCAAGGTGATCCGCGACGGCATGGGCCAGGGCCAGCTGCTGGCGGCCGATGTGGTCGACACCCTGATCACCAACGCCCTGATCCTCGACCACTGGGGCGTGGTCAAGGCAGACGTCGGCCTCAAGGACGGCCGCATTGCCGCCATCGGCAAGGCCGGCAACCCGGACATCCAGCCCGACGTGACCATCGCCGTCGGCGCCAGCACCGAAGTGATCGCCGGCGAGGGCATGATCCTCACCGCCGGCGGCATCGACACCCACATCCACTTCATCTGCCCGCAGCAGATCGAAGAGGCCCTGATGAGCGGCGTCACCACCATGGTCGGCGGCGGCACCGGGCCGGCCACCGGCACCAACGCCACCACCTGCACCTCCGGCCCCTGGCACATGGCGCGCATGCTCCAGGCCGCCGACGCCTTCCCGATGAACATCGGCTTCACCGGCAAGGGCAACGCCTCGCTGCCCGAACCCCTGATCGAGCAGGTGAAAGCCGGCGCCATCGGCCTGAAGCTGCACGAGGACTGGGGCACCACCCCGGCGTCCATCGACAACTGCCTCACCGTGGCCGACCAGTACGACGTGCAGGTGGCAATCCACACCGACACCCTGAACGAGTCCGGCTTCGTCGAGACCACCCTGGGCGCCTTCAAGGGCCGCACCATCCACACCTACCACACCGAGGGCGCCGGCGGCGGCCACGCCCCCGACATCATCAAGGCCTGCGGTTTCCCCAACGTGCTGCCCAGCTCCACCAACCCGACCCGGCCCTTCACCCGCAACACCATCGACGAGCACCTGGACATGCTCATGGTCTGCCACCACCTGGACCCGAGCATCGCCGAGGACGTGGCCTTCGCCGAAAGCCGCATCCGCCGCGAGACCATCGCCGCCGAAGACATCCTCCACGACCTCGGCGCGTTCAGCATGATCAGCTCCGACAGCCAGGCCATGGGCCGCGTCGGCGAGGTGATCACCCGCACCTGGCAGACCGCCGACAAGATGAAGAAGCAACGCGGCGCCCTGCCCGAGGACGCCCCGGGCAACGACAACTTCCGCGCCAAGCGCTACATCGCCAAGTACACCATCAACCCGGCCATCACCCATGGCATCAGCCACGAAGTGGGCTCCATCGAGGTGGGCAAGTGGGCCGACCTGGTGCTCTGGCGCCCGGCCTTCTTCGGGGTGAAACCGACCCTGATCCTCAAGGGCGGAGCCATCGCCGCCAGCCTGATGGGCGACGCCAACGCCTCCATCCCTACCCCGCAACCGGTGCACTACCGGCCGATGTTCGCGAGCTTCGCCGGCAGCCGCCACGCCACCAGCATCACCTTCATCAGCCAGGCCGCCTTCGACGCCGGCGTGCCCGAGCGGCTTGGCCTGAAGAAGAGGATCGGCGTGGTGAAAGGCTGCCGCACGGTGACCAAGGCAGACCTGATCCACAACGACTACACCCCGGAAATCGAGGTGGACCCGCAGAACTACCAGGTGAAAGCCGACGGCCAACTGCTCTGGTGCGAACCGGCCGAGGTGCTGCCGATGGCGCAGCGGTATTTCCTGTTCTGATCAACCGGCATCCACCTGGATGCCCAACCCGTAGGTTGGGCAGAGCGCAGCGAAGCCCAACACAACAATCCCAGCACACCCTGTTGGGCCTCGCGCTGCTCGGACCAACCTACGGTCACTCACCGAATGAGCCATCGCCGGGCTCACAGGCCCAATCGGCGCTGATCAAGCCCACGCGGATGTAGCGATGGATGGATGAATACGGCCAATCCGAAGCACGACGGACATGCCCATGCTTCACCGGATTGATGTGGATGTAATCGACATGCCGGGAAAAATCCTGGTCATCACGTATCTGATGCTCCCAGAAGCGCCTCTGCCAGATGTTCCGCTCCCGTCTTTCGTTCCGCGACCGGCTAACCCATTCCAACTCAGGAAGCAGCCGGGAGAAGGTCCCCTTGATCTGCCGCCAGCGCAGCGAGAAATCGGCCTCGCCCTCCGGAAGCACCCAGATGGCATGCAAGTGCTCGGGCAGCACGACCATGGCGGGGATCTCGAAGGGATGCCGCTTCTTCACGCGCTGAAAAGCGAAGCGCAGCCCATCGACATGATCCGTCAGCAACCGTTGTGATCGATCCGCCAGATTGACCGTGAAGAAGTACGTGCCACCCGGCACGAAGTCGCGTCGATAGCGCATGGCCCAACCCTCCCTGGTACGAATGCCGAGCGGGCAGTCTAGGAGGAGCGAGAGTCGGAGAGGGCCTGGATGGGGGAAGGAAACGGCCAGCGAGATGGTAGGAATGTTGGGCCTCGCCAAGCTCGGACCAACCTACGCCTGTCGTTGGGTTTCGCGCATGCCTCAACGCAACTGACTGTCCTTGCTCCCCCGCCGGTTGTAGCCGGCGTAGGCGGCGTTTTCCCGGTCGTGTTCGGTCTGGCATTTGACGCACAGGCGCACGCCGGGGATGGCCTCGCGGCGGGCCTGGGGGATGGGCGTGTCGCACTCTTCGCAATGCGTCAGGCTCTCGCCTTTGGGCAACTGGCTGCGCGCGCGCTGGACGGCATCCTCGATGGTGCTGTCGATCTGTTCCTGGACGGCGCCGTCGCCGGCCCAACCACTGGCCATGCTGACCTCCCACGGGTTCGAAAAGTGCGTACTGATCGAGTTATGGGCCTGGTGACGGGCCTTTGCAAGGGTGGGGGTCGGCTGGCGACAAGCGGAGGTCGTTACTCCTTCACGTTCATGAATTCCTCGGCCCAGACGATGTAGTCCTCGGGCAAGGTGTACTTGTGGGTCAGTTCGGTGGCGGTCAGCTCGGTACCGGTGGACACCTGGCGCTGCTCGCGCAGGCAGTCGTAGGTGGCCTTGATGGCGGCGAAGTAGGCCGCGTGGCCGTTGACCACGATGCGCACGCCGAGGCGGGCGAGGCGTTCGTTGTCGCGCAGCTTGGGGTTGCCGTAGGTGACCAGCATCAGCGGCACGCTCAGGTGTTCGGCGATCTGCTCCAGGTGCTCGAAATCGGTTACGCCGACCATGCAGATGCCATCGGCGCCGGCGGCCTGGTAGGCCTTGGTGCGCTTGATCACTTCCTCGGTGCTGAGCACCCCGGCGTTGGTGCGGGCGATGATCGCCAGGTCCGGGTCAACCCGTGCTTCCAGGGCCGCGCGGATCTTGCCCACACCTTCTTCGACCGGGATCAGGTCGGTGGACTTGCGACCGAACTGGGCCGGCAGCAGGGTGTCCTCGATGGTCAGCGCGGCAATGCCGGCGCGCTCCAGCTCGACCACGGTGCGCATCACGTTGAGGGCGTTGCCATAGCCGTGGTCGGCGTCGGCGATCACCGGCAGGCGCGAGACGCGGCCGATGCGGGCGGCCTGCTCGACGAATTCGCTGAGGGTGATCAGCGCGAAATCGGGCGCGGCCAGTACCTGCAGGGAGGCAACCGAGCCGCCGAGGATGCCGACCTCGAAGCCGAGGTCGGCGGCGATGCGGGCGGACATGGGGTCGAACACCGAGGCGGTGTGGAAGCAGGAGTCCGAGTCCAGCAACGCACGGAAAGCCGTGCGCAACTCGTGATGAGAAGCTCTACGCATAGGGGCACCAAAGTTATCAGAGGGGGGTCAGGATAAAGCCGGCTTCATGACTCTGAAGTCGGCGCCCCCGTTTTTCCATTGTCAGACTGCGCCCATTCTAACGGATCAGTCTTTCAATCCGCTTAAGGCGCCGCGCAGCTTGTTCCGCCCTTCGTCGGCCGCCACACTGGCGCACCCTCCATCGAGACCCTTGCGTGCTGGCACTCACCGCCTACCTGGGCCTGTTCCTCTCCGCATTCGGCGCCGCCACCCTGCTACCCCTGCAGTCGGAAGCGGTGCTGGTAGGCCTGCTGCTGGCCAAGGCCCATCCGGCCTGGGCACTGGTGGCGGTGGCGACCCTCGGCAATGTGCTCGGCTCGCTGGTGAACTGGCTGCTGGGGCGCTACGTGGAGCATTGGCGTGACCGTCGCTGGTTCCCGGTGAAACCGGCGCAGATGGAGCGGGCCCAGGCCTTCTACCAACGCTACGGACGCTGGTCGCTGCTGCTGGCCTGGGTGCCGGTGATCGGCGATCCGCTGACCCTGGTGGCCGGGGTGATGCGCGAATCCTTCTGGGTGTTCCTGGTGCTGGTGACCCTGGCCAAGGCCGGGCGTTACCTGGTGCTGGCGGCGCTGACCCTGGGTTGGATGACCTGAGCGATCCAACAAGCCAACGCAACCTCGACGGGGCCCGCTTGATGGGTATCGCTTCGCTCGCGGAACGCCGCCCGACCCATCCTACGGCGAGTAAGGCTGGACATTGTGTTGCGGGATACTGCCCGCGATACCGCTACGCCCAGCATCGCCTACGCTTTCCGGGTCGCTGCCTGGAGGCTCATCCCATGAGAAAACTCGCCCTGCTGGTCGCCTGCCTCGCCCTGGTGCTCGGTGCCACCGCCGCCTTCGCCCACCACGGCTGGAGTTCCTATGACGCGGACAAGTCGTTGAACTTCGAAGCGCCGATCAAGACGGTCTCCTACCGCAACCCCCACGCCCATATCACCGTCGACTTCGAGGGCCGCGAATGGCACGTGGTACTGGCCCCCATCAGCCGCATGGCGGCGCGCGGGCTGCCCGAGTCCGACCTGCTGCCGGGCAAGCGCATCACCATAGTCGGCTACCCGCGCAAGGACGGCGAGGCGGAGATCCGCGCCGAACGGGTGATAGTCGACGGCCGCACCGTGGAGCTGCGCTAAGTCGGTGGTGGAGTTCCTGCTGCCCTGGATGCAGCGCCTCGAAGGTTCCGCTTTCGGCGCGCTGATGCGCAGCTCCGAGCTGTTCTACCCCGCCGCCAATCTCCTGCACCTGGCGGGACTGGTGATGCTGCTGGGGGCCATGCTGCTGCTCGATCTGCGCCTGCTCGGCCTGGCCCGGGAGGTCCCCGTGCAGGCGGCTTCGCGCCGGCTCACGCCCATCGGAATCGCCGGCCTGCTGCTGATGCTGCTCACCGGCTTCTGCCTGTTCGCCGCCGATGCGGGGCCGCTGCTGGGGAACTGGCTGCTGCAACTAAAGTTGCTGCTGGTGGCCCTGGGCATCATCAACGCGCTGCTGTTTCGGGCGCTGTGGACAGCCAGCCTGGAGCACTGGGACCTGCGGCCGCCTTTGGCCGGACGGCTGCAGGTGGGGCTGTCGATCCTGCTCTGGTGCGGCGCCATGGCGGCCGGGCGGCTGCTGGCCTATGTCTGACGAATCGCTCCGCACGACGAATTGCGCTGACCGCAGGCGGCCGCTCGCGTAAACTGCTCGGCCGTTTTTTTCCGGAACACCCGCGACATGAGCAACCATCTTCCCGCCCAGGCCCTGGGCATCGACTTCGGCACCTCCAACTCCACCGTCGGCTGGTGGCGCCCGGATGTGGAACCGCTGATCGCCCTGGAAGACGGGAAGATCACCCTGCCCTCGGTAGTGTTCTTCAACACCGAGGAGCGTCGTCCGGTCTACGGTCGCCTGGCCCTGCACGAGTACCTGGAAGGCTATGAAGGCCGCCTGATGCGCTCGCTGAAAAGCCTGCTGGGTTCGCCGCTGCTGAAAAGCGAGACCACGGTTCTGGGCAGCGCCATGCCCTTCAAGGACCTGCTGGGCCTGTTCATCGGCCAACTCAAGCAGCGCGCCGAAACCGCCGCGGGCCGCGAGTTCGAGCAGGTGGTGCTGGGCCGTCCGGTGTTCTTCGTGGATGACGACCCCGAGGCCGACCAGGAAGCACAGAACACCCTGGTGGCCGTGGCGCACAAGCTCGGCTTCAAGGACGTGTCCTTCCAGTACGAACCCATCGCCGCCGCCTTCGACTACGAGCGCGGCATCGAGCGCGAGGAGCTGGTACTGATCGTCGACATCGGTGGCGGTACCTCGGACTTCTCCCTGGTGCGCCTGTCGCCCCAGCGCCGCGAAGTGGCCGAGCGCCAGGACGACATCCTTGCCACCGGTGGCGTGCACGTGGGCGGTACCGACTTCGACAAGCAGCTCAGCCTGCAGGGCGTGATGCCGCTGTTCGGCTATGGCAGCCGGATGAAGAGCGACGCGCTGATGCCCACCAGCTACCACCTGAACCTGGCCACCTGGCACACCATCAACGTCGTCTACGCGCAGAAGACGCAGCTGGCGCTGAAGAACATGCGCTACGACATAGTCGACGCCACCGGCATCGATCGCCTGTTCAGCCTCATCGAGCAGCGCGCCGGCCACTGGCTGGCGATGCAGGTGGAAGAGAGCAAGATCGCGCTGACCGAGGCCGCAAGCCGCCGCATCGACCTGGCGCGCGTCGAACCGGGCCTGGCGGTGGAACTGACCCGTCCGCTGTTCGAGAGCGCCATCGACGACCTGCTGGCGCGCATCCGCACCAGTGTCGATGCCTTGCTGGTCCAGGCCGGCGTGCGTGCCGACCAGGTCGACACGCTGTTCTTCACCGGTGGTTCCAGCGGCATCCCGGCGCTGCGCCAGAGCGTGGCGGCCATGCTGCCCAACGCCCGCCAGGTGGAAGGCAACCTGTTCGGCAGCATCGGAAGCGGCCTGGCCATCGAAGCGAAGAAACGCTACGGCTGACCGTTCATCGGCAAACCGGCCCGGTACGAACTGACGGGCCGGACAGGCGGACTAGGCTCAAACCCATCGCGGGGAGACCGCGCCAGAATGGAAACTTCCGCCATGAGCAAGCACGGATTGTTGCTGGCCTGCGCCCTGGCCTCCACGGTCGGCTGCGCCAGCAAGCTGGAAAACCCCACCGACTACTACACCTACCGCAACCAGCCGCTGGTCAAGCAGGTGGAAGACGGCATGACCGAGCAGCAGGTGCGCAATATCGGCGGTCCGCCTTCCTCCGCCATGCGGCGCAAGGTCAATGCGGGCACCTGCAACGACTACGTGCTCAATCAGGACGGCCACCAGCAGGCCTTCCACGTCAGCTTCGACCGCGATGGACGGGTCGAGCACTCGGGCTTCATGAGTTGCGCGCAGCGGGAAAAGGTCGAGCTCGAGAAGGCGCAGAAGAACGTCGAGCACGGCGGCGGCTACTGATGCCGCGGCCGTAGGGTGGGCCACGCTTCACCGGTCCACCATTCGAAGCCCCCCATGGCGCCGCTGGTGGATGGAAAAACGCCATCCACGGATCTCACTTCGCCATCATTCAATCTGGAAGCCGCGCCAGTAGCGGTTCCCACCCTCATCTCCGGGCATTGCGCCAGCTACTGGCGCAATGCCGTCCATCGCCTGATCGCACTTGCGACGTTTGCCGGCGAACTCTCCCCAGCTTCCGATGTTCCAAGCGCTGTGTTTCAACTGCGTGAACCCACGAGGACCCATGATGTACAAGCAAGCGCTTGTCATGGCTTGTGCCCTGGCATCAATGGCGGGCTGTGCCAGCAAGATCGAAAACCCCACGGACTACATCACTTTCCGCGACCAACCCCTGGTGAGTGAAGTGGAGCCCGGCATGAGCCGGCAGCAAGTCCTGATCATTGGCGGGCGCCCTTCTTCCATCGTCCAGCGCAGCGTGCATCCCGGCTCCTGCAACAACTACATCCTCAATGAGCAAGGCCACCAGCAGCCTTACCACATCAGCTTCGACAGCAGCGGCCGCGTGCGCCACAAGGGCTTCATGACCTGCGGCCAGCGGGAGCAGGCCGAACGCGAAATGCTCTGAGCCGGGTCTAACGCCGCCCCAGCTTCTGCAACAGCGGCGCACAGGCATGGCCGTCCTCGCCCCCGCCACCCGCCGGGGCCACCAGCGCCAGCAGTGCAGCCGCCGGCGCCACCGCCACGCCCAGTGCCAGCATCCCCGCCCCACGTACCATCAACGGCACCGTCTGCACCCCCGCCTGGGGATTCTTGAACGTCCCCCGCACGTAGAGCGGCGAACGCAGCGAGAACACCCGCATGCCCTTGGATTCCGGGTTGACGCTGAGATCCAGCCGCTCGCTGCGCAGGTTCGCGCTGCCGTCGATATGCACCAGGGCGTTCTCGGTATCGAAGACGAACAGCCGTGGCGTCACCAGGCCGTCCTTGAGACCCAGGTCCGCCGCCGCGCAATTGATCTTCACCTCCTCGTCGCCGAACAGCCGGCCCACCAGGTAATTGCCCACGTTGAGTCCGGCGATCTCCATCAGGTTGCGGCTGATGGTGCCGTCGTTGACCAGCATCTGCAGGTCACCGTTGGCGCTGCCCAGCAGGGCCGCCACCGAGTTGCCGGTGCCGGACAGGTCGGCCTTGCCGTTCAGCTCACCCAGGCTGTTGCGCATCGCCTGGACGCTGGGGAACAGCTCCTTGAGCTTGAAATGCCGGGCGTCGAGCCGCGCCTTGCCGGCCAACGGGGTGCGCCGGCCGTCCAGGCGGATGGTCGCCTCCAGGCTGCCGCCGGCCACACCGAAGCGCAGCGGTTCCAGGTTGAGCACGCCATCGTCGAGCACCAGATGGGTGGCCAGGTCGGTGACGGGCAGTTTTTCGCTGTGCTGGATGCGCTTGCCGGTGAAGCTCACGTCGGCGTCCATCACGCGCCAGCGCTCGGTGCGGAATTCCTCCACCGGCAGCACCTTGTCCGTGGGCTGACGGCTGGAAACGCCACGGGCCTGCTGCCCGGCCCTGGAGTCGGCGCCGATCAGCGGGCCGAGGTCGACGAAACGCAGCTGCTCCGAGGTCAGCGAGCCGGAGAGTTTGGGGCGCGGCTGGCGGGCCACATAGGTGAGGTCGCCATGGATGTCGCTGCCGCCGATGCGGCCGTTGAAGCCCTGGTAGCGAAACTCGGCGCCGCCGGGCTCGTGCAGCTTGGCCAGCAGCCGACCGTCGGTGCTATAGGCCGGCGTTTCCGGCAGGGTCACGCCGGTGAGCGGGTAGAGCTGGGCCAGGCTCTTGCCGGACAGCTGCAGGCGCAGGTCCAGGGCACCCAGGCGGCGGGGGTCGGTCAGGGTGCCCAGCAGCGCGATGCGGGTGTCGCCGGCCTTGATGTCGGCCTGCATCGGAAAGGGCAGGTCGGCGTTCTGCAGCGCCAGCAACCCGCCCAGCTTGCCGCTGCCATCCAGTGGCTGGCCCCGGTAGCTGCCCTTGGCCCGCCAGCCGAAGGCATAGTCCTGGGCGGAGACGTTGCCCGGCTTGGCACCCTTGGCCGGCAGCAGGTCGCTGAACGGGATGGGCTTGCCGAGCGGATCGACGAGGATGTCGAGCCGGGTGCGGGTCTGGGCGTCGTCCACCTGGACCTGGCCCTTGTCGAAACCGATGGTGCCGATATCCAGGGTCCAGCTGGAGGCTTTTCCCTCCTCGCCTTCAGGCTTGGCCGGCAACTCGAAGGTCCAGTTGTTGCGGCCGTCGGCCAGGCGCCGAACGCTGGCCCTCGGCGCGCCCAGATCGATGCGCGGAATGCTCAGTTGCCGCCAGAGCAGCGGCAACGGCGCGACGCGGAACTCCACCCGTTCGAGGCTGAGGAAATCACCGCCCTTGGCCCATTCCGGGTTGCCCAGGTGCAGTTGCTCGGCGACGAAGCGCGGCCAGGGCAGCGGTGCCCGCCAGCCGCCCTCGCCTTCCTCGCGCTGCCAGATCACCCGCAGGTCGCCTTCGATGGCGAACGGCCTGCCCAGTTCGGCGGCGACCCGCTCGTTGAGCGCCGGCTTGATACGGTTCCAATCGAATGTGGCGACCAGTACCAGCAAGGCCGCCAGGAGCAGCGTCAACGCCAGGACCGTCCTGATCAGGATGCTGAGACTACGCGTCATCTTCCTCTCCCCTCTTCCCTCGGCAGCCGCTAGGCGTTGCCTGACGTCCATAGCCTATCGACCCATGAAATCGCCCGGATGCTCAGACTCTCTGCTGCCGGAACTGACCCCCAAGCCCCGGAAACATTCCGCCAGCCAGTATCAAGGCACTGATCATAAAGGACTTTAAGGATCATTAACGGCGTCGATGTTTGCTATCTCGACTGATCACTTCTTAATCAACGGCAGGTCCGTAACATTGGCTCCGTACCCAGTTTCCAGCCCCCCCTGAGGAGCCTTTGATCATGAAAACCCAAGCCTTCGCCGCCCTGTTCATCGCCTCCCTGAGCACCGCCGTTTTCGCCCTGCCGTCCAACGAACAGCCCGTACTGGGCGAGTCGACCGAAGGCCGTCACCTGCGGGTCATCGAGCCGGTGGCCGTTGAAGGTGGTTTCATGGTCCTGGACCGCGTTGCCGAAGGTGGCGCTGAGCGTACCGGCGCCAATCGCATCGCCGAAGGTGGCGCTGACCGTACCGGCGCCAACCGCATCGCCGAAGGTGGCGCCGACCGTACCGGTGCCAACCGCATCGCCGAAGGTGGCGCCGACCGTACCGGTGCCAACCGCATCGCTGAAGGTGGCGCCGACCGCACTGGTGCCAATCGCATCGCCGAAGGTGGCTCTGACCGCACCAATGGCTTCCGCGTAGCCGAAGGTGGTTCCGACCGTCTGCTGCAGGCCCAGCGCGTCAGCTGATCGCAACAGGCTTCACTCCCTCAAAGCCCGGCACAAGCCGGGCTTTTTGTTTTCCCGCTCAGCTCAGGCCAGCCGGTACTTCCAGATGCGCCGCAGAACCGTGCCGAACTGTCTCGACAGGCGGCCGCTGTTGTAGACCTGCCCATAGCGCGCGGCGATCTCCCTTACCTCTACCGCCAGCTCGGCGTAGCGCCGCGCCGGCAGGTCGGGGAACAGGTGATGCTCGATCTGGTGACTCAGGTTGCCGGTGAGGATATGCAACAGCGGCCCGCCCGTAAGGTTGCTGGAACCACGCAGCTGGCGCAGGTACCAGTGGCCGCGACTTTCCCCCTCCAGCACGCTGGGCGGAAACACCGCCGCGCGTTCGGTGAAGTGGCCGCAGAAGATCACGGTGAAGGTCCAGAGGTTGCGGATCAGGTTGGCCAGCAGATTGCCCACCAGCACCGCCGCCGCGCTGGTGCCCAACAGCAGCGCCAGCAGCGGGAACGCCAGGTAATCCTTGACCGACTGGCGCAGCAGTTTCGCGTTGAACTGGCGCAGCAGCGGGCGCAATTCGGCACGGCTCATCCGGCCCTTGACGTACTGGTCCAGGCGCAAGTGCTGCACCGCCACCGAATACTGGAAGAGCAGCGCCTGCAGCGTCACCCAGAGCGGTTGCCAGCGATAGAAGGGCTTCCAGCGCTGCTCGGGGAACAGCCGCACCAGGCCATAGCCGACGTCGTCGTCCTTGCCCAGCACATTGGTGTAGCTGTGATGGATATGGTTGTGGGTATGCCGCCAGAAGTCGGCCGGGCCGGCGATATCCCACTCGTAGCGGGTGCCGCGCAGTTCCGGGTCGTTCATCCAGTCGTACTGGCCGTGCATGACGTTATGGCCCAGTTCCATGTTTTCGAGGATCTTGCCCAGCCCGAGCAGCGCCACCCCCAGCAGCCAGGTGGGCGGGAACCAGCCGAGCAGCAGCAAGGCGCGGCCGCTCCAGCAGCACAGGCGCACCGCCGCGCGAATGCGACGGATATAGCGGGCATCGGGCTCGCCCAGGTCGTCCAGGGTGCGCTGGCGCAGGGCGTCCAGTTCGGCGCCGAAGCTGTCCAGTTCAGCGGCGGTCAGTTGGCGGTCGTGTCGCATCTCGATTCCTAGAGGTCCAGTTCCACATCGCCCAGCGGGGCGCTCACACAGAGGCGGATCGGCAAGCCCGGGCCATGGGTCAGGCCACCGGTGCGCAGGTCGCGTACGCCGCCGGCCAGCAATTGGCAGGTGCAGGCGGTGCAGATGCCCTGGCGGCAGCCATGGGGCGGACGCAAGCCATGGGCCTCGGCCTGCTCCAGCAGATTGACGGCGCTGTTGCCCGGCAGCTCCCGGTGGGACCGGGCGAAGCGCAGGCGCACCTGCTCACCGCCGCCGACACTGGGCGCGGGCGGGGTGAAGGCCTCCACCTGCAAGCCACCCGCACGGGGCTCGGCCCGCCACCAGTCGTCCACACTGGCGACGAAACCGTGGGGACCGCAGGCCAGCAGACTGTGGACCGGCCGCCCTGCCAGGTGGGCCGCCTGGAAGCGTCCGGCCAGCTCACCGGCCGCGGGCGCCTCGCCGCTGATGGCCCAACGCACCTGGAAGTTGGGGTAGCGCGCCATCAGCCCCTGCAGTTCCTCGCCGAAGGCGCGCTGACGGCGTTGGCGCACGTAGTGCAGCAGCGTCACCGGTGCGGCGAAGCCCTGGGCCAGCGCGTGGCGCAGCAACCCCAGCAGGGGCGTGATACCGCTGCCGGCGGCCAGCAACAGCACCGAGCCAGCTTCATGCGGCCAGGTCAGTTCGCCTTGGGCCGGGTCCAGTTCCACCAGGCTTCCGACTTCAAGACGCTCCAGCAACCCGTTGGAAAAACGCCCGCCCGGCTGGCGCCTCACCGCCAGTTCGATGCGGCCGTCGGGCTCCGCCTTCGTCAGGCTGTAGCTGCGGCCGTGGCGCACGCCATCCAGCTCGCGATAGAGCCGCACGTGCTGGCCAGGGCGCCAGCCATGGGCATTGCCATTGGTACGCAGGCCGAGGGCGAGCATGTCGTCGGCCACCCAGACGCGCGACTCCACCCGGGCGAACACCCGTTTCAGGCGCAATGCCGGGTGCACCAGGCGCAGCAGGCAGTCCGTGTCGGCCTCCTGCAGCCAGCCGCCGGCCACCAGCGCACGCAGGGGTTTCAGCGCGGGACCCAGGCGGCGCGCAAGGGAAAGGGGAACTAGGTACATGAAAAATTCACAGTGAACAGTTGTGCACTAGGCTGCACGAATATTCGAAACATAGTCAACACTTGTTCACTGAGCTGAGTTCGACGCCCGCGAAGCGCTTTTGCTAGAGTGCGCCGCACATTCGCCACCGGCCCTGCCCCATGACCCAACGCTCGGAACAGAAGCAGCAGACCCGCCTCGCCCTGATGGATGCCGCGCGCCTCCTGATGGACAGTGGCCGCGGCTTCGGCAGCCTGAGCCTGCGGGAAGTGACGAAGAACGCCGGCATAGTGCCCACCGGTTTCTATCGCCACTTCAGCGACATGGACGAACTGGGCCTGGCGCTGGTGGAAGAAGTCGGCGAGACCTTCCGCGCAACCATCCGCGTGGTGCGCCACCATGAGTTCGAACTGGGCGGCATCATCGAAGCGTCGGTGCGCATCTTCCTCGATGCGGTGGTCGCCAACCGTGGCCAGTTCCTCTTCCTCGCCCGTGAGCAGTACGGCGGCTCCCAGCCCGTGCGCCAGGCCATCGGCGCCCTGCGCCAACGCATCACGGATGACCTGGCGGCCGATCTCAAGCTGATCAACCGCATGCCGCACCTGGACGACCAGGGCCTGGACCTGGTGGCCGACCTAGTGGTGAAAACCGTATTCGCCACGCTGCCGGAGCTGATCGACCCGCCGGCGCAGAACCTGCCCGCCCATCTGCTGCCGGCCGCCAAGATCACCCAGCAGCTGCGCTTCATCATGATCGGCGGCAAGCACTGGCAAGGTCCGGGCAAGCCCCAGGGCTGACCGCCCCACCAGCAGCGACGCACCAAAAATGCGCCAGGCGCACCGCAATGGATCGGCGTGACGCCCCATCTACAGGCACGACACGCCGCCAGGCCCCGTGAACCGGCATTCGAGCATCTTGGCGCGAGCCTTGCTCAGCACCCGGCATTGCACACTGCCGGATTCACCCGATGCTGGTCATCCACGAACGAATAGACCCCCGCCCCAGCTGGGACGAAGAACTGCTGCTGACCTATGAAGCCCGCAGCAAGAGTCGCCTGCGCTGCTTCACGGTCAAGGGCGAGGACGTCGGCCTGTTTCTCGAACGCGGCCAACCGCCCCTGCGTGACGGCGACTGCCTGCTCAGCCAGGACGGCCGCGTGGTACGGGTCTGCGCCCGTCCCGAAACCCTGCTCCACGTGACCTGCGCCAATGCCTTCGAGCTGACCCGCGCCGCGTACCACCTGGGCAACCGCCACGTCGCCCTGCAAATCGGCGACGGCTGGCTGCGCCTGCTCGACGACTATGTGCTCAAGGCCATGCTCGAGCAGCTGGGCGCTTCGGTGACCAGCGTCGAAGCCGGCTTCCAGCCCGAGCATGGCGCCTACGGTGGTGGCCATCACCATTCCCACCAGCTCGAGGCCGACTTCAACTACGCGCCGCGCCTGCATCAGTTCGGTGTGCGCAAGTGAACCCGGCGTGGCAGCTGCTGCGCCTGGCGAGCCCACAGTTGCCCATCGGCGGCTACAGCTACTCCCAGGGCCTGGAACTGGCCGTGGACACGGGCCTGGTGCATGACCCGGCCAGCGCCGAACGCTGGATCAGGGATCAGCTGCTGCTCAACCTGGCGCGCTTCGAAGCGCCCCTGCTGCTGGCCCATTGCGAGGCCGCGGCGCGGGAGGACTGGCACGCTCTCGACGCCCTGGCCGAGCAGCACCGCGCCAGCCGGGAAACCCGCGAGTCGCGGCTGGAAAGCCGGCAGATGGGCTATTCCCTGCAGCAGCTTTTGAACGACCTGCCCGAACAGGACGACGCCGCCCGCGCACTCCTCGCCGAGCAGGAAGAACCCGGCCTGGCCCTGGCCTGGGCACTGGCCGCCCGCGCCTGGTCCATCGCCCCGCAGGACGCCCTCGCCGCCTGGCTCTGGGGCTGGCTGGAAAACCAACTGGCGGTGCTGATGAAAACCCTGCCGCTGGGCCAGCAGGCCGCCCAGCGCCTGACCTCCGCGCTGCTGCCCTGCCTGGAGCAGGCACAGCACGCGGCCCGCGAAATCCCCCCGGCCCGTTGGGGCAGTGCCGCCTTCGGCCTGGCCCTGGCGAGCATGGCGCACGAGCGCCAGTACAGCCGCTTGTTCCGTTCCTAGGAGATGCACAGCATATGAACAGCCAACCCTTGCGCGTGGGCATCGGCGGTCCCGTCGGTTCCGGCAAGACCGCCCTCACCCTGGCCCTCTGTTGCGCCCTGCGCGACCGCTACAACCTGGCCGTGGTGACCAACGACATCTACACCCAGGAAGACGCCCAGTTCCTGGTGCGCAACGAGGCCCTGGCGCCGGAGCGCATCATCGGCGTCGAGACCGGCGGCTGCCCGCACACTGCAATCCGCGAGGACGCCTCGATCAACCTGGAGGCCGTGGAGCAACTCAACCGCCGCTTCCCCGGCCTCGACCTGATCCTGGTGGAATCCGGTGGCGACAACCTCTCCGCCACCTTCAGCCCGGAGCTCTCCGACCTGACCATCTACGTGATCGACGTCTCCGCCGGCGACAAGCTGCCGCGCAAGGGCGGCCCCGGCATCTGCAAATCGGACCTGCTGGTGATCAACAAGGTGGACCTGGCACCCATGGTCGGCGCCTCCCTCGACGTGATGGACCGTGACGCCCGCAAGATGCGCGGCGAGCGCCCCTTCGTGTTCAGCAACCAGAAGGTCGGCCAGGGTCTGGACGAGATCATCGCCTTCATCGAGAAACAGGGCCTATTGACAGCCTGAATTCAGCCTCCCCTCTCCCTCTGGGAGAGGGGCCGGGGGAGAGGGTAGTTCCCTACCACTCTCGCTCTCATGTGACCAAGGAGCCTCACCATGAACCTGCGCAAGTCGCTCTTCGCCATCGCCCTGTTCCTCACGCCGGCCATGGCCTTCGCCCACGCCGGCCACGACCATGCCGGGGTGCTGTCGGGCCTCGCCCACCCGGTCACCGGCCTCGACCACCTGCTGGCCATGCTCGCCGTCGGCCTCTGGGCCGCACAGCAACAGGGCAACGCGCGCTGGATACTGCCGCTGACCTTCGTCGGCACCATGCTGCTGGGCGGCCTGGCGGGCTTCGCCGGCGCGGAACTGCCGCTGATGGAAACCGGTATCGCCGGCTCGGTACTGGCCCTCGGTCTGCTGGTGGCCGTGGCGGTGCGTCCGCCGCTGTGGCTGGCCATGGGCCTGACCGCGCTGTTCGCCCTGGCCCACGGCGTCGCCCATGGCCTTGAGCTGCCGGAGCTGTCCAGCCCCTGGGGCTACGCCGCCGGCTTCGTCGCCGCCACCGCCGCCCTGCACGCCGCTGGCTACGGCCTGGTGCGCGTCCTGCCGCAGGCTGCCGCGCCCCTGGTGCGCCTTGCCGGTGGTGCCTCGGCCGGTGCCGGGGTGTGGCTGCTGGCGGGCTGAGCACGGCCGATCCCATAACCTTGTAGGGGCGATTTCAATCGCCAAGCAGGCCGCAGGCCTGCCCAATGGAGTAGCAGGGGGCAGCTGCGCTGCCCTTGGCGAATGAATTCGCCCCTACGGCTTTTCCCCAAGCTCGACATCCCGCGCATCCGCCCCTCGCCTCGCCTTCACGTCTTTGTCATAGTCCGCAGGTTTGATTCGGCACGCCCGTCCACGTCTTACGGATAAGAACAACATGAAGCGCTTTGCCCGATTCGTTCTCGCCCCCCTCTTTTTCCTGGTCGTCGCCCTGCTGGCGCTGGCCCTGACCAGCCGCCCGGCTGAGCGCCCGACCGTGCTCGCCGGCTTCGGCGACAAGCCGCTGGTGATTGCCCATCGCGGCGGCCGCGGCCTGTGGCCGGAAAACACCCTGTTCGCCTTCGAGCGTGCCGCCGCCCTCCAGGTCGACATGCTGGAAATGGACCTGCGCAAGACCCGCGACGGTGAACTGGTAGTGCTGCACGACGCGCGGGTGGATCGCACCACCAACGGCGACGGCAAGGTGGCCGAGCTGGCCCTGGCCGACCTGCAGGCCCTGGACGCCGGCTACCGCTGGAGCGCCGACGGCGGCGAAAGCCACCCCTACCGTGGCCAGGGCATCCGCATCCCGACTTTCGCCGAAGTCCTGGAGCGCTTCCCGGAGCAGGCCAAGGTGGTGGAAATCAAGGTGCCCGACGTGGGCATGGAGGAGCAGCTGTGCGCCCTGCTGGACAAGCATGAGCAGCGCCAGCGGGTGCTGGTGGGCAGCTTCTACGAACGCAGCCTGAAGCGCTTCCGCGACGTCTGCCCCGGCGTCGCCACCTCGGCTGGGCCGACCTCGGTGCGCCTGCTGGTGGCGCTGAACTGGGTCGGCCTGGGCAGCCTGGTCAGCCCCTCCTACCAGGCCCTGCAGATCCCCGAACGCAGCGGCGGCCTGCAGGTCGCCAGCGAGCGCCTGATGCGCACCGCCCTGCAACGTGGCCTGGCGGTGCAGATGTGGACCATCAACGAACAACCGGCCATGCGCCACCTGCTGGACATGGGCGCCAACGGCGTGATCACCGACTATCCGGACCGCGCCCTGCAACTGCTGGGGCGGTCCACGCGCATCAGCTCGCTGAGCGAGCAGTAGCCCCGGGCTAGAGGCTGATGGGGTAGTTGATGATCAGGCGCGTCTGGTCGAAGTCAGGCCCGAAGCTGCGCCGGTTGCTGGCGTGGTTCACGCGCAGGTTGAGGAACTTCAGCGGTCCGCCCTGGACCGTGTAGTTCAGCTCCAGGTCTCGCTCCCACTCCCTGCCGCCACTGCCAGAACGGGTGGTGGCGTTGCTGCCGTGGCCGTAACGGATCATGCTGCCCAGCCCCGGAATGCCGAGCGCGGCGAAGTCGTAGTCGTGGCGCAATTGCCACGAGCGCTCGTCGGCGTTGGTGAAGTTGCCGTTGTACATGTCGTTGCCGATGGTTCGCCCGCTCGCCCCGTACACCGACTGCCAGCCACCGGTGCCGCCGACCTTCTGCACGCCGAGCCAGAAGGTGTGCCCGGCGCGGCCGGCGGAGAGCAGGGCAAACCCGGTGTGGCTGTCGATTTCTCCGGCCAGGGCGCGGCCTTCGTCGCGGTCCATGAACAACCCCAGGTTGGCGCCGAGGGTCCAGCCCCCCAGCGCCTGCTTGTGCACCAGGTTCAGGTAGCTCTGCCGGTAGATATCGTCCAGTTGCGCGTGCCAGGCACCGGCCAGGGTACGCTCGCCATTGAAGCGGTATTCGGCGCCCGCGTAGCTGAAGCCGTCCGACTCCGCGCCGGGGGCCGACCACGACGACAGCTTCTGCATGTTCGCCGAGTGGCGCAGGCTCACCTCCCGGTAATGCCCCGCATAGAGGCCAAGCCCATCGATCTCGCGGGACGTCAGGGCTGCGCCCTGGAAGGTCTGCGGCAGCAGGCGACCATCGTCGTAGCGCAGCACCGGGACGTCGGGCAGCATCTCACCCACCTTCAGTTCGCTGGCCGACACCCGCAGCTTCAACGCCGCGCCGGCCCGCCCGTAGTCCTGGGCGGCGCGGCCGTCGTCGTGCACCGGCAACAGCTCCGAGCCGCTGTGCTCCGGCGAGCTGTCCAGGCGCACACCGAGCAGCCCGATGCCATCGAGCCCCAGGCCGACCGCGCCCGGCGTGTAGCCAGAGGTGAATTTCAGGATGAAGCCCTGGGCCCACTCGTTGATCACGCTCTTGCCCGCATCATGGCTGCGGAAGTCGCGGTTGAAGGCATAGTTGCGCAGCAGCAGGTCGGTGCGAGCGCCGTCGAGGAAACCGGCCTCTTCGGCGACGACGGGCATGGTTGGCAGCAGTACCGCGCAGGCGAGCGCAAGGGGCATCGCGGAACGATGGATCATTGTTCTTGTTCTCCGTTTCTTGGGGACGGCCGGCCCCGGACGCTACCGTTGGGAAGCGCCTGGGGCGGACGATGGAAGGTCAGGCGCTGGTAGTGGCCAGGACAGCCGGGGCCTGGCTGCGACGCAGCCCGAGCAGTACCAGGACCGCAGCCACGAACACCACGGCAAACAAGCCGTAGAGGTGCAGCGGCTGCCAGCCGGCATCGAGCAGGACGCCGGCCACGGTGGGCGAGAGAATGGCGCCGAAGCGGCCGATGCCGATGCCCCAGCCCACGCCCGTGGCGCGCAGCGAGGCGTCGTAGACGGTCGGCGACAGGGCATAGAGACCCGCCACGCAACCGTTGGCGAACAGGCCGATGAAGAACCCGAGTCCCAGGGCGGTGGCCAGGGAAGTCGCGCCGAAGACGAAGGCCACCAGCAATGCGGCGGTGACCAGCATGAAGGCGCCGAGCACGCCGGCCAGGCTGAAGCGCGCCGACAGGCCGCCCAGCAACGCGGCGCCGAAGATGCCGCCGACGCTCAGCAGCACGCCGCCGGTGATCCCCTCTTGCGCGGAAAGGCCCGCAGCCACCAGCAGCTTCGGCGTCCAGCTCATGATGAAGTAGAAGCCGAACATCACCAGGAAGAAGGTCGCCCAGATCAGGAAGGTGGTGTGTCGCACCTTCGGCGCGAACAGCCCGCGAACGCCCATCTCGGCTGCGGTCCGGGGCACCGCCGGCGGCAGCTCCTGCAGAGGTTCCAGCCCAAGGCGCCGGCACAGGGCGTTGACCCTGGCCAGGGCTCCGCGCGGCCGCCGCTCGATGAGGAAGTCGAGCGACTCCGGCAGCCACAGCAGCACCAGCGGGATCACCGCCAGGGTCGCCAGCCCGCCGGCGAGGAACACCGAGCGCCAGCCCCAGTGGCCGATCAGCCAGACCGCGAGCATGCCGCCGAAGGTGGCGCCCAGGGCATAGCCGGTGGATTGCAGGCTGACCGCCAGGCCGCGCCAGCGCCGCGAGGCGTATTCGGCGGCGATCACGTTGCTGCTGGCCAGGATGCCGCCTACGCCGAGGCCGGTGAGGCCGCGCAGCAGGGCGAGCTGGAGCGGGCTTTGGCTCAGCGCCGAGAGCAGCATGCCGGCGGCGGACAGGAGCAGGCAGACGAGAATCAGCGGCCGGCGGCCGAAGCGGTCGGCCCAGGGCGCGATGAACAGCGAGCCGGCGGCCATGCCGAACAGCCCCGAGCTCAACAGCAGGCCCACCTGGGCCCCGCCGAGGCCCCATTCGGCGGAGACCGACGCCGAGGTGAACGCCATCACCAGCACGTCGAAGCCATCGATCATGTTCAGCACGATGCAGATACCGATGGCCAGCCACTGGAAGCGCCGCATCGGTCTGTTGTCTATGACGCCTTTGGGGTCGAGGCTCATGCCACCCCCCCCGGCCGGCGGGCCATGGTCAGCAGTGTTGCAGGCAGGGGCGCACGGCCCCGGGGCACGGTGAAATCCTTCATGGTTGGATCCCTTGTTGTTGTTATTCGAGCTTCGCCACCCTCGCCGTCTTTCCGGGCAATTGCAAGATTATTGGATCCAAAAACAGGCCAAAGCTGATTTAGGCGAACTGATTCAGGGGATCCACAACATGCTCCAAGCCCCAGCATCCTAGCGGCTCACGTAGATAAATCCGCCCCTCACAATTCATCGTTCGCTGATCGAACAGATTAATTTTTGACCGATTTTTCAGTTTTCCGGGTTGACAGGGTGCGGGGCAGGCCCGAATGATTGGATCCAATAACAACCACAAGACATGATGAGGAACTGCCCATGTTTCCGAAGAACGCCTGGTACGTGGCCTGCACGCCCGACGAGATCGAGGGCAAACCGCTCGGCCGCCAGATCTGCGGCGAGAAGATGGTCTTCTACCGCGCCGCCGAGGGTCGCGTGGCCGCCCTGGAGGACTTCTGCCCGCACCGTGGCGCGCCCCTGTCCCTGGGCTTCGTCGAGGACGGCCGGCTGATCTGCGGCTACCACGGCCTGGCCATGGGCTGCGAAGGCCGCACCGAAGCCATGCCCGGCCAGCGCGTGCGCGGTTTCCCGGCGATCCGCAGCTTCCCGGCCGTGGAGCGATACGGCTTCATCTGGGTCTGGCCGGGTGACGCCGAACAGGCCGACCCGGCGCTGATCCATCACCTGGAATGGGCAGAGAGCCCGGACTGGGCCTACGGTGGCGGCCTCTACCACATCGGCTGCGACTACCGCCTGATGATCGACAACCTGATGGACCTGACCCACGAGACCTACGTCCATGCCTCCAGCATCGGCCAGAAGGAAATCGACGAGGCCGCCCCCAGCACCCGCGTCGACGGCGAGGAAGTGATCACCGAGCGGCACATGGAAGGGGTCATGGCCCCACCCTTCTGGCGCATGGCCCTGCGCGGCAACGGCCTGGCCGACGACGTAGCGGTGGACCGCTGGCAGATCTGCCGCTTCACCCCGCCGAGCCACGTGCTGATCGAGGTGGGCGTGGCCCATGCTGGCCACGGCGGCTACCACGCCCCGGCGCAGCACAAGGCCTCCAGCATAGTGGTGGACTTCATCACCCCCGAGAGCGAGACCTCCATCTGGTACTTCTGGGGAATGGCGCGCAACTTCAATCCCGGCGACCAGGCCCTCACCGACACCATTCGCGAGGGCCAGGGCAAGATCTTCGCCGAAGACCTGGAGATGCTCGAACAGCAGCAGCAGAACCTGCTGCGCCATCCCCAGCGTAACCTGCTCAAGCTCAACATCGATGCCGGAGGCGTCCAGGCCCGACGCATCCTCGAGCGCCGGATCGAAGCCGAACGCCCTGGCGCCAGCGCCCGGATCGCCAGCGCCTGACCCGCCCGCCCATCGCCGGCCCACGGCCGGCCCCATTGAGACTCTCGCCGTGCTCGACGTCGTCATCACCGCCATCCGCCCGGAAGCCCGGGACATCCTCAGCCTCGAACTCGCCCGCGCCGACCGCGGCCCACTGCCGGCCTTCAGCGCCGGCGCGCACATCGACCTGCACCTGCCTAACGGGCTGGTGCGCCAGTACTCGCTGTGCAACCACCCCGAGGAAACCCATCGCTACCAGATCGCCGTGCTGCGCAGCGCCGACTCGCGCGGAGGCTCCGACGCCGTGCACCAGCTGCAGCCCGGCCAGGCGCTGCGCATCGGCACACCGCGCAACCTGTTCCCGCTGGCCGAGTACGGCGGACGCAGCCTGCTGTTGGCCGGGGGTATCGGCATCACGCCCCTGCTGTGCATGGCTGAGCAGCTGGCCTCGAGCGACGCCGATTTCCAGCTTCACTACTGCGTCCGCTCGGAGGAGCACGCCGCCTTCGTCGCGCGCCTCGAAGGGAGCCCCTTCGCCGGACGGGTGCAGCTGCACTTCGACGACGGCGCGCGGGGCCGCCTGGACGTCAGCCGCCTGCTGGCCGCCCAGCCGGGCGACACCCAGCTCTACACCTGCGGTCCCGGTGGGTTCATGCAGCACGTGCTGGACAGCGCCCGCGAGCTTGGTTGGGAAGAGAGCCGCCTTCACCGCGAATACTTCAGCGCCGAGGCGACCCCGCAGGGCGCAGCCGATGCGTTCGAAGTGCAGTTGGCCGGCAGCGGCCAGGTGCTGCGGGTGGAAGCCGGGGAGAGTGTGGTGGAGGCCCTGCGCAAGGTCGGGGTGGAGGTGCCGGTGGCCTGTGAGCAGGGTATCTGCGGCACCTGCCTGACCCGCGTGCTGGACGGCGTGCCGGAGCACCGCGACCTGTTCCTCACCGAGGAGGAACAGGCCGCCAACGATCAGTTCACGCCCTGCTGCTCCCGCGCCCGCAGCCCACGCCTGGTGCTCGACCTCTAGGTCTTCAGCCTTTCTGCAGCACGGTCACGCCCTGGCGTTGCGGCAGGAAATACTCGGCGTAGCGCAGGGTGGCGTTGGCGTGCTCGCGCATGACCGCCTCGGCCCGCGCGCCCTGGCCGCTGACCAGGGCATCGAACACGGCGTGGTGCTGCATGTGGGCGAAGTTGAAGCGGCGGAACTCTCGGGCCAGGTCGTTGCGGTCCACCGCCAGCGAACTCACCGAGGCGAATGGCAGGTGGTCGTTGCGCGCCAACGCCTCGGCGATTGCGCGGTTGCCGCTGGCGTCGATGATCGCCCGATGGAAGCGCATGTTCAGGCTGTGGTAGGCCTCCAGCTCCTCTAGCAGGACATGGCCTTTCTCGAACAACCGGTCGCCCTCGTCCAGGCAGCCTTGCAACACCTCGCGGGTCGCGTCGTCGATGCCGCGCTCGGCGGCCTGGCGTGCCGCCAGGCCCTCCAGCACGCCGCGCACCTCCACCGCCCCGGCGATGTCCTCGGCGGTCACCGCGCGCACCGTATAGCCCCGGCCGCCGGACTTGATCAGCAGCCCCTCCTGCTCCAGCTCCCGCAGCGCCATGCGCACCGGCATGCGGGACACCTGCAGGCGTTCGGCGGTGGGGATCTCGATGATGCGCTCCCCTGCCGCCAGTTCGCCGGAGGCGATCATCTTGCGCAGTTCCGCCAGCACGCGCTGGCCCGGCTTGCTCATCGACGGGACTCCGGGAAAGGGCCGCGCGCCATCACTTCACCGAGCGATTGACGGCGAAACCGGCCCAGGTCTGGCTCACCGGCATGATTTCCAGGCTGTTGATGTTGATGTGGGCCGGCTGGTTCATCATCCAGAAGATGGTCTCGGCGATGTCTTCCGGCTGGATGGCCTCGGCGCCCGCGTAGGTGGCGTCGTACTTGGCCTGGTCGCCACCGAAGCGCACCAGGGAGAACTCGCTCTCGCACAGGCCCGGCTCGATGTTGGACACGCGCACGCCGGTGCCTACCAGGTCGTTGCGCAGGTTCAGCGAGAACTGGCCGACGAAGGCCTTGGTGGCGCCGTACACATGGCTGCCCGGATAGGGCCAGTTGCCGGCCACCGAACCCAGGTTGACGATGCTCGCGCCGCGGCCGTGGGCGATCAGGCGCGGCAGCAGCAGGCGGGTGCTGTACATCAGGCCCTTGATGTTGGTGTCGACCATGGTGTCCCAGTCATCCAGGTTGCACTTGGGCGCGGGGTCGGCGCCCAGGGCCAAGCCGGCGTTGTTGATCAGTCCGCGGATCTTCTCGTACTTGGCCGGCAGGCCGGCGATGGCGGCTTCCATGGCGGCGCGGTCGCGCACGTCCAGCTCCAGGGTGTGCACATCGGTCAGGGCCGAGAGTTCGTCCTTGAGCGCTTGCAGGCGCGCGGCGCGGCGGCCGGTCAGCACCAGCGACCAGCCGGCCTGGGCGAAGCGGCGTGCGCAGGCTTCGCCGAATCCGGAGGTGGCGCCAGTGATGAAAAGGGTGGAAGTCATGCTGTTCTCCTTGCGGTGGGGCACGGGCCCAATGCGAATAAACCGGCATAGGTTACGCCATCCACGGGGGCGAACTCCTGGCGAAAAAAGCGCCAGCGCCATACAGGCCCCGCAGCGACTGCCCTGCAGCGGTTATTCCCAAGCTTATCCACAGCTTTGCGCACAGCCTGCGGGGACAACTCCTCCGAACCAGCTGACGAGCGGGCAGCTGAGCCAACCCACTGTTTCTGCGTGGGAAATACATATCGATCATTTTTTGACCAACCAGCCGAACGGGGCGCTGGACGGCGCCTGGCGGCAGCTGCCACCAAGTTATCCACAGCTTGCTGCACAGTTTTTGTGGGTAGCCGTCCTGGCCGCGCCGGACCAACGGGCCCGGTTGCCGTTTCGGTGGGCCTAGACTTGCCTGTCCACCTACAGAGGAGATCGGGCCATGGTCAAAGTCGCCTTGCTGGTACGCCTCGAAGCCAAGCCGGGAAAAGTCGCCGAGGTGGAAGACTTTCTTCGCGGCGGACTGCCGCTGGTGCAGGAAGAGCCCGACACCACCGCCTGGTTCGCCCTGCGCCTGGGACCACAGAGTTTCGGCATCTTCGATGCCTTCGACAGCGAAATGGGCTTGCAGGCGCACATGGCCGGCAAGGTGGCCGCCGCGCTGATGGAGCACGCCGGTGAGCTGTTCAGCGAGCCGCCACAGATCGAGCGGCTGGAAGTGCTGGCGGCGAAGTTGCCTGCCGATGACGAGGACGAAGCCCTGTAGGGGCGAATTTATTCGCCATGCAGGCCGAAGGGCTGCCTTTCGGCCCGGTGGGACAACTCCTTTGTCCTTGGCGAATGAATTCGCCCCTACAACGAGAGGCCCTCAACCAGCCTCGGCACCGGCCAGCAGCACCTGCGCGGCGATCAAGTCCTCCAGCGCATGACCTACGGACTTGAACAGGGTGATCTCGCTGTTGGTCTGGCGATGGCCCTTGCCGTGCAGCAGGTCCGCGAGTTCGACGTGGATGCTCTGCTCGGTGATGGCGCCGTCGGCGATGGCCAGCAGCAGGTCGCCGGCTTCCTCCAAGGCACCGGCGCGGGTGTCGACGACGATGCGCGAGCGGGCCACGGCGGCGCTGTCGGTCTCCCGCATGTTCGGCAGGAAGGCGCCCACCAGGTCGAGGTGGGTACCCGGCCGCAGCCAGTCGCCCAGGATCAGTGGCGAGGTGGACGTGGTGACGCAGCTGATGCAGTCGGCCTGCTGGGCGCAGGTCTGCAGGTCGGCGGCGACCTGCACCGGATAGCCTTCGGCTTTGAGCCTGGCCACCAGCTCGGCGGCCTTGTCCGGATTGCGCCCCCAGATATCCACACGCTGGTACGGGCGCACCACGCAGTGGGCGCGGACCATGTGCGCGGCCAGGGTGCCGGTACCCACCACCAGCAGGCGGCTGGCGTCGTGGCGCACCAGGGCGCTGGCGGCCAGGGCCGAGGTGCAGGCGGTGCGGCGGGCGGTGAGTTCGGAGGCCTCCAGCACCGCCAGGGGCCGGCCGGTGGCGTCGTCGAACAGGGTGAACAGGGCGGCGACCGAGGGCAGGCCCTTCTCGCCGTTGCGGGGGAACACGGTGACCAGTTTCACCCCGACGCCCTGGCCTTTCTGCCACACCGGCATGCACAGCAGCGAGGCGTCCTCCGGCAGGGCGTGGGAGGCACGCACCGGCGCCTCGGCGGGCTTGGCCAGGCCTTTGCGCAGGGCCTCGATGAGCTGTGGATAAGCCAGGGCGGCGGCGACATCGGCGTTGGTGAAGAAGCGAATGCTTTGCATAGAGGTCTCCTTGGCCGGACCGAGGGCGGGCAAACCACCCTCATCCGAACGCGGCCCGCCCCGGCCCCTCTCCCGGAGGGGCCGGGCACTGAGGTTAGGGTCAGTGGCCGCCGAGGTAGGCGTTGCGCACGTCCTGGTTGCCCAGCAGCTCCTCGCCCGTGCCGCTCATGCGGATTTCCCCGGTGACCATCACGTAGGCGCGGTCGGAGAGCTTGAGCGCGTGGTTGGCGTTCTGCTCGACGAGGAAGATGGTCATGCCGGTCTGCGCCAGTTCCTTGAGGGTCTGGAAGATCTGCTTGACCACGATGGGCGCCAGGCCCAGGGAAGGTTCGTCGAGCAGCAGCAGCTTGGGCCGGCTCATCAGCGCACGGGCGATGGCGAGCATCTGCTGCTCGCCGCCGGACATGGTCATGGCGCGCTGGTTGCGCCGCTCCTTGAGGCGCGGGAAGAGCTCGAACATGCGCTGCATGTCTTCGTCCACATGGTCCATGCCGACGGGAATGGTGCCCATCAGCAGGTTCTCCTCCACGCTCATGTCGGGGAACACCCGGCGCCCTTCCGGCGACTGGGCAACGCCGTTGGAGGCGACGAAGTGCGCCGACTTGTGGGTGATGTCGGTACCCCGGTAGACGATGGCGCCGTTCGCCGCGCGGGGCTGGCCGAAGATGGACATCAGCAGGGTCGACTTGCCGGCGCCGTTGGCGCCGATCAGGCTCACCGTCTCACCTTCGTTGATGTGCAGGCTGACCTTTCGCAGGGCCTGGATCGGCCCGTAGAACACGTCGACATCCTTGAACTCCAGGATCGGCGCACTCATGCCACTTCCTCCTCTTCGGCGCCGAGGTAGGCGGCGATCACCTTGGGATCGTGGCGGATATCGTGGGGGGTGCCTTCGGCGATCACTTCGCCGTGGTCCAGCACCACGATGTGGTCGGAAATGCTCATTACCATGCCCATGTCGTGTTCGATCAGCACCACGGTCTGATCGTGTTCGTCGCGCAGCTTGCGGATGATCCGGCTGAGCGCTTCGGTTTCGGCCGGGTTGAGGCCGGCGGCGGGTTCGTCGAGGCAGATCAGCTGCGGCCGGGTGCACATGGCGCGGGCGATCTCCAATCGGCGCTGCTGGCCGTAGGAAAGCTCGCCGGCCAGGCGGTTGGCGCAGTCCACCAGGTCCACCACTTCCAGCCAGTAGAAGGCATGGTTCAGGGCGTCGTCCTCGGACTTGCGGAAGCCCGGCGTGTTGAACACCCCGGCCAGCAGGTTGCGGTTGACCCACATGTGCTGGGCCACCAGCAGGTTCTCCACCACCGACATTTCCCGGAACAGGCGGATGTTCTGGAAGGTGCGCGCCAGCCCCGCCCGGTTCACCAGGTGGGTGCCGCCGAACATCTTGTAGCGCAGGCGGCTGGCGAACTGCGCCGGTTTGACGAAGTCGGTGGGCTCGAACGGCTCGCCCAGCACCTTGATGATGTCCGTGGTGGTGTCACGGGTGTTGAGATGGATGCGTCCGCCGGTGGCCTTGTAGAAGCCGGTCAGGCAGTTGAACACCGTGGTCTTGCCGGCACCGTTGGGGCCGATCAGCGCGGAAATCGAGCCGCGCTTGATCTTCAGGCTGACATCGTTGAGCGCCTTGATGCCGCCGAAGTGCATCATCAGGTGCTCGACGCTGAGGATGTTTTCGTCGCTCATGGGGCAACTCCTTTACGCGGGGTGAAGCCGGCGCGGCTGATACGGATCAGCCCACGCGGGCGCCAGATCATCATCACCACCATGAGCACGCCGAACAGCAGCACACGGTAGTCGGCGAAGGTGCGCAGCAGCTCCGGCGCGACGGTGAGGACGAAGGCGGCGATGACCACCCCGACGGTGGAACCCATGCCCCCGAGCACGACGATGGCGAGGATCAGCGCCGACTCGAAGAAGGTGAAGGACGACGGGTTGACGAAGCCCTGGTAGCTGGCGAAGAAGACGCCCGCCAGGCCCGCGGTGGAGGCGCCCAGCATGAACGCCGAGAGCTTCACCAGCACATGGTTCAGGCCCATGGCGCGGCAGGCGATCTCATCCTCGCGCAGCGCTTCCCAGGCGCGGCCCACCGGCATGCGGGTGAGACGGTGCTTGATGTAGAGCACCAGCAGCACCACCAGGAAGAGCACCACGTAGATGAACAGGAACTTCAGGTTGGGGTTGTAGGCGAAGCCCAGGAACTCGTGGATGGGCACCCCGCCGTCCTTCGCCCGGCGGCCGAACTCCAGGCCGAGGAAAGTGGGCGACGGCACCGACATGCCGTTCGGGCCGCCGGTGAAGCTCAGCCAGTTGTTCAGCACCAGGCGGATGATCTCGCCGAAGCCCAGGGTCACGATGGCCAGGTAGTCACCATGCATGCGCAGCACCGGGAAGCCCAGCAACGCGCCGGCCAGTGCCGCGGCGAGGGCGGACAATGGCAAGGCGGACCAGAAGCCGAGACCCAGGTGCTCGTAGCCCAGCGCCAGGCCGTAGGCGCCGATGGCGTAGAAGGCCACGTAGCCGAGGTCGAGCAGGCCGGCGAGGCCCACCACTATGTTCAGGCCCAGGCCCAGCAACACGTAGATCAGGCCGAGGATGACCACGGTGAGCAGGTACTTGCTGGCGAAGAACGGGAAGATCACCGCGGCCACGATCAGCACCGGGAGGATCCAGCGCAGCCGGCTCTTGTGGTCGGGGTCGCGCACGTGCACGCCGGAACCGGTGGTCTCGAAGCGCTGCATCAGCACTTCGCCGCGCGGGGTCTGCAGGTAGAGGCTGAGGAAGAAGCGACCGACCATGACCACGGCGATCATCACGCCGACACGGCCGAACTCCAGGTTGAAGCTGTAGCCGTCGAGCACCACGCCCATGATGGGGCCGAAGACGATGAGGGCGAGCAGACCGGCGACGACGGCGTCGATCAGGCTCTTCTTGATATCCAGGGGTTTCCTGGCGATGGCAGAAGTCATGCTTACACCTTGGCGACGTGCGGACGGCCCAGCAGGCCCTGGGGACGGAAGATCAGGATCAGGACCAGCAGGGAGAAGCTGAACACGTCCTTGTAGTCGGTGTTGACCATGCCGGAGAACTGCGCCTCGGCGATGCCGAGGATGATGCCGCCGAGCATGGCGCCGGGCAGCGAGCCGATGCCGCCGAGCACCGCTGCGGTGAAGGCCTTGATGCCGATGATGAAGCCGGCATAGAAGTCGAAGGTGCCGTAGTTCATGGTGATCAGCACGCCGGCCAGGGCGGCCATGGCGGCGCCGATGACGAACACGTAGGAGATCACCCGGTCGGTGTTGATCCCGAGGATCGACGCCATCTTGCGGTCCTGCTGGGTGGCGCGGCACATGCGGCCGAGCTTGGTGCGCTGGATCACGTAGGTCAGCACCGCCATGCCGAGGAAGGCTGCCACCAGGATGAACACCTTGGTGTAGGTGAGCTGCACGAAGCCCTCGCCGATATGGAACTTCAGCGCGCCGTCGAGCAGGGTGGGTACGCCTTGCTGGCGCGCGCCCTGGCTCAGCTGCACGTAGTTCTGCAGGATCAGCGACATGCCGATGGCGGAGATCAGCGGCGCCAGGCGGGTGGAGTTGCGCAGCGGCTTGTAGGCGATGCGCTCGATCACGAAACCGTAGACGCCGGTCACCGCGATGGTGAACAGCAAGGTGCCGAGGATCAGCAGCGGGAAGGATTCGAGTCCGAAGAAGGCCAGGATGGCCAGGGTGATCGCGGCGATGTAGGCGGAGATCATGTACACCTCGCCATGGGCGAAGTTGATCATGCCGATGATGCCGTAAACCATGGTGTAGCCGATGGCGATCAGACCGTAGACGGACCCGAGGGTCAGCCCGTTGATCAGCTGTTGCAGGATAATACCGTCCATCACTCTTTCTCGTCTTTTGGAGGACCGCCTTGGGTTCGGCCAAGCCCCCGCGAGTGGAATCAGACGGGCACCACTGAATTACCGGATCGGGCAATCGCCCGAGTCAAGCAGAGAAGGACTTCAGCAGTTTCCCGGAATACACCGACCGGCCAGGCGCGGATGGCGCCAGGCCAGTCAGCCGAGCAATAACCAGTGTCGGATCAGGATCGCGCTAGCGATCCTGCCCGCAACTTACTGCTGGTGATATTTACCTGCGTCATCCCACTCGTAGATCACGTAGTCGGAGACTTTCAGGTCGCCCTTGCCGTCCCATTCCTTCTTGCCCATCACGGTCTGTACCGGATGGCTCTTCAGCCATTCGGAAGCCTTGGCCGGGTCGTTGGCGCCAGCGCCAGCGAAGGCGGCAGCCAGGGCCTGGAGGGAGGCGTAGGCGTAGAGGGTGTAGCCTTCCGGCTCGAAGCCCGCGGCGCGGAACTTCTCGATCACGGCCTTGCCGTCCTCGATCTTGCGCGGGTCGGCGCCGAAGGTCATCAGTACGCCCTTGGTGTACTGCGGGCCGCCAGCGGTGGTGACCAGTTCGTCGGTGACGATGCCGTCGCCGGAGAGGAACTTGGCGGTCAGGCCCTGCTCGCGCATCTGGCGAACCAGCGGGCCGGCTTCCGGGTGCAGGCCACCGAAGTAGACGACTTCGGCGCCCGAGGCGCGAATCTTGGTGACCAGGGCGTTGAAGTCCTTCTCACCACGGGTCAGGCCTTCGTACAGGACTTCCTTCACGCCGCGCTTGGCCAGTTGCGCCTTGGTGGCGTCGGCCAGGCCCTGACCGTAGGTGTCCTTGTCGTGGATGATGGCGACCTTCTTGGCCTTCAGTACGTCGACGATGTAGTCGCCGGCGACGATGCCCTGCTGGTCGTCACGGCCGCACATGCGGAACATGCCGGAGAGGCCGCGCTCGGTCACCTGCGGGTTGGTGGAACCGGGGGTGATGGCGATGATGCCGGCTTCGTCGTAGACCTCGGACGCCGGGATGGTGGAGGAGGAGCAGAAGTGCCCGACCACGCCGATGGCCTTGTCCTGGTCCACCAGGCGGTTGGCGACGGATACGGCCTGCTTCGGTTCGCAGGCGTCGTCGGCCTTGACCAGCTTGATCTTCTCGCCGTTGACGCCACCGGCGGCGTTGATGTCGTCGGCCGCCTGGGTGGCGCCGCGCCAATATTGTTCGCCGAAGGATGCGTTGGCGCCGGTGTGCGGACCGGCGACACCAATGACGATGTCAGCCTCTACAACGGAAGAAATGCTCAGCGCGGTGGTAACCGCCAGAGCCAGAAAGCCTTTTCTGAAAATCTTCTGCGACATGGAGTTTTGCTCCTGAGGTTTTTAGGGTTAGCGCTCATGTTCAGCAAGTGGCGTGCCATTAATTCTTGTAGTTGCTCCGCGCCCTGAAAGGCTTATCCCACCTCCTTTGTTTTTTATTTTTATTCTTATGAATCAACAACTTCCAAATAGCGCCGGAAAACCTTCAGACGCGTCTGGAAGCCGCACGACAGCAGTATGCCAGCACGTGCGGTAACAATAGACTCACGGTACTTATTTGCACATCACTGGTGCGCGAATTTTCCCACTTCGCACTGTTAATGCCCGGTTCAGACTCCCCCATCCTGCAAGAAACAGCCCCTTGCCTCAAAGCTGTGCATGACAACTTTTTTGCGAGCTAAATCACGACGCGCAAACACTGTCCTGCGTGATACAGCGAAAAACCCGCTTCGTATAGCGAACTTCGAAGTCCAACCGCCGAAACCGCCCGCATTGGCTGAAATGGCATCGGCAGGCTGTTCGCGTCGCCACTTTGCAGGTAGTCGGCGAAGGCCTTGCCCACCACGCTGCCGGTGGTCACGCCACGGCCGTTGTAGCCGGTGAAGGCGAGCAGGCCGGGCGCCGGTTCGTAGAGACGCATCAGGTGGTCGGGGGTGAAGTCGATGCAGCCGGTCCAGGTGAATTCCCAGTCCAGCTTGCCGACGTAGGGGAAGTAGTGGCTCTGGATACGGTCGGCCCAGGCACGCAGGAACCAGTCCGGCTTGCGGGCGCCGTTGCCCAGGCTGCCGAGCAGCAAGCGGCCATCGGCGTCGCGGCGGATGCTGCTGAGCACCTGGCGGGTATCCCAGGAACCCTGGCCGCCCGGCAGGATGCGCGCGGCGGCCTCACCGCTGAGCGGCTTCGAGGCCACCTGGTAGTAGAAACCGGGGAAGAAGTTGCGCCGCAACTCCGTCCACTCGCCTTCGGTGTAGGCGTTGGAGGCGATCACCACTTGCGGCGCGATGGCCGCACCGTGTTCGGTGACCACGCACCAGTTGGCGCCCTGGCGCTCCAGGCGCAGCACCTTGGTGTGCTCGAAGAATTGCCCGCCGAGGTACTTCACCGCGCGGGCCAGGCCGCGGGTGTAGCCCATGGGGTTGAGGGTGCCGGCGCGGCGATCGAGCAGCGCGGCGGCGATCTTGTCGGTGCCGGTGGCCTCGCGGCAGGCATCGCCGGTCAGCAGTTCCACCGGCGCGCCACGACGCTGCCACTGTGCGCAGCGGCTGGCGAGGTCGGCCTGGCCACGGGCGTTGTGGGCCATGTGCAGGGTGCCTTCGCGACGCAGCTGGCAATCGATGTCGTAGCGGTCCACCAGGGAGAACACCAGTGACGGCGCCGCCCCCAGGGTGCGGTTGAGGCGTTCGCCGACCGTGCGGCCGAGGCCCGCTTCGATCTCGTCCGGCGGGATCCACATGCCAGCGTTGACGAGGCCGACATTGCGCCCCGAACCGCCATGGCCGGCGGTATGGGCTTCCAGCAGGCAGACGCGCTTGCCCGCCTCCAGCAGGTGCAGCGCGGCGGAGAGGCCGGTGAACCCGGCCCCGATCACGCACACGTCCGCCCGGACCTCGCCGTGCAGCACGGGGCTTTCCGGCAGTTGCGGCGTCAGATGTTCCCAGAGGCATTCCTGGCGCAGGGTCATGGATGCCGATCCTTAGGGCGGGTGCCCGATCAATCGAAAGTAATGCCCTGGGCCAGCGGCAATTCGTGGGAGTAGTTCACTGTGTTGGTCTGGCGGCGCATGTAGGCCTTCCAGGCATCGGAGCCGGACTCGCGGCCACCGCCGGTTTCCTTCTCGCCACCGAAGGCGCCGCCGATCTCCGCGCCGCTCGGGCCGATGTTGACGTTGGCGATGCCGCAGTCGCTGCCGACCGCTGACTGGAACAGCTCGGCTTCGCGGACATCGGTGGTGAACACGCAGGACGACAGCCCCTGGGGCACGGCGTTGTTGAGGGCGACGGCGTCGGCGAAATCGCGGTAGCCGACCACGTAGAGGATGGGCGCGAAGGTTTCATGGCAGACCACGGCGCTCTGGCCCGGCATCTCCACGATGGCGGGGGACACGTAGTAGGCGTCGGGGTAGCGCTCGGCCAGTTGGCGTTCGCCGCCGAAGACCTTGCCGCCCTCGGCGCGGGCCTGTTCCAGGGCGCGCTGCATGCCCTCGTAGCTCTGCTTGTCGATCAGCGGGCCGATCAGGTTGCCTTCCAGCGGGTGGCCGATGCGCACCTTGGCGTAGGCCGCCTGGAGGCGCTCGACGATCTCGGCCTTGACCGATTCGTGGGCGATCAGCCGGCGCAGGGTGGTGCAGCGCTGGCCGGCGGTGCCGACGGCGCTGAAGAGGATGGCACGCACCGCCAGGTCGAGGTCGGCGCTGGGGGCGAGGATCATGGCGTTGTTGCCGCCCAGTTCCAGCACGCTGCGGGCGAAGCGCGCCGCCACCCGGGGGGCGACCTCGCGTCCCATGCGGGTGCTGCCGGTGGCGCTGACCAGGGCCACGCGCGGGTCGTCCACCAGGGCTTCACCGGCGTCGCGGGCGCCGATCACCACCTGGCTGAGGTGGGCCGGGGCCTCGCTGAAGTTCTTCGCCACGCGCTCGAACAGGGCCTGGCAGGCCAGGGCCGTGAGCGGAGTCTTTTCCGAGGGCTTCCACACCACCGGGTTGCCGCATACCAGCGCCAGCGCGGTGTTCCAGCTCCACACCGCGACCGGGAAGTTGAATGCGCTGATGACGCCGACCACACCCAACGGATGCCAGGTCTCGCGCATGTGATGGCCGGGGCGCTCGGAGGCGATGGTCAGGCCGTAGAGCTGGCGCGACAGGCCGACGGCGAAGTCGCAGATGTCGATCATTTCCTGCACTTCGCCCAGGCCTTCCTGGGTGATCTTGCCGGCTTCCCAGGACACCAGTTCGCCCAGCTCGGCCTTGTACTGGCGCAGCGCTTCGCCGTACAGGCGGATCAGTTCGCCGCGACGCGGCGCCGGCACCTTGCGCCAGGCCTGGAAGGCTTCGGCGGCGCGGGTGATCTTCGCTTCCACCTCGGCGCGGCTCTCCAGGCGCACGCGGCCGATGCGACTGCCATCGATGGGCGAATGCACGGCGTGATCGCCTTGCTGGTAGAGGGACGGATCGACACCGAGGCGATCGAGCAGTGCGGCAACCATGGGAACTCCTGTTTCTTCAATCGGGCAGATCGTGAGGCCCCCAGTAATAGCCGTGAAAAGGGCTTGCCAACAAACGACCTTTCCGACACATATCATTCCGATTATTCATGATGCGGATCGCCCACGAGAAATCCCGATGCTCAAGCGCCACATGCCCTCGATCACCGCCCTGCAATGCTTCGAAGCGGTGGCCCGGCACCTCAGTTTCACCCGCGCCTCCGAAGAGCTCGCGCTGACCCAGAGCGCGGTGAGCAAGCAGGTGGCGCAACTGGAGGAGCTGCTCCAGCACCTGCTGTTCCGACGCGTGCGCCGCCGCCTGCAGCTGACCCCGGCGGGTTCGCTGTACCTCACCGAGGTGCGCAAGATCCTCGCCCAGGTGGAGATGTCCACCCACTACATGCTGTCCTATGGCGGCGACACCGAGGTGCTGCGGGTGGCCACCCCGCCCACCTTCGGCGCGCGCTGGCTGATCCCGCGCCTGAAGGGCTGGCGCCTGCGCCACCCGAACATCCACCTGGACCTGCGCAACGAGCTGGAGCCCAACGCCCTGGCCCAGGGCCGCAGCGACGTGGCCTTCTACTTCGGCCAGGGCGCCCAGCCCGGCGCCGAATGCATCCGCCTGTTCGGCGAGGAAGTGGTGCCGGTGTGTGCCCCGGGGGCGATGCCCGAGCGGCCCTTCAGCGAACCCACCCAGCTCACCGACCTGGTGCTGCTGCAGAACGCCACCCGCCCGGAAGCCTGGCACGAGTGGTTCCAGAGCCAGGGCCGGCACACCGAGCACAGCTACCACGGGCCACGTTTCGACACCTCCTACATGTGCATCCGCGCCGCCCAGGCCGGCTGCGGCGTGGCCCTGCTGCCGCGCTTCCTGGTGGAGGAAGAACTGGCCGAAGGCAAGCTGGTGATCCCCTGGGACCACCCGTTGCCCAGCCGCAATGCCTACTACCTGGCCTACCCCGAGCACGCCGCCGAGGTGCCCAAGGTGCGCGACTTCGTGCGCTGGATGCTCGAACAATTGGACCGAGAACCACTGTAACCAGGGGACTGCGATCTGCTTCCTGTAGGAGCGAATTCATTCGCGAAGGGCCGCGGAGCGGTCCGTGGGTCCGTATCGCGAATGAATTCGCTCCTACAACGCTGGCATTACCACGCCATATGTTCAGGAAAAAACGGAATGAACCCGCCGGTTTTTTTCGTTTGCCCGCAAGGCGGCGGGCTGCTTGGATAGGCAACAGATCCCCGTCAGCCCGGAATGCCCCGAATGTCCGCCAACGAACGCCTGCTTGCCCTGGTCGCCAGCGTGATCGGCGAGCCCGCCGCCCGCTGGGTCGACACCCATGTGGAAGTCCCCGCCGCCCTCCAGGCCCTGCCCTTCAGCGAAACCCTGGTGCACCGCGCCTGGCTGGCCGAGGCGCTCAACCTCTGCCTGTTCCACAAGCTGGTGGAAGCGGTGCCCATCGGCCGCACCTATGTCGAGGAGCAACGCGCCAAGGGCCGCCAGGTGCTGTTCGACCACGGCGCCATCCGCACCGTCGACTGGCCGGACAACGGCGCCCTGCCCCGTGGCCGCCAGGCCTTCGCCCGCCTGCTGGAACCACTGGGCTTCGCCGATGTGCGCACCTATCCGCTGACCAGGCTGAAGATGACCGGTTACGCCTACCGGCAGATGGACCTGCCCGAGGACATCGCCCAGTTCTTCGTTTCCGAGCTGCACCCGGGGCGTTTCAGTGAAGCCTTCCAGCAGGCGGTCAGCCGCGTCGTGGGCGACAGCCGCGACCCGCTGGATGCCAGCCACAAGGCCATCCTCGATAGCCTCTGGCGCCAGCGCCATTGCAGCCTGAGCGACGCCCGGCACCTGCTGCCGGCGCTCTACCGCGCCTTCGACCGCCAGCACGGCGTTGTCCACGAAAGCGACTACCAGCTGCTGCGCGATGAAAGCGTGGAGATGGCCTGGATCGCCACCGAGGGCAACATGTTCAACCACCTCACCGACCGGGTCGTCGACCTGCAGGCGGTGGTGGACGAACAGAACGCCAAGGGCCGGCCGATGAAGGCCAGCATCGAGGTCTCGGCGTCCGGCCGGGTGATGCAGACCGCCTACCGCGCGGTGCAGGTGCAAAGGGATTTCGTCGACTCCAGCGGCTGCGCGGTGCAGCGCGAGGTGCCGGGCTCCTTCGTCGAGTTCATCCAGCGCGACATCGATCCGGACAGCCGCGAGCTGGACTTGAACTTCGACAGTTCCAACGCCCAGGGCATCTTCAAGATGACCTCGGGTGGAAACCTGTAGGAGCGAATTCATTCGCGAAACGGGCCGCAGGTCCGCCCTGCCAGGGCCTGCTGCGCAGGCCAATCGCGATTGAAATCGCTCCTACGAATGAAAAAGGCCGCTACACGGAGCGGCCTTTTTGTCTTCACCTGATAGGTCAGTCGACCAGGGCCAGGGTACCCTTCATCATCGACACGTGACCCGGGAAGGAGCAGAAGAATTCGTAGCTCTCACCGGCGGCCAGCTTGGCCACGTCGAAGGTTACGCTGGTGCTCTGGCCGCCACCGATCATCTCGGTGTGGGCGATGATGCGCGGGTCATCGGCCTTCAGGTAACCCTTGTCGATACCGGCGGTCATGCCTTCAGTGGCGATGGCCTGGGCATCGGCGGTCTTGCTCAGCACCCAGTTGTGGCCCATTACGTTCTTGGCCAGCGCACCGACGTGCTTCAGGTTCACGGTGAAGGTTTTGCAACTTTTGCTGACCTTGATCTCTTTGGTATCGAACGTCATCTGGTCAGTGCCTTGCACATCCACGGTACATTCAGCAGCCAGCAGAGGTGCACTGGCCAGGGCCAGCACGGATGCAACGACGAGCTTGCGAATCATGGGAGTCTCCTTGGCAGAATGGGCGAAAGGCCCAACTAGGAAGACTGCCCGAATTACCGGCGAGTTCCCATCACCTGCGGCAACTGGCCGCGCTTTACTGATTACAAGGATTTTCAAGCGCCATGCTGTCTTTCTTCATCGCCGCGATGCTCCTCGGCTTCATCTTCAACGCCGCGCCCGGCGCGGTCTTCAGCGAAACCCTGCGACGCGGCCTGCGGGACGGCTACCGGCCGGCACTGATGGTGCAGATCGGCTCCCTGGTGGGCGATGCCACCTGGGCCGCGCTGGGCCTTACCGGCCTCGCCCTGCTGCTGGACAGCGCCACCGTGCGCTACCCGCTGACCATCGCCAGCGCCCTGTACCTGGGTTGGCTGGGCCTGCAGTCGCTGCGTGACGCCCGGCACCCGCCGCAACCGTCCGCCGACGACGCCGGTGCCAGCGGTGGCGCCTTCGCCTCGGGGGCGGCGCTGTCGCTGACCAACCCGCAGAACATCGTCTACTGGGCCGCCATGGGTGGCGCCATGGCGGCGGTGGGCGTGGCCGAGCCGACGCCTACCCACCTGGCGGTGTTCTTCGCCGGGTTCATGCTCTCGTCGCTGCTCTGGTGTTTCATCTGCGCCGGCCTGGTGGACTGGTTCCGCCGCGCCGCCTCGACCCTCTGGCACCGCCTTACCTATCTCGCCTGCGGCCTCTGCCTGCTGGGGTTGTCCGGCATGACGGCGGCCGAACTGCTCAAGCTGGTCTGAGCTATCGGGGCCATCGACACAATCAACGGACGGGCCGCCGGACGCGGCCCTAGGTCTTGTACGAAAAGTCGTCGAGCGAAGGTCAGGCAAGGCGAAATCGGCCGAAGAAGCGCAGTTTACGTGTTGTAAATGAGCATTCTGAGGCCGATTTCAACGCAGCATCACCGAGCGCAGACACTTTTCGTACAGAACCTAGCATGGCGCCATGCATCAACAAGGAGATGTGCCATGGACTTCCTGCAAAGCCTGCTCGCCGCCTACGCCGCCGGTGCCTGCGGCGGCTGCGCCGAGTGACCTGAGCCCCTACCGTTCGGAAGCTGCCTCCTCGCACCGCTTGGAGCGCGGGGACGAAATCGGTACTCTTGCGCGCTTTTTTCGCACCAGGAGTCCCCCATGTCCTTGCGTTCCGTCTGCGTCTTCTGCGGCGCCAGCCCCGGCGCCAAGCCGATCTACCGTGAAACCGCGGCCATGCTGGGGCATACCCTGGCCGAGCGCGGCATCACGCTGGTCTACGGCGGCGGCGCAGTGGGCCTGATGGGCACCGTGGCCGATGCGGCCCTGGCCGCCGGCGGCGAGGTCATCGGGGTGATTCCGCAGAGCCTGGTGGACGCCGAGGTGGGCCACAACGGCCTGACTCGCCTGGAAGTGGTGGACGGCATGCACGCGCGCAAGGCGCGCATGGCCGAGCTGTCCGACGCCTTCATCGCATTGCCCGGCGGCCTCGGCACCCTGGAAGAGCTCTTCGAGATCTGGACCTGGGGCCAGTTGGGCTATCACAACAAGCCCCTGGGCCTGCTGGAAGTGAACAGTTTCTACGACAAGCTCACCGACTTCCTCGACCACCTGGTGGAAGAGCGCTTCGTCCGCGACCAGCACCGCGGCATGCTGCAGGTCGGCGGCCACCCGGAAATCCTGCTGGACCGACTGGAAGCCTGGCGCCCGAGCGCCGCCCCCAAGTGGGTCGATCGCAAGCCGCACTGACCGCCACGCCGTCGCGCTAGACTGGGGCATCGCGCGCAGCGCCAGGAGCCCCCATGGCTGACGACGAACGGATCAAGGTCTACTACAACAGCGCCTGCCCGGTGTGCAAAGCCGGTATCGAAGGCCAGATGGGCAAGACCACCGCCTGCCAGGTGGAATGGGCCGACGTCCACCGGGATAACGACGCGGTGATTGAGATCGGCGAGAACCTGGAGTACGTCCGCGAACGCCTGCACCTGGTGGACGAACAGGGCGTCAAGCGCATGGGGATGGACGCCTTCATCGTGCTCTGGCGGCACTCGCCGGGGGAACGCTGGAAAGCCCGGCTATTCTCCCTGCCGCTGATCCACGGCGCGGCGCAACTGGCCTACAAGGCCTTCGCCCGCCTCCTCTATCGCTGGAACAAGGCCAAGCGCCACTGGTGAAACGGATGACCACCACACTCGAAACCCTCGACAGCATTTCCCCCGCCGACCGCCAGCGCCTGGTGGAGGTCTGGGAGGCCGCCGTGCGCGCCACCCATCACTTCCTCAGCGAGGACGACATCCAGTTCTTCCGCCCCCTGGTGCGCGACGCCTACCTGGATTCGGTACGACTGGCCTGCCTGCGCGATGCCGAAGGCCGGATCGCCGGCTTCATCGGCACCGGTGGCGACAGCGTGGAAATGCTCTTCGTCGATCCGGCGCAGCATGGCCGTGGCATCGGCCGCGCGCTGCTGCGGCACGCCCTGGAACGGGGTGCGCGAAAGGTCGATGTGAACGAGCAGAATCCCCAGGCGCTGGGCTTCTACCAGCACCTGGGGTTCGTCCAGTACGCCCGCTCGGAGCTGGACGGTTCGGGCAAACCCTTCCCCATCCTGCATCTGCACAGGCCCTGACCTTGAAGGCGGCTCCGAAGGTGGACCGCTGACGCCCGATCCACCCTACCCTGCTCACCGGTCCCCTCACCCCAACCCTCTCCCGGAGGGAGAGGGAGCGGATTGCGTTCGGCCTAACCCTGGGGCTGCTGCACGATGATGGTCTGCGCCGGCATGGGTGCAGGGAAGTCGGTCCCCAGGGCGTCCTTGATGGTGCGGTTGGTGTCGAAGTACACCTGCCAGTAGTTGTCGTTGTGGCAGAAAGGCCGCACCGCCAGCACCGGACCCACCAGGTTGAACTCGAGGATTTCCACGTCCACCGGCGGCTCGCTGAGCACATTGGGGATGGCCGCGATACGCTCCTTGAGCACGGCCGCGGCGGCGTGCCAGTCGGCGGCGCCGGAGAGCTGGGCCTTCAGCTCCACACGACGGAAATCGTTGTGGCTGAAGTTCTGGATGGTGTCACTGAAGATCTTGTTGTTGCCCACCAGGGTCATCACGTTGTCCGGCGTGTTGATGGCGGTGGCGAACAGGCCGATCTCCTTCACGGTGCCGACGACGCCGCCGGCACTGATGAAATCGCCCACCTTGAACGGCCGCAGGACGATGATGAAGCCGCCCGCCGCCAGGTTGGCCAGCAGACCCGACCAGGCCATGCCGATGGCCAGGCCGACCGCCGCGATCAGCGCCGCCAAACTGGTGGTCTGGATACCGAAGAAGCCCAGGATGCCCACCACCAGGAGGATGTTCAGGGTCACGGTGATGAAGGAGCCGACATAGCGCAGCACCGTGGGATCGACCCGCTGTCGCTCCAGGGAACGCTGGACCAGGCGTACCGCGAAGGTGATCAACCAGCGGCCCACCACCCAGAAGGCGATGGCCGCGAGAATCTTGACGCCGAAGGTGGTGGCGTACTGCGTGACGGTGGTCATGAACGCGCTGACCTTCTCGGTACCCACGTTGACGATCGTTGTTTCATCCATGGCGAAGCACCTTGCAGGAAAGAAGTGGCTTCGAAAAAGCTAGCACGGTGTCGGTAAAGTGCCCGTCCGGGGCGCAATGTGCTCTGCGTGGATGGGTCGGTCGGCGTTCCGGGAACTCGCGGTTCCCATCGACCGCCACTGATGGGTATCGCTCCGCTCAGCGGAACGCCGCCCGACCCATCCTACGAGCTGGCACAGACGCGTTCCGTAGGTTGGGCAGAGGAACGAAGCCCAACGAACCAGCAGAACCTCAGACCGCCAGTTCCCAGAGCGGCATCACGGTGACGCGCACGTCCGGATCGTGGCTGCCGCCGCCGAGGATCACCCCGCGCAGGGGCGAGACATCGGAGAAATCGCGGCCCCAGGCCAGGGTGATGTGTTCCAGATTGGGCAGGATGTTGTTGGTGGGGTCGAAGTCCACCCAGCCGTTGCGCGGGCAGTAGACCGACACCCAGGCGTGGGAGGCGTCGGCGCCGATCAGGCGCGGCTGGCCGGGTGGCGGCTGGGTCAGCAGGTAGCCGCTGACGTAGCGCACCGCCAGCCCACGGGAGCGCAGGCAGGCCAGCATCAGGTGGGCGAAGTCCTGGCAGACGCCACGGCGGCGTTCCAGCACCTCGGTGAGCGGTGTCGCCACCTGGGTCGCTTCGGCATCGAAGGCGAACTCGCTGAAGATCTTCTCCATCAACGCCGCAGCCCCTTGCAGCAACGGCCGTCCGGCCGGGAAGCAGGCGGCCCCGAACTCGCTGAACTGGCGCTTGATCCGCACATAGGGCGACTCCACCCGGTAGCGGCAGGCTTCCAGCTCGATGGGCGACAGCGCCCGGCCGCTGAAGGCCAGGCTGGCGGCTACCTGCTCCCAGGCCGGCGAGGCGGCCAGGTCCAGCGGGCCGTGGGGCAGCACCTCGACTTGCAGGCGGGCGCTGACCCGCAGCTCGTCGTGGGGGCGCTCGAAGGCCAGGCGGGTCAGGGGGTTGCCGAACACGTCCACGAGGTCCTGGCGCAGGGTGGGCTCGGGCTCGATCAGCAGTTGCTGGCCATTGCACAGTTGCCAGGGGCACTCCCGTGGCCAGAGGTGCACCAGCTGCTGGGACAGGGACACCGGCGCCGAATAGCGGTAGTGGGTGTCGTGGAACACCTGGTAACGGGCGCCCTGCACGGGGGCGATGGATTGGGCTTGCGCGTGCATCAGGTGGATACCGTTTGCTGGCTGACGTCGTCGACGTGGGCAAAATAGCGCAATCCGAGGCGATCGGAGACCAGTCCGACGTTCAGTGCGATTTCCCGCAGCAGCCCGGCCAGCCCGGCGAGCACCTCGTCCAGGCTTTCGTTGCCGAACAGGGGGTTTTCCAGCGTGCCCAGGTCGAAGGCCAGCAGGCGGCCGATCAGGCCACTCAGCACCAGCTCCTGGGGCGCGCCGAAGTCCTGGTGCAGGCGGCCCAGGGAGCGCTCCAGGGCCTGCAGCTGGAAGCGCAGGGAGTGGGGGTTCTGCTCGTGCAGCAGGAGCAGGTCGAGCACCGGGATCAATTGGGGCGAGGCCAGGTAGCGCGAGCGGTAGGTGATGGTGCTGTTGCCCAGTTCCAGCAGCCACTCCAGGGCCACCGGGTCCCAGGCGGCGCCCCCTTCGAGGAAGCCGGCGATGGCCTCGGCGTAGAACTGCACCCGCTCGATGCGCCGGCCGATCATCAGGAAGCGCCAGCCGTCGTCGCGGGTCATGTCGTCCAGGGCGAAGCCGGACAGCGCGGCCAGGGACATCAGCAGGCGGTTGAGGAATTCCAGGGCCTCGCCCAGGTCGGTGCGTGTCGGGTCCAGGGCCTGCGCATCACGGTGTAGCTCCAGCACCGCGTGCCAGTTCTCCCGCGACAGCCGGCCGCGCACCTGGGCCGCCGTCCAATGCAGGCGGCGCAGGTTGGCGCTGATGCTGCTCGGCCACTCGTCGTCCAGCAGGGCCGCCAGCAGGCGCTGCTCCAGGGGCTCGGCGCCGCGCGGCACCAGGCCCACGGCCTGGGCCAGCTGCAGGGCCGTCTGCAGCGCCTGTTCGTCGCCATCGGCGTCCACGTAGCGCGACAGCACCACCCGCAGCAGGCGCGCGCCGTCGTCGCAGCGTTCCCCATAGCGGCCGAACCAGTAGAGGTTCTCCACCACCCGCGACGGCAGGTAGGGGTCCTGGCGGATCAGCTCGCGCACGCCAAGGGTGCGCGGGCGCAGCGGCTCGCCCACCACCGGCAGGTCGGCCAGGACCCAGGTGTCCTTGCTGGCGCCACCGCGCTGCATGGACACCACTTCCGCGTCGGCCGCCGACGCCACCCGCGTGAGGCCGCCGGGCATCACCCAGTAGCTGCCGTCGCTGCCGGCCACGGCGAAGACGCGCATGCCGATGGCCCGCGATTGCAGCTCGCCGACCTCGCCATCGCCCTGCCAGACCGGCGCCAGGGACAGCCGCGCCATGCGCTGGGCCACATAGACATGGGGATGGGCCAGCAGGCGCTTGCGCAGGGCCAGCAGGGCGCCGTCTTCCAGGGCATGGCCGAACAGCGGTTCGAAGCTCTGGCTGGGGAAGGCCGGCTTGATCACCAGCCCGGCCAGGTCCTCCCGGGACTTGCCCAGCAACTGCCCCTGGCTGCACCAGGACGTCTCCAGGGTGGGCAGCAGCAGGTCTTCACCCAGCAGGCGCCGGCCGACCTCGGGCAGGAAGCCCAGCAGCCCCGGCGACTCCAGCACGCCGCTGCCCAGGGCGTTGGCCACCAGCACCCGGCCCCGGCGCACGGCGTCCAGCAGGCCGGGCACGCCCAGGGCCGAGTCGGTGCGCAGTTCCAGGGGGTCGCAGTAGTCGTCGTCGAGGCGCCGCAGCACCGCGTGGACACGCTTCAGGCCACCCAGGGTCTTGAGGTAGAGGGTGGCATCGCGCACCGTCAAGTCATGACCCTCCACCAGGGGGAAGCCGAGCTGGCGGGCGAGGTAGAGGTGCTCGAAATAGGTTTCGTTGAAGCGCCCCGGCGTGAGCAGCACCACCAGGGGCGTCTCGCCGTCGCTGGGGGCCTGGCGGATCAGGGTTTCCTGCAGGGTGCGGAAGTAGCCGGCCAGGTACTGCACCCGCAGGTCGCGATAGAGCTCCGGCAAGGCGCGGGAAACGATCTGCCGGTTCTCCAGGGCATAGCCGGCGCCCGAAGGCGCCTGGGTACGGTCGGCGAGCACGTGCCAGCGGCCATCGAGGTCGCGGGCCAGGTCCACCGCGTAGCTGTGCAGGTAGATGCCGCCGGGCGGCCGCACGCCCTGGCAGGGCCAGAGGAAGTTGGGATGGCCGTAGACCAGCTCGCTGGGCAGCAGCCCCTCGGCGAGCAGTTGCTGCTCGCCATAGAGGTCGGCCAGCACGGCATTGAGCAGCCGCGCGCGCTGGGCAACCCCGGCCGCGATGGGCTGCCATTCCTCGGCCGAGAGCAGGTTGGGCAGCAGGTCGAGCTCCCAGGGGCGATCGGTGCCCTTGGGGTCGGCGTAGACGTTGTAGGTAACGCCGTTTTCCTGGATCTGCCGCACCAGCAGTTCCTGGCGCTGGCGCATCTGCGCCGGGCTGCTGCGCTCCAACCGTTTGAACAGGCGCCGCCAGTGGGGGCGTACCTGGCCATCGGCGTCCAGCAACTCGTGGTAGGCCGTGGAGGTCAGGGGATAGTTGGCTAGCAGCTCGGGCATCGGTGAACTCGGCAGACAGGCAGCAGGGAAACTTTAGCGGACGACGCGGGGCCCGGACGCGATACCGCCGGCCGGGCCAACCGGGCCGCCTAACGGCGGCGCAGGTCCAGGGTCATGGGCAATTCGTCGTTCACCACGGGCGCGCCGACCTGCAGCTTGCCTGGTGTATGCCCGTGACGGAAGAAGCGCGCCAGGCGGCGGCTCTCGGCTTCGTAGGCGTTCACCGGGAAACTGTCGTAGCTGCGCCCGCCGGGATGGGCCACATGGTACTGGCAGCCACCCAGGGAGCGCTGCATCCAGGTGTCCACCAGGTCGAACACCAGGGGCACCTGCACGCCGATGGTGGGCTGCAGACAGGAAGCCGGCTGCCAGGCGCGGTAGCGCACCCCGGCGACGAATTCGCCCACCCGCCCGGTGGACCGCAGCGGCACCGGTTCACCGTTGCAGGTGAGCACGTAGCGATCCGGCGTCATGCCGGCGACTTTCACCTGTACCCGCTCGAGGGACGAATCCACGTAGCGCACGGTGCTGCCGGCGGAGCCCTCCTCCCCCAGCACATGCCAGGGCTCCAGCGCCTGGCGCAGCTCCAGGTCGATGCCCTTGACCTGGTAGTCGCCGTACTTGGGGAAGCGGAACTCGAAGTGCGGCGCGAACCATTCCGCGCGCAACGGGTAACCCGCCGCGTTGAATTCATGCACCACATCCTCGAAGTCCTGCTGGACGAAATGCGGTAGCAGGAAGCGGTCGTGCAGCTCGGTGCCCCAGCGCACCAGCTTGGGCGGGGTGTAGGGTTCGTTCCAGAAGCGCGCCACCATGCCACGCAGCAGCAACTGCTGGGCCAGGCTCATGCGCGCGTGGGGCGGCATCTCGAAGGCACGCAGTTCCAGCAGGCCGAGGCGGCCGCTGGCGCTGTCGGGCGAATAGAGCTTGTCGATGCAGAACTCGGCCCGATGGGTGTTGCCGGTGACGTCCACCAGCAGGTTGCGCAGCAGGCGGTCCACCAGCCAGGGCGGACAGTCGGCGCCGGGTTCGGGCATCTGCGCGAAGGCGATCTCCAGCTCGTAGAGGGCGTCGTTGCGCGCCTCGTCGACCCGCGGCGCCTGGGAGGTGGGCCCGATGAACAGCCCGGAGAACAGGTAGGACAGCGACGGGTGGTTGTGCCAGTAGCTGACCAGGCTGCGCAGCAGGTCCGGCCGGCGCAGGAAGGGCGAGTCGGCAGCGGTGGCGCCGCCGAGGACGAAGTGGTTGCCGCCGCCGGTCCCGACATGGCGGCCATCGACCATGAACTTCTCGCTGGAGAGCCGGCACTGCCGCGCCGCCTCGTAGAGGAATTCGGTGCGCTCCACCAGCTCCTCCCAATTGGCCGAGGGGTGGATGTTCACCTCGATCACGCCCGGGTCGGGGGTGACGCGGAAGTTGCTCAGGCGCGGGTCGCTGGGGGGCTCGTAGCCTTCCAGCAGCACCGGGCACGCCAGCTCGCCGGCGGTGGCTTCGATGGCCGCCACCAGCTCCAGGTAATCCTCCAGTTCGGCCAGGGGCGGCATGAACAGGTAGAGCCGGCCCTCGCGGGGTTCGGCGCAGAGGGCGGTGCGGGTGATGCCGGCGGCGGACCGGTGCAGGGCCGGCTGGCGGTCTTCGCCCGGCGACCTGGCCGCACCCGCGCGCAGCTGCTGGCGAATCTGCGCGGCACGTTGCAGCGGCGGGAAGGCCTGGCTGGGGTCGGCCGGGTTCACGTAGGGGTAGTCGGCTTCGCTGGCCCAGGGCTGGGAGTCCAGCGGCAGGCGGTAGCCCATGGCGGAGTCGCCGGGCATCAGCCGGCAATGCTCGTCGCGCAGGAACCAGCGGCCGCTTTCCCAGGCGTCACCTGCTGCATTACGCGCCAGGGGCAGGATCTGCCCGACCACCTCACCCAGGCCACGCTCGAACAGCTTGCGCAGGCGCTCGCGCTCCAGCGGGTCGGCCAGGCGGGCGTCGTCCGGGGTCACGTTGACGGGCAGCTTGCGCTCGCGCCAGAGGTAGTAGAACCAGTCCTCATAGGCCGGGAACTGGTAGTCCGCCGACACGCCGAGGCGGCTGGCCACGCCGCTGAGGAAACGTGCGGCGAGCGGGGCGTCGGCGCCGTAGTTGCGGCTTTCGTCGGCGTAGAGGGCGGCGTCCTGCCAGATCGGCTCACCGTCCTTGCGCCAGAAGCAATTCAGCGACCAGCGCGGCAGTTGCTCGCCGGGGTACCACTTGCCCTGGCCGAAGTGCACCAGGCCGGCGGGCGCGTAGTGGCCGCGCAGGCGCTGGAACAGGTCGACGGCCAGACGCCGCTTGTTGGGGCCGAGCGCGGTGGTGTTCCACTCCGGATCGTCGGGGTAGTCGATGGCGATGAAGGTGGGCTCACCGCCCATGGTCAGGCGCACATCGGCGGCGGCCAGGTCGGCGTCGATGCGGGCGCCCAGTTCACGGATGGCCTGCCACTGCTCGTCGCTGTAGGGCTTGGTCACCCGTGGCGCTTCCCAGACCCGCTCGACGCGCATGTCGTGGGAGAACTCGCACTCGGACTCATCCACCCCGCCGCTGATGGGGGCCGCCGAGGAGGGTTCCGGGCTGCAGGCCAGCGGGATGTGGCCCTCGCCGGCGAACAGGCCGGAGGTCGGGTCCAGGCCGACCCAGCCGGCGCCCGGCAGGTAGACCTCGCACCAGGCGTGCAGGTCGGTGAAGTCCACCTCGGTGCCACTGGGGCCGTCGAGGGATTTCTGGTCGGCGGTGAGCTGGATCAGGTAGCCGGAGACGAAACGCGCCGCCAGGCCCAGGTGGCGCAACAGCCGCACCAGCAGCCAGGCGGAGTCGCGGCAGGAACCGGAGCCCTTCTCCAGGCTCTGTTCCGGGCTCTGCACGCCGGGTTCCAGGCGGATCAGGTAGCGGATGTCCCGCGACAACCGCTGGTTGAGCGCCACCAGGAAGTCCACGCTGCGCATCGGCGTGAGGTCGATGCCGGCCAGGTAATCGGCGAACAGCGGGGTCGCCGGCAGGCGGCTGAGGTAGGGGGCCAGCTCGCGCTGGTCGTCGGCGGTGTAGCTGAAGGGGATCTGCTCGGCGTAGGGCTCGAGGAAGAAGTCGAAGGGGTTGAACACCGCCATCTCGGCGACCAGATCCACCTCCACCTTCATTTCCCGGGTCTTGCCCGGGAACACCAGGCGCGCCAGGTAGTTGCCCTGGGGGTCCTGCTGCCAGTTGATGAAGTGCTTGCCCGGGGTGACCTTCAGGGAGTAACCGAGGATTCGCGTGCGGCTGTGGGGAGCCGGGCGCAGACGAATGATCTGCGGACCTAGGTTGACCTCACGATCGTAGCGATAGTGGGTGACGTGATGCAGTGCGACATGGATCGACACGGCGTGCCTCCTGCGGGCCTGGGCGATAGCGGGAGTCGCGCAAGACTTGTGCCAGCCCCCGAACCGTTGATTTCGGCCCCTCCAAGCACTGCAAAGGGGCCACCTGCGCACCCGAATCGCCCGGCCGCACAAAAATGGTTCGCGGGCCGTGGCAACGGGTGTGGTTCAAGCCTAGCGAGGGAAGATGAAGGAGAAGGGAATTCCCGGCAGATTGTTTAGGCCGATTGGGCATATGTAGCAACCGTGGGGGCGAATTCATTCGCCAAGCAGGCCGAAGGCCTGCCTTTTGCCGCACGGGGCAGCTTCCCTGCCCTTGGCGAATGAATTCGCCCCTACAAGAGCGACGCATCCATGCGTCCAGGTCAGCAACCGCCGGGGAGGCTGGCGATCCAGCGGGTCAGCAGTTCCAGGCCCTCGCGGTGGGCGGTGGAGCGGCCGAGCTCAGGCATCATCACGCTGGGGTCGGTGCTTTGCACCCGGTAGACCAGCACCGAGGCGTCGGGCTGGCCGGGATGGATGTCCACCAGGCGGTCGCCGGAGCCCTTGCCGGCGGCCACCGGCTGCTTGCACAGGCCATAGGGGATGCCCAGCGCGGTGGCCGGGTCGAGGTAGAGGCCGGAGGTGCGCGCCGGGCCCTTGGGGTTGTGGCAGTGCGCGCAGTTGATGTCGAGGTAGCTGCGCGCCTGCTGCTCCAGGCTTTCCCCGGCGCGGGGTGCGCCGGCCAGGGCATTGCGTGGCAGTCCTTCGGGCGCCGGCAGGCCCTGCAATAGGCCCAGGCGTTGCCAGTGCTGCAGCTGGTTCTCCACACCGTCGGCATAGGCCAGGTCGCGGTTCAAGTGGCGGGCCTTGGGCCCCAGTGGCTTGAGGCCCTCGCCGTGGCGTTCCTCGTGGCAACCGGCGCACTGGTTGGCGTCGGGCACCTGGTAGTCCACCGCCAGGCTGTCGCCCCGCTCGTCATGCAGGGTCAACGCCGCGCTGGCGCCCGCCCACTCCAGGGTGGCTTCCTGCTGGGCCTCGTCCCACACATAGGGCAGCGCCACCCAGCCCTGCCGCTGGCGCAGCAGCACGCGGGTCTCCACCAGGCGTACCCGTTCGAGATCCAGGCCCCGGGCCGGGTCGCGGTCGTCCCGGGTGTTTTTCAGCAAACGGCCCTGAGCATCCTTGGGGTAATAGAAGGTCTTGGTGAGCACGGTGCCGACGGGAAAGTCGAAGTCCTTCTCGGCATAGCGGGCGCTCTCCCCCGGCGGCAGCCAGAGGGTGCGCAGCTTGTGGGCGTAGTCGCTGTACAGCGGGGTGTTGAGGTCGTAGGCCTGGGCCGTGGCGGCCGGCTGCAAGTGGCCGTCGGCGCGCTGCAGCATGCCCCAGCCGCTGAGTGTTTCCGGGTAGGCCTCGCCGTCGGGCAGGTAGAGCGGCTCCACTGGCCGGTCGCAGCCGGCCAGCAGCAGGAGCATCAGGCACAGCGCGCCCCTCATGAGCCCTTCTGCTCCCCGGCGCTGGCCAGCACCACTTCGGGCAGCGGCGGCAGTGTGCAGCGGTGGGCGCTCATGTCGGTACTGATGTTCTTGAAGTTGTTCGGCCCATCGACGTTGACCAGGGTGGCCGCGCCGTTGTCGACGCAGATGCCCATCGCCGCCGGCAGTTTGCCGTCCACCAGCTTCGCCGGGTTCACGTAGCCGTCCCAGAGGATGTCCGGCAGGCGGCCGTTGAGACCGAACTTGGCGATCCGCAGGGCCTTCAGCTCGATATGGTCGGGGCTGTCGCCGCCTGGGCCGAAGCGGTTGCCGTGGATGGCGATGCGCTCGGGATAGGGGTCGAAGTCCGCGCTGGTGGAGAGGTCGCTGTAGCCGGTGCTGAAGTAGCTGCTGACGATGACGTTGGCGGTGCGGTGGTTGCCGATGTCGTTGTCGAAAATCTCCACATCATCGTTGGAGTTGATCACCACGCCGGAGCCGGCCGGCACGCTGGCCACCGGGGTGCCCTTGTGGCCGAAGTTGTCGTGGTTGTTGCCCTCCACCTTGTTGCGGTGGATGCGCGTGCCGTGCCCCGGCTGCTGCAGGTTGGGCATGTTGAACACCAGGATGCCGCCGGTATTGCCGGTGGCGAGGTTGTCGTAGACGTCGGCGCCGATGGTGTTCTCGATCTCGATGCCGGCGACGTTGCGCTCGGCGCGGCTGTTGCGCACTACCACGTTGCGCGACTGGCCGACGTAGATGCCGGCATCCGACGCGCCGATGGCCACCGCGCCCTCGATCAGGGTGTTTTCCGTCTGCACCGGGTAGATGCCGTAGGCGCCGTTCTCGGTGGCCGGGCCGTTGGTCCATTCGGTGCGCACATTGCGGATCACGATGTTCTTGCCGCCCACCACCTTGAGGGCGTCGCCCTTGCTGTCTTCCAGGGCGAGGTCTTCGATGGTGAAGTCCGAGGCATCCACCAGCAGCCCTTCGGCGCCGGCCTTCTGGCCCTTGAAGCTGAGGATGGTCTTGTCCATGCCGGCGCCCTTGATGGTGACGCCGCTGACCTTGAGGCTGAGGCCACGGTCCAGGTGCCAGGTGCCGGCCGGTATCTCGATGACGCTACCGGGCTTGGCCTTGATCAGCCGGGCCTGCAGGTCCTTCTGGAAATCGGCGTGGGCGACGGGGGTGTCGGCCTGGTCGCCGCAGCCGGCGAGCAGCATGGCGAGGGCAAGAAGGGAGAGAGGACGCATGGCGGGCACCGGTTCTTATCGTAATATTGGCACTATAGTACCAATATCTTCGATTCAGGAAGAAGCCGACGGATGAACCTGCGAGCACGGAGGTTCGCGAGCAGAGCTCGCTCCTACAGGCCAGGTAGAAAGTAAAACGCCAGCCCGAGGGCTGGCGTTGCGCTTAGCGTGGCGCCACCGGGCGCTTGGCCGGCTTCTTCTTGCCACCGCCCTTCTCGGCGGCGGCTGCCTTGTTCTCCGCCTGCTTGCGGGCGAAGGCCGCGGCCTTGGCCTGCTCGCGCTTGTCCCAGGGGTTGCTGCCGTCGCTGGCGCGGGGCGGCAGGCCGGTGTGCTGGGTGAGCATCTTGCCGGAACCGCCGACCTTCTTGCTGCCGGCCGGGGTGGAATTCTTGCGGCGGGCGCTCTGGTACTCGCCGGTTTCCGGCTGGTAGGTCGGAATCAGGTGGTGCTTGCCGTTGCCGATCAGGTCGGCGCGGCCCATGCGTTCCAGCGCTGCGCGGAGCATCGGCCAGCCTTTCGGATCGTGATAGCGCAGGAACGCCTTGTGCAGGCGACGCTGTTCCTCGCTCTTGACGATGGTCACCCCGTCGCTCTTGTAGGTGACCTTGCGCAGGGGGTTCTTGCCCGAGTGGTACATGGCGGTGGCGCTGGCCATGGGCGACGGGTAGAAGGCCTGCACCTGGTCGGCGCGGAAGCCGTTGCGCTTGAGCCAGAGGGCGAGGTTCATCATGTCCTCGTCCGTGGTGCCGGGGTGGGCGGCGATGAAGTACGGGATGAGGTACTGCTCCTTGCCCGCTTCCCTCGAGAACTTCTCGAACATCTGCTTGAAGCGGTCGTAGGAGCCGATCCCCGGCTTCATCATCTTGTCCAGCGGACCGCGCTCGGTGTGCTCCGGCGCGATCTTCAGATAACCGCCGACATGGTGGGTGACCAGTTCCTTGACGTATTCAGGCGACTCCACCGCGAGGTCGTAGCGCAGGCCCGAGGCGATGAGGATCTTCTTCACCCCCGGCAGGGCGCGGGCCTTGCGATACAGCTCGATCAGCGAGCTGTGGTCGGTGTTGAGGTTTTCGCAGATGCCCGGGAACACGCATGACGGTTTGCGGCAGTGCTTCTCGATTTCCGGGTCCTTGCAGGCGATGCGGTACATGTTCGCGGTCGGCCCGCCGAGGTCGGAGACCACGCCGGTGAAGCCGGGAACCTTGTCGCGCATCTCTTCGATCTCGCGAATGATCGACTCGTGCGAGCGGTTCTGGATGATCCGCCCTTCGTGCTCGGTGATGGAGCAGAAGGTGCAGCCGCCGAAGCAGCCACGCATGATGTTCACCGAGAAGCGAATCATCTCGTAGGCCGGGATCTTCTCCTTGCCGTACGCGGGGTGCGGAACGCGGGCATAGGGCATGCCGAAGACGTAGTCCATCTCTTCGGTGGTCATCGGGATGGGCGGCGCGTTGAACCACACGTCCACCTCACCGTGGCGCTGCACCAGCGCGCGGGCGTTGCCGGGGTTGGTCTCCAGGTGCAGCACGCGGTTGGCGTGGGCATAGAGCACCGGGTCGTTGCGCACCTTCTCGAAGGACGGCAGACGGATCACGGTCTTGTCGCGGGTCAGGCGCGGGTTGGGCAGCAGTTGCACCAACTTGGCCTCTTGCGGATCGTCAACCGGGCCTTTCTCCTGCTCGATGGCGCAGGCGGCCGTGTCCTGGGTGTTGACGTAGGGGTTGATGATCTTGTCGACATGGCCCGGGCGGTCGATGCGGGTGGAGTCGATCTCGAACCAGCCTTCGGGGGTGTCGTGGCGAATGAAGGCGGTGCCACGCACGTCGGTGATGCTCTCGATGCTCTCGCCCCAGGACAGACGCTGGGCGATTTCCACCACGGCGCGCTCGGCGTTGCCGTAGAGCAGGATGTCGGCGGTGGCGTCCATCAGGATGGAGCGACGCACCTTGTCCTGCCAGTAGTCGTAGTGGGCGATGCGGCGCAGGGACGCCTCGATGCCGCCCAGCACCACCGGTACATGGCTGAAGGCTTCCTTGCAGCGCTGGCTGTAGACCAGGCTGGCACGGTCCGGGCGCTTGCCGGCGATGCCGCCGGGGGTGTAGGCGTCGTCGGAACGGATCTTCTTGTCAGCGGTGTAGCGGTTGATCATGGAGTCCATGTTGCCCGCCGCCACGCCGAAGAACAGGTTCGGCTGACCGAGCTTCATGAAGTCGTCCTTCGAGCGCCAGTCCGGCTGGGCGATGATGCCCACGCGGAAGCCCTGGGCTTCCAGCAGACGGCCGATGATGGCCATGCCGAAGGACGGGTGGTCGACGTAGGCGTCGCCGGTCACGATGATGATGTCGCAGGAATCCCAGCCGAGCTGATCCATCTCTTCCCGGCTCATCGGCAGGAAGGGTGCGGGACCGAAACACTCGGCCCAGTACTTCGGATAGTCGAACAGCGGCTTCGCAGCTTGCATATTTTTTGACCAGCGGGCTTTTTCACGGGGCGCGGAATATAGCACAAATTTTGAGCAAATCCGACGACTCCGCTTGGTTTCTGAAAGACCAACTGCAAGGCTGTACGAAATCACGTACAACGTGATGAAAGATTCTCCAGGTCGCTATACTCCTGCCGAAACAAAAAGCCGCCCAGCCGCAGTAGTAAAAATCTTACAAGGAGCGTGTGCGGTGCGACGTCCGATCCTTACCCTCTTCCTGCTGCTCTGCTGGCTGGGCCTGAACCTGCCGGCGCGGGCGGCCTTTGAGCTGACGCCGCAAAGCAGCGGGGCCAGCCTCAATGGCGCGATCGACCTGCTGGAAGACCCGGAGGGCAAGCTGGGTATCCAGGACATGGCCAACCCCGAGGTGCAGCAGCGCTTCGTTCCGGCCGATGGCCGCGCCACCGTGGGCCAGAGCCGCAGCACCTGGTGGGTTAGGGTGCAGCTCGGCCGCAGCTTTGACGCGCCCAAGCAGTGGTGGCTGGAGAACTCCGGGATCACCGTCCATCGGGTCAGCCTGTTCCTCCCCGATGGCCGGGGCGGCTGGACCGAGAGGGAGTCCAGCGAGTCCCGGCCCTTCGCCGACACCCGCGACCATTCCTACCGGCGCATGCTGTTCAAGCTGCCGGAAATCGGCCCCCAGCCCCTGACCCTCTACTTCCGCAGCTTCGACCCGGCGGGCAACTCCTTTCCCCTGAAGATCTGGCAGCTGGATGACCTGAAGGAGCTGAAGTCCACCGAGAACCTGTGGTTCGGCCTGGTCTATGGCGTGATCCTGGCGCTGTTCCTCTACAACCTGTTCATCCTCGCCGCCCTGCGTGATACGGCCTACCTCTGGTACGTGCTGGCCACGGCCTCGGCGCTGGTGTTCATCCTCAGCATGACCGGCCACGGCTTCCAGTACTTCTGGCCCGACGCGCCGGTGCCCGTCTGGCTGGATCGCATCACCTTGCCGGCGCTCTGGGGCATCTTCGTGATGCGCTTCACCCAGGAGCTGCTGTACACCCGCCGGGGCCTGCCCTGGGCCAATCGGCTGTTCAACGTGGCCTGCGTGCTCTACGCCATCGCCATCCTGATCAATGCCTTCGGTTTTCGCGCCGAAGGCGCCATCCTGATCGCCATCACCCCGATCGTGACCGTACCAACCGCCCTGATCAGCGCGGTGATCCGCTGGCGCCAGGGCTTCATCCCGGCGCGCTTCTACCTGATCGGCTACGGCACCGTGCTGGTCAGCACCGCGGTGCTGGTGATGCGCGCGGCCGGCCTGATCCAGCCGATCAATTTCACCGCCTACATGTTCCCCGTCGCCGTCGCCACCGAGTCGATCCTGTTCTCCTTCGCCCTCGCCTACCGCATCCAGATGCTCAAGCAGGAACGCGCCGCCGCGGTGGAACAGGCCGACCGCGAGAAGGCCGCCCGCCTGGCGCAGATGCAGGCCAGCGCCGACGAACTGCAGGCGGCGGTGACCATCCGCACCGCCGAGCTGGCCGCCGCCAACCAGCGCCTCAGCGAGCGCGAGCGCGAGCTGCAGCACGCCGCCTTCCATGATTCGCTGACCGAGCTGCCGAACCGCCGCTACCTGATCGAGCGCACCGAATCGGCCCTGGCCAACGCCAAGCGCCACGACGAGCCGCTGGCGCTGATGCTGATCGACCTGGACCACTTCAAACCGATCAACGACCGCTTCGGCCACGATGCCGGCGACGAGATGCTGCGCACCATCGGCCAGCGCCTGCGCAAGCACGTGCGCGGCGGCGACGCGGTGGCACGCCTGGGTGGTGACGAGTTCGCCGTGCTGATCGGCGGGCCGGACGCCGAAACCGAGGCCGGCGAACTGGCCCAGCGCCTGCTGGACGAACTGGCGGCGCCGATGTGCTACGGCGCCGAGCAGCTGTCGGTGAGCATCAGCATCGGCATGGCCCTGTTCCCCCAGCACGCCCGGCACTTCTCCGGGCTGTACCAGACCGCCGACCACGCCCTCTACAAGGTCAAGGCCCGTGGCCGCTCAGGCGTGGCGGTGTTCGGCGAGGACGGCGAGCTGTCCGAGGAGGCCAGCCTGCACCTGGATGTGCTGAAGATCCGTACCGGGTTGATCTAAGGCCCCGTTCAGGCCAGGTAGCGGCGCGGAACCCGCGCGGTGACCTTGGTCAGCAGCTCGTAGCCGATGGTGCCGCAGGCGCTGGCCAGCTCGTCCACCGGCAGTTGCGCGCCCCAGAGCTCCACCGGGTCGCCGACCTTGGCGTTCGGCAGTTCGGACAGGTCCACCGCCAGCATGTCCATGGAAACCCGCCCGACCAGGGGCACTCGACGGCCGTTTACCACCACCGGGGTGCCGCTGGGCGCGTGGCGCGGGTAGCCGTCGGCGTAGCCGCAGCTCACGGTGCCGATGCGCGACGGCCGCGCGGCTTCCCAGGCGGCGCCATAGCCCACGCTCTCCCCTGCCGCGACCTCGCGCACCGCGATCAATTGGGCGCTGAGGCTCATGGCGGGTTTCAGGCCCAGTTCGGCGGCGCCGAGATCGGCGAACGGCGAGGCGCCGTAGAGCATGATGCCGGGACGCACCCAGTCCATATGGGCGGCAGGCATGGTCAGGATCGCCGCCGAGTTGGCCAGGCTGCGCTGGTCGAAATCCAGGTCGAGCAGGCCGAGGAAGCTTTCCAGTTGGTCCTCGTTCAACCCATGGCCACGCAGGTCGGCGCAGGCGAAGTGACTGATCAGGTTGAGTTCGGCCACCTGCGCGGCAGCGCGCAGGCGGGCGTGGCACTGGCGCAGTGCGTCGGCGGCGAACCCCAGGCGATGCATGCCCGAATCCAGTTTGAGCCAGACGTTCAACGGCCGCGACAGGCTGGCCGCAAGCAGCGCCTCGACCTGCTCCGGGCCTTGTACCACCAGGTCCAGGCCCAGCTGGGCGGCCAGTGGGTATTCGCCCGGTTCGAAGCAGCCTTCCAGCAGCAGGACCCGCGAGCGGTCGTCGAGGGCGCGCACCTCCGCGGCCTCCTCCAGACTGGCGACGGCAAAACCGTCGACCTCGCCGCGCAGGCTGGTCACCACCTCACGCACGCCATGCCCGTAGGCGTTTGCCTTGACCACCGCGAAGGCCTGGCGCCCGGGGGCGCAGCGCTTGGCGACGGCGTAATTGTGGCGGATGGCGGAGAGGTCTACGGCGGCGATCAGCGGGCGCATCGAGGCGGGCTCATGAACGAAAACGGGCGCCCATCATACCGCCTGGGCGCCCGTGTTCATTGATCTGCGGCTTATTCGTCTTCGAAGTTGTAGGCGCCCGGCGCCAGGTTCTCGAAGCGCGAGTACTTTCCCAGGAAGGCCAGGCGCGCGGTGCCCAGGGGACCGTTACGCTGCTTGCCGATGATGATCTCGGCCACACCCTTGAACTCGGTCTCGGGGTGGTAGACCTCGTCGCGGTAGACGAACAGGATGATGTCGGCGTCCTGCTCGATCGCTCCGGATTCACGCAAGTCGGAGTTGATCGGGCGCTTGTTCGGGCGCTGTTCGAGGCCCCGGTTCAGCTGCGACAGCGCGATCACCGGGCAGTTGAATTCCTTGGCCAGGGCCTTGAGGGAGCGCGAGATCTCGGAGATCTCGTTCACCCGGCTGTCGCCACTGGAACCCGGGATCTGCATCAGCTGCAGGTAGTCGACCATGATCAGGCCGATCTCGCCGTGCTCACGGGCCAGGCGACGGGTACGGGCGCGCATCTCGGAAGGCGAGATGCCGGCGGTATCGTCGATGAACAGCTTGCGGTCGTTGAGCAGGTTGACCGCAGAGGTCAGGCGCGGCCAGTCGTCGTCGTCCAGGCGGCCGGCACGCACCTTGGTCTGGTCGATGCGGCCGAGGGACGCGAGCATACGAATCACGATGGATTCGGAGGGCATCTCCAGGGAATACACCAGGATCGCCTTGTCGCTGCGCATCAGGGCGTTTTCCACCAGGTTCATGGCGAAGGTGGTCTTACCCATGGACGGACGGCCGGCGACGATGATCATGTCGGCGGGTTGCAGGCCGCTGGTCAGGTTGTCCAGGTCGTTGAAGCCGGTGGACAGGCCGGTGATGGCGTCGCCGTTGTTGAACAGCTCGTCGATACGGTCGATGGCCTTGACCAGGATGTCGTTGATGCCGACCGGGCCGCCGGTCTTGGGCCGCGCCTCGGCGATCTGGAAGATCAGCCGCTCGGCTTCGTCGAGGATCTCTTCGCCGGTCCGCCCCTGGGGCGCGTAGGCGCTGTCGGCGATCCCGCTGCTGATGCTGATCAGCTGACGCAGGGTCGCTCGCTCGCGAATGATCTGGGCGTAGGCCTTGATGTTGGCCACGGACGGGGTGTTCTTCGCCAGTTCGCCGAGATAGGCCAGGCCGCCGACCTGTGGCAACTGGCCTTCCTTGTCCAACTGTTCGGACAGGGTGACCACGTCGAAGGGCATGTTGCGCTCGGCGAGCTTGTAGATGGCGCGGAAGATCAGTCGATGATCATGGCGATAGAAGTCGCCGTCGGACACCTGGTCGAGCACTCGCTCCCAGGCGTTGTTGTCCAGCATCAGGCCACCGAGGACGGCCTGCTCGGCCTCGACGGAGTGCGGCGGCACCTTGAGGGCGGCAGTCTGCAGGTCGAACTGTTCCGGGACGGTGATTTCGTTCATGAGCTCGGAAAATTCTAGGGCTGGAAAGACAAAGGGCACGTCACCGCTTTCACGATGACGTGCCCGATGTTAGCGAGCCGGCACCTGAGTGCAAGCCCGCTCGGCGGCTAACTTAGCCGCCAATGACGATCAGCTTGACCGCGGCTTCGACGTCGGTGTGCAGGTGCAGTGCAACGTCGTACTCGCCAACTTGGCGAATGGTGCCGTTCGGCAGGCGGACTTCGGCTTTGGCAACCGGAACGCCAGCGGCGGTCAGGGCGTCAGCGATGTCGTGGGTGCCGATGGAACCGAACAGCTTGCCTTCGTCGCCGGCGCTGGCAGTGATGGTCACTTCCAGTTCGGACAGCTGGGCAGCACGGGCTTCAGCGGTGGCTTTCTTGTCGGCAGCCTGCTTTTCCAGCTCGGCGCGGCGGGCTTCGAACGCAGCAACGTTCTCGGCGGTAGCAGCGGTAGCCTTGCCTTTCGGCAGCAGGAAGTTACGGCCGTAGCCGGACTTTACGTTCACCTTGTCGCCCAGGTTGCCCAGGTTGGCGATTTTTTCGAGCAGGATGACTTCCATTTGAGTCTTACCTCTTAACTTTTAACCTTCACCGTTCGCGGGGCCGGCGCCATTCTTGCGCGCCTTGCGTCCGCGGAAATCAATCAGGCTGTCGACGATGGCCAAGACCACCAGCAACGGATAGATCAGTTGCATGAACAGCAGCAGCGACACGTAGAGCCCCACCAGCCAGAAACCGGCCAGCCCACCCTGCTTCGCCAGACCGTGCACCAGGGCAAGGCCGGCGATCGCCAGCGGCACGCTGCAGATCGGCGTCAGCATCGCCAGCTCCAGGCCCAGGTTCGGACCCAGCAGCATGGCGGCCAGCAAACCGAATGCCAGTGCCGGCGGTAGCTTCAGCGCGCGAAACTCGCTGCCGAAGCCACCGGGGTTATACAGGGCTGCCTGCCAGTAACGGCCGAGCATCAGGCTCAGCACGCTGACCAACTGCAGCAGCGCCGCGATCAGACCGGTCAGGACCGGCGCGACCATGGCTCCCAGACGCGCTCGCTCGTCATCCGCCAATTGCGAATAGACGCCACCCATCACCTGCGGCATGAGCTTCTGCAGCTCTACCGCCATGGCGGTTATGGGCTCGCGGAACACCGCGCCCAGCACCAGGCCGTACAACAGACCCAGCGCCACGCTGATCATCAGCACCCGCGTCCAGGACACGCTGGAACGCAGTACCAGGGCCAACCCCAGCGCACCGAGCAACACCATCAGGGTGCGCGGCTCACCGAAGTACCACCAGCCAAGAGCTGGCAGCAGGGCCCAGGCAATGATGCCGATTGCATCGTTCACACCACGCCGCAGCAACACGAGGCTGCCCGCGGCCGCGCTCAACCAGAACATCAACGGCAGAGCCGCAGCGCCCGCCACCACCAGGATGGCTTGCTTGCGACCGCGCATGATGAACTCAGCCAGAGCGCGCATCAGTATCTATCCCTTGGTCGACAGACCGAGATCAACGGCCGTGGCTGTCGGTGTAGGGCAGCAGGGCCAGGTAACGGGCGCGCTTGATAGCGGTAGCCAGCTGACGCTGATACTTGGCTTTGGTGCCGGTGATACGGCTCGGAACGATTTTGCCGGTTTCGGAGACGTATGCCTTCAGGGTGTTGAGATCCTTGAAGTCGATCTCTTTCACGCCTTCAGCGGTGAAACGGCAGAACTTACGACGACGGAAGAAACGTGCCATGAACTTGGCTCCTCAATAGATCCGTGGATTACTCGTCAGCGTTGTCGCTGTCTTCGCCTTCGGCGACAGCGTCAGTCTCAACGCGCTCACGGCGCTCGCGGCGCTCGTTGCGGTTTTCCTCGGCCTTGAGCATCTCGGACTGGCCGGTTACGGCTTCGTCGCGACGGATGACCAGGTTACGGATGACGGCGTCGTTGTAGCGGAAGTTGTCTTCCAGCTCGGCCAGGGCTTTGCCGCTGCACTCAACGTTCAGCATCACGTAGTGAGCCTTGTGAACGTTGTTGATGGCGTAGGCCAGCTGACGACGGCCCCAGTCTTCCAGGCGGTGAATCTTGCCACCGTCTTCTTCGATGAGCTTGGTGTAGCGCTCAACCATGCCGCCAACCTGCTCGCTCTGGTCCGGGTGAACCAGGAAGATGATTTCGTAATGACGCATAAATGCTCCTTACGGGTTGTAGCCTGCCAACGTAGTGGTCAGGCAAGGAGTGAATATCTCGTTTGGGCTTGCCGAGGCTGGGGCGTGCATGAGCCTGCCCCCACGGCAAGGGGCGACATTCTAGAGAAGGCCTGAATGCCGCGCAAGGAAGATTGTCGATTATTTGAACAACTGGCGAGCTGAAAGCGCCACAGGATAAACCGTAGCCCGGATGCAATCCGGGGAATGCCCGTACTCCTGCTTCCCGGATTTCATCCGGGCTACGACTGGGTCAGGCCTTGGACCTGCGCTGGCGCACCGCTTCGAACAGGCACACCCCGGTGGCTACCGAGACGTTCAGACTGCTGACGCTGCCGCCCATGGGCAGCTTGACCAGGTAATCGCAGTGCTCGCGGGTCAGGCGACGCATGCCTTTGCCCTCGGCACCCATGACCAGCACGGTGGGCCCGGTCATGTCCTGGTCGAAGACTTCCTGCTCCGCCTCACCGGCGGTGCCGACCACCCACAGCCCCTTCTTCTGGAGTTTCTCCAGGGTGCGGGAGAGGTTGGTCACGGCCACCAGCGGCATGACTTCCGCCGCGCCACAGGCCACCTTGCGCACCGTGGCGTTGAGGGTGGCGGACTTGTCCTTGGGCACTATCACCGCCAGCACGCCGGCGGCGTCGGCGGTGCGCAGGCAGGCGCCGAGGTTGTGCGGATCGGTGACGCCATCCAGCGCCAGCAACAGCGGCGCGCCCGGGGTGCGCTCGAGCAACTCGTCGAGCATGTTCTCGCCCCAGACCTGGCTGGGGCTGACCTCGGCCACCACGCCCTGGTGCACGCCTTCGGCCCACTCGTCCAGCTCGTGGCGATCCTTGTGGCCGACCGCGACGCGGTGCTGGCCGGCCAGGTCGAGGAGCACCTGGACTCTCGGGTCATTTCGGCTTTCCGCAAGCCACAGCTGCTTGACGCGCTTGGGGTGGTGACGCAGCAACGCTTCCACGGCATGCACGCCGTAGACTTTCTCCAACTGACTCATTTCTTGACCTTGCTGTTGGGCGCCTTGGGTTTGGGCGGCCCTTTACGGTGTTTCGATGGCTTGCTGGCGGCCTTGGCCTTGGCTGCCTTGGACTTCTTCTTCGGCGGCTTGGCGCTGCCCTCGGCCTGTGCGTTGGCCGGCTTGTCCAGGGGCTTCTGCGCCGGACGCGTGCCCTTGCTCGCCTTGGCGCCCTGACGAGCTTCGCTTAGCAACGCCTGCTTGAGCGCGCGACTGCGGTTCACGTCGGTATTGCCGAGCTGCTCTTCGGCCTGGGCGAGCATTTCCGGCGGTACCGCGGGCAGCGCCTGGACCTTGCCGGCTCGCGCGCGGCGCGGCGCCACGGCAGCCCTGGGCTCGCGCGGGGCATTATCCTGCACCGCGGCGGCGGCGCGCGCGGCACCCTTGGCGCCACGACTGCGGCCCTTGCCGAAGCGGGGCTCCGCCTTGGCCGGTGCGGCTGGTTCGGCACCGCGTTTCTTGCGACCGACCGGCGCGCTGAGCACGTTCTCGGAAAGCTCGAAGTCGATCTTGCGCTCGTCCAGGTCGACGCGGGCCACCACCACTTCCACCTGGTCACCGAGACGGAAGCTGCGACCGCTGCGCTCGCCCGACAGGCGATGGTGGATCGGGTCGAAGTGGTAGTAGTCGCCCGGCAGCGCGGTAACGTGCACCAGGCCTTCGACATAGATGTCGATCAATTCGACGAAGATACCGAAGCCGGTCACCGCCGAAATCACACCGGGGAAGGTTTCGCCCACGCGGTCACGCATGTACTCGCATTTCAGCCAGTTGCTGACATCACGGGTGGCTTCGTCGGCGCGGCGCTCGGTCATCGAGCACTGCTCGCCCAGCTGCACCAGGCGGGCTTCGTCGTAGGGATAGATGCGCGCCTTGGGCATGCTCGCCGCGCCCGCGCGACGGACGTGGGCGCTTTCCCGCTTGGAGCGGATCAGGCCACGGATGGCGCGATGCACCAGCAGGTCCGGGTAGCGGCGGATCGGCGAGGTGAAGTGGGTGTAGGCGTCGTAGTTGAGGCCGAAGTGGCCCTCGTTCTCCGGGCTGTACACCGCCTGGCTCAGGGAGCGCAGCATCACCGTCTGGATCAGGTGGTAATCCGGACGCTCGCGGATTTTCTCCAGCAGCGCCTGGTAATCGCTCGGCGTCGGATCGTCCTTGCCACGATTGAGGGACAGGCCCAGCTCGGCGAGGAACTGCCGCAGCTTGTCCAGGCGCTCGCTGGGCGGGCCGTCGTGGACGCGGTAGAGCGCCGGGATCTCGTGCTGCATGAGGAAGCGCGCCGTGGCCACGTTGGCGCAGAGCATGCACTCCTCGATCAGCTTGTGGGCGTCGTTGCGCTGGGTCGGCCGGATCTCCGAGATCTTCCGGTCGGCGCCGAAGACGATGCGGGTCTCCTGGGTCTCGAAGTCGATGGCGCCACGCACCTGGCGCGCCGCCAACAGCGCCTGATAGAGCTTGTAGAGCTGCTGCAGGGGCTTGACCAGGTTGGGCAGTTGCTCGGCGAACTGCGCGGCCTCGGTGGACTCGGGGGTTTCCAGGAACTGGCTGACCTTGGTGTAGGTGAGCCGCGCGTGGGAGTGGATGACCGCTTCGTAGAACTCGTAGCCGGTTAGCTTGCCGGCACGGGAGATGGTCATGTCGCAGACCATGGCCAGGCGGTCCACCAGGGGGTTCAGCGAGCAGAGGCCGTTGGACAGGACCTCCGGCAGCATCGGGATGACCTTCTCGGGGAAGTACACCGAGTTGCCGCGATTGGTCGCTTCCTCATCCAGTGCCGACCCCACCTTTACGTAGTGGGAAACGTCGGCGATGGCGACGATCAGGCGCCAGCCGCCGCCCTTGCGGGCCTCGGCATAGACCGCATCGTCGAAGTCGCGGGCGTCCTCGCCATCGATGGTGACCAAGGGCAGGTCGCGCAGGTCGATGCGCTTTTCCTTGTCCTTCTCGGCCACTTCGGGCTTGAGCTTGGCCGCTTCCTTGATCACGGCGGCGGGCCACTCGTGGGGGATGTCGTAGCTGCGCAGGGCAACCTCGATCTCCATGCCCGGCGCCATGTAGTCGCCCAGCACTTCCACCACTTCGCCCTGGGCCAGGCGGAAGTTGCTCGGCCACTGTTCGATCTTCACCTGCACGAACTGGCCGTGCTTGGCCGCGCCCTGCTTGCCATGGGGCACCAGGACTTCCTGCTGGATCTTCGGGTTGTCGGCGACCACCCGGGCGATACCGCTTTCTTCATAGAAACGGCCCACCAGGATTTCGTGGGCACGCGCGATGACCTCGACCAGGGCACCTTCGCGGCGCCCACGGCGATCGACGCCGGAAACCCGCGCCAACGCGCGGTCGCCGTCGAACACCAGGCGCATCTGCGCCGGGCTGAGGAAGAGGTCTTCGGATGCATCGTCGGGAATGAGGAAGCCGAAGCCGTCGCGGTGACCGCTGATGCGGCCGCAGATCAGATCGAGCTTGTCCACCGGGGCATAGGTGCCCCGACGCGTATAGATAAGCTGACCGTCGCGTTCCATGGCGCGGAGGCGTCGACGCAGTGCCTCCAGCTGCTCATCGGTGGTCAGGCCGAATTCTTCTACCAGTTGCTCACGACTGGCAGGGGCACCGCGCTCGTCGAGGCGCTGCAGGATCAGCTCGCGGCTGGGGATGGGGTTTTCGTATTTTTCCGCCTCGCGGGCGGCCTCGGGATCGAGGTTCTGCCAATCGGCCATTAGGGGGTGATCGCCTTTTTATCCATAGAGGGATGTGCCATGTGTCTTATTGAAGCGCGAATTCCAATTGTCGGTCAGCTTAGCCGGAAGAATAATTTTTTTCTCGCTCAGGGGTTTACAACACAAAAGTCGGCTCGTATAGTTCGCGCCCACAGCGTCGCTGAGACGTTGTGAAGGAAGCGGATGAGCAATCATCGCATCCAGTGCCCAGGTGGCGGAATTGGTAGACGCACTAGGTTCAGGTCCTAGCGGTGGCAACACCGTGGAAGTTCGAGTCTTCTCCTGGGCACCATTTATTCAGAATCCGAGCTGAAAAGCTTGGCTTCTTGCTCCAACGGATCGTATGGTTCCGTGTCGTCCAACGATGAACACCATATAAGTCGATGAGCGATCATCGCAATGTGCCCAGGTGGCGGAATTGGTAGACGCACTAGGTTCAGGTCCTAGCGGTGGCAACACCGTGGAAGTTCGAGTCTTCTCCTGGGCACCACTCTTAAACAAAGCCGAGCTCTGCTCGGCTTTGTGCTTTCTGGCGTTTGGATATTTCGCCACCCGGCTCAAGGGGCGACCATTCGGCTCGCCCCCTCCCCCACCACTCCCTATGCCTTGAACTGCCCCAGGCTGGCCTTGAGCTGTTCGGCCAGGCCGGCGAGCACACGCCCGCTGCTGGCGGTCGCCGCCACGGCCTCGGAGGCCAGGCTGGCTTCGGCATGGATCACATCCACTCGGCCACGAACGCCATCGGCGCCCGCCGCCTGCTGCTCGGCAGCGCGGGCCGCGGCCTGCACGGCACCATGCACCTGTTCCACCGCCTGCTGCACGCTCTGTTGCAGGCGCTCGCTGTCACGCAGCGCGTCCAGGCCTTCCACCGCGCGCTCGCGCGCCTGGGCTATCGCCGAAACGGCCTCGCGCGCGCCCGTCTGCAACGCCGCGATGTGCTCCTGGATATCCCCGGTGGACTGCTGGGTCTTGCTGGCCAGCGCGCGAACCTCGTCAGCGACCACGGCAAATCCACGACCGCTCTCCCCCGCCCTGGCCGCCTCGATCGCGGCGTTCAAGGCCAGCAGGTTGGTCTGCTCGGCAATACCGTGGATCACCGACAGCACCATTTCGATCTGCTCGCTCTGCCGCGCCAGGCGCTCGATCACGGCCGAGCCGTTTTGCACCCGCTCTTCCAGGGTCTCGATCAGACCACCGACCCGCCGCGCGATTGCCGCGTTGTCCTGGGCCGCCTGGCGTATCTCGCCCACCTGGCGCAGGGTGTCCTGCATCGCCCGACTCTCCGCCTGCGCCTCGGAAACCATGCCGGCCAACGCACTCAGGCTGCCTTCCACTTCACTGCGCTGGCGGTGTGCGGCCGCCTCGGCGGTCTGGCTGCGCTGCGAAAGCGCAACGATTTCCACACCGGTGCGATGTGCCACATCACCCGCCTCGCGGACGATGGGCTGCAGCTTGTCGACGAACCGGTTCACCGCGGTCGCCATTTCACCCACTTCGTCGCGGCTGTCGAGCTTGACCCGACGGGTCAGGTCGCCGTCGCCTGCGGCCAGGTCGTCGAGGGCGTCGATCAGCAGGCGCAAGCGCACCACCACTCGCCGTCCGAGCACCACCGCCAGCGCCAGCAACACGCCGAGGCCGACCAGCGCCAGGCCCACGCCAATGCGCCAGCGCAACTCGCCCGCTGCCGACTCCACCGCTTCGCGGGTGCCGCTATTCATGTTGGCAGCCGCCTCGCGGGCCGACTGCAGGCGGGCGGTGAGCGTGGCGCTGCTTTCGCTGGCCGCGCCCGAAAGGCTTTCACTGACCAGCTCGCCGCCACTGGCGATCAACGCGTCGAAGCGCTGATCCAGCGCCTTCAGCTGTTCTTCCACCGCCGCCGTGGAAACCCCCATGCGCACCTTGCCGATCTCCACGCCATTGGGGCTGATGGGGGCGTCGACCAGGTACACGGTCGGATCATTGGCCGCCGCATTCAGCACCTTGTCCAGCGCCCGCTCGCCCTGCCCCTTGGCCAGCAAGGCCTTGATCTGCGGGTTCTCGCGATTGAGATAGCGAGTCAGGTGCTGGCCATTGGCGTCGTCGTAGATGACGAAGAGCACATTGGGATTGCGCTGGGCACGGCGGGCGAACTCGGAAAGCGTGGGCACGTCGTTGTCCCACATGGCCCGGGGCGCCACGGCCGCCAGCAATTGAGCGAGGTCGCCGGCCGACTCCTTGAGGTTCTGCTCCAGGGTCTGACGAAGCTGGCCCTGCTCCTGCTGGAGGCGCGCGCTGAGGGCGGCCCCCAGGCGCTCACGGGTCTTGGTGGAAAGCGCCCCGAGGCTACCGGACACTTCCTGCCCGGCCTGTTCGAGATCACCGGCCAGGCGCTGGGTATCTCCCCCCAGGCGCACGCCGAGCTCGTCCACCAGGGTGTTCACGGTGCTCCGCGTCAGGGCAACGGCCACCACCACCTGCACCAGCAGGGCGAGCCCCAGGGCGATGAAGACCGGACGCAGCAAACGGCTTTGCAGCAAAGACAGGATGGCTGACACGACTTGTGACTCCTTTACGACCGTTACCGCTGTAACGGCGACAACTCGGATTTATAAAGTGCCAGCAAGGTACGTGCCGACCAACCGTGCGACATTCGCGGCCGTAGAAACGACGAAGGGCCGCACTAGGCGGCCCTTCGGGGGAGTCGGGAGACTCAGGCGTAGGGGTGACGCAGGACGATCGTCTCGTTACGGTCAGGACCGGTGGAGATGATGTCGATCGGCGCACCCACCAGCTCTTCCACGCGCTTGATATAGGCGCGGGCGTTGGCCGGCAGCTCTTCCAGGCTCTTGGCGCCGACGGTGGACTCGCTCCAGCCCGGCATTTCTTCGTAGAGCGGCTGCAGGCCGATGTAGCTGTCGGCGTCGGTCGGCGCATCGACCAGGAGCTCACCGTTGGCACCTTTGTAACCGGTGCAGATACGGATGGTTTCCAGGCCGTCGAGCACGTCCAGCTTGGTCAGGCAGAGGCCGGAGATGCTGTTGATCTCGATGGCGCGACGCAGGATCACGGCATCGAACCAACCGCAGCGACGGGCGCGGCCGGTGGTGGAACCGAACTCATGGCCGCGCTTGGCCAGGAAGGCGCCGGTTTCATCGAACAGCTCGGTGGGGAAGGGACCGGAACCTACGCGAGTGGTGTAGGCCTTGGTGATACCCAGGATGTAGTCGAGGTACAGCGGGCCGAAACCGGAACCGGTGGCGGTACCGCCAGCGGTGGTGTTGGAGCTGGTCACGAAGGGGTAGGTGCCGTGGTCGATGTCCAGCAGCGAGCCTTGCGCGCCCTCGAACATGATGTAGGCGCCCTGCTTGCGCAGCTGGTGCAGGCGCGCAGCAACGTCGACCATCATCGGCTTGAGCAGCTCGGCGTAGGCCAGGGCCTCGTCCAGGGTCTTCTGGAAGTCGACCGCCGGCTCCTTGTAATAGTTCTGCAGGACGAAGTTGTGGTAGTCCAGCAGCTCACCCAGCTTGGCGGCGAAGCGCTCGCGATGGAACAGGTCGCCGATGCGCAGACCGCGACGAGCCACCTTGTCTTCATAGGCCGGGCCGATACCGCGGCCGGTGGTGCCGATCTTGGCGTCGCCACGGGCTTTCTCGCGGGCCTGGTCCAGGGCCACGTGGTACGGCAGGATCAGGGTGCAAGCCGGGCTGATGCGCAGGCGCTCGCGCACCGGTACACCCTTCTCTTCCAGCTTGGTGATTTCGCGCATCAGCGCATCGGGCGCGACCACGACGCCGTTGCCGATCAGGCACTCGACGTTCTCGCGCAGGATGCCGGACGGGATCAGGTGCAGCACGGTCTTCTCGCCATCGATCACCAGGGTGTGGCCGGCGTTGTGGCCGCCCTGGTAACGCACGACGGCGGCAGCCTGGTCGGTCAGCAGATCGACGATCTTGCCCTTACCCTCATCACCCCACTGGGTGCCCAGGACTACGACATTCTTACCCATAACTCTTGTCCTCTTCGCAGAAGCTCGATGCCGGCGGTAGCCAGCGGAAAACACGGAAACTCGTTAGTGGCCGACCCCAAGGCGCCGGCCATGAAGCCGCTCCCTAGGAGAGCGCTGCCACTTGCCAGCGCCCGTCACGCAGGACCAGCTGGCGATCGCAATCCGCCTCTGTGGCACTTGCCACTTCCTGCCCCGGCAGGGCCTGCACGACGCGCTGCCCGTCGGCACGCAGTCGCTTGACCTCGTACCAGAGGTAGGGGTCGCGGCTGTCCGGCGCCCAGACACCAGGGGCCGGCTGATCCAGCGCCATGTTGCCCAGGGTCACCAGGGTCTTCAGGTCGGTAGAGAAGCCGGTGGCGGGACGGGCACGACCGAAGTCCGCGCCGATGTCGTCATAACGGCCGCCCTGGGCGATGGACTGCCCGACACCCGGCACGAAGGCGGCGAACACCACCCCGGTGTGGTAGCGGTAGCCACGCAATTCGCCCAGGTCGAAGTACAGCGGCAGCTCCGGATAGCGCAACTCCAGGGCGTCGGCGATGGCGATCAACTCGTCCAGCGCGCGGTGCACTTCGGTCGGGGCATCCATCAGCACGCCCTGGGCCAGGTCCAGCACTTCGCGGCCGCCACAGAGCTCGGCCAGGGAACGCAGCATGGAAGCCAGCTCGTGCGGCAACCCTTCCGTGAGCTGGGCGACTTCGTCCACCGCCTTGCGCTGCAGGGCGTCGAACAGATCGCGCTCGGCTTCGCCGGAAAGGCCTGCGGCCTTGGCCAGGCCGCGGTAGATGCCGACATGACCGAGGTCCATGTGCACGTCCGGCACGGCGGCGAGCTCGAGCATTTCCAGCATCAGGCTGATGACTTCTACGTCACTGGCCGGGCTGGCGTCGCCATAGAGCTCGGCACCCAACTGGATCGGGCTGCGCGACGTGGACAGCGCACGCGGCTTGGCGTGCAGCACGCTGCCGGCATAGCACAGGCGGTTCGGGCCTTCGCGACGCAGGGTGTGGGCGTCGATGCGCGCCACCTGCGGCGTGATGTCGGCGCGGAATCCCATCAGGTGGCCCGACTGCGGGTCGGTCACCTTGAAGGTACGCAGGTCGAGGTCCTGGCCGGCACCGGTCAGGAGAGACTCGAGATATTCGATGTGCGGAGTGACCACGAAGTCGTAGCCCCAACGCTGGAACAGATCCAGCACCTGGCGGCGGGCTGCCTCGATGCGTGCCGCTTCGGGCGGCAGTACTTCTTCGATACCGTCTGGCAGCAGCCAGCGATCTACCGTTGCCATTTCGCCAATCCCCTCTCAGCCGGGCGGCATGTCATCAGTGAAGCAAATACAGGAGGCCAGTCCCCAGCAACATGCTGGACAGGCCCATCAGGCGGAGATGGCGGTCCTTGAACCCCGCCACCCCAAGCACCGCGGCGCGCCAACGGCGCGGATAGAGGAAGGGCAGGATGCCTTCCAGCACCAGCATCAGACAAAACGCAATGCCGAGTTCCTGCCACATGATTCCCGCGGACGCAAAAAAGCCGGGATTTCCCGGCTGACCCATGATAACACGTTTTCCCTGACGGTCACCCCGGCGGACGATGAGCGTCCGCCGGGAGACTGGGTCAGCGTACGGACTTGTCCAGATAGCGGAAGAAATCGCTATCGGAATCCAGGACCATCACGTCGCTCTTGTTCGAGAAGCTTTCACGATAGGCCTGGAGACTACGGTGGAACGCGTAGAACTCCTGGTCCGCCCCGAAGGCCTTGGCGTAGATGGCGGCCGCCTTGGCGTCACCCTCACCGCGGGCTTCCTCGGCTTCGCGATAGGCCTCGGCCAGCAGCACGCGGCGCTGACGGTCGGCGTCGGCACGGATACCCTCGGCCAGCTCCGCACCCTTGGCGCGGTGCTCGCGAGCCTCACGCTCACGCTCGGTGCTCATCCGCTCGAAGACGCTGCGGTTGACTTCCTTGGGCAGGTCGATGGCCTTGACCCGCACGTCCACCACCTCGATGCCCAACTCCTTGTTGGCCATGCGATTGAGGGAGCCGGTGATCTCGGCCATCAGCGCATCGCGCTCACCCGACACCACTTCGTGCAGGGTGCGCTTGCCGAACTGGTCGCGCAGGCCCGCTTCCAGACGGCGGGACAGGCGCTCGTCGGCGATCTGCTTCATGCCGGAGGTCGCGGTGTAGAAACGCTCGGCATCGGCCACGCGCCATTTGGCGAACGCATCCACCATCACCGCTTTCTTCTCGAGAGTGAGGAAGCGCTGGGTCGGCGAATCCAGGGTCAGCAGGCGGGCGTCGAACTTGCGCACCTGGTTGACGAACGGAATCTTGAAGTGCAAGCCAGGCTGCAGATCAGCGTTGACGATACGACCAAACTGCAGCAGGACCGCCTTTTCGGTCTGCGACACGATGAACAGGCTGCTCCACAGGACCAGTGCCAGCACCACACCGCCAATCAGGGCGAATAGCGATTTATTGCTCATCAGCGACTCTCCCTGGAACGCGAATTGCGCTGCTGCAAGTCAGTGGCGACGCGCGATCCGAGGTCGCTGCCAGTGGCGGCGGCCGATCCTGCCGGCGCTGCCGGGGCCGGACTGGCGCCACGGTTGTCGATCATCTTGTCCAGCGGCAGGTAAAGCAGGTTGCTTTGCCCTTCCTTGCCGGCCATCAGGACCTTGCTGGTGCTGGACAGTACGTCCTGCATGTTTTCCAGGTACAGGCGCTGACGGGTGATTTCCGGTGCCTTGTGGTACTCGGTGAGCAGCATGCCGAAGCGATTGGCCTCACCCTCGGCGCGAGCCACCACCTCATCGCGGTAGCCGTGGGCATCCTCGATGATTCGCTGGGCCTGGCCACGGGCCTCAGGGACCACGGCGTTGGCATAGGCCTCGGCCTGGTTCTTGGCTCGCTGTTCGTCTTCGCGGGCGCGGATCACGTCGTCGAAGGCTTCCTGCACTTCCCGCGGGGCAGCCGCGCTCTGTACGTTGACCTGGGTGACGGTGATACCGGTGCCATAGGTGTCGAGGAAGCGCTGCAGGCGCTCCTTGATCTCGCTGGCCATGAGCTCGCGACCTTCAGTCAGCACCTGATCCATCTCGGTGGAGCCGACCACGTGGCGCAGGGCGCTTTCGGTGGCGTGCTGCAGGCTGATCTCGGGCTGGTCGACGTTCAGCACGAAGTCCTTGAGGTTGCTGATCTTGTATTGGACGGTGAGCGGTACTTCGACGATGTTCTCGTCCTCGGTGAGCATCTGCCCCTGCTTGCTGTAGGCACGCTCGCGGGTGACGTTCTCCTGGAATCGGCGATCGATCGGCGGGAAGTAGATGTTCAGGCCAGGGCCGACGGTCTCATGGTATTTGCCGAAGCGCAGCACCACGGCCTGCTCCTGCTCATCCACCACGTAGACGGCGCTGTACAGCCAGACCGCAGCCAGGACGGCCAGGCTGATGCCGATCAGGCCGAAACCGCCCGACCTGCCACTGCCACCATCGTCGCCGCCACTGCCGCCACGTTTCTTGCCGCTGCCAAACAGTCCGTTCAGGCTGTCCTGCAGCTTGCGGAAGGCCTCATCCAGGTCCGGTGGTCCTTTGCGATCGCCACCACGGCGTCCGCCCCACGGGTCCTGGTTATTCGAGTTGCCACCCGGCTCATTCCAAGCCATAGCGCTCTCCATACTGATAAAGCAAAGACGCGCCCACGGCGCGCCCGCCCATGCTACCCAAGCCTGCGGCCCGCCGCAAAACCACCTAAACGGGCTTTATTGCAAAGTGTGTTGCTCGAGAAACTCGCTCGGCTGCCAACCTTCGCGGCTGACCAACCGGTTCAGTTCAACGCGCGGCAAGCGCACGGCGAGCAGTATGTCACCCGCCTCATTGTGATCCTCGGTCTGCACCGCACCAAGCGCAAAGAATTGCGCCCGTAACCGGCCAAAACGCTGCGGCAGGCACAGGGTACCCACGAACAGATCATCGCCCAGCAACTCGGCGACCGCCTGCTCCAGCAACTCCACGCCGCTGCCCTCGCGCGCCGAAAGCCAGACCCGCTCGGGCTTGCCATCGGCATCGCGCTGGATGTGCGGCTCGACGTTCTCCAGGAGGTCGACCTTGTTGTAGACCTCCAGCATTGGCAGCCCTTCGGCACCGATTTCGCCCAGCACCGCCAACACCTGCTCGATCTGTGCCATGCGCTCGGGCTCATGGGCGTCGATCACATGCAGCAGCAGGTCGGCGTTGGCGGATTCTTCAAGGGTAGCCCGGAAGGCCTCCACCAGCTTGTGCGGCAGGTGACGAATGAAGCCCACGGTGTCGGCCAGGACCACCGGACCCAGGTCGTCCAGCTCGAGCCGGCGCAAGGTCGGGTCGAGGGTGGCGAACAACTGGTCGGCCGCGTAGACCTCGGAGGTGGTCAGGGAATTGAACAGCGTGGACTTGCCGGCGTTGGTATAGCCGACCAGGGAAACCACCGGGATATCCGCGCGCTTGCGCCCGCGGCGGGCCTGTTCGCGCTGACTGCGCACCTTCTCCAGGCGCTGCTTGATCTGGCGGATGCGTACGCGCAGCAGTCGACGGTCGGTTTCCAGCTGGGTTTCACCCGGGCCGCGCAGGCCGATACCGCCCTTCTGCCGCTCAAGGTGGGTCCAGCCGCGTACCAGCCGCGTGCTCATGTGCTCAAGCTGGGCCAGTTCGACCTGCAGCTTGCCCTCGTGGGTCCGGGCGCGCTGGGCGAAGATATCGAGAATCAGACCGGTACGGTCGAGCACCCGGCACTCGAAGGCGCGCTCGAGGTTGCGCTCCTGACTGGGTGTGAGGGTATGGTTGAAGATGACCAGTTCAGCTTTTTCGGCTTGAACCAGGTCATGCAGCTCGTCGACCTTGCCGCTACCGATCAGGTACTTGGCCGTTGGCTGGTGACGGGTAACGGAGATGAAAGCCACCGTTTCCGCACCGGCCGAACGTGCAAGTTCCAGGAACTCCTGCGGGTCTTCGCGCGCCTCGGGATCTTGGCCTTCCAGATGAACCAGGATGGCCCGTTCACCACCACCAGGGCGTTCGAAAAACAAAGCAGTCTCCTATTTAGGCGTTGCCCGGCTCGGGCTGCTCCTGCTCGGAAGCACTCGGCAGGCGTACAGGGCGACTCGGCACCACAGTGGAGATGGCGTGTTTGTAGACCATCTGGCTGACAGTGTTCTTCAGCAGAATCACGAACTGGTCGAAGGATTCGATCTGGCCTTGCAGCTTGATGCCGTTCACCAGATAGATGGAAACCGGTACGCGTTCCTTACGCAGGGTATTGAGGTAAGGGTCTTGTAGCGAATGCCCTTTTGACATGTGCCGCACTCCTTTAGGGAAAAATCGTTTTAGTTTTCAAATGAGAAGAAAGATGACTGGTATCCACCCTAGCCCCAAGGATAGACGGTAACCAGTAAGGTCTCAGTTCAATATGGAGACTGACTTCAGGTATTTCAAGGTACGCGGCAGATTGTCGCAAGCCAGGCTATCCAACCAGTACAGGTCGGACCAACTGCGCAACCAGGTGAACTGTCGTTTGGCGAGTTGGCGGGTAGCGATGATGCCCCGTTCTTCCATCTCCGCCCGGGTCAGTCCGCCATCCAGGTAATCCCAGACCTGGCGGTAGCCGACCGCCCTTATCGACGGTAGTCCTGCATGCAAGTCGCTTCTGCGGCGCAGCGCTTGGACCTCATCGATGAAGCCCTGTTCCAGCATCAGGCGAAATCGTTGCGCAATTCTTTCGTGCAATACCTGACGTTGCGCCGGAGCGATGGCCAGATGCGCGACAGTATACGGCAAATGCCCCGATCCTGACGCCTCGCCGAGCGCATTCTGCGCAGCCTGCCGCTGTCGATGGGCGGTCATGCTGAGTCCGCTGACCTTGTACACCTCCAGCGCCCGGGTAAGGCGCTGGGGATCATTGGGGTGAATGCGGGCGGCCGACTCCGGGTCCACCGCCGCCAACTCACGATGCAGCGCAGCCCAGCCTTCGCGGGCGGCGCGGGCTTCCAGCTCGGCGCGCACCTCGGGATCCGCGCTGGGCATGTCCGCCAGACCTTCGAGCAAGGCCTTGTAATAGAGCATGGTGCCACCCACCAGCAGCGGAATCCGGCCCCGACCGCTGATTTCGGCCATGGCCGCCAGGGCGTCGGCACGAAACTCCGCGGCCGAGTAACTCTCGGCGGGATCGCGGATATCGATCAGGCGGTGGGGGAATTCGGCCAGGGTCGCCTTGTCCGGCTTGGCCGTTCCTATATCCATGTCGCGGTAGATCAGCGCCGAATCGACGCTGACCAGCTCACAGGGCAGGGTACGCGCGAGTTCCAGCGCCAGGTCGGTCTTGCCGGCGGCGGTGGGACCCATGAGGAAGATTGCCGGCGGCAGGCGTTCAGCCATCGTCAACGACCGCGCAGGAACAGCTTGTCCAGCTCATCCATGCCCAATTGGGTCCAGGTCGGACGCCCATGGTTGCACTGGCCGCTGCGCTCGGTGTGTTCCATGTCCCGCAGCAGGGCATTCATCTCCGGCTGGGTGAGGCGGCGATTGGCGCGCACGGCGCCGTGGCAGGCCATGGTCCCCAGGAGTTCGTTCAGGTGCGCCTGGATGCGGTCGCTGGTGCCGTACTCCAGCAGGTCGGACAGCACGTCGCGCACCAGCTGCGAGGCCTCGGCCTGCTTCAGCAGCGCGGGAATCTGCCGGATCGCCAGGGTTTCCGGACCGAGGCGCTGCAGCTCGAAGCCCAGGCGACGGAACCACTCGCCGTGTTCTTCCGCGCAATCGGCCTCGCGCTGGCTCACCGCGATGGATTCGGGCACCAGCAGCGGCTGCCCCTTGAGCCCTTCACTGGCCATGGCCACTTTCAGGCGCTCGTAGGTAATGCGCTCATGGGCCGCGTGCATGTCCACCAGCACCAGTCCGAGGGCGTTTTCCGCCAGGATGTAGATACCCTTGAGCTGGGCCAGCGCATAGCCCAGGGGCGGGATATCGCCCTGGGATTCCGGCAGCGCAGCCGGGGCGGAGCCCGTCGGCAGCGGCGCGAAGTATTCGCGGTAGGCGCCCTGGGCCTCGGCAATCGGCACCACGGGCTGCGGACGGGGCGCCTGGTAGCCGGCGCCAGCCGGAGGACGCCAGGACGGTTCGGCCGTCGGTCGCTCCAGCACATTGGCGGCGAGGCTCATCTCGCCCTGCGGGCCGAACTCGCCGGCGGCGATGCCGGTGGGACGCACCACCGCGTCGGTGGCGGCCGGCGCGGCCAGTTGATCCTCGGGACGCACCTCGCCCAGCGCGCGATGCAGCGTGCCGTAGAGGAAGTCATGCACCATGCGCCCGTCGCGGAAGCGCACTTCGTGCTTGGTCGGGTGCACGTTGACGTCGACCACCGCCGGATCGACCTCGAAGAACAGCACGAACGTCGGGTGCCGGCCGTTGTAGAGCACGTCGCGGTAGGCCTGGCGCACGGCATGGGCCACCAGTTTGTCGCGCACCATGCGCCCGTTCACGTAGAAGTACTGCAGGTCCGCCTGGCTGCGGGAGAAGGTCGGCAGGCCGACCCAGCCCCAGAGGTGCAGGCCATTGCGCTCCACTTCGATGGGCAGCGCCTGCTCGAGGAAGGCCGGGCCGCAGACGGTGGCCACGCGGCGGGCACGGGCGATGGCGTCGCGCGCCTCGTGCAGGGCGAAGATGGTCTTGCCGTTATGGCGCAGGTTGAAGGCCACGTCGAAGCGGGCCAGGGCCAGGCGCTTGATGACTTCCTGCAGGTGGTCGAACTCGGTCTTCTCCGCGCGCAGGAACTTGCGCCGCGCCGGGGTATTGAAGAACAGGTCGCGCACCTCCACCGAGGTGCCCACGGGGTGTGCGGCGGGTTGCACCCGCGCTTCCATGTCGCGGCCTTCGGTTTCCACCTGCCAGGCCTGGTCGGCGTCGGCGGTGCGCGAGGTCATGGTCAGGCGCGCCACCGAACTGATGGACGCCAGGGCCTCGCCCCGGAAGCCGAGGCTCATCACCCGTTCCAGGTCTTCCAGGTCGCGGATCTTGCTGGTGGCGTGACGGGCCAGCGCCAGGGGCAGGTCTTCGGCGGGGATGCCGCCGCCGTCGTCGCGCACCCGCAACAGCTTGATGCCGCCCTGCTCCACGTCGACGTCAATGCGCCGAGCGCCTGCATCGAGGCTGTTCTCCAGCAATTCCTTGATGACTGACGCCGGGCGTTCGACCACTTCACCGGCGGCAATCTGGTTCGCCAGCCGCGGCGTGAGCAGCTGGATGCGGGGCAATTCACTCATGGCTGGGCCGCCAGAGCCGCGGCGGGAATCTTGAGGGTCTGGCCGGCCTTGAGGTTGTCGCTGGTCAGGGAGTTGGCCTTGCGCAGGGTGGCCATGCTCACTTCGTAGCGCTGGGCGATCAGCGCCAGGCTCTCGCCGGAGGTCACCAGGTGTTCACGGGGCCCCATGGCGATCTTGCCCTGGTCACGCAGCATGGCGATGTAGGTGCCGGGCGGCGGGTTCTGCTGGAAGAACTGCTTCACGCCGGTCCTGATCGAGCGCGCCAGCGCCTGCTGGTGGCTCGGGCTCGCCAGTTTCTGGGATTCGTTGTGGTTGGAGATGAATCCGGTTTCCACCAGGATCGAGGGGATGTCCGGGGATTTCAGCACCATGAAGCCGGCCTGTTCCACGCGGCGCTTGTGCAGCGAAGTCACCTGGCCGACGTTGGACAGCACCTTCTGCCCGACATTGAGGCTGGAGGACATGGTCGCGGTCATCGACAGGTCCAGCAGCACACCGGCCAGCATGCGGTCCTTGTCATCCAGGCTGACGCTGCCCACGCCGCCGATCAGGTCGGAGCGGTTTTCGTTGTCGGCCAGCCAGCGTGCGGTTTCCGAGGTGGCGCCACGGTCCGACAGGGCGAACACCGAGGCACCGAAGGCGCTGCGACTGGGCGCGGCATCGGCGTGGATGGAGACGAACAGGTCGGCGCCCTTCTTACGGGCGATCTCGGTGCGCTTGCGCAGCGGGATGAAGTAGTCGCCGGTACGCACCAGCTCACCACGGAAACCCTTCTCCTGGTTGATCTGCCGCTGCAGCTCCTTGGCAATCGCCAGGGTCACGTTCTTCTCGTGCTGGCCCTTGGGCCCGAGGGCGCCGGGGTCTTCACCACCATGGCCGGCGTCGATGGCGATCACGATGTCGCGCTTGCCACCCGGAACCGGCGGCAGGTTGCTCGGCGCCGGCTGGGTCGGGGTGACCGGGGGTTGCGGCGTGCTCGGTGCGACCGCTACCCGAGGCGCGGTGGCTTCGCCGGCGGCCTCCGGATCGAACAGGTCCACCACCAGGCGGTTGCCGTATTGCTGGTTGGGCGCCAGGGAGAAGCTCTTGGGCGTCACCGACGTGGAGACGTCGATCACCACGCGCAGGTCAGTGGGGCTGCGCTGGGCGGAGCGGACGCTGGTGATCGGCGTGTTGCTGAGGGACAGCTGCTCCAGCTTGGTGGCCAGCTGGGCGCCGTTGATGTCGATGACGATGCGATTGGGCGACGTCAGCGTGAACACCGAATGCTGCACGGGCCCGGACAGGTCGAAGACCAGCCGCGTGTTGTCGGGAGCTCGCCACAGGCGCACCCCGCGAACCTCCGCGGCGGCCAGGACATCAGCGGCGAACGCCGCAAGCAGAACCCCAATCCCGGCAAACAGTGCGCGCGAGCGCATACCCCACCCCATCTTTGTTTTCATGCTCCCAAGGCCAGGGCGGCACACCATGCTTCGCCACGCGCTGTGTGTGGCGTGAAACGCAGCGAACGGCCGCCCGCTTGCGGCGTAATGTTAATGTCCAGGTCGGCCTTTGGCAAAACGCCGACGCCTCGCTGAGGCCACTCGATCAGGCACAGGACATCGCCGTCGAAGTAATCGCGGATGCCCATAAATTCCAGTTCTTCCGGGTCGGCCAGACGGTATAGATCGAAATGGAAGGCGCGCTTGTCACCTATTTCATAAGGCTCGACCAGGGTGAAGGTGGGGCTCTTCACCGCCCCGGCATGGCCCAGCCCCCGCAGCAGGCCGCGAGATAGCGTGGTCTTGCCCGCTCCCAGGTCGCCATGCAGGTAGAGGATGCCGCGCCCTCCGGTAACGGTGGCCAGGCGGGCCCCGAGGGCCATCATGGCGTCCTCGCCCTCGGCATGCAGGATCACTTCAGGCACGGTGCAAACTCCTCGAGCAACTGACGAATGGTCGGAATCAGGTCACTGGCCGCCAGCCCCCGCCCCTGACGGGCCAGGCTCTCGCCCGCGTGGGCATGCAGCCAGACGGCCAGGCAGGTGGCGGCGTAGCCGTCCATGCCTTGGGCCAGCAGGGCGCCGATCAGCCCGGCGAGCACGTCGCCAAGCCCGGCGCCGGCCATCACTGGATGGCCTCGGTCGCACAGCGCGATGCGGCCATCGGAGGCGGCCACCAGACTACCGGCCCCCTTGAGCAGCACAACAGCGTCGAAACGTCGCGCCAAGGCCAGGACCGCGCGCGGTCGGTCCGCCTGCACCTCGGCCGTGGAAATGCCCAGCAGGCGCGCGGCCTCGCCCGGATGGGGGGTGATCACGCAGCGGCCACCCAGACGGATCTCGCCGCCGGCCAGCAGATTGAGCGCATCGGCATCCCAGACCTGGGGCACGGCCAGGCCGGCGACCGCGCTGAGCAGGCTACGGCCCCAGGCCCCCTGCCCCAGGCCCGGCCCCAGCACCAGTACATCGGCTTTCTCCGCCAGGCCCAGCAACTGGTTGGCGGAGCTCACCCCGGCGCACATCACTTCCGGACGTCGCGCCAGGGCGGCTGCTACATGTTCAGGCCGGGTTGCCAGGGACACCAGCCCGGCGCCGCTGCGCAGGGCGCTTTCCGCCGAGAGCAGCGCCGCACCACCCAGGCCGCGATCCCCGCCCACCACCAGCAGGTGGCCGAACTGCCCCTTGTGTGCGGTGCGCGGGCGCGGCGCAAGACGCTGCAGGCTGCCTACCGCCATGCGCTCGGCGACCCTTGGCGTCGCCGCGACCAGCGCCGGATCGGCCTGGAGGTCATCGAACACCAGCTCACCCACCTGGTTTGGCGCGTCGGCGGTGAACAGGCCGAGCTTGAGGCCGATGAAACTGACCGTCAGGTCCGCCCGCACGGCGACACCCAGCATGCGGCCGGTATCCGCGCAGAGGCCGGAGGGAATGTCCACGGCCAGCACCGGCAAGCCGCTGGCGTTGAGCAGGCGAATGGCCTGGGCGTAGGGTTCGCGCACCGCCCCGGACAGACCGGTGCCCAGCAGTGCGTCCACCACCACGCCTTCCAGCACCGTGCATTCGGTCCAGGGCTGGATCTGGTTGCCGGCGGCGACGGCCTCGTCCTTCGCCAGGGCGGCGTCGCCCACCAGCGCATCGGCCGCGCCCACCGCGAGGAGCTTCACCCGCCAGCCGGCACGCAAGGCCAGGGCGGCCACCAGGTAACCATCGCCGGCATTGTTGCCCTTGCCGACCAGCACACTGACGCAACCCGCCTCCGGCCAGCGGCGGCGCAGGGCTCGCCAGGTGGCGTGGGCGGCGCGCCGCATCAGTTCGAAACCGGGAGTTCCGGCCGCGATCAGGCGCGCGTCGAGGTCCCGCACCTGGGCGGCGGAGTGGAGCGAAATGGGCAGGTCGTCGCGCGAAGCAAGCATCGGATTCGGCTGGGGCAGTGAGGTCTGGCAGAATTATATCCACCTCGGTACCGGTTTCCCGCCCCAGAATGAGCCTTTCCACGCAAGAACTCGCCACGCTGGCCCAATCCATCAAGGAATGGGGGCGCGAACTCGGCTTCCAGCAAGTGGGCATCAGCGGTGTCGAACTGGGCGAGCACGAGGCCCACCTGCAACGCTGGCTGGACGCCGGCTACCAGGGCGAGATGGACTACATGGCCGCCCATGGCAGCAAGCGCTCCCACCCGGACGAACTGGTGCCCGGCACCCTGCGGGTGATCTCCCTGCGCATGGACTACCTGGCCGGCGACACCCGCATGGCCCAGGTGCTGGGACAGCCGGAGAAGGCCTACGTTTCCCGCTACGCCCTGGGCCGCGACTACCACAAGCTGATCCGCAAGCGCCTGCAGCAGCTGGCCGAGCGCATCGAACAGGCCGTCGGGCCGTTCAGCTACCGCGCCTTCGTCGACAGCGCACCGGTGCTGGAGAAAGCCATCGCCGAGCAGGCGGGGCTTGGCTGGATCGGCAAGAACACCCTGGTGCTCAACCGCAAGGCCGGCAGCTACTTCTTCCTCGGCGAGCTGTTCGTCGACGCGCCCCTCCCGGTGGATGAGCCCCACGGCAGCGAGCATTGCGGACGCTGTTCGGCCTGCCTGGACATCTGCCCGACCGCCGCCTTCGTCGGCCCCTACCAGCTCGATGCCCGGCGCTGCATTTCCTACCTGACCATCGAGTACAAGGGCAGCATTCCCGAAGAGCTGCGCCCGCTCATCGGCAACCGGGTCTTCGGTTGCGACGACTGCCAGATGGTCTGCCCCTGGAACCGCTTCGCCCGCCCATCGGGTGAAGGCGACTTCCAGCCACGCCACGGCCTGGACAACGCCGAGTTGGCCGAGCTGTTCCGCTGGAGCGAAGAGGAGTTCCTCAGCCGCACCGAAGGCTCGCCGCTACGCCGCGCCGGCTACGAGCGCTGGCTGCGCAACCTGGCGGTAGGACTGGGCAATGCGCCCTCGAGCATTCCGGTACTGGAGGCCCTGCACCTGCGCCGCGAGCATCCCTCGGCTCTGGTGCGCGAGCATGTGGAGTGGGCGCTGGCCCGGCACCGGGCCAGCGCGCGCGACGTCAGATCTTGAAGAAGTGTTCGCGGTAGTGCTGCAGCTCGGCAATCGAGTCGCGGATATCGTCCAGCGCCAGGTGGGTGCTGCTCTTCTTCACCCCGTCGCGTACTGCCGGCGCCCAGCGCGCGGCCAGCTCCTTGACGGTGGAAACGTCCAGGTTGCGGTAGTGGAAGTAGGCTTCCAGCTGCGGCATGTGGCGATAGAGGAAGCGGCGGTCCTGGCAGATGCTGTTGCCGCAGATCGGCGACTTGCCCTTGGGCACCCATTGCTCGAGGAAAGCCAGCGTCTGGGCTTCGGCTTCGGCAGCGCTGATGCGGCTGTCACGCACACGCTGGGTCAGGCCGCTCTGGCCGTGCTGGCGGGTGTTCCACTCGTCCATGCCGGCGAGGATCTCGTCGCTCTGGTGGATGGCGATGGTCGGCCCCTCGGCCAGCACGTTGAGGTCGCTGTCGGTGACGATGGTGGCCATCTCGATGATGACGTCCGTGTCCGGGTTCAGGCCGGTCATTTCCAGATCGATCCAGATCAGGTTCAGGGCATTGGGCATAGTCGGTCTCCAGGGCAAGACGCGCATTCTAGCTCAGAGCCTATCCACGATTTGCTGCGCGTCGGCCCTGCTGCGTTAAAAGCAGGCTCGGAATGCTCATTTACAGCTGTAAACTCCGCTTCCTCGCCTGTTTGATTCGCTGGCGCTCACCCTGTGGGCCAGCCTGCGGCTGTTACTCCCGTTGGTCGTTGCGCCTTGCATGACTCTAGCTCGCGAAATCGTGAACCGGCTCTTGGAGCCTGAGGATGTGGGCCGCGTGCTAAACTCGCGCGGTTTTTTCCAAGCGGAACCACCATGGCCAAACGCCAACTGACACGCCGGCAAAGCTGGCGCATCGAGAAGATTCAGGAAGAGCGCGCTGCTCGTGCAGCCAAGCGGGAGTCGCGCGCGGTCGAAGAACTCGAAGGCGGCGACCTCGGCCCCGAGCAGACCGGCCTGGTAATCGCCCACTTCGGCGTCCAGGTGGAGGTCGAGGCCCTGGAAGGCGATCAGGCCGGCCAGATCATGCGCTGCCACCTGCGCGCCAACCTGCCGCCGCTGGTGACCGGCGACCGCGTGGTCTGGCGCTCCGGCAACCAGGGCATTGGCGTGATCGTGGCTCAACTGCCGCGCACGTCGGAGCTTTGCCGCCCGGACATGCGCGGCGTGCTCAAGCCGGTGGCGGCCAACGTCGACCAGATCGTCATCGTCTTCGCCCCCCTGCCCCATCCCCACGCCAACCTGATCGACCGCTACCTGATCGCCGCCGAGCATGCCGGCATCCGCCCGCTGCTGCTGCTGAACAAGGCCGACCTGGTGGATGACGAGAACGGCGCCATGCTCGACGCGCTGCTCGGCGTCTACCGGGATCTGGGCTATCCGCTGCTGGAAGTCTCGGCCAGCCAGGGCGGCGGCATGGAAGACCTGATGACGCGGCTCGACGGCCATATCAGCGTGTTCGTCGGCCAGTCCGGGGTGGGCAAGTCATCCCTGGTCAACAGCCTGCTCCCGGGGGTGGATACCCGTGTCGGCCCCCTCTCCGAACTCACCGGCAAGGGCACCCACACCACCACCACCGCGCGGCTGTTCCACTTCCCCGGCGGCGGCGAGCTGATCGACTCCCCCGGTATCCGCGAATTCGGCCTGGGCCATGTCAGCCGTGACGACGTGGAAGCCGGCTTCATCGAGTTCAACGAGCTGATCGGCACCTGCCGCTTCCGCGACTGCAAGCACGACCGCGAGCCCGGCTGCGCGCTGCTCAAGGCCCTGGAAGACGGCCGCGTGCACCCGCAACGCATGGCGAGCTATCGGCATATTCTCGCCAGCATGCCCGAGAGCGAGTATTGAGCCTCGGGCCGACTTGATCGCCAGAAATGAAAAAGGCCACGCAATGCGTGGCCTTTTTTTCATTCCCGACGGAATCACTGCCCCTTGGGCTCATCCATCTTCAGTACGCCGTCTTCGAAGATATTCAGTTTCTCCCGAAGTTCGCGGGGCTGTACCGGCGCGGACTGCTCCCCGCCCGGAGCCTGGGGCGCGGCGCCATCGATGGGCGCCTGGGGCTGCCCAGGCGCAGGCTCGGCGGCCTTGTCGCCATCGCCCTGCTCACCCTCGATGGCGCGCTGGGCCTTCTTGGTCAGGACGATGATGTCGATGCGGCGGTTGACCGGATTGAAGGGGTCCTTGCGATCGAACAGCGCCGAGGAGGCGTAGCCCACCACGCGCGCCACCTGCTCGTCGGGGTAACCACCGGCGATCAGGGTCCGGCGCGCGGCGTTGGCGCGGCCGGCGGAAAGCTCCCAGTTGCCGAACTCGCCATCGCCGGCATAGGGCTTGGCGTCGGTGTGGCCGCTGATGCTGATCTTGTTCGGCACGGCTTTGATGGTTTCGGCGAGGATCAGCAGGATGTCCTCGAAATAGGGCTGCAGGCGCGCACTGCCGAGATCGAACATCGGCCGGTTGGCGGCGTCCATGATCTGGATACGCAGGCCGTCCTGGGTGATCTCGAAGAGGATCTGGTCCTTGAACTTGCGCAGCTCGGGGTTCTCTTCGACCTTGTTCTGCAACTCCTGCAGCAGCAGTTCCAGGCGCTCGCGTTCGATCTGGTCGGCCAGGGTTTCCACCTGGCTGGCGTCGACGGGCGTGGTGTCGGTGGAGTCGATGGCCGCTTCCTGGGAATCGGGGGCATCCTTCAACTCGGGGTTCAGGGTGCGGTCAGGTGCGGGGGTCGGCGTACCGCCCAGGTCGATGACGTAGGGGCTGGCGCTCTCGGTGAACCCGATGGGGTCCTTGAAATAGCCGGAGATGGCCTTCTTCTGTTCCGGGGTGGCCGAGGACATCAGCCAGAGCACCAGGAAGAAGGCCATCATCGCCGTGGCGAAGTCGGCGAAGGCGATCTTCCAGGCGCCGCCGTGGTGCCCGGCGGCGTAGCGCTTGACGCGCTTGACGATGATCGGCTGATTGTTCTCCATGACTCAGCCTTCAGCTGCCGCGCACGGCCTGCTCCAGCTCGCTGAAGCTCGGCCGGTGCGCCGGGAACAGCGTCTTGCGGCCGAACTCCACGGCCAGGGACGGCGGCATGCCGGAAGCCGATGCCACCAGGCAGGCCTTGATCGACTCGAACACGTTCAACTCTTCGCGAGCGTCATGCTCCAGGGACACCGCCAGCGGGCCGAAGAAGCCATAGGCCGCGAGAATACCGAGGAAGGTACCCACCAGCGCCGCACCCACGTGCTGGCCCAGCGCGGCCTGCTCGGCCTCGCCCAGCATGGCCATGGTCACCACGATGCCGAGTACCGCGGCGACAATACCGAAGCCCGGCAGGCCGTCGGCGATGCGGTTGACAGCGTGGGCCGGGTGTTCCAGCTCTTCCTTCATGCTGGCCAGCTCCATGTCGAACAGGCCTTCCAGTTCGTGGGGCGCCATGTTGCCGGACGACATGATGCGCAGGTAGTCGCAGATATAGGCGGTCATCCGGTCATCCTTGAGGATACCGGGGTACTTGCTGAAGATCGGGCTGGCGGCGGCGTCCTCGATGTCGGCCTCGATGGCCATCATCCCTTCGCGGCGGCTCTTGTTGAGGATCTCGTAGAGCAGGCGCAGCACTTCCAGGTAGAAACCATGGGTGAAGCGGGTGCCGAACATCTTCAGCGACTTCTTGAAGACGATCATGGTCGTGCTGCCGGGGTTGGCCTGCAGGAACGCGCCAAGCGCCGCACCGCCGATGATCAGCACTTCGAAGGGCTGGATCAGCGCGCCGACCTTACCGTGGGACAGGATGTATCCGCCGAGCACACTGGCGAATACGACGATGATGCCGATGATTTTTGCCATAGGAAGGAAGCTTGATGAGTCAGTAGAAAGGGTTATGAAAAGTGCCCCTTCTAATTATCGGAAGATATGCGCCAGACTATAGCCTGTTCAGGCGAAAAGCCAGATTGGCGGCCCCCCATGTCAACCGCAAAGCCCATGCCACGCAGCCTTGATGGATGGATCAAGCACCTCGATGGAGTTCGCTTGCCCGTCCCCGCCGCCGCCCACGAGAAAGTTCGCCGGGCATTGGGCGACAACCGCCGCTCCCTGCGCGATATCGCCGACCTGACCCAGGAAAGCCCGGCGCTGGCCCTCAGCCTGCTGCGTGAGGCCAACGCCACCAGCAACATGCTGAGCAGCCCGGCCGAAAGCCTGGAGGTCGCCCTCACCCGCCTCGGGCTGAAACGCGCCGAAACACTCCTAAACCGCCTGCCGGCGGTGCCCGAGGAAGAAATCCCCCAGGCCCTGCGCCAATTGCTGCTCATCAGCCAGCACGCCACCCAGCAGGCCAACGGCCTGTTTGCCGCACGCCTGGCGCGCCTCTGGCAGGAAGTCCACTGGTGCAGCCTGCTGTTCCTTTCGCCACTGTGGCCGCTGCTGGCCAGCCACCCGGAGCTGTTCGCCAACTGGGAAAAACGCGTGCTGGGCGCAGGCGAGCCGGCCCTCAAGGTCGAGCGCGAGCTGCTCGGCGTGCCCCTGCTGCAGCTCTGCCAACGCCTGGCCGAGCACTGGAAACTGCCCGACTGGATCATCCAGGGCTACCGCCTGCTGAGCGATGATCGCCGCCTGCTGGTCAAGGCCCTGCACATCGCCCGCGACAACGAACATCCGCTGCAGCAGCAACAGCAACTGGACGCCAACCCGATCCTGGGTCGCTGGCTCACCCAGCCGGGCAATACGGTGCTGCTGGCCAACGGCCTGGCGATTTCCGCCCATGTCGGCTGGGGCGACGACCACAGCTTGCGCTGGCAGCGGCTCACCGGGCTGTTCCTCAAGACCCCTCTCGACGAACTGCAGCAACAGGTTCACCAGCATGCGGCCCAGAGCGGGCGCCTGCATGCCCGCGGCGACCTCTGGCACCCCGCCGAGGCGCTGCTCTGGCCCTGGCACCAGCAACGCCTGCGTCCGGAGCCCGTGGCCGCGCCAACGCCGAACGCCGCCGCCCTGGACGACTGGCGCCGTCACTGCGGCGAACTGCTGCGCGAGCCCAGCCCCTTCGCCAACGTGGTGCAACTCTCCGCCTGCGCCCGCGACGCCCTGCACAGCGGCGGCATGAGCCGGGTCCTGGTGCTGTTGGCCGACCGCAACCACAGCCGCCTGATGGTCCAGCAACAGGCCGGCATGCCCAAGGAGGCCAACGGCCTGCAACTGGACCCCGGCCAGAGCCAGGTCCTGCGCCGCTTGCTGAGCCAGGCCGGGCAGCTGCGCCTGGGGCCGGACAACATGGCGCAGTTCTCCGCGCTGCTGCCGGGCCAGCTGAAGGGCCTGCTCCCGGGCAACTACCTGCTGCTGCGCTCCCTGGCGGTGAACGGCCGGGTGGCCATGCTCGTGGTGGCCGACCAGGATGGCGCGCCGTTCTCCGAACTCGGCCTGCGCGCCTTCGCCAAGACCGCCCAGTGCATCGAACGAGCCCTCGCCGCTTTCGCCAGTCGCGGCCGCTAGGCGCTACAATCCGCCACTTTGCCCATTAATGGAGGCTTCCATGTCCGCCTTCTCCAACCTGCCGCTGGTGATCGAGCCGGCCGACCTGGCCTCCCGCCTCGACGCCGCCGACCTGATCCTGGTCGACCTCACCAGCACCGCGCGCTATACCGCCGGCCACCTGCCGGGCGCTCGTTTCGTCGACCCCAAGCGCACCCAGCTCGGCCAGCCGCCGGCGCCGGGCCTGCTGCCGGCCAAGGCCGACCTCGAAGCGCTGTTCGGTGAGCTCGGCCACCGCAGCGACGCCACCTACGTGGTCTACGACGACGAAGGCGGTGGCTGGGCCGGACGTTTCATCTGGCTGCTGGATGTGATCGGCCACCACCGCTACCACTACCTGGACGGCGGCCTGCACGCCTGGCTGGCCGAAGGCCGGGAAACCTCCGATCTGGTACCGGCGCCGGTAGGCGGCCCGCTCGCCCTGCCCCTGCATGACGAACCCACCGCCACCCGCGAGTACCTGCAAAGCCGTCTCGGTGCGGCCGACCTGGCCATCTGGGACGCCCGCGGCCCCGGTGAGTACAACGGCACCAAGGTGCTGGCCGCCAAGGGCGGACACATTCCGGGCGCGGTCAATTTCGAGTGGACCGCCGGCATGGACCAGGCCCGTGCCCTGCGCATCCGCACCGACATGGCGGAAATCCTCAAGTCGCTGGGCATCACCCCGGACAAGGAAATCGTCACCCACTGCCAGACCCATCACCGCTCGGGCTTCACCTATCTGGTCGCCAAGGCCCTCGGTTATCCGCGGGTCAAGGGTTACGCCGGCTCCTGGTCCGAGTGGGGCAATCACCCAGATACCCCCGTAGAGCTCTGAGAGCCTGCCCGCCAAGGAAACACCATGAAAGAACGCCTTTTCATCATCAGCCAGTACCTGCTGCCGCATCACCTGCTGTCGCGCCTGGCCGGCGGCATCGCCGAGTGCCGCGTGCGCTGGTTCAAGAACGCCTTCACCGCCTGGTTCGCCAAGCGCTACCAGGTGAACATGGGTGAAGCGCTGGTCGAAGACCTCACCGCCTACGAGCACTTCAACGCCTTCTTCACCCGTGCGCTGAAGCCCGGCGCGCGTCCGCTGGACGAAACCCCCGGCGCCATCCTCTGCCCGGCCGACGGCGCCATCAGCCAGATCGGCCCGATCGAGCACGGCCGCTGCTTCCAGGCCAAGGGCCACAGCTTCAGCGTGCTCGAACTGCTGGGTGGCGACGCCGAACTGGCGGCGCCCTTCATGGGCGGTGAGTTCGCCACGGTCTACCTGTCGCCGAAGGACTACCACCGCGTGCACGCGCCCCTGGGCGGCACCCTGCGGGAGATGGTCTACGTACCCGGCCGCCTGTTCTCGGTGAACCAGAGCACCGCCGAGAACGTGCCGGAACTGTTCGCTCGCAACGAACGGGTGGTCTGCCTGTTCGACACCGAGCGCGGCCCCATGGCCGTGGTGCTGGTGGGGGCGATGATCGTCGCCTCGGTCGAAACCACCTGGGCCGGGCTGGTGACTCCGCCCAAGCGCGAACTCAAGACCTTCAGCTACGGCGAAGCGGCCCGCGCGCCGATCAAACTGGAGAAGGGCGAGGAACTCGGCCGCTTCAAGCTCGGCTCCACCGCCATCGTTCTTTTCGGGCCGGATCAGGTGCGCTGGGCCGAAAACGCCTGGCCGGGCAGCCAGGTGCGCATGGGCCAGCTGCTGGCCCTGCCCAAGGAAGCCTGAGGAAAAACCCCGGCCGAACTGCACTATCCGGCCGGGGTCCTATCATGGAAGACAGGTATTCGCAGCACCTGCCAACGCGTCGACAGTCCGCCCCCGGGATGGCTGCCAGCGCGCAAGGATGCTGTTAGAGTGCTGAAAACCAAGCCAATTCATGTCGCACGAGCAATCGGAGAAGCCGATCCGGATGGACCACCAGAGCCCTCACCTGCTGTTGCGTGTCCCTACGCCTAGCAAACAGAGCCTGTCCTTCTGCGGTGCCACCCCTCGTGAGCTGAAAGGCTGGATCGCCCATCTGCCGAAGGCCAACCTCGGCGAGACCGCGCGCCAGCTCTACCAGGCGATGGTAGAGCTGAACCAACTGGAAACCCCCTGCGAAAACCGCCTGCAGCTGCTGGAACTGATGCGGCCGGAAATCTACTTCGTCTGCCAGCACCTGGAACGCCACTTCCTCAGCCAGTCCATCGTGCTCGACGAGCGGCCCCGCAAGGTCGCCAACCTCTGCCAGGCCCTGCAGAACCACCTGGCCATCGGTTACAAACTGATCGTCGTGCAGGAGTCGCCGCGACCCAGCCGCGACCGCGAACGCGTGCAACTCCTGGCCATCGCCCTGCAGCGCGCCGTGCACAGCCTGAACGGCCCGCTGATCCGCTCCAACCAGCTGTACTGCCCGGTCCCGGAAGGCCTCTGGCTGGAACTGCACCAGCTCTATCAACTGGCCCAGGGCCGCCAGCTGCATCGTGTGACCGTGCGCGACCCGCTGGCCCGTCACACCCAGGGCCTGAGCGTCGAGCAGACCTACCTGGTGGCCCTGCTGCTGGGCTGCTCCCGCTGCAACCAGATGCGCCAGAACGGCATCGCCCGTCTCGCGGAAGTCCTCGAACCCTGGAGCGCGCTGGTCAGCCTGCAGCCGGCCGACCTGCCGTCCAGCCTGTTCGCCGTGGCGCCGCAGCTGGACGGGCCGCCGCGCTACAAATCCCTGTTCAGCGAAGCCGACCCGCGCACCCTGCTGGGGTTCGACCCGTTGCCGCTGGTGGACGCCATCAAGGAATACCTGCTGCTGCCGGCCGAACAGCGCGGCCAATCGCGCCTGCTTATGCCCGAGGGCCTGAGCGTCGACCTGCTGCAGCACCTGAGCTCGGCCTGGGGCGACATCTCCGAGCGCACCTTCCAGCGCAACCCCGGCCAGGGCAGCCTGACCCTGTGCATCGGCATGAGCGCGCTGCATTTCTACCTGGCCGGCAGCCGCCCATTCAGCGAAGTGCTGAAGATCCCCTTGGACATTGGCCAGGCGGTCTTCGACAGCGTGGCCAAGCCGGTCGCCAAGGACGTCTGGTCCAAGGCATTCGACGCCCAGCCCAACCAGGGCTGGCAGCCAGGCATGCCACTCGAGGAAATCGAATACACCCGCCCCGTCGCCGAAAGCAACGCACAGCCCACCCAGGCCAGCGCGGCGCCGGAGAGCTACCCGACCTTCAGTGTCGCGGTGGTCAACCACAGCCCGGGCGGCTACTGCCTGAGCTGGCCCAAGGAAGTGCCCAGCCAGTTGCAGGCCGGCGAACTGCTCGGCGTACAGGACATCCCCGGCCAGGGCTGGAGCATCGCCGTGGTGCGCTGGATCCGCCAGGTACGCGGCGGCGGCACCCAGATGGGCATCGAACTGGTGGCCCCCCAGGCGCAATCCTGCGGCGTACTGCTGCTGCGCAAGGGCGAGCAGAACAGCCACTACCTGCGCGCCCTGCTGCTGCCGGCCATCGGCGCCATTTCCCGTCCGGCCACGCTGATCACGCCGCGCCTGCCCTTCCAGGAAGGCAACAAGGTGCAGATCAACCTGCATGGCGACGAGCACCGCGCGGTCCTCACCCGCCGCCTTACCAGCACGGGCAGTTTCAACCAGTTCGAATACCGGATCTTCGAGCAGCCGACACCGCCACAAGGGAAGCCCGTCACAGCACCGGGAAGCCAGTCGCCGGGGGGCGAGGAAGATTTTGACTCGCTCTGGAAGTCGCTGTAGATTCGAGGCTTATCACCATTCGTCGCCTATTCGCGCTCGTTCGGCGCTAAGCACAGGCCATGGCCATCGAAAAGAAAACGATCCGCCTCCTGATCCTGGAAGACTCGCAGAACGAAGCCGAGCGTCTGGTCAGCCTATTTCGCAACGCCGGCCGCGCCACCCGCGTCCACCGCATCCTTGGCGGCGACGATCTCAATGAAGCCCTGCAGCAGAGCTGGGACCTTCTGATCGCCGCACCCACCAGCGAACTCCTGAGCCCGGGCGAAGCCCTCACCAGCATCCGCCGCCAGTCCAAGGACATCCCCTTCATCCAGCTGGTGCCGGACAACGACTCCGACCTCATTACCGAAGCCCTGGCCCTCGGCGCCCAGGATGCCTTGCCCCAGGGCGAGGACGAGCGCCTGGTACTGGTGGCCAACCGCGAACTGGCGAACCTCGAGCAACGCCGCGCCCGACGCGCCGCCGAAGTCAGCCTGCGGGAAGCCGAGAAGCGCTGCCAGCTGCTGCTCGACAGCTCGGTGGATGCCATCGCCTATGTCCACGACGGCATGCACATCTATGCCAACCGCGCCTACGTGGAGATGTTCGGCTACGACGACGGCGACGAACTCGAAGGCATGCCGATGATCGACCTGATCGCCGGCACCGACCAATCCGGGTTCAAGGACTTCCTGAAGAACTACCGCGATGGCGAGGGCAGCGGCGAGCTGACCTGCAACGGTTGCAAGGTCGATGGCCAGAGCTTCCAGGCGCGCATGAGCTTCTCCCCCGCCACCTACGACGGCGAACCCTGCATCCAGGTGGTCATCCGCGCCGAAACCGATAGCGCCGAACTGGAAGAGAAGCTGCGCGAGATCAGCAGCCAGGACCTGGTCACCGGCCTGTTCAATCGCACCCACTTCAACGAGATGCTCGACGTCGCGGCGGAACGCGCCGTCAACGCCGGGCAGCCGTCCAGCCTCGGCTACATCCGCGTCGCCCGCTATTCGAGCCTGTTGGCCGAAGTCGGCATCGCCGGCGTCGACCTGCTGCTCACGGACCTCGCCAACCTGCTGCGCGCCCATTTCGCCGGCGACGCCCAGCTGGCGCGCTATGGCGACGACGTGTTCGGCGTGCTGCTTCCGGGCCTCTCCCCGGAACAGGCCACCGAAAGCCTGCAGGCCTTGCTGAAAAAGATCGACATCCACCTGTTCGACGTCAGCAGCCGTACCGTACAGCTCAGCCTGTGCATCGGCGTCGCCGGCCTCAGCGAAACCACACCCAAGGCCCAGGACGTGGTGGACCGCGCCCATCGCTGCGCCGATGAACTCGGCGACAATAACGGCCTCAAGCTCTACGACCCGGCGGAAGAACTGGCCGCCGCAGCCAATCGCGGCAACCTGGTGGCCATGGTCCAGCAGGCCCTGGAGAACAACAGCTTCCGCCTGCTGTTCCAACCGATCATCAGCCTGCGCGGCGACAGCTTCGAACACTACGAAGTGCTGCTGCGCCTGCTCAGCCCGCAGGGCGAGGAAGTGCCACCCGCCGACTTCCTCGACGCGGCCAGGGACGCCGGCCTGGCCGAGAAGATCGACCGCTGGGTGATCCTCAACTCCATCAAGCTGCTTGCCGAGCACCGCACCAAGGGCCACAACACGCGGCTGTTCGTGCACCTGTCGAGCTCCAGCCTGCAGGACCAGACCCTGCTACCGTGGCTCAGCGTGGCGCTCAAGGCGGCACGGCTACCCTCCGATGCGCTGATCTTCCAGTTCAGCGAGCCGGATGCCATCGCCTACCTGAAACAGGCCAAGCTGCTGACCCAGGGATTGGCCGAGCTGCACTGCCAGGTCGCCCTGAGCCAGTTCGGCTGCGCGCTGACCCCCTTCAACACCCTCAAGCACCTCTCCATCGACTTCGTGAAGGTCGATGGTTCCTTCACCCAGGATCTCAGCCGTCCCGAGAACCAGGATGCGCTCAAGACGCTGCTCGCCAGCCTCCACGCCCAGGCCAAGCTGACCATCGTGCCCTTCGTCGAAACCGCCAGCGTACTGGCGACGCTCTGGCAGGCCGGCGTCAACTACATCCAGGGCTACTACCTGCAGGGCCCCAGCCAGGCGATGGATTACGACTTCTCCTCCGAAGATGAATAAGAGGTAGCGTGCCGCCGTAGGATGGGTCGAGCGAAGCGATACCCATCGCGACGAACCATGAAAAAGCCGCCCGAAGGCGGCTTTTTCATGTCCGGCGAACGCCTCAGTCCTGGCCGTCGCGGTCGCGGAAGCCCAGCAGATAGAGGATGCCGTCCAGGCCCAGGGTGGAGATGGCCTGCTTGGCCGACTGCTTGACCAGCGGCTTGGCGCGGAAGGCCACGCCCAGGCCGGCCAGGCCGAGCATCGGCAGGTCGTTGGCGCCATCGCCCACGGCGATGGTCTGCTCCAGGCGCAGGCCTTCCTTCTGGGCCAGCTCGCGCAGCAGGTCGGCCTTGCGCTGGGCGTCGACGATGGGCTCCACCGCCACGCCGGTCAGCTTGCCGTCGACGATCTGCAGCTCGTTGGCGAACACGTAGTCGATGCCCAGCTTGGCCTGCAGCTGCTTGGCGAAGTAGCTGAAGCCGCCGGAAAGGATCGCGGTCTTGTAGCCCAGGCGCTTGAGCTCGGCGAACAGGGTTTCGGCGCCTTCGGTCAGGCGCAGGGAAGCGCCGATCTCTTCCAGCACCTCCTCCGACAGGCCCTGGAGCAGGCCCAGGCGCTCCTTGAAGCTGGCGCGGAAGTCCAGTTCGCCGCGCATGGCGCGCTCGGTGATTTCCGCGACCTGGTCGCCCACCCCGGCGGCCTTGGCCAGCTCGTCGATCACCTCGGCCTCGATCAGCGTCGAATCCATGTCGAACACCGCCAGGCGGCGGTTGCGGCGGAACAGCGAGTCGCGCTGGAAGGCGATGTCGACGTTCAGCTCCTGGGCCACGCTGAGGAACTCGGCGCGCAATGCCACCGGATCAGCGGGCTCGCCACGCACGGAGAACTCGATGCAGCCCTTGCCCTGGTCGGCCGGCATATCCAATGGCATGCGGCCCGACAGACGGTCGATGTGATCGATGTTCAGGCCGTACTTGGCGGTGATGGAACTCACCCGCTGCAACTGCTCGGCGGTCACCTTGCGGGTCAGCAGGGTGACGATGTAGCGGCTCTTGCCCTGGCCGCCGACCCACTGCTGGTAGTCGGACTCGGAAACCGGGGTGAAACGCACCTGCTGGTCCAGCTTGTAGGCGGTGAACAGCACGTCCTTGAGCACGGACGAGGCTTCGCCGTTGTCCGGGATTTCCACCAGGATGCCGAACGACAGGGTGTCGTGGATCACCGCCTGGCCGATATCCAGAATGTTCACGCCACCCTGGGCCAGAACGCCGGTGATTGCGGCGGTCAGGCCGGGGCGATCCTCGCCAGTGATGTTGATCAGGACAATCTCGCGCAAGGCGCACCTCGTTCAACGCATGAAAAGGCGCACATTCTACCCACTTTCACGGCTTACGCGGCATGCCTGGCATGCCCGGCGCTTTGCCCTGCAAGGGGCGCTCGCTATACTGCGGCACAATTTCGTTCGAGAAGAGCCGCGCTCTGTGAACCGGCCCACGCCTGTCAAACCCGATAACTTCTTCCTGCTGATCTTCCACGCCCTCCGCCAGAGGCGCGTGCCACTTGCCCTGCGCATCGCCAGCCACAGTTTGCTGCTGGTGGCCCTGGCGCTGGTGATCTATGCCTGGGTCATGGGCATGCAGTTCAAGCAGGCCATGCAGCAGCAGGCCGACGCCCTTGGCCAGAGCCTGACGGCGCAGACGGCGGCCTCAGCCACCGAACTGCTGGTGTCCAACGACATCCTCAGCCTCAACGTGCTGCTCAACAACCTGGTGAAGAACCCACTGGTGGCCCACGCGGCCATCTACAGCGTCGACAACCGCATCCTCGCCGAGGCCGGCTCGCGGCCCAAGCAGGGCCTGCTGGGCGAAGCCGAAGGCCTGTACTCCACGCCTATCACCTTCCAGGAAGTGATAGCCGGGCACCTGCGCCTGAGCCTGGACATGGAGCAGTTCCAGCAGCCCATGACCATCAGCCTGCAGAGCATGGGCCTGCTCAGCCTGATCCTGCTGGCCCTGACCCTGTCCCTCAGCCTGCGCCTGGGCCGCCATATCTCCACACCGCTGCTGCAACTGCGGGTCTGGCTTCGCGACCCGGACGACCCCGCCCCTGGCGCCGGCCGCCAGGATGAGATCGGCGACCTCGCCCGCCAGCTGCAGGCCCGCCTGGTGCCGGAGAAGCCCGAGCCCGAGCCGGAGCCCATCCTGGAAGAAGAGGATTACGCCGAGGACGAAGAGCACTACCTGGACGAAGAACAGGACGCCGAGGAGAGCTTCGAGGTCCGCGACCTGCGCGACGACAGCTACGACGTCGAGGAAGACACCCCGAGCAAGTTGTTCACCCCGGACGAGGAAGACCCCTTCGTCGACCTGCGCGAGGAGCTGGCCGAACCACAACCCGCCCCGACGCCGGCGCCCGTGGCGCCCGCAGAGCCGCAGAACAGTGCCGTACTGGCCATCCAACTGGGTGCCCAGGACCAGCTGCGCCGCCTGCCACGGGCCCGCCTGATGGACTTGCTGCAGCGCTACCGCGATTGCCTGGACCAGGCTGCGCGCCTCTACCATTGCCAGTTGCTGACCCTCAACGACGGCAGCAGCCTGATGCTCTTCCACAGCCGGGACGGTGGCGAGGACTACCTGACCCATGCCGTCTGCTGTGGCGAACTGATGCGCGCCCTCGGCCACGCCCTGCAGATCGAGGTGGCCGACAGCGGCATCACCCTGCAGCTGCAACTGGGCCTGACCCTGGGCGACGACCTCTTCGGCCTCGGCCAGGGCGACCTGCTGCTCAACGACACCACCCAGAACGCCCTCGCGCTGTGCCAGCACAGCCGCAACCTGCTGCTGGTGGAACGCGCCATCGCTGACGACGACCTGCTGCGCCAGCGCGCCCGCATCCGCTCCATCAGCAGCCCGGAAGGCGCCAGCTGCGTCGAACGCCTGCTGGAGCCCTACCCCTCGCTGCTGGAACGCCAGCTGTCGCGCATGCACGAAGCCCGCGCGCACTGAACCTCCCGCTGATGAAAAAGCCCGCAGTTGCGGGCTTTTTCATGCCGCCATTCCAGACCAACGGGGCCGAGCTGATCTCCGATTGATTGAAGGGGGGCGTGTAGGTTGTGGCTGAGCTATGCGAAGCCCAACGTTCGGCCTGCCTGGGGAATCGTTGGGTTTCGCTGCGCTCTACCCAACCTACAGGAGAGCCATCATCCGTCACTCGGTACAAGGGGGATGATGCTTTTCCATCCACCAGCGGCGCTATGCAGGGCATCGAATGGTGGACCGGTGAAGCGTGGTCCACCCTGCAACCGGTATGACGGCTTGCATCGCGATTGAAATCGCTCCTACCGGTTATCCATAGGCATGAAAAAGCCCGCAAATAGCGGGCTCTTTCCAGGCGTGCTGCGCACTCAGAAGCGGAACACTTCCACATCGGTACGCACCGGCGCCGCCATGGGGATCTTCGGCGGTTGCGGTTCCTTGGCCTTGGCCGGCGCCGCAGGCGCGGCCGGTTTGCGCACGGGCTCGACGGCCACCGGCTGACCTTCCAGCGGCTTGACCGCGGCGGCCAGTTGCTCGGCCAGTTGCTGCAGCAGTTCGCTCTGGGCACGCACCTGGTCGGCGGAAGTGCCGGCATGGCTCTCTTCCAGGCGCACCAGGCGGCTGTCACGCAGTTGGCCGGCGCGGTCCAGCAGGCGCCATTGCGCCTCCAGCACTGCCGGACGCTGCGGGCCGGAGTCCAGGCGGCTGATGGTCAGCAGCACCTGCACTTCGGGCGTGAAGCCGGGGTTACCCGGGGCCAGCACCAGACGTTGGCTGTCCAGGCGCCAGGACAGCTGACGCAACAGAACCTGGTCGATATCCGCGGCCAGGCTACCGGCCCAGCGGCCATCCGGCGCAGCGGTCAGGCTGCCGTCGGGCTGACGTTGCAGCAGGGTTTCACGCTGCAGGTAGTCGGCCACGGTCACCGGGCCGAGCAGAACCTGAATCCCGGCATTCTTGGAGGGCACCTCCGGGGTGCCGGCATCCAGCTGGAACATCGGGACGGGGGGGCTATGTACACAACCGGCCAGCCCCAGGAGGCTGGCCAGCATCAAAGCCAGGGGAAAACGCATGATCATCAATCTCACCCACGGCTGCCTCGTGAGCAGCCTGCAGTCGCATTCGTTCGTCTTCGCCGCCATCCGGAGCGGCGAGGGGACATATCATCCGTCAATGTGGCGCTGGACTCCAGAGCCCCACGTCAATTCGCTGTCGCCGGACTCAGGCCACCGGTTCCACCTGTAGCGCGTCGACTCGCTGGAACCCGCGCGGGAGCTTGTTGCCACGGCGTCCGCGCTCGCCCTTGTAGTGCTCCAGGTCATCGGCCTTGAGCGACAGGGTGCGCTTGCCGGCCTGCAGAACCAGGGTCGCGCCGGCCGGCAATACCGCCAGGTCCGTCAGGTATTCCTCACGGCTGGCGACGCGATCGCCGGGGATGCCGATGATCTTGTTGCCCTTGCCCTTGGCCAGCTGCGGCAGGTCGGCGACCTTGAACAGTAGCAGGCGACCTTCGGTGGTGACGGCGGCCAGCCAGTCCTCCTCGACGCTCTGCACCGGGCGCGGCGGCACCACCTTGGCGCCGTTCGGCAAGCTGAGCAGGGCCTTGCCGGCCTTGTTCTTGGCCTGCAGGTCGGCGCCCTTGACCACGAAGCCATAGCCGGCGTCGGAAGCGATCACGTAGGTGGCGTCATCCTCGGGCAGCAGCACGCAGTCGAAGTTTGCGCCCGGCGGAGGCGTCAGCTTGCCGGTGAGCGGCTCGCCCTGGCCACGGGCCGAGGGCAGCGAATGCGCCGCCAGGGAATAGCTGCGGCCGGTGGAGTCGATGAACACCGCGTACTGGTTGGAACGCCCTGGCGCCGCGGCCTTGAAGCCATCGCCGGCCTTGTAGGAGAGACCGGTCGCATCGATATCGTGGCCCTTGGCGCAACGCACCCAACCCTTCTCGGAGAGCACCACGGTCACCGGCTCGGTCGGCATCAGTTCGGTTTCCGACAGGGCGCGGGCTTCGGCGCGGGCGACTATCGGCGAGCGGCGAGCATCGCCGTAGGTCTCGGCGTCCTTGATCAGTTCGTCACGCACCAGCTTCTTCAGCTTGCTGTCGCTGCCCAGCAGCGTCTGCAGCTTTTTCTGTTCCTTCAGCAGTTCGTCCTGCTCGCCACGGATCTTCATCTCTTCCAGGCGGGCCAGTTGGCGCAGACGGGTGTCGAGAATGTAGTCGGCCTGGATCTCGGTGAGATCGAAGCGCGCCATCAGGACCTGCTTGGGTTGGTCCTCGGTGCGGATGATGTGGATCACTTCATCCAGGTTGAGGAAGGCGATCAGCAAACCGTCCAACAGGTGCAGGCGCTTCTCCACCTTGTCCAGGCGGAACTGCAGGCGGCGGCGCACGGTGCCGATGCGGTAGGTCAGCCACTCGCTGAGCAGGGTGCGCAGGTCCTTGACCTGGGGCTTGCCGTCCAGGCCGATGACGTTGGTGTTGACCCGGTAGCTCGACTCCAGGTCGGTGGTGGCGAACAGGTGCTGCATCAGTTCGTCGGCATCGACACGGTTGGAGCGCGGGATGATGACGATACGGGTGGGGTTCTCGTGGTCCGACTCGTCGCGCAGGTCGGCCACCATGGGAAGCTTCTTGGCCTGCATCTGGCCGGCGATCTGCTCCAGCACCTTGGAGCCGGACACCTGGTGGGGCAGCGCGGTGACCACGATGTCGCCATCTTCCACCCGGTAAACGGCACGCATGCGCACCGAGCCACGGCCGGTCTCGTAGATCTTCAGCAGATCGGCGCGCGGGGTGATGACTTCCGCCTCGGTGGGGAAGTCCGGGCCCAGGATGTGTTCGCAGAGCTGCTCGACCGTGGCACTTGGCTCGTCGAGCAGGCGCACGCAGGCGGCCGCCACTTCTCGCAGGTTATGCGGCGGTACGTCGGTGGCCATGCCGACGGCGATGCCGGTGGTGCCGTTGAGCAGCAGGTTGGGCAGGCGCGCCGGCAGGGTCGCCGGCTCGTTCAGGGTGCCGTCGAAGTTCGGTACCCAGTCCACGGTGCCCTGGCCGAGCTCCGAGAGCAGCACTTCCGAGTAGCGCGACAGGCGCGCCTCGGTGTAGCGCATGGCGGCGAAGGACTTGGGATCGTCAGGCGCACCCCAGTTGCCCTGGCCGTCCACCAGGGTGTAGCGGTAGCTGAAGGGCTGGGCCATCAGCACCATGGCTTCGTAGCAGGCGGAATCGCCGTGGGGATGGAACTTGCCGAGTACGTCGCCGACGGTACGCGCCGACTTCTTGTGCTTGGAGTCGGCGTCCAGGCCCAGCTCGCTCATGGCGTAGATGATGCGCCGCTGTACGGGTTTCAGACCGTCGCCGATATGCGGCAGGGCACGGTCCATGATCACGTACATGGAATAGTTGAGGTAGGCCTGTTCGGTGAAATCGGCCAGGGAGCGGCGTTCGACGCCCTCCAGGCTCAGATCGAGGGATTCGCTCATGCGTGCCTCACGGAGAAGTGACTTGGCGCAGCACCAGGGTGCCGTCGCGCTGGGTGAATTCGAGTTGTTTCAGGGCGCTCATGCCGAGCAGCACCTCGTCGCCGTCCATGCCCGGCACGATGATCGCCGGTACCTGGGTCAGCCGGATGTCTCCCAGGCGCAGTTCCTGCAACTGGGTGCGATGGCCGGTGACGCGACCGTTGGCGGTGCTCAGGGTGACCGCGGAGCCGGGCGCGAGCCCAAGCCGCCCGGCCAGCGCCGCGGGCACCGCCACCTGGGTGGCGCCGGTATCGAGGAGGAAGGTCACGTCCTGGCCGTCGATCCGGCCGTCCAGCAGGTAGTGCCCTTGCCGGCTGCTGGCCAGGCGCACCTCGACGTAACCATCGCCGTGCACCGACGCGGGCGCACGGTTGGGGTTGTGCTGGCGATCTTCCCAGATGCCGAAAAAGCGCGCGGCCAGGAGCAGGCCGATGCCCCAGGCGAGCACCAGCATGACCCTTCCCGCGCGTTTTCCCGGCGCCTGCGTGGTCATTTCGCGCTCCAGCCGCCCTTGGGTGTGGAAAAGCGCCAGACGATGGGTCGACGCTCACCATCGGCGCGAGCCTTGCCGCCGTTGTCCAGGCCGATCCAGGCGCCGTCGGCGTCGACCCACAGGCCTTCGGCGACGCCGAAGGGCACGCCGTAGCGGCGGGTGTCGGCCAGGGCCTCTTCAGCGAAGGACCAGCAACGTTCCACCTCGCCATTGCTCGGCTTGCGCCGGCAGACCCGGTGCGCCAGGCGCTCCAGGGTGAAGAGCTTTTCATCGAAGTAGGCGACGTCGGCGAAGTCCCGGGGCATCCGCTGTTCGCTGCCCATGGGCGCCGGCGGACGCTCGGTACCGGCTTCGCTGAAGATCACGCAGCCGCCGGAGCAACGCCAGGTGGACTGCTGGCGGTGCACCACCATCAGGCCGCGACGCTCGCGCTCGGCGGCAAGCCAGAGACGATCCCCCTTGGGATCGACGGCGACGCCTTCCAGTAAAGCGTTGAAGTGCAGCAACATGCCGCTGGCGCGGGCCTGGCGGACCAGGTTCTCCGGCAGCAGCATCCAGTTGGGCTCGCCGCTCACGGGCACCTGCAGCACCGTCGCGTGGGCCTCGCTCACCAGGTAGCGGTTACCGGAGGCATCGCAGCTGATGCCCTCGAAATCCAGGTCGTTGCCCCGCAGCATGCTGATGGCCCAGGAACGCGCACGCACGCCCCAAGGCAGGTTGCTCGGCGGCGGTGGCGGCGCGTGGAAGATCTCGGCCTCGGCCTGGAGCACGCCACCGATGGGTGTGAGCCGATAGAGCTGGTTATCCACCCGGTCGGACACCGCCAGCAGGTCGGTGCCGCAACGGGCGAGGCCGGACAGGTTGCCCTGGGGCATGCCGTCCACCGGGTATTCGGCGGCCAGGCGCAGCTGCTCCAGGTCGTCGGCGGCCCAGAGCGGTGCAGCGAACATCAGGCCGAGGAGGAGGAGCGCACTCCTCACACCATGACCTCGGCCAGGTTGCCCTTGGACTCCAGCCAGGACTTGCGGTCGCCGGCGCGCTTCTTCGCCAGCAGCATGTCCATGATTTCCACCGTGCCTTCGGTGTCTTCCAGGGTCAGCTGGACCAGGCGGCGGGTGTTCGGGTCCATGGTGGTTTCGCGCAGCTGCGGCGGGTTCATCTCGCCCAGGCCCTTGAATCGGGTGACCTGCGGCTTGCCGCGTTTCTTCTCCGCCACCAGGCGGTCGAGGATACCGTCGCGCTCGGCGTCATCCAGGGCGTAGTAGATTTCCTTGCCCAGGTCGATGCGGTACAGCGGCGGCATGGCCACGTAGACGTTGCCGGCTTCCACCAGCGGGCGGAAGTGGCGGACGAACAAGGCGCAGAGCAGCGTGGCGATGTGCAGGCCGTCGGAGTCGGCATCGGCGAGGATGCAGATCTTGCCGTAGCGCAGCTGGGTCAGGTCGGCGGCGCCGGGATCGACGCCGATGGCGACGGCGATGTCGTGGACTTCCTGGGAAGCCAGGACTTCGCCACCGTCGACTTCCCAGGTGTTCAGGATCTTGCCGCGCAGGGGCATGATCGCCTGGAATTCCTTGTCCCGCGCCTGCTTGGCCGAGCCGCCGGCGGAGTCGCCCTCCACCAGGAAGAGTTCCGAGCGCATGGGGTCCTGCCCGGCGCAGTCGGCCAGCTTGCCGGGCAGCGCCGGGCCCTGGGTCACGCGCTTGCGCTCGACCTTCTTGCTCGCCTTCAGGCGACGGCCGGCGTTGCTGATGGCCAGTTCGGCCAGCTGCATGCCCAGTTCCGGGTGGGCGTTGAGCCAGAGGCTGAAGGCATCCTTGACCACCCCGGAGACGAAGGCGGCCGCCTCGCGGGAGGACAGGCGCTCCTTGGTCTGGCCGGAGAATTGCGGTTCCTGCAGCTTCATCGAGAGCACGAAGGCAATGCGCTCCCAGACATCCTCGGGCGCCAGCTTCACCCCACGGGGCAGCAGGTTGCGGAACTCGCAGAACTCGCGCATGGCGTCCAGCAGGCCCTGGCGCAAGCCGTTGACGTGGGTGCCGCCCTGGGCGGTAGGGATCAGGTTGACATAGCTTTCCTGGACGCTGTCGCCACCCTCGGGCAGCCACAGCAGCGCCCAGTCCACGGCTTCCTTGTTACCGGCCAGGCTGCCGCAGAACGGCTCGCTCGGCAGCCGCTCGAACTCGCTGACCGCGTCCACCAGGTAGGAACGCAGTCCGTCCTCGTAGTGCCACTCGACCTTCTCGCCGCTGGCCTTGTCCTCGAAGGTGACCAGCAGCCCCGGGCAGAGCACGGCCTTGGCCTTGAGCACATGCTTGAGGCGGCTGACGGAGAACTTGTGGGAGTCGAAGTACTTGGCGTCCGGCCAGAAGTGCACGCTGGTGCCGGTGTTGCGCTTGCCGACCGTGCCGATGACTTCCAGCTCGCTGGCCTTGAAGCCGTCGGCGAAGGTCATCAGGTACTCGCTGCCTTCGCGCTTGACCCGCACTTCGACGCGGGTCGACAGGGCGTTCACCACCGAGATGCCCACGCCGTGGAGGCCGCCGGAGAACTGGTAGTTCTTGTTGGAGAACTTGCCGCCGGCGTGCAGCTTGGTGAGGATCAGCTCGACGCCGGGCACCCCTTCTTCGGGGTGGATATCCACCGGCATGCCGCGGCCGTCGTCGATCACCTGCAGGGAGTTGTCCTCATGGAGGATCACCTGCACGCTCTTGGCGTGGCCGGCCAGGGCCTCGTCCACACTGTTGTCGATGACTTCCTGGGCCAGGTGGTTCGGGCGGCTGGTGTCGGTGTACATGCCCGGGCGCTTGCGCACCGGGTCGAGGCCGGAGAGGACTTCGATGGCATCCGCGTTGTAAGTAGCCATGGATTCCCTTTCAGTCAGAGGTCGGAAAAGTCGATGTCACGCCACAGCTGCGCGGGCAGGCCGGCGAAGGCCAGCAAAGCGGGCAGATGGGCGGGGAAGTTCTGGAAACCGTGGTCGCCGCCGGCCTCGATGCGCAGGGCACAAGCGCGGTAGTAGCGCTCCGCCTGGCGGTAGTCGAGGGTCTCGTCGGCCGTCTGCAACCAGACCTGGTAACGCAGCGGGTCCCGTGGTGGCGGCACTTCCAGTTCGGCCAATGCCATCACGTGCTCCAGCGTCAGCTCCCAGGTTTCGTCGCTGTAGTAATTCTTCTGTGGCCCGAGCCGGCCGTCGAACAGCCGGTGCGGAGCCACAGCCGGGTTGATCAGCACGGCCGAAAGGCCGTGGCGCTCGGCCAGGTGGGTCGCATAGTAGCCGCCCAGGGAGCTGCCGACCAGCACCGGGCGCCCCAGCTCGGCGATGGCCGCTTCGAGCTGCGCGATGGCTTGGCGTGGGTGGTGGTGCAGGGCCGGTACCCGCAGGCGCTCGGCCAGTCCCAGGCGCTGCATGAGCGCATCGAGCTGGCGCGCCTTGTGCGAGGCAGGCGAGCTGTTGAAACCGTGGATATAGAGAAGACTGGGTGAGGAGCTGGACACGCGGCTTCCTGACAGGTCGAGGGAAAGGAGTACTTCTTGCCGTGCAACGGCGCGAAGGTCAATAACCCTTGACGCTGTAGTCCACCTCGAAGTCGATGCCGGTGACCCGGGAAACCCCGGTTTCCACGCTGCCGTCGCGGGCCAGGCGCAACCAGCGGTAGCCGGGTGCCTCGTTGCCCACGCAGAAATCCTCGCTGCCCGGCGCGAACTGCACGCAGGTGGACGGCGAGGCCAGCAGGCGCACGCCGTTGCGCAGTTGGTCGAACTCCTGGTGGACGTGCCCCCAGAGCAGCGCACGCACCTGTGGATAACGATCCAGCACGGCGAACAGGCTGTCGGCGTTGCGTACGCCGATCGGGTCCATCCAGGTGCAGCCTATGGGCACCGGATGATGGTGGAAGCTGACCAGCACATGGCGCTCGCCGGCGCCCTGGAGGGCGTCTTCCAGGAGCTTGAGCTGCTCGGCGGGGAAATGTCCGGGCACGGCGCCGGCAATGGTGGAATCCAGCAGGACCAGGCGCCAGTGGGGGAAATCGACTATGGGTTCGAGGGCGTCGGAGCCGGCGCAGACATCGCGCATCACCGGCACTTCGTCGTGGTTGCCGGGGAACCAGCGGGCCGGCGCGGGAATGCCCGCCGCCATGTCGCGGAAAGCTTCGTAGGATTCGACCGAACCATCCTGGGAGAGGTCGCCGGTAGCAAGCACCAGATCGATGCGCGGTTGCTCCTGCAGCACCTGCTCGATCACCCGCCGCAGGCTGTCGCGGGTCTCCATGCCCAGCAGCTTGCCGTCCGCTTCGGCGAACAGGTGGCTGTCGGAGAGCTGCACCAGCAGCACCGACTCGTCAGCGGCGTGGGGGAGTGGACTGGGCAAGGCCTTCTCCTTGGGCAAGGTGGTCCAATTATGGTTGCTGCGCGCACAAGGGGTAAACCCGCGAAGCGGGAATGGTTCACAGTTACTCGCAGTGGATCGCGCCGATCAGAGGGACACGGGCTCCAGCTCGTGGCCGCAGGCCAGGCAATGGCTCAGCCACTCGCCGAGGAAGAGATTCAACTGGCTCTTCTCATCGGGCTGGTGCATGTCGGCGTTGGGATAGGGATACACGCTACGAATGCGCCGTGCATTCTCGGCACCGACCACTTCGGCCATGCGCGCGTCATGGTAGACCCGCACTTCCAGCTGCGGCGCCGGCAACCAGGGCAGGCTGTGCTCCTGGCGCACCCGCAGGGTGGTGGTATAGGGACAGGCGTCGACCACTTCCAGGGTCAGCACGCCGAGCAGGCGCTCGCCCTGGCTCAACGCGACGCGCCGGGAGCCACGCACCTCGCGCATCTGCGGGAGCAGACGCATCAGGCGCGCGTAGTTCGCCTCGCAGGCTGCTTGCAGCCCGACGAGATCGACCCGGTAGCGATCGCGCAACAGATTCACGTCCACAACCCCCTGACTTCGGCACGGTTCAGCGCCAGCCACTGCAGGGCCAGCATACTTGCGGCATTGTCCAGCCGCCCTTCACGCATCAGGGCCAGGGCGTCTTCCAGCGGCATCACATGCACGCGGATGTCTTCGCCCTCTTCCGCCAGCCCGTGTACGCCGCCCGCGCCGTCACTGTCGCAACGCCCGAGGAACAGGTGCACACGTTCGTTCGAACCCCCTGGTGAAGGATAGTAGGTGGTGATCGGCCAGAGTGAAGTCAACTGCAGATCGGCCTCTTCAACGGCTTCCCGACGGGCGACCTCTTCCGGTTCCTCGTCCTTGTCGATCAGCCCCGCGACCAGCTCCAGCAACCAGGGGTTCTCGCTCTTGCCGTAGGCGCCGACCCGGAACTGTTCGATCAGCACCACCTGGTCACGCTGCGGATCATAGGGCAGAACACAGACCGCATCATGACGGACGAAGAGTTCCCGATGGATGACCGGCCCCATGGCACCGGAGAACTGCCGATGACGCAGGCTCAGTCGGTCCAGACGGTAAAAACCCTGGAAACAGGTTTCCTGCTCGACTATTTCAACGGCGTCCGGATCCGGCTTGAACGTTTCGGTCATGGGCGGTTCTCACTCACTGTTGGAAGGCTTCGATCCGCGCATCCTACGCCTTGGCCGCATGGGGCGCAGCCTCTTTGCAGATGGCTCGCAGGCTGGGAAGATGCGCGGCGAAACCGTGCCGCGCGGCCGCCGAACTCATGGCCGCGAGCGCAGTCGAAGCCTGCACGTTCCGGAACCCGTCCCAGAAGATGAAGCCGATGCCTTTTGCCAGACTCCTTGCCGCCGCCAGCCTCGGCGCCCTGCTCAGCGCCTGCCAGATGCTCCCCGGCGGACACGACAAGCTGGAACCGCAGCGCCATGCCTGGGAACACCTCAAACCCGGCTGCCAGGGCGACACCTGCCCGCTGGTGAACATCGACGCCATCAGCTTCGAGGACGAGCCCGAGCTCAACGCCCTGATCAACCGGCGCCTGCTGCAGATGACCCAGGACAGCCCGGACGCGCCGCTGCCGGCCTCCTTCCAATCCTATGAAAGGGACTTCCTCGCCAGCGCCGAGCCGGGCTGGAGCAGCTACCTGCAGGCCAAGGTGCTGGAAGAGCACGACAAGCTGGTGCTGGTGGAGCTGTCCAGCTACCTCTTCACCGGCGGCGCCCATGGCATGCCGGGACGCGGATTCATCAACTACGACCGCAAGCTGGAAAAACCGCTGAGCCTCGGCGACATGCTGCTTCCCGGCCAGGAAGAGGCCTTCTGGAAGGTGGCCGAACAGGCCCACCGCCGCTGGCTGGCAACCAACAAGCTGGACCAGGACCCGGAATTCGCCAGGACCTGGCCCTTCGAGCGCACCGACAACATCGGCCTCGGCTACGGCGCCATGCTGCTCAAGTACGACGTCTACACCATCGCGCCCTACTCCAGCGGCCACCCGGAGCTGCGCATCCCCTACCCGCAGCTCAACGGAATACTGAAGCCCCAGTATTTCCCCGGACGCGGCTGAAGCGCCCCAGCACGAGTTGCAACCCGCCGGCCACCAGCAGCGCCGGCAGGGTGGCGCCCAGCTCCGGCCAATGGTTGGCCAGCACGTGGTAGGTGGCTACGCCGCAGGCCCAGGCCACCAGGGTATCCCAGCGCAGCAGGACACGCGGCGCCAGCTCGATGCGGCGACGGCGCAGGATGAAGTGATCCACCAGCACCACGCCGAACAGCGGCGCGAACACCGAGCCGATCAGCAGCAGGAAGTTCTGGTACTTGGCCAAGGGTGCGAACCAGGCGATCAAGGTGCAGAGCACGCCGATGGCCAGAGCCAGGTGCTCCACCTTCAGCGGCACCAGGATGCCGGTGGAGACCGCCGCCGAATGGATGTCGGCGAAAGCCTTCTCCGACTCGTCCAACAGGATGAGCAGCAGCGGAATCCCCATGCCGGCTCCGGCCAGGGCCAGTAGCAGGGCGTTGGCGTCACTGGCCTCGGCGAACGCCAGGGTGTAGGCCACGCCCAGGCCCATCAGCCACAGGCAGCCGATGAAGAAGCCCAGCGCGGAACCCACGAACACCCCGCCGCCACGGCGACCGAAGCGCGAGTAGTCGGCAATCAGCGGCAGCCAGGACAGCGGCATGGCGATGGCGATGTCGAAGCCCAGGGCAAAGGACATGGAGCCATCGCCGGCACGCGCCATCAGGGCCGACAGGTCGGCACGGTTGAACAGGTCCCAGGTCAGCCAGACGCAGGCGCCCAGCAGCAGCCAGATGCCCCAGCGGCGCAGGATGCGACGCACGAAGGCGAGCGGGCCGGCCACGGCCAGCAGGGTGGCCAGGGCGCCGAACACCAGGGTCCAGAGGACCGGCGAAGCCAACAGGCTGCCCTCCCCCAGTCCGCGAGCGGCCAGCAGGCTGGCGGCGTCACGCATCACGATGATCTCGAAGGCCCCCCAACCCACCAGTTGCAGCAGGTTGAGCACGGCCGGCAGGGTCGCGCCGGCCGAACCCAGGCTGAGCTTGAGCGAGGCCATGGAGGAAAGGCCGGTGTCGCTGCCGATCATGGCCGCCGAACCCAGCAGCAGCACGCCGACGCCAGTGCCGAGCAGAATCGCCAGCAGCGCGTCGCTGAAACCCAGACCGGGCGCCAGCAGCGCGCCGGTCTGCAGCACCATCAGGCCGAGGCCGAGGGAGAACCAGAGGGAAAACAGATCACGCGTGCCCAGCACGCGCTGGTCGAAGGCGACCGGGATGGACGGTGAATAGCTGGTTGGAGTGTTCACTTGGCAGAGGCCCTGGATGGACTGTCGTTATGGTTATGGCCACAAACCGCGAAGCCGGGCACGAGGCCCGGCTTGCGGCGTGTTGTGACGGGGCGGCGCCCCATCACGGTCACACGGGAGCTTGTACTTACACTTGCTTGTAGATCATCGAGCCTTCGTCCTTGAAGCGTCCGGACTGCTCGGCGAAACCGGCCTCGATAGCCTTCTGCTCGTCGGTCAGGCCATTTTCCTTGGCGTAGTCACGGACTTCCTGGGTGATTTTCATGGAGCAGAACTTCGGCCCGCACATGGAGCAGAAGTGCGCGACCTTGGCCGACTCCTTCGGCAGGGTCTCGTCGTGGAAGGCGCGGGCGGTGTCCGGGTCCAGGCCGAGGTTGAACTGGTCTTCCCAGCGGAACTCGAAGCGCGCCTTGGACAGCGCATTGTCGCGGACCTGCGCGCCCGGATGGCCCTTGGCGAGGTCAGCGGCATGGGCCGCGATCTTGTAGGTGATGATGCCGGTCTTCACGTCATCCTTGTTCGGCAGGCCCAGGTGCTCCTTGGGCGTCACGTAGCAGAGCATGGCGCAACCGAACCAGCCGATCATCGCGGCGCCGATGCCGGAGGTGATGTGGTCGTAGCCGGGGGCGATGTCGGTGGTCAGCGGGCCGAGGGTGTAGAACGGCGCCTCGTCGCAGCATTCCAGCTGCTTGTCCATGTTCTCCTTGATCAGGTGCATCGGCACGTGTCCGGGACCCTCGATCATGGTCTGCACGTCATGCTTCCAGGCGATCTTGGTCAGCTCGCCGAGGGTTTCCAGCTCGCCGAACTGGGCGGCGTCGTTGGCGTCGGCGATGGAGCCCGGACGCAGTCCGTCGCCCAGCGAGAAGCTGACGTCGTAGGCCTTCATGATTTCGCAGATTTCCTCGAAATGGGTGTAGAGGAAATTCTCCTTGTGGTGGGCCAGGCACCACTTGGCCATGATCGAGCCGCCACGGGAGACGATGCCGGTGACGCGCTTGGCGGTCAGCGGTACATAGCGCAGCAGTACGCCCGAGTGGATGGTGAAGTAGTCCACGCCCTGCTCGGCCTGTTCGATCAGGGTGTCGCGGAACAGCTCCCAGGTCAGGTCCTCGGCGATGCCGCCGACCTTTTCCAGGGCCTGGTAGACCGGCACGGTGCCGATCGGTACCGGCGAGTTGCGGATGATCCACTCGCGGGTTTCATGGATGTGCTTGCCAGTGGACAGGTCCATCACGGTGTCGGAGCCCCAGCGGATGCCCCAGGTCAGCTTGGCCACTTCTTCCTCGATGGAGGAGCCCAGGGCCGAGTTGCCGATGTTGCCGTTGATCTTCACCAGGAAGTTGCGGCCGATGATCATCGGCTCCAGCTCCACGTGGTTGATGTTGGCCGGGATGATGGCGCGGCCGCGGGCGATTTCCTCGCGGACGAACTCGGGGGTGATCTCCTTCGGAATGCTCGCGCCGAAGCTGTGGCCGGCGTGCTGCTCCTTCAACAGGCCGGCGGCACGCGCCTCGGCCAGTTTCATGTTCTCGCGGATGGCGACGTATTCCATCTCGGGCGTGATGATGCCCTGCTTCGCATAGTGCATCTGGGTGACGTTGCGGCCGGCCTTGGCGCGGCGCGGGTTGCGCACGTGGGCGAAGCGCATGGCCGACAGCTCGGCATCGGCCAGGCGGCGCTGGCCGAACTCGGAGGTCAGGCCCGGCAGGCGCTCGGTGTCGTCGCGCTCCTCGATCCAGGGCGAGCGCACGTCGGCCAGGCCCTTGCGCACGTCGATGCTGACGGCGGGGTCGGTGTAGGGGCCGGAGGTGTCATAGACGGTGACCGGGGCGTTGATCTCGCCGCCGAAGGCGGTGGGCGTCACGTCCAGGCTGATCTCGCGCATGGGTACGCGGATATCCGGGCGGGAACCTTCGACGTAGATCTTCTGCGAGCGGGGGAAAGGCTGGATGGATTGCTTATCGACCTGGGCACTCTCGCTCAGGTTCTTTTGTTGTTTTGCGGTCATCGGCTGGCTCCTGGGATAGATGTCGGAGCGAACCTGAAAGCAGAGGGCACCTGGAGCGGTGCTGAGAGGGACCTCCCGTGACGTGGAACTGGGGAGGCACATCTTGTTCCCTACGCAGGCCTTAACCTGATCAGGTTCAACGGGATCCGGAACTATCCGATCTCAGCCTCCGATTCGAGGCACCCCGACAAGAACTCGCGCAGTCTAAACAAGCTCGTCGGATAAAACCAACCCGGTGGTCAGAATAATGTGACTGGCGCGTCGCGAAATGACGTAAGTCCCGGGTGCGACAACCCTATTGTTGCAGGCAGGCAACATAGCTTGCCGCAAACTACACTCCTGCCGCTGCCGGGGCATATTGACCCGCCCCGAGCAGCCCCGTAGCCTTGCCCCCGACACCCCCGAATCCAGGATTGATCATGCTGCGCAGACTCTCGCTGGCCATCGCCGTGGCATCCGCCTTTGCCGGAACCGCCTGGGCCGTAGATGCCCCCCTGTCAGCCAAGACGGACCTCGTGACCGTCTACAAGGACGCTGTCGACAATAACGCCGACCTCGCTGCTTCCCGCGCCAACTATGAAGCGCTGCGCGAAGCCGTGCCCCAGGCCCGCTCCGGACTGCTGCCGCAGATCAATGGCGGCGCCACGATGAACAACACCCGGACCGAGCTGGACGAACCCTCCAGTACGCTGTCGCGCAGCGGTAACGCCTACCAGGCGACCCTGAGCCAGCCGATCTTCCGCGCCGACCGCTGGTTCCAGCTCAAGGCCGCGGAGTCCACGACCGAACAGGCCTCCCTGGACTTCTCCGCGACCCAGCAGAACCTGATCCTGCAGACCGCCGAAACCTACTTCGCCGTGCTCCGCGCCCAGGACAACCTGGCCGCCACCCGCGCCGAGGAAGCGGCCTTCAAGCGCCAGCTCGACCAGGCCAACGAACGCTTCGATGTGGGCCTTTCGGACAAGACCGACGTCCTGGAAGCCCAGGCCGGGTTCGACACTTCCCGCGCCAACCGCCTGGTTGCCGAACGCGCCGTGGATGACGCCTTCCAGGCCCTGGTCACCCTGACCAACCGCGAATACAACTCGATCGAAGGCATGCTCCACACCCTGCCGATCGTGGAACCGGTGCCCAACGACGCCAAGGCCTGGGTCGACACCGCCGCCCTGCAGAACCTCAACCTGCAGGCCGCCAACTTCGCCGTCGACGCCGCCGAAGAGACCCTGCGCCAGCGCAAGGCCGGCCATGCGCCGACCCTGGACGCGGTGGCCAGCTACCAGAAAGGCGACAACGACAGCCTCGGCTTCAGCAACACCGGCAGCAGCGACCAGCGCTTTGGCGGCGACGTCGAGCAACGCAGCCTCGGCCTGCAGCTGAACATCCCGATCTACAGCGGCGGCCTGACCAGCTCCCAGGTGCGCGAGTCCTACCAGCGCCTGAACCAGACCGAACAGCAGCGTGAAAGCCTGCGCCGCAACGTGGTGCAGAACACCCGCAACTTCCATCGCGCGGTGAACACCGACGTCGAGCAGGTGAAGGCCCGCAAGCAGTCGATCATTTCCAACCAGAGCGCCCTGGAAGCCACCGAAATCGGCTACCAGGTGGGTACCCGCAACATCGTCGACGTGCTCGACGCGCAGCGCCAGCTGTTCAGCTCGGTGCGCGACTACAACAACGCCCGCTACGACTACATCCTCGACAACCTGCGCCTGAAACAGGCCGCCGGCACCCTCAGCCCGGGCGACCTGCAGGCCCTGGCCAACTACCTCAAGCCCGACTACGACCCGGACAAGGACTTCCTCCCGCCGGACCTGGCCAAGGCGGCGGAAGCCAGCCTGCACGGCGACCCGGAATACTGAGTTCCAGCACCATGAGAAAGCCCGGCAGCGATGCCGGGCTTTTTTGTTGGGGTTCCGTGTGATCTGAAACCACGCAGGCCTCTGGCCTGTTTCGCGAATGAATTCGCTCCTACTTCTTCGCCGCCCAGGCGTTGAAGCGCTGCTCCAGGTCCTCGCCGTGGTCGGTCCAGAACTCCACGTCCATGGGCAGTGCCTGGGCCATGTTCTGCGGTGAGCTGGGCAGCCAGCCGGTCAGTTGCGGATCGAGGCGGTCGAAGGTCTGCTGATTGACCGGGCCGTAGGGAATGCGTTTCACGTAGTCGGCCTGGTTTTCCGCCTTGTTGATGAAGGCGATCAGCTGCTGGGCGCGGTCGACGTGCTTCGAGCCCTTGATGATCGCCCAGTAGTCCATGCCGTAAAGGCTATCCGGCCAGACCACGGCGAAGTTGTTCCCCTCCTGGTGGGCCGCGGCGATGCGTCCGCTGTACACCGAGGTCATGGTCACGTCGCCGGCCGCCAGCCACTGCACCGGCTGTGCACCGGCTTCCCACCACTGGATGTGCGGCTTGAGCTGGTCCAGCTTGGCGAAGGCCCGCTCCACACCGGCTGGAGTGGCCAGCAACTTGTAGACATCCTCGCGCTTCACGCCATCGGCCAGCAGGGCGAACTCCAGGTTGTACACCGCGCGCTTGCGCAGGCCGCGTTTGCCGGGGAAGCGCTGCACGTCCCAGAAGTCCGCCCAGGAGGTCGGCGCCGCAGCCAGCTTACCGGCGTCATAGGCCAGGGCCACGCTCCAGACCATGGCAGCCGAGCCGCATTCATGGGCGGCATCGGCGATCAGCTGGTCTGCCCCGCCGATGCGCTGCCAGTCCAGCCGCTCGAACATGCCCTCGTCACAGCCGCGCGCCAGGTCCGGCGCCTCGATTTCCACCAGGTCCCAATCGACGCTGCCGGTGTCGCTCATCACCTTGATCCGCGCCATCTCGCCGTTGTACTCGCCCTCGGTCAGCGGCGCGCCACTGGCCTTGGCGAACGGTTTGAAGAAGGCGTCGCTCAGGGCCTTCTGCCCCGCTCCGCCGTAGCCCACCACCACCATGTTGTCCGCCGCCTGGGCCACCCCCAGGGTGGACACCAGGGCAAGGCCGGCGAGAACGCCGAAGGAAGGTCGCGCAAGGTTCGGGTGAGGAACTCGGGAATGCCGCATGGTGCTTCTCCTCTTGTTGTTGTGATGAAGCTGGCCCGATTCGGGCTGACTCGAAGCTAAGTCAGGCACAAGTAAAAAAACAAGTTGATTTTTTACTGTCGGTAAATTCCTATGACAAAACAAGAACAAGTCGGCCGCCAGGTCCAGAGGAGCCTCCATGTCCAGCGTTACCTTCCCGCATCTCTTCGAGCCGCTGGAAATCCGCGGCAAACGCCTGAAGAACCGGATCATGTCCAGCGGCCACGACACCTCCATGCCCGCCGACAACCTGGTCAACGAGCAGCTCATCGCCTACCACCGGGCCCGCGCCAAGGGCGGCGTCGGCCTGATCGTGCTGCAGGTGGCCGGGGTCCACGACAGCGCGCGCTACACCTCCCATGTGCTGATGGCCACCGATGACGCCTGCATCGAGGGCTACCGGCGCCTGGCCGAGGCCTGTCACGCCGAGGGCACCGTGGTGCTGTCCCAGGTCTTCCACCCGGGTCGGGAAATCATGGAATCCAGCGACGGCCTGCTGACGGTGGCCTGGTCCGCCTCCGCCTCGCCCAACGAGCGTTTCCGCGTGATGCCCCGGGCCCTGGACCAGGCGATGATCGACGAGATAGTCGCCGGGTACGGCGCCGCCGCCCGGCGCCTCTGCGCGGCCGGGCTGGACGGAGTGGAGATAGTCGCCAGCCACGGCTACCTGCCGGCGCAGTTCCTCAACCCACGGGTGAACCAGCGTGACGACGGCTACAACGGCGACCTGGACGCACGCCTGCGCTTCCTCCGCGAAATCATCCAGTCGGTGCGCGACAACTGCTCGGAGGACTTCATCGTCGGGATGCGCATCTCCGCCGATGAACGCGACCCGGAAGGCCTGACCGAGGACGAGACCCTGGCGGCGGCGCTGTCCCTGCAAGGGCAACTCGACTACCTGCACCTGGTGGCCGGAACCTCGGCGTCCCTCGGCGGCGCCATCCACATCGTGCCGCCCATGGCCATCGAAGCCGCCTACCTGGCCCCCACCGCCGGCAGCTTCAAGGCGCGCCTGGGCATCCCGCTGTTCGTCACCGGACGGATCAACCAGCCCCAGGAAGCCGAGGCCATACTCGCCCGCGGTCAGGCCGATGTCTGCGGCATGACCCGCGCGCTGATCTGCGACCCGCAGATGCCGAACAAGGCCTCCGCAGGCCGCAGCGACGACGTGCGCGCCTGCATCGCCTGCAACCAGGCGTGCATCGGGCACTTCCACCGTGGCTATCCGATTTCCTGCATCCAGCACCCGGAAACCGGCCGCGAACTGACCTACGACCAGCCCAGACCGGCAACCGTGCGCAAGCGCGTGATGGTGGTGGGTGGCGGCCCGGCCGGCATGAAGGCTGCCGCAGTGGCGGCCCGGCGCGGTCACGAGGTGACCCTCTTCGAGGCCGCCGGCCAACTCGGCGGCCAGGTCCAGCTGGCGCAGTTGCTGCCGCGCCGCGCCGAGTTCGGCGGCATCGTCACCAACCTGCAACGGGAGATGGAGCTGGCCGGCGTGCAGGTGCGGCGCAATACCCGCGTCGACCGTGCGCTGGTGGAGCTCGAGCGTCCCGACCTGGTGATCATCGCCACCGGCGCCAAGCCCTACTGGCCGGCCTTCGAGCGCGGCGGCGAGCTGCAAGTGGTGGACGCCTGGCAGGTACTGCGAGGTGAAGTGCAACCGGGCCGTTCGGTACTGGTGACCGACTGGCGCGGTGACTGGATCGCCCCCGGCATCGCCGAGCGTCTGGCGCGCGAGGGCCACTCGGTTCGCCTGGCGGTGAACGGCACCCATTGCGGCGAGAGCCTGCCGCTCTACGTGCGCGACCACATGGCCGGGGAGCTGCACAAGCTGGGCATCCCGATCACGCCCTATGCGCGCCTCTACGGTTGCGACGACAACACGGTGTACATGATGCACGCGAGCTGCGGCGAGCCGATGCTGTTCGAGGAGGTGGATACCCTGGTGCTCTGCCAGGGCCACCAGCCGGTGGACGACCTGGGCAGCGAACTGGAAGGCCTGGTGGCGTTCCGCCGCATCGGCGACTGCCTGGCGCCACGCACGGTGGAAGAGGCGATCTACGAGGGATTGAAGCTGGCCTGGGACATCTGAGTGTCCTTGCCGATCGCGGCTGCCATACAATGCCGCGATCCCGTGCCCCATGGAGGGAACCATGAGCCCCAGCCTGCCATCGCCGAACGCCAACGCCGAGAGCCAGTTCCTCGGCACGCGCATCCGCGCGCTGCGCAAACGCCGGGGCCTGACCCTCAGCGAGCTGGCCGAGCAGAGCAAGCTCACCGCCGGCTACATCAGCCAACTGGAACGCAACCTGGCGTACCCCTCGATCCCGGCGTTGTTCAACATCGCCCGCAGCCTGGGCGTGACCATCCAGTGGTTCTTCGCCAGCGAGGCGCCCACCGACGACGCCGACCGTGGCTACGTGGTGCGCCGCAACGCCCGTACCAGCCTGCATTACGAAGACGGCATCACCGACGAGCTGCTCAGCCCACAGCCCTTGCGCCAGCTGGAAATGCTCCACTCGCGCTTTCCGCCAGGCACCTACAGCGAAGAGAGCTACAGCCACGAAGGCGAGGAAGCCGGCTATGTGCTGGCCGGCGAGTTCGAGCTCTGGGTGGGCGAGCGCCACTTCCGCCTGCAGGAAGGGGACAGTTTCAGCTTCTCGAGCCAGGAACCGCACCGCTATGGCAATCCGGGCGACAAGGATGCGCTGATCCTGTGGGTCATCACCCCGCCGACCTTCTGATCCCCGCTATCTGCAGGACCTTCTCTGTGGGGGCGAATTCATTCGCCAAGCAAGCCGAAGGCCTGCCTCGACACGCCCAGCGGGGCAGCTTCGCTACCCATGGCGATTGAAATCGCCCCTACAAGAGCGATTCCCTTATCCGAGCAATCGCGCGATCCCGCCCAGCAGCCGCTCCAACGCTCCCTGGTTGGCCCTGAGTACACTCAGGCCCGCCTCACGCATGGCGGTCGCCCCCGCCGGCTCGGCCCAGAGCCGCTCCACTCGGGTGGCCAACTCCCCGGCATCGGCCACCTCGGCCAGGGCGCCGGCATCGCGCAGCTGCGCGGCGATCTCGAGGAAGTTGAACAGATGCGGCCCCGACAGCACCGGCTTGCCCAGCGCCGCCGGTTCCAGCAGGTTGTGGCCGCCACTGGGCACCAGGCTGCCGCCGACGAAGGCGATATCGGCCAGGGCATAGAGGAACAGCAGTTCACCCATGGTGTCGCCCAGCAGCACCTGGGTTTGCGCGGCGACCGCCTCGCCGCTGGAGCGGCGCACCGTGGCCAGACCCTCGCGGCGGCACAGCTCGAACACCGGACCGAAGCGCTCGGGATGGCGCGGCACCAGGATCAGCAAGGCGTCCGGTCGCTGCGCCAGCAGGGCCTTGTGGGCCGCGAGGACTATCTCGTCCTCGCCGGCATGGGTGCTGGCGGCGATCCACACCGGGCGCGCCTCGGCGCCCCACTGACCGCGCAGCTCGGCCGCGCGCCGGGGTAGCGCCGGGTCGATGCGCAGGTCGTACTTGATCGAACCGGTCACCGCCACGCAGTCCGGGCGTGCGCCGAGTGCGCGGAAGCGCGCGGCCTCGGCCTCGGTCTGCACCGCGATCCAGCTCAGTTCCGCCAGCATGGGCGCGGTGAGCTTGGCGAAGCGCCCATAGCCACGGGCCGAGCGCTCGGACAGGCGTGCGTTGGCCAGCACCACGGGAACGCCGCGGCGAGCGCACTGGTGGATGTGGTTGGGCCAGAGCTCGGTTTCCATGATCACCGCGAGCTTGGGCCGGACCCGCGCGAGGAAGCGCGCCGCCGCCCAGGGCAGGTCGTAGGGCAGGTAGCAGTGCTGCACGCGATCGCCGAACAGGGCGCGGATTCGCTCCGAACCGGTCGGGGTCATGCAGGTGATGGTGATCGGCAGCTCCGGGTGGCGCTCCAGCAAGGCGCGGACCATTGGCGCCGCGGCAATGCTCTCGCCCACCGACACGGCATGCACCCAGATCCCGCCGGGGCGGACGTCCGGCAGCCCCAGGGCGAAGCGCTCGCCAACTCGCTTGGCGTAGGCCGGCGCCCGCCAGGCGCGCCAGGCCAGACGCAGGGCCACCAGGGGCAGGCCGAGATGGAACAGCAGGGTATAGAGGGTGCGATTCATGGGCAGTGCGCCTGGCCGGACTGGCTGCGGATGATACCTGACAAGCGACTGCTCAACGGCAGCCCGACGGGAAATAGGCGCTCAACCCATGGCTTGAAGGTGCTCGGCCAGGCTATCACCCAGCCAGAGGGCCGCCGGCCCCGGAACCTCGTCGCGACGGCAGACCAGCTCCACCACCAGCGAGGGTGGCGTCCAGTCGCTGCGCAGCTCCACCAACTGCCCCTGGTAGGCCGGATACTGGGCCACGTGGCGCGGCAACCAGGCCCAGCCCAGGCCGCGCATCAGCAGCTCGGCCATCACGTAGAAGCTGTCGGCGCGCCAGACCTGCGGGCCGAACTGCTCGCCGCCGGGGTAATGGCTGTCCTGGGGCGACATGAGGATCTGCCGGTATCGCGCCAACTCGCGGCGCTCGGCAAAGGCCCGTCTGGCCAGGGGATGGCTGGCACCGCAGACGGTGACCATCTCGATGGTTCCCAGGCGCTGGCGTTCCAGGGCGTCGGGCATCTGCTCGTGGTGGAACAGCAGGCCCAGGTCCGCGCGGCGCTCCAGCAGCTTGCGCGCCACCTCGCCCTGAGCGCTGCTGGCCAACTGCACTTCCAGCATGGGGAAGGCCGTGCCCAGGGCTTCCAGGCTGGCCAGCACCGGCTGGTAGGGCATGGCCTCGTCCAGGGCCAGACGCAGACGCGCCTCCTCGCCGCGCGCCAGCCCCAAGGCGCGGCCATCCAGCCGCTGGCACTGGCGCAACACTTCGCGGGCTTCCTCCAGCAGCGCCGCGCCGGCCAGCGTCAGGCGCGGCTGGCGCCCGCTGCTACGCTCGAACAGCTGCACGCCGAGGTCCTCCTCCAGCAACGCAATGGCACTGCTCACGGCCGACTGGGCACGCCGCAGCCGCCGCGCCACGGCGGAAAAGGACTGGCCTTCGGCGACGCCGACGAACAGGCGAATCTGTTCCAGGTTCCATTGCATGGCGGGCAACCCATCTCCAAAGCAGATAGGTAATCACTTTATCCCATCGCCCGAAGACTTAGAATTCACGTCATTGCACTGGAGGCACGACCATGACCGGCTACATCTACCTCGCTATCGCCATCATCGCCGAAGTGGTCGCCACCACCTCGCTGAAGTCCGTCGACGGCTTCAACAAGCCCGTGCCCCTGATTCTGGTGATCGTCGGCTACGCCGTGGCCATCTGGCTGCTGACGCTGGTGGTACGCAGCATTCCGGTGGGTATCGCCTACGCCATCTGGGCGGGTCTGGGCATCGTGCTGGTGAGCGTCGCCGCCCTGGTGCTCTACCAGCAGAAGCTTGATATCCCGGCCATGCTGGGCATGGGGATGATCGTCTCGGGCGTCGTGGTCATCCAGCTGTTCAGCGGCAGCACCGGCCACTGAGAGCCTGCTGCGCGTCGCGCGACGACAGGGGCGCTATACTGCGCCCCTGTTTTTTCCAGGCGCCCTCCCCCATGGCTGAATCCCTTTCCACCGATGTCCTCATCCTCGGCGGCGGCATCGCCGGCCTCTGGCTCAACGCCCGCCTGCGCCAGCAGGGCTTCGCCACCCTGCTGGTGGAGAACGCCAGCCTGGGCGGCGAGCAGAGCGTGAAATCCCAGGGGATCATCCACGGCGGCGCCAAGTACGCCCTGCACGGCGCCCTGACCGGCGCCTCCGAAGCCATCGCCGACATGCCGCGCCGCTGGCGCGAAGCCCTGGCCGGCAACGGCGAGCTGGACCTCACCGGCGTACGCCTGCTCTCCGATGCGCATTACCTCTGGTCCCCCGGCACCCTGGCCGGCAACCTCACCAGTTTCTTCGCCAGCAAGGCCGTGCGCGGCCGCGTCGACCAGGTCAAGGGCGACGCCCTGCCACCGGCGCTGCAGCACCCGAAATTCAAGGGCAAGGTCTATCGCCTGGCCGAGCTGGTGCTGGACGTACCCAGCCTGATCGCCCGCCTGGCGGAGCTTGCCGGAGATGGCCTGCTGGCCGCCCGCGAGATCGAGCCCCTGCACGAAGACGGACAACTGGCCGGCCTGCGCATCGATGGTCGCGCAGTCCGCGCCCAGCGCATCGTCCTCAGCGCCGGCGCCGGCAACCAGGCACTGCTGCAGACCCTGGGCCTGAGCCAGCCGGCCATGCAGCGCCGCCCGCTGCACATGGTGATGGTCAAGGCGCCCAGCCTGAAGCCGCTTTACGCCCACTGCCTGGGCGGCGGCCCCAAGCCGCGCGTCACCGTCACCAGCCACCCGGCCGCCGATGGCCAGTGGGTCTGGTACCTGGGTGGCGACCTGGCCGAGGCCGAAGGTGTGGCCCGCAACGAGGCCGAGCAGATCGCCGCTGCGGAACAGGAACTGCGCCAGCTGCTGCCCTGGATCGACCTGTCCACCGCCCAGTGGGCGACCTTGCGGGTGGATCGCGCCGAGCCTGCGCAGTCCGGCCTGGTGCGTCCGGACAACGCCTTCCTCAGCGAGCAGGGCAACCTGCTGGTGGGCTGGCCGACCAAGCTGGCCCTAGCCCCGGACTTCGCGGACCGCGTGTTGGCGGCCTTCGAGCGTGACGGCTTGCGTCCGTCCGCCAACCCGCCCTTGCCCGCCCTACCCCGCCCACCCGTGGCGCAACCGGCCTGGGAGGAACTCCTGGGATGAACGGCCTGCACGATTTCCACCGCCCCCTGGGCGACACCGGCCTGGTGGTTTCCCCCCTGGGCCTGGGCACCGTCAAGCTTGGCCGCGACCAGGGGGTGAAGTACCCCGCGGGCTTCACCATTCCCGACGACTTCGAGGCCCGCCAGCTACTGAACCTGGCCCGCGAGCTGGGTATCAACCTGATCGATACCGCACCGGCCTATGGCCGCAGCGAGGAGCGACTCGGTCCCTTGCTGCGTGGCCAGCGCCAGGACTGGGTGATCGTCAGTAAGGTCGGCGAGGAGTTCGAGGGCGGCGTTTCCAGCTTCAACTTCAGCGCCGAACACGCGCGATTCTCCGTGGAACGCAGCTTGAAACGCCTGGAAACCGACTTCATCGACCTGGTACTGGTGCATTCCGACGGCAACGACCTGGCCATCCTGCAGGACAGCGGGGTCTATGAGGCCCTCGCCGAACTCAAGCAGGCCGGCAAGATCCGCGCCTTCGGCCTGTCCGGCAAGACCGTGGAGGGCGGCCTGCTGGCCCTGCAACAAGGCGATTGCGCCATGGTCACCTACAACCTCAACGAGCAGGCCGAGAAGCCGGTGCTCGACTTCGCGGCGCAACAGCACAAGGGCATCCTGATCAAGAAGGGCCTGGCCAGCGGCCACGCCTGCCTGGACGCGGGCGTCGACCCGGTGCGCGCCAGCTTCGAACTGATCTTCGATCACCCTGGAGTGACCAGCGCGATAATCGGGACCATCAATCCGCTGCATCTGTCCCATAATGTCGCGACGGCCGCCGCGGTTATCGGGGGTCGTTGCTAGCCGACCCCTAACGAAGGAGCCGACATGCCGCGAATCCTCGCCCGCAAGGACCCAAGCGCGTTCAAGACCCTTCCACTGCACGTCGAAGCCGGAGCCGACTCCCTGAGCTACCAGAGCCTGGGGCGACCGCTCAACTTCACCCAGATGCTGGAGCGCCGTCGCCCGGTACAGGTCAACGACAACCAGCGCTTCGCGGTGGAACTGGCGAACCTCGGCGTCTCGGTACGGCTGACCCTGAACCTGCAGGGCCGCGACTACTGGCTGCTGGTGCGCCAGCGCCGGCAGGATCGCGGCGACACCGTGCTCAAGCTGATTTCCGGCTACGTGCCGGCCCATGAACTGAACCTGCCGCTGCTGACCGCCATCCAGGAAGTGGCCGAGGAATGCCTGATCGAGACGCCGGAAGGCTGGCTCGCCGGGCGTTTCGCCGATACCTGGCTACCCACCCCCTACCAGCGCCAGCTGCGCTATCGCGAAGCCTGCCACTTCCGCCTCAGCCCGCTCTCCGGTGCGGCGCGGCCGGTGCGCAACGGCAAGCTGACCCTGCTGGAGCGGCCCCAGGCCTATGTCCACCTGCCCACCGCCTCCCTGCAACTGGTCTACGACCTGCGCCTGGAGCTACCACGGGACAGTCACCAGATCAGCCTCTTCCACGTCGACGAAGTCCTCCAGGACGGCCAGTTGCTGGCCAGCCTGGAACGACGTCGACCCGATATCTACCTGCTGCCGCTACACCAGGGCCTGCCCACTGGCGATCTGCTGACCCTGCGCAACGGCGAGTTCAAGGAAACCAGCACCCGAGGCATCTGGCTCTCGGAAAGTTTCGCCGAGCAGGACGGCTGGCTGGTGCACGAGGAACGGGTGCGCTGGCGGGACTGGCTGGCGCGGGTGGGAACGGCCCGACCGATGGGAAAGCGGCTCGCGTGTTGAAACCCGGGGCGCACAAGGCGCCCCAGCGAGAGTGAGCCGGCACCCCGGCTCAGCTTGGTTCTTTGGCGCCCCCGCATTGGGCGCCAGCGGGGATCACTTGCTGCGGATCTTCTCGACAATCGCGGTGGTGGAGCTGTTCTCCACCAGGCCGAGAACCTTCACTTCGCCACCATAGGCACGCACGATGTCGGCGCCGACCACCTGGTCGATACCGTAGTCGCCGCCCTTGACCAGCACATCGGGCTTGACCTGGGCGAGCAGGCGCTCGGGGGTGTCCTCGGAGAAGCTCACCACCCAATCCACGGCACCCAGGCCGGCCATCACGGCCATGCGCCGGTCGACGCTGTTGATCGGGCGACCCGGCCCTTTCAGGCGGCTGACCGAAGCGTCGTCGTTGACCGCCAGCACCAGGCGATCACCTTGGGCGCGGGCCTGTTCCAGGTAGGTCACATGACCGGCGTGGAGAATGTCGAAGCAGCCATTGGTGAAGACGATCTTCTCGCCATGGGCGCGAGCGTCCTCGATGGCCACCAACAGTTGGTCGAGACTCAGCACGCCACGCTCGGAACCCTGCGAGCGCTGCACGGCACGGCGCAGCTCTGGCGCGCTGATGGCGGCGGTACCCAGCTTGCCGACCACGATGCCGGCGGCGAGGTTGGCCAGGGCCACCGCGCTGGGCAGTTCCTCGCCGGCGGCCAGGGAGGCGGCCAGGGTGGAAATCACCGTGTCGCCGGCACCGGTGACGTCGAATACTTCGCGGGCGCGGGCCGGCAGGTGCAGCGGGGAATGATCCGGACGCAGCAGGGTCATGCCATGCTCGCCACGGGTGACCAGTAGCGCGCCCAGTTCCAGCTCCCGCATCAGGCCCGCGCCCTTGGCGACCAGTTCGGCCTCATCGGCGCAGCGCCCGACGATGGCTTCGAACTCGCTGAGGTTCGGGGTGATCAGGCTGGCGCCACGGTAGATACTGAAATCCTTGCCCTTGGGGTCGGCCAGCACCGGTACGCCACGACGGCGAGCGGCCTGGATCAGCGCCTGGTGGTTCTGCAGCGCGCCCTTGCCGTAGTCGGACAGCACCAGCACCTTGGCCTGGGGCAACAGGCATTCGACCTCGGTGACCAGGGCCTCGGCGTCGGTGGCGAAGGCTTCCTCGAAATCCATGCGCAGCAATTGCTGGTGACGGCTCATGACCCGCAGTTTGACGATGGTCGGCTGCTCGGCGTGGCGCTGGAAATGCACGTCAACACCTGCGGCATTGAGGCTGTCGGCCAGGCTCTCGGCCGCTTCGTCGACGCCGGTGATGCCCACCAGCATGGCAGGAGCGCCCAGGGCGGCGATGTTCAAGGCGACGTTGGCGGCACCGCCGGGACGGTCCTCAACTTGCTCGACCTTGACCACGGGCACCGGCGCCTCGGGCGAAATGCGCGAGGTGCCGCCATGCCAGTAACGGTCAAGCATGACGTCGCCCACCACCAGAACGGGGGCCTGATCGAATCGGGGCATGGACAGCTTCATGGAGTCTCCGGACGTCAAAAACGGCGCGGATAATACCATAGCAGCCGGGCGGGCCGAGGGCAGGGATCACGAGCCTGGCGGCACGCACCCTGCCGATTGGCCGGAAGCTATGATCAACCCGCGTCCGACTGGGACTCCTCGGCGAACTGGTTGGCGTGCAGACGGGCATAGTAGCCGTTCAGCGCCAGCAGCTCGGCGTGGCTGCCGCGCTCGACGATGCGCCCCTGGTCCATCACCAGGATCAGGTCCGCCTTCTCGATGGTGGACAGGCGGTGGGCGATCACCAGCGTGGTGCGGCCATCCATGACGCGATCCAGCGCGGCCTGGATATGCCGCTCGGACTCGGTGTCCAGGGCCGAAGTGGCCTCGTCCAGCACCAGCACCGGCGCGTTCTTCAGCAAGGCCCGGGCGATGGCCAGACGCTGGCGCTGTCCGCCGGAAAGCAGCACGCCGTTCTCACCCACTTCGGTGTCGAAGCCATGGGGCAGCTTGTCGACGAATTCCTTGGCGTAGGCGGCCTCGGCGGCCTTCTCGACCTCCTCCCGCGGCGTGCCTGCCAGGTCGCCATAGGCGATGTTGTTGGCCACCGAGTCGTTGAACAGGGTCACCTGCTGGGTGACCAAGGCGATATGGCTGCGCAGGTTGCGCAGGCGATAGTCCTCGATATCCACACCATCCAGCAGGATCTGCCCTTGTTCATGGTGGTAGAAACGCGGAATCAGGTTGGCCAAGGTGGACTTGCCGCTGCCGGAGCGCCCAACCAGGGCAATCATCTGGCCAGGCTCGGCCGCAAAGCTGATGTCCTGCAGCACGGGCTTGTCGGTGCCGGGGTAGCGGAAACTCAGGTTGCGCACTTCCAGGCGGCCACCGACCCGCTCCCGCTCGACCGTGCCGCGATCCTCCTCCGGCGTCTCGTCCAGCTGCTCGAAGATGCTTTCGGCGCCCGCCAGTCCCTTTTGGATGGTCGAGCTGACTTCGCTCAACTGGCGAATCGGTTTCGGCAATAGTCCCGCCAGCGTGATGTAGGCCACCAGGTCGCCCGCCGAGGCATCGCCACGCAGGAACAACACCAGGAACATCAGCAGCGCCATACCGCTGTAGATCACCAGTTGCAGCATCGGGGTATAAACGGCGCCGGTCTTGATCATCCGCAGTTGCTTTTCCGTGTTGCCGATACTGGCATCCAGAAAACGCTGCTGTTCGTAGGGTTCGCCACCGAAGCTGCGCACCACCCGGTAACCCTGAATGGCCTCCGACGAGATGTGCATGACATCCCCCATCGCTACCTGGATCTTCTTGCTCTGTTTGCGGAATTTCTTGCTGGCACTGCTGACCATCAACGCGATCAACGGCAGGATGGCGACCATGACCAGCGTCAGCTTCCAGTTCATCCAGAGCAGCGAGGCAAACAGGAAGATCACCGTCATGCCCTCGCGAATCACCACTTTTATCGCATCGGTGGCAGCACCGGTGACCATGGTCACGTTGAAGGTGATACGGGAGATCAGGTGCCCCGAGTTGTTGCTGTCGAAATATCGATTGGGCAAGCACATCAACTGGTTGAACAACGCCACCCGCAGGTCGTGCACAAGGCCGAGCGAGACCCTGGCCAGGTAGAAGTTGCCGAGGAACGAACCGATACCCTGCCAGAGCGCAATCAGGACTATGAGTATCGGTACGGCCTGTACCAGATCCATGTCCCGCAGGTAGGGAATCTTCGGAAACAATACGACGTGGGGGTTGGCCAGGCCGTCGACGAAGTACTTGAGCATGTAGCCCAGCATCGGCTGGGTCGAAGCAAAGATCAGGAACCCGAGGAGGCTGAGCAGAAAGAGCCCCACGTACGGCCTGACGTAGCGCAGCAACCGTAGATAAACCCGGAGATCTGATTGCTGGTTAGAATTGGCCACTCTCGATCCCTTTAGCTACGCAGAGAAAATTGATGCGGATTGTACCAGCGAAAGAATTACAGCTGTGGCTCGCCCAGGGCGAGGTACTGGAAAAGGACGGGCGCGGCCCCAAGGTCCTGCGCCAGCCGGACGGCCAGCTGCTGAAGATCTTCCGCCCACGCCGACGGCTCTGGCTCGCCCGCCTGCGCCCCGCCGCGCAGCGCTTCGCACGCAATGCCGAGCGGCTCACCGAGCGCGGCATTGCTACCCCCCGAATCAGCGAATGCATGTGGCTCGAGCGCTCCGAGGCGGTCAGCGCCTGTTTCTATGCCCCGCTGCCAGGCCGTTCGCTGGATCAGCTGTATCGCAACAAGCGCCAGGAGTTCGATGAATTTCTGCCCGAGCTGGCCGATTTCATCCACACCCTGCACCAGCGCGGCATCTACTTCCGCTCGCTGCACCTGGGCAACATCCTGCGCCTGCCGGAGGGCGGCTTCGGCCTGATCGACTTCCTGGACATGCACTTCAAGCGCGGCCCGCTCAGTGCCCGCCTGGCCCGCCGCAACCTGCAGCACCTCAGGAGCTACCTGCACCGCAGCCAGATCAACGACTTCCCATGGCAGCGGCTGCTGCAGGCCTATGGACATGCCCTGCCCGAGGCCGGCAAGTGATCGACGCCAGAGATAAGTGGCCTCCGGCGTGATTCGCTGAACCCGAGGTCAGACGCTTGGCGGACCACCGGGAGTCGGAGTGGATGCTGCCCCGCCCAGCTTCCCCTGCCGGGCCAGGGTATCTATCACCAGTACCAGTGCCAGGGGCAGCCAGGTCACGAACCAGATGGGCGAGGGTTTAACCCAGGGGGCGATGCCTTCCGTCAGCACCACGAGCCCCGAGTACAACCACAGGCCGACCGCCGCTTCGCCCATCGCGGAGTGCCGGTGCGTGAACGCTCGCCATCCCGCCCAGCACCAGAGCCCAATCCATAGCAGCAGTCCCAGGACACCGAACCTGATACCGATATCCAGGAACATGTTATGGGGGTGTCTTGAACCAACTTTAAGAGTTGCGACTTTGATCCAGTATTCTTGGAAGCCGACGCCGTGGACCCAGTTATCCAGCAATAGCGAAAGCCCCCCGAGCCATAACTCTGGTCGGTAAGAGAGGCCTCGACTCAGAAGAAGAGTTGGCTTGACGAATACGACCACAATTAATAACAACACGGACATAGCGGCCATCACGTAGGCAGCCCTGTTCCGCAACAGAACACCTGTTCCGAGGAAAGACAGCACCAGGCATAGCCAGACCCAGCGGCTTTGATTGAAGTACAGAAAAACTAGATAGCCCAACAAGGCGATCAGTACTACCACAATGACACTTGCGCCCCGCCTAATCTCCAGCCACAGCATCGCAGTCAGGATAGCCAGGGCCCCGCATGCCTGCGCGACAGGAATCACCACTCGCCATACGCCCAGTGATGCTACCCGATACCCGAGAAAATGCCCCTGCACCCAGTAGACATATAGGCAGGTAACCCCTGCAGCAAGCCCCCCCAGAACGCCGCAAAGCAGCAGGAAATCCCGGAAGCGCTCCTTGAGATGCATAGCGGCAACCAGGATCCCCAGCAGGCTGAACGCCACGTAGAAGGGTAACTTGAACTCGCGCGCGTCCTCCCAGCCATCAATAGTCATGAGCAGGACAAATATGTACCAGGCGGAAATAGCGATATAAAGCCAGAAAAACAACTTATGAATCGGTGGATAGCCTTTGCGGAACAAGCAGAAATGCACGAACGCCGGCAGCCACAGGAAAAATATTATCGCCCGATGATAGAAAGAGTTGTTCGGCAGAACCCATGGCCCAAACAACAAGAAGAGCACGCCAACCACAGCGAACCGGGAAAGCCAAACCCCCAAATTTTCCTTACTCATAATCACGACTTACTTATCTTTTATATTGTGTTTTGTTAGCGCACCAAAGTATGCCCTAGCACAGTTCAAATAACCAAAATCCCTGGCAATGCGCAGCAACTCACCCCCATCCAGGAAACCAGCCAGCCGAATTCTCGCCTGTATTTCGGACTTCTTTCTCTTGAATGAACGATTCCTGTTCTTTTTTTCGAGGAGTTCCATCTCCCTCATCACGAATCCGTAGAATCGCTCATCACCCTCCGCACGAATCCGGGCGGCTTCCTGGGCGACTTTTTCATAGATGGTTTCGATATAGCTGGAGAAATCCAGTTTCTGCGTGGCGCTGGCTGGATGAACCCTGGTCAATGCGATCGCCTGCGGATCATCCAGGAAAGAGATATGGGCTCCACGCAGAATGCAGCGCAACCAATAATCCCAGTCCTCCAAGGCGCGCATGCCCACATCGAAGTAACCGACTTTTTCAATCAGCGACTTTCTCACCACCGCCGCATGAATGGCCATGTTGTTGCCCCTGACAAAAACAGGGAAAGCCGCTTCGTAGCGTCCATCTATCACCTTCGACCACTCCTCGGTCGAGGTCAGATCGAGCTTTGTGAAGAGCCGATTCGCACGCAGATCCTCGAAATAGCGGAAGCGCGAATAGGATATGTCCACATGCGGGTTTTCCTTGAAGTGCCGGACATGAGCCATCAATTTGGCGGGCATTATCAGATCATCTGCATCGAGGAACAGCAGGTAGTCCCCTTGTGCGAGCCTTATGCCGGCATTCTTCGCCGCTGACGTCCCTGCATTCGGCTGGTGCACATAGCGGACCCGAGGGTCCGCGACCACCAGCCGTTCGGCGACTTCTTCCGAATCATCGGTGGAGCCGTCGTCGACGATGATGGCTTCCCAGTTCTGGTAGCTCTGTCCCCGCAAGCTTTCGATCGTCTGCTCGAGAAAGCGCCCGTAGTTGTAGCACGGGATAATGACGGAAACCTTGTGCTCCACCGACTGCGGTGACGTTACCTGCGTCATGTCATCCTCTACGGAACAGCATTCGCAAGAGCCCGCGCAGGGTCTTCATGTTCCAGGCGCGCAAGGGAATATCACGTAACAGGGTCCTGGCCAGTTCGGGGTCGACACCCGCGCACTTGAGCAGCATCGAGTTGCGGAACTGCGCACAGACCCGGGCGTAGTCCGGATGATCGCTGAAGCGCTCGTAGGTACGCAGCACGTTCTCCACCATGAACCGATAGTTCTTGTAGGTGTTGCTGCCATGTACCCGATAGAGCGCCAACGGCTCCCCGAGGATATCGATGAAATAGCCGGCTCGGGTGATCTTCAGTTCGATCATCAGGTCCTCGAGCCTGACCTCCGGATCGAAGCCGCCGACCCGCTCCAGCGCCTCGCGCCGGAACAGCAGTGTCGGAGCCGGGGCGCCTGGCTTGCGATTGAGGAACACATCCTCGAAGTCCAGTCGGCGCTGCGGCGGCACGCGGTCCTTGTCGCCAGGCCGTCCCTCTCCATCGATGATCCGGATGCCTCCCGCGCAGATCCCCACCTCCGGCTTGTCCGCCATGTAGGCGACCTGCGTGGCGATGCGCTCGGACAGCATGATGTCGTCCGAACCGAAAGGTGCGATCAGGCTCCCCTTCGCCCGTGCGATGGTGTCGTTGAGGGTTCTCGAGAGCCCCTGGTTGGCCTGGGCGCGAAAATCGAAGCCATGAACCGCCTGCAATGCCTGGATACGCGCCACGCTATCGTCGCGCGAGCCATCGTCCACCACCAGCAGCTCGATGTTCGGGTAGCTCTGCCCCAGCACGCTGAGAATGCTCTCCTCGATGTAGGGGGCATGGTTGTAGGAAGCGATGATCACGCTTACCAGCGGCTGCTGGCCATTGCTCATGGAAGACATGCAGTAGGACTCAGAATGGATTTAGCCGGGCCCAGAACTCCCGCCAGGGGGTCAGGGGCTCGGGCGACGGCCAGGGCTCTTCTAGCACTTTCATGAGGTGCTCGGCCAGCCGTAGATGGGAAAGGTGCCGTTCGGTGAAATGCCGTCCGTTCTCGGCAATGGTCCGCGCCAGTTCGGGGTCCTGGCGTAGCCGGACCAGATGCCCGCGCAACTCCTCGACGCTGGAATAGAGCAGCAGGTGAACGCCATCCTCCAGGCCTATGGCCGGTTCCTCGCGGCCCTGGCGCCAGGCCAGCAGAACGCATCCACAGGCCATCGCCTCGAAGTTCTTCGCCATGTACTCGTTCAGCCCGACATCGGCACTGACGAAGTAGCGTATGCGGTTCAGCATCTGCCGGTAGGGCTCGCCGGGTGGCGTTCGCAGCAACTGCAGCGCGTCCTCGGCGGCCAGGCGATCCAGAAGGCGCTTGCGCTCCTGGTAGGCGGCGCTCGCGGTCCGGCCGATGAAACCCAGCTCGATGTCCCGCTCCAGGTGCTCGGAGAAGATCACCTGCGGGTCATAGCCCTTGGGGATGAAGTGGACGTTGAAGCCCTCGCGCGTCAGGCGCTCGGCCACGCTGGCACCGGTCACGACGATCCGCGCATTGGGCAGGGCCCGGTAGAAGCGACTGAAGCATCCGCGCCAACGGGAGGTCTCGAGGTAGTTCTGGCAGGCGTCCTCCTCGTAGATCAGGAGGCCTGGGATCCGTCTCAGGAAGCGGGTCTGGCGCCGAATGTTCTTGAAATGCAGGTCCACCAGTACGCGGTCGTAGGTGGCGAGGTCGACCTGCCGCAACGTACCGCGCAGATCGCGCTGTGCTTCCTTGTCGAGGATTTTCAGGTCGAGGTCCAGCTGTCCGCCCAGATGCTCGTAGACCCGGGAAAAGTCAGGTTCCCGCCCTGCGGAGCTGAGCGCAAGGACCTTCATTTTCCTGGCAGCCCCCACAGGCGTATCGCCTTGCGGGTGTAGGACCACTTGAACAGTACTCGCCAATCCGTCCGCAGCGCCTCGCGGTAGTAGTCGCGGGCACCACTCTTCTCACCGGCCAGCAGGCAGGTGCGGAACAGCGACAGGCAGCGCTGGGCGCGGTAGGCGGGCTTGAGCGATTGCAGGCCCGCCGGGAGCTTGAGGAATACCTCGTCCACCAGGGTCAGGCCAACCTTGCGCGCGGCCTCGGCGTTGTGGCGCAGGCTGCCGGGATGCTTGTGGATGCGCGCCAGCATCAGGTCGAGGACTTCCACTTGGCGCTGGGTCAGGCAATAGGCGAACACCGGGATATCTTCGCTGTGGCGCAGGTGCTCGGGATAGGGCCGTTCCAGCAGCAGCTCGCGCAGGAACACGCAGGAGCCGTGACCGAGGCCGATGTCCTTGTCCAGCAGGTAACCCCTGAGGCGTTGCAACGCATCGCCAGGCACAGTGCTGGCGGGGTGGGCGCGCTCGCGTCCATCCGGCTGTACCGCCACATGGCCGGCCAGCCAGAGGCCGACGTCCGGCTGCTGGCGCAGGCGCTCGCACAGGCTGGGGAGCGTATCGGGCACCAACTCATCGTCGGCGTCCAGCAGCAGGACGTAGCGTCCCTGGGCAAGTTGCACGCCGTTGTTGCGTGCGGCCGAGGGGCCGGCGTTGGTCTGGCGCACGCACTGGAAGGCCGCGCCATGGCGTTGGCTCAAAGCGGCACAAACCGCCGGGGTGTCGTCGGTGGAGCCGTCATCCACCACCCAGAGTTCGACCTCCGAGGTGGCTTGGGCCAGCACCGACTCCACGGCACGCGGGAGCACGCCCGCGTAGTTGTAGGTAGGGATGACGACGCTAAGCAGCGGCTTAGCCGACATTGTCATACCAATCCTTGCCTTCCTTGACGACGAGGATGTCTTCCATGATCAGGTACTGCAGGTCCGAGCCGTAGAACATGTTCAGCGCGTCGGTGGGCGAGCAGATCATCGGCTCGCCGCGACGGTTGAGGGAGGTGTTCAGGGACACGCCGTTGCCGGTGAGGACTTCCAGTTCCTTCATCAGGTCGTACCAGCGCGGGTTGTGGCGGCGCTCCAGCACCTGGGCGCGGGACGTGCCGTCCTCGTGCACCACTTCGCCCACGCGGTTCTTCCATTCGTCGTTGACCTCGAAGGTGAAGGTCATGAACGGCGACGGGTGGTCGACCTTGAGCATCTGCGCCGCGACCGTATCCAGCATCGACGGGCAGAAGGGGCGCCAGCGCTCGCGGAACTTGATCTGTTCGTTGATGCGATCGGCCACGCCGGCCACGCTCAGGCAGCCGATGATGGAGCGGCCGCCGAGGGCGCGCGGGCCGAACTCCATGCGGCCCTGGAACCAGGCCACCGGGTTGGCGTCGACCATGATCCGGGCGATCCGCTGCGGGGTGTTGTCGATGCGCTTGAACACCGGCTTCTGCGGGTGACGGGCGCAGGCGGCGATCACGTCCTCGTTGCTGAAGGACGGGCCGAGGTAGACGTGCTCCATCTTCTCCACCGGCACGCCGCGCTTGACCGAGACATAAGCGGCGGCGCCCACGGAGGTGCCGGCGTCGCCGGAGGCCGGCTGGACGAACAGCTCCTTCACTTCCGGACGGGCGATGATCTTCTGGTTCAGCTTGACGTTCAGCGCGCAACCGCCGGCAAAGGCGATCTTGCCGGTCTCGCGGATGATGTCGCCTAGGTAGTAGTCCATCATCTCCAGCGCCAGCTTCTCGAACAGGGCCTGCATGCTGGCGGCGTAGTGGATGTAGGGGTCGTCAGCGATGTCGCCCTGGCGTTTCGGACCCAGCCACTCGATCAGCTTGGGCGAGAAGTAGAAGCCCTTGCCGTTTTCCTTGTAGCGACGGAAGCCGATCACGTTGGCGTAGTCGGTGTTGATGGTCAGCTCGCCGTTCTCGAACTTGGCCAGGCGCGAGAAATCGTACTTGGCGGCGTCACCGTAGGGCGCCATGCCCATGACCTTGAACTCGCCGTCGAGCATCTCGAAGCCGAGGTACTCGGTGATCGCGCCATAGAGGCCACCGAGGGAGTCCGGATCGAAGAACTCCTTGATCTTGTGGATCTTGCCGTTCTCGCCCCAGCCGAAGAAGGTGGTGGCGTACTCGCCCTTGCCGTCGATCCCGAGGATCGCGGTCTTCTCCTTGAAGCCGGAGCAGTGGTAGGCACTGGAGGCGTGGGCCAGGTGGTGCTCCACCGGCTCGATCTTCACCTTCTTGGCGTCGAAGCCCAGTTGCTCCAGGCACCAGACGATCTTCTTGCGGTAGCGCTTGTAGCGGCGGTTGCCCATGAGAATGGCGTCCAGCGCGCGATCCGGGGCGTACCAGTAGCGCTTGGCGTAGTGCCAGCGGGCCTTGCCGAACAGGCTGATGGGGGCGAAGGGAATGGCCACCACGTCGACGTCGGAGGGCTTGATGCCGGCCTGCTCCAGGCAGAACTTGGCCGACTCGTAGGGCATGCGATTCTTCGCGTGCTTGTCGCGCACGAAGCGCTCTTCTTCGGCGGCCGCGATCAGCTTGCCGTCGATGTAGAGCGCGGCGGAGGGATCATGGCTGAGAGCGCCGGAAAGGCCGAGAATCGTCAGTGCCACGGGGTTAGCCTCTTTCAGGGCAGGTGCCTGGCACCTGCGGTAAACGTTTATCCAGTAGCTGGTGCAGCGTCGATTCGGCCGGCCAATTGCGCAGGAAACGCGCGCGGTCACGGGCATAGGCCCGGGCGAAACTCCGCGCGCTGCGATGCTGGCACACGGCATCGAGGTCGATCAGGGTCCAGCGGCCGTCGTGCCAGAACAGGTTGTTACCCTTGAAGTCGCCATGGCTGATGCGCTCGCGAATGAGCGCACAGAACAAGCGGTCGAGGGCCTGCAGTTCGGCTTCCGGTGGAGCACCAGCCCCGTCCGGGTCGTCCAGATAGGGTCGAAAACGGGCGATTATATCTTGCCCGGAGAGATATTCGGTAATCAGGTAGGCGCCGCCGCGCAGCCAGAGGAAACGTCGCTCGAGCACCGCCAGCGGACGCGGCGTGGCGATGCCGAGGAATTCGAGGCGATTGCCTTCGCGCCAGCTGTGCCAGGCCCGGCTCGGACGCCAGAAGCGCGTCAGCCAGTGCGTCAGGCCCTTGATGTTGTAGCGCTTGACCAGCAGCTTGCGCCCGCCAGCCTCTACCTCGGCCACCGTGGCGGTGGCGCCCCGCTTCAGCGACCGGCCCTGCTCCAGGGCCGCATCCGGCGCATCCAGCAGGCCGGCGAGGGCTTGCTCGGACTCGCGCCGCACCGCCCGCAGGCCAAAGGCGCCGCGAATCACGCTGAACAGGCTGCAATCGCGGGCGACCTTGTTCATGTAGTCGCCCAGGCGCCAGCGCCGCACCCGGGCGATCTCCTTCTGCAAGGCTTCCAGCGGCAGCGCGTGCTCACAGTTGACCAGCAGGTACTGCACCAGCAGCTCTTCGAGGTAGGGATCGAGCTCGGCGGGCAACTGGGCGAAAAACACCCCCAGGTTGGCCAGGACCTTGTCCCGGGCGAGCGGCGAGCCGGGGGTTACGGCGCGGATGCCGCCACCGTCGATCACCTGCAGCTTGCCGCCATGGCGCAGCAGGTTGTCCAGGTGAAGGTCTTCCTGAGCCAGTCCGGCCAGGTGAAGTCGGGCGATCGCCCCCAGGGCTTCGCCCAGCACCAGTTGCTGGCCGTCGGACAGGGGCGCCTCGCGCTCGACCTGGCGCCAGGCATCCCACAGGCTCTGCGCCGAATCCAGGTACTCGAACAGCAGCCAACCGCCTTGTCCGGCCAGCTGCCCTTCACTCAGCAGGGCCGGAGACTCGATGCCCTGCTCGTGCAGGGCGCGGGTGCCGGCCAGTTCGCGTTGAAAGTGCCGTTCGGCACGGCCGCCCACCAGCAGCTTGGCCAGTACCCGGCGCCCCTGCCACAACGCCACGCCGACGTAGCGCTGGCCGGGCAGCACGCGCAGGAGGCTCTGCAGCTCGAGGCCGCCAGCGATATCCAGGCGGATGGGCAACGACGGCGTACGCCCCGCCTGGGCCAGTTCGGCCAGGGTCATGGGCGCTGATCCTTGCTGCGACGACGAGCGCCCAGGCGCCCCAGCCAGTCGCTGACTTCGGCCGAGTCGCCCGGACGCCCCAGGTAGGCGGACAGGAGCTCGCGCACCTCAGACTCGCCCCAGGCATCGGCACGACGCACCAGGGTTTCCAGGTCCTTGATCCGGTCGCGGCGGCCGAGCAGCAGTGGCCGGGTCTTTTCCAGGTCGATCAGGCAGGCCTCGAAGCCCGCCCCGCTCTCGCGCAGGAAGACGTGCTTGGGGTAGAAGCAGCCATGCATCTGACCGGCGTTGTGCAGGCGCAGCGCCAGCTCCGCCACGGCGGCGATGATGGCCGAACGCTGCGCGGCGCCGGCTCCGGCCCAGTGTTCCAGCCAACCGGCCAGCTCGCGCCAGCCGTCCAGGGCGCGGGTGACCAGGATGGCGCGACGCTCGCCGCTGACGCTGCGGGCACCGAAGTACGCCGCCTGCAGCGCCGGAATCCCCAGCTTCTGGTAACGCCGGATATTGCGGAATTCGCGGGCGAAGGTGGGCTCGCCAAAGGGGTGCAGCAGGTTGCGGCTGAAGAAGTTGCTCTGCCGCTTGAGGTAGTACGCGGCGCCGTCCAGGTCCAGGCGGAACACGCTGCTCCAACCACCCCGACCGGTATTGGGGGCGTCCACCGCCTCCAGGCGCAGCGCCCAGAGCGCATCGAAGTTGTCCAGGCCGTTGCGGGCGAGCATCTCGCGGTCGGCCGCAGCGATGAAGTCGTTCATTCGCGTCCCTCGAAGAACTTGAGGATCTGCCGTACCCGGCGCTTGTCGCTGCTGCGCAGGCGCGGACGGTCACGGTATTGCAGGTAGAAACGCAGGCGCTGGGTACGGCTGAGGTGGTACTTGGCCACCTTGTCCAGGCAGGCCAGGTCCTTGATCACCCGGTAGTGCAGGAAGGGGCCCCACCAGAAGGTGCCGGTCGGGCAGTCGATCAGGAACAGGTCGCCCTGCTCGTCCACCAGCAGGTTGCGCCACTTCAGGTCGTTGTGGGCGAACCCGTGCCGGTGTAGCTGCCGGGTGGCCTTGGCCAACTGGCGGCTGACCCGGTCGACCCAGCGTGAATCGGCCAGGCGCGGATCGCCCAGCTTGGCCATTTCTGCCATGTCCACGGTGCCCTTGAGCTCGCGGGTGATCAGCGCGCCACGGTGGAAGGCGCCGGCGCGGCGCTCCTGACCCCAGCCCACCAGCGGCGCGGTCGGGATGCCCCACTTGCTGAAGTGCTTGAGGTTCTGCCATTCGGCCTTGACCCGTGGCCGGCCGAACCAGCGGCGCAGGCCCTTGCCCGCGCCCCAGTAGCGCTTGACGTAGTAACGCACGCCACGGTGCTCGACCCGCAGCACTTCGGACAGCGGATCACCGGTGATCCAGTCGCCTTCCAGGGCGAACACCTTGTCGAGGTCGCCGAAGCGCGCGGCGATATCGGCATCCAGCCCCTCGGCGAGTTTCCAATGACTCACGCCTCTCCTCCTCCGGCGTACTTGCGCTCGTAGCGCGAGAGCAGGCGCGCGGCCTTCTCCTCGAGCCAGGCCAACAGGCGGCTCTCGTCCCGCAGCACCTGGCGCAGCGGCTGGCGGAAATAGGCCTTGAGGAAGCGCAGCTTGTCGCGTCGGGTCAGGCCGATGTTCAGGGCCGAGAAGTACAGCCCGGCCAGGTCCTTGTCGCGCCAGCGCACGGGCGTGGCGGCTCGGGTCTGGGCACGGTGCAGGTCGATCAGCGACAGCTTGAAGTCGTCGGCGCTGACCGGTCGATCCGTGTGCAGCAGGAAATGGCAGATGTAGCAGTCGCGGTGATTGACCCCGGCCCGGTGCATGGTGCCGGTCATCCGCGCCACTTCGTCGATCAGCGCCCACTTCAGGCGCAGCGGCGGCGGGTTGCGCGGCCAGTCGACACAGAAGTCCTCGAGGCTGACGGTGGGCGCCAGCTCTTCGGTGACGATGAAGGAGTGCTGGCGCGCCGGGTTGCCGCCGCGCTCGCCAAAGGCCACGGCGGTCATGGTCGGCACGTCCGCCTCGTGCAGGCGCCGGATGGCCGCCCACTCCTGGCCGGCGCCGAGCACCGGGGCCTTGGCGGTGACCAGATTCTTGACGATCTCGGCCCAGCCGATGCCACGGTGGATCTTGACGAAGTAGCCGCGGCCCTCGACCTCGGTGCGCAGGGTGCGACGGCCTTCCAGCTCGCGGTAGACCTGGCCCTGCAGCGCTTCCACGGCGGCGAAGGCATCACGCCCGGCCCAGAGGCGCTCGAAGGGTTCCTTCAGCACTAGCTTCATGGGCGCTCCGCGAGAATCACGTCCGCCGCGTGCTGCGGCATGCTGTAGAGGTCGGCGCTGTCGGCGAAGGCCAGGCCATTGGCGCCCCAGCGCGCACGCGCCGCCGAGTCGGCGAGCATCTCGGCGAGCAGCTGATTGAGCGCGTCCTGCTCGAAGGGGCTCGGCAGCACGCGGCCGCTGTCCGCCTCGGCGATGTAGTGGGCGTAGCCGCAGACGTCGGTGACCAGCACCGGCAGCCCCGCCACCAGCGCTTCCAGCAAAACGGTGCCGGTGTTTTCGTTGTAGGCCGGATGGATCAGCAGGTCGGCGCCCAGCAGGAAGCGCGGGATATCGCTGCGGCCCTTGAGGATGTCCACCTGGTCGGAAATGCCCAGGGCCTTCATCTGTAGCAGGAAGGGCTTGGGGTCGTCCTGGCCGATGACGATCAGCCGGACGCGTTTCTTCAATTCGCGGGGCAGCGCGGCCACGGCCTTGAGGCTGCGGTCCAGGCCCTTGGTCTTGAAGCCGGAACCGATCTGCACCAGCAGCAGGTCGTCATCCGCCAGCTTGAACTCACGGCGGAACTCGGCGCGGATCTCGCCGGCGTTGGCCGGGGCACGGCGGTCGGCGGCGATGCCCGGGGGCAGCAGGTGGAAGCGCCCGGCCGGGGTGGCGTAATGCTTGACGAAGAGCGGCTGCTGCACCTCGGAGATCATCAGCACCTCCGTCTTCGACTCGGGGGCGAACACCGCACGCTCGTAGTCGGAGAAGTGCTTGTAGCGGCCCCAGCGGCGGTAAAGGCCATTGCGCAGGGTCTGCGCCTTGTCCTCGAAGCAGGGGTCGGCGGCGTAGTAGACGTCCAGGCCCGGCATCTTGTTGAAGCCGATCACCCGCTCCACCGGCCGGCGCGCCAGGTCGGCCTCGACCCAGGCGGTGAATTTCTCGTTGCGCTTGTGGTTGAACAGCGCCTTGACCGGCGCGATCAGCACTTCGAAGCCGTCCGGGACCTCGCCTTCCCAGATCATGGTGTAGACGCGAATGGCATGCCCACGACGCTGGCACTCCAGGGCGATGCGCATGAAGTCACGCTGCAGGCCACCGAAGGGGAAGTATTTGTAGAGCACGAATGCCAGTTGCATCAGTGGTTATCCTCGGTCAGCAGCAGGGCTTCCAGTTGAGTCGCCACACGCTGCGGATTCAGCCGGGTAAAACATAGCGGCTGTTCGCGCGCCAGGTCGAACAGACGGGCGTCCTCCGCCGTCGGCTTGTAGGCGCAGGTCTTCTTCAGGCATGGCGCACAGGGGAAGTCGCTGCCCAGGTGGATCTGCGAGCGCCCGTAGGCGCCGGTGAAGCCCGGGTTGGTCGGGCCATAGAGCGACAGGGTCGGCACGTCCAGCGCGGCGGCCAGGTGGCCGAGGCCGGTGTCCACGGCAACACAGGCGCGGGCGCCAGCCACCACCTTGGCCATCCCCGCCAGGGATAATCTGGGGAGCACGGCGGCGTTTTCCAAGCCTTCGGCGATGCGCTCGGCGCGCTGCTTCTCCGACTCGTTGCCCCAGGGCAGGCGCACATGCCAGCCGTGGTCGCAGGCGCGCTCGGTGAGTTCGCGCCAGTATTTTTCCGGCCAGTGCTTGGTGTCCCAGGTGGTGCCGTGAAGGAACAGCAGGTAGGGCGCGCCGCTCTCGGCGTCCGCCAACTGGGCGCGATTCAGGCCGTAGTTGCCGACACCTTCGGGCACCTTGTAATCCAGGGCCTGGGCGAACAGCTGGCGCACGCGCTCGACGGCGTGCTGCCCCCAGGCCACCGGGTAACGGCGGTCGTAGAAGCGGCTGGCCAGCGGTTCACGGGCGGAATCGCGGTCCAGCCCCACCACCGGCGCCTTGGTGTAACGGGTCAGCAGGGCGCTTTTGAGCAGCCCCTGGGCATCGATCACCAGGTCGTAGCGGGTTTCCCGCAGGCGCCGCTTGAAGCGTCGCCATTCACCACTGCGCAGGGTCTGCCAGACATTCTTGCGCCAGCGGCGGATGGCCACCGGGATGACCTGGGCCACCGCGGGGTGCCAGGCGGGGATTTCAGCGAAGCCTTCCTCCACCACCCAGTCGAACTGGATGCCGGGAATCGCCCGCGCGGCATCGGTCAACGCCGGCAGGGTATGGATGACATCGCCCAGGGAGGAGGTCTTGATCAGCAGTACCCGCACTCAGCGACTCTCCACCAGTTCCAGCGGGTCCGGCACCAGGCGGTCCAGGGCCTCGATCACCGGACGCGGCTTGAGCTCGCGCAAGCAGTTGTAGTGGCCGAAGCGGCAGGTGCGCTCGAAGCAGGGACTGCATTCCAGGCCCAGGCGGACGATTTCCACCTGTTCCGCCAGCGGCGGGGTGAACTGCGGCGACGTGGAGCCGTAGACCGCCACCAGCGGGCGCGCCAGGGCGGCGGCCACGTGCATCAGGCCGGAGTCGTTGGAGACCACGGCGCTGGCGCAGGACATCAGGTCGATCGCCTCGGCCAGGCTGGTTTCGCCGGAGAGGTTGACCGCTTCTTCGCGCAGGCCCGGGATCAGCCGCATGCGAATGTCTTCGCCGCCGGGGTGGTCGTTCTTCGAACCGAACAGCCAGACCTGCCAGCCCGCGCGGATCTTCAGCTCGGCCACCTTGGCGTAATGCTCGGCCGGCCAGCGCTTGGCCTCACCGAACTCGGCACCCGGGCAAAGCGCCAGGACCGGACGGTCCAGGCCGAGGCTGAACTTGGCCAGCGCGGCGTCACGGCTGGCCGGATCGATCTGCAGCGACGGGCGCGGATAGGGCTTGGGCAGCTCGGCGTCGGGCTCGAATGCCAGGGCCATGAAGCGCTCGATCATCAGCGGGTGGCGCTGTTTATCGAGGACGCGGATGTCGTTCAGCAGGCCGTAGCGCATCTCGCCTTTCCAGCCCGTGCGCTTGGGTATGCCGGCGAACCAGGGCACCAGCGCCGACTTCAGCGAGTTGGGCAGGAGAATGGCCTGGTCGTACCGGCCGGCCAGGGATTTGCCGATCTTGCGCCGGCTGGCGATATCCAGCACGCCATGGCCGATGGGGAAACTCAGCGCCTGGCGGACTTCCGGCATGCGCTCGAGGATGGGCCGGCTCCACTCGGGCGCCAGCACGTCGATTTCGCAGCCGGGATGGCGGGCTTTCAGGCACTGGAAGAGTGTCTGCGCCATCACCATGTCGCCGACCCAGGAGGGACCTACGATCAGAATCTTCATAAGGGCAGCTTCAAGCCTGAATAGACAAGCCGCAAGCTCCAAGCGGTGACGTCCACTTGTAGCTTGCGGCTTGCCGCGTGCAGCTCAGTTGATTACTTGACCAGGGTGCGCCACTCGGCGTGGGCGGACGTCTTGCCGGACACCAGGTCGAAGTAGGCTTTCTGCAGCTTCTCGGTCACCGGACCGCGACGGCCGATGCCGATCTTGCGGCCGTCCACTTCGCGGATCGGGGTGACTTCAGCGGCGGTACCGGTGAAGAAGGCTTCGTCGGCGATGTACACCTCGTCACGGGTGATGCGCTTCTCGACGAGCTTGTAGCCATGCTCTTCGGCCAGGCGCAGCACGGTGTTGCGGGTGATGCCGTTGAGGCAGGCGGTCACTTCGGGGGTGTAGATCACACCGTCCTTGATGATGAAGATGTTCTCGCCGGAACCTTCGGCCACGTAGCCTTCGGGGTCGAGCATCATGGCTTCGTCGGCGCCGCCGGAAATGGCTTCCTGCAGGGCCAGCATGGAGTTGATGTAGGCGCCGTTGGACTTGGCGCGGGTCATCGAGATGTTCACGTGGTGGCGGGTGAAGGAGCTGGTGCGCACCTTGATGCCCTGCTGCAGGGCTTCTTCGCCCATGTAGGCGCCCCAGTTCCAGGCGGCGACGATCACGTGGACCTTCAGGCCGGTGGCGCGCAGGCCCATGCCTTCGCTTCCGTAGAACACCATCGGGCGGATGTAGGCGCTTTCCAGGTTGTTCTCGCGCACGGCGGCACGGGTGGCCTCGTTGATCTCGTCCTTGGTGTACGGGATCTGCATGTTCATGATGTGCGCGGAGTCGAACAGGCGGTCGGTGTGCGCCTGCAGGCGGAAGATGGCGGTGCCTTCCGGCGTGTCGTAGGCACGCACGCCTTCGAACACGCCCATGCCGTAGTGCAGGGTGTGGGTCAGGACGTGGGTGGTCGCTTCGCGCCACGGCACCAGTTCGCCGTCATACCAGATCACGCCATCACGGTCGGCCATCGACATATTGCCAGCTCCTCAAGAATTCGATTGGTTCAGCCATTCGAGTCAGTTCAAGCCCAACTCGCGCCAGATCCGCATCACGCCTCGGCGCTCCGCATGGAACTGATCCCCACTCACCACCCCCGGCTGCTTTTGCAGCGCCTGGCGGTGAGCCGCTGAACGATAGGCTTTGTAGGCTTCCTGCAGCAGGCGAACCTCGTCGCCGGCCAGCAGGCTTGCCTGCTCCAGGCCATCCAGAATGCGGATGTTATCGGTGTAACGGACCAGCGAAGGGTGCTGTCGCGACCAGGCCAGGGCGGCATATTGCACCATAAATTCGATATCGACGATACCGCCGGCATCCTGCTTCAGATCGAAGGAGGCCGCGGCCTCGAAGGCATTCGGGCCACTTCCGGCTGCGGTTTCGCGGGTCCCCAGGTTGCCGCGCATCTTCGCCCGCATCTCGCTGACCTCGGCCCTGAGCTTGTCCAGGTCGCGCTCGCGACCGAGCACGGCCAGGCGCACCTGCTCGAAGGCGCTGGCGACCCGGGGCGACCCCACCAGCACCCGCGCACGCACCAGCGCCTGGTGTTCCCAGGTCCAGGCCTCGTTCTCCTGGTAGCGCTGGAAGGCGCCGAGGGAACTGACCAGCAGGCCCGCCGCGCCGGAAGGACGCAGGCGCATGTCCACCTCGTAGAGTGCGCCGGAGGTGGTCTGGGTGGTCAGCAGGTGGATGATGCGCTGCCCCAGCCGGGTGAAGAACTGCGCGCCGTCGATGGGCTTGGCGCCGTCGGTCTCGGCCTGGGGGTCGCCGTCGTGGATGAACACCAGGTCCAGGTCGGAGCCATGGCCGAACTCCAGGCCGCCCACCTTGCCGTAGCCGACGATGACGAAGTCCGGATCGCAGAGGCTGCCATCGGCGCGCTTGGGCGTGCCGTACTTGGCCACGGTCTGGCGCCAGGTCAGCGCCAGCACCTGGTCGAGAATGGCCTCGGCCAGCCAGGTCAGGTAGTCGCTGACCTTCATCAACGGCAGGGTGCCGGCGATTTCCGAGGCCGCGACGCGCAGGCTGTGGGCCAGCTTGAAGTGACGCAGGGCCTCCATCTGCTGTTCCAGGTCATCCTCGGGAATCCGCGTGAGGCGCTCGCGCAGCTCGGCGGCCAGCTCCGGCGCCAATGGCGGACGGTAGAGGCGGCCCTCGTTGAGCAACTCGTCGAGCAGCAGCGGGAAACGGGTGATCTGCTCGGCGATCCAGGGGCTGGCGCCGCACAGCTCGATCAGGCGCTGCAGGGCACCGGGGTTCTCGGTCAGCAGCACCAGGTAGGCGGAACGCCGCGCCACCTTTTCCACCATCGGCAGCACCCGTTCCAGCACCAGGTCGGGATTGCGGTGCTCCGCGGTCAGGTTGAGCAGGCGTGGGATGAACGCGTCCAGGCGCTCGCGGCCGAGCCGCTGCATGGCGCGCACCTGCGGTCCGTTGCGCAGGTCGGTGAGACGGCGCCAGGCCACGGCGGGCTCGGCAAAGCCGGACTCGCCCAGCTGGCGACAGGCACTTTCCTCGTCCAGGGCCTCTTCCCACAGCGGCAGCCATTCGCCACCGATGCAGCCTTCGCTGCCGCCGCCCTCTTCTTCATCGGGATCGGCGATCACCTGCTGGAAGTGCCATTCCACCCGGCCGCGCCAGTGCATCAGGCGCTCGTGGAAGGCCGCCCAATCATCGAAGCCCATGATGAAGGCGACGCGGGCGCGATCCAGGTCGCTATCCGGCAGCATCTGGGTCTGGCGATCGGCGATGGCTTGCAGCGCGTGCTCGGTATAGCGGAGGAACTCGTAGCCCTCCTTCATTTCCGCCACCACCGGCGGCGGCAGGTAGCCCTGGCCCTCCAGGGTATCCAGCACCTTCAGCAAGGGTCGCTGCTGCAGGCTGAGGTCGCGGCCGCCATGGATCAGCTGGAAGGCCTGGGCGATGAACTCCACCTCGCGGATACCGCCGGAGCCGAGCTTGACGTTCTCGGTCATGCCCTTGCGCCGCACTTCCTGCTGGATCAGCTGCTTCATCGAACGCAGCGCCTCGATGGCGGAGAAGTCCAGGTAGCGGCGGTAGACGAAGGGTCTGAGCATCTGCAGCAACTGGGCGCCGGCGGCCTGGTCGCCGCCCACCACCCGCGCCTTGATCATCGCGTAGCGTTCCCAGTCGCGCCCCTGGTCCTGGTAGTACTGCTCCAGGGCGTTGAAGCTGAACACCAGCGGACCGGACGAGCCGTAGGGGCGCAGGCGCATGTCCACCCGGAAGACGAAACCGTCGACGGTGATGGCGTCCAGCGCCTTGATCAGCCGCTGGCCGAGGCGGGTGAAGAACTCCTGATTGTCCAGGGCGCGCTTGGCCCCTTCGGTCTCGCCGCCCTCGGGGTAGCCGAAGATCAGGTCGATGTCCGAGGACAGGTTCAGCTCGAAGGCACCCAGCTTGCCCATGCCCAGTACCACCAGGTGCTGCGGTTGGCCGGAGCGATGGCCGATAGGTGTGCCGAACTGCGCGCAATGGCGGCTGTAGAGCCAGTGGTAGGCCAGGTCGATGCTGGCATCCGCCAGGTCGGACAGGTCGCGGCAGGTTTCCGCCAGGTCGGCCTGGCGCGTCAGGTCGCGCCAGATGATGCGCAACTGCTGGCGATTACGATAGCGGCGCAGGCGGCGACCGAGGTCGTCCTCCTCCGTGCAGTCTTCCAGCAGTTCGGCGACCTGGGCACGCAATTCGCCGGACGCCAGGGACCGTTCGAGTTCACCGGAGGCGGCCAGCGCCAGCAGCATGGCCGGATCACGCTGGGACTGCTCGGCAACGAAATCACTGGCGGCGGCGACGCGGGCGAAGGCCTCCTGCCGCTCATCGGGCCAATCGGCGAATGCCTGGTCGTGCTCGGCAAGGGCGCTGCGGAAGGTGAAAAGCGCGCGATCGGCGCTGGGCTGGAGGTTGGCCGGGAGGGCGGCCAGCGGCGGCAGGCTCATGGTCTATCCTTTATGGGCTGCGGGCCGAGGCTACGCCCGCAGTTGACGCAGCGGTGGCGGAACAGCTCTAGAGCGGGGCTTCCAGCTGACCACACCGCATAGTCTGTAGTTTTACTACTAAAGATTGTATCCAGAGGGCTGAAACCTTCGTCGATTTGTAGTAAAACTACACGAGCCCGGTTCTACCCCCGGCAACAAGAATTTCGCCGCGACCGCCCCACAAGGCCGGCCGTGACCACTGGCATCCGATTCTGGAAGCCTTTCCGCCCTGGAGCAAGCCATGCAAGACCTCGATCCCGTCGAAACCCAGGAATGGCTGGATTCCCTGGAATCTGTACTCGACAAAGAAGGCGAAGATCGCGCGCACTACCTGCTGACCCGCATGGGTGAGCTGGCGACCCGCAGCGGTACCCAACTGCCGTACGCCATCACCACGCCGTATCGCAACAGCATTCCCGTCACCCATGAAGCACGCATGCCCGGCGACCTGTTCATGGAACGCCGCATCCGCTCCATGGTGCGCTGGAACGCCCTGGCCATGGTGATGCGCACCAACCTGAACGACCCGGACCTGGGCGGTCACATTTCCAGCTTCGCGTCCTCGGCCACCCTGTACGACATCGGCTTCAACTACTTCTTCCAGGCTCCCACCGAGGAGCACGGCGGCGACCTGATCTTCTACCAGGGCCACGCCTCCCCCGGCATCTACGCCCGCGCCTTCCTCGAAGGCCGCATCACCGAAGACCAGATGATCAACTTCCGCCAGGAAGTGGACGGCAAGGGCCTGTCTTCCTACCCGCACCCCTGGCTGATGCCGGACTTCTGGCAGTTCCCCACCGTGTCCATGGGCCTCGGCCCGATCCAGGCGATCTACCAGGCGCGCTTCATGAAGTACCTGGAAAGCCGCGGCTTCATCCCCGCCGGCAAGCAGAAGGTCTGGTGCTTCATGGGCGACGGCGAGTGCGACGAGCCCGAATCCCTCGGCGCCATCTCCCTGGCCGGCCGCGAGAAGCTGGACAACCTGATCTTCGTCATCAACTGCAACCTGCAGCGCCTCGACGGCCCGGTTCGCGGCAACGGCAAGATCATCCAGGAACTCGAAGGCGTCTTCCGCGGCGCCCAGTGGAACGTCAACAAGGTGGTCTGGGGCCGCTTCTGGGACCCGCTGTTCGCCAAGGACACCACTGGCGCCCTGCAGCGCCGCATGGACGAAGTGGTCGACGGCGAGTACCAGAACTACAAGGCCAAGGACGGCGCGTACGTCCGCGACAACTTCTTCAACAGCCCGGAGCTCAAGGACATGGTCAAGGACCTGTCCGATGACGAGATCTGGAAGCTCAACCGTGGCGGCCACGACCCCTACAAGGTCTATGCGGCCTACCACCAGGCGGTCAACCACAAGGGCCAGCCCACCGTCATCCTGGCCAAGACCATTAAGGGTTACGGCACCGGCGCGGGCGAAGCGCAGAACACCGCCCACAACACCAAGAAGGTCGACGTCGAGAGCCTGAAGCAGTTCCGCGACCGCTTCGACATCCCGGTCAACGACGCCGACCTGGAGAAACTGCCCTTCTACCGTCCGCAGGAAGGCAGCGCCGAGTACAAGTACCTGCACGGCCGCCGCGCCGCGCTGGGCGGCTACGTGCCGCAGCGCCGGGTCAACAGCTTCAGCATCCCGACGCCGCCACTGGAAACCCTCAAGGCCATCCTCGACGGCTCCGGCGATCGTGAAATCTCCACCACCATGGCCTTCGTGCGCATCCTGGCGCAGCTGGTCAAGGACAAGGAACTGGGCCAGCGCATCGTCCCGATCATCCCGGACGAAGCCCGCACCTTCGGCATGGAAGGCATGTTCCGCCAGTTGGGCATCTACTCCTCGGTCGGCCAGCTCTACGAGCCGGTGGATAAGGACCAGGTGATGTTCTACAAGGAGGACAAGAAGGGCCAGATCCTCGAAGAAGGCATCAACGAAGCGGGCGCCATGTCCTCCTTCATCGCTGCCGGCACCTCCTACAGCAACCACAACCAGCCGATGCTGCCGTTCTACATCTTCTATTCGATGTTCGGCTTCCAGCGTATCGGCGACCTGGCCTGGGCGGCCGGCGACAGCCGCACCCGCGGCTTCCTGATCGGCGGCACCTCGGGCCGTACCACCCTGAACGGCGAAGGCCTGCAGCACGAGGACGGTCACAGCCACATCATGGCGGCCACCATCCCCAACTGCCGCACCTACGACCCCACCTACGGCTACGAGCTGGCGGTGATCGTGCGTGAAGGCATCCGCCAGATGACCGAAGAGCAGCAGAACGTCTTCTACTACATCACCGTGATGAACGAGGCCTACCAGCAGCCCGCCCTGCCGGCCGGCGCCGAGGAAGGCATCATCAAGGGCATGTACCTGCTCGAAGAGGACAAGAAGGACGCCGCGCACCACGTGCAACTGCTGGGTTCGGGCACCATCCTGCGCGAAGTCCGCGAAGCGGCGAAGATCCTCCGCGAAGAGTTCAACGTCGCCGCCGACGTCTGGAGCGTCACCAGCTTCAACGAACTGCGCCGCGAAGGCCTGGCGGTCGAGCGTCACAACCGCCTGCATCCGGAGCAGAAGCCCAAGCAGACCTACGTCGAGCAGTGCCTGTCCGGCCGCAAAGGTCCGGTCGTGGCCTCCACCGACTACATGAAGCTGTTCGCCGACCAGATCCGCCAGTGGGTCCCGAGCAAGGAATACAAGGTCCTCGGCACCGACGGCTTCGGCCGCAGCGACAGCCGCAAGAAACTGCGCCACTTCTTCGAAGTGGACCGCAACTGGGTAGTCCTGGCGACCCTGGAAGCCCTGGCAGACCGCGGCGAGATCGAACCCAAGGTAGTGGCCGAAGCCATCGCCAAGTTCGGTATCGATCCTGAAAAACCCAACCCGCTGGACTGCTGAGGAGACGCATTGTGAGTGAATTGATTCGCGTACCCGACATCGGCGGCGGCGAAGGTGAAGTGATCGAGCTGTTCGTCAAGGTTGGCGACCGCATCGAAGCCGACCAGAGCGTGCTGACCCTGGAGTCCGACAAGGCCTCCATGGAAATCCCGGCCCCCAAGGCCGGCGTGGTCAAGAGCCTGAAGGTCAAGCTGGGCGACCGCCTGAAGGAAGGCGACGAACTGCTGGAGCTGGAAGTCGAGGGTGCCGCCGCCGCGGCGCCCGCGCAGGCTCCCGCCGCCGCACCCAAGGCCGAAGCGCAACCCGCTGCGGCGCCGGCTCCGGCTGCCGCTCCGGCCGCCACCGGCTCCAGCGTGCAGGACGTCTTCGTTCCGGACATCGGCACCGACGGCAAGGTCAAGGTCATCGAAGTCCTGGTGAAGGCCGGTGACACCGTCGCCGCCGAGCAGTCCCTGATCACCCTGGAGTCCGACAAGGCCTCCATGGAGATCCCCTCCCCCGCCGCTGGCGTGGTGGAGAGCGTGGTCGTGCAACTGGACGCCGAAGTCGGCACCGGTGACCTGATCGTCAAGCTCAAGGTTGCTGGCGCCGCGCAGGCACCAGCACCGGCACCGGCCCAGGCCGCAGCCCCTGCCGCAGCTCCCGCTCCCGCCGCAGCCGCACCGGTCGCCACCGGTTCCAGCGTCCAGGACGTCCGCGTCCCGGACATCGGCACCGATGGCAAGGTCAAGGTCATCGAAGTGCTGGTGAAAGCTGGCGACAGCGTCTCCGCCGAGCAGTCGCTGATCACCCTGGAGTCCGACAAGGCCTCCATGGAGATCCCCTCCCCCGCCGCCGGCGTGGTGGAGAGCGTCGAGGTCAAGCTGGACAGCGAAGTCAGCACCGGCGACCTGATCCTCAAGCTCAAGGTCGCGGGCGCAGCACCGGCAGCCGCTCCGGCCCAAGCCGCCGAGCAGCCGGTGCACCGCGTTCCGGAAGGCGCCCATCCGGTCGCTGCCGCCGAGGTCAGCGCCATCGCTTCCCTGGCCGCTGCCGCCGCGAGCACCACCGGCGTACCGGCACGCTCCAGCGGCGCCAAGGTCCATGCCGGCCCTGCGGTTCGCCAGCTGGCCCGCGAGTTCGGCGTCGAGCTGAGCGCCGTGCCGGCCACCGGCCCCCATGGCCGTGTGGTCAAGGAAGACGTGCAGGCCTACGTCAAGGCCATGATGCAGAAGGCCAAGGAAGCTCCGGCCGCTGCCGCCGCCGGCGCAACCGGCGGTGCCGGCATCCCGCCGATCCCGGTGGTGGACTTCAGCAAGTTCGGTGAAATCGAAGAAGTGGCCATGACCCGCCTGATGCAGGTCGGCGCCGCCAACCTGCATCGCAGCTGGCTCAACGTGCCCCACGTGACCCAGTTCGATTCGGCCGACATCACCGAGCTGGAAGCCTTCCGTGTAGCCCAGAAGGCCGTGGCCGAGAAGGCTGGCGTCAAGCTGACCGTCCTGCCACTGCTGCTCAAGGCCTGCGCCTACCTGCTCAAGGAACTGCCGGACTTCAACAGCTCCCTGGCCCCCAGCGGCAAGGCACTGATCCGCAAGAAGTACGTGCACATCGGCTTCGCCGTGGACACGCCGGATGGCCTGCTGGTACCGGTGATCAAGAACGTCGACCAGAAGAGCCTGCTGCAACTGGCTGCCGAAGCCGCGGCCCTGGCGGAAAAAGCCCGGACCAAGAAACTTTCGGCCGACGACATGCAGGGCGCCTGCTTCACCATCTCCAGCCTCGGCCACATTGGCGGCACCGGCTTCACGCCGATCGTCAACGCGCCCGAAGTGGCGATCCTCGGTGTCTCCAAGGCCGCGATGCAGTCGGTATGGGACGGCGAGGCCTTCCAGCCGCGCCTGATGCTGCCGCTGTCGCTGTCCTACGACCACCGCGTGATCAACGGCGCCGCCGCCGCGCGCTTCACCAAGCGTCTCGGCGACGTGCTGGCGGATATCCGCACCATGCTGCTGTAAACCTTGCTATTCGCGAGCGCGTCACGCTCGTACCTCAACCCCGCCCCCCTGAGGCGGGGTTTTTTTTGGCTGTTTTTGGCCAACGACCCCGTTCGCGACGGGGGACACGGGCCGCTGGCGGCCCTTCGCGAATGAATTCGCTCCTACGCAAAGCAGATTGTGCCAGTGGCCGACATGGCGGCTCGTGATGGGTGAATGAGACCCCCTTCACCCTCGTCGCGGCGGCAATCGCCGGCGTGCTTGCCAGTGCCATCATCATGATGCACCCTTGCCCGATGCTTTGAAGAAGTAGGCCGGACCCTCTACCGGCCAGGAAGTGGAAGCCCAGCGCCCGATGAAGAGCCATCCCGATGCCGCCAGCCGTACGGTGGCCGAGATAGTGACGCAATTGCCTGTCCCCTCGCGGCTGGGCTTGATGCGTTTCGAGCGGCTCAATGAGGCCAGTTGGGCGATGCTGTACCTGGACCCGACCTGCGAACGCAACCTCGGCCTGCCGGCCAGCGAACTCTGCGCCCTGATCGATTCCCCCTATGCCAGCCTGATGGAGCCGGAAAGCCGTTATCGCCTGCACGACGACGTGCAGCTGCAACTGGCCAGGCAGCCCCACTACTCCATCGAGTACACCCTGCATACGCCCAACGGCCCCTTGCGCCTGCTGGAGATGGGCGAGCCGTTCCAGCAACACGGGCGCCAGCTGTTGCACGGCTACCTGCTGACGGCAGGCGACGCCGCCGACCACAAGGACAACCTGAAGCACCTCGAGCTGGAGGAGCAGAACCACAAGCTGCGCTCCTCCCTGGAGCACTACCAACGCTCCCAGGACGACCATGTCCAGCACCTGATCCGCTCCCGCGCGCAGCAGAGCCTGATCGTGCGCCTGGCGCGCCACCGCTACAGCTCCAGCCATCCGGCGGAGGAAGCGGCGCAACTGATCACCCAGGCCGCCTGCGAGACCTACGACGTGGCTCGCGCCGGCATCTGGCTGCTCGAAGGCAACCAACTGGCCGCCGTCAGCCTGTTCCGCCGCGACGAGGACCACCACGAGCACCCGCGGGCCATGGACATGAGCCAGTACCCGCTGTACCTCGAAGCCCTGCACAGCGGCCGCGCCATCGACGCCCATGTCGCCCAGCAGGACCCCCGCACCCGCGAACTGACCCAGAGCTACCTGAAGCCCCAGGGCGTCACCGCCATGCTCGACGCCAGCATCCGCATCGGCGGTGAAGTGGTCGGCGTGCTCTGCCTGGAGCACATCGGCGCGCCACGGGTCTGGCAGAGCGACGAGATCGCCTTCGCCGGGGAGCTCGCCGACCAGTTCGCACAAGTGCTGGTGAACCAGCAGCGCCGCCACGCCACGAGCGCCCTGCACCTGTTCCAGCGCGCCGTCGAGCAGAGCGCCAGCGCCTTCCTGCTGGTGGACCGCGACGGCCTGGTTGAGTACGTCAACCCGAGCTTCACCGCCATTACCCAGTACAGCGCCGACGAGGTCCACGGCCGTCGCCTGTCCGACCTGCCGGCGCTCGAGAACCTCAGCGATCTGCTGTTCGACACCAGCGCCGGCCTCGCCGCCTGCAACAGCTGGCAGGGCGAGTTCCGCAGCCGGCGCAAGAACCTCGAGCCCTACTGGGGCCAACTGTCGATATCCAAGGTGTTCGGCGAGGAAGGCGAGCTCACCCACTACATCGGCATCTACGAGGACGTCACCCAGAGCAAGCTGGCCCAGCAGCGCATCGAAAAGCTGGCCTACACCGACAACCTCACCGGGCTGGTCAACCGTCCCTATTTCATCCGCACCCTCGAAGAGCGCTTCCACAGCGACCGCGACACACCGCTCTGCCTGCTGCTGGTGGACATCGACAACTTCAAGCGGATCAACGACAGCCTCGGCCACCAGACCGGCGACAAGCTGCTGGTGAGCCTGGCCCGGCGCCTGCGCAACAGCCTCTCCCCCAACGGTATCCTCGCGCGCTTTGCCAGCAACGAATTCGCCGTGCTGCTGGACGGCGCCGACCTGGAGAGCGGCCAACGCATCGCCGCCCAGGTCCTGCAGACCCTCGACAAGCCCCTGTTCGTCGACAACCAGCTGATCAGCGTGACCGGCTCCCTGGGCCTGGCCTGCGCGCCCCAGCACGGGCGCGACCCGCAGACCCTGATGAAGCACGCGGGCCTGGCCCTGCACAAGGCCAAGGCCAACGGCAAGCACCAGCTGCAGCTGTTCACCGAGGCCCTGAACGCCGAGGCCAGCTACAAGCTCTTCGTCGAGAACAACCTGCGCCGGGCCCTGGCGCAGAACGAGCTGGAAGTCTTCTATCAGCCCAAGCTGTGCCTCAAGAGCGGCAACCTGCTGGGCATGGAGGCGCTGCTGCGCTGGCACCACCCGGAACGGGGCATGATCAGCCCGGACCAGTTCATCAGCGTGGCGGAAGAAACCGGCATGATCATCCCCATCGGCAAATGGGTGATCCGCGAGGCCTGCCGCATGAGCAAGCGCCTGACCGCCGCGGGCCTCGGCGACTTGCAGGTGGCGATCAACCTGTCGCCCAAGCAGTTCAGCGACCACGACCTGGTGGGCTCCATCGCCGCCATCCTCCACGAGGAACAACTGCCGCCCGAGCGCCTGGAACTGGAACTCACCGAAGGCCTGCTGCTGGAGGCCACCGACGATACCCGCCACCAGCTCAACCGCCTGAAGAGCCTGGGCCTGACCCTGGCCATGGACGATTTCGGCACCGGCTATTCGTCGCTGAGCTACCTGAAGAAATTCCCCATCGATGTGATCAAGATCGATCGCAGCTTCATCAAGGACATCCCCGACAGCCAGGACGACAAGGAGATCACCTCGGCGGTGATCGCCATGGCCCACAAGCTCAAGCTGAAGGTCGTCGCCGAAGGCATCGAAACCGCCGCCCAGCTCGGTTTCCTGCGTCGCCAGCATTGCGACGTCGGCCAGGGCTACCTCTTCGACAAGCCGATTTCCGGCAAGCACCTGTTCGAGAACCTCGGCCGCTACCCCTGCCGCAAAGGCGCCTGAACGGACGTTGATCAACACCGGTCCAATCGGGGTAACATCGGGGTCCACTGCAATTCCGAGGAAAAGGCCGATGGTCCTGCGTTCGCAAATACTCGCCCACAAACTCGAGCTGCCCGAGGCCGCCCAGGCCCTGCCGGGCCGCGAAACGCCGATGCCGGTGCCGAATGCCCACTACATCAGTGGCCGCCCGTTGCAGGGTCCCTTCCCCACTGGCCTGGCGATGGCGCAGTTCGCCCTGGGTTGTTTCTGGGGCGCCGAGCGGCGTTTCTGGCAACAACCCGGCGTCTGGACCACGGCGGTGGGCTATGCCGGCGGTATCACCCCGAACCCCACCTACGAGGAAGTCTGCTCCGGCCTCACCGGCCACACCGAAGTGGTGCTGGTGGTGTTCGACCCGCTGCAGATCAGCTTCGAAAACCTGCTGAAGGTGTTCTGGGAAGCCCACAATCCGACCCAGGGCATGCGCCAGGGCAACGATGTCGGCACCCAGTACCGTTCGGCCATCTACTGCTACGACGCGGCCCAGCTCAGCGCCGCCCGGGCCAGCAAGGAACACTTCCAGGCCGAGCTGGAGAAGTCCGGCTTCGGCGAGATCACCACCGAGATCGACGAGGCCCCCACCTTCTATTACGCCGAGGCCTATCACCAGCAGTACCTGGGCAAGAACCCCGGCGGCTATTGCGGTCTCGGCGGCACCGGCGTCTGCCTGCCGGAGTAACCGCCAGCCAGTGAAAACCCACGGGGCGGGCCTTGACCCGCCCCGTTGCGTATCCGGCGATCAGCTTTCCGCGATCAACCAATCCACTTGCCAACCACCCTGGCTCTGCGCCAGGTGCTGCGCCAGCCAGGGCAAGGTCTGCTTCAATTCTTCCTCGAGCCCCCACGGCGGGTTGGCGATGGCCAGCCCGGAGCCGTTCAGCCCCAGGGCGTTATCCACGGCGTGGACCCGCAGCTCCACGCGCAGCAGCTTGGGCGCACCGCTGGCCTGCAGGCCCTGGTAGAAGCGCTTGAGCTGACGCTGGTCCTTGATCGGGTACCAGATGGCCACGACTGTCTGGCGCATGCGGCCGATGGCTTCCTGCAACGCGGTAACGCAGCGTTCCAGCTCGTCGGCCTTCTCGAAGGGCGGGTCGATCAGCATCAGCGCTCGCTTCTCCGGCACCGGCAGCAGCGCCCGGGGCACGTGCCAGCCTTCCCCCAGGTTCACTGCCACGCGACGGTCGCCGGCCATGTTGTCCTTCAGCAGCAGGCCGTCTTCCGGGTGCTTCTCGTTCAACCGCAGGCGGTCCTGGGGCCGGCTCAGGTGCCGCGCCACTTCCGGCGAGCCCGGGTAGTAGCGCAGCTCGCCGTCCGGGTTCAGCGCGCGGATGACCTCCAGGTAGTCGGCCATGGGCGCCGGCGTGTCCGGCAGGCCCCAGAGGCGGCCGATGCCGTCGCGCCATTCGTCGGTGCGGCTGGCCTCACTTCCCAACAAGTCGTACAGCCCCACCCCGGCATGGGTATCGAGGTAGGCGAATGGGGCCTCCTTGCGCGACAGCAGGGCGATCAGGCGGGCCAGGGTGAAGTGTTTGAGCACGTCGGCGTGGTTGCCGGCGTGGAAGGCATGGCGGTAGTTCATAGGAGGTCCTCGCAAGGCCCGCATTCTACCAGTCCGTGCCTCACCACGGCTTCACCCCCTTTATCACGCTCGTCGATGTTGGTAGGCGGCTTTCATTCACCGACCTAGACTCGGCTGATTCCACCGGAGAGCGACCATGTCCGAGACCCTGCTCAGTTCCCGCAACCTGGCCTTCGAACTCTACGAAGTGCTGGACGCCGAAGCCCTGACCCAGCGCGAGCGCTTCGCCGATCACAACCGCGAAACCTTCGACGCCGCCCTGGGCACCGCCCGCAGCATCGCCGAGAAATTCTTCGCCCCGCACAACCGCAAGGGCGACGAGCATGAGCCGGAGTACGTCAACGGCGCCGCCACCCTGATCCCGGAAGTGAAGCCCGCGGTGGATGCCTTCCTCGAGGCCGGCTTCCTCAACGCCACCCGCAGCTTCGAGCAAGGCGGCATGCAGCTGCCGACCCTGCTGTCGCAAGCCTGCTTCGCGCATTTCCAGGCGGCCAACGTCGGCAGCTCGGCCTACCCCTTCCTGACCATGGGCGCGGCCAACCTGATCGAGAGCTTCGGCAGCGACCAGCAGAAGCAGCGCTTCCTGCAGCCGATGATCGACGGCCGCTTCTTCGGCACCATGGCCCTCACCGAGCCCCACGCCGGCTCGTCCCTGTCGGACATCCGCACCCGTGCCGAACCGGCTGGCGACGGCAGCTACCGCATCAAGGGCAACAAGATCTTCATCTCCGGCGGCGACCACCCGCTGTCGGAGAACATCGTGCACATGGTGCTGGCCAAGCTGCCGGACGCACCGCCCGGGGTGAAGGGCATCTCGCTGTTCATCGTGCCCAAGTTCCTGGTCAACGACGACGGTTCCCTGGGCAAGCGCAACGACGTGATCCTCGCTGGCCTGTTCCACAAGATGGGCTACCGGGGCACCACCTCCACCGCGCTGAACTTCGGCGATAACGGCGAGTGCGTCGGCTACCTGGTCGGCCAGCCCCACGCCGGCCTGTCCTATATGTTCCAGATGATGAACGAAGCCCGTATCGGCGTCGGCATGGGCGCGGTCATGCTCGGCTACGCCGGCTACCTCTACTCCCTGGAATACGCCCGCGAACGCCCGCAAGGTCGCCTACCGGACGGCAAGGACCCGACCTCGCCGCAGGTGTCGATCATCCAGCACGCAGACGTACGACGCATGCTGCTGACCCAGAAGGCCTATGTGGAAGGCGCCTTCGACCTCGGCCTGTATTCCGCGCGGCTGTTCGACGACACCCAGACCCTCGCCACCGAGGAGGAGCGCCGCCAGGCCCACGAACTGCTCGACCTGCTGACCCCCATCGTCAAATCCTGGCCCTCGGAGTTCTGCCTCAAGGCCAACGAACTGGCCATCCAGATCCTCGGCGGCCACGGCTACACCCGCGAGTACCCGGTGGAGCAGTACTACCGCGACAACCGCCTGAACCCCATCCACGAAGGCACCCACGGCATCCAGTCCCTCGACCTGCTGGGCCGCAAGCTGGTGCAGAACAAGGGCGCCGGCCTCAAGCAACTGACCCGACTGATCCAGGGCTGCTGCGAGCGCGCCGCCGAGTACGACTCCCTGAACGCCCTGCGCCAGCCGCTGGAACAGCTGATGACGCGCCTGTCCGAGGTCACCCTGGCGCTGCTCGGCGACCTGATGCAGGGCAAGGTCAACCAGGCCCTGGCCAACTCGGCGCTGTACCTCAAGGTCTTCGGCCACGCCGTGATCGGCTGGCGCTGGCTGGAACAGGCGATCCGCGCCGAACAGGGCCTGGCCCTCGGCAACCCGGCGGACGTCGACTTCTACCAGGGCAAGCTGCAGGCCGCGCGCTACTTCCTCACCTGGGAAGTGCCCGGCTGCCACCACGAACTGGCCCTGCTCGAAGCCCGCGACGACACCTGCCTGGCGATGCAGGACAGCTGGTTTTGAAACCATTTCTAGTTTTCATGCCCCGCGCACATGCGGGGCTTTTTTTTGGTTCTTTTTTCATTCCGGGGGCAGGTGCCCACGCTGAATTGGTCGTTTTGTGTGATGGTTCTGGCTGACCCCCAGTCTGCGGATGCTTCCCTCTTCCGAACGCGGCCCGCCCCAGCCCCTCTCCCTGAATGGAGAGGGGTGACTCGCGCCGGCGAGGTAAAGTAGTCCTGATGCCTGATCGGCCCTGACATGAAGCAATGAAGATGACGCCGCGCAAAGCGCCCCTTCAGGAGGCCGAGCGGAATCCTTGCGGAGGGGGACGAGCGGCATGGATGCCGCGAGAGGCGCGCGGGGCCATGGATGGCCCCTCGCGCCGTGTCCCCGGAGCAAGGATGGAGCAAGGGGACCCCGGCGAAGCCGGGGCCGGATGCAGGGGCAAGCGTTTTGCTTCCTTTTAGGCGACTGTAAAAGGGAGTCGCCCGGGAGGGCGAAACAGAAACCCGCCGCCCGCTCGGCAATGAGCCGGGCAACAAAACCTCCCAACCGACCTGAACTTCCCACCATCAACCCCCCCGGAAATTCCTCCGAATTTATGCCAATCCACGCTTGCGGCCCGTTCCGGGTAGCAGGTTAGAATCCCGCTGGCATGCACACTGCATGCACCCCTCCCAGCATCACCCCCCACACTTTGCAGGAGCTTCGACACGTGGATGCAGCCACCATCAATAGCCTGTTCCTGATCGGCGCGTTGCTGGTCGGCGCAAGCATCCTGGTGAGCTCGGTTTCCTCGCGCCTGGGTATCCCGATCCTGGTCATCATCCTCGCCGTGGGCATGGTCGCCGGCGTCGACGGACCGGGCGGCATCGGCTTCAGCAACTACCCGCTGGCCTACCTGGTGGGCAACCTGGCGCTGGCCATCATCCTGCTGGACGGCGGCCTGCGCACCCGGGTGTCGAGCTTCCGCGTGGCCCTCTGGCCGGCCTTGTCCCTGGCCACGGTGGGCGTGCTGATCACCACCGGGCTGACCGGCATGGTCGCCGCCTGGCTGTTCGACCTGGACATGATGCAGGGCCTGCTGATCGGCGCCATCGTCGGCTCCACCGACGCCGCGGCGGTGTTCTCTCTGCTCGGCGGCAAAGGGCTCAACGAACGGGTCACCGCCACCCTGGAAATCGAATCCGGCAGCAACGACCCGATGGCGGTGTTCCTCACCGTCACCCTGATCGACATGTTGGTAAAGGGGCAGAGCGAGTTCAGCTTCGCCTTCCTCGGCCACCTGTTGCGCGAATTCGGCATCGGCACCCTGGTCGGCCTCGGTGGCGGCTGGCTGCTGCTCAACCTGATCAATCGCATCAACCTGCCCAACGGGCTCTACCCCCTGCTGGTGGTCAGCGGCGGCCTGCTGATCTTCGCACTGACCAACACCCTGCATGGCAGTGGCATCCTCGCCGCCTATATCTGCGGCCTGGTGCTGGGCAACCAGCCGATCCGCTCGCGCCACAGCATCCTGCACATGCTCGACGGCATGGCCTGGCTGGCGCAGATCGGCATGTTCCTGGTCCTCGGCCTGCTGGTCACGCCCCACGACCTGCTGCCCATCGCCGTCCCGGCCCTGGGCCTGGCCCTGTGGATGATCGTCGTCGCCCGCCCGCTGTCGGTGTTCGTCGGCCTGGCGCCGTTCCGCGCCTTCCACAACCGCGAGAAAGTCTTCATCGCCTGGGTCGGCCTGCGCGGCGCCGTGCCGATCATCCTCGCGGTGTTCCCGATGATGGCCGGCCTGCCCCACGCGCAGCTCTACTTCAACCTGGCCTTCTTCATCGTCCTGGTCTCCCTGCTGGTACAGGGCGCCAGCCTGCCGGTGGCCGCCAGGTTGCTGCGGGTCACCGTGCCGCCGGAGCCGGCGCCCATCTCCCGCGCCGGCCTGGAAGTACACCCCACCAGCGAGTGGGAACTGTTCGTCTACCGCCTGGGCGCCGAGAAATGGTGCATCGGCGCGGCCCTGCGTGAACTGAAGATGCCCGAAGGGACCCGCATCGCCGCGCTGTTCCGTGGCAAGGAACTGCTGCACCCCTCGGGCAGTACCACCCTGGAAGCCGGCGACATCCTCTGCGTGGTTGGCCACGAACACGACCTGCCGTCACTCGGCAAGCTGTTCAGCCAGGCACCGCAGCGCGGGCTGGACCTGCGCTTCTTCGGCGACTTCGTGCTGGAAGGCGACGCCCAGCTGTCCGCCGTGGCCTCGCTCTACGGCCTCAAGCTGGGCGAGCAGGACGGCCACCAGCCCCTGGGCCGCTTCATTGCCCACGAGATCGGCGGCGAGCCGGTGGTGGGCGACCAGGTGGAATGGAACGGCCTGACCTGGACCGTTGCTCTGATGGAAGGGAACAAGGTGCGCAAAGTGGGCGTCAAATTCCCCGAAGGTCAGGGTCGCCCGGGGCTATTCCTCTAGGGCGACCGCTCTGGAACGGCCATTTTCGAGCCTTCAGGCACCCCGCCATGGACTCCGCGTGTACACCCCCGCACGAACCCGAATCACTACCGCTCGTGCCGGGCGGCCCCGCAAGGCGCGCCCTGGCATATCATTAGCCGCATTTGAACCCGAGCTGCCTGATCGCGATGATTGCTTCCTTGCGCACCTTTTTCGCTGCCGCCGTGCTGGGCCTCTGCCTCGCCCCGACTTACCTGCAAGCCGCGCCCGTCGCAGGCGCCGCCCTGCCCAAGGCCTCGCCCGCCGCCAGCAAGCCCGCCGAAGGCGAAGCCGCGGCCAAGCCCTCGATCGAGGAGCAGACCCAGACCTTCGTCGCCAACCAGCAGGAAAGCGAGGCGAGCCTCGCCGCCCTCAAGCGCCAGCTGAGCGATGCGCCCCGCCTGATCAGCGAATCCCAGCGCGAACTGACGCGCCTGAAGAGCAGCCCGCCGGTGCCGGTGAAAGAGCGTTACGGCAAATCCGAACTCACCCAGCTGGAAAAACTGCTGGACGAGCGCAGCAACCAGCTGGCCGAGATGCAGAAGGCGCTGGCTGAAGCCAACAGCCTGATCATCACCTCCCAGACCCGCCCGGAACGCGCCCAGGCCGAGATCAGCAGCAATCAGACGCGCACCCAGCAGATCGGCATCATCCTCAAGTCCGGCAAGGACGCGGGCAAGGCCGTTACCGAGGAACAGCGCCCCCTCCTCAACGCCGAACTGACCGCCCTCGCCGCCCAGACCGAGTTGCGCCGCGAGGAACTGGCCGGCAACAGCCTGCTGCAGGATCTCGGCAACAGCCGCCGCGACCTGCTGGCCGAGCGCATCCGCCGCCTGGAACAGGAAACCCAGGACCTGCAGCTGCTGATCAACGACATGCGCCGGGAAAGTTCCGAGCAGACCGTCGCCGAGCTCTCCCGCGATGCCGAGAAGGCCACGCCGGACAGCGTTCTGGCGAAGGAAAACGACATCAACCTGAAGATGTCCGACTACCTGCTGCGCGCCACCGACCGCCTCAATGAACTGACCCAGCAGAACCTGCAGACACGCCAGCAGCTGGACAACCTCAGCCAGGCCGACCAGGCCCTGGAAGAGCAGATCAGCGTGCTCAAGGGCAGCCTGCTGCTGTCCAAGATCCTCTACCAGCAGCGGCAGGCCTTGCCCAAACTGCACCTGGACAAGGACCTGGCGAACGACATCGGCGATATCCGCCTCTACCAGTTCGAGCTCAACCAGCAGCGCGACAAGCTGGCCAATCCCCAAGCCTATGTCGACAACCTGCTCGCCGAGCAGCCGGCGGAGCAGGTCACCCCTGAATTGCGCGCCACCCTGACCAACCTGATCAGCACCCGTGGCGAACTGCTCGATCGCCTCAGCCGCGAACTGAACACGCTGCTCAACGAATCCATCACCCTGCAACTCAACCAGAAACAGCTGCAGGAAACCTCCCAGGCGCTGCGCAACACCCTCGACGAGCAGATGTTCTGGATTCCCAGCAACAAGCCGCTGGACCTCTCCTGGCTGAAAACCGCACCGCACCTGCTGGAGAAGCAGCTGCAGGAAATGCCCTGGGGCGCAGGGGTACGCGAGCTGGGCGAAGGCCTGGTGGACCGTCCCTGGCTGTTCCTGCCACTGTTGCTGACCATCGGCGCGCTGCTGTGGAAACGCCGCTACATCCACGCCCGTCTCCACGAGATCAACCAGGACGTCGGCCACTTCAAGCGTGACAGCCAGCTGCACACCCCGCTGGCCCTGCTGTTGACCGTGCTCCTGGCGTTGCCGGTGGGCCTGGGGCTGTCGCTCTGCGGCTATGCCCTGCAGATGGACGCCCGTGGTCAGAACGCGACCCTGGGTGCCGCGCTGTTCGAGATGGCCCAGGCCTGGATGGTGTTCTACACCCTCTACCGCGTGCTCGCGCCCGGCGGCATCGCCGAGCTGCACTTCGGCTGGGACCGCCCGCAAGTCGCCTTCCTGCGTGGCCAGATCCGCCGCCTCGGCGGCGTGGTCATGGCCCTGGTGGCCATCGTCACTGTCGCCGAGCACCAGCCCGCCGCCCTGGCCGAAGACATCATCGGGATAATGGTGGTGCTCAGCTGCTACACGCTGATGACCCTGGTACTGAGCAACCTGCTGCTGGCCGAACCCATGCGCGAGCAGACCTCGCCCTTCCGCCTGCTCATCGGCGTGGGCTTCACCCTGCTGCCGCTGGGCTTCATCGTCGCCGTGGGCTTCGGCTACTACTACACCTCCCTCAAGCTTACCGACCGCCTGATCATCACCCTCTACCTGCTGATCGTGGTGCTGTTGGTGGAAGCCACCTTCGTCCGTGGCCTGGCCGTCGCGGCGCGGCGCCTGGCCTACCAGCGTGTGCTCGCCAAGCGCCAGGCGCAGACCAAGGAGAACGCCGAAGGCGAGGAAGTGGCCGTCGAGGAGCCGGTACTGGATATCGAGAAGGTCAACGAGCAGTCCCTGCGGCTGATTCGCCTGGCCCTGCTGGGCGTGTTCATCACCGGGCTGTACCTGGTCTGGGCCGACCTGATCAGCGTCCTCGCCTACCTCGACCAGGTGAACCTGTACCAGTACTCCAGCGGCACCGGCGACGCCGCCACCCAGGTGCCCATCAGCCTGCTCGACGTGCTCGGCGCGCTGATCATCGCCGGCATCACCATCGCCCTGGCGCGCAACCTGCCCGGCCTGTTGGAAGTGCTGGTGCTGTCGAGGCTGAAGCTGGCCCAGGGCAGCGCCTACGCCACTACCACCCTGCTCTCCTACGCCATCGCCGGCCTCGGTTTCGTCAGTGCGCTTTCGACCCTCGGGGTCAGCTGGGACAAGCTGCAATGGCTGGTGGCCGCCCTCTCGGTGGGTATCGGCTTTGGCATGCAGGCGATCTTCGCCAACTTCATCTCTGGCCTGATCCTGCTGTTCGAGCGCCCGGTGCGCATCGGCGACCTGGTGACCATCGGCACCGTCACCGGCACGGTGAACCGGATTCGCATCCGCGCCACGCACATCACCGACAGCGACCGCAAGGAAGTGATAGTGCCCAACCAGACCTTCCTTACCAGCCAGTTGATCAACTGGACCCTGACCGACACCGTCACCCGCATCGTGCTGGTGTACAACGTCAACCGCGGCGCCGACCTGGAACTGGTGCGCAAGCTGCTGCTGCAAGCCGCCCAGGAAAACCCCCGCGTGCTGCGCGACCCTGCGCCCAACGTCCAGCTGAAGACCTACGGCGCCAGCACCCTGGAGCACGAGCTGAAGATCTACGTGCGCGAGCTGGGCGACCGCGGCCTGGCCACCGACGAGCTGAACCGGCGCGTCGATCAGCTGTTCCAGGAGCACGACATCAACGTCTCCAGCGTGCCGAAGATGGACGTCACCCTCAGCCGCAAGACCGAGCATTCGGTGGGCGAGGAGAGCGAAGCGGCCGCCGAGCAACAGCCCGCACGGGACAAGACCCCCACGCCGGAGGTTCGCTGAGCCCCCTTCCAGCCCACCCGGCGGCATGACAAGCTGAGTCCATGAAGACACTCGACCAACTGCAGTTCGACAACCGCTTCGCCCGCCTGGGCGACGCCTTCTCCACCGAGGTGCTGCCCGAACCCATCGCCGAGCCGCGCCTGGTGGTGGCCAGCCCGTCGGCCATGGCCCTGCTCGACCTCGATCCGGCCGAGGCCGAGACCCAGGTGTTCGCCGAGCTGTTTTCCGGGCACAAGCTCTGGTCCGAGGCCGAGCCAAGGGCGATGGTCTATTCGGGGCACCAGTTCGGCGCCTACAACCCGCGCCTGGGCGACGGGCGTGGGCTGCTGCTGGGCGAGGTGCTCAACGACGCGGGCGAGCACTGGGACCTGCACCTCAAGGGCGCCGGCCAGACTCCCTATTCACGCATGGGCGACGGCCGCGCCGTGCTGCGCAGTTCGATCCGCGAGTTCCTCGCCAGCGAATACCTGCACGCCCTGGGCATCCCCACCAGCCGTGCGCTGTGCGTGACCGGTTCCTCCACGCCGGTGTACCGGGAAAGCCGCGAGACCGGCGCCATGGTCATGCGCCTGGCGCCCAGCCATGTGCGCTTCGGCCATTTCGAGTACTTCTATTACACCCGCCAGCACGAGCAACTCGAGGCCCTGGGGCGGCACGTCATGGAGTGCCACTTCCCCGCGTGCCTGGAAACCGAGCAGCCCTGGGCCGCGTTCTTCCGCGAGGTGCTGGAGCGCAACGCCGCCATGATCGCCCTCTGGCAGGCCTACGGCTTCTGCCACGGGGTGATGAACACCGACAACATGTCCATCCTCGGCATCACCTTCGACTACGGCCCCTACGCCTTCCTCGACGACTTCGATGCCAAGCACATCTGCAACCACTCCGACGACACCGGTCGCTACAGCTTCAGTAACCAGGTGCCCATCGCCCACTGGAACCTGGCGGCCCTGGCCCAGGCCCTGACGCCCTTCGTCGAGGTGGAGCAACTGCGGGAAACCCTCAACCTGTTCCTGCCGCTCTACCAGGCCCATTACCTTGACCTGATGCGCCGCCGCCTGGGCTTCACCTCGGCGGACGAGCAGGACGAAGCCCTGGTGCAACGCCTGCTGCAGCTGATGCAGGGCAGCGCGGTGGACTACAGCCAGTTCTTCCGCCGCCTCGGCGAGCAGGCACCGGAACAGGCGCTGAACAAGCTGCGGGAAGACTTCGTCGACCTGGCGGGATTCGACGCCTGGGCCGCCGACTACCGGGCCCGCGCGGCGCGGGACGGCGACGACCAGCAGGCGCGGCGGAGCCGCATGCACGCGGTGAACCCCAAGTTCGTGCTGCGCAACTACCTGGCCCAGCGCGCCATCGAGGCCGCCCAGCAGGGCGACTACAGCGAGGTGCGCCAGCTGCACGCGGTGCTTTCGCGGCCCTTCGACGAGCAGCCCGGCATGGAAACCTACGCCGAGCGTCCGCCGGAATGGGGCAAGCACCTGGAGATCAGCTGCTCGTCCTGACGCCGCCGGAATAGTACGTCGTAGGTTGGGCCGAGGAACGAGGCCCAACACAGCGGAGTCGCACCCACGTTGGGCCTCACTGCGCTCGGCGCCAACCTACTCGCCGAGCATCCATTCAAGCCCCATGGCCACATGCCGCTCGCCGCTGTCCACCAGGGGCAACGGCGATGCGCAGCCCTCCAGCAGCAGGCCGATCTCGGTGCAGCCGAGGATGGCCGCCTGGGCGCCCTGGGCGCGCAGTCGTTCCAGCTGGTCCAGGTAGAAGGCCCGCGCATCCGGCAGGAAACGGCCCACACAGAGTTCCTGGAAAATCACCCGGTCGATCTCCACCATCGCCTTGTCGCCGGGCACCAGCACCTGGATGCCGAAGCGCTGGCTGAGACGCTCACGGTAGAAAGCTTCCTGCATGGTGAAGCGGGTGCCCAGCAGCGCCGCGCGTTCGATGCCGCCCTCGCGTAGCGCCTGGCCCACGGCATCGCCGATGTGGAGCAGCGGGATATCCACCGCCGCCTCGATGGCCGCCGCCACCTTGTGCATGGTGTTGGTGGCCAGCAGCAGCGCCGTCGCACCGGCACGCTCCAGGCCTCGCGCAGCCTCCGCCAGCACGTCGCCGGCGGCGTCCCATTCGCCGGCTTTCTGCTGCGCGGCGATCTGCGCGAAATCTACCGAATGCAGCAGCAACGGCGCCGAGTGCAGCCCACCCAGGCGCTCGCGCACGCCACGGTTGAGCAACTGGTAGTAGGTCACGGTGGACTCCCAGCTCATCCCGCCCAACACGCCCAGCATCCTCATGACCCGCTCCTCGCCGATGAAAAATCCCAGCCTAGTCCATGACCGGAATGACTCGCGGATACAGTTGCCGAGTCATCAGCAGGTACAGCGCACAGGCCTTATCGCTTAAATCGAATAGGCATATAAACCTTTCCAAACATTCTTAGACTCCATAAGCAAAGCCGTTTATCTTCAGCCGCCGCCTTATTCCAGCCTGTTCTACCACCCACTGTCAGGCGACCCTGCATGAAGATTCGCGATCTCGACCTGAGCCAGAGCCCGCTCAACTCCGAACACCAGGCCCTGGGCATTCCCCCCGTCGAGGACTTCGTTACCCATCCCGACGACCACCCGGTCCTGCGCGCCGCCATGTGGGCGGCCGTGCTGATCCTGGTGAGCCTGCTCGGCTTCCTCGCCTGGCGCCTGTTCTTCGGTGACCACGGTGGCGAGAGCGGCCTGGACATCATCGAGAGCGCCCTTTCCAGCCCCACCTTCTGGAGTGCGGTAGCCGTGGGCTTCCTCGCCCAGGTAGTGGATGGCGCCCTCGGCATGGCCTATGGCATCACCGCCACCAGCTTCCTGCTCACGGCCGGCGCATCGCCAGCCGCGGCCAGCGCCAGCGTGCACATCGCCGAAGTCTTCACCACCGGCCTCTCCGGCATTTCCCATGTGAAGCTGGGCAATGTGAACAAGTCGCTGTTCCTGCGCCTGCTGCTGCCCGGCATCATCGGCGCCGTGCTGGGCGCGGTGCTGATCACCACCTTCGACGGCGCTGTGCTCAAGCCCTTCATCTCCGCCTACCTGCTGCTGATGGGCCTGTACATCCTGAGCAAGGCCTACCGCCACGTGGCCCAGCGCCGCGCGCCCAAGCATGTGGCCAAGCTCGCCCTGTTCGGCGGTTTCGTCGACGCCGCCGGCGGTGGCGGCTGGGGTCCGGTGGTCACCAGCAGCCTGCTGGGCTCGGGCAGCGACCCGCGCACCACGATCGGCTCGGTGAACTTCGCCGAGTTCTTCCTGACCATTTCCAGCGCCGCCTCCTTCATCCTCCTGGCGGGCGAGCTGAACACCTGGTTGATGGTGGCCGGCCTGGTCTTCGGCGGCCTGTTCGCCGCCCCCTTCGCCGCCCTGCTGTGCAAGAAGCTGCCGGCCCGCGTGCTGCTGACCATCGTCGGCTGCCTGATCACCTGCATCAGCGCCTTCAACATCTACATGGCCCTGCGCTGATCCAGTGCCGGGCGGATCACCCGCCCGGACTTGATTTGTGCCGCTGCCGGCTCCAGATCAGGGACATTCCCGCTCCGGAGCCCACCATGACCGATCCCCTGCTCATTCCCTGCGCCCAGTGCGCAGGCCTCAACCGTATTCCCGCCGCCCGCCTGGGCGACTCGCCGCGTTGCGGCCACTGCAAGGCCGCCGTCCTGCCGGCTGCACCCTTCGACCTCGATGAAGCCGGCTTCGCCAAGCAGCTGCGCGGCGACCTGCCGCTACTGGTGGATGTCTGGGCGGACTGGTGCGGCCCCTGCAAGGCCTTCGCGCCCATCTACCAACAGGCCGCCGGCCAGCTCCAGGGCCGCTGCCGCCTGGGCAAGCTGGACAGCGAGGCCAACCGGCAGCTGGCCGGCCAACTGGGCATCCGTTCCATCCCGACCTTGATCCTGTTCAAGGACGGCAAGGAGGTCGCCCGCCAGAGCGGCGCCCTGCCCCTGCCGCAACTGCTGGCCTGGCTGAACGGCCAGGGCGTCTGATCGATTCGGTCAATCCGGCTGGCCGTCCCGGTCATTGCCGGAGCGGCCAGCGCCGCTAGGCTCTGGGAATCCCCACCCCGGAGCCCGCCATGTCCATGCCCCCCGAGCTGGTCCGCCAGCTGACCGAAGAACAGATCGCCTTCGTCAAACGCAGCGGCCTCAAGGCCGAGCTCCTCGAGCCCGGCCACATACGCTTGTGCATGCCGCTGGCCGGCAACCAGAACCATATCGGCACCCTCTACGCCGGCGCCCTGTTCACCCTGGCCGAGATGCCCGGCGGCGCGCTCTTTCTCACCAGCTTCGATACCCGCCGCTTCTACCCCATCGTCAAGGAGATGAACCTGCGCTTCCGCCGCCCGGCCAAGGGCGACATCCGTGTGGAAGCCCGCCTCGACCAGGCCGAGATCACCCGCATCCAGGAGGAAGCCGAAGCCAACGGCAAGGCCGAGTATCAACTGGAGCTGCAGTTGCTGGACGCCAGCGGCGAGGTAGTGGCCGAAAGCCGTGGGCTCTACCAGTTGCGCAAGCACTGAGCGGCGTTGCGCTGGATCAAGTCGTCGCGCTGTAAAACACCGCAGAGTGTGGGCTCCAGAGGAGGCCCACACCATGTTCAAGCACATCCTGGTCGCCCATGACCTCAGCGGCGAGGCCGACATCGCCTTGCGCCGCGCCACCCAGCTCGCCCACCAGCACGGCGCGCGACTGTCCCTGCTGCATGTGCTCGAAGACCACCTGCCCAATGCCGTGCAGGACAAGCTGCGCGACTCGGTCCAGCAGCACCTGACCGAACGCCTGGCGCAACTGCGGGCCACCGATTGCCAGGTACTGCTGCGCAAGGGGCGCCCCGCCCAGCAGATCCTCGACGAAATGAGCGACAGCCAGGCCGATCTACTGGTGATTGGCCGGCACCACCACAACGCACCCGAGCTGTTCATCGGCACCACCCTGGAGCGCGTTGCCCGTCACCTGGCCCAGCCCCTGCTGCTGGTCACCGTTGAACAACCGGAGCAACCCTACCAACGGGCCGCCGTGGCACTGGACTTTTCCCTTTGCGCCTGCGACGCGCTGCGCAAGGCCTGCGTGCTGCTGCCGCAAAGCGCCCGCCTGGTGGCCCTGAACGTGATGGAGCTGGGCAGCCGCCTGCTGTCCAGGGGTGGGCAATCGGGGGACTTCCTCGCCACCCAGCGCGAGCTGCTGGGCAAGCTATTGGAAGACGAACTGGCCGGACTCGCCAATGAGGCGCCCGAGGTGGCGCTGGACGTGGTGCGCGGCGCCCTGCCGAAAGCGCTGGATGAGGCCATCGCCGGGCAACGCCCCCAGCTGCTGGCCCTAGGCAGCCACGGCCGCAGCCTGATTTCCCAGGCACTGCTGGGCAGCCTAGCCCTGCGCTACCTGCAGAACCCGCCCTGCGACCTGTTGCTGGTCAAATAACGCATTCGCCCCGGCGAACCGGGGCGAATGGGGGAATCGACAACGCCAATGGCGTCAGCTTTCCAGCAGGTCGTGCAGCTCGACGAACTGCTGGGTCAGCTTGTGGTTGCGGTCGAGGTAGATCAGCGGTTTGCAGGCCTGGTGCGACTCACGCATCTTCACCGACATCATCAGGTTCACCGGCAGCACCGGCAGCCCCTCTTCCAGCAACTCGTCCAGCAGTTGCTGCGGCAGGGTGGCGCGCGGCTGGAACTGGTTGACCACGATGCCCTCCACTTCCAGACCCTCGTTGTGGTCTTCCTTCAGTTCCTCGATTTCGGCCAGCAGCCCATAGAGGGCATTGCGCGAAAAACTGTCGCAGTCGAAGGGAATCAGGCAGCGATCAGCCGCGATCAGCGCAGAAACCGTATAGAAGTTCAGGGCTGGCGGCGTATCCAGGTAGATCCGGTCGTAGTCCTCGCCCAGGTCTTCCAGCAGTTTGCGCAGCTTGTTGATCTTGTGCTTGGCCTCCAGCTTGGGCTGCAGGTCGGCCAGCTCCGCGGTGGCCGTCACCACGTGCAGGTTGTCGTAGGGGGTTTCGTAGATATCCACCTTGCCCTTGCGGAAGGCGGTGGCCGAAAGCGTCTGCTTGAAGAAGTCGGCGATCCCCATGGGGATCTCGTCGCCGGTCAGGCCGGTGAGGTAATGGGTGGAGTTGGCCTGGGCATCCAGGTCGATCAACAGGGTGCGATAGCCCTGCGAAGCACTCACCGCCGCCAGGTTGCAGGCGATGCTGGACTTGCCCACGCCACCCTTCTGATTGAACACCACGCGCCGCATTGAACACCTCCCTGAGCCTGATGAGTACTGGATTCTATGCAATGCCCATGACAAGGGCGAGGGCCTGTACGAAAAGCACGAGGCCCGCGATTGCGGGCCCCGGGGGTTCAGCCGTGGTACTGCGCCGACAGCTCGTGCACCGCCTCGAAGAACGCGCCGGCGTGGGCCGGGTCGACTTCCGGGGTGATGCCGTGGCCGAGGTTGAACACCTGGCCCGAGCCCTTGCCGTAGGCGGCGAGGATCCGCCCCACTTCGGCGCGGATGGCCGCCGGGTTGGCGTAGAGCACCGACGGGTCCATGTTGCCTTGCAGGGCCACCTTGTCGCCGACGCGGGCGCGGGCGCTGCCGATGTCGCAGGTCCAGTCCAGGCCCAGGGCCTCGGCGCCGCTGTCAGCCATGGATTCCAGCCAGAGGCCGCCGCCCTTGGTGAAGAGGATCACCGGCACGCGGCGACCGTCGTGTTCGCGGATCAGGCCGTCGACGATCTGCTTCATGTAGGCCAGGGAGAATTCCTGGTAGGCCGCCGCCGACAGGCTGCCGCCCCAGGAGTCGAAGATCTGCACCGCCTGGGCGCCGGCCCTGATCTGGCCGTTGAGGTAGGCGGTGACCGACTGGGCCAGCTTGTCGAGCAGCGCGTGCATGGCCTGGGGGTTGTCGTAGAGCATCGCCTTGGACTTGCGGAAGTCGCGGCTGGAACCGCCCTCGACCATGTAGGTGGCCAGGGTCCAGGGGCTGCCGGAGAAGCCGATCAGCGGCACGCGGCCGTTCAGCTCGCGGCGGATGTTGCGCACGGCGTCCATCACGTAGCCCAGGTCCTGCTCCGGGTCCGGGATCGGCAGGGCCTCGATATCGGCCAGGCTGCTCACGACCTTCTTGAAGCGCGGGCCTTCGCCGGTCTCGAAGTACAGACCCTGGCCCATGGCGTCGGGGATGGTGAGGATGTCGGAGAAGAGGATTGCCGCGTCCAGCTGCGGGTAACGGTCCAGCGGCTGGATGGTGACTTCGCAGGCCAGCTCGGGGTTCTTCATCAGGTTGACGAAGTTACCGGCCTTGGCGCGGGTGGCACGGTATTCCGGCAGGTAACGACCGGCCTGGCGCATCATCCAGACGGGGGTGACATCGACGGGCTGCTTGAGCAGGGCGCGGAGGAAACGGTCGTTCTTCAAGACGGTCATGGCAGTGTCCAACGAAAAAGTGCAGGCATTTTCGCAAAGCCCAACGCAAAAGGCACGGCGAGTGCCGTGCCTTTTATCCATCGCGACCATTTGCCGCGTCGCGAGCCCCGAAACGATGGGTATCGCTACGCTCGACGGAACGCCGCCCGACCCATCCTACAGAGACACCGGTATCACACGCCCAGATAATCCAGGATACCTTCGGCGGCGGTACGCCCCTCGAAGATCGCGGTCACCACCAGGTCGGAACCCCGGACCATGTCGCCACCGGCGAAGATCTTCGGGTTGCTGGTCTGGTGCTTGAACTGCGACTGCGCGGGGGCGACCACGCGGCCCTGGTTGTCGATGCTGATGTCGAACTGCTCGAACCAGGGTGCCGGGCTCGGACGGAAGCCGAAGGCGATCAGCACGGCTTCAGCCGGGATGATCTCCTCGGAACCCGGGATCGGCTCGGGGCTGCGACGACCACGGGCGTCCGGCTCGCCGAGACGGGTCTCGACCACCTTCACGCCTTCCACCTTGTCCTCGCCAACGATGGCGATGGGCTGGCGGTTGAAGAGGAATTTCACGCCCTCTTCCTTGGCGTTCTTCACCTCTTTGCGCGAGCCGGGCATGTTCTCTTCGTCGCGGCGGTAGGCGCAGGTAACCGACTTGGCGCCTTGGCGAATGGAGGTGCGGTTGCAGTCCATGGCGGTGTCGCCACCACCCAGGACCACCACGCGCTTGCCCTTCATGTCGATGAAGTCCTCGGCGGACTTCTCGAAGCCGAGGTTGCGGTTGACGTTGGCGATCAGGAAGTCCAGCGCGTCATGCACGCCCGGCAGGTCCTCGCCCGGGAAACCGCCCTTCATGTAGGTGTAGGTGCCCATGCCCATGAAGACCGCATCGAATTCCTCGAGCAGCTGGTCCATGGTCACGTCCTTGCCCACCTCGGTGTTCAGGCGGAACTCGACGCCCATGCCGCCGAAGACTTCGCGGCGACGGCTGAGCACGTGTTTCTCGAGCTTGAACTCGGGGATGCCGAAGGTCAGCAGGCCGCCGATTTCCGGGTTCTTGTCGAACACCACCGGGGTCACGCCGTTGCGCACCAGCACGTCGGCGCAGCCCAGGCCCGCAGGGCCCGCGCCGATCACGGCAACGCGCTTGCCGGTGGGCTTGACCTTGGACATGTCCGGACGCCAGCCCATGGCGAAGGCGGTGTCGGTGATGTACTTCTCCACCGAACCGATGGTCACCGCGCCGAAGCCGTCGTTGAGGGTGCAGGCACCCTCGCAGAGACGGTCCTGCGGGCACACCCGGCCGCAGACTTCCGGCAGGGTGTTGGTCTGGTGCGACAGTTCGGCGGCGGCCAGGATGTTGCCTTCCGAGACCAGCTTCAGCCAGTTCGGAATGAAGTTGTGCACCGGGCACTTCCACTCGCAATACGGGTTACCGCAGCCAAGGCAGCGGTGAGCCTGGTCAGCCGCTTGCTGCGGCTTGAACAGGTCATGGATCTCGACGAATTCCTTCTTGCGCTGACGCAAGAGTTTCTTCTTCGGATCCTTGCGCCCGACCTCGATGAACTGGAAGTCGTTGTTCAGACGTTCAGTCATTAAAAAAACCTCATCAAACCACTTCAGGCGCTGTTGTTATTGCGGGTTGGCACGGGTGCTGGAGAGCAGCGAGGCGAGGCTCGCGGCCTTCGGCTTGACCAGCCAGAACTTGCGCAGGTAATCGTCCAGGTTTTCCAGCAGGTGGGCACCCCAGTCGCTGGCGGTTTCCTTGACGTATTCCACCAGCACGCTGTGCAGGTGGCTACGGTAGGCCTCCATGGACTCGTTGCTGATGCGCTGGATTTCCACCAGTTCGTGGTTGACCCGGTCGACGAAGCTGTTGTCCTGGTCGAGCACGTAGGCGAAGCCGCCGGTCATGCCGGAACCGAAGTTGTAGCCGGTCTTGCCGAGCACGCAGACGAAACCGCCGGTCATGTATTCGCAGCAGTGGTCGCCAGTGCCTTCCACCACGGTGTGGGCGCCGGAGTTACGCACCGCGAAGCGCTCGCCCGCGGTACCCGCGGCGAACAGCTTGCCGCCGGTGGCGCCGTAGAGGCAGGTGTTGCCGACGATGGCCGACTCCTGGCTCTTGAACGGGCTGCCCTTGGGCGGGGTGATCACCACCTTGCCGCCGGTCATGCCCTTGCCCACGTAGTCGTTGGCGTCGCCTTCCAGGTACAGGTTCAGGCCGCCGGCGTTCCACACGCCGAAGCTCTGACCGGCGGTGCCGCGGAAGCGGAAGGTCACCGGTTTGTCCTTCATGCCCTGGTTGCCATGGCGACGGGCGATCTCGCCGGAGATCCGCGCGCCGATGGAACGGTCGCAGTTGCAGATATCCAGGTCGTAGACGCCGCCGGTCTTGCCTTCGACGGCAGCCTTGGCGATGTCCCACATCTTCTCGGCCAGCAGGCCCGGGTCGAAGGGCGGGTTCTTCTCGACTTCGCAGAACTGCGGCTTGTCGGCCGGCACGTGCGCGCTGCCGAGCAGCGGGCTGAGGTCCAGGTGGCCCTGTTTCTCGGTGTCGCCGGGGAGCATTTCCAGCAGGTCGGTACGGCCGATCAGTTCGCTCAGGCTACGTACACCCAGCTTGGCCAGCCACTCACGGGTTTCTTCGGCGATGTAGGTGAAGAAGTTCATCACCATTTCGACGGTGCCGATGAAGTGGTCCTTGCGCAGCTTGTCGTTCTGGGTGGCGACGCCGGTGGCGCAGTTGTTCAGGTGGCAGATGCGCAGGTACTTGCAGCCCAGGGCGATCATCGGCGCGGTGCCGAAGCCGAAGCTTTCGGCGCCGAGGATGGCCGCCTTGATCACGTCGAGGCCGGTTTTCAGGCCGCCGTCGGTCTGCACCCGTACCTTGCCGCGCAGGTCGTTGCCGCGCAGGGTCTGGTGGGTTTCCGCCAGGCCCAGTTCCCACGGGCTGCCGGCGTACTTGATGGAGGTCAGCGGCGATGCGCCGGTACCGCCGTCGTAGCCGGAGATGGTGATCAGGTCGGCGTAGGCCTTGGCCACGCCGGCGGCGATGGTGCCCACGCCGGCCTCTGCCACGAGCTTCACCGAGACCAGGGCCTGCGGGTTGACCTGCTTGAGGTCATAGATCAGCTGCGCCAGGTCTTCGATGGAGTAGATGTCGTGGTGCGGCGGCGGCGAGATCAGGGTCACACCGGGTACCGCGTAGCGCAGGCGGGCGATCAGGCCGTTGACCTTGCCGCCGGGCAGCTGGCCGCCCTCGCCGGGCTTGGCGCCCTGGGCCACCTTGATCTGCAGCACTTCGGCGTTGACCAGGTACTCGGGGGTGACGCCGAAGCGGCCGGTGGCCACCTGCTTGATCTTGGAGCTCTTGACCGTGCCGTAGCGCGCCGGGTCTTCACCGCCCTCACCGGAGTTGGAGCGGCCGCCCAGGCGGTTCATGGCCTCGGCCAGGGCCTCGTGGGCCTCCGGCGAGAGCGCGCCCAGGGAGATGCCCGCGGCGTCGAAGCGCTTGAAGATGGATTCCAGCGGTTCGATCTCGTCGAGGGACAGCGGCTGGTCGGCCACCTTCACCTTGAGCAGGTCGCGCAGCATCGATACCGGACGGTTGTCCACCAGCGCGGTGTATTCCTTGAACTTCTCGTAGTCGCCCTGCTGCACGGCGGCCTGCAGGGTGTTGACCACGTCCGGGTTGTAGGCGTGGTACTCGCCGCCGTAGACGAACTTCAGCAGGCCACCCTGCTGGATCGCCTTGCGGTTGTTCCAGGCTTCATTGGCCAGCAGCTTCTGCTCGGACTCGATGTCGACGAAGCGCGCGCCCTTGATGCGGCTGGCGACGCCACGGAAGCTCAGATCCACCACTTCCTCGGACAGGCCGATGGCCTCGAACAGCTGCGCACCGCGGTAGGACGCGATGGTGGAGATGCCCATCTTCGAGAGGATCTTCAGCAGGCCCTTGGAGATGCCCTTGCGGTAGTGCTTGAAGACTTCGTAGAGGTCGCCCAGCACTTCGCCGGTGCGGATCAGGTCGGCCAGTACCTCGTAGGCGAGGAAGGGGTACACGGCGGAGGCGCCGAAGCCCACCAGCACGGCGAAGTGGTGCGGGTCACGGGCGGTGGCGGTCTCGACCAGGATATTGCAGTCGCAACGCAGGCCCTTCTCCACCAGGCGGTGGTGCACGGCGCCAACGGCCAGGGAGGCGTGGGCCGGCAGCTTGCCGGGAGCGATGTGGCGGTCGGTCAGGACCAGCAGCACCTTGCCGGCGCGCACTGCTTCCTCGGCCTGGTCGGCCATGTTGCGCACGGCCGCTTCGAGGCCGAGGCTCTCGTCGTAGTTGAGGTCGATGATCTGGCGCTCGAAGCCCGGGCGATCCAGGCTCATCAGCGCACTCCACTTGGCGGGAGAGATCACCGGGCTGCTGAGGATCACGCGGGTGGCGTGGTCCGGCGACTCGCTGAAGATGTTGCGCTCGGCGCCCAGGCAGATTTCCAGGGACATCACGATGGCTTCGCGCAGCGGGTCGATCGGCGGGTTGGTCACCTGCGCGAACTGCTGGCGGAAGTAGTCGAAGGGCGAACGCACGCGTTGGGAAAGCACGGCCATGGGGGTGTCGTCACCCATGGAGCCCACCGCTTCCTGGCCCTGTTCGGCCAGCGGGCGCAGTACCTGGTCACGCTCCTCGAAGGTGACCTGGAACATCTTCATGTACTGCTTGAGCTGGTCGCTGTCGTAGCTGGCCACGCCGTGGTCGTCATCCAGCTTGGCCTGGATGCGCACGGCGCTCTGGCGCAGCCACTGCTTGTAGGGATGACGCGACTTCAGGCGGCTGTCGATGTCCCCGGTGTTGAGGATCTGGCCGGTCTCGGTGTCCACCGCGAGGATCTGGCCCGGGCCGACGCGACCCTTGGCAAGCACCTCTTCGGGCTTGTAGTCCCACACGCCGATTTCCGAGGCGAGGGTGATGTAGCCGTTCTTGGTGGTGACCCAGCGGGCCGGGCGCAGGCCATTGCGGTCGAGCAGGCAGACAGCGTAGCGGCCGTCGGTCAGCACGACGCCGGCGGGGCCGTCCCAGGGCTCCATGTGCATGGAGTTGTATTCGTAGAAGGCGCGCAGGTCGGCATCCATGGTTTCCATGTTCTGCCAGGCCGGCGGGATGATCATGCGCACGCCGCGGAACAGGTCGATGCCGCCGGTGACCATCAGTTCCAGCATGTTGTCCATGCTGGAGGAGTCGGAACCCACACGGTTGACCAGCGGGCCCAGCTCGTCGATGTCGGGCAGTTGCTCGTTGGCGAACTTGGTGCGACGGGCCACGGCCCAGTTGCGGTTGCCAGTGATGGTGTTGATCTCGCCGTTGTGGGCGAGGAAGCGGAAGGGCTGCGCCAGCGGCCACTTCGGCAGGGTGTTGGTGGAGAAGCGCTGGTGGAAGACGCAGATGGCGGTCTGCAGGCGTTCGTCACCCAGGTCCGGGTAGAACTGCTGCAGGTCGGCCGGCATCATCAGGCCTTTGTAGATGATGGTCTTGTTCGAGAAGCTGCAGATGTAGTGGTCGGCGTCCGCGGCGTTGGCCACGGAGGAGCGACGACGGGCGCTGAACAGCTTGACCGCCATCTCCTGGTCGGACAGACCGGCACCACCGATGAACACCTGCTCGATCTGCGGCAGGCGCTCCAGGGCCAGGCGGCCGAGGACGCTGGTGTCCACCGGGACCTTGCGCCAGCCGACCAGCTGCAGGCCGGCGCGCTCGATCTCGCGGTTCATGTTCTCGCGGGCGGCTTCGGCGCGCACCGGATCCTGGTTGAAGAAGACCATGCCGACTGCGTACTGGTCGGGCAGGTCGACGCCGAAGGTTTCCTTGGCGATGGCGCGCAGGAAAAGGTCGGGCTTCTGGATCAACAGACCACAACCGTCGCCGGTCTTGCCGTCGGCGTTGATGCCGCCACGGTGGGTCATGCAGGTCAGGGCTTCGATAGCGGTATTCAAGAGATGGTGGCTGGCTTCGCCCTGCATATGGGCGATCAAGCCGAAACCGCAGTTATCCTTGAATTCATCAGGATGGTACAGACCTGCTTTCATAGGGGAACTCTCACCAGGGTTGCCTTTGAAAAAGGCAGAATTGCTTTGTAATTCAACTCCTTACCATACGCGCCGGACTTGCTGCCAGCTTTTGCGTAGGGCAAAGGGAGGTCATTGTACATAGGCCCTTGGTCGACCACAAATCTTCAGGGCCAACTTGTGAAAGTCGATGTCGCAAAAATGAATGAATGAACCGGGAGGTCGTGCTAGCGACCACCCAGTCAAAAGGCGGGGGATCAGGCTCGCGGGAAACGAGGCCTGTAGAAGCGTCGCCCTGCGAAGGTCAGGCAGGGCGGGATCGGCCGAAGAAGCGCAGTTTACAAGCCGTAAACGCGCATTCTAAGGCCGATTCCGACGCAGGATCACCGATCCTCGGGCCGAGCCTAGCGAGCCATTTCCTGCTGGATGCTGGCAAAGGTCTTGGGCCAGGGTTTACCAGCCTGGACCTTGGCGGGCAAGGCCTTGATGGCGGCCTGGGCGGCCGTCCGGCTAGGGAAGCTGCCGTAGGTCACGACATAGAGCGGCTTGCCCTGGTGCTGCTTCTTGAAGTAGCGGTACTGGCCGCCATTCTGCTGCACGAACGCCTGGGCGCTGCTCTCCGAACTGGTGCCGAGTACCTGCAAGGCATAGTGGCTACCGCTCTGGCTGCCATACCAGCCACCACCGCTCGCGGTTTTCACGGGGGCCGGCGCGGGTTTCTCGGCTGGCTTGGCCGCAGCCTGGGTCGGCTTGGGTGCCGGAGTCGGCGCCACAGCCGGCGCTGGCGCCGGTGCGGCCGGCTTCGGTGCTACGGCCGGGGCGGCGGGGGCAGCCGCGAGGGGCTGTACCGGCTGCGCAAGCGGTTGCGGCGACGCGATGGGCTGCACTGGAGCAGTGGCCGCCGGTCCTGCCGGAACGCCTTGCGGCGGGGCAATGCTGGTGACGGTGGGCGGCACGCTGGCAGCCCCTTCGGGCGCCGGACCTTCATCGGTGTCGCCTTGACCAGCTGCCTGGGCCAGGGGCTCACGGATCACCGGCTGAGCCTCGCCCACCAGAGGCAACGGCAGCGGCTGCGAGGAACCGGCGAACTCCACGGCCGGCGAGCCGGAATCGCCTTCGGCAGCGGGCTGTCCGGCAGGCGCCTGGTCCAGTGGCAGCTGCGCACTGGTCGGCGCGGTCTCGGCAGTACCGTCGTTACGGCCCTGCATCATCCAGGCGGCAATCACGCCCACACCGACCACGGCCAGTGCCAGCAGATGTTTCTTCGGCAGGCTGAAGCCGGCAGTGGATTTGCGCGAGGCACCGCGCTGGGCGAGCATCGTCTCGATCAGCAGGTCGCGCGCCACCTGGTTGATCGAACCGGGCCAACCACCGGACTGCAGGTGGACGTCTTCCACCTGCTCATCGCTCAGCAACTCGATGCCACGCCCGGCACCCTCCAGGCGCTGGGCGAGGTATTCACGGGTCTCGTCCTGGGTATAGGGCTGCAGCTCGATGACGTGGAAGCGCTCCTCGCCCTCGACCAGTGCCTCCAGACGCGCCAGCAGGGCATCCTCTCCGAACAGGAAGACATGGGTGCGCGCCTCCACATTGCCTTCGGCCAGGGCCAGCAGATGCTCGAGGGATACGTCGTCCAGCTCCTCGGCGTCATCCACCAGGAGATACACCTCCTGGCCGGTCAGCGCCAATTGGGCGATCTGGGCAAGGATGGAACGAAGATCGGCCTGGGCGACGTTCAGCCCCTGGGCGACCTGCCGCAGCAGGCCGCCGGCTTCGGCGGAGTTGCGCGCCGAGATCACCAGGCTCTGTACCGCCTGCTTGTTGGTGCTGGCCACCAGGGCCTGGCGCAGCAGGGTCTTGCCACTGCCGTGGGGACCACTCACCACCAGCATCAGCTGGCTGTATCGCGCCAGGTGATGCAGCTGACCGAGCACCGGCTTGCGCTGGGCGGGGAAGAATTTGAAGCCAGGCACCCGCGCCGCGAACGGGTCATGGGTGAACTGGTAATGACCGAGGTAGGCCTCGTCGGCGTGCAGGCTGCTCATGGGAATCCTTTACTCTCCAAGCTGGTCGGCCAGGGCGCGGTAGTCTGCGGCCAAGGTGGCCTGCAGCACATCGCGCGGATATTCGGCGGTCACGACGGCTTCGCCAATCCGGTGCAGCAGCACCAGGCGCAATTGGCCATCGAGCACCTTCTTGTCTACGGCCATGTGCTGGAGGAAATGTTCCGGCGTCATGTCCGCTGGGGGTACGACTGGCAAGCCGGCGTTGCGCAGCAGGCGAATCGCCGCGTCGCGTTCGTCGGTGGAAATCCGGCCCAGGCGGCAGGACATTTCCAGGGCCATCACGGTACCCGCCGATACCGCCTCGCCATGCAACCAGACACCGTAGCCCATCTGGGTTTCGATGGCATGGCCAAAGGTATGGCCCAGGTTGAGGATGGCGCGCAGCCCGGACTCGCGCTCGTCCACGCCAACCACTCGGGCCTTGGCCGCGCAGGAGCGCTCGATGGCCTCGGTCAGGGCGCTGGCGTCGAGACTGCGCAACGCCGGCATCTTCTCGGCCAGCCAGGGCAGGAAGGGCTCGTCGCAGATCAGGCCGTACTTGATGACCTCGGCCAGGCCGGCGGACAGTTCGCGCGCAGGCAACGTGCGCAGGCTGTCGGTGTCGATGATCACCGCCTTGGGCTGGTAGAAGGCACCGACCATGTTCTTGCCCAGGGGATGGTTGATCCCGGTCTTGCCGCCGACCGAAGAGTCCACCTGGGACAACAGGGTGGTGGGCACCTGGATGAAATCCACCCCGCGCTGGTAGCAGGCCGCCGCGAAACCGGCCATGTCGCCGATCACGCCGCCGCCGAGGGCGATGACGGTGGTACGGCGATCGTGCCGTGCACCCAGCAGGGCGTCGAAGATCAGCTGCAGGGTTTCCCAGTTCTTGTGGGCCTCGCCATCCGGGAGTATCACCGGCAATACCGAGTAGCCCTGCAGGGTCTGGGTCAGCTTCTCGAGATAAAGGGGTGCGACGGTCTCGTTGGTGACAATGGCCACCTGCCGACCGGCGATGTGCGGCGTGAAGAGCTCCGCCCGCGACAGCAGGTCGGAACCTATATGGATGGGATAGCTACGCTCGCCAAGATCGACCTGAAGTGTCCGCATGGGGCCCCCGACTTAAAAAGGGCTAAAGGATAGCGCAGTTCCGCCCGCGCTTTAACGGGGCGGCAGCGCTTGCAGGCGCGCCAATATTTCTTGCACCACCAGGCGCGGCGGCCGCTCGTCGGTTTCGATGATGATGTCAGCGATCTCGCGGTAGAGCGGATCGCGAATCGCCATCAGGTCGCGCAACACTTTTCCGGGGTCGGCCGAACGCAGCAACGGCCGATTTCGGTCCCGGGAAGTCCGTTCGATCTGCTGCTCCACGGAGGTATGCAGATACACGACCCGACCACCGCAACGCAGGGCCTGGCGATTGGCCGGACGCAGGACCGCGCCGCCACCAGTCGCCAGGACAACGCCATCGTGCTCGCAGAGCTCTTCGATCATCGCCTGTTCGCGATCACGAAAACCCTGTTCGCCTTCGACGTCGAATATCCATGGGATATCCGCCCCGGTACGTTGTTCGATTTCCTTATCGGAGTCCTTGAAGGGAAGACGCAGTTCTTTGGCAAGCAAACGCCCGATGGTGCTTTTTCCTGCCCCCATCGGGCCGATCAGAATCAAATTTCGCACCGATATCAGCGACTCACCGCAATAGCCTGGTTGTTCATGATGCGGGGAGTGAGGAATACCAGGAGCTCAGACTTCTTGTCCTGAACCACGTCGCGACGGAACATGCGGCCGAGGAAGGGCAGGTCGCCGAGGAAGGGCACCTTGTCCACCGCCTTGGTTTGGGTGTTGGAGAATACCCCACCTATGACAATGGTTTCACCATCGTTCACCAGTACCTTGGCGTTGACCTCGTTTTTATTGATCGGCGGTACACCGTTTAGCGCGTTGGCGAAGTCCGGCGCGTCCTTGGTGACCTTCACTTCCATGATGATGCGGTTGTCCGGCGTGATCTGCGGCGTCACTTCCAGGGACAGCGCCGCTTCCTTGAAGGAGGTGCTGGTGGCGCCGCTGGAGCTGGCTTCCTGGTAGGGAATCTCGGCGCCCTTGAGGATCTTCGCGGTTTCCTTGTCCGAGGTGACCACTTTGGGCTGGGAGACGATTTCGCCGTTGCCGGTCTTCTCCATCGCCGACAGTTCGAGGTCGAGGATGGTGTTGTCGGTGATGAAGCCAATGCCGATGCTCGAGGTGGCGCCGGAAGCGCCCAGGTCGACGAAGGGTGCGTCGGCGAGGTTGACGTTGCCAGATTGCCCCGCGCCCGGACGACCGTTGCCGCCACCGCCGACGACGAAGTTGTTGTCGCCGATGCTGGCGCCGCGCCAGCGCACGCCGAGGGACTTGTCGTAGTCGACGTTGGCTTCGACGATGCGCGCCTCGATCATCACCTGGCGTACCGGGATGTCCAGCTGGGTGACGATACGACGCAGCTCATCCAGCTTTTCCTGGGTCTGGTAGGCGATGATGCTGTTGGTACGATCGTCCACCGTGATGGAACCGCGCTCGTCAGTGCCGGCCGCACTCGGATCACCACTGGTGACCGACTGGAACAGCTTGGCGATGTCCGCCGCCTTGGCGTAGTTCACCTGGATCAGCTCGCGACGCAGGGGCGCCAGCTCGGCGATCTGCCGTTGCGACTCCAGCTCCTGACGTTCGCGCGCAGCGATCTCGTCCGCCGGCGCAACCAGCAGCACGTTGCCGATCTTGCGCTTGTCCAGGCCCTTGGTCTTGAGCACCAGGTCCAGCGCCTGATCCCAGGGCACGTTCTGCAGGCGCAGGGTGATGTTGCCCTGCACGGTGTCCGACGCCACCAGGTTGAGGTCAGTGAAGTCGGCGATCAGCTGCAGCACCGAACGTACGTCGATGTCCTGGAAGTTCAGCGACAGCTTCTCGCCGGAGTAGGCGAAACGCTCGATCTTGCGCTTCTCGACGTCATCCTGGCTCAGCGGCTTGATGCTGACGGTCAGCTTGTTGTCGGTCTGATAGGCCAGGTAGTCGTAGAAGCCGGTGGGCTCGATGCTGATGCTGGAATTGCTACCCGAGCCCGACGCACTGACGAACTGCACCGGGGTGGCGAAATCCTTCACATCCAGGCGTACGCGCAGGGGCTCCGGCAACTGGGTCTTGGCGAAGTCCAGGCGGATCTTGCCGCCTTGCTCCTGGATATCCGGACTGACGCTGGGATCGGAGAGGGTAATGACCACATTGCCCTCGCCCTGCTCACCGCGCTGGAAGTCGATGTTCTCGATGGCGCGATCAGAACGGCCGTAGTTCTTCACCGGCTGCGATGCGGACAGCGGTGCGGCGACAGGAGCCGGCGCAGCGGCTACGGGGCGCGGGGCAGCTGCGGATGCACTGTCACCGACCAGCACGTAGAGGTTCTTCCCTTCCACGCGAGTGCTATAGGGCACCAGCGTGGTCAGGTTGATGATCAGGCGGGTGCGATCCTTGGCTTCGACCACGGTCACGCTGCGGGCATTGCCCACACCCAGCTCACGGTTCTTGGTACCCAGTTCGCTGGATACACCCGGCAAGTCCAGCGCGATACGCGCGGGCTGCTCGATGGTATAGCCGCGAGGAGCGACCACCGGCTCATCGAAGGTCAGCCTGAGTTCAACCTTGTCGCCTGGCAGGGCCGCGACATCCAGCGCCTGCAGGTTCGCGGCCAGCAGCGCGGGCGACAGCAGGGCGGCCAATAGCGTGATACCGAGGCGCGATAGCGAGCTTTTCATCATCTGGTTCCGTTGTGCAGACCGGTAGTTATTCTTCATCGGTGATCAACCTCGCTCTCAAGAGCGCTCCCTGAGCGCGAGACTTCGCGGACGCTCCAGCCATCCGCCCTCCCCGTCCGGGACTATCTCGACCACATCGACCTTGCCTTCGTCGATCGTGACGATGCGGCCGTGGTTGCGTCCCAGGTAATCGCCCACCTTGACCCGGTGCACCCCTCCCGCACCACTGATCAACGCGAAGTTCCCCGTGCCGTTGACCAAGGTGCCCACCATCTGGAAGGACTCGATATTGAACCCTTCGAGGAATTGCTTGACCCGGGTTTCATCCGGATGGATGTCCTTGGAACCCTTCTGCTGCTTGGCCAGATCGATCTTGATCGGCGGCTGGAAGGGACTGCGCAACGAGGCGGCGCTGTAGGTGAAGGCCTCGTAGGGCTGGAATTTCGGCAATGGCTCGATGGAACCCTTGGGGCGGGCACGCACCTCATCCATATAGGCCTGAAGATCGTTGAAGTCGTTACCGACGCCGCAACCGGACAGGGTTGCGAGCATCAGGACGCAGAGCGCCAGGCGGGCGCGAGGACTACTCATTTCTGCAGCCCCTTGTCGTTGTAGCGATAGGTCTTGGCCAGGATCGACATTCTCAGCTTGGAACCGCTGTCGTCAGCAACCGGCTTGATCTCGAAATCATGCAGGGTGACGATTCGCGGCAGACTGGCAACGCCACTGACGAAGGTCGCCAGGTCGTGATAGCCACCCACCACGGAGATCTGGATCGGCAACTCGATATAGAACTGCTGGGCGATCTCCGGCAGCAGCTTGATCTCTTCGAACTCCAGGCCACTGCCCAGGCCGGTACGGGTGATGTCTTCCAGCAGGCCAGGCACCTCGGTGTCGCTGGGCAGTTGGCGCAGCAACGCGCCGAAGGAAGTTTCCATCTCCTTCATCTGCTCTTTGTACGCCTCGAGGTTGGCGGCCTGGAACGCCTTGGTGGCGAACTGCTGCTTCAGGGTCGTTTCTTCGGCACGCTTGGAGTTGAGCCGGAGCTCGAGGTCCTTCAGGTGGAAGTTGTAACCGAGCACCAGGACCAGCACGAGCAACAGGATGCAAGTGATGATCTTGACCGCCAACGGCCAGGAACCCAGGTTATTGACATCCAGGTCGGCCAGGTCGATCTTGCGCAGGCTTTCGAGGGAGTCGGAGAAACTCATTTCGCGGCTCCTTTCTTCGCGGGCTTGGCAGCGGCCTTGGTCGCAACACCAGGCTTGGCGGCATCCTCCTCAGCCCCGGGCTGGGTCTGCTGCACGGTCAACTGGAAGACGTTGGCCTGGTCCACCGCGCCAGCGGTGATCGCCTTCACCTGGGTCAGGTTGGGCGAGGCCAGCCATTCGGAGGCATCCAGGTTGCGCATCAGGTTGGAAACACGGTTGTTCGATTCGGCGGCACCAACGATGGCGATGTTCTTGCCGTTCATCTTCACGCCAGTGAAGAACACGCCGTCCGGCAAGGTGCGTACCAGTTGGTCAAATACTCGACCGATGATCGGCCGGTTGCCCTGCAGGTCCTGAATGATCTTCATCCGCTCGAGCAACTGCTGACGACGGGTCTTCAGCTCGCTGATCTCCTTGATCCGAGCATCCAGGACGGCAATTTCCTTGCGCACGAAATCGTTGCGCGCCTGCTGATTCTCGATGGCACTGTTGAAGTACTGGTCACCCAGGAAAACCGCGCCGGCGCCAAGGGCCAACACGGCACCCAGGGCCACCAGGAAACGCTGCTTGCGCTCCTCACGTAGCTGCTCGCGCCAGGGGAGTAGGTTGATGCGTGCCATCAGTCGAAACTCCTCATCGCCAAGCCGCATGCAATCATCAGAGCCGGCGCATCGCTAGCCAGAGCCCCCGCATTGACCTTGCTGCTCAGCGCCATGTCGGCGAAGGGGTTGGCGACCAGGGTCGGGGTACCGATCTTCTGCTGGATGAGGCGATCCAGGTCCGCAATGGACGCCGTGCCACCGGCCAGGAGGATGTAATCGACATCGTTGAACTGGCCCGCGGCGAAGAAGAACTGCAGCGAACGGGACACCTGCTGGACAACGGCATCCTTGAACGGTTGCAGAACCTCGCTGTCGTAGTCATCCGGAAGACCGCCCTGCTTCTTGGCAAGGCCAGCTTCTTCGACCGAGAGGCCATAGCGACGCTGGATCTCCTCGGTCAACTGGCGGCCACCGAAGAGCTGCTCCCGGGTATAGATGGTGCGACCGTTGTGCAGCACGCTGAGGGTCGTCATGGTGGCGCCGATATCGACGACGGCCACGGTCAGGTCGGAATGGGACTCGCCGAGCTGGGAGGAAAGGAGCGAGTAGGCGCGTTCCAGCGCATAGGCCTCGACATCGACCACCTTGGCGGTGAGCCCTGCCAGAGCCAGCGCAGCCTCGCGCACCTCGACGTTCTCCTTGCGGCAGGCCGCCAGCAGCACATCGACGCGCTCGGAGTTGCGCGCGGATTGCCCCTGCACCTCGAAATCGATGGCGACCTCTTCCAGCGGATAGGGGATATATTGATCCGCCTCGATCTTCAGCTGGTTTTCCAGGTCGTCGTCGGAGAGACCGGATTCCATCTCGATGGTCTTGGTGATCACGGCGGAACCGGCCACGGCGACGGCGGCCGACTTGACGCCGGTGCGTGCCTTGGTGATCACACGGGAAAGCGCCTGCCCGACGCCTTCCAGCTCCGCGATGTTCTTTTCGACGACCGCGTTTGGTGGGAGCGGCTCGACGGCATAGGACTCCACTTTGAAGCGGCTTCCCGAGCGACTCAATTCAAGGAGCTTGACTGAGGTCGAGCTTATGTCGATCCCCAACAGCGAATTCGCTTTCTTATTGAAGAGCCCTAGCACGACCGATTTCCTATCAGCGTCCGAGACTTACGGACGATTTATGTTTTTCCACATTAAATAGCAGTCTTGACAGAAGCGCAAATGGCTCCCCCGGAAAAAAAACGCTTATAATGTGATCGGCTTTTGCCTTTTATCATGACCTTCCGCTTAACTCATTCTTTTGCCTGGAAATCCACACGCCTTGATTCGCCTGCTGAAGTTTTTCTGGTGGTCCTTCGTTGCCGTTTTCTGTGGCCTATTGCTCAGTTTCAGCGGCGCTTACCTCTATCTTAGCCCCAGCCTGCCGTCTGTTGATTCGCTGCGCCGAATCCAGCTACAGATCCCGCTGCGCGTGTACAGCAGCGACGGCAAGCTAATCGCGGAGTTCGGCGAGATGCGCCGCTCTCCGGTGCGTTTCGCCGACATTCCGCCGGACTTCATCCGCGCCCTGCTGGCCGCGGAAGACGACAATTTCGCGAACCATTATGGCGTCGACCTCACCAGCCTGATGCGCGCTGCCACGCAATTATTGAAGACCGGCCACATCCAGACGGGCGGCAGCACCATCACCATGCAGGTGGCGAAGAACTACTTCCTCACCAGCGAGAGAAGTTTCTCGCGCAAGATCAATGAAATATTGCTAGCCCTGCAAATTGAACGGGAACTCAGCAAAGACGAAATCCTTGAACTTTATGTGAACAAGATCTACCTCGGTAACCGTGCCTACGGTATCGAGGCCGCCGCCCAGGTCTATTACGGCAAGTCCATTCGCGAGATCAGCCTGGCGCAAATGGCAATGATCGCCGGCCTGCCGAAAGCCCCCTCGCGCTTCAACCCCCTGGTCAACCCCACCCGCAGCAAGGAGCGTCGCGACTGGATCCTCGGCCGCATGTACAAGCTCGGCCGCATCGATGAAGCCCGCTACCAGCAGGCCATCAACGAGCCGATCAATGCCAGCTACCACGTCCCCACGCCTGAACTGGCCGCCCCCTACATCGCCGAGATGGCCCGCGCCGAAATGGTCGGCCGCTACGGCAGCGACGCCTATACTGAGGGCTTCCGCGTCACCACCACCGTGCCCAGCGACCTGCAGGAGGCAGCCAATACCTCCCTGCGCGAAGGCCTGATGGACTATGACCAACGCCACGGCTACCGCGGGCCGGAAACCCGCCTCCCCGGCATGACCAAGGAAACCTGGCTGCAGGAACTGGCCAAGCAGAAATCCCTCGGCGGACTGGAGCCGGCCATCGTTACGCAGGTGGAGAAGAGCGGCATCCTGGTCCTGACCCGCAGCGGCCAGGAAGAAGCGGTGGCCTGGGACAGCATGAAATGGGCCCGCCCCTTCCTCAACACCAACAGCCTGGGCCCGCGCCCGCAGCAACCGGCGGATGTCACCCAGGTTGGCGACCTGGTTCGCGTGCAGCGCCAGGCCGATGGCAGCCTGCGCTTCGTTCAGCTGCCCGCAGCGCAGAGCGCACTGGTATCGCTGGATCCGCAGGACGGCGCCATCCGCTCCCTGGTCGGCGGCTTCTCCTTCGAGCAGAGCAACTACAACCGCGCGGCCCAGGCCAAGCGCCAACCTGGCTCCAGCTTCAAACCCTTCCTCTATTCCGCCGCCCTGGACAACGGCTTTACCGCCGCCAGCCTGGTGAACGACGCCCCCATCGTCTTCCAGGAAGCCGGCATGGAAGAAGCCTGGCGACCGAAGAACGACAACAACACCTTCCTCGGCCCGATCCGCCTGCGCGAGGCCCTGTACAAGTCCCGCAACCTGGTGTCGATCCGCGTCCTCCAGGCCATCGGCATCGATTACGCCCTGAACTATGTCAGCCGCTTCGGCTTCAACAAGGACGACCTGCCGCGCAACCTGTCCCTGGCCCTGGGTACCGCCAACCTCACCCCGCTGGAGATCGCCGGCGGCTGGAGCACCTTCGCCAACGGCGGCTTCAAGATCCAGCCCTACCTGATCCAGCGCATCGAGAGCCGCGACGGCAAGACCCTGTTCGTCGCCAACCCGCCAAGGGTTCCCCAGGGTTCCGCGGAGTCCAGCGAGGATGTCGCCCAGGCCAACGCCGCGCCGGACACCGTGATCGCCTCCACCGACACGTCGGCACCCCAGGGCCAGGTACCGGCCGTCGCCGAGCGCATAGTCGACCCGCGCACCACCTTCATCCTCAACAGCATGCTGCAGGATGTGATCAAGCGCGGCACCGGCCGTCGCGCCCTGTCCATGGGCCGTAGCGACATCGCCGGCAAGACCGGTACCACCAACGAGTCCAAGGACAGCTGGTTCTCCGGCTACAACGGCGATTACGTCACCACCGTGTGGGTCGGCTTCGACCAGCCGGAAAGCCTCGGTCGCCATGAGTACGGCGGCACGGTCGCGCTACCGATCTGGATGAGCTACATGAGCACCGCGCTCAAGGACAGGCCGCCCCATGTCCAGCCGGAACCGGCAGGCCTGCTGACCTTGCGCATCGACCCGCTGAGCGGTCGCGCGGCAAGCCCCGGCACGCCGGGTGCATTCTTCGAACTGTTCAAGAGCGAGGACACACCGCCGCCGATGAGCGAGTTCGAACCCGGCCTGGCCATCCCCGGCAGCCCGCTTCCGGCCGACGAAGCAGCGCCCATCGACCTCTTCTGAGGAAGTTGGCGGTCAATAAAAAGCCCCGCGATTGCGGGGCTTTTCATTTCATCCGGACTTAGCCGTTGAACACGTCATCCACCGAGGTCAGCGGATAGTGCTTCGGATAGGGCAGGGTCGCTACACCGGACTCGATGGCGGCCTTGGCCACGGCATCGGAGACGACGGTGATCAGGCGCTTGTCCATGGGTTTCGGAATGATGTACTCGCGGCCGAACTCCAGGGAAGCCACGCCGTAAGCGTCGCAGACGTCCTTGGGTACCGGCAGCTTGGCCAGATCGCGCAGGGCGTTGGCGGCGGCGATCTTCATCTCTTCGTTGATGCGGGTAGCGCGCACGTCCAGCGCGCCACGGAAGATGAAGGGGAAGCCCAGCACGTTGTTGACCTGGTTCGGGTAGTCGGAACGACCGGTAGCCATGATCACATCATTGCGCGTCTCGTGGGCCAGCTCCGGCTTGATTTCCGGATCCGGGTTGGAGCAGGCGAATACGATCGGGTTGGGCGCCATGCGCAGGAGGTCTTCCGGGCTCAGCAGGTTGGCACCGGACAGGCCGACGAACACGTCCGCACCGTCGAGGGCATCGGACAGGCTGCGCTTGTCGGTCTCGTGGGCGAACACGGCCTTGTACTGGTTGAGGTCGTCACGGCCGGCGTGGATCACGCCCTTGCGGTCGATCATGAAGATGTTCTCGACCTTGGCGCCCATGCTCACCAGCAGCTTCATGCAGGAGATGGCGGCGGCACCGGCGCCCAGGCAGACGATCTTGGCGCTGGGCAGGTCCTTGCCGGCGATTTCCAGGGCGTTGAGCATGCCGGCCGCGGTCACGATGGCGGTGCCGTGCTGGTCATCGTGGAAGACCGGGATGTCGCACTGCTCGATCAGGGTGCGCTCGATCTCGAAGCACTCCGGAGCCTTGATGTCTTCGAGGTTGATGCCGCCGAAGGTGATGGAAATGCGCTTGACGGTGTCGATGAAGGCCTGGGGGCTTTCGGCGTCAACTTCGATGTCGAATACGTCGATGCCGGCGAAACGCTTGAACAGAACGCCCTTGCCTTCCATTACCGGCTTGGAGGCCAGCGGGCCGAGGTTGCCCAGGCCGAGAATGGCGGTGCCATCGGAAATGACCGCTACCAGGTTGCCCTTGCCGGTGTACTTGAAGGCCAGTTCGGGATCACGCGCGATTTCGCGTACCGGCTCGGCGACGCCCGGGCTGTAGGCCAGCGACAGGTCGCGGGCGGTAGCGGTCGGCTTGGTCAGCTCGACGCTGAGTTTTCCGGGGCGGGGTTGGGCATGGTATTCGAGAGCGGCCGTTTTCAGATCAGACATTTTGGCATTTCCGCTTTTTGCTTGTGACAGACGTGACGGGCGAGCATACGCAAGATGCAGGGGGCTAACAAGACCGTTCAGTCACCCGGAGTCAACCCCTCTAACGTACGACTTTTAGCCAATCTCCGGGCTTTGGCTCGCCGATTGGATACAAATTATTCAACAATCGGATACGATTTTCCAGCTCCGCCTGCGAACCCGGCAACTTGCTCTCCCGGACCAGGCTGGCGATGGTCTGCCCCGGCTTCACCTGGATCATATGCAGGCGCAGCGGTTGGGCCAGGGCCAGCTCTTCCTTGTTCAAGGCGCGGAAGCTGCGGATAACCGAAAGGAAGTGCTGATCCTGGCTTTCCAGGGATGCGCCGTTGCGGATGGCGCCCACGAACAAGTACGCCTTGTCGTCCTTGTAGACGACCGCGACCCGCCGAGCCGGGTTGCCCGGCAGCAGGGCGGTGGCCCCTTGCAGGCCGGACTGCTGCAGCGACTCCTCCATGGCCAGGCTCCGTCCACCGGCTTTCTGCCGCAGGTAGTCCGCAGGCGTCACGCTCGGCTTGCGCCCATCCATGGTCATGGCAACGAATGCCTGCTGGTCGGCGCTGTGGGTGATCACCGCGTCAGGACGGTTGACCAGCTCCCAGCCATCCGGGAAATGCAGGGTGAAGTCCAGCTCGGCGTGGTAGAAATTCTGTCCGCGCCGCACGCCGGTTTCCGCCGAATCACCAAAGGGCAGCCCCTCCAGGTGCTGGAGGAACACCTCCCGATTCACCACCTGGTTGCCGCCGACCAGGGCCTTGGCCGGGCCGACTACCTGCTGCAGGCGGGTATCGTTGTCGGGGTGGGTATCGAACAGTCCGTGGTAACTCGAGGGTGGTGTCGACTTCCCTTCCCGCTGGGCCTGGTCGCGGGCGAACTCTTCCTGGAGCTTGAGTACCTTCACCACTTCGATCATGGCCTGGGGATCGTAGCCACTACGTGCCAGGTATTGGGCCCCCAGGCCGTCGGCCTCCAGCTCCATGTCGCGGCCGTAGCCACGCACGAAGGTGGTGCCCAGTGCGTTGGTGAGGTCGGCCGCAGCGCCCACGCCGGTGCCGATGGCCACCGCCTGCCCGAGGATGTTCCAGGCAGTGGACTGGCTCTGCTGCTGGACGCTGTGACGCGCCGTCACGTGCCCCACCTCATGCCCCAGCACGGCGGCTAGCTCGGCCTCGGAGTTCAGGTAGCCCAGCAGGCCACGGTGGATATAGATGTAGCCACCCGGCAGGGCGAAGGCGTTGATATCGGGCGAGTCGACCACGGTGAAGTGGTAGGGGATGTTGCCGCGATGACTGTGACTGGCGACCTTCTGCCCCACTTCCTGCACATAGGCCTGCAGTTTCTCGTCGGCGTAGCGCGGATTCTGCTTGGCGATTTCCTGGTTGTAGCGGCGGCCGAGATCCAGCTCCTGCTGCTCGCTCATCATCACGAAGTTGGTACGCCCGGTGGCCGGGTTCACCGCGCAGCCGGTCAGCAGGAAAGACGCCAGCAACAGCGCCAGGCTGAACTCAGGCCATTTCATTGGAGTACCTCGAGCATTGCGTGATGGGTAAGGGGGAGCATCCAGCGGGAATCCCGCGTATTTACTCCAGGCCTTCGCGCCCGGTCAATCACCCAGCCGCGCGCCTCCACCCGCCGCCCCTCCAACCGCTCTAGCGCGGCAGTGTCGAAATGGCGCAGGCGCCTTGATTCGATGCGCAGCACCAGCGGCCCCTCCAGTTGCAGCCAGACCCCGCCGCGATTGCGCTCCACCTTCAGCACCCGCCCCTGCACCAGGGCGAAACCGCTCTCGCGCAACTGCCAGGGCGTGCGCTGGGGCCCGCGACTCCAGAGGCCTCGCCCGCGCTTGCGCGCCTCTCGCTCGGCAACGGCATGGCAGGCGCTGAGCGCGGCATTCGGGGCGATGGCGATGTGCAGGGCCAGACCGTCGGCGAGCAGGCGCTCTTCCAGATTGCGGCCATGGCGGTCATAGAGATGGGCCAGGGTGCGGCCGTACCTGTCCCTGGACTCGCGCCCGTACCTGAGCCCGACGCGTCCATCGCTGGCGCGTATCAGGTCACTCAGGCGTCTTTGCGCAGCCACGGCGTAGGGCTCGGCCGACCGCCCCTTACGCGCGAGCTCGGGCGCATTCAGACCGATCAGACGAACACTTCGCCCATCGACCAGGCGCACCGTGTCGCCATCTATGACCTTGAGGACTTTGTGAGTAGGAAGATTGCCCTGAACCGGGCAGGCGGCCTGAAGAGAAAAACTCAGGAGCAGAAAAAAGAAAAAGGCGCCTGTCAGAGGCGCCTTTTTTGTCAGCGGGGACCTGGCCATCTGGCCTTCCCGGGCTGTTCGTGGCCTTACTTGGCGCCGAACACACCGAAACGCTGCTTGAAGCGATCGATACGGCCGCCGGTGTCCAGGACCTTCTGCTTACCGGTGTAGAACGGGTGGCACTCGGAGCATACGTCGAGGCTGATGTTCTTGCCGATGGTGGAGCGGGTCTTGATGACGTTGCCGCAGCTGCAGGTAGCTTCGATCGCTACGTACTCGGGATGGATTTCCGGTTTCATCGCTTGATCCTCAGGTCTGGCGTGCCGCCACCCGACCCTATGTCGAGCACCGCACGGAAACAGGCGGCGGATGATACCAGAGTGAGGACGCGATGCAACCGGCCCGCCCCACCGGTCGTCGAGCCGCGCCATGCTAAGATCGCGGCTTTTCCAGCGGGACCGCCCCTTGTCCGACGCCCCCATTCTGCGCCTTGCCCTGCCCTCCCCGCTGCGCCGCCTGTTCGACTACCGGGCGCCAGCCGGCGTGCCCCGTGCCGCCCTGCAGCCGGGCGTGCGCCTGCGGGTGCCCTTCGGTCGCCGCGAGATCATCGGTGTACTGGTGGAGCTGGCCGAGACCAGCGAGGTGCCTGCGGACAAGCTGAAACCTGCCCTGGAACTGCTGGACCGCCAGCCGCCGCTGCCGCCAACCCTGTTCAAGCTCTGCCTGTGGACCGCCCAGTACTACCAGCACAGCCTGGGCGACACCCTGAGCTGGGCGCTGCCGGTATTGCTGCGCCAGGGCGAACCGGCCGAGGCCCGCCAGGAGCGTTTCTGGCACGTCGCCCCAGGCGCCAGCCTCGACGACCCACGCCTGGCCCGCGCGCCGCGCCAACGCCAGGCCCTGGCGACCCTGGCGCAACACCCTCACGGGGTGGCTCACCAGTTGCTCTCCCAGCTGCAGCTGAACAAGGACAGCCTCGACATCCTCCTCGACAAGGGCCTGGCCCGGGTCGAGGTGCGCCGCCATGCCCCCAGCGAGCGCCACGGTCCGCTGCTGGCCCAGCCGGAGCTGCCGCTCAACCCTGAGCAGCGCGCCGCGTTCGATGCCGTTCACGCCTCCTTCGGCAGCTTCAACGCCCTGCTCCTGGCCGGGGTCACCGGCAGCGGCAAGACCGAGGTCTACCTGCAACTGATCCGCCAGACCCTGGAAGCCGGCAAGCAGGCCCTGGTGCTGATTCCCGAGATCAACCTCGGCCCGCAGACCCTGGAGCGCTTTTCCCGCCGCTTCAACGCGCGCATCGCCCTGCTCCACTCGGCGGTGAACGACCGCGAACGCCTGGACGCCTGGCTGGCCGCCCGCGATGGCGAGGCCGACATCGTCATCGGCACCCGTTCGGCCCTGTTCACGCCCCTGAAGAATCCCGGCCTGATCATCATCGACGAGGAGCACGACGCTTCCTATAAACAGCAGGAAGGCCTGCGCTACCACGCCCGCGACCTGGCCCTGGTGCGCGCCCGCCAGGAAAACATCCCGATCCTGCTGGGCTCGGCCACGCCCTCCCTGGAAAGCCTGCAGAACGCCCACGCCGGCCGCTACGGCCTGCTGCGCCTGACCCAGCGCGCCGGTGGCGCGAAGCAGCCGCGCTTCCTGCGCCTGGATGTGAAGAGCCTGCCGCTGGATTCCGGCATTTCCATGCCGCTGCAGCAAGCCATCGCCCAGACCCTGGCGGCCGGCCAGCAGGTGCTGGTGTTCCTCAATCGACGGGGGTTCGCGCCCACCCTGCTGTGCCACGACTGCGGCTGGATCAGCCAGTGCCCGCGCTGCGACGCGCGCATGACCCTGCACCAGCGCCACAACGAGCTGCGCTGCCACCACTGCGGCCACTCCCAGCGCCAGCCGTCCTGCTGCCCCGATTGCGGCAAGGTCGACCTGCGCCCGGTGGGCGCCGGCACCGAGCGCGCCGAAGAGCGCCTGGCGATCCTCTTCCCGAAGACCCCCGTACTGCGCATCGACCGCGACAGCACCTCGCGCAAGGACGCCATGGACAAGCTGTTCGCCACCATCCAGCGCGGCGAACCCTGCATCCTGGTGGGCACCCAGATGCTCGCCAAGGGGCACCACTTCCCGCGGGTGACCCTGGTGGCCATCCTCGACGCCGATGGTGGCCTGTTCTCCGCCGACTTCCGCGCCAGCGAGCGCATGGCCCAGCTCATCGTCCAGGTGGCCGGCCGCGCCGGACGCGCCGAAGAACCGGGCAGGGTGATCATCCAGACCCACCTGGCCGAGCACCCGTTGCTGGTGCAGCTCACCGAACAGGGCTATTTCGCCTTCGCCGAGCAGGCCCTTTCCGAGCGTCGCGCCGCCGGCCTGCCGCCGTTCGCCCATCTCGCCCTGCTAAGGGGCGAGGCGCACAAGCCGGGCCAGGCCGAGGACTTTCTCGACAGCGCCTGCGCCGAAGCCGAACTGATGCTCGCCGAACTGGGCCTGGATGGCGTGGAACTGCTGGGCCCGGTACCCGCCCCCATGGAACGCCGCGCCGGCCGCTACCGCGCGCAGCTGCTGCTGCAGGCCAACGCCCGGGCGCCGCTGCACCGCCTGCTGACGCCCTGGAGCCAGGCCCTGGAGCAGTTGCCGGGCGGTCGCGCGGTGCGCTGGTCGCTGGATATCGATCCGATCGACCTGTTCTGAGGCACCGCCCGGCCGATATCACCATCCGCTCCTTGCAGCTTGCCGCTTAAAACTTGAAGCTGCGGCAGCAGGCCGCCGATAATGCACAGTTTTCAACCAGCGCCAGCCCTCCCCGGGCGGCCGGAAGAGCAGAAGATGAAAGACACCATTCGCCAGCTGATCCAGCAAGCCCTGACCCGCCTCGCCAACGAGGGCGTGCTGCCCGAGGGCCTCAGCCCGGCCATCCAGGTGGAAAACACCAAGGACAAGAGCCACGGCGACTTCGCCAGCAACATCGCCATGATGCTGGCCAAGCCCGCCGGCATGAAGCCGCGCGACCTGGCCGAGAAGCTGATTGCCGCGCTGCCCCAGGACGAGCAGGTGGCCAAGGTGGAAATCGCCGGCCCCGGCTTCCTCAACTTCTTCCAGAACAGCGACGCCCTCGCCCAGCGCCTGGAAGCCGCGCTGGCCGACGACCACCTCGGCGTGCGCAAGAACGGCCCGCAGCAGCGCGTCGTCGTCGACCTCTCGGCACCGAACCTGGCCAAGGAGATGCACGTCGGCCACCTGCGCTCCACCATCATCGGTGACGGCGTGGCCCGGGTCCTCGAGTTCCTCGGCGATACGGTGATCCGCCAGAACCACGTGGGCGACTGGGGCACCCAGTTCGGCATGCTGCTGGCCTACATGCAGGAACAGCCGGTGGGCAGCGACGCCGAGCTGTCCGACCTCGAGTCCTTCTACCGCGCCGCCAAGAAGCGTTTCGACGATTCCCCCGAGTTCGCCGACCGCGCCCGTGAGCTGGTGGTCAAGCTCCAGGCCGGCGACGCCGAATGCCTGCGCCTGTGGAACCGCTTCAACGACATTTCCCTGAGCCACTGCCAGGCGGTGTACGACCGCCTGGGCGTCAAGCTGACCATGGCCGACGTCAAGGGCGAGAGCGCCTACAACGATGACCTGGCCAAGGTGGTCGACGACCTGCGCGCCAAGGGCCTGCTCACCGAGAGCGATGGCGCCCTGTGCGTGTTCATGGACGAGTTCAAGAACGCCGAAGGCAACCCGCTGCCGTTGATCGTGCAGAAAGCCGGCGGCGGTTACCTCTACGCCACCACCGACCTCGCCGCCACCCGCTACCGCAGCGGCGTGCTCAAGGCCGATCGCGCCCTGTACTTCGTCGACCAGCGCCAGGCCCTGCACTTCCAGATGGTCTTCGCCTGCGCCCGCCTGGCCGGCTTCGTGCCGGACAGCTTCGAGATGGAGCACATGGGCTTCGGCACCATGAACGGCGCCGACGGCCGTCCATTCAAGACCCGCGACGGCGGCACGGTGAAGCTGATCGACCTGCTGGACGAGGCCGAGCAGCGCGCCTACGACCTGGTGAAGGGCAAGAACCCCGATCTGGACGAAGCCGAACTGCGCACCATCGCCCGCGCCGTGGGCATCGGCGCGGTGAAATACGCCGACCTGTCCAAGCACCGCACCAGCGACTACAGCTTCAACTTCGAGCTGATGCTGAGCTTCGAGGGCAACACCGCGCCCTACCTGCTCTACGCCTACACCCGAGTGGCCAGCGTGTTCCGCAAGCTCGGCAAGGACTTCGCCGAAGTCGACGGCCAGATCATCCTCGCCGCCGATCAGGAGCAGGCCCTGGCCGCCAAGCTGGCGCAGTTCGCCGACACCCTGGGCAACGTCGCCGAGAAAGGCGTGCCGCACATCCTCTGCGCCTACCTCTACGACCTGGCCGGCCTGTTCTCCAGCTTCTACGAGAACTGCCCGATCCTCGGCGCCGAGGACCAGGCCACCCAGCAGAGCCGCCTGCGCCTCGCCGCGCTGACCGGCCGCACCCTCAAGCAGGGCCTGGAGCTGCTCGGCCTGCAAACACTGGAACGCATGTAACGGACTATGGCGAAGAAGAAACCCGCACCCAAGCGTGGCGCGAGCCGCTACCAGGCGCCCGCGAAAAAACCGGTTCCCGGCTGGGTTTGGCTGGCCATCGGCCTGGTGATTGGTGGCTTCGTGGTGTTCCTGAACCAGCTCGAGCCTGGCCGCGACGAAGTCCGTCGCGCCAAGCCCGAACAGGCCTCGGGCGCGGCGAAGGGCTCCACCGAAGCCGCCAGCACGGCCAAGGGCACCACCCAGGCCAAACCGACCCCGCAACCCCAGGAACCGGCCAAGCCGAAGTACGACTTCTACACCCTGCTGCCGGAATCGGAAGTCATAGTGCCGCCCGAAGCGGTGCCGAAAGAGACGCCGCCCGCGCAACCGGCGCAGAAGCCGGTGACGCCGGAGGAGGCCGCCAAGATCGATGCCGCGCGCGCCCAGGCCGCCCTCAACGGAGAGACCCCGCCGCCGCCGCCCGTGGTCGCCAAGGCACCGGTCACCAACCAGTTCTTCCTCCAGGCCGGCTCGTTCCGCAAGCGCGACGATGCCGATCGGGTGCGCGCGCAGATCATCCTGCTGGGGCAGAACGTCCAGGTGGAATCGGGCACCGTGCGCGAGGAAACCTGGTACCGCGTACTGGTGGGTCCCTTCGCCAACCGCGAGCAGCTCTCCTCGGCACAGAAGCAGCTGGCCGGCAGCGGCTTCAGCAATTTGCTGTTACAGCAGCGCCAGAGCCGTTGAGCACTTGATCACCTGGTCCGGTTGAAAAGCCGGACCAGGCCCCCCATCTGAGTTTCCATTCGGGCATTTCGCCCCGCTGCGTGGAGACTCTCCCCTTGACCACCATCGTTTCAGTCCGCCGCAACGGCAAAGTCGTCATGGGCGGCGACGGCCAGGTTTCCCTCGGCAACACCGTGATGAAAGGCAACGCGAAGAAGGTCCGCCGCCTCTACCACGGCCAGGTCCTGGCCGGCTTCGCAGGCGCCACCGCCGATGCCTTCACCCTGTTCGAGCGCTTCGAAGGCCAGCTGGAAAAACACCAGGGCCATCTGGTCCGGGCCGCCGTCGAGCTGGCCAAGGACTGGCGCACCGACCGCTCCCTGAGCCGCCTGGAAGCCATGCTCGCCGTGGCGAACAAAGACGCCTCGCTGATCATCACCGGCAACGGTGACGTGGTCGAACCCGAGCAAGGCCTGATCGCCATGGGCTCCGGCGGCGGCTTCGCCCAGGCCGCCGCCATGGCGCTGCTCAAGCACACCGAGCTGTCCGCCCGCGAAGTGGCCGAGACCGCCTTGAACATCGCCGGCTCCATCTGCGTGTTCACCAACCAGAACCTGACCATCGAGGAGCTGGACAGCGCCGAATGAGGCCGCCGTCCAGTAACGGAGCACCCTTCATGTCCATGACGCCCCGCGAAATCGTCCACGAACTCAACCGCCATATCATTGGCCAGGACGACGCCAAGCGCGCCGTCGCCATCGCCCTGCGCAACCGCTGGCGGCGCATGCAGCTGCCGGCCGAACTGCGCGCCGAGGTGACCCCGAAGAACATCCTGATGATCGGCCCGACCGGTGTCGGCAAGACCGAGATCGCCCGTCGCCTGGCCAAGCTGGCCAACGCGCCCTTCCTCAAGGTCGAAGCCACCAAGTTCACCGAAGTGGGTTATGTCGGCCGCGACGTCGAGTCGATCATCCGCGACCTCGCCGATGCGGCGATCAAGATGATGCGCGAGCAGGAGATGCACAAGGTGCGTTACCGCGCCGAAGACGCCGCCGAGGAACGCATCCTCGACGCCCTGCTGCCGCCGGCCCGCACCGGCTTCGGCGACGAGCCGCCGCGCGAGGATTCCAACACCCGCCAGCTGTTCCGCAAGCGCCTGCGCGAAGGCCAGCTGGACGACAAGGAAATCGATATCGAGGTGGCCGAGTCCCCGGCCGGCGTGGAAATCATGGCCCCGCCCGGCATGGAGGAAATGACCAACCAGCTGCAGAGCCTCTTCTCCAACCTGGGCAAGGGCAAGCGCAAACCGCGCAAGCTGAAGGTCAAGGAAGCCATGAAACTGGTGCGCGACGAAGAAGCCGCGCGCCTGGTCAACGAGGAAGAGCTCAAGGCCGCCGCCCTGGAAGCGGTGGAGCAGAACGGCATCGTCTTCATCGACGAGATCGACAAGGTAGCCAAGCGCGGCAACGTCGGCGGCGCCGATGTTTCCCGTGAAGGCGTGCAGCGCGACCTGCTGCCGCTGATCGAAGGCTGCACCGTCAACACCAAGCTGGGCATGGTCAAGACCGACCACATCCTGTTCATCGCCTCCGGCGCCTTCCACCTGTCCAAACCCAGCGACCTGGTGCCGGAACTGCAGGGCCGCCTGCCGATCCGCGTGGAGCTCAAGGCCCTCTCCCCGGAAGATTTCGAGCGCATCCTCACCGAGCCCCACGCCTCGCTGACCGAGCAGTACACCGCGCTGCTGAAGACCGAAGGCCTGAACGTCGAGTTCGCCCAGGACGGCATCAAGCGCCTGGCCGAGATCGCCTGGCAGGTCAACGAGAAGACCGAGAACATCGGTGCCCGTCGCCTGCATACCCTGATCGAGCGCCTGCTCGAAGAGGTGTCCTTCAGCGCCGGCGACCTGGCCGCGCAGCACGACGAAACGCCGATCCGCATTGACGCGGCCTACGTCAACGGCCATCTCGGCGAGCTGGCCCAGGACGAAGACCTGTCGCGCTACATCCTCTGACAGGTGCAAACTTGCTGCAGCCGGCGCCCGCCGGCTGCATGCATTTGGAGACCCCGACATGCGAATCCCCAGCGGTATCGAACTGCACAAGGCCTCCAGGACCCTGACCCTCAAGTACGGGCCGGAGGAAAGCTACACCCTGAGCGCCGAGTTCCTGCGCGTGCACTCGCCCTCGGCCGAGGTGCAGGGCCACGGCAAGCCGATCCTCCAGTACGGCAAGTTGAACGTCGGCCTGACCCAGCTGGAACCGGCCGGCAACTATGCCCTGAAATTGACCTTCGATGACGGCCACGACAGCGGCCTGTTCACCTGGGACTACCTGTACCAGCTCGCCACTCGCCAAGAGGAGCTGTGGAACGACTATCTGCAGGAGCTCGCGGCCGCCGGCCGCTCCCGCGACCCGGACGAAACCGTGGTCAGGCTCATGCTCTAAAGCGGTGCATGCCGCGCCCCATTGCGCACCCCGCCGCCCAAGGTTAGGGCGCATTTTCTAAACACCCTCGACATACTCCCGCTGCAGCGATCTGTCTGCGGTCGGCTTGCGCAAACTGACAAACTCGGGTAACCAAGATCTGGCAGGTTCCATGCATTTGGCATAGCCAGATACAGAGCATTAGGCGAAGTTCGCTTCGCCATCCCGGTAACCCGAGCGTGTCAGCGCGCTGTTCCGCAGGCGCTGTTCGACTCAGGACAATGGAGCGTCGTAGATGAGCAACAAGAACAACGAAGACCTGCAGCGGCAAGCCTCGGATAACACCCTGAACCTCAATCCGGTTATCGGGATCCGTGGCAAGGACCTGCTGTCTTCAGCTCGTATGGTGCTGTTGCAAGCCATCAAGCAACCCTTCCACAGTGCAAAACACGTCGCTCATTTCGGCCTGGAACTGAAGAACGTGCTGCTCGGGCAATCCGGCCTGCAACCGGAGTCCGACGACCGCCGCTTCCATGACCCGGCCTGGAGCCAGAACCCGCTGTACAAACGCTACATGCAGACCTACCTCGCCTGGCGCAAGGAACTGCACAGCTGGATCGAGCAGAGCAACCTCTCCGAGCAGGACAGCAGCCGCGGCCACTTCGTCATCAACCTGATGACCGAGGCCATGGCGCCCACCAACAGCATGGCCAACCCGGCTGCGGTGAAGCGCTTCTTCGAGACCGGCGGCAAGAGCCTGCTGGACGGCCTTTCCCACCTGGCCAAGGACCTGGTCAACAACGGCGGCATGCCGAGCCAGGTGAACATGGACGCCTTCGAGGTCGGCAAGAACCTGGCCACCACCGAAGGCGCGGTGGTGTACCGCAACGACGTACTGGAGCTGATCCAGTACAAACCCATCACCGAGAGCGTGCACGAGCGCCCGCTGCTGGTGGTGCCGCCGCAGATCAACAAGTTCTACGTCTTCGACCTGTCACCGGAAAAGAGCCTGGCGCGCTTCTGCCTGCGCAATGGCCTGCAGACTTTCATCGTCAGCTGGCGCAACCCGACCAAGGCGCAGCGCGAGTGGGGCCTGTCCACCTACATCGAGGCCCTCAAGGAAACCATCGATGTCATCCTGAAGATCACCGGCGCGAAGGACCTCAACATCCTCGGCGCCTGCTCCGGCGGCATCACCACCGTCGCCCTGCTCGGCCACTACCAGGCCACCGGCCAGAACAAGGTCAACGCCTTCACCCAGATGGTCAGCGTGCTCGACTTCAACCTCAACACCCAGGTCGCCCTGTTCGCCGACGAACAGACCCTGGAGGCCGCCAAGCGCCGGTCGTACCAGGCCGGCGTGCTGGAGGGCAAGGACATGGCCAAGGTGTTCGCCTGGATGCGGCCGAACGACCTGATCTGGAACTACTGGGTCAACAACTACCTGCTGGGCAACGAGCCGCCGGCCTTCGACATCCTCTACTGGAACAACGACACCACGCGCCTGCCCGCGGCGCTGCACGGTGAGCTTGTGGAGATGTTCAAGACCAACCCGCTGACCCGCCCCCACGCCCTGGAAGTCAGCGGCACCCCCATCGACCTCAAGCAGGTCACCTGCGACTTCTACTGCGTGGCCGGCACCACCGACCACATCACCCCCTGGGAAGCCTGCTACCGCTCGGCGCGGCTGCTGGGCGGCAAGTGCGAGTTCGTGCTGTCCAACAGCGGCCATATCCAGAGCATCCTCAACCCGCCGGGCAACCCCAAGGCGCGCTTCTCCACCAGCAGCGACATGCCGGAGGATCCGAAGCTCTGGCAGGAAAACGCCACCAAGCACGCCGACTCCTGGTGGTTGCACTGGCAGCAGTGGATCGCCGATCGCTCCGGCAAGACCAAGAAAGCCAACTTCAACCTGGGCAACAAGGCCTTCCCGGCTGGCGAGGCCGCGCCCGGCACCTACGTGCACGAGCGATGACAGATTGCACCTTGCGCACCACTGCCCATGGCACCGGGATGTGCCCTGCTCGCCGCCAGCCCTCGTGGCTGGCGGCAGCCAGGCACGACCTGGCGGATTCGGGAGGGGCCACCGGCGGCCTCTCCCGGTTTTCTAATCAATAGGGCTCCGCGCATGTCGCAACCTTTCGTATTCCGCACCATCGAGCTCGACGGCCAGACCATCCGGACCGCCGTCCGCCCGGGGCAATCGCACATGACTCCGCTGCTGATCTTCAACGGCATCGGCGCCAACCTCGAACTGGTGTTCCCCTTCGTCCAGGCGCTGGACCCGGACCTGGAGGTGATCGCCTTCGACGTCCCCGGCGTCGGCGGCTCGTCCACCCCCAGCCGGCCCTACCGGTTCTCCGGCCTGGCCAAGCTCGCCGCACGCATGCTGGACTACCTGGACTACGGACAGGTCAGCGCCATCGGCGTGTCCTGGGGCGGCGCCCTGGCCCAGCAGTTCGCCCACGACTACCCAGAGCGCTGCAAGAAACTGATCCTGGCCGCCACCTCGGCCGGCGCCGTGATGGTGCCGGGCAAGCCCAAGGTGCTCTGGCGCATGGCCAGCCCGAGGCGCTACATCCAGCCGTCCTACGGCGTCCACATCGCCCCGGACATCTACGGCGGCGCCTTCCGCCGCGACCCACGCCTGGCCCTGGCCCACGCCAGCAAAGTGCGTTCGTCCGGCAAGATGGGCTACTACTGGCAGCTGTTCGCCGGATTCGGCTGGACCAGCATCCACTGGCTGCACCGCATCCATCAGCCCACCCTGGTGCTGGCCGGCGACGACGACCCGATCATCCCGCTGGTGAACATGCGCCTGCTGGCCTGGCGCATTCCCAATGCGGAACTGCACGTGATCGACGACGGTCATCTGTTCCTCGTGACCCGCGCCGAAACCGTGGCGCCGATCATCATGAAATTCCTCGCCGAGGAGCGGCAGCGGGCGGTGATCCACCCGCAGGCACTGCCGCTGCGAAGCGGCTGAACAGGCGCCGCTCCCTTGTGGGGCGGCGAGCAAGCGCCCGAACCAGAGCGGTGCGCGCTGTCATCAACTTGAATTCCGCCCGCGATAGTCTGGAATGCACTTCGGGCTCACGATGGTACAACCCTTGCTGTAGACCTCCTGGACCACGGACCGAATACGGAGCGCTGCCCCATGCGAGAAAAACAAATCCCGGGCACCTTGCCGGTACCTGCTGCTTTCATGAACGCGCAGAACGCCATCGTCGGCCTGCGCGGCAAGGATCTGTTTTCCACGGTACGCAACCTGGCGCTGCACGGACTGCGGCACCCGGTGCACAGCGCGCGGCACATGCTCGCCTTCGGCGGCCAGGTCGGCCGTGTGCTGCTGGGGGACACCCTGCACCAGCCCAACCCGCAGGACAGCCGCTTCGCCGACCCGTCCTGGCAGCACAACCCCTTCTATCGCCGCGGCCTGCAGGTCTATCTCACCTGGCAGAAACAGCTCGGCGCCTGGATCGAGGAAAGCGACCTCAGCGACGATGACCGCGCCCGCGCGCGCTTCGTCCTGGCCCAGCTGAGCGATGCCCTCGCGCCCACCAACAGCCTGCTCAATCCGCTGGCGGTGAAGGAGCTGTTCAACACCGGCGGCTTCAGCCTGATCAAGGGCCTCAGCCACCTGGTGGACGACCTGCTGCACAACGACGGCATGCCCAGCCAGGTCAGCAAGCATGCCTTCGAGATCGGCCGCAACCTGGCCAACACCCCGGGCGCCGTGGTCTTCCGCAACGAGCTGCTGGAGCTGATCCAGTACAAGCCGATGAGCGAGAAGCAGTACCTGCGCCCGCTGCTGGTGGTGCCGCCGCAGATCAACAAGTACTACATATTCGACCTCGCCCCGGACAAGAGCTTCGTCCAGTACGCCCTGAAGAACGGCCTGCAGGTGTTCATGGTGAGCTGGCGCAACCCCGATGCACGCCACCGCGAATGGGGCCTGTCCACCTACGTGCAGGCCCTGGAGGAGGCCTTCGAGGCCTGCCGCGCCATCACCGGCAGCAAGGAAGTGAACCTGGTCGGCGCCTGCGCCGGCGGCCTCACCAACGCCGCCCTGCAGGGCCACCTGCAAGCGCGCCGGCAACTGCGCAAGGTCTCCAGTGCCACCTACCTGGTGAGCCTGCTGGACAGCCAGGTGGACAGCCCGGCCGCGCTCTTCGCCGACGAGCAGACCCTGGAAGCCGCCAAGCGCCGCTCCTATCAGGCCGGCGTGCTGGACGGCAAGGACATGGCCAAGGTGTTCGCCTGGATGCGCCCGAACGACCTGGTCTGGAACTACTTCGTCAACAACTACCTGCTGGGCCGCGAACCCCCGGCCTTCGACATCCTCTACTGGAACAACGACAACACCCGCCTGCCCGCCGCCCTGCACGGCGACATGCTGGACTTCTTCAAGCACAACCCGCTGACCCGCAGCGGCGGCCTGGAAATCTGCGGCACCCCCATCGACCTGCAGAAGGTCACGGTGGACAGCTTCAACGTGGCCGGCATCAACGACCACATCACGCCCTGGGACGCGGTCTACCGCTCGGCCTTGCTGCTGGGTGGCGACAGCCGCTTCGTGCTGTCCAACAGCGGCCATATCCAGAGCATCCTCAACCCGCCGGGCAACCCCAAGGCCAACTACTACGAGAACGGCAAGCTCACCTCCGACCCCCGCGCCTGGTACTACGACGCCAAGCACGTACAGGGCAGCTGGTGGTCGCAGTGGCTGGGCTGGATCCAGGAACGCTCCGGCGAGCAGCGGGAAACCATCATGGCCCTGGGTAACCAGGACTACCCGGCGATGGAAGCCGCCCCGGGCACCTACGTGCACGTGCGCTGACACCCCACGGGCCGGCCGGGCAACCGCCCGACCGGCCCTTCACCTCTTACGGAAAGCCTGGCAAGAACCCTGGATGAAGACCCGCGACCGCATCCTCGAGTGCGCCCTCGATCTGTTCAACCGCAACGGCGAACCCAATGTCACCACCCTGGAGATCGCCACCGAACTCGGCATCAGTCCGGGCAACCTCTACTACCACTTCCACGGCAAGGAGCCGCTGGTGATGGCGCTGTTCGAGCGCTTCCAGGAGGAACTGGCACCACTGCTCGACCCGCCCGCCGACGCGCGACTGGACGCCGAGGACTACTGGCTGTTCCTGCACCTGATCGTCGAGCGCCTGTCCCAGTTCCGCTTCCTGTTCCAGGACCTGTCGAACCTGGCCGGACGCCTGCCGAAGCTGGCCCGTGGCATGCGCCAGTGGCTCAACCACCTCAAGCGCACCCTCGCCACGCTGCTGGCCAGGCTCAAGGCCGAGCGCCAGCTGATCAGCGATACCGAAGCCCTCGGCCAACTGGTGGAACAGATCACCCTGACCCTGCTCTTCTCCCTCGACTATCAGCGGGTACTGGGCAGTGGCGGCGAGATCCGACTGGTGGTCTATCAGGTGATGATGCTGGTCGCGCCGCACCTGCGCCCCGGTTCCCGGCACGCCGCCGAGAAGCTGGCCAGGCGTTATCTGGACGCCTGAAACACAAACGCCCGGACAAGCCGGGCGTTTGTGTCATACCGATCCAGCTCAGGACTGGCTGGCCGGCGGCGTGGCCGGTGCTGCCGGAGCCGGAGCCGGTGCCGCGCTGGGCGCCGGAGCCGCGGCGGCAGGAGCTGCCGGGGCCGGGCTTGCGGCCGGCGCAGCGGGCTTGGCAGCAGCCTTGGGCGCGGCGGGTTTCTTCACTGCGGGCTTCTTCGCGGCGGCGGGTTTGGCCGCTGCAGGTTTCGCAGCTGCAGGCTTGGCTGCCGGTTTGGCGGCGGCGGCCGGCTTGGCAGCGGGCTTCGCTGCGGCGGGCTTGGCAGCCGGTTTCGCAGCGGGCTTGGCTGCAGGTTTGGCAGCTGCGGCCGGCTTGGCGGCCGGTTTCGCCGCGGCCTTGGCAGCAGGCTTGGCGGCCGGCTTCGCAGCAGCGGGTTTGGCAGCTGCCGCCTTGGGAGCCGGCTTGGCAGCGGCCACCTTGGCAGCCGGTTTGGCGGCTGGCTTGGCAGCAGGCTTGGCTGCGGCTTTCACCGCCGGCTTGGCTGCGGGCTTGACCGATTTGGCCGACACGCCGGTGAGCTTCTCGAGTTGCTTGGTCAGTGCATCAACCTTGCCCTGCAAGCTCTTCACCTCGGTGCGGCTAGGCACGCCGAGTCGGGAAATGGCGCTGTTCAGACGCTTGTCGAAAGCCTCTTCCAGCTCGCTCCACTTGCCGATCGCCTTGCCCTTCACCTCTTCGACCTTGGACTTGGCCGTGTCGACGCGGTCACCGACCTTCGACTTCACCGCGCCTACCTGCTTGTCCACTTCGGTCTTGGCCTGCTTCTCGGCCTTCTCGCCATCCTTGACCAGCGCGTCGAACAGCTTGTTGCCGTCGTTGCTGATCTTCGAGTAGGCCCCCAGGCCAGCCAGCCAGATCTGGCGCGAGTATTTCTCGACCTCGCCGATCCAGGAGTTGGTGTCTTTATCGGTTTTCTTCTTGCCAGCCATCCTGCTCTCCTTATTTGGTTCGCGCGACGTGCTCGAGCAACGCGCTCAGCTCATCAAGCTTAGCAGAGAGTGCCTCAACATCCTGCCGGGAAGGAATACCGATGCGGTTGAGCGCACTGGCCACCCGGTTGTCGAAAGCCTTCTCGATCTTGTCGAGTTGAACCTCGACCTTTTCCTTCACGCCGGTAACGCTGCTCTTGACGCTGTCGATCTGGCTGTTGGCAGCCTCGACCTGCTCGTCCACCAGCTTCTTGCCTTGCTTCTCGACGCCTTCGCCGGCCTTCACCAGCTCCTTGAAGTAGTCGACGCCCTCGGCACCGGCCTTGGCGTAGGCACCCAGGCCAGCCAGCCAGATCTTGCGCGCATAGACCTTCACGTCGGTCAGGACGGTGGTGGATTTGACTTCGGCTTTCTCGACTTTCTTCTTGACGGCTACTTTGGCCATGGTGCACCTCACGCGGAATGGTAGATGACTCGCCCTTTCTCAGGACTTGAGCGCAAGGTAGCGAGGAAAATTAGAAACCGCATACTAGCCGCGGGATGGGGCATGGGCCTTACCGCTGCGGCGCCTCGTCGTAGGAGCGAATTCATTCGCGAAGGGCCGCGCAGCGGCCCCTGGAATCAGACCAGATACTCGTCCAGCGCCTTCTCGATCTCGCGCTTGATGCTGCCGCTCATGGTCGACAGCAGCAGGCCCAGCTTGACCTCCACGCGCACCTTGGCGTCGCTCACTTCGATCGCGCCATCGGCGCCGCTGCGCTTGAACTCCAGGGTGTCGCCGCGCCACTGGTAGCGCACGTCGTACTCGCGGGCCAGGCGCTCGGCGAGTTTCTCGGCTTTCTCCCGGACAGCCTCTCGACCGAGGGCGTGGGAACGTTCGACTTGGATGCGCGACATGGGTGGGTTCCTGAACTGCGACCTTTGGTCGCGCGACTATACCAGCCCCCACGGGCCCTGGCCGCGTCCACCGCCGTCGGCTGCCAAGACAAAGCCGGACGCGGGCATTAGAATGGCCGCCACTCTATTCCGGTGGCAGCGACATGAACGACCCGCGCAAAGACAACGACGCCGAACCCACGACCCACTTCGGTTACCAGCAGGTCCCCGAGAGCCAGAAGGCCGACAAGGTCGCCGAGGTATTCCACTCGGTTGCGGCCAAGTACGACCTGATGAACGACCTGATGTCCGGCGGCGTCCACCGGCTGTGGAAGCGCTTCACCATCGAGCTCTCCGGCGTACGCCCGGGCAACCGCGTGCTGGACATCGCCGGCGGCACCGGCGACCTCACCCGCCAGTTCTCGCGCCTGGTAGGCCCCACCGGTGAAGTGGTGCTGGCCGACATCAACGCCTCCATGCTCAAGGTCGGCCGCGACAAGCTGCTGGACAGCGGCGTGGCCGGCAACGTCAGCTTCGTCCAGGCCGACGCCGAGAAGCTGCCCTTCCCCGACAACCACTTCGATGTGGTCACCATCGCCTTCGGCCTGCGCAACGTCACCCACAAGGACGAAGCCCTGCGCTCCATGCTGCGAGTGCTCAAGCCGGGCGGCCGCCTGCTGGTGCTGGAGTTCTCCAAGCCCACCAGCAACCTGCTGTCCAAGGCCTATGACGCTTACTCGTTCAGCCTGCTGCCGCTGATGGGCAAGCTGATCACCAACGACTCGGAAAGCTACCGCTACCTCGCCGAATCCATCCGCATGCACCCGGACCAGGAAACCCTCAAGGCGATGATGGTCGAGGCCGGCTTCGAGCGCGCCACCTTCCACAACATGACCGGCGGCATCGTCGCCCTGCACCGCGGCATCAAGCCCTGATGCTGACCCAGGCGCTGCTGGCCGGCATCGAACGCGGCCTGAACCGGGTGCTGGCCCTGGACAGCACCGCGTTGCCGCGCATGGCCGCCCTGGAAGGCAGCGTCATCGAGGTGGATTGCCAGAGCCCGGCGCTGACCCTGTTCCTGCTCCCCGGCGGCGATGGCCTGCGGCTCTCCGCGCACTGGTCCGCCCCTGCCGACTGCCGCCTGCGCGCGCCGGCCGGGAGCCTGCTGAGGCTGGCCGTCAGCAAGGAAAAGACCGCTGTCCTGCACAGCCCGGACGTCAGCCTGGACGGCAACAGCGCCGTGTTGCTGGAGCTCGCCGCCATCCTCCAGGACCTGGAGCTGGACTGGGAATACGAACTGTCGCGCTGGCTCGGCCCGGTCGGTACCCAGTTGCTCGCCGGCCACCTGAAGAGCCGCGCCAACTGGGCCGGACAAGGCCTGGACAGCCTCAAGCAGAACCTCGCCGACTACCTGGCCGAGGAATCGCGCACCCTGGTGGGCCGCCGTGAGGCCGACGCACGCTTCGCCGAGCTGGACCGACTCAAGCTCGCCCTCGACCGCCTCGACGCCCGCGTCGAACGCCTGAACCAGAGAACCAAACCCAAAGCATGAAGCTGCTCGCCGCCCGCCGCCTGCTGCGCATCCAGCAGGTCGTCATCCGCTACCGTCTCGATGACCTGCTGCTCGACCTGCCGCTGCCCTGGTGGCTGCGCACGCTGAGCTACCTCCTGCCCTGGCGCTGGCTGCCGCGCAAGGAACTGACGCTGTCCCGGGGCGAGCGCCTGCGCCGGGCCCTGGAAGACCTGGGGCCGATCTTCATCAAGTTCGGCCAGCTGCTCTCCACCCGCCGCGACCTGATGCCGCCGGACATCGCCGACGAGCTGGCGCGGCTGCAGGACCAGGTGCCGCCCTTCGCCCCGGCCAAGGCCGTGGAGCGCATCGAGGAGCAGCTCGGCGCCAAGGTCGGCGAAGTGTTCGCGCGCTTCGACGTCGAGCCCCTGGCCTCGGCCTCGGTGGCCCAGGTCCACGCCGCCCAGCTGAAAAGCGGTGAAGAGGTGGTGGTGAAGGTGATCCGCCCCAACCTGCGGCCGATCATCCGCCAGGACCTCGCCTGGCTGTACATCCTCGCCCGCCTGGCCGAACGCGTGTCCGCCGACGCCCGCCGCCTGCGCCCGGTGGAAGTGGTGGACGACTACGAGAAGACCATCTACGACGAGCTCGACCTGCTCCGCGAGGCGGCCAACGCCAGCCAGCTGCGGCGCAATTTCGACGGCTCGCCGCTGCTCTACGTGCCCCAGGTCTACTGGGACTGGTGCCGCCCCAAGGTGCTGGTGATGGAGCGCATCTACGGCATCCCGGTGACCGACCTCGCCACCCTCGCCGACCAGCGTACCGACATGAAGCTGCTGGCCGAACGGGGTGTGGAGATCTTCTTCACCCAGGTGTTCCGCGACAGCTTCTTCCACGCCGACATGCACCCCGGCAACATCTTCGTCGCCACCCGCCAGCCCTGGAACCCGCAGTACATCGCCATCGACTGCGGCATCATCGGCAGCCTCACCCCCGAGGACCAGGACTACCTGGCGCGCAACCTGATCGCCTTCTTCAAGCGCGACTACCGCCGCGTGGCCCAGCTGCACATCGATTCGGGCTGGGTGCCGGCCGAAACCAAGGTCAACGACTTCGAGGCGGCCATCCGCACCGTCTGCGAACCGATCTTCGAGAAGCCGCTGAAGGACATTTCCTTTGGCCAACTGCTGCTGCGCCTGTTCCAGACCGCGCGACGCTTCAACATGGAAGTCCAGCCGCAACTGGTGCTGTTGCAGAAGACCCTGCTGAACATCGAAGGCCTGGGCCGCCAGCTCTACCCGGACCTGGACCTGTGGAGCACCGCCCAGCCCTTCCTCGAGCGCTGGATGCGTGAGCGGGTCAGTCCGCTGCATCTGCTGCGCAACCTGCAGCTGCAGGCCGAGCAGGTGCCGCACCTGTCGCAGATCGCCCGCGATACCCTGGAACGCCTGGCCCTGCCGCCCAGCGCGCCGCAGAAGGCCGAACAGCCGAGCGCCGGCCAGTGGCCCGCACGGCTGCTCGGCGCGCTGCTGATCGCCGGCGCCGCCACCCAGGGCCTGGCGCCCACCGCCGAGACCTGGCCGAGCTGGCTGATGCTGGCCGGCGGTCTATATCTGGTGCTGCGCCGATAGCCAGCCCCGAGTGGCACTGGCACACTATTTCGATCCGAGTGCCGGCCCCACGGGGTCGGCCGAGTTGTGGAAGACACGATGAAAGACTGGCTGGAAGAGATTCACTGGAACGCCGATGGCCTGGTCCCGGCGATCGCCCAGGACCACAAGACGGGCCGCGTGCTGATGATGGCCTGGATGAACCGCGAAGCCCTGGCCCTCACCGTCGCCGAGAACCGCGCCATCTACTGGTCACGCTCCCGTGGCAAGCTGTGGCGCAAGGGCGAGGAATCCGGCCACGTGCAGCAACTCCACGAACTGCGCCTGGATTGCGATGCCGACGTCGTCATCCTGATGGTCGAGCAACTGGGCGGCATCGCCTGCCATACTGGTCGCCAAAGCTGCTTCTACCGCGTCTTCGAGGAGGGCGGCTGGAAGACCGTCGACCCCGTGCTCAAGGACCCGCATGCCATCTACGCCGCAGGACACAGCCATGAGTGATACTCTCGCCCGCCTGGCCGAGGTGCTGGAGGAGCGCAAGAACGCCGCGCCCGACAGTTCCTATGTCGCCAGCCTGTACCACAAGGGCCTGAACAAGATTCTGGAGAAGGTCGGCGAAGAAGCGGTGGAAACCATACTCGCCGCCAAGGACGTCGCCGCCGGCGGCGACGTCGATGAGCTGATCTACGAAACCGCCGACCTCTGGTTCCACAGCCTGATCATGCTCGCCGCGCTCGGCCAGCACCCCCAGGCCGTGCTCGATGAACTGGACCGTCGCTTCGGCCTGTCCGGGCACGCCGAAAAGGCCGCCCGACAGCCCTCCGCCTGACAAAGACAATCAAGAGGAACACACCATGGGCATCTTCGACTGGAAACACTGGCTGGTCATTCTCATCGTCGTCGTACTGGTCTTCGGCACCAAGCGCCTGAAAAACCTCGGCTCCGACGTGGGCGAAGCCATCAAGGGCTTCCGCAAGGCCATGAACACCGAGGAAGCCGACAAGGCTCCCGAGCAGAACACCACCGCCCAGCAATCCGGCACTCCGCTGAACCAGCCGCACACCATCGACGGCCAGGCGCAGCAAGTGCAGGACCCGGTGACTCGCAAGGACTGATGACCCATGTTCGGTATCAGCTTCGGTGAACTGCTGCTGATCGGCCTGATCGCACTCCTGGTGCTCGGGCCCGAGCGGCTACCCGGCGCGGCTCGCACCGCCGGCCTCTGGATCGGCCGCCTGAAGCGCAGCTTCAACGCGATCAAGACCGAGGTAGAACGCGAAATCGGCGCCGACGAGATTCGTCGACAGCTGCATAACGAACACATCATGTCGCTGGAGAAGCAGATCAAGGACAGCATCATGCCGCCGACTGCCGACACCGCCGCGACAGAATCCGAGCCTGAGAGCGCCGCAACAGTCTCCGCCGCAGCGCCCGCCGCACCGGCAAGCAGTGCTCCGGCGGCCGCTCCAGCCGCTCCGGCCGCCAGCGCACCCGCGCCTGGTGTCCAACCCGTTGCCGCCCCGTCGAGCGCCACCGCGCCGACCACCCCGGCAACGGCCCAGGCCCCCGTCGAACCGCAACAGCCGTCCCGCACCCCATGAGCGAACAGAAGCCGGATCAAGACCAGGAAATGCCCCTGGTCTCGCACCTCACCGAACTGCGAACGCGCCTGCTGCGCTGCGTGGTGGCGATCTTCCTGATCTTCGCCTGCCTGTTCTACTTCGCACAGCGGATCTACACCCTGGTCTCGGCGCCGCTGCGCCAGTACCTGCCCGAAGGCGCGACCATGATCGCCACCGACGTGGCCTCGCCCTTCCTCACGCCGTTCAAGCTGACCATGGTGGTGGCGCTGTTCCTCGCCATGCCGGTGATCCTGCACCAGGTCTGGGGCTTCATCGCCCCCGGCCTGTACAAGCATGAGAAGCGCGTGGCCCTGCCGCTGCTGGTGTCGAGCATCGTGCTGTTCTACTCCGGCATGGCCTTCGCCTATTTCCTGGTATTCCCGCTGATCTTCCACTTCTTCGCCAGCGTGACCCCCGAAGGCGTGTCGATGATGACCGACATCAGCAGCTACCTCGACTTCGTGATGACGCTGTTCTTCGCCTTCGGCGTGGCCTTCGAGATTCCCGTGGCGGTGATACTGCTGATCTGGATCGGCGTGGTGGACGTCGCCTACCTCAAGCGCATCCGCCCCTACGTGATCATCGGCTGCTTCGTGGTGGGCATGATCCTCACCCCGCCGGACATCTTCTCCCAGACCCTGCTGGCCGTGCCCATGTGGCTGCTGTTCGAGGTCGGCGTGTTCTTCGGTGGGCTGATCCGCAAGCGCGGCGACCATCCGGAAGACGACGCCGAAGAGCCCGGCGACCAGCCGCCTGCCACCCGCCCGTGAACCTGCTGCTTCTCGAAGACGCCGACTTCATCGCGGCGGACCGGGCGCGCCTCGAAGGCCGGCGCCTCAAGCACCTGCATGAGGTACACCGCGCCGAAGCCGGCGACAGCCTGCGGGTGGGCCGCCTCGGTGGCCTGATGGGCCAGGGTCGCCTGCTCAGCCTTGCGCCGGACTGCGCCGAGTTGGAAGTCGCCTTCGACCAACCGCCGCCCGCCAAGCTACCCATTACCCTGCTGCTGGCCCTGCCCCGGCCGAAGATGCTTCGCCGCGTGCTGCAGACGGTGGCCGCCATGGGTGTGCCGCGCCTGGTGCTGCTCAACAGCTACCGGGTGGAAAAGAGCTTCTGGCAGACCCCCTTCCTCGAACCTGCGGCCATCCGCGAGCAGCTGATCCTCGGCCTGGAACAGGCTCGGGACACGGTGCTGCCCGAGGTGGTGATCGAAAAGCGCTTCAAGCCCTTCGTCGAGGACCGCCTGCCGCAGCTCGCCGCCGGCACCCAGGGCCTGGTTGGCCACCCCGGGAACTACCCCGCCTGCCCGCGCGCGGTGGATGGCGCCATCACCCTGGCCATAGGCCCGGAAGGCGGCTGGATTCCCTACGAGGTGGAGAAACTGCACGAGGCCGGCCTGCAGCCGGTGCAGCTCGGCGAGCGCATCCTGCGGGTGGAAACGGCGGTCACCGCCCTGCTCGCACGGCTGTTCTGAGGCGAGCCACTGGCGTAGGCTGAGGGCAACCCCCGTCATCGAGACTTGCCCATGCGCCCGCTGACCATCGACCTTGACCAGCTCGCCTTCGCCCTCAACACCGAGGGCCTGGACCATTATCTCGACCTGCTCAGCGGCAAGGTGCTGCTGATACCCGAAGAAGACGCAGATCCCGAACTGGAAACCCTGCTGCGCGAAGAGCCGGAGCGCTTCCTGCTGGTGGAGCCCCTCGGCCAGTCAGATGAGCTGCGGCTGATGGAGGAATTCCTCCCGGAAGTGGTCCATCCCCATGCCTACGCGGCCCTGCAGCAGGCCCTGGCGGGCCGCAAGCCGGCCCGCAGCTTCCGCCATGTGCTGATGGAATACCCGGTGCTGCTGGAAGCCTGGCACGCCTTTGAGGCCACCCGCCTGCGAGAGCTGGCTCAGGACTGGCTGGAAGACAACGAACTCAAGCCGGCGACGCCGCTGCACTGACGCTCCCGCCACGGCGCGGCCGGTTGGAGCGAATTCATTCGCAATGATCCCGAACGCCGAGTCTGCCTGGAATAACCCTCTCCCCAGCCCTCTCCCAGAGGGAGAGGGGGCGATCCGGGCGCTCCTGTAGGGGCGAATTCATTCGCCAAGGGCCGCGCAGCGGCCCCCGGCAGCGGCGATCAGAGCACCTGGCGCAGGAAGCTCTGCGCACGCGGGTCCTGGGGCTGGGCGAAGAATTGCGCGGGGGGCGCATCCTCCAGCAGCTTGCCGTGATCGAAGAACAGCACCCGGTCGGCCACTTCACGGGCGAAGCCCATTTCGTGGGTCACGCAGACCATGGTCATGCCTTCCTGGGCCAGCTGCTTCATCACGTCCAGCACTTCGCCGACCATTTCCGGGTCCAGCGCCGAGGTGGGTTCGTCGAACAGCATCACCTTGGGTTCCATGCACAGGGCGCGGGCGATGGCCACGCGCTGCTGCTGGCCGCCGGACAGGCGCGAGGGATACTCGTTGGCCTTCTGCGCGATGCCGACCTTGGCCAGCAGCGCCTGGGCCTTGGCCTCGCGCTCGGCCTTGCCGCGCTTGCGCACCACCTTCTGCGCCAGGCAGAGGTTCTCCAGCACGGTCATGTGCGGGAACAGGTTGAAGTGCTGGAACACCATGCCCACTTCGCGGCGGTAGGCGTTCACATCGGTCTTCGGGTTGGCGAGGTCGACGCCGTCGATGCTCACCGAGCCGGAATCCAGCTCTTCCAGGCCGTTCAGGCAGCGCAGGAAGGTGGACTTGCCGGAGCCCGAGGGGCCGATCACCACCACCACTTCACCCCGCTTCACTTGCGTGGTGACGTTATCCACAGCCCGCACTTCATGGCCGCGGGCATCGAAGACTTTCACCAGGTTACGGACTTCAATCACTTTTCCCGAGCCTCCGCTCCAGACGGCTGGCGATTTGCGACAGCGGCAGGTTGATCACGAGGTAGAGCGCGGCCACGCAGAACCAGATCTCGAAGGTGGAGAACGAGGTGGTGATGGCTTCGCGGCCGCTCTTGGTCAGCTCGGTGATGGCGATCACCGACACCAGCGAGGTGTCCTTGACCAGGCTGATGAACTGCCCGGCCAGGGGCGGCAGTACGCGCTTGAAGGCCTGGGGCAGGATCACATGGCGCATCGACTGGGGACCGGTCAGGCCCAGGGAGCGCGCGGCCTCGTTCTGGCCACGGGCGATGGACTGCACCCCCGCGCGGACGATCTCGCCGACATAGGCACCGGTGAACAGCGCCAGCGCCGCGACCCCGGCGAACTCCCGGGAGAGGTTCAGCACGGTGCCGATGAAGAAGTAGAAGATGAAGATCTGCACCAGCAGCGGCGTACCGCGCACCAGCTCGACATAGACGGTGGAGAGGTCGCGCAGGGTCGGGTTGCTGGACAGCCGGCAGAGGCCGGTGAAGAGGCCTATCAGCAGGCCGAACGCGCCGGAAACCACGGATATCCACAGGGTGGTCCAGAGGCCCCAGAGCAGCGGGCCGGCAGCCCAGTGGCGGGTCACGCCGATCTGGTCGCCTTCGGAAACGTCATCGCCCTGGCTCACCTGCAGGCTGTCGCGGTCCACCTCCAGCACCTGCTCATCGCCGCCTTCGGCGGTGAGGGTCACCCGCGCCTTGTCGCCGGAGTCGCTGATCGCGCTGACGGTGCCGTAGTCGGCGGCGCGCTGGCTTTCCTCGTGCTGGTAGGCGAAGTACTGGGGAACGCGATTCCAGCGCCACTCGTAGGAAATCAGCGACGTGGAATACCAGAGGCCCAGGCTGATCACGACCAGGATCAGACCGGTCAGGACATGCCAGGGCCAGTTGCGGCGATGTTTGCTAGTCACGGTAAATCTCGCTCATGGCGGGGGACAAAAGGCAGGCCCGGCCTTGTGGGCCGGGCCTGTCGAAGCCAGCCTGGATCGGCCGGCTTATTCCATCTCTTTCAGCCAGTCGCTCTTCTTGAACCACTTGGCGTGAATGCGATCGTAGGTGCCATCGTTGCGGATCTGGTGCAGCCAGTTGTTGATCCAGTTGATGCTGTCGTAGTCGCCCTTCTTCAGGCCGAAGGCCAGGGGTTCGAAGGTGAAGGGCTCTTCGAGGAACACCAGCTTGCCGGCGCCGGCCTTGTTCACCGCCACCACGTTGTAGGGCGCGTCGTAGATGAAGGCGTCGGCCTTGGCGTTGACCACGTCCATCACCGCTTCCTGCTCGTTGTCGAAGCCGTGGTACTGGGCCTTGGCGATCAGCTTCTTGGCGACCATTTCGCCGGTGGTGCCGATCTTCGAGGTGATGCGGTACTGGGGATCGTTCAGGTCCTTGTAGGACTTGATCTTGTCAGCCAGTTCCTTGCGGATCAGCAGGGTCTGGCCAACCACGATGAAGGGTTCGGCGAAGTTGATCCGCAGGTTGCGTTCCTGGGTCAGGGTCATGCCGGAGCCGATCATGTCGAACTTGTCGGTCAGCAGGGCCGGGATGATGCCGTCGTAGCTGGTGGACACCAGCTCCAGCTTGACCCCCATGGCCTTGGCCATGGCTTTGAGCAGGTCGACTTCGAAGCCGATGATCTCACCGCGCTTGTTGGTCATCTCGAAGGGCATGTAGGTCGGGTCCATGCCAACGCGCAGGGTGCCGCGCTTGACGGCGTCATCGACCATGCCGGCGTGGGCCAGGCCGGTCAGGGCGCAGGCGGAGAACAGCAGCGACGCGAGAAACTTTTTCATTCTTTCTCCTAATGGGGGACGGCTCGTTATTCTTGTGCAAGCCCACGGACGGCGGGGCATGGCGCGCATGCTAACGCTCATGAACGTGGATGGCGAGTCGCAATGAAAGCAGATATCGGGCCAGTCAGCTCGAGAGCAGGAAAGTGACCGGACCGTCATTGACCAGATGCACCTGCATGTTCGCGCCAAAGCGCCCCGTGGCCACTTGCGGGTGCTTGAGCCGGGCCTGGGCCACGAGGTAGTCGAACAGCGCCTCGCCCAGCGCCGGCGGCGCCGCGGTGGAGAAGCTCGGGCGCAGGCCGCTGTTGGTATCGGCCGCCAGGGTGAACTGGGACACCAGCAGCAGGCCGCCACCGACCGCCCCCAGGGACAGGTTCATCTTGCCCTCGGCGTCGGCGAAGACCCGGTAGTTGACCAGCTTGTGCAGCAGCTTGTCGGCGCTGGCCTCGGTGTCCTGGGGCTCGACGCCCACCAGCACCAGCAGGCCCTGGTCGATGGCGCCGACCACTTCACCTTCCACTTCGACGCGGGCGGCACTGACCCGTTGCAGCAGTGCCTTCATCAGGCGTCTTCTTCCGGCGGCAGGTCCAGCAGGCGGCGCGCCATCTGGTTGGCCGCGCGCACCAGGGCATCGGTGATGCCGGCCTCGGAGGCGGCGTGGCCGGCATCGCGGACGATCTGCAGCTCGCTGTTGGGCCAGGCCTTGTGCAGCGCCCAGGCGTTGTCCAGGGGGCAGATGGCGTCATAGCGGCCATGCACGATGACACCCGGCAAGTGGGCGATGCGCGGCATGTCGCGGAGCAACTGGTTGGGTTCGAGGAAGGCCTGGTTGACGAAGTAGTGGCACTCGATGCGGGCGATGGAGAGGGCCCGCATGGGCTCGCTGAAGCGTTCCACCACCGGTGCGCTGGGGCGCAGGGTGGCGGTGCGGCCTTCCCAGGTGGACCAGGCCTTGGCGGCGTGCATCTGGGCGATCTGGTCGGGGCCGGTCAGGCGCTTGTGGAAGGCCTGCATCAGGTCGCCCTGCTCTTCCGCCGGGATGGGCGCCAGGTAGTCTTCCCAGTAGTCGGGGAACAGCCGGCTGCAGCCTTCCTGGTAGAACCAGTGGAAGTCCTCCGGACGGCACAGGAAGATGCCCCGCAGGATCAGCCCCAGCACGCGCTCCGGGTGAGCCTGGGCGTAGGCCAGGGACAGGGTGGAGCCCCAGGAACCGCCGAACAGCACCCACTTGTCGATCCCCAGGTGCTGGCGGATACGCTCGAGGTCGGCCACCAGGTCCCAGGTGGTGTTGTTCTCCAGGCTCGCGTGGGGCGTGGAGCGGCCGCAGCCGCGCTGGTCGAAGGTGACGATGCGGTACAGGTTGGGGTCGAAGAAGCGCCGGCTCATGGCATCGCAGCCGGCCCCCGGGCCACCGTGGATGAACACCACCGGCAGACCGTCCGGCGTGCCGCTCTCGTCCACATAGAGCACGTGCGGTGCATCCACCGCCAGCTCATGCCGGGCGTGGGGTTTTATCTCCGGATACAAAGTCTGCATTCTGGACTCCCGAATCTGTGCATAAGGTCGACCCCTTGGCGAGTTCGGCCGTCTAATCTGCCGGGCATCATAACGAAGGAAATGGAGTTCAGCATGCTACTCAGGAAGTTCGCTCTGCCGACGCTCTGCGTACTGGCAATCCTAGCTGGTTGTGGCCGCGACGACCCGGCCGCGGCGCTGGATGCGGCGGTACAACAGCTACAGGACAACCTCGAAGCGAAGCAGACCGGCGCCGTTCTGGAGCAGTTGCACCCGCAATTTCTAGCCCAGCAGCAGCATGACCGCGACTGGGCCAAACGCACCATGGCCCTGCTGTTCCTGCGCCACAAGAACGTCAACGTGATGGCCCTGAGCAAGTCCAGCCAGCTCGACCCCACCTACAGCGAGAAGGGCTACACCGAGGCCCAGGTAGCCCTGGCCGGCGCCGAGGGGCTGATTCCCGACAGCGCCCGTCACTACGGGGTGAAGCTGGAGTGGTGGCTGGACGACGGCGAGTGGAAGCTCGCCCGGCTGGACTGGCAATGAGCGCGCCGCTCACCCACCGCATCCGCGCCGCCGGCCTGCTGGTGCGCGATGGCCGCATCCTGCTGGTCAAGCATGTGGTGGGCGACGACACCTACTGGATACCGCCGGGCGGCGGCTTCGAATCCGCAAGCGACGAGTCCACCCGCGACACCGTGCGCCGCGAGTTCATGGAGGAAACCAGCCTGGCGGTGGAGGTCGGCCCACTGGTCTACGTCCGCGAATTCGCCGAACCGGCCATGGGCCGCTTCCACCTGGAGCTGTTCTACCGGATAGACGCCTGGAGCGGTGAGCTCAGCCTGGCCAACCTCGCGGGCCTGGGTGGCGACGAGTTCGATATCAAGGAACTGGCCTGGATCGGCCGCGAGGAACTGGCCGCCCTGCCCTTCTATCCGGCCGAGCTGCTGGACGATGTCTGGCAGCGCCTGGCCGCCGAGCCGGTGGTGATCCGCCATCTGGGGCTGCAAAAGTGATGCGCGCCGTTCTTCCGTAGGATGGGTTGAGCGGAGCGATACCCATCGGTGGAGATCGATGGGTATCGCAAGAGCGTCCCAACCAACCCCATCAGCGCCCGTAGGTTTCCCGCCCCCACTCCAGCATCCGCTGCAGCAGCGTGCGCAGCACCGCCTGGGTCGGCACGGCCAGGTCCTCGCGGTAGTCGAAGGGCACTTGCTCGTCCATGTAGGTGCATTGCGCCAGCTCCAGCTGCACGGCATGGATGTGCTGGTCGGGCTGGCCGTAGTGACGGGTGATGTGACCGCCCTTGAAGCGGCCGTTGAGCACATGGCTGTAATCCTTGGCCTGCGCGCAGGTCGCCACCAGGGCCTCGGCCAGGTCCGGGGCGCAGCTGGCCCCGGCATTGGTGCCGAGGTTGAAGTCCGGCAGGCGGCCGTCGAACAGGCGCGGCACGAAGGAGCGGATGGAATGGGCGTCGAACAGCAGCGCATAGCCGAACTCGCTCTTCATCCGCGCCAGTTCGTCGTTGATGGCCTGGTGGTAAGGCGTCCAGATTTCCGCCAGGTAGCGCGCACGCTCCGCCGCCGAGGGCTCCTCGCCTTCGCGGTAGAGCGGCTCGCCGTCGAACAGGGTGGCAGGGTAAAGGCCCGTGGTGGCGGTGGCGTAGAGCGGCTTGTCGTCGGCCGGCCGGTTGAGGTCGATGACGTAGCGCGAGTACTGCGCCGCCAGCGTGCTGGCCCCCAGCTCGGCGGCGAAATCATAGAGCCGTGGGATGTGCCAGTCGGTGTCGGTGAGGTCCCAGCCGGCTTCCACCATGCCGGCTTCCACCGCCGGCGTGAGGAGGGTGCCGGGGTGCGGCATGCTGATCAGCAGCGGCACGCTGCCGCGGCTGAAGCCGATTACGTTATCCACAGTCGATCTCCTGTCCGTGTCGAATCACCCGCTTGGGCAGGTCGCCGCCCAGCCAGTAGGCGAGTTCCGCCGGGCGCTGGATGTCCCAGGCGATGAAGTCCGCCACCTTGCCCACCTCCAGGCTGCCGTGGCTGTGGGCCAGGCCCAGGGCCCGCGCGGCGTGCAAGGTGACGCCGGCCAGGGCTTCTTCCGGGGTCAGGCGGAAGGAGGTGCAGGCCATGTTCAGCATCATCCGCAGGGACAAGGCCGGCGACGTGCCGGGGTTGAGGTCGCTGGCCACCGCCATGGCCACACCGTGCTTGCGCAAGGCGTCGATGGGCGGCAACTGGGTTTCGCGCAGCAGGTAGAAGGCGCCGGGCAGCAGCACGGCGACGGTGCCCGCCGCCGCCATGGCGATGGCGTCATCCTCGGTCATGTATTCCAGGTGGTCGGCCGACAGCGCCTGGTAGCGCGCGGCCAGGGCCGAGCCGTGCAGGGAGGACAGTTGCTCGGCGTGCAGCTTCACCGGCAGGTCCAGTTCGTGGGCGACCTTGAAGACCCGCTCCACCTGGGCCGGGGAGAAGGCCAGGTGTTCGCAGAAGGCGTCCACCGCGTCCACCAGCCCTTCGCCGGCCAGGGTCGGCAGGATCTCGCTGCAGATGTGCTCGATGTAGTCGTCGGCGCGGCCGGCGTATTCCGGCGGCAGGGCGTGGGCGGCCAGGCAAGTGGCGCGCACGGTGATGGGCAGGGTCTCGCCCAGGCGGCGGGCGACCCGCAGCATCTTGCGCTCGCTGGCCAGGTCCAGGCCGTAGCCGGACTTCACTTCCAGGGTGGTGACGCCATCGCGCAGCAGCTGGCGGGCGCGGCGGCTGGCACTCTCCAGCAGCTCGTCCTCGCTCGCCTCGCGGGTAGCCCGCACGGTGCTGGCGATGCCGCCGCCCTGGGCGGCGATCTCGGCATAGCTGACGCCTTCCAGGCGCTGCTCGAACTCGCCGCTGCGGTCGCCGCCGAACACCAGGTGGGTGTGGCAGTCGATCAGTCCCGGCGTGACCCAGGCGCCACCCAGGTCGACTTCCACGTCATAGGGCACGGTCGGCAGATCGTCACGCGGGCCGATCCACTCGATACGCCCGGCGTGGGTCACCAGGACCGCGTCGTCGATGATCGAGTACTTGCCGCCCCGCAGGGTGGCGACATGGCAGTTGTGCCAGAGGTGTTTCATTGCAAGCCTCCAATGCGCGCGGCAATGCCCTCGAGCACCGCGCGGTCGCGCAACAGTTCGGTCGCGGCGTCGATATCCGGAGCCAGCCAGCGATCCTGATCATAGGCCGGAACCCGCTCGCGCAGGGTTTCCCAGGCCGCCCCGGTACCGCTGCCGAACGCGCTGGGTCGATGGAACTCGAAGGCCTGGGCGGCCAGCAGGTACTCGATGGCGAGGATGCGCTGGCAGTTCTCCAGGGCCCTGCCGAGCTTGAGGGCGGCGCTGGTCCCCAGGCTCAGGTGGTCTTCCTGCAGGCCGGAGGTGACGAAGTTATCCACAACGGCCGGCTGGGCCAGTTGGCGGTTCTCCCCGGCCAGGGCCGCCGCCACGTACTGGACGATCATCATCCCCGAGTTGACTCCCGGCTGGCTCACCAGGAAGGCCGGGAGCCCGCTGACCAGCGGGTTCACCAGGCGGTCCAGGCGTCGTTCGGCGATCCCGCCGATTTCCGCCACGGCGATCGCCAGCAGGTCCGCCGCCATGGCCACGGACTCACCATGGGGGTTGGCCTGGGACACCACCCGGTAATCGTCCGGCGTGCCCAGTACCAGCGGGTTGTCGTTGGCCGCGGCCAGCTCCGCATCCACCTGGCGGGCGGCGTGGGCCAACTGGTCGCGGCAGGCGCCGTGGACCTGGGGAATGGAACGGATGGAGAGAGCATCCTGGGTGCGGATGCCGCGGCTGGCGGCCACCACCTCGCTGCCGGCCAGCAGCGCCAGCAGGTTGGCGCCCACCCGTTGCACGCCCGGGTGCGGCTTGAGGGCGATGATCGCCGGGTCGAAGGCGGCGATCTGTCCGCGCAGGGCCTCGAAGCTCATGGCGCCGATCACGTCGGCCCAGTGCAGCAGGCGCTCGGCGTCATCCAGCGCCAGGCAGGTCAGGCCGGTCATGCAGGGCAGGCCGTTGACCAGGCAGAGCCCGTCCTTGGCGCCCAGGCGCAGGGGCGCCAGGCCTTCACCGGCCAGGGCCTCCGCGGCGGGCACCACGCGGCCGCGCCATTCCACCTCGCCGACGCCCAGCAGGGCGATACCGACATGGGCCATATGGGTCAGGTAGCCCACCGACCCCTGGGACGGCACGCGCGGGGTGATGCCGCGCTCCAGCAGCGCCAGCAGCGCTTCCACCACCTTGCGCTGCAGGCCGGAGCGGCCGTGGCTGTAGTTGGCGATGGCGCAGCAGATGATGGCGCGGGTCTGCTCGATGGACAGCACCGGGCCGACGCCGCAGGCATGGCTGAGCAGGGTATTGCGCGACAGCATGGCGAACTGCTCGCCGCTGAGCACCACCTCGCTCAGGGCACCGAGGCCGGTGCTGATGCCGTAGGCGCGCTCGCCCCGCTCGACGATGCGATCGACGATCGCGCGGGCGTTCTCGATGCGCGCCCAGGCCGCCTGGGTCAGCTCCAGAGGGGCGCCGTGGCGGGCCACGGCCACCACCTGGCGCCAGGTCAGCGGCGAATCGCCCAGCAGGACTTTCTCGGGTAACGACATCTCGGCTGTTCCTTACAGGTTGGCCACGCGGCGCTGGACGAAGCGGTCGACGTAATCGTCCGCCGGCTGGTGGAGGATTTCCCTGGGCGTGCCGACCTGGATCAGCCGGCCGTCCTTGAGAATGGCGATGCGATTGCCGATGCGCACCGCCTCGTCCAGGTCGTGGGTGATGAAGACGATGGTCTTCTGCAGGGTCTTCTGCAGCTCCAGCAGTTGCTCCTGCATGTCGGCGCGGATCAGCGGGTCGAGGGCGCTGAAGGCTTCGTCCATGAGGATGATGTCGGTGTCCGAGGCCAGTGCGCGGGCCAGGCCCACGCGCTGGCGCATGCCGCCGGAAAGCTGGTGAGGGTAGGACTTCTCGTAGCCCTTCAGGCCCACGGTGGTGATCCAGTGCTGGGCGCGCTCCAGGCAGTAGTCGCGGGTCTCGCCGCGCACCTTGAGGCCGTAGGCGACGTTGTCCAGCACCGTCTTGTGCGGCAACAGGCCGAAGCTCTGGAACACCATGCTGATCTTCTTGCGGCGGAATTCCCGCAGTTGCTCCATGTCGTAGCGCAGGATGTCCTCGCCATCCACCAGGATCTGCCCGCTGGTGGGGTCGATCAGGCGGTTGAAGTGGCGCACCAGGGTGGACTTGCCGGAACCGGACAGGCCCATGATCACGAAGATCTCGCCGGCGCCGATGGACAGCGACAGGTCGTTGACCCCCACCACGCAGCCGGTCTTGTCCAGCACCTCGGCCTTGCTCGTGCCTTGCTGGATCAGCGACAGGGCCTCGTCGGCGCGCTGGCCGAAGATCTTGAATACGTTCTTGACGACGATCTTGCTCATGTTCTGGCCACTCATTTGCTGTCTGCGTGCCGCGAACGGCCGTAAGCCTGGGTGATGCGGTCGAAGACCACGGCCAGGATGACGATGGCCAGGCCCGCTTCCAGGCCCTTGCCGACGTTGAGGGTCTGGATGCCCACCAGCACGTCCTCGCCGAGGCCTCGGGCACCGATCATGGAGGCGATCACCACCATCGACAGGGCCATCATGGTGGTCTGGTTGATCCCGGCCATGATGCTCGGCAGGGCCAGCGGCAACTGCACGCCGAACAGCTGCTGCCAGCGGTTGGCGCCGAAGGCGTTGACCGCCTCCATCACTTCCTTGTCCACCTGGCGGATGCCGAGGTCGGTGAGGCGGATCAGGGGCGGCGCGGCGTAGATCACGGTGGCGAAAATGGCCGGCACCTTGCCCAGGCCGAAGAGCATCAGGACCGGGATCAGGTACACGAAGCTGGGCATGGTCTGCATGATGTCCAGCAGCGGCATCAGCACGGCGCGCAGGCGGTCGCTGCGGGCCGCGAGGATGCCCAGCGGAATGCCGATCAGCACCGAGATGAAGGTGGCCACCAGCATCAGCGCCACGGTCTGCATCAGCTTGTCCCAGAGGCCCACGGCGCCCACCAGGAACAGCAGGCCGGTGATCACCAGGGTCGGCAGGATGCGCCGGGTGGCGTGCCAGGCGATGCCGGCGACCACCAGCAGCACCAGCCACCAGGGCGTCGCGCGCAGCACGCCTTCGAGGTAGACGATGGCCCAGAGCAGGGTGTCGGAGATGTGGCGGAACACATCGCCGTAGTTGGTCACCAGGCTGTCGACCCAGCCATTGACCCAGTCGGCGATGGAGAAGGTAAAGCTTTTGGGGAACATGGTTCGCTCCGGTCAGGTGAGGCCTTTCCCCCGCCCGGGGGAAAGGCCCTTGTCAGTACTCGCCCGCAGCCTCAGAGCGCGGCGTCGATCTTCTTCGCCGCATCCGCGCTGACCCAGGCGTGCCACACCTCCGGGTGTTCCTTGAGGAAGGCCTGGGCCAGGTCCGCCGAGTCCAGTTTTTCCTTGGCCATCTTCGCCAGGTTCTGGTTCAGCAGGTCGATGGGCAGGTTGACCTTCTTCAGCACGTCGACCAGCTCGGGGGCCTCGTCATGGAAGGTCTTGGACAGGCCGACCTGGATGGTCACGCTCTTGTCCACGCCGGGCTTCTCCTCCAGCTTGACCAGGTCCGCCTGGCCCATCAGCGGCGTCGGCGACCAGTAATAGAAAAGGATAGGCTCGCCACGGCGATAGCTCGAGAGCACGGCGGCATCCAGGGCCGGGCCGGTGCCGGGACGGAAGTTGGTGAACTTGTCCTCGAGGCCGTAGCTTTTCAGCATCTCGCTGTTGTCCAGCTCGCAGGTCCAGCCGGCCGGGCAGTTGTAGAAGCGGCCCTTGCCGGGCTCTTCCGGGTCGCGGAACACTTCGGCGTAAGGGCCGAGGTCGGCGATGGCCTTGAGCTTCGGCGCCTTGGCCTCGATGCCGCGCTTGGCGTCACCCTCGATCACGTAGCGCGGCACGTACCAGCCTTCGGTGGCGCCGACGATGGGTGCGCCCACGCCCACCACCTTGCCGGCGGCGGCGGCCTTGTTCCAGGCGTCGCTGCGGCCGATCCACTCCTCGGCGAACACCTGGATATCGTTGTTGCCCAGCGCCTGCTCCATGGTGATGGAATTGCCCGGCAGGCTGTCGGTCTCGCAGCCGTAGCCGTTCTTCAAAACGAACTGCAGCACGTCGGTGAGCAACATGCCGCTTTCCCAGTTGAGCCCGGCGAACTTCACCGGTTTGCCGGATTCGCACCAGCCGGCCGCCTGGGCGGAAGCCGCCGTGGACAGCAGGCCGGCGACGCAGATGATGCCCAACACTCGCTTCTTGAATTGCATGTTCCGACGCTCCTGAAACTTGGTAAGGGTTAAGGCAGTTCGATCAGGGCCGGAAGCCGGACGAGGCCGGCTCCGGTGCCAGTGACTGGCGATTGTTGTTGTGCACGAACAGCGGTCGTCCTGACCCGGAACGGGCCCGCAGGCCCGCCCCTTGCCGCTCCGTCATCCGCTTCACAGGCTCGGCAGCAGCCCGGCCGGCATCAGGGAATTCAGGCAACCGCTGGCGAGCAGGTTGCTGGCGGTCTCGATATCCGGAGCGAAGAAACGGTCCTCCTGGTAGTAGGACACCTCGGCGCGCAGCAGGCCGCGGGCCTCCTCCAGCTTCGGCGAGCTCTTCAGGCCGGTGCGGAAATCCAGGCCCTGGCAGGCACCCAGCCATTCGATGGCGAGGATGCCGCGCACGTTCTCGGCCATGGCCCAGAGGCGCTTGCCGGCGTTCGGCGCCATGGACACGTGGTCCTCCTGGTTGGCCGAAGTGGGCAGGCTGTCGACGCTGGCCGGGTGGGCCAGGGCCTTGTTGTCGCTGGCCAGGGCGGCGGCGGTGACCTGGGCGATCATGAAGCCGGAGTTGACCCCGCCGTTCTCCACCAGGAAGGGCGGCAGCTGGGACATGTGCATGTCCATCATCAGCGAGATGCGCCGCTCCGACAGCGAGCCGATCTCGGCGATGGCCAGGGCGAGGTTGTCGGCGGCCATGGCCACGGGCTCGGCGTGGAAGTTGCCGCCGGAGATCACGTCGCCCTCTTCGGCGAACACCAGCGGGTTGTCGGACACCGCATTGGATTCGATCTCCAGCACCTCGGCTGCCTGGCGCAGCTGGGTCAGGCAGGCGCCCATGACCTGGGGCTGGCAGCGCAGGGAGTACGGGTCCTGGACCTTGTCGCACTTCTCGTGGGAGCGGGCGATCTCGCTGCTGGCGGTGAGCAGCTCGCGGTAGGCGGCGGCGACGTCGATCTGGCCGCGCTGGCCACGGGCGGCGTGGATGCGCGCATCGAAGGGTGCCCGCGAGCCGAGCATGGCCTCGACGCTGAGGCCGCCGCAGACGGTGGCGCCGGCGAACAGGTCCTCGGCCTCGAACAGGCCGCGCAGGGCGTAGGCGGTGGACACCTGGGTGCCGTTGAGCAGGGCCAGGCCCTCCTTGGCGGCCAGGGTCAGGGGTTCCAGGCCGGCGGCGGCCAGGGCTTCGCTGGCCGGCAGCCACTCGCCCCGGTAGCGGGCGCGGCTCTCGCCGAGCAGCACCAGGGACATGTGCGCCAGCGGCGCCAGGTCGCCGGAGGCGCCCACCGAGCCCTTGAGCGGGATGTGCGGGTAGACCTCGGCGTTGATCAGGGCCACCAGGGCGTCGATCACCTTGCGGCGGATGCCGGAGAAGCCGCGTGCCAGGCTGTTCACCTTGAGCAGCATGATCAGCCGCACCATGGCGTCGTCCAGCGGCTCGCCGACACCGGCGGCGTGGGACAGCACCAGGGAGCGCTGCAGCTTCTCCAGGTCGGCCGGGGCGATGCGGGTGGAGGCCAGCAGGCCGAAGCCGGTGTTGATGCCATAGGCCGTGCGGCCCTCGGCGACGATGCTCTCGACGCAGGCAACGCTGGCCTCGATGGCCTTGCCGGCACTGGCGTCCAGGGCCAGGCGCACGGGTTGCCGATAGGCCTGGCGCAGCTCGGCGAGGGTCAATTGGCCGGGTTTGAGGTGCAGGTTCATCGCATGTCTCCTTGTCCGCCGCCTTCCCTTGGCGGCGTTCGTTTCAAAGTCGGACGCGGCGGCGAGCGCCGCATCCCGGAAAAAGCCCCGGACTCAGGCGCCGTTGGCGACCTTGCCCAGGTTGATCGAATCGGCCGGCAGCAGCATGCGCTCCGGAATCGGTCGCCGGCTGCGGCGCGCCACCAGGTAGTAGAGGACTCCGGGCACCACCAGACCGATGATCCAGGAGATATCCACACCGCCAAGGGCCTCCACCAGCGGGCCGGTATAGAGCTTGGTGGAGATGAAGGGCAACTGCACCAGCACGCCGATGGCGTAGACGCTGATCCCCGCTACGTTCCAGCGGCCGTAGCGGCCATCGGGATCGGACAGCGCCGGTACGTCGTAGCGTTCCTTGGTGACGAAGTAGTAATCCACCAGGTTCACCGCGCTCCACGGGGTGAAGAAGGTCAGCAGGAAGAGGATGAAGGACTTGAACGCGGCCAGGAAGGAATGCTGGCCGAGCAGCGCCACCAGGGTGGAGGCGCCGACTATGCCGAGCACGAACAGCAGGCGCTGGGCGCGGGACACCTCGATGTGGCCACGGAAGCCGCTGATGATGGTGGCGATGCACATGAAGCTGCCGTAGGAGTTCAGGGTGGAGATGGTCACCTTGCCGAAGGCGATGCTGAAGTACAGCAGTGCGGCCACGGCGCCGGTGCTGCCCAGGCCGACCACGTAGGCCACTTCGCGGCCGGCGAACTGACCATTGGCCATGGCCGCGACGAACACCCCGAGGACCATGGCGATCTGCGCGCCGATCACCGAGCCCAGGCCGGCGGCGAGGAAGGTCTTCACCGGCGAGGTGTCGCTCGGCAGGTAGCGCGAGTAGTCGGCCACGTAGGGGCCGTAGGCGATCTGCCAGGACGCCGCCAGGGACACCGCGAGCAGGAAGCTGGACCAGCTGAAATGACGGTTCTGCAGCAGCTCGCCGATGTCGCCCAGGGCCATCACGCGGCTGAACAGGTAGATGAAGGCGATGATCCCGAGCACGCTGGCGATGCGGCCGATGTAGTGGATCACCCGGTAGCCGGACACGGCGGCCACGACGATCACCGCGGCGAAGAGCAGGATGCCGGCGCTGTCGCTGACCCCCAGCAACTGGCCGATGGCCTGGCCGGAGAGCACGGTGCCGGTAGCGGTGAAGCCCAGGTACATCAGGCACACCAGCACGATCGGGATGGCCGCGCCGTAGACGCCGAACTGCACGCGGCTGGAGATCATCTGCGGCAGGCCGAGCTTCGGCCCCTGGGCCGCGTGCAGGGCCATCACCGCGCCGCCGAGCAGTTGGCCGATGAACAGGCCGATCAGCGACCAGAACACATCCCCACCCAGCACCACGGCAAGCGCACCGGTGACTATCGCGGTGATCTGCAGGTTGGCGCCCATCCAGAGGGTGAACTGGCTGTAGAGGCGGCCATGGCGTTCGGCCTCGGGGATGTAGTCGATCGAGCGCCGCTCGATCAGGGGCTTGGCCGAAGGCTCTTGGGGCTGGGTCATCTATGGGTTCTCCGCTGCGGCTTGGCTGGCGATGTTCTTGTTGTTGTCCTTCGGAAACGCTCTGGCCCGCGCCGCTTCCCTGGCGGGCGCGTGCCCCCTGCGCGGCGCTCCGACCCTGGCGTCGGGTCGGAGTCCGCGCAGGGGCGCCGGCCTCAGGCCTTGCCGGTGATCATCGGCAGGTTCAGGCCCTGTTCCTTGGCACAGTCGATGGCGATCTGGTAACCGGCATCGGCATGGCGCATCACGCCGGTACCCGGGTCGTTGGTCAGCACACGGGCGATGCGTGCCGCCGCCTCGTCGGTACCGTCGCAGACGATCACCATGCCCGAGTGCTGGGAGAAGCCCATGCCCACGCCGCCGCCGTGGTGCAGCGAGACCCAGGTGGCGCCGCTGGCGGTGTTCAGCAGGGCGTTGAGCAGCGGCCAGTCGGACACGGCGTCGGAGCCGTCGGCCATGGCTTCGGTTTCACGGTTGGGGCTGGAGACCGAACCGGAGTCCAGGTGGTCGCGGCCGATGACGATGGGCGCGGACAGCTCGCCCGTGCGGACCATCTCGTTGAAGGCCAGGCCCAGCTTGGCGCGCTGGCCCAGGCCGACCCAGCAGATGCGCGCCGGCAGGCCCTGGAAGGCGATGCGCTCGCGGGCCATGTCCAGCCAGCGGTGCAGGTGGGCGTCTTCCGGGATCAGTTCCTTGACCTTGGCGTCGGTCTTGTAGATGTCCTCGGCGTTGCCCGACAGCGCGGCCCAGCGGAACGGGCCGATGCCACGGCAGAACAGCGGGCGGATGTAGGCCGGGACGAAGCCGGGGAAGTCGAAGGCATTGCTCACGCCCTCTTCCTTGGCCATCTGGCGGATGTTGTTGCCGTAGTCGAAGGTCGGTACGCCCTGCTTCTGGAAGTCCAGCATGGCCTGCACGTGCACGGCCATGGACTGCTTGGCGGCTTTCACCACGGCAGCCGGCTCGGTCTGGGCGCGGTCGCGGTACTGCTCCCAGGTCCAGCCGATCGGCAGGTAGCCATTGAGCGGGTCGTGGGCGCTGGTCTGGTCGGTGACCATGTCCGGACGCACGCCACGGCGAACCAGTTCCGGGAGGATTTCAGCGGCGTTGCCCAGCAGGGCGATGGAGATCGCCTTGCCCTCGGCGGTGTACGTGGCGATGCGCGCCAGGGCGTCGTCCAGGTCGGTGGCCTGCTCGTCGACGTAGCGGCTGCGCAGGCGGAAATCGATGCTGGTCTGCTGGCACTCGATGTTCAGCGAGCAGGCGCCGGCCAGGGTCGCGGCCAGGGGCTGGGCGCCGCCCATGCCGCCGAGGCCGGCGGTGAGCACCCAACGGCCCTTGAGGTTGCCGTTGTAGTGCTGGCGGCCTGCCTCGACGAAGGTTTCATAGGTGCCCTGGACGATGCCCTGGCTGCCGATGTAGATCCAGCTGCCGGCGGTCATCTGGCCGTACATGGCCAGGCCCTTGGCATCCAGTTCGTTGAAATGCTCCCAGGTGGCCCAGTGGGGCACCAGGTTGGAGTTGGCGATCAGCACGCGGGGTGCATTGGCGTGGGTCTTGAACACGCCCACTGGCTTGCCGGACTGCACCAGCAGGGTTTCGTCCTCGTTCAGTTGCGTGAGGGCTTCGACGATCTTGTCGTAGCACTCCCAATTGCGCGCGGCGCGGCCGATGCCGCCGTACACCACCAGTTCCTTCGGGTTCTCCGCCACCTCGGGGTCGAGGTTGTTCATCAGCATGCGCAGCGGCGCTTCGGTCAGCCAGCTCTTGGCGGTCAGCTTGTTGCCACGCGGCGCGCGGATTTCGATGTCGCGGAATTTGGTCATGCCTGGGTCCTCATGGGGTGGTAGCGGTGGGCAGTGTCACGGCAAGACTGCGCGGGTTATGCCGTGCCTATCTGCACACATATGAACTTGTACATACAAGCATATGCAATCAAGGGGCCAAACCCCGTTCGCCCATTGCCCTGGACAGCCGGAAGCCTTGCCGCACAAGGGCGACAGCCGATCACCTTGTATAGACAAGTACGGAAGGGAGGACCGGGAAAACCGTTACCGCACAGGAAAAACGCCCGCTTTCGAAGCAGTCGCGCACCAGAGTGGGGTGTTAGGTAACAGTCACTTCAGGGAAGCATCCAGCTGCCGGGCGACGTCCGCCGGCACCCAGAGCGACCAGATGTCCCGGTGCTGGCGGAAGAAGGCGTCGGCCAGCGGGCCGGCCTCGGCGCGCTCCTCGGCCATGCGCGCGAGGATGCTGTTGAACAGCGGCAGGGGGATCTGCACCTTCTCGAGGGTCTGCACCAGCGCCGGTGCCTTCTGGTGCAGGTCGCGGGAGACGCCGATGGATATCTTCGCCGGCAAGGAGCGGGTGCCGATGGGCTTGGGGTTCTTCGGGTCGATCAGGGTTTCCCAGGCCTTGCGATCGAAGGGGGGTTCTTCCAGCTGTACCAGGGGGTAACGCCCCATCAGCGGCGTCGGCGACCAGTAGTAGAAGAGGATCGGCTGCCGCTGGCGGATCGCCGAGGTGATGGCCGCATCCAGTGCCGGGCCGGTCCCGGTGCGGAAGTTCACATAACTGTCTACCAGGCCATAGGCCTTGAGCTTCTGGCTGTTGACCCCTTCGCAGGACCAGCCCGTCGGGCAGTTGTAGAAGCGGCCCTTGTTCGGGTCCTCGGGGTCCTTGAACAGCGCCTTGTAGCGCGGCAGGTCGCTGACCGAGCGCAATCCGGCGGCCGGGGCGCCCTCCCCCTTGACCAGGTACTCCGGCACCCACCAGCCCTCGGTGGCACCTTGCACCGGCTCGCCAACGGCGAAGACCTCGCCGGCCGCCTCGGCCTTGCGCCACAACTCGCTGCGCCCGGCCCACTGCTCGGCGATCAGCTGGACATCGTTCTGCCGCAGGGCGTTCTCCATGGTCAGGGTGTTACCGGGAAGCACGTCGGTCTTGCAGCCATAGCCTTTTTCCAGCAGCACCCGCAGGACCTCGGTGGTGAACATGCCGCTCTCCCAGTTCAGCCCGGCCAGCACCACGGGCTTGGGATAGGGGCATCCGGCGGCCTTGGCTTCCAGTGAGGCGGGGACCAGCAGGGACAGCAGGATGGTGGCAAGGACGCTGTGGCGGGGCATGGACGGCACCGGTGGGCGTGGCGGGCGACAGGTTAGGTGTAGACCCTGTGGCCTGATCCTGCCCGCTGGCCGGCAATGCCGGTGGGAGACTCGATGTCGATCAGCTAGCTGTAGGTTGGGCCAAGCGCAGCGCGGCCCAACGTGCGAGCCAGGCTGTTGGGCTTCGCGTCGCTCAGCCACAACCTACAGGAGAGGGAGGTTTCAGCGGGGAGTCAGCTCGATCAGGCACAGGGTGCCGGTGCCGGCGAGCTTCAGCTCGGCCAACTGCCCCTGGTTTTCCAGGTGCAGGCAGTCGTGCCGGCCCAATGAGCCTGCGGCCACGTCGTCCAGGCTCGCGGCCACCTCGCCATCGGCGGCGAACAGCAGCAGGGTGGTGGCGGCGCTGAACAGCTTCAGCTCGCCATCGATGGGCAGCCATTGCAGGCGCGCGGTGTAACGCTGCGGGGAGTAGATGAGGTTGAAGTCGCGGATCGGACCGTCGAGCAGCTCGCAGTCCACCACGCTGCCGCCATCGAAGGCGAAGGCGTCCAGGGCGGTCAGGTCGCGAGAGAGATGGCCGTCCACCTCGAGGCGCATGCCGGCGCCTTCGAGCACGGTGATCACCCGCTGGTAGCCGGTGAAGGCGGAGAAGCCGCCGGACTCGCCCACATCGGCGATGGACAGGCGCCAGCCGAAGCCATCGAGACCGTCACCCGCGTCACGGGTGATTTCCAGGGTGGAACCCGCGCCGTTTTTCCAGGGCATGCGGGGGTAATCGGCGGCGCGCAGCAAGCGGGATTGGCTCATGAACCGAAACGTCCTTCGAGGCGATAGCGGGAACCGGGGTAAAGCAGGCGGGCGCTGGTCACGGTGTTGCGCCCGGACCAGGTGCGCCGGCGAATCAGCAGGCAGGGCTCGCCGCGCTCGATCTGCAGCAGCCGGCACTCATCGGCATCGGCCAGGATGGCCTCGACCACATGCTCGCCCTCGGTCAACGGCGCCACCTGGGACAGGTAGGCATAGGGCGTCTGGCGGGTGAAGTCCTGCTTCAGGTAATCGGGGGCGACCACGGGGTTCACGAAGCGGTCTTCGATCTGTACCGGCACGTCATTCTCGAAATGCACGATGCGCGAGTGGAACACCCGCTGGCCTTCGCGCAGATCCAGCGCCATGGCGCGCTCGGGGCCGGCCACTTCGTCCACCAGGCTGACCACCACGCAATGGTGGCGATGACCGCGCTGGGCGATCTCCTCGGCGATGTTGTGCACCTCGAACAGCGCCGACTGGCCCTTGGGCTCGGCGACGAAGGTGCCCACGCCCTGCATGCGCACCAGCATGCCTTCGGCGGTCAGCTCGCGCAGGGCACGATTGATGGTCATGCGGCTGAAGCCCAGCTCGTTGACCAGTTCGCTCTCGGACGGCACGCGGTAATGCGGCGGCCAGGCGCCGCTCTGGATCTGCTGGCTGATCATCTGTTTGACCCGCGCATAGAGCGGCGCGGGCGCCTCTCCCATCTGGGCGGCCAGCGAAGTTGGTGCGTTGGGCGAACTGGGCACGGGAATCTCCTTGTCGGCGAGCGCGGGACCCTGGAAGGAATACTGGCGGAGCCCGGAACTGGGTTCCCGCCTCCCGGCATGTACCGGAATCGACAATTCCAGACAAGTGCGCGACTGGCGTGAGTTTACGTTACCCACAAACGTCTGTATATGTATATACAAATAAAACAACCCACATCCCGGGGCCTCACCATGTCCGCTTTCTTCGCCGAACGCGCCCTGCTGCCGCAAGGCTGGGCACGCAATGTCCGCTTCGAAGTCTGTTCCGCCGGCCTCATCGAGCAGGTCCTGGTGGATGCCGATGCAGAAGGCGCCGAGCGCCTCCAGGGCCCCGTGCTGGCGGGCATGCCGAACCTGCACTCCCACGCCTTCCAGCGCGCCATGGCCGGTCTCGCCGAGGTGGCGGGCAACCCCAATGACAGCTTCTGGACCTGGCGCGACCTGATGTATCGCCTGGTCGGCCGGATCACCCCGGAGCAACTGGAAGTGATCGCCCGGCAGCTCTACATCGAGATGCTCAAGGCCGGCTACACCAGCGTCGCCGAGTTCCACTACGTGCACCATGACGTCGATGGCCGCCGCTACGCCGACCCCGCCGAACTCGCGCTGCGGGTCAGCCAGGCCGCCCGCGACGTCGGCATCGGCCTGACCCTGCTGCCGGTGCTCTACAGCCATGCAGGTTTCGGTGGCCAGGCCCCCAACGACGGCCAGCGTCGCTTCATCCACAGCACCGAGAGCTACCTGGCCCTGCAGGAGCGCCTGCGCGGCGAACTGGCGCGCCAGCCCAACCAGCAGCTGGGCCTGTGCTTCCACTCCCTGCGCGCGGTCACCCCGGAGCAGCTGGCTACCGTGCTGGCGGCCGAACAGGGCCAGCGCCCGATCCATATCCATATCGCCGAACAGCAGAAGGAAGTGGACGACTGCCTGGCCTGGAGCGGCCGTCGCCCGCTGCAATGGCTCTACGACAACGCCTCGGTGGACCAACGCTGGTGCCTGGTGCACGCCACCCACGCCCAGCCCGACGAAGTGGCGGCGATGGCTAGCAGCGGCGCGGTGGCCGGGCTCTGCCTGACCACCGAGGCCAACCTGGGCGACGGCATCTTCCCGGCGGTGGACTTCCTCGCCCAGGGCGGCCGCCTGGGCATCGGCTCGGATAGCCATGTCTCGGTCAGCGTGGTGGAGGAACTGCGTTGGCTGGAATACGGCCAGCGCCTGCGCGACCAGCGCCGCAACCGCCTCTACCGCGCCGAGCAGCCGCAGGTCGGCCGCACCCTGTACGACGCCGCCCTTGCCGGTGGCGCCCAGGCCCTGGGCCAGCCGGTGGGCGAGCTGGCGGTGGGCAAACGTGCCGACTGGCTGGTGCTGGACGGCAATGACCCCTACCTCGCCACGGCCGAAGGCGACGCCCTGCTCAACCGCTGGCTGTTCGCCGGCGGCGACCGCCAGGTGCGGGATGTCATGGTGGCCGGGAACTGGGTGGTGCGCGATGGCCGGCACGCGGCCGAGGGAGAAACGGCGCGGGCCTTCACCGGGGTATTGCGCGACGTGCTGGGCTGATCCGGCACGGATCCTAGCCCGGATGAAATCCGGGAGCGGTGGTCGGGTCTTCCCCGGATTTCATCCGGGCTACAAGCCTGCGTACGGGTGGACCACGCTTCACCGGTCCACCATTCGGCGTGGTGCCAGGCTCCGTTGGTGGATGTGAAAAGCGACATCCACCCGAGCAGACCGGCAGGCTTGCGCAGAAACATAGGATCTACCGACTGGCTCCACGTAGGTTGTGGCTGAGCTACGCGAAGCCCAACGAAACGGCGCCCGACGTTGGGCCGCGCTGCGCTTGGCGCCAACCTACGGGATCGCCGTGTCCGGCGTGCGCCAGATCAGCAGGTCGGTGTCATAGCCCTGCTCTTCCGCCACTTCCAGCAGCCGCTCGCGGGTCGCCTCCGACACCACCGGCGTGCGTGACAGCAGCCAGAGGTACTTGCGATCGGGATTGCCCACCAGCGCGGTGCGGTAGTCATCGTCCAGGTAGAGCACCCAGTAGTCGCCCTTGGTGAGACCCGGCAGGAGCCGGGAGAACCAGTTGTCGAAACTCACCCAGAGCTTGTCGGTGCGCCCCTCCACCTGGGGCACGGCCCGGCCACGGGCCTGCTTCCAGTCGCCGTCCAGGTCGCGGCAGCGGTTGAGCACGCCCAGACTGCCGTCGCCCTCCAGGCTGTAGTGGGCTTCGGACTGCGCGCAGCCGCGCTGGAAGAACATCGGCAGGCGCGCCAGCTCGTACCAGGTGCCCTGGTAACGCTGCAGGTCCACCGCCGCGACCGTGCGCGGCGGCACCGGCGCCTCGCCCTGGCTGGCGCAGCCGGCCAGCAGCAGGGCCGCCAGCAGCGCGCCCAGGCGCATCACTTGAGGCCCTTGCCGGAGAACATCAGCACCTTGTCACCGCCGTACTGCACGCTGACGAAGGTCTTCTCGTCACCCCAGGTGCAGCTGGTGAAGCCCACGGCGCCCGAGCACTCGGTGGGGTTGCCGAGCAGTTGCTCCACTTCCGCCTTGGTCATGCCGGTCTTGAGCTTGGAGTAATTCTCAGAACTGAGTTTGTTGCAGGCGGCCAGCACCAGGCAGCAGGACAACAGGGCGAGGATACGCAGGGACATGTGGAGCTCCTTGGACGATAGGTTGCGACAAGCTTGGCACAGCGGTCGCGGGGTCGCCCATTTGAGCCATGAAGTGGTGGAAAAGTGCCAGCACCCGGCAAGATTTCGCGACGCGCCTAGAAGCGCGAGCCAGGTTTCTGCAGGAACTCAGTCTCTTCGGCGCTGGAGGGGCGGCCGAGCACCGCGTTGCGGTGGGGGAAGCGACCGAAGCGGGCAATCACCGCCCGGTGGCGCTCGGAGAAATCGAAGAAGTTGGCGAACAGCTCCCGCTCGGCGTCGGCGGCGCCGTCCAGCAGCAGGCGGTAGCGGTAGAGCGCGCGCTCCTGGCTGGCCAGGTCCTCGGCGTGCTCCAGCACCAGGTAGATGAACACCTGGCGGATCGGCGCGAGGTCCCGCTCCAGCCCCCGGGCCAGGCCCTCGCTCACCAGCGCCTGGGCGCGGGCGTCGCCGGCAAAACCTCGGGGACTGTCACGGAAGATCATGCGCGGCAACTGGTCCAGCAGGATGACCAGGGCGAGCCAGCCGTCGGGCACCGCGCTCCACTCGGCGAGACCACCGTCCAGGGCCTGCTCCACCCACGCGCCGAAGCGTTCGCGGGCATCGCGGTCCTGCTGGTCCTTCTTGCCGAACCAGAGCCCTTGGCGCGCCGCCGCGACCTCGCCGGCGGCGGCCTCGGGGCCGAACCACCAGTCGAGCAGCGGCTGCCAGGGCTGCACCGGTTACTCCTGGTGGTAACCGGTGACGCGGGCGACTTCTTCCTTGGAACCGAGGAAGACCGGCACGCGCTGGTGCAGGGAAGTCGGCTGGATATCGAGGATGCGCTGGCGACCATCGGTGGAGGCGCCGCCGGCCTGCTCGATGATGAAGGACATCGGGTTGGCCTCGTACATCAGGCGCAGCTTGCCGGGTTTCTCCGGCTCACGGGCGTCCCAGGGGTACATGAAGACGCCGCCGCGGGTGAGGATGCGGTGTACGTCGGCCACCATGGAGGCGATCCAGCGCATGTTGTAGTTCTTGCCCAGCGGGCCTTCCTTGCCGGCCAGCATCTCGTCGACGTAGCGCTTCACGGGGGCTTCCCAGTGGCGCTGGTTGGACATGTTGATGGCGAATTCAGCGGTGGTTTCCGGCACGCGGATGTTGTCGTGGGTGAGCACGAAGCTGCCCAGTTCGCGATCCAGGGTGAAGCCCTTGACGCCGTCGCCCAGGGTCAGCAGCAGCATGGTCTGCGGGCCGTAGATGGCGTAGCCGGCGGCGACCTGCTTGGCGCCCGGCTGGAGGAAGGCCTGCTCGTTGAGGCTGTCGTTCTGCGACAGGTGCTGCTCGGGGCAACGCAGCACCGAGAAGATGGTCCCCACCGACACGTTCACGTCGATGTTGGAGGAGCCGTCCAGCGGGTCGAACACCAGCAGGTAGGCACCCTTGGGGTACTTGCCGGGGATCTGGTAGGCGTTGTCCATCTCCTCGGAGGCCATGCCGGCCAGGTGGCCGCCCCACTCGTTGGCTTCCAGCAGGATCTCGTTGGACATCACGTCCAGCTTCTTCTGCACTTCGCCCTGCACGTTCTCGGTGCCCATGCTGCCGAGTACGCCGCCCAGCGCGCCCTTGGACACCGCATGGCTGATTTCCTTGCAGGCGCGCGCGACGACCTCTATGAGGAAGCGCAGATCGGCAGGGGTGTTGTGGCTTCTGGTCTGCTCGATCAGGTAGCGACTCAGGGTAACGCGGGACATGGATTGGCTCCGGAGGGTGGAAAAATGCGCGCAGTTTAGCGCGACTCGGTGGTCAATGCCTCTCAGCGGGATGGAAGGCGCCGAAGAGGCCGTTGTGATTGCCCGCGAGGGCGGCGAAAACATCTGACGCCGCTGTCGGGGACTGGTTCAGCCGTCAGTCGGTATCGGCAGCGACCAGACGCCGCACCTGGTTGCGGCCGCCGCGCTTGGCCTCGTACAGCGCGGCGTCGGCCACCTGCATCAGCGCTTCCAGGCCCTGCCCCTGGCTGGGCCATTGGGCGATCCCGGCCGACAGGGTCACCGACAGCGGCCCCACGCGGGTGGGCAACGGCTGGCCGGCCAGGGCCTGGCAGAGCGCCTGTAGCCGGGCATAGGCCTCGTCGCCGGACGCGCCGGGCAACAGCAGCAGGAACTCCTCGCCGCCGATACGGAATACCGCATCGCTTTCACGCAGGTTACTGGTGAGGTGGATGGCCACCGCGCGCAGCACATCGTCGCCGACCAGGTGGCCGTGACGGTCGTTGAGCAGCTTGAAATGGTCGAGATCGATCAGCGCCAGGGCAATGGGGCTGTGGTCACGCTGGCAGCGGGCCTGTTCGCGGTCGAACAATTCACCCAGGTGGCGCCGGTTGTAGAGGCCGGTCAGCGGATCGCGCAGGGCCTGCTCCTGCAGTTTTTCGTGCAGGCGGGTGATGGTGCGCAGGCGCTCCTCGCTGGTGGCCAGGGCCTCGGCCAGCTTGAGTTCGCTGCAATGGCGCTCGGTGATGTCGCGCAGGTAGAGCATCCGCCCGAGGACGGCGATGCCGCCACGGCTGGTGCGCTCGATGTTCAGCGAGCGCACCTCGAAGTAGCGCGAGGATGTGGCCGGCATCAGCAGCATGTCCTTCTCCCCTGCCGCCAGCATCGCCTCCAGTTCCACGCCGAACACCGGCCAGTGCGCCAGCGCCACGCCCTGCCAGTCCTGGGGTTGCTCCGCCAGCGCCAGGGCGGCGGGGTTGGCGTCGATCACCCGGCGCCGGGCATCGACCACCAGCACCGGGTCGGGCAACTCTTCCAGCAGCAGGTGACGCGCCACCGGGAGCAGGTCGAACAGACGCACGCCAACGATCAGGAAGGCGAATGCCACCAGAGTGAAGGCGAAGCTGAAGGGCGTGGGGTCGAAGCCGAACAGGGTCCAACCCTCGACCACATAGCCCAGGTTGACCGCCCAGGGCACGCAGGTGACCAGCACGAACGCAAGGTAGTGCCGCCGGTGCAGGCCCCGGCTGGCGTAGGCCGCGCGGGTGACCACCGCCAGGCAGAACAGCATGAACAGGTAGACGTAGATGGCCGCCGCATCGAAGAGCGGGCCATGGTCGTAGCGGATCGCCGCACCGGGCGTGGCATCCACCGGCAGGGTACCGGGGCCGTAGAACAGCTGGTGCCAGGGATTGCTCAGGGCCATGCCGAGGGTCACCAGCGGCGCGATGCCCAGCAGCAGGAAGCGACGCGGACTGATGGGCTCGCGGATGCTGTTGACGTACTGCCAGAGGAACACCGCCCAGAGGCTCGGGACACCGACTATCCCCGGCCAGGCCATGCTGGCCCAGAACACCTTGCATTGCGGCCCCTGCGCGGCCAGCTCGAGGCCGGCGGCGGCGAGCCACCAGAAGATGGCGATGTGCAGGACGATGAAGCTCTCACGGCCAGGGAAATGACGCTGCCGGCCGACCCAGCGCGCCATGAGGATCACCCCCACGCCCAGCACCAGCGTCAGCAGCACCGGGCCATTGAGGCTCCAGCCGCCGGCCAGGCAGGCGTTCATCGCCGCGCTCCGGCAAACGGGGCGAGCTGGGAAACGGGACCCTGGAGGAACTGCTGAAGGCTCTGCACTGGCCGTCCTGACCTGACATGGCGACGATGCGTCGCCACGGAATGACGGGTTAAAGATACATCAAAAAGCCACTACCGCTGCAGGGACTTGTACTCGCCCTCAGGATTGCGCAGGCGGCCGCCGGAGAAGGCTGAAGGCCATGCCACCCAGCAAGCCGACGCCCAGCAGCAGCACCGCCCAGAGCCCGATGCGCTTCCACACCACCTGCCCGGCGCTCAGCCGCTCCGCCTGGTGCAGACCGACCTGCGGCGGAATGGCCAAGCCATGCGCCACTCCCATCTTCTCCAGGCTGGCGCCGTCGAAACCGGGTACCAGGGTGCCCAGGGGCATCTCCACCCGAGGGGCGTCCAGGCTGCCCAGGGCCAGGGTGAAGGGTGGAGTGCCACGGGCGAGGAACACCAGTTGGGTGGCGTGCATGCCCACCTCCAGGCGCGGAACCTGCTGGCCGAAGCCGCCCGCGCGCTGGTCCACGGTCAGGCGCAGTTGCTTGGCCGCCATCCAGCCGGGCAGGTCCAGCTCTTCGCGGGCCACTTCCTTGCCGTCCTGGGGCAACCGGTAGAGCAGGCCGGAGGCCAGGGGCTGCCATTGCGGAGCGCCGTCCCGACGGGCTTCCACCTGCACCGGGAGCAGGCTCCCAGAGCGCTCCACAGCGATACGCAGGCGCTCGATGGGCAAGCCCAGGGGCAGGTCCCAGACATACTGGCCGTCCTTCTGGCTGACCGGCTCCAGCGGCGCGGACCAGGCCATGGCCGCCGGCTGGCTTTCACGACTGGCGCTGACGACCTTCGCGGCGGTCAGCTCCGGCGCCTGCTGCGGGCTCAGCCAGAGCAGCCGCAGGTAGCGCGCGGACTGCCCGGGGAGGGTCACTTCCCGTTGGTCGATGCGCTGGTCCGCAAAGGACAGCCGGGCCACCTGACCCTCGCCCCAGGAGGTCCAGTGCTGCAGATCGTCGCTGGCCTCGATGGAAAAGCGCTGGAAGCCCTCGGCATCGCTGTGCCAGTCCAGGCTCAGTTGCTCCAGGGGCGCCTGCACGGCGCTGGTGTCCAGCAGCCAGCCCCGCACTGTCTCCCCCGCCGCGGCCGGGCCGTCCGGTACCACCTGCACCACCGTGCCCGTGGTGCTGCGCTCCACCCGCACGCTGGGCAGGCTGGCAGCGGCGTCGATCGCGCCGCGCAGCGGGAACACCCGCAGCGCGTGCTCATGGCGGGCGCGGTGTTCGCTGGCGCTGCTACGGGTCAGGGCATAGGCCAGGGCCTCGCCTTCGGCGTTGAACACTCGCAGGTCACGCAGGTCGGCATGGCGCGCGGCGAAGTGCAGGGACATGGGCAGGTCCATGCGGTACCAGGGTCCCTCGCCGTCCAGGCGCAGCTCGACATGGGTGGAGAAATCCTCCACCTGCTCGGCGGCGAGCACCGGCTGGCAGAACAGCCCCAGGCCAGCCAGCAGGGCCAGGCCGGATTGCGGCAGGAAAGACGAAAGGATCATGCGTTGACCCGCTCCTGTTCAGGTTCGGCGCGCCTGGGCGGCAGGGGCGCGAAGTAGCCGACGACCAGCAGCAGGACGCCGACGCCGATGAAAGACACGATACGTTCCAGGCCACCGCGATTGCCCAGCTCGACGAAGAACAGCTTGGCCACCACCAGCGCGATCAGCGCCGCGCCCACCAGCCACAGCTCGCGCCGGGCCCGCAGGTGGCCGCCGACCATCAGGCCGAGGGCGATGCTCGTCCAGACGATGGACAGCCCCGCCTGCACCAGCATGGAGTCGAGCTGCGGCTCCAGCGCATAGGGCACCCCGCCCCAGTGGTGGGCGCAGCGGAACACCGCAGCGGTCGCCAGGGCGAACAGCGAGACCCCCGCCACGCCCTGGGGCAGCCAGGCCGGTTGCGCGGGCAGGCCGGACTGCGGCAGGCAATCGCGCAGCCAGAGGCACACGCCGAGCAGGGCGAACAGCAGGCCCAGTTCCAGGGGGTTGAGCAGCGGCAGGTAGGGCAGCGGGTCGGCGGCGCCGTCGCTCCAGGCGTTGGCGATCCAGAACCAGGCGAGCATCGACAGCGCCAGCGGCAGCGAGGCCCACAGGCGGTATTCCCGTGGGTAGGCGGCCACCGGCCAGGGCAGGCGCGAGCTCCGCGCCATCAGCAGCAGCCAGGCGCTTGGCAGCAATGCCCAACCCAGCCAGCGCCAGGCGTTGTAGTGCTCGGACAGCAGCATCAGCAGATAACGCAACTCCAGCGCCAGCACGCCCAGCAGCAACCAGCAGCCCAGCACGTGGACGGCGCTGCGCGCACCGGCGGGCAACAGCCCGTCGAGCCTGCGCAGGGCCAACAGGTGCACGGCGAACAGCGCGCCCCAGGCAACCCAGCCGAAATGCGCCGCCGGGTGATACTGCGGCTCCCAGGCCACCGCCAGCGCCGCCAGCCCGATCGGCGCCAGCGACAGGCAGAGCAGCGCCAGGGCACGCCAGCGTTCGCGCCCGGCCAGCCAGGTGCCGAATGCCACACTGGCGGCGGCCAGCAACAGCGCCAGCGGTACCCGCAACTCCGGGGCGGCGAAGCGGCCGATTTCCGTCAGCCAGGCCAGGGCCCACCAACCCGCGCCCCAGGCCAGCAGCAACTGGGCCAGATGGTCGAGGCTGAGCGCACCCATGGCCGCCTCGGCGCGCGCCCCACGCTGCAGGCGCCAGGCACCGATGAGTGCCGCCAGGGCCAGCACCGTCGGCGTCCAGAAACCGGCGTGGGCCAGCGGGCGCAGACCGATGCCACTCAGTTGGCCGAGCAACAGCGGGCTCACCGCGAGGAAGCTGAACCCCGCCAGCACCTGCAGGAACAGGCCGAAGTAGAAGCTCGCGCGCTGTTGCAGGCGCAGGCTGAGCCAGAGGATCAGCAGCCCGCTGCCGGCCCAGACCGCAGCGGCGGTGCGCCAGGGCAGGACGAACAGCACCGCCAGGTTGACGAAGGCCAGGCCCACCAGCAGCACCAGCGACAGGCCCCGCAGCAGCCGTGCGTCGCCGCGCGCCAGCGGGTGGCGGGCGGCCAGCACCATCCCGGCGATCAGCGCCAGGCCGATCAGCGAGGCCACCATCAGCCCCCGCCAGCCCGGCAACGCCTCGCTGCCCAGGCCCGAGCCATCCAGGTCGAGCAGGAAGATCGCACCACCGAGCAACTGCACGGCGAAGGCGCTGAACAGGAAGGTGCGCGAACCCAGTCGCAGCCCGACGAGGAGCGTCGCCAGCCCCGCCAGGGCCCAGGCGATGGCCGTGCCTTCGGCGGCGAAGATCAGTGGCGCCATCAGGTAGAGGAACGCCAGGCCGACGACGGCCAGCACCGGCAGGCAGCGTCGCTCCAGATCGGTAGCGGCGTCCGTGGGTGCCCGGCGTAGTTGCCGGAACACGAACAGCAGCGCCGCGCCCAGCATCAGGGCGCCGAGGGGCGAGCCGTCCAGCAGGCTGGCGTCACCTGCGCGCAGCCCACCGAGGAAGGCCAGCGCCGCACCGAACTGCAGCAGCAGCGCGAAGGCCCTCGCCAACGGCCGGCCCTGGCGCAGGCCGAGCCAGTAGAGGCCGGCACCCTCCACCGCCCAGGCGGCGGACGTCCAGCGGGCATCCAGGCCGAGGGGAATCGCCAGGCTGCCGAACACCACGCCCAGGGCCAGGCAGGTTTCCACCAGCAGCAAGGCGCGGCCGGCGGTGCGGCCGGCGAGAATCCGCGCCAGCAGGATGTAGAACAGCCCCAGGGCCAGGGCGCTGAAGGCCGCGCCGAATTCGATGTGGCGGACCAACGCCAGCTGCAGGCCGAAGCCGATGATCGGCGGGCCGAACAGCACGGTGCCGTCCACCGTGTCGCCCTGGCGAGCGGACCAGCGCAGCAGTTCTTCGCGCTCCACGGGGGCGTCCGCCGCATCACTCAACTTGCGCCGGGCGAACAACAGCCCGATACCGACGTACATCAGGAAGAACAGCACCAGGAAGGGCTGGGTGCTGGCGAAGAGCTCCGGCTGGTACGAGCGCAGGCCCCAGGCGAAGCCGATGCCGAAGGTGCCGACGAAGCCGATCAGGTTGAGCAGGCGCCAGGCCTTGAACCAGGCGATGGCGAAGATGCCGGCGTTGAGCAGCGCGAAATAGCTGAACAGCGCCACATGGTCGCCGCTGCCGCTGGAAGTGAGGATGGGCGCGGCGAAGCCGCCCAGCGCCGCGGCGGCGGCTAGGCCCAGGGCGTCCTGGGCCACGGCGAGGATGGCGGAGAACAGGGTCACCGCCACCAGCAGGCCGAAGGCCAGCTTCGGGTCCAGCAACGGATGCAGGCGCATGGCGGCGAACACCGTCAGGTAGAGCACGGCGATGCCGGCGCCCTGGAGCATCAACCCGTAGTTCGGATTACGCTGGCGCAGCCACCAGCCGAGGCAAAGCAGGGCGATGGCCGCCATGCCCACCCCGGCGTAACGCACTTCCACCGGCACCACCATGCCTTCGGTGGCGTAGCGCAACAGGAAGGCCAGGCCGAGGAACAACAGCACCACGCCTATGCGCAGCACCGTATTGCCGCCGAACAGCCAGTTGCGGGCGGCAGCGAAGCCGCGCTCGAACAGGGAAGGCTCGCGGGGTTTTGCCGGGGGCGGCGGTGCGCGGCGCGGCGACTCGGGAAGGGCTTCGCGGGTCCAGTCATCGGCGGCAGCAGCTGCTGGGATAGGCCTGGGCTGGACGGCGGCGGCAATGGGGGGTTCCTGCACTTCGGCCGGTAGCTCCCAGATCAGTCCGTCGTCGTCCGTGGGCTCCGCTTCGCGCGCGGCTTCGGCCAGTGGCGCGGCGGGCTCGACAACCGGCGGTGGCGCCGGTGGCTCCGCCTTGGCCGGCTGCGCCTTGCCCTGCTCCACTTTGAGCAGGCGCTCGTGGATGGCCTGGGTGCCCTTGTCGAAGCGAGCGGCGAAACCGTCGAGCGCCTTGCGCAGTTCGGCGTTTTCCCGGCCCAGCCCCTGGAGGCGAATGGCCTGCCCGAGCCCCAGGCCCATCAGGCCGCCGATCAGGGCGCCGCTGAAGCTTTCATCAATCCCGGCGCCAAAGGCCAGGCCAACCAGCATGAAGATCCATTGCATGCAGTGATTTCTCGAATGATTGAGCGACTGGGCCGCATCCATCGCCGCCCGATCAGCCAGAAGCTACAGCAGGTATGGCTCCGGCCCAATAGTGACGCCAGGCCCCCGATCACGGACACAGGAGGATTCCTAAATCGCGCACGACATCAAGAACAAGTCTGTCGAGACAAAAGGAAAATTCGCATTCCCCGACGGGAAACTGTTCACTTTTTCACCGACATCGCTATGATGCCCGCCCCCTACCCAAGCCTGCTCGCCGACCATGAAGACCATGATGATCGTTGGTGCCGACCTCGACCGGACGGATACCTGGATCAAGTACGAAAAGACCATGTGCCACGCCTGCGTTTCCAGCTGCTGCACCATGCCAGTCGAAACGCGGCTAAGCGACCTGATCCGCCTGGAGCTGGTGGCCGAATTTGAACGTGGCGAGCCGCCGAAGAACATCGCGAAAAGGCTGATGAAGGACGGTGTGGTCGAGCGCTTCAACCAGAAATCGGGGATCTTCACCCTCACCCGCATGGGCAACAACGACTGCTACTTCCTGGATCGCAAGACCCGGCTGTGCACCGTCTACGACAAGCGCCCGGAAACCTGCCGCAATCACCCGCGCATCGGTCCGCGCCCCGGTTACTGCGCGTTCAAGCCCAAAGAGTGATTACCGGGTCATCTTCTTCACGAACACCACCACGAACAGCGCCATGGTGAAGCTGCCGACGAAGGCCTCGAAGGCAGCCAACGGCCGCGACAGGCCCAGCGGCGCGATATCGCCGTAGCCGAGGGTGGTGAAGGTCACCACGCTGAAGTACATACAGGCGCCCAGCTCCTCGAGGTTGGTCAGCAGGTCCTGGTCCAGGCCGAAGGCCAGCCGCACGTCGCCGTGGTGGATGCCCACCATGAAGTAGAGCAGCGCGCAGAACAGGACGAAGCCCAGGGAGAACAGCACCACCCGCAGGGGCTGCTCGCCATAGCCGCAGAACAGGTCCACCAGCCAGGAAAACAGGCGCTGGCCGGACCAGCGCGGCATCTGCAGCCGACGCATCATCATCTCCCGGTAGAAGAAGCGCCCCGCCTCCTCGAACAACCCGGCCTTCTCCAACTGGATGCGCAGGTTGCGATAGACCTCCTCGGCCTGCTGCAACAGATCCTGCATCTGTGCCCGTTGCCCGCTCCTGCGCGCCTCGCGGGCCTCGCGCTCCTGCAGCACCCGTTCGTCCCAGAGCACGTTGTCCAGGCGCGCGCCGTCCAGCTTCACGCCGAGCAGGTTGGCGTCGCGCAGGTCCGCGCAGTGCAGGTTGGCGTCACGCAGGTCGGCCTTCATCAAGGAGGCGCCGCGCAGGTTGATGGCGAACAGGTGGGCGCCGCGCAGGTCGGCGCGGTACAGGTCGCTTCCGGAAAGGTCGTAGCCGACGTGGCTGCCACGGTGCACCAGGTCCAGGCCCGCCAACCGGCACTTCTTCAGGCAGAAGCCCTGCATCGGAGCGCCGCTGCGCGCGCGGGCCTCCAGCGCCGCACAGAGGTCCGGCTCTTCCGATTTGTCCTGCGTGGCATCCCGCCAGAAGTCGTCCACAGGGGGGATGTCGAGCATGCTGGCAAACCCTGGGTATGGATTTTCAGCCTAGCCCACGCCCGCAGGTCGCGTCGCAGGGTGCACCGTAGGGTGGGTCGGGCGGCGCTCCGCGAGCGCAGCGATACCCATGCGGACTGCCGATGGGTTTCGTTCCTCAACCCATCCTACGAGTTGTGCCGGCTATCAGCCTTTCACGGCACCTATCACCTTTTTCACCAGGCTCACGCCGGCCAGCACCAGGGCGCCGGTAAGCACGCCGACCACGCCGTCGGCGAGGATCTGCACCAACCAGGAGAAGCCGCCGGCAGCGGCCAGGAGCGGCTCGAGCAGGTGATGCGCCGCCGGAATGCCGTGGAGGATGATGCTGCCGCCCACCAGGAACATGGCGGCCGTGCCGATTACCGCCAGGCTCTTCATCATCCAGGGCGCGGCGGCGAGGATGCCGCGGCCAAACGCCTGGGCCGCCTTGCTGTCCTGGCGCACCAGGTAGAAGCCGAGGTCATCCAGCTTGACGATGCCGGCCACCAGCCCGTAGACGCCCACCGTCATGATCAGCGCGATGCCCACCAGCACCGACACCTGGGTACCGAAGGACGCGGCGGAGACCGTGCCCAGGGTGATCACGATGATTTCGGCGGAGAGGATGAAGTCGGTACGGATCGCGCCCTTGATCTTGCCCTTCTCCATGGCCACCAGATCCACCTCGGGGTCGGCCACCGCCTCGACCCGCGCCGCGTGGGCCTGGGCCTCCTCCTCCGCGCTGTGCAGCCACTTGTGCGCCAGCTTCTCGAAGCCCTCGAAACAGAGGAAGGCGCCACCGAGCATCAGCAGCGGGATCACCGCCCAGGGCGCGAAGGCGCTGATCAGCAGGGCCGCCGGCACCAGGATGGCCTTGTTCACCAGGGAACCCTTGGCGACCGCCCAGACCACCGGCAGTTCGCGCTCGGCGCGCACGCCGCTGACCTGCTGGGCATTGAGCGCCAGGTCGTCGCCCAACACGCCGGCGGTTTTCTTCGCGGCGACTTTGGTCATTACCGAGACGTCATCGAGCACGGTGGCGATGTCGTCGAGCAGGGTGAGCAGGCTGGCTCCGGCCATGGTGTGTCCTTGCAGAGGGGAGAGACGGGGCGCCGCAGTCCGGCGCAGCCGAACTACAGACAAAAACGCCCCGCCGGTCAACCCGGCGGTGCTTTCCTGCCCTGGCCCTTGCGCTCGTCGCTGACCACTTCCAGCTCGCTACCCTGGCCCTGGGACTTGGGCTTGATCAGGCTGAAATCGATCAGCGCCTTGGGCTGGTAGGGGTCGCCGATCAACAGCGGACGTTGCCGGAAGCTCGCGTTGACCACGCTGCGGCTGGGGTCGAACTCATCGAAGCTCAGCCCGGCCAGGTCCGCCCAGGTGTGGATGAAGTTGGCACTGCTGTAGGGCCGGCCGAGGCTGGCGTCGAGTGCCTGCGGATGAGTGGCGCGCCATTGTGGCGAGCGCCAGAGCATGAAGGGGATGGTGTACATCGGCGCGGTGGGGGCCGCCTCGTTGCGGCCCAGCACGTTGGGGTGCTCCGGGTCGAACACCGCCTCGCCATGGTCGGACAGGTAGAGCAGGAAGCCATTGGCGCGGCTGTCGGAGAAGCGCTGGATCAGGCTGGACACCACATGGTCGTTGAACAGCACGGCATTGTCGTAGCTGTTGTAGGTGGGCAACTGGTCGTCGGTGACGTTGGCCGGCACGCCCTGGCGGTCGGTGAAGCGCTCGTAGCTCGAGGGATATCGGCGGCTGTAGCTCATGTGGGTGCCCAGCAGGTGCACCACGATGAGCTTGCGTGGCGCCGGGTCGGCCAGCACCTTCTCGAAGGGCGGCAGCACATCGTCGTCGTACTGGCGCGCGTTCTGGTTGCGGTTGTTGTTCAGGTAGAACTGCTCGTCCGCCTGCTGGGAGAAGGTGGTGAGCATGGTGTTGCGCTTGGTCAGGGTCTGCTGGTTGGTGATCCAGAAGGTCTTGTAGCCGGCCTGCTTCATCATGTTCAGTAGCGACGGCTGGCTCAGGTAGTAGTCGGGGTTGTTCTCGTCGGCGAAGGTCAGGACCTGCTGCAGCGCCTCGATGGTGTAGGGGCGCGGGGTAATGACGTTGTCGAAGACATCCAGCTGGTCGCGGATGCGGTCCAGGTTGGGCGTGGTCTGGCGCGGGTAGCCGTAGAGGCTCATGCGCTGGCGGTTGGTGGACTCGCCCAGCACCAGCACCAGGGTGGCCGGCAAGTCGGCATTGGCATCCTTGAGGTTGGCCAGCGGTGCGATGCGCGCGTTGTCCGCCAGCAACTGGTTCATTTCCTCGAGCTGCTGGCTGTACTGCCGGAAGCCCACGACGAGCTGCCAGGGTACCGCCGGCTCCATGCGCTTCTCGAAATTGTTGAGCGCCGACTCGAAAGTCGGTTCCACCACGCTCTGCTTGACCGCCGGGTAGCCCACCAGCCCCGCCAGCAGCCCCACGCTCGCGACCAGCGCCGTGCGGCGTGGCAGGTGAACCGGGCGCAGACGCGTCCACAGGAGCACGGCACCGGCGGCGTAGCCGAGGAAGGCCGGCACCATCCACCAGGCGAAGTACTGGGCCATGTACTCCGCCCCCTCCGCCACGTTGGATTCGAACATGATGAAGATGACGCTCTGGGAGAACTCCTGGCCGTACACCAGGAAGTAACCGAAGGCCGGCAGCGAGGCCACCCAGAGCAGCGCGCCGAGGCCTGCGGCGATGGCGCGGGTGCGCCCCGGGAACAGCAGGACCGGGATCAGCCACAGGCCGCTGAGCAGGAACGCCTGTCGGAAACCGGCGAAGCCGCTGGCACCCGCGAGCTGGATCAGCACGTGGGTAACGCCCGAGAAATACCAGAAGTAGAGGAAGAGCCAGCCCAGCCCGGCCCAGTCGAATGACCGCGCCTCAGCCTTGTGCACATTGAACTTCATAGACATCCGCCCTAGACGAGCCCTGACCAGTCGATCTGATCGAACCGCTGGGAATATGACTGCGAAAGTGTGAAAAGTTCGTCAAATGAGTCGGAGTCATCCTACAACCTGCGATCTAGAGGGGTTTTGCCTACAGGATCGCCAGCCCCATTGCCCAGCAGTCGGCACACAGCGAACTGTCCCAGGTCAGGGCCGGAGGCCGCCCCAGCGTCTAGTCTCGAAGCAGACCAACGAGGCAAAGGAGCAAGCCATGGACAATGTCCACCTCATGATCGTGCTGCTGGTGACGGGTTTCCTGCTGCTGGGCATAGGCTTCAGCAACCGCGAGAAGGACTGGGGGGTGTGGCTGACCGGCCTGGGCACGGCCTCCATGTTCGCGCCCATCGTGCTGAAGATGTACATCGAGCTGGGCTAGCGCCGGAGGTGGCGCTAGCCCCATTTGACAAGCCGGGCGCCCCTTCCAGACTCAGTCCATGTCAACCAGAACGCCGGAGGGCAACGTGATGGTGGTGGAGAACAAGCAGGTGGACCTGCTGGTGGTGGGGGGCGGCGCGGCCGGCTTGTCGGCGGCGCTGACAGCCGAGCGTCGGGGCCTCAGCTGCCAAGTGCTGGAAGCCCAGGAGCGCCTGGGCGGACGACTCTGGTCGATCCGTTCCGACGCGGACGCCATGTGGGTGGACCTGGGAGGCCAACTGGTCAACGGCGACATGAGCCGGGTACTGCGCATCGCCCGGGATGCCGGCCTGCACCTCGCCCCGGTCGCCGGCACCGGCGCGGTGAAGACGGTACTGGCCGATGACCGTGTCTACCGTGACCTTGCGCGTAACAGCGAAGGCTGGATGGACATGCTGCTGACCCCGGAACTGGTGGCGCGGGCACAAGCCGCCACATCTGCGCCCACACTCAGCGAGGTGCTGGACTGGCTGAACCTGGACCAGCAGGAGGCGCAACTGATCCGCAGCACCATCTGCGAGATGTTCGGCCACCCGGCCGAGGCCCTGGACGGGCTGGGCGCCATCCTCGAAACCCAGACCTTCCGCTCCCAGCGCAGCGATATCGAATTCCAGTTCCGCCGTGGCTTCAGCGGCATCATCGAGCAACTGGCCAGCAGCTTGCGCCAAGCGCCGCTGCTGCAGACGCCGGTCCACGCCATCAGCCGGCATGGCGAGCGCATCATCGCCCGCACCGACGCCGGCGAATGGTCGGCCGCCCACCTGGTGATCGCGGTGCCGCCGCCGGTGGTCCGGCATATCCAGCTCGACCTGGACGACGTCGACTCGCACCTGACGGCCGCCCTGGACAGTTTCGTCGGCGGTGAACTGATCAAGTTCATCCTCACCTTCGACACCCCCTTCTGGCGCTACACCGGCCTCAGCGGCCAGGTGGAATACCTGGAACCCGCCGGCCTGAACCTGGTGGACGGCAGCCTCGACGACGGCAGTCACCCGCGCCTGGTGGCCTTTCTCGGCGGCCCACTGGCCCGGCAATGGGCCGGGCAGTCCGCCGGCTGGCGCCGCCAGGCCCTGCTGGACCTGATGGCGAAAGCCTTCGGCGAGCAGGTCTACCAGGTACGCTCGGTGCACGAAGGCAACTGGGTCGACCACCGCTGGTGCGCCGGCGCCTACAACTCCCATATCCGCGCCGGCGGCATGAGCGACGCCTGCGAATACCTGGCCAGCTGGGGCAAAGGCATCGCCTTCGCCGGCGCCGAGTACGCAGCCAGCTACAGAGGCTTTGTGGAAGGCGCGCTGGACAGTGGGGAGAAGGCGGTTCTGCGGTTGCTGGATGCGGCAGGCTAAAGCACCTCCCATAAAAAGGCCCCCGCCGGAGTGATTCGGCGGGGGCTTGCTAAATAGCGCCACGATGCCTAGTCGGTCATGTACTTGGGCGATCTAGGCCCATGCAGGATGCCTGCAGGTTGCCGGGGAAGCAGCAAACGCCCGGCCGCCAGACCTGCGATCGGGTATGCCGCGTCCTCCTGTACGCTGCTGATGATCTGCTTGACCGCAGCCGCCACCAGCATGCCCACCAGACCACCGCTGTTCTGGTTGTTCTCTTCGCTGGAAGCCCGTGCGCTGCCCGTCCAGAGTGCGACTCCGGTCTTGGTGTCGACCAACCTGGCGCCGACTGTTACCGCCGTCTCGCTGGCGATCAGCTTGTAACTGGTGCCGTACTCCTTGACCGATAGATACAGTGCGGCATCCGCACCGAAGATTTCCCTCAGCTTCGCAGGCTCCACCTGATGGATATCCCCAGACGCCGTCAGGCCGTTCTGCCGGAAGGTCTCATCCACCAGCGCCACCGGTAGCACGTAGTAGCCCGCCTCCGCCAGCGGCACCGTGACCTGGGAGAGCAGCCCGTACGTCGCCTGTACATCCGGCGACTCGTTCAGCGGTGGCAATACCACCACCGAGCGCGGCCGGCTTTCCTTGAAGGCCGAGTAGTCGATAGTCCTGACCTCGGCACAGCCTGCGAACATCACGGCGAGGGCCACGCAGGCCACGCCTTTCAGTAGACGGAACTTCATGGCTTGCCTCCTTGCCCGGCGTTGTCCAGCAGGAAGTCCATATAGGCGGTGGACTCGGGAAAGAGTGCCTTTTCCGTCTCGAACTGTTGCACCATCTGGTCATCACGACCCATGCCGCTATAGAGCAAGCCCAACTGGGCGTGATAGCCCGGCGGCACAGCGCCGCCCTTGGCCCTGATCTTCTGCAGCCCCTGCTCAAGTGCTTCGACCTGGGCCTCCCGAGGTTCTCCCTTGAAGTACTCGCGAACCTGGGTTTGGTAGCCCTCCCACTGGTACAGCGGCTGCGGTCCGGCGCAGCCGGCGAGGCCCGCGCAGACCGCCAGCAGCATCAGCGGAAACAGCGGGGTCCTTGATTCCATGCGCATCACAGGACCTCCCCTGTCTGGTGAGCCACTGTTGCCCAGCTGCCACTATTGTCCAATGCCTTCGCCAACGCCTCGACGGCTTCACGGATGGCCAGATCCAGCACCTTCCCGTTCAGGGTGGAGTCGTAACTGGCCGTGCCGCCGAACCCGATGACCTCGCGGTTCGACAACGAGTACTCGCCAGCACCCTGCGTGGAATAGACGACTTCCGACGTGGACACATCGACGATGTTCAGGTCGACCTTGGCATACGCCACCTGGGACTTGCCGCGCCCGAGAATGCCGAACAGCTGGCGGTCACCGACTTCCTTGCGGCCGAACTCGGTCACATCCCCGGTCACCACGTAACGAGCCCCCTTCAATCGCTGGGCCTCACCCGTGATCGACGCTTCGAGCCGGCTTTCCGCGAGGTTGTCTCGGTCCAGGACATTGAAGCGGCTGGATTGCTGCAGATGTGTGATCAGGATGGTCTTCGCCTGCCCACCCAGGCGATCCACACCGTCGGAGAATATCCCGCGCATATAGCTCGAACGATTGTCGAACTTGCCTACAGAGATAGGCGTACGTACTCCGGAGTAAGGTCGAGTGGCACTCTCGACCTGCTTGATCGGCAGTGATCTCGACGTTTCGGTGGCGCATCCCGCCAGAATGAAAAGAACGGCCGAACTGGCCATGAGTGAAACTACTTTCGGGGGCATCCGCACTATCCTCTCGTTCTTGTATTTCCTTCCGATTCCATGAACTCGACAAGACAATATATCCTCAATATCCAGAGCAGATACTGAAGATGACTCGACGAGCCAGGAAAGTCGGTGGATTGTGCACGAAGGGAGCAATGTGGATATCTACAAGCCCCTTAGGATTGGTCCTAAACAGGCGTAGGATTTCAGCATTACTTAAATGGAATTAAAATCAACCAAGGAAGCTCTATCCACGAAAATCCAATCCCGCCAAAACAGTCAGACTTATAGCATGAAGAATGAATGCATCGTCCTTTCTCGAAAATCGAGCAAGAAAACTAGATCCATCCCCTTTTCCTCCATATAGATAGCAACAATCTCTGTAAAAGAAATCGCAGAAGCAATTTCGAAAAAGTCTTATTTTCTTGCGGTGATGAAGCCTATAGCTTGTCCGGCGACGGCGTCTAACAATTAGCTGCAGGGTCGACAGACCTGAGCTCAGACGTTAGGAGTTTTTATGAAATTTTATGCAGCCCCAGTAATCACACTACTCATTTCTGGATGCACAACGCCACAGCAGACACCCATCTCCGGCGATTTTAGCTATGAAGATGTGCGTTTTGTCGCTGTTGCAGGCACAGCCCAGAACCCCGTAAAATTCCAACATGACATAACGGAGTGCCACAACATGGCTCAACTCCAGTATGAATCAGACATTAAAAACAGCGAGAAGCTTGCCAAAATCTACGGCCAGCCAATTAGCCCAGAAGTTTTTGCAAAAAAACGCAAAGCGCAAGTAATAAACTGCATGACTAAACATTTAACTGGCGAGAAAGCTGGTAAAGGCTGGTCCCTTGCAAAAGACTCCTAAGGTAACTTCTAACAAGCCGGAGCCAACCCGGCCATAGCCTGTTTAATGAGCAAGCCCGCCCACTGGCGTAATGCTGTTCATTTAAGAATGACGCCGCGATTCCGTTGCCGGGATCGCGGCGCTTTTCTGTTCTGTCCCCTGGTTCAGCAGGGCTGATCGGACAACTCATGCCCTCAATCAGTACAGAAAAGGCACAAAAACCGATGCCAGGACAGCTGGCATCGGTTCGTTGGGCTTCTCTGCTCGTACTCAAATGCTTATGTGAGCGACCAGAAAAGTGGACAGATTTATTTTAGGAACTCTAATCCTTCCGCCGAAATCAGCTTTAGAGCATAAAAATAGATCCATCCCCTTTTCGGCCGATGTGACGCGGATAGTTCAGCAATAACACGCACCCGCCCCTGGGCATGACTGCGTCCTCCATGGTGATCTGTCCAGATCAGGCACTGCACCTCGGCATCACGTGCCCAGAAAATAAGCTAGAGCAGGGAAAATAAATCTGTCCCCTTTACCCCGCCCCCTTTACCCTGCAGGCTTACGCGCTCAGACAGTAAACTAGAGTAGAGAAAAATAAATACACCCACTTTCCGACCCGAGGAAATTGAGATATTTACCCTCCTAGCACCAACTAATAAACATAGCAACTTTTTCTGTCTTTTGTCTCCCTTCTCCAGGATTTAATAATATTGTCTTTCGACACCAATATTGAGTACTGGCAAAATGGATTAACATACGTTATGTAGTATCTGACACCCCCGGCTTCTGGAACCGAATAATCCACCACTCTCTTACTATTTGCCCCTCTAACGTAATACAACCTTTCCACACCAGAAAGACTGGTTTCTGGATCAAATTTCCTCCCTATTAGGGTGTCCCTGCTTTTCTCCCACGCACTGTAAGATAGACATCCGGACACGAGAAGCAGAAGAAGAATGTTAAAAAATACAAGCCTGCAACACAACTTAATCATCATCACTTAACCTCCTTGTTGACTCAAGCAAGGCTCGGTATTTATCGTAAATCGCACCATAATTAACTATTATGGCTGGCGGCATACTTCCAATATTCTCAAAAACCGACATATCGGCTCCCTTTGCAGCCTCCAAGCTTATCATCCATTGATCATGAATCGTGGCAAAGGAATTAAACCCAGGAACTTCATTTAGCAGATTACTTATAGCAGTACCGTGGCATACCGAGTAAAATTTTGAGCATGCAATGTCATCTAGCGGCAAGTTCAAACCAATATTTTTACCCTCCTTAGCGATGCCATCAACCGAAATTTTCGGAACATAGCCAGGTGAAGCATCAAACGCAGAGCCTTCCGGCCTATCTACGCCGGAATTAGCATCTGGATCCCGCCCGACTGAATACTGGTAAAGCTCCATCAAAGCGCCAGTTGCAGCGATACTCAACCAAGCCTCTTTATTGTCGCTACTCAACGCCAATTTCAGCGCTGTATTAGCGGAATATGCCTTGAAGCGCTCGCCGTAATCGATCAGCTTGTAGTTACCCTCTGAAGTAATCTCCCTCCCCCAACCATCTGTAACACCGACGGCAAATCCAGCGATCAAGGCAGCAGTCGCGTAACTTTTAAGACTATCTTCACTCGTCATATCCGCCCAGGTTTTTCCTAGATCACCCTTGTTACTAACGAAACTTGAGGCACCGGTTCCCGCCGCCGAGGACAGAGCGGTAGCCGCCATAACATTGCCCCAACCAGCGGCCACGGATGTGGTCGTGGTAATACCTGCTGCAGTGGTGGTACTTGTGGCTAATCCAGCCGACATCGCAGAACCCGAGCCGGCCGTAGCGCTAGCCGCTGTTCCAACTAAGCCACTTGCAGCACCATAGGTTGCGGCTGCCACCAGAATTGCGATGGCAATCGCCGCCCCAACCCCCAACCCCGAGTGGCTGTACTTGAAGGAGTCGTGGATTTCCTGCACCCGCTGCCAATCGACGTCGCCGCGCTCTTCCATCTGCTTCAGCCAAGCCAGGTTCGGGTCGGCCTGGACCATCGCATCGATGGTTTGGCTCACCGTCTTCTGGTCGATCTGCTTGAGGTCGATCTTCAGGCCGTCCACCGCCTTGATGGCGATTTCGCCCTGGGCGACGAGTTCGCTCTGGCGCAGGGTTTCGTCGGTGGTGCCCTGGCCCTTGGCGGAGGTCCAGGCGAGGTCGCCCTTGCTCTTCTCGTGGCTTTCCTGGTGCAGGTCCTTGACCGCTTCAAAGGCGATTTCACCGCCGCTGTCGAGGGTCAGGTCACCGCCGCTCTCCAGGCGGGCCTTCTGGTAGCGCTGGTCGCCCTCGCTGACCAGGGTGATATCGCCGCCAGCGCTGATGCTGCTGCCGACATGGCGGATATCGGTGACCTCGTCGCGCTGGGTCTGGCTGCTGCCGAAGGAGCCCTTCTTCTGTTTGTCGTAGAGGCTGTAGTCGCTGTCCTGCTCCGCCAGCAGGCTGAGGTCGTTGCCGGCATAGAGGAAGGCTTCGTCGCCGGCTTGCAGGCGGCTGGAGGTAACGCTGAGGTCGCCTCCGGCGATGACGCTGAGATCACCGCCCGCCTCGAGCACGCTGCCCTGCTGGCGGACCAGGGACTGCTCTATGTCGAGCTTCTTGCCGCCGCTCTTGTAGTGGGACTCGTAGTGGCTTTCGTTGGCCGCCGAGCTGATATCGAGGTCGCGCCCCGCCGCCAGGTCGAGGTCACCGTCTGCCCCCACGCGGCTGGCGATCACCGCCAGGTCGCGGCCGGCTTCGATCTCCAGATTGCCACCCACCTGCACGTCACTGCCGTGCTGGGTGATGCTGGTGTCACTCCAGCGCGCCTTTCCGGCGTCGACGTTCGTGCTGTGGGCTTCGGTGGCCGAGCCGATGATCAGGTCACGTCCCGCACTGAGGCTGGCGTTGCCACCCGCGCCCAGCATCCCGCCGATGTTGGCGAGGTCGCGTCCCGCCGACAGGCTGAGGTCGTTGGCCGCTTCGATGCGAGATGCCGTGTCGACGAAGTCCCGTCTTTCGCTCTGGCTGCCGGATTGGGTGGCGGCCTGGTGCGTGGTCACCGAACGTTCGTTGACGATGTCACCGGTGAGGGCGATGGCGCTGACATCGCGGCCGGCGATGATGCCGCCCTGGGCGTTGCGGATGCTGTCGGTGGCGAGCAGGTCGAGGCGGTTGCCGGCTTCGATCAGGCCACTGTTGACCAGGTTGCCGCCGCTGGCGCTGAGGTTGTTGCTGGCGCGCAGGGTGCCCTGATTGTCCAGCTCGCCGCCGGAGATCAGCGCTACGTCGCGGCCCTGGATCAACGCGCCGTTGGGTGCCAGGCGGCCTTCGGCCTGGGCCAGGTAGAGCACCGGCACCAGTACCTTTTCACCGTTCACCTCGTGCTCTTCGAGCCAGACGATGTCGTGGGTCAGCGCCGCCACCTGGGCGGCGGACAGGCTCACGCCGACACTCAGGCCTAGCCGCTCCTTGCTGGCGAGGGCGTTGTCCATCAGGTAGCGGAACATCGCTTCGTCGCTGGTCAGGCCCTCGAGGTAGCGCTGGCCGGTGCGGGCGGCGATCGCCTCGCGCACCAGGCGTTGCTCGTAGAGGCCATCGCCCAGGCGCTTCTGCGCCTGGTCCGGGTCGTAGCCCAGTTCGCCGAGCAGGTAGTCCGAGCTGAGGAACTGGCGGAGGTTGGTGAGCTCCGGGTTGGTTTCGATCAGGTAGCGGTGAGACCGGGACGGCGCACGCTCGGCCGGCAGGCCCTGGACCCGATCGACCACCTGGCTTTGCGGGCTGGTGATACCGCCCGGCCCCTCGGCAATCGCGCCGCCCTGGGTCGGATCGCCGGGCACCCCGGTCCGGTTGGGCAATGGGGAGGTATCCGGCGCACCGCCTGCGTCCACGCGAATGGCGCCGGCATCGGTGCCCTCCACCCGAACACGACTGCCCAGCTCCAGCTGGCCACTGCCGAGTCTCGCCGGCCCCTGGCCGGCGGTCTGCACCTGCCGTGCCTGGGTGTCGCTCAGGTCGCGCTCGCGCTGAGTGGCGCCGATGCTGCCCCCGGCCATTTCCCAGCTCTGCGGGCCCTGGTCTGCCTGGCTCGCGTCGACATCGCTGCCGGCGGCTCCGCTCAGACGGAACAGGCCGTTCTGCCCGGTGGGAATGCTGAAGCCCGGCAGCGTGAGTGGGTTGACCTGTTGCTGGGCGAGGTCGGGCGGCAACTGGGCGTTGAGGGTGAAATCGGTGATCGCGCCCGTGCCGCCGGATGCCGTACCACCCACCTTGTTGCCCCCACTCACGTAGGTCTGGTGGGTACGAACCACACCGTTGTTGATGTGATCCCTCGCGCTGATGCTGACGTTGCCGCCGGCCTGGATGATGCTCGCGTAGCGCTGATCCCCACTGCTCAACTGAGTGGTGCTGGCCAGGCGGTGGACTTCTCCGTCGAACTCACCGGAAAGGAACAAGGAGATCGCCGGTGCAATCGCAGCGGTATTGCCGGCGTCATAGTTCGGGCTTTCCAGCCAGTACCTGGCGGTGAACGCTTCCGCCTGGGCGACATAGGCAAGCTGGTAGCGGCGATCCATTCGCGTGAGGCGATAGACCCTGCTGGTTTCGGTTTCGCCAACTTCCACGCCCTTGTTGTCGAGGGCGTCCAGGGTCATCGCGATGTCCCCGCCCGCACTGATCAGGCTGGATTCGTTACGCAGGGTGCCGCCCGTGATGGTCAGGCCCTGGCCTGCGTTGATCACCGCCGCCGCGCTGGCGTCCGTGACCTCGAGCTTGCTGCGCGTGGTGATCCGGAACCAGGTGTTGCTGCGGCCGCTGCAATCCACACCGGGTTCCACACAGAAGTTTTCTTCGATCTTCGCGGTGTACAGGCCGCCATCGCTGTAGGTCAGGATGTCGCGCCGGTTCTCGATCAGCGCGGCACGCAGGCTGAAGGCACCCACGCTTTCCAGGGTGCCTGACTGGTTGCTCAGCAAGCTCGCCTGGCCGCCCGCGTCATCCGCCGCGATATCGATATCGCCGAGGCTGTAAACATCCGCGTAACGGTTGGTGAAGCTGCCTACCCGCAGGGCCATGTCACCGCCACTGAAGATCAGGCCGTCCTGGTTGAGCAGGTTCGCCGCCACCAGGCGCAAGGTTCCGGCGCTGCCCAGGGTGCCATGGTTGTTCAGCCGCGCCGCTTCGAGGATCAGGCCGCTGGCGGAGGTCATGACGCCGTGGTTGTCGAGCGGGCCACCGACGCGGATGCGGGTGTCGCCCCCACCGGTGATGCGCCCCGCCGTGGGCAGCAACAACCGCGCGGCGTCCAGCGTCAGGTCGTCCAGGCTGCTGACGCTACCCTCACCGCTGTAGGTCCCGCTGAGGCGGAGGTCGAGCCGGCCGTCGCTGGCGATCAGGCCGTCGTTGGTCCAGCTGCCACCGATGCCGCTGAATGCGTCGCTGGCCAGCAGTTGGCCGCTGGCGGTCTGGTGGAACTCGCCGACGTTCACCGTCAGGCGGCCCGCCTGGATGATGCTGCTGTTGGTCCAGCTGCCGGCATTCAGCGTCAGCCCACCTCGGGTGACGATGCTGCCACCGGCGTTGACCACGCTGGGCAAGGTGAGGTCGAAGACGCCCCTGCCGACATGGAGCAGCCTGCCCGCTTCGTTCTGGAAGCTCGCGGCCGTCAGGCCGAAGTCGCTGCTGGCAATTTCCAGGGTGCCGTCGCGATTGTCCAGCAGGCCCCGCACAGTCAGCTGGCTACGACCCGTGGTACCGAGGCCGCGTAGCTGTCCGCCACGGTTGTCCAGCGAGGCGGCGGCCAGGAGCAGAGTGGTATCGCTTTCGATGATGCCGCGCTGGTTGTTCAGGGCACCGGCGAGGCTGAAGTCCACCGCCTGGGCGGCGATCTGCCCGGCGTTGTTGAGGTTGTTGCCCGTGATCTTGAGCAGGCCCTTGGCGTAGAGGCCGCCCTGGTCGTTGGCGAGGTCGCCGGTGCGCAGTACTGCGTCGCCGCCGATGGCCGAGAGGTGTCCGCCCTGGTTGCGGATGGCGGTCGCGTCCAGTTCCAGCGAGCGGCCCTGGACCACGCCAGCCGTGCCGGCAGTGGCGCTGTTGTCGAGCCAGCCGCCAAGGCGCGCCTTCACCCAGCCTTGCAGGCTGGCGAGGGTGCCGCCCCGGTTGTCGAGGTTGCCGGCGTTGATCGTCAGGTTGCCTGCCTGGCTGAGGATACGGCCGCCCTGGTTGGAGAAGGTGCCGGTATCGATGTCCAGCTCGCCCTGGGCCTGGATGGTGCCTTGGGCGTTGCCCAGGTTGGCGGCGTTGATCCGGATGCCGGCATCGCGGCTGTAGATCAGGCCGTCGTTGTCGTTTTGCAACGCACCGGTGGCGGTGAGCAGCAGCGCACCATTGGCGGCGAGGGTGCCGCGATTGCGGTTGTCCAGGCCACCGGTCAGCAAGGTGAGGAGGCTTCGGCTGGCGATCTGACCGGCCTGGTTGTCGATCTGGATCGCTTGCAGCACCAGCGGGCCCGCACTGGCCAATTGGCCGTTGGCATTGCCGAAGGTGCCGAGCAGATTGAGGTTGATCGCGCCGTTGCCGGCAATGCTGCCGCCGCCGTTGTCGAGGTCGGTGGTGCGCAGGTCCAGCACTCGCTCGGCCTGCAGGCTACCGCCGGCGTTGTTCAGGTTGGCGGCCTTGAGGTCGAGTGCGGCGGCGCTGTCGATCAGGCCGCCGGCACCGTTGTTCAACACAGTGGCGATATCCAGTTGCTGGTCGCCGCCACTGGAGAGAATGCCCTTGCCGCTGTTGTCCAGGCTGGCGGCCTTGACGTCCAGGCGCCCCTGGCTGGCGATGGCGCCTTCGCCGCTGTTGAGCAGCCCGCCCGTGAGCGTGACGGACAGGTCGCCGCTGCGGCTGGAAAGGGTGCCCAGGTTGCGGTTGTCGAGGCTCTGGCCGCTGACCGCCAGCCCCTGCCAGCCGGAAAGCAGGCCACCCTGGTTATTCAGCGCGACACCGCTGAGGCCCAACTGGCCGCTGCTGATCAGCCGGCCACCACTGTTGTCGAGGTTGCGCAGGCTCAGGCTGAAGCCCTGGCTGCTGCTGATCTCGCCGGCCTGGTTGGCCAGGTCGCGCAGCCGCGAAATGCTCAGCGGACCCTGGGTGAGGATCAGGCCACCCTGGTTGTCCAGGTCACCGCCCTTGAGGTCGAGGTTGATGCCCGAGGCACCGATCAGGCGGCCCTGGCGCTGGATGAGCCGGTCGAGGCCCAGAAGCATCGAACCCTTGGCGGACACTTCGCCATCGTCGCTGGAGTCCAGCGTGCCGGCCTGCAGGTCGAGCGTGCCCTGGCTGTTGATCAGGCCCTGGTCGCGATTATCGATGGCCTGGGCCTGGAGCTCGAGGGCGGTGCCGGCCAACAGGCTGCCGCCCCGGTTGTCGAGGTTGCCGGCGTTCAGCGTGAGGCGCTGGGCAGCATTGATAAGGCCCTGGTCGTCGTTGACGAGGTCGCCGGTGGTGTCGACGCGGGTATCGCCACGGCTGGTCAGGGTGCCGCCGCCGTTGGCCAGGCTGGAGGCACGAACATCGAGCCGGGAGCCGGCAATCAGCCCCTTGAGGTTGGCCAGCGCCTGCTCGATGCGCAGGGTCAGGGCCTGGGCACTGAGCAGCTTGCCGCTGGCGTTGTCGACGCTGCGGGCGGCCAGGGTGAAGGCCTGCTGGCTGGAGATTTCGCCACCCTGGTTATCGAGGTTGCCAAGGTTTTTCAGCAGCAACTGGCCGGGGGCGTTGATCAGCCCCTGGCGGTTGTCGAGGTCGCCGCCCTGTAGGTCGAGACTGAGGTCTGTGTCGCTGAACAGCTGGCCGGCCCGCTGCTCCAGGCGGCTGGCGCTGGCAGTGAGCGCCCGGTTGCTGCCGATACGGCCCGCATTGTTGATCAACTCGCCGGCCTGCAGGGCCAGCGTGTCGGCACCGATCAGTTGCCCCTGGCTGTTGTCGAGACGGCCCGTGGTGAGCTGCGCCGCCCCCTTGGCGGACAGTACGCCCTCGCGATTGCTCAGGCTGGCACTGGCCAGCACCAGGCGGCCGTCGGTCAGCAGTTGGCCGGCGTCGTTGTTCAGTTCGCCACGGCTGGCCAGGGTCATGGCGCCGGCGCTGGAGAGGCGGCCACTGCGGTTGTCCAGCTGGCCCACGCTGAGGTCGAGGCGACCTTCGCTGTTGATCAGGCCCTGGGTGTTGGTCAGCGCCTGCTCCAGGGCGATGTCCACGTCCTGCTGGCTGAGCAGGCGGCCTCCGCTGTTGTCCAGGCTCGTAGCGCGCAGGGTCACGGCGCTATTGCCGGAGATCAGGCCCCGGGTGCGGTTGATCACCTGCGCCACGGCAAGCCCCAGGCGGGTGCCGGCCAGAAGTCGGCCCTGGTCGCTGTTGTCGAGTTGCTGGCCGGTAAGCTGGACGGACTCCTGGCTGGAGATCTCGCCGCCACGGTTGTCGATTTCATCGACCTTGAGGACCAGGTCCCGGGTGGCGCTGACCAGGCCGTTGGCACTGTTATCGAGACGCTGGCCGTCGAGCGCCAGGCTGCCCAGGGCGATCAGCAGCCCGCCACGCTGGTCGAGGCTGCCGACGCGGGCCTGGACGTCGCCTCGGCCGACGATCTCGCCTGCACGGTTGTCGAGGGTGGCGACGGCGAGGTCGAGCGGGCCGTTGGCCGACAGGGCGCCGCCCCGGTTATCGAAGTGGCCGACCACTGCGATAGTGGACGAGCCGAGGCTGTTGATTCGGCCCTCGCGGTTGTCCAGGCTGCCGGCGCGCAGGTCGAGCCCGTTGGCGGAAAGCTCGCCCCTGGCGTTGTCCAGGGCCTGGGCGATACGCACCACCAGGGCCTGGTTGCTGAGCAGCTTGCCGCCGCTGTTGTCGAGCTGCTGCGCGGCCAGGGTGAAGCCCTGCTGGCTGGAGATTTCGCCGCCGCGATTCTGCACCTGCCCGAGGTTCTGCAGCAGCAGTTGGCCGGGGCTGTTGATCAGGCCTCCGGCGCTGTTGTTCAGCAGGCCGTGTTGCAGATCGAGCTGGAGGTCGGCCCTGCTGAACAGCTCGCCGCCATCATGCTGGTCCAGGCCGGTGACCCGGGCACTCAAGGCCTGCCCGCTGGCGATGCGGCCCTTGGCACTGTTGTCGACCAGGCCTGCGATCAATTGCAGCCGGCCAGCAGCGGTCAGCCTGCCGCCCTGGCTGTTGTCCAGGGCGCCCGTGTCGAGTTGCAGGTTGCCCTTGGCACTGAGTGAGCCCGACAGGCTGTTGTCCAGGCCGGCGCTCGCCAGCTTCAGGGCACCGTCGCTGACGATGACGCCGCCCTGGTTGTCGAGTTGGCCACGAGCAGTCAGGTTCAGATCGGCGGCACTGGAGAGCATGCCGCCCTGGTTATCCACATGGCCGGCGCTGAGGTCGAGGCTACCCTCGCTGCTGAGCAGGCCCTGGCGGTTGACCAGGGTGCCATCCAGTTCGGCGTCCCTGGGCGTCAGGGCGATAACCAGCGAGGTCGCACCAGCCAGCGTGCCGCCACTGTTATCCAGGTGACTGGCATTGACGATGGTCGACTGGCGGCCGAAGACCAGGCCCTTGGCCTGGTTGATCACCCGCGCCACGGCAAGGGCCAGGCTGCTGCCGGCCAGCACCTTGCCGCCGCTGTTGTCCAGCCGCTGACCGGTGAGGCTGACGCTGGTCTGGCTGGACAACTCACCGCCGCGGTTGTCGACATCCCCTACGGCGAGTTTCAGCGCTTTTGTGCTGCCCACCAGGCCGCCCTGGCGGTTGTCGAGGCTGGCGGCCTGAAGCTGCAGATCGCCCTGGGCGACCAGTTCGCCGCCTTGCTGCGCCAGGCGGCCAAGCGTGGCGGTCAGGTTGTGCTGGCTGGCGATGCGCCCCTGGGCGTTGTTCACGTCCTCGGCCTTGAGCGAAAGCGCTCCGGCCGAGGTGACGAGCCCGCCCTGGTTGTCCAGCCGTTGCCCCTGGTAGTCGAGGCTGGCGGCGCTGGTGATACGACCCTGTTGGCGGTTGTCCAGATGCTCGACCGCAAGCACCAGCGGGCCACCCGCCGAGATGAGCCCAGCGCGATTGTCCAGCTGGCTGCCGGCGAGCTCGACCCGGCCTTGGCTGCCGAGCTCGCCACCCCGGTTGTCCAGCCTGTCGGCCCGTACGGCCAGGCCGCCCTTGGCAAGCAGGCTGCCGCGATCCTGGTTGTCGAGCAGGCCGCTGACCCTGGCATTCAGGGCGCCGTCCGCCACCAGGCTGCCCTGGCGGTTGTCGAGGCTGCCGGCCTGCAGGTTGAGCTGTTTGCCCGACCCCAGCGTACCGCCCTGGTTGTTCAGGGCCCCGGCCAGGGAAAGCTCCAGTCCACCATCACCCAACAGATCGCCGCCCTGGTTGTCCAGGCTGGCGGCACTGAGCCCGATGGCACCGCCCGCGGAGATCTCGCCGCCACGGTTGCCGGCGTCGCCGGTGACATTGAGCAGCAGGTTGCCGGCGCTGCTGAGCAGCCCGCTGGCGTTGTTCAGGGACGTACTGCGTGCGTCCAGGGCGGAAGCGGAGATCAACCCCTTGAGGTTGTTCAGGGCGCGGTCGATGCGCAGGGTCAGGGCCTGGGCGCTGAGCAGCTTGCCGCCGCTGTTGTCGAGGCTGCGGGCGGCCAGGGTGAAGGCCTGCCGACTGGAGATTTCACCACCCCGGTTGTCGACCTCGCCGAGGTTCTTCAACAGCAGCTGGCCCGGCGCGTTCAGCAGCCCGCCACGGTTGTCGAGCTTGCCGCCATTGAGGTCCAGGCCGAGCCCGCTGTTGCTGTAGAGCTGGCCGCCGTTGCCCTGGTCCAGCGCGGTGACACTGGCCGACAGCTTGCCGTCGCTGGCGATGCGGCCGGCGTCGCGGTTATCCACAAGGCCGGCCTGTAGATCGAGGGTCGAGCCGCTGGTGAGTTGGCCGCTGCGGTTGTCCAGCGTGCCTGCCGTGACCTGTACCTGCCGGCTCGCGCCCAGCTTGCCGCCACGGTTGTCCAGGCTATCGGCCTGGAGATTGGCGCTGGTCTGGCTGGACAATTCGCCGCCACGGTTATCCAGGTGGCCGAGCTTGGCTTCCAGCTTGCCGGTACTGGCCACCAGACCGGCCTCTCCGTTGTTCAGCTCACCGGCCGCCAGTTCCAGGTCGCCCTTGGCCAATACCCGACCGCCACGGTTATCCAGCTTCGCGGCCGCCACCTTGGCCTGGCCCTGGGCGCTCAGGGTGCCGCCTCGGTTGTCCAGGGTCTGGCTGGCGCTCAGTTCGAGGTTGCGGCCAGCCACCAGGCTGCCGCTGTTGCGCAGGTCCCGCGCCTGGACCTGGAGATCGCTTGCGGCATTGCGGCTGTTGTCCGGATTGACCCCAGCCTCGATCACGCCCTGGTTGCTCAACAGACCGCCGCTGTCCAAGCGAACCCCTTCCCGAGCCGCGAGGCTCTGGCGGTTGGTCAGGTCCTCCCGGGTGGTGATGTTCGCACCCCCGCCGGCGTAGGTCTTGCCGGTCAGTTCAGCGCTTTGCGCGTTGACCTGCAGGTCGCCACGTGCCGAGGTCTGGGCCAAGGTCAGCCTGCCGTTGGCGTCGATATGGATATCGCCGGCGCTGGCGGCCATATCGCCGGCCAGCTTCACGCCGACGCCGGCCTCGGTGCCCACCAGGCGAATGGCTCCGGCATACATGCCGCCCAGGGCGGAGCTGTCGATGGCCAGTTCCGGTTTTGCACTGCCATCGGCGGCGCGTGGTGTGGCGGCCAGGCTGTCGGCCTGCACGTCATTTCGGCCGGTGACTACGGTCAGGTTGCGAGCATGCAGTTCGGCGTTGAGCCTGGCGCTGCGGGTGATCAGCTCGAACTGGTCGATGTTGCCGGCATTCAGGCCGGCGCCCTCGATGGCGATGTCGCCGCCGTCCACCTCGAAGCGCTGCAAGCGCCCGCCCTCGACCACCGGCTTGCCGGTGGTGAGGGTGGCGCGCGGGGTGTTGATGAAACCGCAACCGTCGCAGGTGATGCCGTGGGGGTTGGCAACTATGACCCGTGCCGACTGGCCGGCGACTTCGGTGTAGCCCTTGAGCTGGCTGCGGGTGCCGCCGGTGACCTCGTTGAGGATGGTGCTGGCCGCCCGGCCCTGGAGGTTGGAGTTGCCGACGATGATGCCGCCCAGTTGGGTCGCCTGGGTCTTGTTGGTGGCGTTGTTGAGAATCAGGCCCTGCTGCCCGACGTTGTAGTCACGGAACTTGTTGTGCGACAGCCCGCTGCCGTTGGGGGTGGCGATATTGACGATGGGTACGCCGTTGCCGGCCTGGCCCAGCTGGGTGTTGCCGCCGGCGGCGCGGTCCACCGCCAGCTCGGCGGCGACCGTGACGATCGGATCGAGGAACAGGATGCCGGCCAGGGTCAGGGCGATGCATTGGTTCAGCGGGCTGCGGGTATCCATGGCGTGACTCCTGTCGTGGCCGGCTCAGAAGAAGAGGTCGAAACGGAAATACAGCGGGTGCTCGCGGCGCTCGATGGCGGCCGGGCGCTCCAGGGAACGGGCGAAGGTGACCGACGCCGCGAGGTGCTGGCCGCGAGCGCTCAGCTCCAGCGCGTGGCCGCTCATGCGCCCGTGCTGGCCAGGGTTGTGCCGGTTGCCGTGAATGACGCCGAGGTCATAGGCCAGTGCCACGCCGTATTCCTGCAGCCAGGGACGCAGCGGTTCCCAACCGATCGCCCGGCGCCAGCGCAGCTGGTTACGCCAGTAACCGCCGCTGTCGCCGGACAGCGACTGGTCCTTGAAGCCGCGCACCGAACTCAGCCCGCCGAGGCTGATGCGCTGCGGGCTGAACAGCACGTCCTCGCTGCGCTGGCCGTAGGCGAGGCTGTCGAAGCTGAGGTTTTCGCCGCGCACCTGGAAGGGCAGCAGGAAGCTGAGGGTGAGGCTGTATTTGTCGTAGCGGGCCACCGGCTCGCTGCCACGGGGGTGGCCCGCGCCCTGGGCATCCAGGGCACCGACGCCCTGGTGCCAGCCGGCGTCCAGGTTGACGAAGGCGGCGCCTATTCGGCGGCCATGGTTGAAGCCGAGCAGGGCCTCGCTCAGACGATGGCTGGACACCCCGATCAGGCTGTTGTCCATGTAGTTGCGGGTGCGCAAGTGGCTCAGGCCGAAGCTGGCGGCCGTCTTGCTCACGGCATCGCGGTGCAGCACACGCTCTGCCTGGAACTGGTGGCTCTTGCTCTCGCCGTCGGTGACGAAGGCGAAGCCCGAGCTGTCGTTGCGGGTGCGGTAGTAACTCTGGCTGTAGGCATAGGACAGGCTCCACCAGCCGTAGGGCAGGCTGTAGGAAAACCCCTGGTTGGCCGAGTGGCGCCAGCGGTCGCTGGCGAGGTCGCCGCCACCGCGCAGGCTCAGCTGGTCGGCGAGGCCCAGCGGGCTGTCCCAGTCGAAATTCACCCCCCATTGCTGCTCGCCGGTGTCGCGCTGGCCGTCGTTGTGACGGTTCAAGCCCGCCCGCCAGGGCTTGTCGGGTTCGCCCTGGAGACGTACGCGGCTACCGCCCACTTCAGCGCCCGGCACCAGCTCCAGCTGCGCCGGGCGCGACGGCAGGCGGTTGATCTGGTCCACCAGTTGCTCCAGCTCGCGAAGGTCCAGCACCTCGCCGATGCGTGCCGGCGAAACCATCGCCAGTTCCCGGTCGCTGGCGATGGCGGAACCGTCCAGGCCTTCGAGCCGCCCCTCGATGACGATCACCTCCAGCTCGCCATCGGCGAGGTCCTGCTGTGGCAGGTAGGCACGGGAGGTGACATGGCCACGGTCGAGATAGAAGTCGGTGATCTCCTTGAGCAACTGGTTCAGCTCGCCGGTGCCCAGGCAACGTCCCTCGAAGCCGGCCAGCAGTTCACGCTGTCGCTCCGGCGGCATCAGCCCGGCCCCGGAGAGACGGATATGGCGCACCGGGAAACAGGCCGAGTCCGCCGGCTGTTCCAGCCGTGGGGTAGGCGCCGCCTGGCCGGGCAGTTGTTGCAGTTCCTCCAAGCGGCGGCGCTGTTCTTCGAGGATGCGTTCCTGGCGGTCGCGGATCAGGTCGCGGTCACCGGGCGACGTCTCCTGGGATAGGGCCGGGAGGCTGATGACCAGGGCCAGGAATAAGCTGAGAAGGTAGTAGCGGGGCACGTCGGGCAGTCCTTTGCGAGCGACCGCAAATGAAACCAACTACCCCATTGGGAAGTATGTAGGACGAGTCTTAATTACCTCGGAAAAGACTCCGAATCAGTGGGGTATGCAACGACGAAACCGAACCTCGGGTAGCCCGGATAGAATCCGGGGGAAGATCCAACCGCCTGGGCAGCGCGAAGCCCTAAGCTCGGCCAGGCCTCGAAACGTTGGGTTTCGCTTCGCTCCACACCAACCTACAGTTGTCGGCACAGTCGGAGACGCATCCCAATAAAAAGAAGCCCCCGCCGGATCGCTCCGGCGGGGGCTTTTCAGTTACTGATCGGCGATCAGACCTTGGCGCGCTCGTAGCGCTTGCGGTCGTTCTCGTTCAGCAGTTTCTTGCGCAGGCGGATGGACTTCGGCGTCACTTCCACCAGCTCGTCGTCGGCGATGAATTCCAGAGCCTGTTCCAGGGTGAACTTGATCGGCGGAACCAGGGCGATGACTTCGTCCTTGCCGGAAGCGCGCATGTTGTCGAGCTTCTTGCCCTTGGTGGGGTTGATCACCAGGTCGTTGTCACGGCTGTTGATGCCCGACAGCTGGCCTTCGTAGATCTCGTCGCCCGGGGCGAGGAACAGCTTGCCGCGGCTCTGCAGGGTTTCCAGCGAGTAGGTCAGGGCGGTGCCGGTGGCCATGGAGACCAGTACGCCGTTCTGACGGTTGCTGACTTCGCCGGCCTTGATCGGGCCGTAGTGGCTGAAGGTCGAGGTCAGGATGCCGGTACCCGAGGTCAGGGTCAGGAAGTTGTTACGGAAGCCGATCAGGCCACGCGCCGGGATGGTGTATTCCAGGCGAACACGGCCCTTGCCGTCGGGGATCATGTTGGTCAGATCGCCCTTGCGCAGGCCCATCTGCTCCATCACCGAGCCCTGGTGCTGCTCTTCGATGTCGATGGTGACGTTCTCGTAGGGCTCCTGCTTCTCGCCGTCCTTCTCGATGATCACCACTTCCGGACGGCCCACGGCCATCTCGAAGCCTTCGCGGCGCATGGTTTCGATCAGTACGGAGAGGTGCAGTTCGCCACGGCCGGAGACCTTGAACTTCTCGGCGGACTCGCCCGCTTCGACGCGCAGGGCGACGTTGTGCAGCAGTTCCTTCTCCAGACGGTCCTTGATGTTGCGGCTGGTGACGAACTTGCCTTCCTTGCCGGCGAACGGCGAGTCGTTGACCTGGAAGGTCATGCTCACGGTCGGCTGGTCAACGGTCAGCGGCGGCAGGGCTTCGACGTTCTGCGGGTCGCACAGGGTATCGGAGATGAACAGCTCTTCCATGCCGCTGACGCAGACGATGTCGCCGGCTTCGGCGTCGGCGACTTCAACGCGCTGCAGGCCGGAGTGACCCATGATCTTCAGGACGCGGCCGTTGCGCTTGGAACCGTCGTCGCTGATGGCGACTACCGGGGTGTTGGCCTTGATGCGGCCACGGGCGATGCGGCCGATGCCGATCACGCCGAGGAAGCTGTTGTAGTCCAGCTGGGAGATCTGCATCTGGAACGGGCCTTCGGTGTCCACGACCGGGGCCGGTACGTGGTCGATGATGGCCTGGAACAGGGCGTCCATGTTGTCGTCCATCTTCTCGTGGTCCATGCCGGCGATGCCGTTCAGGGCACTGGCGTAGACGATCGGGAAGTCCAGCTGCTCGTCGGTGGCGCCGAGGTTGTCGAACAGGTCGAAGATCTGGTCGATTACCCAGTCAGGACGCGCGCCCGGACGGTCGATCTTGTTGACGACGACGATCGGACGCAGGCCGGCCTTGAAGGCCTTCTGGGTCACGAAACGGGTCTGCGGCATGGGGCCGTCCTGGGCGTCGACCACCAGCAGTACGGAGTCGACCATGCTCATTACGCGCTCAACCTCGCCACCGAAGTCGGCGTGGCCGGGGGTGTCGACGATGTTGATGTTGTAGCCGTTCCACTTGATGGCAGTGTTCTTCGCCAGAATGGTGATGCCGCGCTCTTTTTCCTGGTCGTTGGAGTCCATCACGCGCTCGCTTTCCGCTTCTTTGCGGTCGAGGGTGCCGGACAGCTTCAGGAGCTTGTCTACCAGGGTGGTCTTGCCATGGTCGACGTGGGCGATGATGGCGATGTTGCGGAGATTTTCGATCACGGTTGTGCGTCTCGATCAGAGGATTCGGTGTGCCGCCCACTGTAGGCGGCATAGATGAAAGACAGGCGAATCAGGCGGCCCGATGGTCGGGAGGGCGATGACGGATGCTTCCGCCGAACAGCCCTGGCTGCCTAGGCCGGACGATAAACACGCACATTGGCATGTCCCTCGCTGAGCAGGTGGTGGGCGTGCAGGCGGCTCATCACACCCTTGTCGCAATACAGGAGGTACTGGCGGTTGGCGTCCAGTTCCTTGAAGCGGTTGTTGACCGCGTAGAACGGCAGGGCCAACACCTCGATGCCGGCCAGCTCCAGGGGGTCGTCTTCCTGGGCGTCCGGGTGGCGGATGTCGACGACGATCTGCCCGGGCAGGGCTTCACGCACTTCTTCCACCGCCACGTCCTGGCCCAGCTCGTCGATCACCCGGTCGATGGGCACCAGGCGAGCGCGCTCAAGGGCGCGCTCGAGGATGGCCATGTCGAACTGCTCTTCCTCGTGCTCGATGCGGCCGGGCTTGGCGCGGGTGGTCGGGTTCACCGAGATCACGCCGCAGTACTCGGGCATGTGCTTGGCGAACTCGGCGGTGCCGATCTTGGTGGCGGTGTCGATGATGTCCTGCTTGTGGCTGGCGATCAGCGGGCGCAGGACCAGCATGTCGGTGGCCGAGTCGATCACCGAGAGGTTGGGCAGGGTCTGGCTGGAAACCTGGGAAATGGCTTCGCCGGTCACCAGCGCGTCGAGGTTCAGCTTGCGCGCCATGTGGGTGGAGGCGCGCAGCATCATGCGCTTGAGCACCACGCCCATCTGGCTGTTGTCGACCTTGCTGAGGATCTCGCCGACCACTTCCTCGAAGGGCACGCTGATGAACAGCACGCGCTGGGAGCGGCCGTACTTTTCCCACAGGAAGTGGGCCACTTCCATCACGCCCAGTTCGTGGGCGCGGCCGCCGAGGTTGAAGAAGCAGAAATGGGTCATCAGGCCGCGGCGCATCATCTGATAGGCGGCGACGGTGGAGTCGAAGCCACCGGACATCAGCACCAGGGTCTGCTCCAGGGAGCCCAGCGGGTAGCCGCCGATGCCGTTGTGCTGGTGGTGGATGACGTAGAGGCGCTGGTCGCGCACTTCCATCCGTACTTCCACTTCCGGCTTCTTCAGGTCGATGCCGGCGGCGTTGCACTCCTGGCGCAGACGGCTGCCGACATGGCGCTCCAGCTCCATGGAGGTGAATTCATGCTTGCCTGCACGTTTGCAGCGCACGGCGAAGATCTTGCCGGGGAGCTGGTCGGCGAAGTGCAGCTTGCACTTTTCCAGCACGTCGTCGAAGTCGCCCAGGGGGTACTCGTGCACTTCCAGGAAGTGGGTGATCCCGGGGACGCAGGTCAGGCGCTCGATCATCTCGCGCAGCAGCTTCGGCTCGGTCTGGCGAGTCTGGACGTCGAGGTTGTCCCAAACGCCGGTCACCTCGAGCTCCGGGTCCAGATCCTTCAGGACCGCACGGATGTTCTTCGAGAGCTGACGGATGAAGTGCTTGCGCACCGGCCGGCTCTTGATGGTGATTTCCGGGAAGACTTTGACGATGAGTTTCATGAAAACAGCGCGAGGGCGACAGCCGAAAAAGAGGGGCGCGGATTATAGCGGAAATTGTTCAAGCTTTGACCAAAATCATTCATCAAAGCTTTCGATGCACCAAAATGCATCACGCGCACCATGGAGGGCACGAAAACGGTGCGCAAAAGTGCGCTTAATCAGAGCGAATGACCCGCCAGCCGCGAGTTTAGGGGGGGTCAGCCCATTCCAGGGCACTGGCACGCAATTTGCTCCCTTGTGAGGCAGGTCGCCCTGGCGGACTATCCCGCCCCGGCTTCACCCCGAATCTTTTTGGGAGGCAAGGTTACTGCCCCCATCCATCTGGAGGACAACATGTCGAAGTCGCTTCAACTGATTAAAGAACACGACGTGAAGTGGATTGATCTGCGCTTCACCGACACCAAAGGCAAGCAGCAGCACGTGACCATGCCGGCCCGTGACGCCGATGACGATTTCTTCGAGCACGGCAAGATGTTCGACGGCTCCTCCATCGAAGGCTGGAAAGGCATCGAAGCCTCCGACATGATCCTGCTGCCGGACGACAGCACCGCCGTCCTGGACCCCTTCACCGAAGAGCCGACCATCATCCTGGTCTGCGACATCATCGAGCCGAGCACCATGCAAGGCTACGACCGCGACCCGCGCGCCATCGCCCGTCGCGCCGAAGAGTTCCTGAAGACCACCGGTATCGGTGACACCGTCTTCGTGGGCCCGGAGCCGGAGTTCTTCATCTTCGACGAAGTGAAGTTCAAGTCCGACATTTCCGGTTCCATGTTCAAGATCTTCTCCGAGCAGGCTTCCTGGAACACCGACGCCGACATCGAAGGCGGCAACAAAGGCCACCGTCCGGGCGTGAAGGGCGGCTACTTCCCGGTACCGCCGGTCGACCACGACCACGAAATCCGTACCGCCATGTGCAACGCACTGGAAGAAATGGGCCTGGTCGTCGAAGTTCACCACCACGAAGTGGCGACCGCCGGTCAGAACGAAATCGGCGTGAAGTTCAACACCCTGGTAGCCAAGGCTGACGAAGTTCAGACCCTGAAGTACTGCGTGCACAACGTGGCTGACGCTTACGGCAAGACCGTGACCTTCATGCCCAAGCCCCTGTACGGCGACAACGGCTCGGGTATGCACGTTCACATGTCCATCTCCAAGGATGGCAAGAACACCTTCGCTGGCGAAGGCTATGCCGGCCTGTCCGATACCGCCCTGTACTTCATTGGCGGCATCATCAAGCACGGTAAGGCCCTGAACGGCTTCACCAACCCGTCGACCAACTCCTACAAGCGTCTGGTCCCGGGCTTCGAAGCCCCGGTAATGCTGGCCTACTCCGCCCGCAACCGTTCCGCCTCGATCCGTATCCCGTACGTGAACAGCCCGAAAGCCCGCCGTATCGAAGCGCGCTTCCCGGACCCGGCTGCCAACCCCTACCTGTGCTTCGCCGCACTGCTGATGGCTGGCCTGGACGGCATCCAGAACAAGATCCACCCCGGCGATGCCGCCGACAAGAACCTGTATGACCTGCCGCCGGAAGAGGCCAAGGAAATCCCGCAGGTTTGCGGCAGCCTGAAAGAGGCTCTGGAAGAACTCGACAAGGGCCGTGCGTTCCTGACCAAGGGCGGCGTGTTCAGCGACGACTTCATCGATGCCTATATCGAGCTGAAGAGCGAAGAAGAAATCAAGGTGCGCACCTTCGTGCACCCGCTGGAATACGACCTGTACTACAGCGTCTGATCCAGTTGTGACCGCGCAAGCGGCATGATTGAGAGGCCTCCTTCGGGAGGCCTTTTTTATGGTTCTTCGCGGATTCAGGGGGAAGAGCGAGTTGACAGTCAGGGAAGTGGGTAGATTGGCAGTCGCCAAACGAACCAACCCCCACTCCCTGCTGCCGCCGTGAATCCTATTGATCTTGCCCAGTTCTGGCCAGGCTACGAGGTCGTCGCCTGTCGCCAAGCCACTCACGACACCCTGCTGATTGAGCTCGAACCTCAAGCCGGCTCCCTCCCCAAATGTGGCCGCTGTCACCAAGACTGCCCGCTGATCCACGAGCGGCGAATCCGCCAGGTGCGTGACCGTGACCTGCTGGATCAGCGCGTGCTGCTCCAACTGCCGGTGCGTCGCGTCGATTGCCTGGATTGTGGGCGGGTGACCGAGCGGATTGACTGGCTGGAGCCGGCCTCCCGCTTGACCCAGCGGCTGCGCCTCTGGCTCGAGGGCTTGCTGCAACTGTTGCCGATCAGCCATGTCAGCCGCCTCACTGGCCTGCACTGGCACACCCTCAAGACGCTCGACAAGCGCCGCCTCGAGGCGGCCGTGGGGACCTTTGAGCCCGGTGAGGTGCGGCGGCTGGTGATGGACGAGTTCGCCCTGCACAAGGGGCATCGTTACGCCACGGTGATCATGGATGCCGAGCGCACGCGGGTGCTGTGGGTCGGGCATGGCAACAGCCGTGAGGCGATCCGTCCGTTCTTCGAATTGCTCGGCGAGCACTGCCGGCAGATCGAGGCGGTGGCCATGGACATGAACACCGCCTTCGACCTCGAGGTGAAACGGCATTGCCCGCAGGCCGAGGTGGTGTACGACCTGTTCCACGTGGTGGCGCGCTACGGCCGGGACGTGATCGACCGGATCCGGGTCGACCAGGCCAACCGCCTGCGCGAAGACAAACCGGCGCGCAAGGTGGTCAAGCAGAGCCGCTGGCTGCTGCTGCGCAATCGCGAAAACCTCAAGGGCGGACAGGCCGTGCAGTTGCAGGAATTGCTCGCGGCCAACCAGCCACTGGCCACGGCCTACGTGCTCAAGGATGCATTAAAGGAAATCTGGTACGCCCCCAGTGTGCAGGACGGCTGGCGGCGCTGGCGAACCTGGCTGCGGCACGCCCGGGACAGCGGCTTGGCGCCGCTCCAACGCTTTGCCAGGAACCTCAAGCGTTACGCGCGCGGCATCCTCGCCAGCGCCCGTTTCCCCTTGCACACCAGCCAGCTGGAAGGGGTGAACAACCGCATCAAGGTGATCAAGCGCATGGCCTATGGCTTCCGCGACTCGGCCTACTTCTTCCTGAAAATCAAGGCCGCCTTCCCCGGGAAAGCGCGATGAACCTTTTTTATTGCCGTCTTGGGGGCTCGAGCCGGACTGGCAATCTCCGTTGTTCAGCTCATTGCCGAGTGGGCGGGAGGTTTCTGTTTCGCCTTCCCGGGCGAGTCACTTCTGGCAGTCGCCCCAGAAGTAACCAAGAGGGCTTGCCCCGACATCCGGGTTTGGCTGCGCCAAACTCCCCTCGCTACATCGTCGCTCCGGGGGCACGGCGCGAAGGGCCATCCATGGCCCTGCGCGCCTCTCGCGGCATCCATGCCGCTCGTCCCCCTCCCCAACGATTCCACTCGGCCGCCTGAAGGGGCGCTTTGCGCGGCGTCATCTCCAATGCTTCGTTTCAGGCCGGTTTGGGCATCAGGACGGCTCGCGCCTGCCGGCGCGAGTCACCCCTCGCCCTACGGGAGAGGGGCGGGGGAGAGGGATGTGTCTACATGCAAGAAGTCAGGGAGAAGCAATCACATGAACTTGCCAATTCAGTGCCCCCACCCTCAAACGCCCAGGCCGTCCGGCACATCCGGGTCCTGCGGCGACTCGCCGGCGGGCCGGCGTGCACGGGTCAGTTGCACGTTCAGGCGCGGCATCGCCAGCTCCATGCCGGACTGGTCGAGGCGCCGGCGCAGGCGCAGGTTGAACGCCCGCTGCACTTCCCACTGCTTGATCGGCGCGGTCTTGAAGCGGAAGCGCAGGATCGCCTGGCCGTTGTCGAAACTCTCCACGCCCTGCAATTCCAGGGGCGACCACAGGCTGCGGTAGACCGACGGGTCGCTGCGCAGCTCCTTGGCCACCTCATGCACCAATGCCACCGCATCGTCGATCGGCATGCTCGCCGGCACCGGCCAGCGGAACATGGCGTAGCCGAACTGCCGCGAGTAGTTCTTGATGCTCTTGATCTCGCTGAAGGGAATGGTATGCACCACGCCATCCAGATCGCGCAGGCGCACGGTGCGGATGGTCAGCCCCTCCACCGTTCCCAGGTGGCCGCCGACATCCACGTAGTCGTCGATGGACAGCGAGTCCTCGATGATGATGAACAGCCCGGTGATCAGGTCCGCCACCAGTGACTGCGCGCCGAAGCCGATGGCCAGGCCGATGACACCGGCACCGGCCAGCAGCGGCGTCACGTTCATGCCCATGTTGGCCAGAGCGACGATCAGCGCGATCAACGCGATGCTGGCGAACAACACGTTGCGGATCAGCGGCAGCATGGTCAGCGCACGGGTGTTGGTGCGGTTCCGTCCGCCAACGCCAAGGCTGTGCTGCACCGCCGTGTCGGCGAGGATCCACACCAGCCAGGCCACCAGCAGGGTGGTGCCGAAACGCACCACCTGTCTGCTGATCTCCGCGCCCTCGCCCTTGGCATAGCTGATCAGCGACATGTCCCAGACCCGCAACCCCAACTCGACGAAAAGCAACACCACGACGAGGTGCACCAGGGTGAGGCCGAAGTTCTGCAATTGCTCGAGGTAGGGGGCACTGCGCCGAGCCCCTGCCGCATCCCGGCTGGAGCCACGGCGGATCAAGCCAACCACTGTCATCGCCACCACCGCCAGCACTGCCGAGACCAGGGCGCGACGCAGGGCGGAACTGCTATCGCCGGCGGACACGAAGGTGGCGATCAGGGAGGTACCCACCAGCAGCAGCACCGGCACGAACCACAGGGTGCCGATCAACTGCACCAGATCATGCAGGCCGCGCTGGCCAATGCGACGGTCCAGTGGCTGGTTGCGGATCAGGTGGGCGATGGGACGGCGGAAGCGCAACACGAAGAGCGCGGTGAGCACCGCCGCACTGACATTGGCCAGGACGCTCAGGCAGCTGGCAGTGTTCTCTCCCAGCCCGGCAATCAGTCGCGGGTCATGGGCCGCCTCGCCAAGGGCGGCCAGGCTGCCGATCAGCCAGAGCGGGTGGAAGGCCTGGCGCCGCAGGATATCCAGGGCCCGCCGGCGGTGCGGCCCACTCAACAACGACAGGCAGATCACGCAGAGGGCCGAGAACAAGGTGCCGCAGATCAGCACATAAGCCATGACCATCGCCAGGGTCTTGCCCAGGGAGCTGGGCAGCACGAGCGAGAGGTACAGGGTGATCAGGAAGGCGATCATCCAGGGGCCCAGCTTGCGCAGGGCGAACAGCACGAGGTCGCGGGTCTTGGGCTGCTGCGGCAGCTCCGCTGCCAGCCCGAAGCGTTCGCGCATGCGCCGCCCCAGCCAGAGGATCGCCGACGCCAACAGGCCCCAGACCAGCAGCACGATGGAAAAATTGAAGACGACGACGGGCAACGCTCGCCAATCCGGCAGGCGCTCCGCCAACTCGGCACCCGCCAGACGGAACTTATTGCGCCAGTGCAGCAACGGGCTGTTATCGCCCTGGAAGCGCTTCTCCAGCTCCATCAGGGAGTCGCTGATCAGTCCAAGCACCCCGCCCTCGCTGGCCTTTTCCTTGCCGGTGACATCGCGCAATTGCTTCAGCTTGTTCAGCAGGTCGGCGCGCTGCTTGTCGTTCTCCAGGGTCTGGATCACCTGGTTGAGCGACTGTTCGAGCTGGGCACTGCTGACCTGCTCGCTCCCCGAGGAACTCCCCGCCAGGGGGTTGGGCAAGGCCGCACGCCCCTGCGCCGGGAACAGGCTGACGAGCAGGCACAGCAGCAGCGGCATGAGGAAGCGGATGGCAAGCATGGACGGTAGCGGCATGAGAAAGGCGTCCCTTGAACAGTCAAAGCAAAGCGCATGATACAAAAGCCTGCACGTGAGCCGCCGACAGTTCGACGCGGCCGAATGAGCCTGGCAGCGGCGTCGGCCCGCGGAAATGTCCCAACGTGTCGCAACGCACACCGGCCACCTCGACGCTATCGCACAATGCCCGACTTGCCAGCCCGCCATCCGGGTGCAAGGCTTGGCATGAGCTTCCGGAGACCGCCACCATGCGCCTCATCGTCATCAGCTGCCTGCTGCTCGCCGCAGCGCTGCCAGCCACCGCCCAGATCTACAGGTACATCGACGCCAACGGCAACACGGTGTTCACCAACCAGCCCCCGGATGGCGCCGCCACCGAACGGGTGGAGCTGGCGCCGACCAATACCGTGCGCTCCCAGGCGCCGACGGCTCCGGCCGACGACGCGACGGACCCGGCCAACGGCGCGCCCTTCTACCAGGTGCTCGCGCTCACCGACATCCCCTCCGACGAAGCCCTGCGTGCCAACAACGGTACCTTCAGCGTCGGCGTGGCGCTGGACCCGCGCCTGCAGCCCGGCCACAGCCTGCGCCTGCGCCTGGATGGCGAACCCCACGGCCAGCCCACCAACGTGCCACGCCTGCAACTGGTGAACCTGTCGCGCGGCGAACACACCATGGCGGTGGATGTGCTCTCCGGCACCAGAGTGGTGCAGACCAGCGCCCCTGTCACCTTTACCGTCCAGCGGGTCAATACCAGCAGCCCGGCGCTGCGTCCCCCGCCCGCCCCCACCCCACGGCCGAACAACTGACCGATGACCCGATTCCTGCTCCTCGCCCTCCTGCTCCTCGGCCAGCCCGTGCTGGCCGAGGTCTACACCTACATCGACGACGAGGGCAACCGCGTCTTCACCGACCGCCCCAAGCCGGGCAACGCGGAACGCCTGCAGTTGGCGCCTTCCAACGCCATGAACGTCCCCGGGGATATCCAGCCGCCGCCGCTCTACCAGAAGCCGATTCCCCGCGAGCAGGGCTACCAGGTGCTGCGCATCCTGGTGCCCGAGCCGGAAGCCACCATCCGCGACGGCGAAGGCAACCTGATCGTCAGCGCCACCAGCGAACCCGGCCTGCGCGCCAACCACAACTACCGCCTGTTGCTGGACGGCAAGCCCGTGGGCGAGCCGGGCCGCAGCCCGGTGTTCCCGCTGAAGAACCTCGATCGCGGCACCCATCAGTTGGCCGTGGAAATCATCGATGAGCAGGGCCGCACGGTCGAGCGCACCCCGGGACAACCGGTGCACATCATCCGCATGTCGCTGGCGCAGAAACGCCTGGCGCGCCCCTGCGAGAAAGACGACTACGGCGTGCGCCCCGAATGCCCGCTGAAGGACAAGCCCGAGGAAGAGGATGACGACATCGCCATCCTGCCCTTCATCTGACCCGCCCCTCCCGTAACCGGCGGTACCCCCGATGTCACCCGGGGTATCGCCTGGACGCCCCTCCCGCTGATCCGCGCTATCGCACCATTTCAGTGCAAGACCCTGCACCGCTTTCTATACTCTCCCCATTTTGGTTCGTCCGGAGCCGGACTATTTGCTCTGAAAGATAGCCTCAGCCAGCGGAAACCCTATTTTCACGCGTCTTTTCAGGGCTTTGGTTTGCTTCTTGCATTTTCCTGTCATCGCCACGAGCGCCGAAGCCATGACCATCAACGACGCCCTGCACCGACTGCTGCTCGACAACCTGACGACAGCAGTGATCCTGCTCAACGCCGACCTGCGCCTCGAGTACATGAATCCGGCAGCGGAAATGCTCCTCGCCGTCAGTGGCCAGCGCAGCCATGGCCAGTTCATCAGCGAGCTGTTCACCGAGTCGCCCGAGGCCCTCGCCTCCCTGCGCCAGGCGGTGGAACAGGCGCACCCCTTCACCAAGCGCGAGGCCATGCTGACCTCGCTCTCCGGGCAGGCCCTGACCGTGGATTACGCGGTCACGCCCATCCTCAATCGCGGCGAGACCCTGCTGCTGCTGGAAGTCCACCCCCGTGACCGCCTGCTGCGGATCACCAAGGAGGAGGCCCAGCTGTCCAAGCAGGAGACCACCAAGCTGCTGGTGCGAGGCCTTGCCCACGAGATCAAGAACCCCTTGGGCGGCATCCGTGGCGCCGCCCAGCTGCTCTCCCGCGAACTGCCGGAAGAGCACCTGAAGGACTACACCAACGTCATCATCGAAGAGGCCGACCGCCTGCGGAACCTGGTGGACCGCATGCTCGGCTCGAACAAGCTGCCGTCGCTGGCCATGACCAACGTCCACGAAGTGCTGGAGCGGGTCTGCAGCCTGGTGGATGCGGAGAGCCAGGGCGGCATCAATCTGGTGCGCGACTACGACCCGAGCATCCCCGATGTCTTCATCGACAAGGAGCAGATGATCCAGGCCGTGCTCAATATCGTGCGCAACGCCATGCAGGCCCTGTCGGCGCAGAACGACCTGCGCCTGGGCCGCATCACCCTGCGCACCCGCACCCTGCGCCAGTTCACCATCGGCCACACGCGCCATCGCCTGGTGACCAAGGTGGAAATCATCGACAACGGCCCGGGCATCCCGGCCGAGCTCCAGGAAACCATCTTCTATCCCATGGTCAGCGGTCGTCCGGACGGTACCGGACTGGGCCTGGCCATCGCCCAGAACATCATCAGTCAGCACCAGGGCCTGATCGAGTGTGAAAGCCATCCCGGGCACACCGTCTTCTCGATCTTCCTGCCGCTGGAACAAGGAGTCTCTTCGACATGAGCCGTACTGAAACTGTCTGGATCGTCGATGACGACCGTTCCATCCGCTGGGTCCTGGAGAAGGCCCTGCAGCAGGAAGGCATGAACACCCAGAGCTTCGAGAGTGCCGACAGCCTGCTCGGGCGCCTGTCCAGGCAGCAGCCGGACGTGATCATCTCCGACATCCGCATGCCCGGCGCCAGCGGCCTGGACCTGCTGGCGCAGATCCGCGAGCTGCACCCGCGCCTGCCGGTGATCATCATGACCGCGCACTCCGACCTGGACAGCGCGGTGGCGTCCTACCAGGGCGGCGCCTTCGAGTACCTGCCCAAGCCCTTCGACGTCGACGAAGCCGTCTCGCTGGTCAAGCGCGCCTTCCAGCACGCCCAGGAGCAACAAGGCCTGGAGGCCCCGGCCAGCCAGGCGCGAACGCCGGAGATCATCGGTGAAGCGCCGGCCATGCAGGAGGTGTTCCGCGCCATCGGCCGCCTCAGCCACTCCAACATTACCGTGCTGATCAACGGCGAATCCGGTACCGGCAAGGAACTGGTGGCCCATGCCCTGCACCGCCACAGCCCGCGCGCGGCGTCACCCTTCATCGCCCTGAACATGGCGGCGATCCCCAAGGACCTGATGGAGTCCGAGCTGTTCGGCCATGAGAAAGGCGCCTTCACCGGCGCCGCCAACCAGCGTCGCGGCCGCTTCGAACAGGCCGATGGCGGCACCCTGTTCCTCGACGAGATCGGCGACATGCCGGCCGACACCCAGACCCGCCTGCTGCGGGTGCTGGCCGACGGCGAGTTCTACCGCGTGGGCGGCCATACCCCGGTGAAGGTGGACGTGCGCATCATCGCCGCCACCCACCAGAACCTGGAAAACCTGGTACAGGCCGGCAAGTTCCGCGAGGACCTGTTCCACCGCCTCAACGTCATCCGCATCCATATCCCACGCATGTCCGACCGCCGCGAGGACATCCCCGCCCTGGCCAGGCACTTCCTCGCGCGCGCCGCCCAGGAACTGGCGGTGGAGCCCAAGCTGCTGAAGGGCGAGACGGAGGAGTACCTGAAGAACCTGCCCTGGCCGGGCAACGTGCGCCAGCTGGAGAACACCTGCCGCTGGATCACGGTGATGGCCTCGGGCCGCGAAGTGCATGTCGACGACCTGCCGCCCGAACTGCTCACCCAACCCCAGGATGCCGCCCCGGTCACCAATTGGGAGCAGGCACTGCGCCAGTGGGCCGACCAGGCCCTGGCGCGCGGCCAGTCCGGGCTGCTCGACAGCGCCGTACCGGCGTTCGAGCGGATCATGATCGAGACCGCCCTCAAGCACACCGCTGGCCGTCGCCGCGATGCCGCCGTGCTCCTGGGCTGGGGCCGCAATACCCTGACCCGCAAGATCAAGGAACTGGGCATGAAGGTGGACGGCGGCGACGACGACGACAGCGACGACGCCTGACCCACCCGGCGGGGTCGCGCCAGCACCCCGCCTCTTTTCCCGTCCCATCACACCCCCGCCCTACGCCATCACACCCCCTTTCCGCTTCCATATTGCCCGTACGAAATGTCTGGTTTTCCGCACCACCGTGGACTGAGAGCAAACGGGGCGGGATGCTGCATGAACCTGAATCAAAGGCAGGATAAAACCATGCAGTTACATATCGGCGTTCGCAAGGAAGGAGACGTACTCAGGCTCAAGGCCATGGAGAATTGCAGTGAACTCGAGCTGGCGCGGATGCTGCGCACCGAGGGTATCGAGATAGTGGTCGGCCCCATGGAAGGCGGTCGTTCGCGCATCGGCGTCCGCGCCCCTCGAAGCCTCTCCCTCAAGGTGGAGCGGCTGCGCAAATGCCAATCCACCGCGTCCTACCTCCCTCCCCTCAATCACTGACCCCGCCTCAACCCCGCTTCGGCGGGGTTTTCCGTGGCAGCAGGGAAAGACCATCTCTGGTGCCTGGGCAACATCGCCGCCTCAAAAAAGTGCTTCATCGAGGTGCCTTCCCGGCACGCCAGGCACTGGGCAAGACCAGCCCCCGCCGACCCTCCCCCACCGCAAACCCCAGTAATTCCGCGGCCTTCAGGCTCACCAGGAAATTTTACGAAGGCTTTCCGAAAAACTGGCACGCGCTCTGCAATAGTCCAGACAACACAGGTTTTGGGGCCCCTGGTTCAGGCAGGCCAGGGAATCCCCACTCTTACACAGGCAGGCTGACCTCCAGCCGCCACGGCCCCAGGGGCCGGATGCAACACAGCGTCGCCACGAGCGACCAGGTTTCAGGGGGCCTTGGTACAGGCAGGCCGGGGAATCCCCTTTTTTATCCACAGGCGCGCTGGCTTCCAGCCGCCAGGGCTCCAGCGGAGTCCGCTGCAACACAGCGTCGTCGGCAAGACCGGCGACAACCCTTCTGGGGACCTTGGTACAGGCAGGCCGGGGAATCCCCTCTTTTATCCACAGGCGCGCTGGCTTCCAGCCGCCGGGGCTCCAGCGGAGTCCGCTGCAATACAGCGTCGTCGGCAATGCCGGCGACCACCCTTCTGGGGGCCTTGGTACAGGCAGGCCGGGGAATCCCCTCTTTTATTCGGCGCGCAGGCTGACTTCCAGCCGCCAGCGCCCCTCCACCTCGGCGCCATGCCAGTCCCCTTGCAGGGGACGCGCCGCGACGAAGCGCAGCGTCAGCCCCTGGTTCGAGCGCAGCACCTTCCAGCTCACCGGCGCCTCACCCAGGGCCAACTGGCCCCCCGCGCCCCGCCCATCAGCCCCCAGCAGCAGCGCGTAGGCGCCAGCCAGTTCCTCGACAGCCACCTCGGGCTCATGGTCGAACCAGAGCACCAGGGCACCCGGGAGCACTTCGATGCGCTCCAGGTGCACCGGCTCCGGCGTCGTCAGTCGGCCGATCATCAACCCCGCCATCAGGCCCAGCAGGGCAAGGGAGAACAAAAAGCGCGGCCACAGGCTCGGTCGCGGATCATCATCGAGAGTAGAATGCCGCCCGTCTTCGGGCTCGGGGCTACCCATGTTTCACGTCATCCTGTTCCAACCGGAAATTCCACCGAATACCGGCAACATTATCAGGCTGTGCGCCAATTCCGGCTGCCACCTGCACCTCATCGAACCCCTTGGCTTCGAGCTGGACGACAAGCGTCTGCGTCGCGCCGGCCTGGACTATCACGAGTACGCCACCCTCAAGCGCTACGCCGACCTGGAAAGCTGCCTGGAAGCCCTGGGCCAGCCCCGGGTCTTCGCGTTTACCACCAAAGGCACGCGGCTCTACCACGAGGTGGCCTTCGAGAAGGGCGATGCGTTCCTCTTCGGCCCGGAAAGCCGCGGCCTGCCCCAGGAGGTCCGCGAGGCCCTGCCGCCGGAGCAGCGCCTGCGCCTGCCCATGCGCCCGAACTGCCGCAGCCTGAACCTCTCCAACACGGTGGCCGTGGCGGTGTACGAGGCCTGGCGGCAGCATGATTTCAGCCTGGAGTGACGCGAACGCCGTTCTTCGGTAGGGGCGAATTCATTCGCCATGCAGCCCGCAGGGCTGCCCTCAGCCCCATCGGGGCCGCTTCGCGCCCCTTGGCGAATGAATTCGCCCCTACAACCCCATCTCCAAGTCCTTTTCCCGAGCCAAAGAAAAAGCGCCCCGAAGGGCGCTTTTTCATGGAGCCGGGTCGACTCAGGCCTGGGCTTCGCCAGCGGCCTGCAGGCGCGCCAGTTCTTGCGCGTACAGGGCGTCGAAGTTCACCGGAGACAGCATCAGCGCCGGGAAGGAGCCACGGACAACCAGGCTGTCCAGGGTTTCACGGGCGTAGGGGAACAGGATGTTCGGGCAGAAGGCACCCAGGGTGTGGCTCATGGAAGCCGCGTCCAGGCCCTTGATCAGGAAGATACCGGCCTGCTGGACTTCAGCGATGAAGGCGGTTTCTTCGCCGTTCTTCACGGTCACGGACAGGGTCAGCACGACTTCGTGGAAGTCGCCGTCCAGCTGCTTCTGACGGGTGTTCAGGTCCAGGGCGACGCTCGGCGACCACTCCTGACGGAAGATTTCCGGGCTCTTCGGCGCTTCGAAGGACAGGTCGCGCACGTAGATGCGCTGCAGGGAGAACTGAGGATTCTGGTTGGCGCCGTTGCTTGCTGCTTGTTCGGTCATGGTTCTGCCTTGTTCTAGTGCGTTTCCGTTTGCGGGCTGGCCTGGATCAGCGCGTCGAGCTTGCCGGCGCGCTCCAGAGCGTACAGGTCGTCACAGCCACCCACATGGGTCTGGCCGATCCAGATCTGCGGCACCGAGGTGCGCCCGGCCTTGCGGGTCATCTCGGCGCGAATTGCGGGGTTGCCATCGACGATGATCTCCTCAAAGCGAACGCCCTTGCTGTCCAGCAGGTGCTTGGCGCGGACGCAAAACGGGCACCAGGCGCTCGAATAGACGACGATCTCGGCCATTTCACTTCACCAGCGGCAGGTTGTCGCCACGCCAGCTGCCAATCCCGCCGGACAGCTTGAGGGCGTTGAAACCGGCCTTCTTCAGGTCGCGGCAGACGCTGCCGGCGTGCTGGCCCATGGCGTCGACCACGATGATGGCCTTGTCCTTGTGCTTCTCCAGCTCGACGATGCGGCTGGTCAGCTTCTCATAGGGAATGTTCAGCGCATCGACGATATGACCGGTGGAGAAATCCTTGTTGGCGCGCACATCCAGCACCACGGCCTGGCCGCCGTTGACCAGACTGGTGAGTTCACGGGTGGAGACGGCGCGGCCGCTGCGGCGCAGTTCGTGGGCGAGCAGCAGGGCCAGCAGCAAAACGAACGATCCACTCAGTACATAGTGGTTAGTGGCAAATTCAATCAGATGAGCGAGCATCGTCGGCTTCCGGGACGGTAAAATGCCGGCCAGTATACACAGCCCCACAGGTCGGCCAAACCCCGTCCAGCGGTGACGCCGATGGAACCAGACCGTAGAATGCCGCGGCCTTTTTCCGGGGCATTGCCCGCAACTTTCCTCCATTTGCCGCAGACGAGTCGGACACTATGACAGCCACGCCCAAACCCCTGGTCCTGATCATCCTGGACGGTTTCGGCCACAGTGACAGCCCCGAATACAACGCCATCCATGCCGCCAGCACGCCGGTCTACGACCGCCTGCGCGCCACCCAGCCCCATGGCCTGATTTCCGGCAGCGGCATGGACGTCGGCCTGCCCGACGGCCAGATGGGCAACTCCGAGGTCGGCCACATGAACCTGGGCGCCGGCCGCGTGGTGTACCAGGACTTCACCCGCGTGACCAAGTCGATCCGCGACGGTGACTTCTTCACCAATCCGCAGATCACCGCCGCCGTGGACAAGGCCGTGGCCGCCGGCAAGGCCGTGCACTTCATGGGCCTGCTGTCCGACGGTGGCGTGCACAGCCACCAGGACCACCTGGTCGCCATGGCCGAGCTGGCCGCCCAGCGCGGCGCCGAGAAGATCTACCTGCACGCCTTCCTCGACGGCCGCGACACCCCGCCCAAGAGCGCCGAGCCCTCCATCAAGCTGCTCGACGATGCGTTCGCCCGCCTGGGCAAGGGCCGCATCGCCAGCCTGATCGGCCGCTACTTCGCCATGGACCGCGACAACCGCTGGGACCGCGTCGAAGCCGCCTACAACCTGATCACCGAAGGCCGGGCCGAGTTCTCCGCCGCTTCGGCCTGTGAAGGCCTGGCCGCCGCCTACGAGCGCGGCGAGAGCGACGAGTTCGTCAAGGCCACCCGCATCGGCGAGCAGGTGAAGGTGGAGGACGGCGACGCCGTGGTCTTCATGAACTTCCGCGCCGACCGCGCCCGCGAGCTGTCCCGCGCCTTCGTCGAGCCGGGCTTCAAGGAATTCCCGCGCCAACGCGAACTGCAACTGGCCGGCTACGTGATGCTGACCCAGTACGCGGCGAGCATCCCCGCCCCCAGCGCCTTCAAGCCCGAGTCCCTGAACAACGTCCTGGGCGAGTACCTGGCCAAGAACGGCAAGACCCAGCTGCGCATCGCCGAAACCGAGAAGTACGCCCACGTGACCTTCTTCTTCTCCGGCGGTCGCGAAGAGCCCTTCGAAGGCGAAGAACGCATCCTGATCCCGTCTCCCAAGGTCGCCACCTATGACCTGCAGCCGGAAATGAGCGCCCCGGAAGTCACCGACAAGATCGTCGACGCCATCGAGAACCAGCGCTACGACGTGATCGTGGTGAACTACGCCAATGGCGACATGGTCGGCCACACCGGCGTGTTCGAGGCGGCGGTCAAGGCCGTGGAATGCCTGGACGGCTGCGTCGGCCGCATCGTCGAGGCCCTGGACAAGGTGGGCGGCGAAGCGCTGATCACCGCCGACCACGGCAACGTCGAGCAGATGGAAGACGAGATGACCGGCCAGGCCCACACCGCCCACACCTGTGAGCCGGTGCCCTTCATCTATGTAGGCAAGCGTCCGGCGCGGATCCGCGAAGGCGGCGTGCTGGCCGATGTGGCGCCGACCCTGCTGACCCTGATGGGTCTGCCGGTACCGGCCGAGATGACCGGCACGACCATCGTCGAGCTGCAATGATCGAGCGTGGCCGCCCCGGGGCGGCCACCGCGCGGAAAATCTGCGCACCTCATCAGGAAACGCCTCGAACTCCGGGTTCCGGGCGTTTTTTTGGTTCATCGCGCTTTCCCGGGGAAGGCGGCCTTGATTTTCAGGAAGAAGTAGGCCGAGTCGCGGAAGCCATAGGCCATGCGCTTGATCACTTTGATGCGGTTGTTCACCCCTTCCAGCTGGCTGGTGTGCAAGGGGAAACGGGCGCTGGCGAGGATGCCGCGCGCGTAACGCTTGAGGTTCCTGGCAAAGCGTTGGAGCGGCGCCAAGCCGCTGTCCCGGGCGTGCCGCAGCCAGGTTCGCCAGCGCCGCCAGCCGTCCTGCACACTGGGGGCGTACCAGATTTCCTTTAATGCATCCTTGAGCACGTAGGCCGTGGCCAGTGGCTGGTTGGCCGCGAGCAATTCCTGCAACTGCACGGCCTGTCCGCCCTTGAGGTTTTCGCGATTGCGCAGCAGCAGCCAGCGGCTCTGCTTGACCACCTTGCGCGCCGGTTTGTCTTCGCGCAGGCGGTTGGCCTGGTCGACCCGGATCCGGTCGATCACGTCCCGGCCGTAGCGCGCCACCACGTGGAACAGGTCGTACACCACCTCGGCCTGCGGGCAATGCCGTTTCACCTCGAGGTCGAAGGCGGTGTTCATGTCCATGGCCACCGCCTCGATCTGCCGGCAGTGCTCGCCGAGCAATTCGAAGAACGGACGGATCGCCTCACGGCTGTTGCCATGCCCGACCCACAGCACCCGCGTGCGCTCGGCATCCATGATCACCGTGGCGTAACGATGCCCCTTGTGCAGGGCGAACTCGTCCATCACCAGCCGCCGCACCTCACCGGGCTCAAAGGTCCCCACGGCCGCCTCGAGGCGGCGCTTGTCGAGCGTCTTGAGGGTGTGCCAGTGCAGGCCAGTGAGGCGGCTGACATGGCTGATCGGCAACAGTTGCAGCAAGCCCTCGAGCCAGAGGCGCAGCCGCTGGGTCAAGCGGGAGGCCGGCTCCAGCCAGTCAATCCGCTCGGTCACCCGCCCACAATCCAGGCAATCGACGCGACGCACCGGCAGTTGGAGCAGCACGCGCTGATCCAGCAGGTCACGGTCACGCACCTGGCGGATTCGCCGCTCGTGGATCAGCGGGCAGTCTTGGTGACAGCGGCCACATTTGGGGAGGGAGCCGGCTTGAGGTTCGAGCTCAATCAGCAGGGTGTCGTGAGTGGCTTGGCGACAGGCGACGACCTCGTAGCCTGGCCAGAACTGGGCAAGATCAATAGGATTCACGGCGGCAGCAGGGAGTGGGGGTTGGTTCGTTTGGCGACTGCCAATCTACCCACTTCCCTGACTGTCAACTCGCTCTTCCCCCTGAATCCGCGAAGAACCGTTTTTTTTGCCCGGCGCCACGGGCATACTAGGCCCGTCCCCTCCCCTGGTGCACCACACCCCATGTTTCGCGCCCTCGCCCTCGTTATTCTCGCCAGCCTCGCCGTTCCGGCCATGGCCGACCAGCGCGCCGAAACCCAGCAGCAGCTGGACCAGGCCGCCAAGGATGTCACCGAGCTGAAGAAGCTCCTGCAGCAGTTGAAGCAGGAGAAATCCGGTGTCCAGGCGGACCTGAAGAAAACCGAAACCGAAATGGGCAACCTGGAACAGCAGGTCAAGGACCTGCAGCAGGAGCTGCAGAACAGCGAAGGCGAGATCAAGCGCCTGGACGAAGAGAAAAAAAAACTCCAGGACGCGCGCACTGAGCAGCAACGCCTGATCGGCATCCAGGCCCGCGCCGCCTACCAGAGCGGCCAGCAGGAATACGTCAAGCTGCTGCTCAACCAGCAGCATCCCGAGAAATTCGCCCGCACCCTCACCTACTACGACTACTTGAGCAAGGCGCGCCTGGAGCAACTCGCGGCCTTCAACGAGACCCTGCGCCAGCTGGCCAACGTCGAGCAGGAAATCACCGCCCAACAGGACCAGCTCAATGAGCAGAAGGCCGCCCTAGAGGGCCGCCGCGAGCAGTTGGCCACGGCGCGCAAGGAACGCCAGCAGGCACTGGCCAAGCTCAATCGCGACGTGAACGAGCGCGACAAGAAACTCAAGACCCGCCAGCAGGACCAGACCCAACTGGCCAAGGTGCTCAAGACCATCGAGGAAACCCTGGCCCGCCAGGCACGCGAAGCCCGCGAGGCCGAGGAGGCGCGCAAGCGCGCACTCGCCGAAGAGCAGCGCCAGCTGCGCGAGCGCCCCGCCGGCAGCCCCGCCCGCGCCACCAGCGGTCCGCTGGTGTCCAGCAGCGGCACCAATTTCGGCGGCCCCTTCGCCAAGGCCCGTGGCCAGCTGCCCTGGCCGGTGGACGGCCGCCTGGTGGCGCGCTTCGGTTCGGCCCGGGGCGGCGACTCGCGCGCCAAATGGGACGGCGTGCTGATCGGCGCCGCGGAAGGCAGCGCCGTGCGCGCGGTGCATGGCGGCCGCGTGGTTTTTGCCGATTGGTTGCGCGGCGCCGGGCTTCTGGTCATTCTCGACCATGGCAACGGCTATCTGAGCCTCTACGGGCACAACCAGCGTTTACTGAAAAATGCCGGCGATATCGTCAAAGCGGGCGAATCCATCGCCACCGTCGGCACCAGCGGCGGGCAGGATACGCCTGCTCTGTACTTCGCCATTCGCCAGCAGGGCCGGCCGTCCGACCCCGCACAGTGGTGCCGCGCGCAAGGATAGGCGCCACCTCACCTAGCAGGAGTTAGTTCGCATGCCGCATTTGTCCCGCCTCACTTCCCTGGCCTTGGCAATGGCCCTGCTCGGCTGCGCCCCACAGCTGCTGGCCGCCGAGGAGCCGGAAAGCCTCCCCGCCACGGCGGTGAGCGGCAAGGCGCCGCTGCCGCTGGATGAGCTGCGAACCTTCGCCGAGGTGCTGGACCGCATCAAGTCCTCCTACGTCGAGCCGGTGGACGACAAGACCCTGCTGGAGAATGCCATCAAGGGCATGCTCAGCAACCTCGACCCGCACTCGACCTACCTGGAGCCGGAAGACTTCGAGGAGCTGCAGGAAAGCACCAGCGGCGAATTCGGTGGCCTGGGGATCGAGGTCGGCACCGAAGACGGCTTCATCAAGGTGGTGTCCCCCATCGACGACACCCCGGCGTCCAAGGCGGGCATCCAGCCTGGCGACCTGATCGTGAAGATCGACGGGCAGCCGACCAAGGGCATCTCGCTGATGGAAGCGGTGGACAAGATGCGCGGCAAGATCGGCAGCAAGATCAACCTGACCGTGGTGCGCGACGGCGGCAAGCCCTTCGATGTCGAACTGATGCGCGCGGCCATCAAGGTCAAGAGCGTGAAGAGCGAGCTGCTGGACAAGGGCTACGGCTACCTGCGCATCACCCAGTTCCAGGTCAACACGGGCGAGGAAGTCGCCAAGGCCCTGGCCAAGCTGAAGAAGGAAAACGGCGGACGCCTGAGCGGTCTGGTGCTGGACCTGCGCAACAACCCCGGCGGCGTACTGCAGTCGGCGGTGGAGGTGTCCGACCACTTCCTGAAGAAAGGCCTGATCGTCTACACCAAGGGACGCATCGCCAACTCCGAGCTGCGCTTCTCCGCCGACTCCGCCGATGCCAGCGAAGGCGTACCCCTGGTGGTGCTGATCAACGGCGGCAGCGCCTCGGCCGCCGAGATCGTCGCCGGCGCCCTGCAGGACCACAAGCGTGGCGTCCTGATGGGGACCGACAGCTTCGGCAAGGGCTCGGTACAGACCGTGCTGCCGCTGAACAACGACCGCGCCCTGAAGCTGACCACCGCGCTCTACTACACCCCGAGCGGCCGCTCCATCCAGGCCCAGGGCATCGTCCCGGACGTCGAGGTGCCGCGCGCCAAGGTCACCCGCGAACAGGACGCCGAGACCTTCAAGGAAGCCGACCTCGCCGGCCACCTCGGCAATGGCAACGGCGGCGCCGACCGCCCGAGCACGAGCAAGAAGGCCGCCGGCCCGCGCCTGCAGGATGACGACTACCAGCTGAGCCAGGCCCTGAACCTGCTGAAAGGCCTGAACGTCACCCGCGAGAACTGAGGATGCGCCGGGGTGCCTGGCTGCTGGCGCTCTGCCTGAGTGCGACGGCAGCCGGTGCCTGGGCCGCCCCCCTCGCACGTCTGGCCCTGGTGATCGACGACCTCGGCCAGACTCCCGCCCGCGACCAGCGCGTACTGGCCCTGCCCGGCCCGGTGGCGCTGTCCATCCTCCCCGATACCCGCCACTCCCGCGAACTCGCCGAAGCCGCCCACCAGGCCGGCAAGACGGTGATGCTGCACCTGCCCATGGACCCGGCCAACGGCCCGTATGCCTGGCACCCGGAACTGCCCAGCGCCGAGCTGGAGCGTCGCCTGGACGCCGCCCTGCACCAGGTGCCCCATGCCCGAGGCCTGAACAATCACATGGGCAGCCGCATGACCTCCCAGCGCCCGGCCATGGCCCGACTGATGCAGCGCCTGCAGCGTGAGCACCGCTTCTTCATCGACAGCCGCACCAGCGCCGCCACCGTGGCCGCCGCCGAAGCGCAGAAGGCCGGCCTGGCGAGCCTGTCGCGGGACGTATTCCTCGATGACGACCAAAGCCCGGCGGCGGTCGCCGCCCAGTTCGAGGCAGCGCTCAACCTGGCGCGCAAGCAGGGTTCGGCGCTGATGATCGGCCATCCGCACCCGGCCACCCTGGAATTGCTCGAACGCGAACTGCCGCGCCTGAAAGCCCGCGGGTTCGAACTGATCGATGTGGAAATGCTGATCGCCCTGCGCAGCAACCGCGCCATGGCGGCCCATGGCAAGGCGGGGATCTACCGGTAGGTCATGGGTCCTTGGCGATTGAAATCGCCCCCACAAGTGCATCGCGAATGAATTCGCTCCCACAAGGTGTATTCACGTCCCGTAGGGGCGAATTCATTCGCCAAGCAGCCCGCAGGGCTGCCCTCGAGCCTCAGAGGTAGTTCTGGGTGATCTCGTCGACGAAACCGTCGCTGCGCATCTGATCGAGGGCCTTCTGCAGGCGCTCGATGACCTCGTCCGGCGTGTCCTTGTTGAACGCCAGGTAGAGCTCGGCGCTGTTGAAGCGCAGCACGGTCTGCAGGCCGGTCACGCCTTCCTGCTTGGCCAGGTAGCGGCCCACCGGGTCGGTGGTGGCCCAGAGGTCGATCTGCCCCTTGATCAGCTTCTTCACGTTTTCCTGGTCGCGCAGGGCGTTCTGCGGCGCCATGCCCTGGCTTTCCAGGTGCTGGCTCACGGCGTCGTTCTTGTAGGCGCCGATGCGGTACTGGGACGCGCTCTTCAGGTCCGGGACAGCGAGGTTGTTACCCGGCGCGGCCAGCAGCACCCATTCGGTCTTGGCGATCGGCCCAACCCATTTGAACAGCGGTTGGCGCTCGGGGGTGTAGGTGGTGGAGAACAGGCCGTAGTTGGGCTTGTCCAGGGTCAGGCGGTACAGGCGATCCCAGGGGAAGCGCAGGGTCAGGCTGTAGTTGATGTCGGCACGCTTGAACATCTCGCGGACGATATCGGCGCTGATGCCGTCGATGCCGTCGTCGCGGGCGAAGTTCTTGTCATCCACCGCCATGTTGAAGGGCGGGAAGTTTTCGGTGAGCAACACCACCTTGTAGTCCGCCGGCAATTCGGCGCGCGCCGAAAGGGCCAGGAACATCAGGCCCAGCGTACAGGCGCGTTGGATCAGTTTCTGCATTGTCATACCGCTCGCTCGAGTTGTGATTGTGGCCAAGCGGCCTCCTTGCGTGGGTTCCCCACCCACGGACGTACGGTACTGACCGTCCTGTCTTCCATGGCAATAGCAAACGACCGGCTCGTGGCCGGTCGTTTGTGTCTTTTTACAGATAACTGTTGAGGATTTCGTCGACGTAGCCCTCAGTCCGCATCTGATCCAGTGCGGTCTGGAGCTTGCTCACCACCTCGTCCGGCACTTCCTTGTTCAGCGCGAGGTAGAGTTCGGCCTGGTTGAAGCGCAACACGGTCTTCAGTCCGCCCACACCTTCCTGCTTGGCCAGGTAGCGGCCGGCCGGGTCGCCGGTGGCCCAGAGGTCGATCTGGCCCTTCTCCAGCTTGCGGGCGTTTTCCTGGTCGCGCAGGGCGGTGAGGGGTTCGAGCTTCTGCTGCGTCAGGTATTCGGCGATGGCGTCGCCCTTGTAGGCGCCCACCTTGTACTTGCGGGCATCGTCCAGGCTGCCGAGGGTGATCTGGCTATCGCCACGGGCCAGCATGATCCAGTCGTCCGGACCGATCGGGCCGACCCACTTGAAGGACTGCTCGCGCTCCGGCAGCCGCGCGGTGACGAACACGCCATACCCCGGCTTGTCCATCGCCAGCTTGTAGATACGGTCCCAGGGGAAGCGCAGGGTCAGGCTGTACTTGACCCCCGCGCGCTTGAACATCTCACGCACGATATCGACGGCGATGCCATCGATATTGTCTTCCTGGGCGAAGTTCTTCCCGTTGATCGACATGTTGTAGGGCGGGAAGTTTTCGGTCAGGAGAACGACACTGTAGTTCTCATCCACTTCGGCGCGGGCCGCGCCGGCAAGCACCATCAGAGTACCGGCCAGGGCCAGCAGCAGGCGTTTCGACATTTGGCGACTACCTTCCAGGGGAGATGGGAAATGCGCCGAGCCTGACCTCGCGGGAACGAGGTCGGGGCATCAGCAACCCAGGCTGCGAAATCCGTCAAATGGGCAGCCTGGGCGAATCCTAGGCAAGATTTGTGCTCAGCGCACGAGGATTCCGCGACTGGCCAGATAGGCCTTGGCTTCGGGCACGGTGTATTCGCCGAAGTGGAAGATGCTCGCCGCCAGAACGGCGTCGGCCTTGCCTTCGAGGATGCCGGCGGCCAGGTGCTCGAGATTGCCCACGCCGCCGGAGGCGATCACCGGAATGCCGACGCTCTCGCTGATGGCGCGGGTGACGCCCAGGTCATAACCGCTCTTCACGCCGTCCTGGTCCATGCTGGTGAGTAGGATCTCACCGGCGCCCAGGTCTTCCATCTTTTTCGCCCAGGCCACGGCGTCGAGGCCGGTGGGCTTGCGCCCGCCATGGGTGAAGATTTCCCAGCGCGGAACTTCGCCCGGTGCCGACACTTTCTTGGCGTCGATGGCGACCACGATGCACTGGGAACCGAAGCGCGAAGCCGCCTCGCCGACGAACTCGGGGGTGAACACCGCGGCGGTGTTGATCGACACCTTGTCGGCACCGGCGTTGAGCAGGTTGCGGATGTCCTGCACGGTACGCACGCCGCCGCCCACGGTCAGCGGGATGAACACCTGGCTGGCCATGCGCTCCACGGTGTGCAACGTGGTGTCGCGGCCGTCGACGCTGGCGGTGATGTCGAGGAAGGTGATCTCGTCGGCGCCCTGCTCATCATAGCGACGGGCGATTTCCACCGGGTCGCCGGCGTCGCGGATGTTCTCGAACTTGACGCCCTTGACCACGCGGCCGTTGTCCACGTCGAGGCAAGGGATGATGCGTTTTGCCAGAGCCATAGCAGTGTTCCCGTAGGGTGCGCCACGCGCACCGGTATCCGTCGATTAACCCTTGTAGCTGTCGCAGAAGGCCTGGGCCTCGGCGACGTCCAGGGTGCCTTCGTAGATGGCGCGGCCGGTGATGGCGCCGATGATGCCGGGAGCCTTGGCGGCCAGCAGCTTCTCGATGTCACCCAGGTTGTGGATACCGCCGGAGGCGATCACCGGGATACGGCTGGCGGCGGCCAGGGCCGCGGTGGCCTCGACGTTGCAGCCCTGCATCATCCCGTCCTTGGCGATGTCGGTGTAGACGATGGCGGACACGCCGTCGGCTTCGAAGCGGCGGGCCAGGTCAACGGCCTGCACGCTGCTCACTTCGGCCCAGCCGTCGGTGGCGACGAAACCGTCCTTGGCGTCCAGGCCGACGATGACCTTGCCCGGGAAGGCCTTGCAGGCCTCGGTGACGAACTCGGGTTCCTTCACCGCCTTGGTGCCGATGATCACGTAGCTGACGCCGGCCTTGACGTAGTGCTCGATGGTTTCCAGGGAACGGATGCCGCCGCCGATCTGGATCGGCAGGTTCGGGTAGCGCTTGGCGATGGCGGTGACCACCTCGCCGTTCACCGGCTTGCCCTCGAAGGCGCCGTTGAGGTCCACCAGGTGCAGGCGGCGGCAGCCGCCCTCCACCCACTTGGCGGCCATGCTCACCGGATCGTCGGAGAACACCGTGGAGTCTTCCATGCGGCCCTGGCGCAGACGCACGCAGGCGCCGTCCTTCAGATCGATAGCGGGGATAATCAGCATCGGTTCAACCTGTTAGAAGTCAGTGGATTCGGCTTGGCGCTCAGTCTTTCTCGAGCGCCCACAAGTCGCTCTCGATGCTTTCGAACCTGTCTTTCAGGTGCGCCTGCACATCGAAGATCGCCTTGTTGTAGAAATGCGGTGCGAACTCCCGGGCGAAGAAATCAAGCATTTCCTCGGCCTCGAAGGAGCCCAGTTCCAGCTCGAAGCGATCGGCCATGAAGCGCTTGATCGCCAGCACCGCGCCCTGGGTCTGGGCCGCGTCGAGTTGCAGACTCGGTGTCTTCTTCGCGCGGCTCATCGGCTTACCAGCGGCCATCCCAGGCGGCGAAGTTCTGCAGCAGCTGCAGGCCGTGGGTGTGGCTCTTTTCCGGGTGGAACTGCACGGCGAAGCGCGAGCCATCGGCCAGCGCGGCGGCGAAGTCCTTGCCGTAGTGGCCGCGACCGACCACCTGCTTGGGATTGCCGGCCTCGATGTAGTAGCTGTGCACGAAGTAGAAGCGCGCGCGGTCCGGAATGCTGTGCCAGAGCGGGTGGGCCACGCTCTGCTGCACTTCGTTCCAGCCCATGTGCGGCACCTTCAACTGCTCGCCGTCTTCCTCCAGGCCCTTGCCGAAGAAGCGCACCTGGCCGGGGAACAGGCCGATGCAGTCGACGCCGTCGTTTTCCTCGCTGTGCTCCAGCAGGGCCTGCATGCCCACGCAGATACCGAGGAAGGGACGGTCGCGGCTGACTTCCTGTACCAGGCTGTCGAAGCCCAGGCGACGGATCTCCGCCATGCAGTCACGGATCGCACCGACGCCGGGAAACACCACCCGGTCGGCTTCGCGGATCACGTTGGCGTCGCTGCTGACCAGCACGCGACCGGCGCCGACGTGCTCCAGGGCCTTGGCAACCGAGTGCAGGTTGCCCATGCCGTAATCGATGACCGCGACCGTCTGCATCAGAGCACGCCCTTGGTGGAGGGCATCTGGCCGGCCATGCGCGGGTCCAGTTCGACGGCCATGCGCAGCGCGCGGCCGAAGGCCTTGAACACGGTTTCGATCTGGTGGTGGGTGTTGTGCCCGCGCAGGTTGTCGATGTGCAGGCTCACCTGGGCGTGGTTGACGAAGCCCTGGAAGAATTCCTGGAACAGGTCGACGTCGAAGCCACCGACCACGGCGCGGGTGAAGGGCACGTGCATCTGCAGGCCGGGACGGCCGGAGAAGTCGATGACCACGCGGGACAGGGCTTCATCCAGCGGCACGTAGGAATGGCCGTAGCGGACCATGCCCTTCTTGTCGCCGACGGCACGGGCGAACGCCTGGCCGAGGGTAATGCCGACGTCTTCCACGGTGTGGTGATCGTCGATATGCAGATCGCCCTTGCACTCGATGTCCAGGTCAATCAGGCCATGGCGGGCGATCTGGTCGAGCATGTGCTCGAGGAAGGGCACGCCGATATCGAAGCGCGCCTTGCCGGTGCCATCCAGGTTGATCGAGACCTTGATCTGGGTCTCCAGGGTATTGCGTTCGACGGAAGCCGTACGTTCGGCCATCACCCACTCCACAAAAGACTCACGAAAAAAGAGCGCCATTATAGGCCGCGCCCCACCGGCGCCGCTACCGACGACGGTCGGCGGGGTTTACACTGCCGCGCCCGCAACGCCCCGAGGAGCCAGCATGCCCGTCATCGTCGAGACCCTGAACAGTCCCTCCGAGCAGGATCGCGTCGACCTCGCGAAGATCTACGCCGACGCGCCGGACTGGCTGCTGGCGCCCCATGCCGACGCAGCGGCGCTGGTGGAGCACGGCCTGGCCGAAGGCCTGCTGGTGGCCGGGCGCTTCAATGACCGCCTGTTGGGCGCGGCCTTGCTGGCACGCGGCGAGCAGCACTGGCGGCTGTCGCATCTCTGCGTGCGCAAGGTGACCCGCCATCGCGGCGTCGCTCGTCGCCTGGTGGAACAAAGCGCACTTCTCGCCGAACAGGCAGGCAAATCGCTGCACCTGGCCGCACCGCGGGATCACCTGGAAAGCCAGGCCCTGGCGGCGCGTTTTCACCTGCCGCTGGAAAGCCTCTGAGCACAGCTGCCACCCGCGCGCTGAACCCACGCTGCAAATCACCATCCAAACTCCCTGACCAGGGGGCCGATGTCCGCGCCGCCACACGCCATCGCTGATGGCCCGGCGCTATACTCGGCACCTTCAATTCATCCGATCCACCACAAGGACTGGCCAATGAAAGCCTTCGGGAAAATCCTGGGCCTCATCTTCCTCGGGCTGTTGCTGATCATCGTGGCGGCGGGCTTCGCCCTGACCCACCTGTTCGACCCGAATGACTACAAGGACGAAATCCAGCAACTGGCCCGGGAAAAGGCCAACCTGGAACTGACCCTCAACGGCGACATCGGCTGGAGCCTGTTCCCCTGGCTCGGCCTGGAGCTGCATGAGGCCACCCTGGCTAGCGCCGTAACGCCGGAAAAGCCGTTCGCCAACCTCGACATGATCGGCCTCTCCGTGCGCGTGCTGCCGCTGCTGCGCCGCGAAGTGCAGATGAGCGACATCCGCGTCGAAGGCCTCAATCTCGACCTGCAGCGCGACGAAAAGGGCCGTGGCAACTGGGAAGACATCGGTCGCCCGCCCAAGCCCCCGGCAAGCGCCCAGGCCGATGCACCGGCCAGCCCCGCCCCCGCCGAAGGCACCGCGCAGGCGCCCGCCGCCGAGGAGCCCTCGCGCCCGATCCGGCTGGATATCGACAGCCTCACCGTGCGCAACGCCCGCATCGACTACAGCGATGCCAAGAGCGGCAAGCAGTTTTCCGCCGAAGGCATCGAGCTGACCACCGGCGCCATCCGCGAAGGCGCCAGCATCCCGGTCAAGCTCAGCGCCTTCTTCGGCACCAACCAGCCGGTGCTGCGCGCCAAGACCGAGCTCACCACCAACCTGCGTTTCGAGCGCGCCCTGAAGCGCTACCAGCTGGAAGACCTCAAGATCAATGGCGAGGCCTCGGGCGAACCGCTCAAGGGCAAGACCCTGGCCTTCAACGCCCAGGGCCAGTTGCTGGCCGATCTCGCAGCGAACGTCGCCGAATGGAACAGCCTGAAGCTTTCCGCCAACCAGCTGCGCGCCCTCGGCGAGCTGAAGGTTCGCGACCTGGACAAGGACGCGCGCCTGGAGGGCGGTCTGTCCATCGCGCAGCTCAACCTGCGCGAGTTCCTCACCGGCGTCGGCGTCGAGTTGCCGCCCATGAGCGACGCCAACGCCCTGCAGAAGTTCGAGCTGGTGACCAAGCTCACCGGCAGCGCCAACAGCATCGCCCTCGAAGGCCTGAACCTGAAGCTCGACGGCAGCAGCCTCAGCGGCCGCCTGGCCGTGGCCGACATCGCCAAGCAGGCCGTGCGCGTTCAGCTCAAGGGCGACAAGCTCGACCTCGACCGCTACCTGCCGCCCAAGTCCAAGGCCAAGCAGGAAGCCCAGACCGCGCGCCAGACCGAGGTGAAGTCCACCGCAGCTGCGGCCGTCAAAGGCAGCGCCCCGCTGCCCAACGCACCGACCCAGGCCGCCTGGAGCGAAACCCCGGTCCTGCCGATGGACCCGCTGCGCAAGGTCGACCTGGAAGCCACCCTGAACTTCGGCCAGTTCACCATCGACCGACTGCCCATGGATGACGTCAGCCTCAAGGCCAACGGCAAGAACGGCGTGCTGACCCTGGATGACCTGCGCGGCGGCCTGTTCGGCGGCAGCTTCCAGGCCAGCGCGCAACTCGACGCACGTCCGGCCGTGCCGCTGCTCAAGGCGCAGAAGCGCATCAGCAAGGTACCGGTAGAGAAACTCCTGCAAGCCCAGGGACAGAAACCGCCGGTGCGCGGCCTGCTGGACCTGCAAGCCGACATCAGCACCAGCGGCAACAGTCAGAAAGCCTGGGTCGACGGCCTCAACGGTACCGCCAGCTTCGCCCTGCACGACGGCGCGCTGCTCGACGCCAACCTCGAACAGCAGCTCTGCCAGGGCATCGCCACCCTCAACCGGAAAACCCTGAGCAGCACCCGTGGCGGGAGCGAGACCCCCTTCGAAGAACTCAAGGGCTCGCTCGTCTTCAACAACGGCGTGGCCAGCAACTCCGACCTGCGCGCCAGCATTCCCGGCCTCACCGTCAACGGTGAAGGCGCCATCGACCTGCGCGTACTCGGCCTGGACTACCGCCTGGGCGTGGTCATCAAGGGCGACAAGAGCGAGATGCCGGACCCGGCCTGCCAGGTGAACGAGCGCTACGTCGGCATCGAGTGGCCGCTGCGCTGCCGAGGCCCGCTGGAACTCGGCGCCAAGGCCTGCCGCCTCGACCAGGACGGCATGGGCAAGGTGGCCGCCAAGCTCGCCGGCGACAAGCTGAACCAGAAACTCGAGGAAAAGCTCGGCGACAAAGTCAGCCCGGAACTGAAGGACGCACTCAAGGGGCTGTTCAAACGATGACCCCCGAGCAGTTTTCCGGCGCCGTGCTGGAATGGTACGACCGGCACGGCCGCAAGGACCTGCCCTGGCAACAGGGCATCACCCCGTACCGCGTGTGGGTCTCCGAAATCATGTTGCAGCAGACCCAGGTGAGCACCGTGCTGGGTTACTTCGACCGCTTCATGGACGCCCTGCCCAGCGTGCAGGCCCTGGCCGAGGCGCCGGAAGACGAAGTGCTGCACCTCTGGACCGGCCTCGGCTACTACACCCGTGCACGCAACCTGCAGAAGACCGCGAAACTGGTGGTGGCCGAACACGGCGGCGAGTTCCCCCGTGACGTCGAGCGCCTGGCCGAGTTGCCCGGCATCGGCCGCTCCACCGCCGGCGCCATCGCCAGCCTGTCCATGGGACTGCGCGCGCCTATCCTCGACGGCAACGTCAAGCGCGTGCTGGCCCGCTACGTCGCCCAGGAGGGCTATCCGGGCGAGCCCAAGGTGGCAAAGCAGCTCTGGGAAGTGGCCGAGCGCTACACCCCGCACGCCCGCGTGAACAACTACACCCAGGCGATGATGGACCTGGGCGCCACGCTCTGTACCCGCAGCAAGCCCAGCTGCCTGCTCTGCCCCTTGCAGAGCGGCTGTCGCGCGCACCAGCTTGGCCGGGAAACCGCCTACCCCGCCTCCAAACCGCGCAAGGCCTTGCCGCAGAAGCGCACCCTGATGCCGCTGCTGGCCAGCGGCGACGGCGCCATCCTGCTCTATCGCCGCCCCTCCAGCGGGCTCTGGGGCGGACTCTGGAGCCTGCCGGAACTGGACGACCTGGAAGCCCTCGCGCCCCTGGCCAACCAGCACGCGCTGCATCTGGGCGAGTGCCGCGAACTCCCCGGCCTGACCCATACTTTCAGCCACTTCCAGTTGGCCATCGAACCCTGGCTGGTACGGGTGGAGGGCAGCGCCCCCGCCGTGGCCGAGGGCGACTGGCTCTGGTATAACCTCGCCACCCCGCCGCGCCTGGGCTTGGCCGCCCCGGTGAAGAAGCTGCTCAAGCGCGCGGCCGATGTTCTGAATGCAGGAGAAACGAGATGACCCGCAGCGTGATGTGCCGCAAATTCAAAGAGGAACTGCCGGGCCTGGAGCGTCCGCCGTATCCGGGCGCCAAGGGCGAGGACATCTTCAACAACGTCTCGAAGAAGGCCTGGGACGAGTGGCAGGCGCACCAGACCATGCTGATCAACGAGCGCCGTCTGAACATGATGAACGCCGAGGACCGCAAGTTCCTCCAGGCCGAAATGGACAAATTCCTCTCGGGCGAGGACTACGCCCAAGCCGAGGGTTATGTCCCCCCGAGCGCGTAAGCACCGGTATTAACTAAAATTTTTTTAGAAAGGTGTTGACGAGGTCGAAGCAAATCCGTTTAATAGCGCCCCGTTGCCCAGGTAGCTCAGTTGGTAGAGCAGGGGATTGAAAATCCCCGTGTCGGCGGTTCGATTCCGTCCCTGGGCACCACTAATACCATCCAAAGAGCCTCAGCCATGCGCTGGGGCTTTTTGTTTTCCGCCCTACCTCTCCCCGAGGACCAAAGGCCAGCCGGCCGGGCAGAAAGCGACCAATCCGCGCACTTGTGCCGAGAAATCCGGCTAACCCCCTGATTCAAAAGTAAAAAGCCAGGGTCAGGGGAAAAAGCTGCGCCGCCCGGGCATTCCGGGCCGGATCCGGGTCTTTTTTGATACCGCGACAAGCAACTGCAGCGATGCGACAACCTTCGACGCAGAGCGGCTGCCACGCCCCCGACGCGCTTGGCGCGTGGCAAAGCGCTATGCTAGCTTCCCCCACGCCAGGAAGGCCGCCCCACCGCCCGAGTGCCCCCGAAAAATAAGAGGACCCCCCATGGCCCAAGCCACACCAGCGCTTGAAATCCGTAACCTGCATAAACGCTACGGCGATCTCGAAGTGCTCAAGGGCATCTCCCTCACCGCCAACGACGGTGACGTGATCTCTATTCTCGGTTCCTCCGGCTCCGGCAAGTCCACCTTCCTGCGTTGCATCAACCTGCTGGAAAACCCCCACGAGGGCCAGATCCTGGTGGCGGGTGAAGAACTCAAGCTCAAGAAGAGCCGCGACGGCGAACTGGTTGCCGCCGACAACAAGCAGATCAATCGCATGCGCAGCGAGATCGGCTTCGTCTTCCAGAATTTCAACCTCTGGCCGCATATGACGGTGCTCGACAACATCATCGAAGCGCCGCGCCGCGTGCTGGGCCAGAGCCGCGCCGAAGCCACCGAGATCGCCGAAGCCCTATTGGCCAAGGTCGGTATCGGCGACAAGCGCCACGTCTACCCGACCCAGCTGTCCGGCGGCCAGCAGCAACGCGCAGCCATCGCCCGCACCCTGGCCATGCAACCGAAGGTCATCCTCTTCGATGAGCCGACCTCGGCGCTTGACCCGGAAATGGTACAAGAAGTGCTTAACGTGATCCGCGCACTCGCCGATGAAGGCCGCACCATGCTGCTGGTCACCCATGAAATGAACTTCGCCCGGAACGTCTCCAGCGAAGTGGTTTTCCTTCACCAAGGGCTGGTGGAGGAGCAGGGACCGCCACAGCAGGTATTTGACAACCCGCAATCGGCGCGCTGTAAACAATTCATGTCCAGCAATCGCTAAAACACGGAGCAAGATCGCAATGAAGAACTACAAGAAGATTCTGCTGGCCGCGGCCGTTACCCTGGCTTTCGGCACCAGCGCCGTCGCCGCCGACAAACTGAAGATCGGCACCGAAGGCGCCTACCCGCCCTTCAACCTCATCGACGCCAGCGGCCAGGTCGGCGGCTTCGACGTCGAGATCGCCCAGGCCCTCTGCGCCAAGATGAAAGCCGAGTGCGAAGTCGTGACTTCCGACTGGGACGGCATCATCCCCGCCCTCAACGCCAAGAAGTTCGACTTCCTCGCCGCCTCCATGTCCATCACTGAAGAGCGCAAGCAGGCCGTCGACTTCACCGAGCCCTACTACACCAACAAGCTGCAGTTCATCGCCCCGAAAGGCACCGAATTCAAGACCGACAAGGCCAGCCTGAAAGGCAAGGTGATCGGTGCCCAGCGCGCGACCATCGCCGGCACCTGGCTTGAAGACAACATGTCCGACATCGTCGACATCAAGCTGTACGACACCCAGGAAAACGCCTACCTCGACCTGTCCTCCGGCCGCGTCGATGGCGTACTGGCCGACAAGTTCGTGAACTGGGAATGGCTGAAGAGCGATGCCGGCAAGGACTTCGAGTTCAAGGGTGACCCGGTGTTCGACAACGACAAGATCGCCATCGCCGTGCGCAAAGGCGATCCGCTGCGCGAGAAGCTGAACACCGCCCTGAAGGAAATTGTCGCCGACGGCACCTACAAGAAGATCAACGACAAATACTTCCCCTTCAGCATCTACTGAGCTGCCCGTCCGGTGCCGCCCTCGCGCGGCACCGGCGCCTGACCTCCCATGACCCTAGACCTCTACGGATTCGGCCCGGCCCTGGCCGCAGGCGCACTCATGACCATCAAGTTGGCGCTGTCCGCGCTGACGGTGGGCCTGGTGCTCGGCCTGCTCGGCGCCCTGGCCAGAACTTCTTCCATCAAGCCGCTGCGGTGGCTGGGTGGCACTTACTCAACCCTCGTGCGCGGCGTGCCCGAGCTGCTCTGGGTCCTGCTGATCTATTTCGGCACGGTGAACCTGATGCATGCGCTGGGCGAGCTGTTCGGCAAGCCCGAGCTGGAACTCAACGCCTTCGCCGCCGGCACCATCGCCCTCGGCCTGTGCTTCGGCTCCTACGCCACCGAAGTGTTCCGTGGCGCGATCCTGGCCATTCCCAAGGGACACAGCGAAGCCGGCATGGCGCTTGGCCTGTCCAAGGGGCGCATCCTCTGGCGGGTGGTCCTGCCGCAGATGTGGCGCATCTCCCTGCCGGGCCTGGGCAACCTGTTCATGATCCTGATGAAGGACACCGCGCTGGTGTCCGTGATCGGCCTCGAGGAAATCATGCGCCGCTCGCAGATCGCCGTGACCGCCAGCAAGCAGCCCTTCACCTTCTTCATGGTGGCCGCCTTCATCTACCTGGGCCTGACCATCATCGCGATGATCGGCATGCATTGGCTTGAGAAGCGCGCCGGCCGTGGCTTCAAGCGGAGCGCAGCATGAACTGGGAAGTCATCTTCAAATACCTGCCGCAGCTGGCCCAGGGCGCCATTCTCACCCTGGAGCTGGTGGCCATCGCGGTGCTCGCCGGCCTGATCCTGGCGCTGCCCATGGGCATCGCCCGTGCGTCGCGCCACTGGTACGTGCGCGCCCTGCCCTACGGCTACATCTTCTTCTTCCGTGGCACGCCGCTGCTGGTACAGCTGTTCCTGGTCTACTACGGCCTGGCGCAATTCGAATCGGTGCGCAAAGGTCCGCTCTGGACCTACCTGCGCGACCCGTTCTGGTGCGCCGTGATCACCATGACCCTGCATACCGCGGCCTACATCGCCGAGATCCTGCGTGGCGCCATCCAGGCCGTTCCGCCAGGGGAGATCGAGGCGGCGCGGGCGCTGGGCATGTCGCGGTTCCAGGCGCTGTTCTACATCATCCTGCCGCGCGCGGCGCGCATCGGCCTGCCGGCCTACAGCAACGAGGTGATCCTGATGGTCAAGGCCAGCGCCCTGGCCAGTACCGTCACCCTGCTGGAACTCACCGGCATGTCGCGCACCATCATCGCCCGCACCTATATGCCGGTGGAGATCTTCTTCGCCGCGGGGCTCTTCTACCTGCTGATCGCCTTCGTGCTGGTACAGGCCTTCCGCCTGCTCGAACGCAAGCTGCGGGTGGACGCCCTGCAGGGCCGTTGAAACCTCGCCGCTCCTCGTCCACGGATGAGGAGCGGCAAGGCTGGCGTTATACTGCCCGCCCCTGATCCCCGCCGTCTCCCAGCATGACCAGCTCCGCGCCCCTCCATGGCCCACTCCTGCGAGAACGCTTCGCCGCCCTGGACGATTTCCTGCTGAAGCACCAGGAACTCTGGCGCCCGGTGCCGTTCACCGCCTTGCGACTGCCCTGGGAAGACCAGCACCCGCAACTGGCCGCCTGGCTGCGCGGACGCACCCTGGCCGAGGCGGACGCCATCCACAACCACCCCGAGCTGCTGCCGGCCCCGGCACCTTACCCACAGCTCGCGGAACGCTCGGCGAGCCTCAGCGACATCGGCGAACTGCCCGCCGCGCAAGTCGACCGGGTTCCCAATGGGTTCACCGTCGACGTGCCCGGACGCAAATGGCAGCAGATCGAGGCCTTCGCCAGCCGCCTGGGCTTTCTCCAGGCACCCCGGCACTGGCTGGACTGGTGCTCCGGAAAAGGCCACCTGGGCCGCCGCCTGGCCCATGATGGCGGCGCACTGACCTGCATCGAACTGGACCCACAACTGGTCGCCAGCGGCTTGCTGCTCAGCCAACGCCTCGGGATCGATGCCGAGCACTGCGAGCAGGACGCCCTGGCCGCCAACGCCGCGCAGCAACTCGACGCCCGGCACACACCCGTAGCCCTGCATGCCTGCGGCGACCTCCACGTGCGGCTGCTGCAACTGGCCAGCGCCGCAGGCTGCCGCCAGCTGGCCGTGGCTCCCTGCTGCTACAACCGCATCGACACACCCGACTACGAGCCGCTGTCGCAAACCGCCCGGGCCTCGGCGCTCAAGCTCAGCAAGGCCGACCTGCGTCTGCCCATCAGCGAAACCGTCACCGCCGGTTCCCGCGTGCGCCGCCAACGCGACCGGTCCATGGCCCGTCGCCTGGCCTTCGACCTGCTGCAACGGGAACTGCGCGGCGAAGACCACTACCTGCCAAGCCCGTCCCTGCCCACCAGTTGGCTGGACAAGCCCTTCGCCCACTATTGCCGCGACCTGTGCGAGCTGAAGCAACTGCCGGCACCGGACGACACCCGCGACTGGGACAAGCTGGAAGGCGCCGGCTGGCAGCGCCTGGCGGAGGTGCGCAACCTGGAACTCCCCCGCAGCCTGTTCCGTCGTCCAATGGAACTCTGGCTGCTGCTGGACCGCGCCCTGTTCCTCGAAGAACAGGGCTACCAGGTGACGCTCGGCAGCTTTTGCCAAGCCCAGCTCACGCCACGCAACATCCTGCTCTTGGCCGAGCGCTGAGCTTACCCACAGAACCTGTGGATAACTCTGTTGATGGAATCTGGGCAACCTGCCGCAAGCTCGTCGCCTGCGCGGCCCGCAGCCGATGGATGTTTTTTAGACAAGAATCCAAACACCAATGAAAACAGAAACTTGCGAAATTCCGAGACCTGGCGCACAAATTTTCAGGACGAACGTGCCAGAAGCGATTTCCATTGTGCATAAGCCCAACCGCACTGATACCCAAAGCGTTCCTCTTCTGCGTTGCAGAGGTTTACTCGCAACGCCCAATCGCTATAATGGCGGCCCTTCCTGGCCGGTATAGCTCAGCTGGTAGAGCAACTGACTTGTAATCAGTAGGTCCCGGGTTCGATTCCTGGTGCCGGCACCATATGCGTCAAAGACTTAGGCCCGCAGCGATGCGGGCCTAAGTCGTTTCTGGGCTGCGGTAAACACGAAATCAACACGCTAAGGGTTTTGACGCTTAGCAGCCTTCCTCGTCTTCGGTGAAGGTCCGCCCCGGCGCCTCTCTAGAAACTCCCCCATTAGCTCAAGTGGGGAGATGCCAAGGGCCTCAGCGAATTCCACTAGCTCGACGGCATCAACACGACGCTCCCCACGCTCGCATTTCGATACGAACGTCTGCGTGTTGCCAAGTCGCTCGGCCAACTCGACCTGGGAGACGCCCAAGCGCTTCCTGACGGCCCGCAGGACGGCAAGCAGCAGCTGGTAGTCGGCATTGTGGGTCGAGTTTGCCATCGTGCGGTGACCGGAAGTTCACCGCACGGTAAAGTCCGCTTCGGAATAGTCCAAAATGGACTATTTTGCATTTTTCAGCCCTCATGGAAGGTACCCCGATGCGACTCATCACGATCATTCTCGCAGCCGCTCTCACTGCGCCTGCTCTGGCCTCAGCAGCGCCGACCCAAGGGCAAAAGGACTTCATCAACTATCTGGTCAAGAGCGGCGAGGAGCCCAAGGTGAAGGATGCGGTCTGGATGACGGATAGGAACCTGTACGTCGGCGTTATCGACGACGGCAGCAGGCGCGACGGCTTCGCCGAGTACATCTGCTCCGTCGCGGACGATCACGGACTGAAGCCGAGCCTCGTCAAGATCATCGATATCGTGAAGGTTTCCCGCACTGGGAAATTTGTCGAGCTAGGCAAGACTTACTGCCGATAGGGCTACGGTCTTGAGGGAGCCATTGGCCGCTCCCTCTTCGCCGAAGCGTTGAAGGCTCGTATTAATTGAGGCTTGAGGCCAACCATACCCCTGAAGATACTGCCTCCTTCATTCAGTGACACCTGACTCGCAAAAGGAGATGCAGCATGCCCGTCATTTTGACATGGGGAGAAATCCAAGACCGGTTCACCGACAGCTTGCTCTTGGGAAACGGCGCAAGCATGGCGGTCCATGCTGATTTTGGATACGGATCGCTCTTTGAGACAGCTCGTCTGAATGGGCACATCACCCCCCAGGTAGCCGAAATCTTTGATCAATTCGGGGTAAACGACTTCGAGTTGGTCCTTCGGCGGCTATGGCAAGCAAAGCTAGTCATCCAAGCCCTCGAAATTCCACCGGGGAGAGTCGATGAGGCTTATGCAGAAGTAAGGAACGCCCTGATTGCTACAGTTCGCGATGCGCATGTTCGATACGAAGATGCCGAACCACATCTCGCATGGATTTACCCATTCATGGCACGTTTCACCACTGTGGCGTCCTTGAACTACGACCTGATCGTGTACTGGGCCGCAATGATGGGAAATCGGGATATTGGGCGCCACTTCAAAGACGGCTTTATCAATGGAGTATTTTGCGAAGACTGGCAGGAATTGCGCCAGCCCTACCGCGGGGCTAGAGGGGCCACCCTGTTCTTCTATCCGCACGGAAATTTAGCGCTCACCCGAACGCAGGATCATGGTGAGAGCAAAATCGGGACGCAAGATAACGGACGCTTGCTGGATGCGATTTTGCAGCGCTGGGAACAAGGCACCGCTGTACCCCTTTTTGTGTGTGAGGGTACGTCTGCCCATAAGAAGCAATCGATTGAAGGCTCGTCCTATCTCCAGCGCGTATACCGGGAGGTGATCTCCTCGATTGGCCCTTCACTTGTGATCTATGGATGGAGCCTCTCAGAACAAGACCAGCACATAGTGAATCAGCTACGTAGGCGGCCGCCACAACGCGTTGCCGTATCAGTCCGGGGCAACGACCAAGCGTTTGCTCAACGAGCAGAGGAGGCGCTGCTCCAGGCCGGTATTGAGGAGGTGGTCTTTTTCGACTCGGCCAGTCCCGGCTGCTGGAATAACCCTACCCCCTGAAGATACTGCCGCTTACCCCTGTTGGTGAACGTCTGCCTCTATGCTACTGAATGAAGAAGGCCGCCTATCAAGTCGGCCTTTTCGACATATGCGTGCTGATCCTGCGAACCAGATCAGTAGGAACAATCAATTCCTTCCGAGACTCCCGAGTCGCCGAACCCATGTGGCTGAACTTGAGGAATCGCATGGTCGCTAGGCTATAGCGACCGACCCGTCAACGCAGAACTGATCCTTTCTGCAATCCCCGATGACTTCGGCCACGAGAACCAGTTCGCTTGGGCTCCCAGCGTCCACGGTGCTCCGAGCCCACGCCCAGAAATGACTCGTACGCGTTGCAGCGACCATTGATTGCCACGGCCCGAGCACCCTCGCAGCCGCTAATGGTGAACCGGAGACCGCGCCTTGGCCACAGAGACTGCTCGGCGCCTCCCTTCGAACGCCAACCCATAAATTTCCCAATTTGGGAGCTTGACGAACACCGAGCCCAGGAGGATGATCTTCCCAAATCGGGAAAATCATATGCGACTCATCGGACGTGAAAAGCTTGCCAGCCTCAAAGGCATCGGCAATGAAATTGAGAAGTGGGTTCTTAGCTGGATCGCTGAGGTAACGAATGCTCACTGGAAGCACCCTGCTGACGTGCGCAATCAGTTCCCTAATGCCAAAGAAAAAGGCAATGGCAGTTTTTTGTTTCCTGTTGGTAACTGTGATGTGGCGATTCAGCTTCTCATCGCGTTCCCACAAGGCATTGCTCTTATCACAGATCTAAAAGCTAGCGAAGACACTCATGAACACTAAGGTCATCCGGACAGAAGAACAGTACCGAGCATACCTTGAAGAAGTTCAGGTACTCATGGCCCAAGCCCCTGCGCTCTACACAGAAGAGAGCGACAGGCTGGAAGTCCTGACTGTATTACTTGAGGCATATGAAAATAGTAAATATCCGGTTGAGCCTCCGGACCCAATTGATGCAATTCTATTTCGAATGCAAGAGAAGGGACTCAAGCAAGCAGACCTAGTTCCATATTTTGGAACTAGCAGTCGCGTATCTGAAGTCCTACATAGAAAAAGACCACTCACCGTACAAATGATCCGCGCACTTTCTCTTGGTCTAGGGCTATCCGCAGAAACACTCGTTGGGCTTTCAGCGCCAGACACTGAGCAATCAAAGAAAGAAATCGATTGGTCAAAGTTCCCGATTAAAGAGATGACTCGACGCGGCTGGCTGCAGAACATTTCTCATCAAGCGAAGACATCTGTTGAGGACATAGTCAGAGGATTTATCTCGGATGCAGGCCTTCAATTCGGATCAGCATCATTCCGAAGAACACTATCCGGCGAGGCGAAGTCCCCAACAACACAATATTCGCTATATGCATGGCTAGCCCGAGTAATACAGAGCTCCCGCGAAAAAAAAGCAAAACTAGGGACCTTCCGAGATGATCATCTCTCAAGTAATTTTTTGCGAGAACTAGCTCAACTAAGCTGGTCAGATCAGGGCCCCCTACTTGCTGTCGAATATTTAGAAAAGCAAGGCATTGCAGTTGTTATCGAGCCACACCTTAAAGGGACGCAACTAGATGGTGCTGCCCTAAAGGATATAGATGGAACACCTATAGTTGCCTTAACGCTCCGCTACGATAGACTTGATAATTTTTGGTTTACACTGCTCCATGAAGTAGCACACCTTTGGAAGCATGTAGGGAACGAAGATGCATTCCTAGATGATCTCAATACAGAGTCTGAAGATCGGCGCGAGGCAGAGGCCAACCGATTAGCGCGAGAAGCTTTCATCCCTAGAGGCGTATGGCGAAGAAGCGATGCTTTTATTGCACCCAGCAGGGAAAGCATTGAGAAACTTGCAAAAGAATTAAAAATACACCCTTCCATCATTGCAGGAAGATTAAGAAAAGAATCTGGAAACTACAGTCTTTTCCCGGACTTAACGGGACAGCATCAAGTGAAGGCGTTATTTCTATCAACGGCTGAGTGCGAGGCATTAAAATGACCCCTCGATACGTACCTTTGTTGAAGGCTCTAGACAGTGAGTGCCAAGCGATTGTCAAGATGGGAAAATCAGTCGCGGATAGTATTTGCCCGCTTTTTGAGGTTCCTCGCATTGGGAAAAACATCACTGAAGCTAAGCGCTTTGAGGGATGCACTCAACTAAAAATGGCTTATCTCAATGAGATAACAGATAGAATTGCCATCACCTGGAAAGATCGGCCGGCGATGGTCGACGCCTATCAATGGCAACCAGGGGACACAGTCGAGTCAGGGGAACATATAGTTCAGTATATGTATGGACGACTCGCTTCGCTTGGCGTCGATGTAATTCCCGTTATCGGATATGACCGCTGGGATAACCAAGCATATCGCCTAGCAGTTCAGAAGCTGGACCCCGTGAAAATCTCTAAGTCCTGCATACGTTTGGACGCGCAGGCCTTAGAAGATTCCGAAGAACCAGACTTCTTCGAAGAAAACATTGAGTCAATCCTAGATGGCTTAGCTCTTGAACCAGCCAAATGCTCTATATTGATTGACTTTGGAGATGCTACTGGCTGGTCCGTAGAAGGCATGATAGAAAAAACAGAGGCCATGCTTGCCATTCTTGAAAAATATGGTTTCAAGTACATCGTCACCGCCGGATGCTCGCTACCTAAATCCATCGATTTAGCGGTCAAGAAGCCGGACACCACCGGAATTATACCCCGGAAAGAAATGTTACTCTGGCAAGCAATGCGTCAAAGTCATCCTAAAAGCCGGATTGTCTACGGCGACTATGGGGTCCGGGGTCCAACTAGTAACGAAGGTGTGAGGAACCCGCACGCCAACGGGAAGATAAGACACACCATAGACAAACACTTCTTCATCGTTCGCGGCCACTCCATGAAGCTCCCAGGGAAGGGCCAGCAGATGTGGGGACTTGCCAAAACGGTTGTGGATTCTCAGCACTATATGGGCGAAGAATTCAGCTGGGGCGATAAGCGAATTTATGAATGCAGCCAGAAAAAGTGCATGGGCGGTCACCCGCAATGGATAACCAATGATACTAGCCATCACTTGGCTTATGCCGTCGCGGAAGTCCACAACTTTGAACTGTCCGTCATGGCCACTGGAAACCTCGAGAAAACTCACTGATGTTCGATTAGCTTGCATGGCTCCGTAAGCCCATGAAAAGGAAGGGGCCGCCCGGATGGACGGCCCCTTCGAACACAGCCTGGCAACACCCGCTAGGACACGAACGCAAGGTGAGCCAGATTGAAGGGCAATGCGTCGGCCTTGCACTTAGTGGCACGGTCCACGTACAGATCCAACTGCCGGCAGTACGGCAAGCCGGTCAGCTCGGCGGCCTCGTCGAACGACTCAGAACCGAACGGCACGCCGACCCGAGCAGCCTGGTCGGCCAAGGCCTCCAGCAAACAGGAGCCAGTACGCAGAACGACGGCAATGCCCACCAGGGCGATTGATACCGGGTCCTGCGGCCCGTATTCATTCTGTCTAGTCACCATGTTTCAGCTCCTGGAGCACCTGAACATCGATGGCCTGTGTCCGCATCGCCAGGGCCACGGTGTCGTATCCATTGGTCCTGCCTTGCTCCCAGGCGCGCACGGCAAGCACGATGCCCTGGAGGCGGGCGTCGCCGATCTTCAGGTACTCCTGCACCTTCCTGAAATCATCGAGCAGCATGGCCGATGCCAGCGCCTGCGGGCTAACCGTACGGTCCTTCGTCGGCATCGCGTCGAGCAGGGAGAGGACAGCAGCGGCCAGGGGTTCGTTCTTGGTACCCACGGCGACCTGGGCCATGTGGCCCAACTCGGCGGCCCCAGCATGAGCAAGCTGCTGTAGGTAAGCAGTACGACGAGCGTCGCCCAAGGCGATGCGGGACAGCACTTTGACCGGGCTGTCGTAGTACGAGCGTTGCGCGATTAGCTTCGAATGGGACGGCCCGGCCTCTTTGAACAGGCGATCCAACTCGGCGCGGGAGTTGTCCTTGATCTGACGAATGGAGGCCAGGGTCTCGGACTCGGCAAAGCGAGCACGATCCGCCTCCCCAATGGCGGCCGCCTTCCAGCGGCTCGCAATCTCAGCCTTCCTGGCTGCAACATCCTTTTGCAGACGCTCAATGGCCTTAAGTACGCGGGTGTGGAGGGTATCCAGGGCGGAGGCGAGTTCGCCGATTTGCTGAGGGGTCAGTAGCGGGGTGTTGGTGAGTTCGATCTTCATGCTCGTTGGCTCCTCTGAGGTTGGTCTCCTCCGGTCGCCAGTAACGAGCGCATCCCCCCAGCCGGGGTGGTCACGCGCCTGTGCGCGACCGGATGCTTGCAATGTGTCGCGAAGCGTTGGAGGCGCATGCCATCGATCATCGAGCCTGTTTCAGCCGTGTTCACCCTCCATCAGCCACAGGTGCGGAGCCTTGTGCCCTTTGGGTTCAGCGCTACTTAGTGCCCTGATTCGGTATCAGCAAATCAGTCCGCTGGGCTGTTCCGCAGGCATTCATACTCCAGGCTGGCGCGCTCCCAGGTCTCTTGGTCGAGCCGTGGCACGGGACCGATGCAGGTCATTTCACTCAGATTAGGCAGCGCATCGCGCCCGCCCAACTCACGGACGACGTTGGGCGAGGTACATTCCCAGGCGTCCAGGTTGCGGTCGATCATCTCGGCCCGTTCTAGAACCTCAGCCACGGTCAATCTTTCAGTCCTCGCCATCGTCGTCCTCCTCGATCTTGTTGGCCTGGTACTTCGCCAGGAGCGCAGTGAGCTGCGCCCGCTCCTCACTCGGCATCCTCAGCAGCGCATCGGCATCCAGGCCGACCGAGTCCACCTTGACCTTGAGCCTGTCAGCCATCTGGTCGCCGTAGCGAAACTTCAGCAACACCTCCAGCAGCCGGTCGCTGTGCTTGCGAACGGTAAGAGGACGCTCCTCGCCGCTCTCGGGATCGATCACCGTGGAGAGCCTGCCGCCGTGAATTACCGGCTCCTCGTAGCCCAGGGCCGCACGCCGATATGCCTCCTCCAGCAGTGCGTCGAGCGCGACCTCCAGAGCTTTATCCCAGCGGCTGCGGAACTCGGGATCGTTGGCCTTGTGATAGAACGCCGTCTGCCGGCTAATGCCGGCAGCGGCTGCGGCCTGCTTGGGCGAGCAGGTGTCTTCCAAGACCTGGAAGAACAGTTCGCGCCGCTCGGGCGTGAAGATGTTGGGAATCATGCCGCCGTCTCCAAAAATGGCTTACGGCGTGATCGTGTCGTGTCAGGCGCAAGCGGGAACCCACTGTTCTCCCTTGCGGATCAAGGGCATGAAGGGAGCCGGGGCGCTGCCTGACGATTAGATGGTGAGGTCGGCCAGGGGCTAGCCTCGCGCGCGAAGGACAAGACGAGCAAGGTCGGGCGCGATCTCAGCGCCGCCCCCGTCTTGGCCGACATGCTCACCGAGGTCGGCCAGGGGTTTGCCTTGTCGTTGCCTGTTACTCTCCCTCGTTACTGCGCCAAGTTGTCCGAAAGCCTTGCGTTGCAAGGCTTGTTACTCCGTTGCTCGCGCTACTGCCGTTTCGCTGTAAGTACCCAGTAGTCCTCGGCAACCTGACCTTTGCTGTCAGACCACTGTCTTTTTCCATGGTCTAAGTATTTTGGGGTAACAAGAGTAACGAGGTAACAAGGCTAGTGCCGCAAGGCTTTCGGGTGTTGCCCCTGCGTTCGAGGGAGGGCAACAGGGCAACACCCTGCCTACGGCATCATGGCCTCTGGTAGCCCTTACCCTGCCTTCCGTCTTCACCTGCACGGAGATTGGACTTGTGCTTCCAGCCCAAGTATTTCTCCATGACCACCCTCAGACGCTGCGAATGAGCCTGCGTCTGCTCCGAAGGACGAATGCCAAGGGCATCGCTCAACAGCATGGCCGAATGTACGCGATCCAGAGGCTCGAACTTTTGAACTTCCTTGTTAATAGAATCCCAGACTTCCTTGTAGCCCAGGTAGTCGCGCAAAGTGTCCGCCCAGGGGTCTTCAGCAACACGGTCCTCTTGCTCTATCGCTGCTACGCCCCAGAGCTCCTGAGGTAGAAGCAACGACTCACCAGCTGCCTCCCTGGCGGCTGCCTCTGCCCAGAGCTGGTCACGATCAGCAACCAGCCCATCAAGGTCGATGGTGCCAACCTTCACAGGCCAGAAGCGACGGTTACCAGTCTGATCCTTTAGGTAGGCGGTCTGGTTGGTGGTGCCGATGAAGATGCACTGGCGGCGCAACTCCTCGTGCATGCGGCCATAAGGACGGCGGACGTGGTCGATGCTGCTCGACACGAACGCCTTGAGAGCCTCGACGCCAGACTTGGAGAGAACAGACATCTCCCCCAGCTCGATGATCCAGCGGCCTTGCAGCGAAAGCGGCGCATCCTTCGACTCAGTGTTGCCGATGGGCGAATCAGAGAACCACTCGACGTGCGGCGACAGTGACTTCACAAAGGAACTCTTGCCACAGCCCTGGTCGCCTTCCAACACAATGACGTTATCGAACTTGCAGCCAGGCTGGTGAACACGGCGAACCGCAGCGATCAACGTCTTGGCACCGATGGCACGGACATAAGCATTGTCAGCGGCACCTGCGTACCGAACCAGGAGAGTATCGAGCCGAGGCTTTCCATCCCAAGTCAGGCCAGCAAGGTATGCGCGAACAGGGTGAATGGGGTTCTCACGCGCCAAGGTCAACACGGCGTCCGTTACGTCATCCTTGCCCCAATTAACGCCCGTGGACTCGACCAGATACTTGCGAATCAGGCGCAGCAGATCGTCGTCCAACCTACGGCCCGCATCTACGGCCCATGGCAGTTCGGAAGCGACGAGATGGTAGGCGCAGCCGAACTCGTCATACACCAAACCCAGACGGGCGCTGATGTGCTGCACCAGTTTGAGACAGTTCGGATAAGAACTGACGATCTTGCCGCCTTCGGTACGCTGCAGTGTCGGCAACATGTCCCCATCGACAGGCGCCACATCGAAGTCCCCCTCCGGGGCCGGGTGTGGGATGCCGATGCCGTGCCTGCCGAGCACCTGGTACAGGTGGCGGATGGTCGTTGGCCGCCCACCACTTCCGGCCCTGGATGCGAGCGAGTCCCAGCGATAGCCAATCAATTCGGCGTGATCTTCATAGCCCGCCGCCTGGGTACTCCAGGCGATAAACTCCTCGCGCCCTGCACCGGCAGTGGCATGGTGGCAGGCACACATGAACTGAAACCAGTCGTCGTGCGATCCCTCACCGTAGTCGTCCACAGGCAACCTGGCCAAGGCCGCAGCGAGCTGCCAGGGTTCAATCTCCCCCCAACGGTCATCGCCATTGGCACCCTCGGGGGGCGCCATCCGACGAACCCTTAGGAGGTCGAGCAGTGCCGCAGGCGCGCCAGGGGTCTCGTCGGGTCCTAACAGGAAGAACTCGGACATATAGCGCTTGCCGGTATCGGGGTGCACTGCACCAGGCGCCACGACCTGCCCGCCGAGCTTCTTGAAGTCGATACCAGGGTATTCCGGGCGCTTGCCGACGGTTGGGAAGTCGGACGGTTTCTGTAGGTAGTAGTGGTGACCACCTCCGCCCGTGAAGACGCAAGGGCACCTATCCAAATCCAAGCCGACATCCGCTACGAGGCGTTCCAAGGACTTGTCTCCCCCGTTGCGGGGGTCCACGTCGATGACTAGGTCCGTCGGCCGCAGGCGGACTCCCAGGTTACTGCCGCAATGCCGTGCCTCGGCGATTAGCGTCACCGGGTCGTAATGACGGCGCAGCCAGTTCGGATCGCGTGGCACTTTGCCGCCGTGACGAAGAGGAATTAACTCGTAGCCAGCTTTCGCAAGAAACTCAGCATCATCGAATGACGGCGTTTCGCGAGGAATGGTGCCGGCATCATTGATTCCGTGAGCTTGCGAATGCTCCCTCTCCCTCTGCGGTATCACTTTGCGCCCGCCTTGCCCGCGGGCGTTCTCTTTTGCATCCATGCTCAACCCTCCTTGCCGGTACGAGCGGCCAGCATTGCGGCACCGACCTTTCGCATCCCCTCGCCCATCGGCTGTCCTTTCGCATAGTCGCGAAGGTCTCCCATGCGATAACGAATCAGCTTCGACCCGATGCGGACGAATTTGGGGCCGCCGCCCTGGCAGCGATACCAAGATAAGGTGGCGTACTTAAGACGCAGGAGTGCGGCTGCCTCCTGAGTAGTCGCAAGAGCATCGTCAGGAAGTGCGTGGAGTTCTGACAGGTCTTCTGGGGTGAGATCGGGGGCTTGGTAAGTAGCCATATCGGCGCTCCGGTCAGCAGATATCCCCTGGGGCCACATGCCGCCAGGAGGACATCCGCTGCCTTGCGCAGCAGATCTGACCCTGAGCTCCGTTGTCATCCGAAGAGGGCCTCGGCTGTTCTTGCCACCGAAAGCACTTCTGGCCGCCATAGTCATTGCCGACGGCCCTCGGGGCTGCCTTGAGCACCGATTGCGCCACACATTACCAGAGCGATTCACGCCCAAATACCATCACTTTCACCATCGCTCGGGTGTGCCCGTTTCACCAAAAGTCAGTCCAAGATGCTCGGCATCAGTCCAAGGCATCCTGAACTTGACCTGGGCCACCTGGGGAGACCATGCGGCTATTCCTTGGGCGTCGGCGGCCACTCTCCGGGAGTCCAGGCCAAACCTAGCGCATCAAGTACCTTGACCGACGCTTTCTCTTGCAAGGCCCGCAGGTGGTCGAGGCTGGGGTTGAGATAACCCATAGTGACGTTGCCGATGGCGTGGTTGAGCAGAAACTTCAGCTCGGCGATGGGCACGCCCGATTCGAGGGCCAGGGTCGCGTAGGTATGGCGCAGGGCATGCCCCGTCAAATCGCCCAACTCGCACTGCTGGACCTCGGATATATGGCCCGACTTCGAGTCGGCAGGAAATAACCAGGGCGAACGGCGAAACGCCTTTTTGTTGTGCTCCGACCTGTGGGCAACCAAGTCCTTTAGAGGGCCCGACAGTGGCAAGTCGAAAGCCCGAGCCGCTCCACCCTTGGGTTTCGGCACATGCAGCGCATCACCTACATCGTTTGCATGCTCGGTGCGAACCTCGCACGAGGCTGTGCGGCGCATACCCGTCAGGATCATGAACAGGTGAAGGTCCCGCCGCACAGTGCTGCCCAACCCGACCACCGCTTTACCCCACGCCTTCAGCTTGTCGCCATTGGCATCCACCTTGCGCCGGCGCACGCCGTGGAAATCGACATTGGTGGTCGGGTTCGACGGCAGCTCGGGGTGCTCCCGCAGGCCGCGGTTGTAGACGGCACGCAGCACGCGCATCACGCTGTCGGCCGTCGCCTTGCCATGCTTGACCGTCATGGACGCATGCCGCTCGCGCACCGCCGAACGATTGGCGCCGAGTTCGGCCAGCGGGCGGTCGAGCCAGTCGCTCAGGTACTCGTCGCAGTTGTAGCGGTAGCCCTCCTGGGTCCGCACCGAGAGCGCCTTGGCCGACAGGTGCAGGTCGAGTGCCTCGCGCAGGGTGATCCCCTTCGCCCTGGCCTTGCGCTTCTCTTCGTTGGGATTGTTGCCGTTCCGCATGCTAACCAGGGTCTGGCGCGCTTGGTCGCGAGCCTTCTTGGCGTCCATCGCGGGGTGATCGCCCACCTTGACCCGTACCTGCCGGCCATTGACCAGGGACTGGACATAAAAGGAGCGCTTCGACGGCGTGACGATTAGGTAGAAGCCCCGTAGCTCGGGGTCTGCATAGAGGGTGCTTTTGCCCCGATCCGGCGCGGGGGCGCGCTCGACAAGCGACTGGGTGATCTTCGACTTCATGGTGCTGGCTCCGTGTGACGGGGCCACAACCAGAACACGCTTTGCCACCACAAGGTGCCAAGCACAATCAGCGCAGCCCCACTGATTTCTCACCATTAAGTCGTGGAAAATCAGTCACGTAAGCGCTTTTCAGCACACAGAATCAAATCATGGCACAATGCCTTAAGCCCGACTTGTAATCAGTAGGTCCCGGGTTCGATTCCTGGTGCCGGCACCATATAAAAGAAAGGCCTCGCAGCGATGCGAGGCCTTTTTTATTTCGCGGTCCGCAGGGCTGATGATCAAAGGCGCAGGTACCGGCATGCCGTCGTCGCCCTTCATCCATCCAATGGACTTGCATCGGGACTTCGCTGCCAACAAGCTATGCGCCATCCGTAACTTTCAGGACATGGAACATGCGCATCTTGGTCACCGGCGGAGCCGGCTTCATTGGTTCGGCACTAATTCGCCATCTGCTGACCGAAACCGGGCATGAGGTGCTCAACCTCGACAAGCTGACCTATGCCGGCAACCTCGAATCCCTGGCCGCCGTCTCGTCCGATCCGCGCTACCAGTTCCTCCAGGCCGACATCGCCGACAGCCAGGCCGTCGGCGCAGCGCTGGCCAGCTTCCAGCCCGACGCCATGATGCACCTGGCCGCCGAGTCCCATGTGGATCGCTCGATCGACGGTCCCTCCGACTTCATCCAGACCAACATCGTGGGCACCTACAGCCTGCTGGAAAGCGTCCGCGCCTATTGGATGGCGCTGGAGCCCGAGCGCAAGGCGGCCTTCCGCTTCCACCACATTTCCACCGACGAGGTGTACGGCGACCTGCACGGCGTGGATGACCTCTTCACCGAAACCACGCCCTACGCGCCCAGCTCGCCGTACTCGGCCAGCAAGGCCGCGTCCGATCACCTGGTCCGCGCCTGGCACCGCACCTACGGCCTGCCCGTGCTGCTGACCAACTGCTCGAACAATTACGGCCCCTATCACTTCCCGGAGAAGCTGATCCCGCTGATGATCCTCAACGCCCTGGAAGGCAAGCCGCTGCCGGTCTACGGCAACGGCCAGCAGATTCGTGACTGGCTGTTCGTCGAGGACCATGCACGTGCGCTGATGGAGGTGGTCAGCCGTGGCCAGGTAGGCGAGACCTACAACATCGGCGGCCACAACGAGCAGAAGAACCTCGACGTGGTCCGCGCCATCTGCGCCCTGCTGGAAGAGCTGGCACCGCAGAAACCAGCCGGCGTCGCCCGCTTCGAGGACCTGATCAGCTTCGTCAAGGACCGCCCCGGCCACGACGTGCGCTATGCCATCGATGCCGGCAAGATCGAGCGCGAGCTGGGCTGGACCCCGCGGGAAACCTTCGAGAGCGGTCTGCGCAAGACCGTGCGCTGGTACCTCGACAACCTGCAGTGGTGCCAGCGTGTCCAGGATGGCAGTTACCAACGTGAACGACTGGGAGCGTCCGCATGAAAGGAATAGTCCTCGCCGGCGGCTCCGGCACCCGTCTGCACCCCATCACCCTGGGTGTGTCCAAACAGCTGCTGCCGATCTACGACAAGCCGATGATTTACTACCCGATCTCGGTGTTGATGCTCGCTGGCATCCGCGAAATCCTGGTCATCTCCACGCCCCATGACCTGCCCCAATACCGCAACCTGCTGGGTGATGGCAGCCAGTTCGGCGTGCGTTTCAGCTATGCCGTGCAGCCGTCTCCGGACGGCCTCGCCCAGGCATTCCTGATAGGCGAGGACTTCATCGGCGACGACTCGGTGTGCCTGATCCTCGGCGACAACATCTTCCACGGCCAGCACTTCACCGAGAAGCTCAAGCGTGCCGCCAGCGCGCCCACCGGGGCGACCGTGTTCGGTTACTGGGTAAAGGACCCGGAGCGCTTCGGCGTGGTGGATTTCGATGACCAGGGTCGCGCGGTCTCCATCGAGGAGAAGCCGCTCAAGCCGAAATCGAGCTATGCCGTGACCGGCCTGTACTTCTACGACAACGACGTGGTCAGCATCGCCAAGGCGGTCAAGCCCTCCCCCAGGGGCGAACTGGAGATCACCGACGTCAACAACGCCTACCTGCAGCGGGGTGATCTCAACGTCGAGCGCTTCGGCCGTGGCTTCGCCTGGCTCGACACCGGCACCCACGACAGCCTGCTGGAAGCCTCCCAGTACGTACAGACCATCGAGCACCGCCAAGGCCTGAAAGTCGCCTGCCTGGAGGAAATCGCCTACCAGAACGGCTGGATCGACAAAGAGCAACTGCTCGTCCAGGCCAAGGCCTTTGGCAAGACCGGCTACGGCCAGTATCTGTTCAACATCGCCGGTGAAAACGCGTGAAAGCCATTGCGACCGAAATTCCTGATGTCCTCATCCTCGAACCCCGCGTGTTTGGTGATGAGCGTGGTTTCTTCTTCGAAAGCTTCAATGCCCGGACCTTTGCCGAGGTAACCGGCGTCACGTGCGACTTCGTGCAAGACAACCACTCGCGATCGCAGCGCGGCGTCCTGCGCGGCCTGCACTACCAACTGCAACAGCCCCAGGGAAAGCTGGTGCGGGTTGTCCAGGGTGAAGTGTTCGACGTAGCGGTGGATGTTCGCCGCAATTCGCCGACCTTCGGCCGCTGGGTTGGCGTGCACCTCTCCGCCGAGAACAAACGCCAGCTCTGGGTGCCCGCCGGCTTCGCCCACGGTTTCCTGGTCCTGAGCGAGCACGCCGAGTTCCTCTACAAGACCACCGACTACTACGCCCCCGAGCATGAGCGCTGCATCCGCTGGGACGACCCGGACCTGGCCATCGACTGGCCCCTCGCCGAGGCGCCGCAGCTATCGGCCAAGGATCAGGCCGGGACCCGCTTCAAGGACGCGGACCTGTTCGAATGAAAGTCCTCATCACCGGAAGCAACGGCCAGGTCGCCCGCGAGCTCCAGCTGGCCCTGGCGGGCAAGGCCGAGGTGCTCGCCCTCGGGCGCGAACAGCTGGACCTCAATGACCCCGAACTGATCCGTCAGCGGGTACGCGCCGAGTCACCCGACCTGCTGATCAACGCCGCCGCCTACACGGCGGTGGACCAGGCCGAGAACGAACCCGCAGCCGCCTTCGCCATCAACGCCACGGCCAGCGGCGTGCTGGCCGAGGAAGCGGCCACCCTGGGCGTTCCGCTGTTCCACTACTCCACCGACTACGTCTTCGACGGCAGCAAGGTCGGGGCCTACAGCGAAACCGATGCCACCAATCCCCTGGGTGTCTATGGCCAGAGCAAGCTGGCCGGCGAACAGGCCATCCAGGCCGTCGGTGGCCAGCACCTGATCCTGCGCACCAGCTGGGTCTATTCCCGCGTTGGCCGCAACTTCCTGCTCACCATGCAGCGACTGCTGCAGGAGCGCGACGAGCTGCGGGTGGTGGATGACCAGATCGGCGCACCGACCTGGGCGGGCAGCATCGCCCAGGCCACCGTCCAGCTGCTGGACCGGTGGCAAGCGGGCAATCGCCATTGGGGCGTCTATCACCTGACCAACCAGGGTGAGACGTCCTGGTTCGGCTTCGCCAGCGCCATTGCCGAGCAGCTCGAGGCCGAGGGCAAGGCCTGCGCGCGACTGCAGCCCATCCCGTCCAGCGAGTATCCGACGCCAGCCCGGCGCCCGCTCAACTCGCGCCTGGATGGCCGCAAGCTCGCCAAGGACTGGCAGCTGAGCCTGCCGGACTGGCGCAGCGCGCTGGCGGAGTGCCTGCGGCAGCCGCGCTGACGCGATGTCAAAGGGGGGCCACGCCGAGTGGCCCATTCCTGGCACCTCACCCGCGTGCCGATGCCATAATGCGCCTCATCGCCCCGCGCAAAATGAACGCATGACCGCCATCACCTACCCCCACCGCCCACGCTGGCGCAGCCTGGCCTTGCTGGCCCTGCTGCTGGCGCCGCTGCTCTGGCCGCTGCAGCACCTGAGCGAGCGCTACTACAGCGCGTCCCTGGCCGAGCAGAACCGCCAGACCCTGGATCTCTACGTCGCCAACCTGCTGGGCACCCTGCGTCGCTACGAGGTGCTGCCGCCCATCCTCGCCGACCTGCCGCCGCTGCGTGAGCTGCTGGCATTGCCGGACAAGACGGCGCTGCAGGCCGAGGCCAACCGCGTGCTCGCCCAGGTGCGCCAGGACACCGGTGCCGACGTCATCTACCTGATGAGCCCCGCCGGCCTCACCCTGGCATCGTCCAACTGGGACCAGCCGGACAGCTTCGTCGGCCGCGACTTCACCTACCGCCCCTATTTCCGCGAGGCGCTGGCCGGCAACCAGGGGCGCTTCTTCGGCCTCGGCACCACCTCGCGCAAGCGCGGCTACTTCTTCGCAAGTCCAGTGCGCGACGGCGAGAAGATCGTCGGCATCCTGGTGGTGAAAGTGGACCTGGACGACGCCGAGACCCTCTGGGGCAACACCCCCGAGCAGCTCATGGTGACCGACGGCAACGGCGTGGTGCTCATCTCCTCGCGCAGTGACTGGCGCTACCACGCCACCCGGCCGCTGGACAACGCCGAGCGCGCCGCCATAGTCGCCAACCAGCCCTACCCGACCCAGGCGCCGCCACCGCTGCGGCTGGAGGAGAACGCCTGGCTGATCCAGAGCCGCGAGCTGAAGGAAACCGGCCTCACCGCCAGCATCCTGGCGCCGCGCCAGCTGATCGATCGCCAGGTGACCACCACCGTGGCCATCGGCGGCGCCACCCTGCTCACCCTGCTGCTGCTGCTCGGCCTGATGATGCAGCGCCGCCGCCACTACCTCGACCGCATCGCCCTGGACGCCCGCGCCCGCCGCGAGCTGGAGCTGCGCGTGCAGGAGCGCACCCAGGACCTCGAGTCCCTCAACAGCCGGTTGAAAGACGAGGTGCTCGAACGCGAGCAGGCTCAGCAGGAGTTGGTACGCGCCCAGGACGAACTGGTGCAGGCCGGCAAGCTCTCCGCCCTGGGCACCATGTCGGCGAGCATCAGCCATGAACTGAACCAACCCCTGGCCGCGATTCGCAGCTACGCCGACAACGCCGGCGTGCTGCTGGACCACGAACGCACCGAGGACGCCCGCGGCAACCTGCGCCAGATCAGCGAGCTGACCGGCCGCATGGCCTCCATCATCGCCCACCTGCGCGCCTTCGCCCGGCGCGATCGCCACGCCCCGGAGAGCGTCGCCCTGCAACCGGCGCTGGACGACGCCCTGGCGCTGCTGGGCAAGCGTCGGCGAGCCATGGACGTCGAACTGATCCGCGACCTGCCGGACGCACCGCTCTGGGTCCAGGCCGGGGAAACCCGCCTGCGCCAGGTACTCGGCAACCTGCTCGCCAATGCCCTCGACGCCCTGGCCGAGAAGCCCCAGCCACGGCGCATCTGGCTCAGCGCCGAGACCACCGCGGATGGCGTCGAACTGCACCTGCGCGATAACGGCCCGGGCTTCTCCGAAGACGCCCTGCGCCGCGCCCGCGAGCCTTTCTTCACCACCAAGACCAGCGCCCAGGGCCTTGGCCTGGGGCTGGCCATCTGCGACAGCCTGATGCGCGCCCTGGGCGGCGAGCTGCTGCTCGCCAACCACCCGGACGGCGGCGCCTTGCTGACCCTGCGCATGCGCAATGGCGCCCCAGGCGTCATCCCCCAACCTCCCGAGGACCTCTCCGCATGACCCACACCCTGGACGCCGGCACCCAGGTGCTGCTGATCGACGACGACCCGCACCTGCGCCAGGCCCTCAGCCAGACCCTCGACCTGGCCGGCCTCAAGGTGCAGGCCCTGGGGGACGCCCAGGGCGTGGCGCAGATGATCGGCAAGGACTGGCCGGGAGTGGTGGTCACCGATATCCGCATGCCGGGCATCGACGGTCTCGAATTGCTGCGCCAGTTGCGCGAGCGCGACCCCGACCTGCCGGTGCTGCTGATCACCGGTCACGGTGACGTGCCGCTGGCCGTGCAGGCCATGCGCGCGGGTGCCTACGACTTCCTGGAAAAGCCCTTCCCCAGCGACCAGTTGCTGGACAGCGTGCGCCGGGGCCTCGACCTGCGCCGCCTGGTACTGGAAAACCGCAGCCTGCGCCTGGCCCTCTCCGACCGCCAGCAACTCAGCGGCCGCCTGGTTGGCCAATCGCCCGCCATGCAACGCCTGCGAGAACAGATCGGCGCCCTGGCCGCGACCAATGCCGACGTGCTGATCCTCGGCGAAACCGGCGCCGGCAAGGAGGTGGTGGCCCGCGCCCTGCACGACCTGTCGGCGCGTCGTGACGGCCCCTTCGTCGCCATCAACGCCGGCGCCCTGGCCGAGTCGGTGGTCGAGAGCGAACTGTTCGGCCACGAACAGGGTGCCTTCACCGGCGCCTCCAAGCGGCGCATCGGCAAGTTCGAGTACGCCAATGGCGGCACAGTGTTTCTCGACGAGATCGAGAGCATGAGCCCGGATGTCCAGGTCAAGCTGCTGCGCATGCTGCAGGAACGTGTGCTGGAGCGCTTGGGCGCCAACCAGCTGATCCCCCTGGATATCCGCGTGATCGCCGCCACCAAGGAAGACCTGCGCCATGCCGCCGACCAGGGCCGCTTCCGTGCCGACCTCTATTACCGCCTGAACGTCGCCAGCCTGCGCATCCCGCCGCTGCGCGAGCGCGGCGAAGACGCGCTGATGCTCTTCCAGCATTTCGCCGATGCCGCCCGCACCCGTCACGGCATGGCCCCCCGTAGCCTCGACAGCAGCCAACGCGCCCTGCTCCTGACCCATGGCTGGCCGGGCAATGTGCGCGAGTTGCAGAACGCCGCGGAACGCTTTGCCCTGGGCCTGGACCTGGCCCTCGACAACACCCCGGTGAACCTGCCGAAAGTGGAAGGCGGCCTCAGCGAGCAGGTGGAAGCTTTCGAGCGTGCGCTGATCGCCGCCGAGCTGACCCATCCCCATGGCTCGCTGCGTAGCGTGGCCGAAGCCCTCGGCCTGCCGCGCAAGACCCTTTCGGACAAGCTGCGTAAGCACAACCTCAGTTTCAGCGGCGGAAATCCCGCAGAAGAACAGGACTGATCGGCAACAATCCGCTCATGCGAACTACTACGAAAGGCTAGGAAGCTTGGGCCAGAGGGGTTGCGTCATAATGGCACAAGGCTTGCCAAGCCAGGTTCAACTCCTGCCTTGTGCAGGATCAGGAGACCGTGCCCGCCAGGGTCCGGCCTCTCCCCGAACCGGTCACAAGCCAGCCAAGGGGTTTCCCATCCAAGCCTGAGGGCCTAGCCCCGCGGCAGCACCCGGTTACCCGCCAGGTGCAGAAGCCCGGCCATTCGCCGGGCTTTTTCATGCCTGCGCAAAAGCGCTCCCCCGGGTCTTGTACGAAAAGTCGTCGAGCGAAGGTCAGGCAAGGCGCAACGACCATCGGGAGTAACAGCCGAAGACTGGCCCGAAGGGGGAGCGCCAGCGAATCAATCGGCCGAAGAAGCGCAGTTTACGTGTTGTAAATGAGCATTCTGATCGGACTCGCGCACGAGGCCGATTTCAACGCAGCATCACCGAGCGCAGGCACTTTTCGTACAGAGCCTAAGGGCGCTCCAGCAGGAAACGCTCCAGGTCCACCGGATGGCCGGGGTTCACCCCCAGGCGCTGACGCAGGTCGGCATAGGCCTTCTGGAAGTCGGCATGCAGTTCCGGCACGGCCGTCAGCCCCGGCCACACGCCGTGCTTGCGCAAGCGCAGGCCGGCGCTTTGCAGGAAGTTGTAGGCCACGTCGCCATGCAGCGAGAAGCGCTCATGCACCGCCTTGCCGGCAATCTGCCCACTCAGTTCGAAATTCACGTAGGGCTCGAATTCGCGCTTCTCGATCTCGTAATCCAACACCAGTTCATAGGCAGGATTTCGCCCGACTGGCTCGCGCTTTATGGCAATTCTCCCCGGTCTGAACATGCTTTTTCCTACATGACTTGGAGAAGTTTTCCTAATTAAAAAGTACCTGCTTATCGCTAAAAGTACCGAAAGATATTTGCAATCTCCTACATGGAAAATAGGGCTACTTGTAGGAACTCGCACCATTCAAGCCCCAACTTGAAGCATCTGCAAAACCTACTAGTTTGTATTAGGCGCTGCCCGGGATGGCTTGCCGAACACTCTAGGCCGCCCATTTCAAGCCGCACCCCGTAGTTCCCCCGCCTCTGCGACAGTAAGGAAATTGTCCGAATGACTCATTAGCCAGCTATTGATCTACATCAGGACGCCGCCGAATTATCGCGCGCTCAATAAGCACAGTTCCTACTCCAAACCGGAGGTGCAAAGTGTCTGAATCATCTGACAAACTTCGACTAGGTGCCCTCGTCGCACTGGTGGTCGGATCAATGGTTGGCGGGGGCATTTTCTCGTTGCCGCAGAACATGGCGGCCAGCGCCGACGTCGGCGCCATCCTCATCGGCTGGGGCATCACCGCGGTGGGCATGCTCACCTTGGCATTCGTCTTCCAGACCCTGGCCAACCGCAAGCCGAACCTCGACGGCGGGGTCTACGCCTACGCCAAGGCGGGCTTCGGCGACTACATGGGTTTCTCATCGGCCTGGGGCTACTGGATCAGCGCCTGGCTCGGCAACGTCGGCTACTTCGTGTTGCTGTTCAGCACCCTGGGTTACTTCTTCCCGATCTTCGGCGAGGGCAACACGCTGGCGGCCATCATCGGCGCCTCCATCGTCCTCTGGGCCGTGCACTTCCTGGTGCTGCGCGGGATCAAGGAAGCGGCCTTCATCAACATGGTGACCACCGTCGCCAAGGTGGTGCCGCTGTTCCTGTTCATCCTCATCTGCCTGTTCGCCTTCAAGCTGGACATCTTCACCGCCGACATCTGGGGCTCGAAGAACATCGAGCTGGGCAGCGTGATGAACCAGGTGCGCAACATGATGCTGGTCACCGTCTGGGTGTTCATCGGCATCGAGGGCGCGAGCATCTTCTCCGCCCGCGCCGAGAAGCGCAGCGACGTCGGCAAGGCCACCGTGCTCGGCTTCATCATCGTGCTGTTGCTGCTGGTCCTGGTGAACGTGCTGTCCCTCGGCATCATGACCCAGCCGGAACTGGCCAAGCTGCAGAACCCCTCCATGGCGGCCGTGCTCGAGCACGTGGTCGGCCACTGGGGCGCGGTCCTGATCAGCGTCGGCCTGGTGATCTCCCTGGTCGGTGCCCTGCTCTCCTGGGTACTGCTCTGCGCCGAAATCCTCTTCGCCGCGGCCAAGGACCACACCATGCCGGCCTTCATCCGCAAGGAGAACGCCAATCAGGTGCCGGCCAACGCCCTGTGGCTGACCAACGCCATGGTGCAGATCTTCCTGATCATCACCCTGTTCAGCGCCAGCACCTACCTCTCGCTGATCTACCTGGCCACTTCGATGATCCTGGTGCCCTACCTCTGGTCCGCCGCCTACGCGTTCCTCCTGCCGCTGCGTGGCGAGGGCTACGAGCAGGATGCCAAGGACCGCAACAAGGACCTGGTCATCGCCGGCATCGCCCTGATTTACGCCATCTGGCTGCTGTACGCCGGCGGCGTGAAGTACCTGCTGCTCTCCGCCCTGCTCTATGCACCAGGCGTGATTCTCTTCGCCAAGGCCAAACGGGAAGTTGGCCAACCGGTATTCACCAATGTCGAGAAGCTGATCTTCGCCGCCGTAGTGATCGGCGCGCTCGTGGCGGCCTACGGGCTCTACGACGGCTTCCTGACCCTGTAACTCGTAAGGAGACCAACCATGTCCAAAGTCAAATTCGGCGTTCACTCGGAAGCCGGCAAGCTGCATAAGGTAATGGTCTGCTCGCCGGGGCTCGCGCACATGCGCCTGACCCCCAACAACTGCGACGAGCTGCTGTTCGACGATGTCATCTGGGTCAACCAGGCCAAGCGTGACCACTTCGATTTCGTCACCAAGATGCGCGAGCGTGGCATCGACGTCCTCGAAATGCACAACCTGCTCACCGATATCGTGCAGAACCCCGAGGCCCTGAAGTGGATCCTCGACCGCAAGCTCACCAATGACCAGGTCGGCGTCGGCCTGGTCAACGAAGTCCGCTCCTGGATCGAAGGCCTGGAGGCCCGCAAGATCGCCGAGTTCCTCATCGGCGGCGTCGCCGGCTCCGACCTCCCGGAAAGCGAAGGCGTCAGCGCCATCAAGATGTACCGCGACTACCTGGGCCACTCCAGCTTCATCCTGCCGCCGCTGCCCAACACCCAATTCACCCGCGACACCACCTGCTGGATCTACGGCGGCGTGACCCTCAACCCGATGTATTGGCCGGCCCGTCGCCAGGAAACCCTGCTGACCTCCGCCATCTACAAGTTCCACCCGATCTTCACCGAGGCCGAGTTCGAGGTCTGGTACGGCGACCCCGACAAGGACCACGCCATGTCGACCCTCGAGGGTGGCGACGTGATGCCCATCGGCAACGGTGTGGTGCTGATCGGCATGGGCGAGCGCACCTCGCGCCAGGCCATCGGCCAGTTGGCCCAGTCGCTGTTCAGCAAGGGCGCGGCCCAGAAAGTCGTGGTCGCCGGCCTGCCCAAGTCCCGCGCCGCCATGCACCTGGACACCGTGTTCACCTTCTGCGACCGCGACCTGGTGACCATCTTCCCCGAAGTCGTCAAGGAGATCGTGCCCTTCGTCCTGCGTCCTGATGAAAGCCGCCCCTATGGCATCGACATCCGCCGCGAAGAGAAGAGCTTCCTCGATGTGGTCGCCGAATCCCTCAACCTGAAGAAACTGCGCGTGGTGCAGACCGGCGGCGACGCCTTCGAAGCCGAGCGCGAACAGTGGGACGACGGCAACAACGTGGTCTGCCTGGAGCCTGGCGTGGTGGTCGGCTACGACCGCAACACCTACACCAACACCCTGCTGCGCAAGGCCGGCGTCGAAGTGGTCACCATCAGCGCCAGCGAACTGGGTCGCGGCCGTGGCGGCGGCCACTGCATGACCTGCCCGATCCTGCGCGACCCGATCGACTACTAATACCCACCCCCTGGCGGCTCCCAACCAGGAGCCGCCCGCCCCGCCAGCCACAAGCTGTTCTGACGGAGCCTGGTTTCAAGTGACTCACAAGGAGAAAGAATCATGGCTTTCAACATGCACAACCGTAACCTGCTCAGCCTGATGCACCACAGCACTCGCGAGCTGCGTTACCTGCTGGACCTGTCCCGCGACCTGAAACGCGCGAAATACACCGGTACCGAGCAGCAACACCTCAAAGGCAACAACATTGCGCTGATCTTCGAGAAGACCTCCACCCGTACCCGCTGCGCCTTCGAGGTCGCCGCCTACGACCAGGGCGCCAACGTCACCTACATCGACCCGAACTCCTCGCAGATCGGCCACAAGGAGAGCATGAAGGACACCGCCCGCGTGCTCGGCCGCATGTACGACGCCATCGAATACCGCGGCTTCAAGCAGGAAATCGTCGAAGAGCTGGCCAAGTACGCCGGCGTACCGGTGTTCAACGGCCTGACCGATGAATACCACCCGACCCAGATGCTCGCCGACGTGCTGACCATGCGTGAGCACAGCGACAAGCCGCTGCACGAGATCTCCTATGCCTACCTGGGCGACGCCCGCAACAACATGGGCAACTCGCTGCTGCTGATCGGCGCCAAGCTTGGCATGGACGTGCGCATCGCCGCGCCCAAGGAACTGTGGCCGACCGACGAGCATGTCGCCGCCTGCAAGAAATTCGCTGAGGAGAGCGGCGCCCGCATCACCATCACCGAAGACCCGAAAGCCGCCGTCAAGGGCGTGGACTTCATCCACACCGACGTCTGGGTCTCCATGGGCGAGCCGGTGGAAGCCTGGGGCGAGCGTATCAACGAGCTGCTGCCCTACCAGGTCAACATGGACATGATGAAAGCGGCCGGCAACCCGCGCGTGAAGTTCATGCACTGCCTGCCCGCCTTCCACAACAGCGAGACCAAGGTCGGCAAGGACATCGCCGCCAAGTACCCGAACCTGAAGAACGGCATCGAAGTGACCGAAGACGTCTTCGAGTCCCCGTACAACATCGCCTTCGAGCAGGCGGAAAACCGCATGCACACCATCAAGGCGATCCTCGTTTCGACCCTCGCCGACATGTAAGTGCCGATACGCCCCGGACCGCGACGCGTTCGCCGGTCCGGGACGCATTTCACCCTCAGGAGGAAATCACTATGCGTATCGTCGTCGCATTGGGCGGTAACGCCTTGCTGCGTCGTGGCGAACCCATGACTGCCGACAACCAGCGCACCAACGTGAAGATCGCCGCCGAGCAGATTGCCAAGGTAGCCCCGGGCAACGAGCTGGTGATCGCCCACGGTAACGGCCCCCAGGTGGGCCTGCTGGCCCTGCAGGGCGCGGCCTACGAGAAGGTCTCGCCCTATCCGCTGGATGTGCTCGGCGCCGAAACCGAAGGCATGATCGGCTACATGATCGAACAGGAGATGGGCAACCTGCTCCCCTTCGAAGTGCCCTTCGCCACCCTGCTCACCCAGGTGGAGGTCGACGCGAACGACCCCGCCTTCCAGAACCCCACCAAGCCGATCGGCCCGGTCTACTCCAAGGAAGAGGCCGAGAGCCTGGCCAAGGAGAAAGGCTGGAGCATCGCGCCCGATGGCGACAAGTTCCGCCGCGTGGTCGCCAGCCCAAGGCCCAAGCGCATCTTCGAGATCCGTCCGGTCAAATGGCTGCTGGAGAAGGGCACCATCGTCATCTGCGCAGGCGGTGGCGGCATCCCGACCATGTATGACGAGTCGCACAAGAAGCTTTCCGGTGTCGAAGCGGTAATCGACAAGGATCTCTGCTCCGCACTGCTGGCCCAGGAACTCACCGCCGACATCCTGATCATCGCCACCGACGTGGACGCCGCCTATGTCGACTGGGGCAAACCGACCCAGAAGGCCATCGCCCAGGCCCACCCGGACGAACTGGAACGCCTCGGCTTCGCCGCCGGCTCCATGGGTCCGAAGGTCCAGGCGGCCATGGAATTCGCCCGCAACACCGGCAAGGATGCGGTGATCGGCTCCCTGGAGAACATCGTCGCGATCACCAAGGGCGAGTCTGGCACCCGCGTCAGTACCAGCAAGGCGGGCATCCAATACCGTTGATGCCCTGAAAACCTGTGGGGGCGAATTCATTCGCCAAGGGCAGCGCAGCTGCCCCCTGGGATCCCAGGGGCGGACCGGCGGTCCGCTCAGCGATGGAAATCGCCCCCACAGCGCTCCATTCCCCAGGCTCTTCCCGCCCATCGATCTCCCGCCGAATGACCAAAGGAGTGACTTGATAGTCACGCCCCGCGTCAGGTAGACATCCCGATACATTCGAGCTGCCACCTGGCTCATGCCACCTGGCCCCTGTTGCTTGACGCCGCAAATTGCCGCCGCCCGTGAGCGGCGCCCCGCGGCCAGGCCCGTCGGTCGCATGAGATGGTCTTTTTGAGGAGTTTCCGAAAGATGTCCCGACTTCCAGTGATTGTGGGTTTTGGCGGCTACAACGCGGCTGGGCGAAGCTCGTTCCACCACGGCTTCCGCCGCCTGGTGATCGAGACCCTGGACGCCCGCGCCCGTCAGGAAACCCTGGCCGGCCTCGCCGTGATGATGAAGCTGGTGTCGGTGAGCGACGGCCGGTACCAGGATGGCCAAGGAAACCCATTGACCCTGGCCGAGATCGAAACCCGTTACGCCGCCGAGATACTCGACTCCACCCTGGTGCGCCGAATCGGCAAGCAGCACCTGGACGTCGACGCCGCCCACTGGCAGAAGAGCCTCACCGCGTCGGTCGCCGACGGCCAGGCCCTCAGCTTCACCACCACGCGCAAGCAACTTCCCGAGCCGCTGCCGGCCAACTGGACCGTGGAGCACCTGGACAACGGCGAAGTACGCGTCGCCATCCAGGGCAGTTGCGACTTCAAGGTGGACAGCTACCGCGAGCTGCCGGTGAAGTCCGCCGGCCAGTTGCCCACCGGCTTCGAGCCGGGTGAGCTGTACAGCTCCCGCTTCCACCCGCGCGGCCTGCAGATGTCCGTGGTCGCCGCCACCGACGCCATCCGCTCCATCGGCCTGCCGTGGAAGGACATCGTCGACCGCGTGCAACCCGACGAAATCGCCGTGTTCTCCGGCAGCATCATGAGCCAGCTCGACGAAAACGGCTTCGGCGGCCTGATGCAATCGCGACTCAAGGGCAGCCGCGTCAGCGCCAAGCAGCTGCCGCTGGGCCTCAACACCATGCCCGCCGACTTCATCAACGCCTACGTACTGGGCAGCGTCGGCACCACCGGCAGTGTCACCGGGGCCTGCGCCACCTTCCTCTACAACCTGCAGAAAGGCATCGAGGTCATCACCTCCGGCCGCGCTCGCGTGGCCCTGGTGGGCAACGCCGAAGCGCCGATCAACCAGGAATGCATCGACGGTTATGGCGCCATGGGCGCCCTGGCCACCGAGGAAGGCCTGCGCCAGGTCGGCGGCCGCGAAGAGGTGGACTTCCGCCGCGCCAGCCGGCCGTTCGGCGAAAACTGCGGCTTCACCCTGGCCGAGTCCAGCCAGTACGTGGTGCTGATGGACGACGCCCTGGCCCTGGAGCTGGGCGCCGACATCCACGGCGCGGTGACGGACGTGTTCATCAACGCCGACGGCTTCAAGAAATCCATCTCCGCTCCCGGCCCGGGCAACTACCTGACCCTGGCCAAGGCCGTTGCCGCCGCCACCCAGCTGATCGGGCCGGACGGTGTGCGCCAGCGCAGCTTCGTCCACGCCCACGGCTCCAGCACCCCGGCCAACCGCGTCACCGAGTCCGAGCTGCTGGACCGTGTCGCCGGCGCGTTCGGCATCGAGCAATGGCCGGTGGCCGCGGTGAAGGCCTACCTCGGCCACTCCCTGGCCACCGCCAGCGGCGACCAGGTGATCGCGGCCCTCGGCACCTTCAAGTACGGCATCGTGCCGGGCATCAAGACCATCGACCGGGTGGCCGACGACGTGCACCGCAAGCACCTGTCCATCGAGACCCGCGACCGCGTCCTCGGTGAGCAGCAGCTGGATGTCTGCTTCATCAACTCCAAGGGTTTTGGCGGCAACAACGCCACGGGCCTGGTAATCTCCCCGCGCCTGGCCGAGAAGATGCTGAAGAAGCGCCACGGCGAAGCGGCCTTCGCCGCCTACGACGCCAAGCGCCAGCAGACCCGAGCCAATGCCGAGGAATACGACCGCCGGGCGCTCCTGGGCGAGCTCGACATCATCTACAACTTCGGCAACGACCTGATCGACGAGCAACTGATCGAGATCGACAGCGACGGCATCCAGGTGCCCGGCTTCGCCCAGGTGCTGCGCTACAAGAAGGACGAGCGCTTCGCCGACATGCTGGATTGAGGAGCGGAGCGGCGCTGTGTACACCGATTCCGGAGTATTCGCTGTAGGAGCGAATTCATTCGCGAACGGGACCACGGCCCGCTTCGCGGCCCTTCGCGCTTGAAATCGCTCCTACAAAAAAAGGGCCCCTCGGGGCCCTTTTGCGTTTATGGCTTGTCTCAGTCCAGCGCGCGCGCCAGCTGGATCAATTCCGCCCGCCATTCGGCCGCCACCGGCAGCGCCAGGAAGGAGGGATTGAGGAATCCCTCGCGGGCCTCATAGGTCAGGGGCTTGCCGGTCAGGTCCAGCACCTCGCCACCGGCGCCTTCGAGCACGCCCTGGGCGGCGGCGGTGTCCCACTGGGAGGTGGGTGCCAGACGCGGGTAGCAGTCCGCCGTGCCTTCGGCCAGCAGGCAGAACTTCAGCGAGCTGCCGATGCTGGCCAGCTGCAGATCACCGAAACGCTCCGCCAGCCAGGCCAGCAGGCGCTCCTGGGCCGGGCTCGAATGACGTTTGCTGGCGACCACGGTGAAGACCTCGTCCGGCGCGACGCGCACGCTGACTTCATGAGGCTCTTCGTCTTCGTCCTCGCACCAGGCGCCGAAACCGGTTCCGCCGAAATAGCAGCGCCCGGTGACCGGCATGCCGACCACCCCGAACACCACCCGGCCGCCTTCCACCAGCGCAACGTTGACGGTGAACTCGTCGCTGCCGGCGATGAATTCCTTGGTGCCATCCAGGGGATCGACCAGCCACCAGCGCTGCCAACCGGCCCGCTCGGCCAGCGGGATGTCCGCGGCTTCCTCGGACAACACCGGGATACTCGGGTCCAGCGCCGCCAGGCCGGCGGCAAGCAGCTGGTGCGCCGCGAGGTCGGCGGCGGTCACCGGCGAGGCGTCGTCCTTCTCGGTGACATCCAGCTCCTCATCCCAGTACGGCAGGATCACGTCGCCGGCCTGACGCACCAGGTCGACCACAGCGGACAGCAACGGATGACTCATGGCTGATACTCCCCACGCTGCGTGAGCAGGTCTCGGGTCAGGTAAAGCGCGGCCAGGGCACGGCCTTCGCTGAATTGCTGATGCTGGGCCAGGCTGGACAGCTCGCGCAGGCTGATGCGGTCCACGCGCAGCGGTTCGGGCTCGTCGCCCGGCAGGCTTTCCTCATAGAGGTCGCGAGCCAGCACCACCTGGATCTTCTGGCTCATGTAGCCGGGGGACAGCGACAGCTCGGTGAGATGCTCCAGCTCGCGCGCACCGAACCCGGCTTCTTCCTTAAGCTCGCGGTTGGCGGCGACGAGTATGTCCTCGCCCGGCTCGATCAGCCCCTTGGGCAGGGACAGCTGGTAATCGTCGGTGCCGGCGCAGTATTCCTCCACCAGCAGCACGTGTTCGGCATCGGCCATGGCCACCACCATCACCGCGCCATAACCGGAGCCCTTGCCCACCAGGCGTTCGTAGGTACGCTCGACTCCATTGGCGAATCGCAACTGCAGCTCCTCGACACGGAACAGGCGGCTGCTGGCGACTATCTCGCGAGCGAGCACCGTGGGCTTCTGACGCATAACGGACTCCTTGGCATGACCGGCGGGTTATCATACCCCGCCTTTGCCCAATGTCCGTGCTTGAGATTACTCGCCGGCGACGGCCTGCGATGCAAAGGCGACAGCCTCCCGCAACCACCGAATCCGACCATGCCGCAATTGCCCTGGAACCAGATCGATACCGTGCTGCTCGACATGGACGGCACCCTGCTCGACCTGCACTTCGACAATCACTTCTGGATGGAGTACCTGCCGCAGCGCTACGCCGAGCATCACGGCATCAGCCGTGAACTGGCCGACGCCGAGCTGCTGCCGCTGTTCCGCGACAACGCCGGACAGCTCAACTGGTACTGCACGGACTTCTGGAGCCGCGAGCTGCGCCTGTCGATCCGCGACCTCAAGCGCGAGGTCGCGCACCTGATCGCCCTGCGCCCGGACGCCGACCTCTTCCTCGCCAGCCTGCGCCGCGCCGGCAAGCGCGTGGCGCTGATCACCAACGCCCACCGCGACTCGCTGTCGCTGAAGCTGGAGCGCGTGCAACTGGCACCCTGGTTCGACCGCCTGATCAGCTCCCACGACTACGGCTACCCCAAGGAGGACCAGCAGTTCTGGCAGGCCTTGCAGCAGGACTTCGGTTTCGACGCGTCGCGCAGCCTGTTCATCGACGACAGCCTGCCGATCCTGCGCAGCGCCGGCCGCTACGGCGTGGCCCACCTGCTGGCGGTGCGCGAGCCGGACAGCCGCAAGGGCCCGAAGGACACCGAGGAGTTCGCCGCGGTGGACAGCTATCGGAGCCTGAGCGTCGGGCTCTGACCCTTACTCAGGGATTCGCAGTACCTGCCCCGGATAGATCTTGTCCGGATGCGAAAGCATCGGCTTGTTCGCCTCGAAGATCTTCATGTAGGCATTGGCATTGCCGTACTCGGCCTTGGCGATGGCACTCAGGGTGTCGCCCTTCTTCACCGTGACGAAACGGGCCGGTGTCACGGCCGGGGCGGTGACGCTGATCTGGTCTTCGACCTGGGCCACACCCTCGACGTTGCCCAGGGCCAGGAGGATCTTCTCCTTCTCTTCCTGGGTCGCCACCTCGCCACGGGCGATCACCTTGTCACCTTCGACCGTCAGCTCGATGGCCGGGTTGCCCAGGCCCACCTTGGCCACGTGCTCCTTCAGCGACTCGGCGGCCTGGGCTTCCTGGCCCACCAGTGTTTCCCACAGCTTCACACCTGCTTCTTTGACAAAGTCGAAGATGCCCATGTCAGATCCTCTCGGTCCATTGGGATGGCGCAGCGCGCCTGGGAGGTGCAAGTCTAGATGCCCCTCCCGGAGCCACCTGATCGCGGCGACGACAGGCTAGAATTCGCGGGCACCCCAAGGAGCCGGCATGGACATCAAGCAACTGAAGTTCCTCATCGCACTGGAGGAAACCCGCCACTTCGGCCAGGCCGCCGCGCGCTGCCACGTCACCCAGCCGACGCTGTCCATGCGCCTGCGCAGCCTGGAAGAAGAACTGGGGCTGGAACTGGTGGTCCGCAGCCAGCGCTTCGAGGGCTTCACCGACGCCGGCCTGCGCGTGCTGGCCTGGGCGCGCACCCTGCTGGCCGCCCACGACGGCCTCTACGCCGAGGCGGCGGCCTGCCGCGGCCATCTGGTGGGCACCTTGCGCCTGGGCATGGTGCCCCTGGCGGGCTTCGACCCCATGCGCCTGGTGGAGGCCTTCTCGGTGCCGCATCCGAGCCTGCGCTTCCAGCTGTTCTCCCTGAGTTCGGAACAGATTCTCGAAGGCCTGGCGCGCAACCAGCTGGACCTCGGCCTCTCCTACCTCGACCGCCTGGATCGCGAGCACTTCGAAAGCCTGGAGCTGGCGCAGACCCGCATGGGCCTGTTGCACGACCGCCGGCATTTCAACTTCGACACCCCGGCTCTGTCCTGGGAAAGCCTGGTGGACCTGCCCCTGGGGCTGCTTTCCGCCGGCATGCACTTCCGCCAGTCCATCGACCACGGCTTCCGCAGTCGCGGCCTGTCGCCCCAGGCGCGCCTGGAGACCGACGCCGTGCACCAACTGCTGCAAGCCGTGAGCGCCGGCCTGTGCTGCGCGATCATGCCGCTGGAAAGCGGCCTGGACGACTTCACCGAACACTTGGCGCTGACGCCCATCGAGGACGCCCGCACCCTGGCCCCACTGGGCCTGATCCTGCGCCGTGGCGCGCCACGCTCGGCGCTGGCGGATGCCTGTTTTTCCGAAGCGCGGACCCTGCTGGGGCTTGAAACGGCCCAGTGATAGACGCGCTCGATCACCGTATCGGGATTAGCGATTAGACGCTCCCGCCTGGCGCGCCTAGGATGGCTGAGTCAATCCGTCACAGGGGGCACTCTCCATGCCGAACCCAGACGCCAAGCGCCATCCCACCGCTGTGGATAACCCCCCCGAACCCACCGGCTATCAATATGCCGAGCTGGACGGCAACGCGCGCGTGGAAGACGCCGCCCTGGCCGAAGAATGCGCCCTGGCGATTTCCTACAACGGTATCGGCTATGCCGTCATGATGGTTTCCCCCAGCGCCCTCGAGGACTTCGTCGCCGGCTTCAGCCTGAGCAACGCCGTGGTGCAATCCATCGACGATATCTATGACATCCAGGTCGAAGGCGAGGGCATCGCCCTGCACGCGGAAGTGGACATCGGCAACCGCGCCTTCTGGTCACTCAAGGAACAGCGCCGCAACCTCGCCGGCACCACCGGCTGCGGACTCTGCGGCGTGGAAGCGCTGGAGCAGGCGCTGCCCGAACTGCGTTCCCTGGCCCCGGCGCCCCTGCCGCCGGCCGAACATTTCCTCGACCTGCGCGAACGTATCAACGCCGCCCAGGAGCTGGCCCGCCGCAGTGGCGCCCTGCACGCCGCGCTGTTCGTCGACGCCACGGGCGAGCTGCGCCTGTGCCGCGAAGACATCGGCCGCCACAACGCCCTCGACAAACTGATCGGCGCCCTGCTGCGAGAGGGCCTGGACCCACGCGCCGGTTTCGCCGTGGTCACCAGCCGCTGCAGCCTGGAACTTATCCACAAGGCGGTGCGCGCCGGCCTGTCGACCCTGGTCAGCCTTTCCGCCCCCACCACCCTGACGGTGGAATGGGCGCGCCGGCACCACCTCAACCTCATTCACCTGCCCCACCACAGTGCCCCGCGGGTCTACAGCCCGGCGCCGCACCCAGAAGTCCCGAGCCAATGAGCCTGCAACCCGTAGATCCCCGCTACAAACCCTACAAAGGCGCCGCGGCCGGCTGGGGCGCGCTGAAAAGCGTCACCCGCTTCTGGCTGGACAGCAAACAACCGTTCAAGAACCTGCGCGCCCTGCTCAAGACCAACCAGAACGGCGGCTTCGACTGCCCCGGCTGCGCCTGGGGCGACTCCCCCGAGGACGGCCGCATCAAGTTCTGCGAAAACGGCGCCAAGGCGGTCAACTGGGAAGCCACCAAGCGCCGGGTGGATGCCGCCTTCTTCGCCCGCTACAGCGTCAGCCAGCTGCGCGAACAGAGCGACTACTGGCTCGAGTACCAGGGCCGGCTGACCCAGCCCATGCGCTACGACCGCCAGACCGACCACTACGTGCCCGTCAGCTGGGAGAAGGCCTTCGCCCTGGTGGCGCGCCACCTGAACCAGCTGGAAAGCCCGCACCAGGCCGAGTTCTACACCTCCGGCCGCGCCAGCAACGAGGCGGCCTACCTCTACCAGCTGTTCGTCCGCGCCTTCGGCACCAACAACTTCCCCGACTGCTCGAACATGTGCCACGAGGCCAGCGGCGTGGCCCTGGGCCAGAGCCTGGGAGTGGGCAAGGGCAGCGTGACCTTCCACGACTTCGAGCACGCCGACGCCATCTTCGTGCTCGGCCAGAACCCCGGCACCAACCACCCGCGCATGCTCGAACCCCTGCGTGAAGCGGTAAAGCGCGGCGCCCAGGTGGTCTGCTTCAACCCGCTCAAGGAGCGCGGCCTGGAACGCTTCCAGCACCCGCAGCACGCCCTGGAAATGCTCAGCAACGGCTCGCGGCCGCTGAACACCGCGTTCTTCCGCCCGGCCCTGGGCGGCGACATGGCGGCCATCCGTGGTATCGCCAAGTTCCTCCTGCAATGGGAACGCGAGGCCCTGGCCAATGGCGAGGCGCCAGTGTTCGACCACGCCTTCATCGCCGAACACAGCGAAGGCGTCGACGCCTACCTGGCCGAAGTGGACGCCACGCCCTGGGCGCAGATCGAGCAGCAATCGGGCCTGGGCCTGGACGAGATCGAGATCGCCGCGCGCATCTACCGCGACGCCGGCAACGTGATCATCTGCTGGGCCATGGGCATCACCCAGCACCGCCATTCGGTGCCGACCATCCAGGAAATCGTCAACCTGCAGCTCCTGCGCGGCAACGTCGGTCGCCCCGGTGCCGGCCTCTGCCCGGTGCGCGGCCACAGCAACGTGCAGGGCGACCGCACCATGGGCATCAACGATCGCCCGCCGGCGGCGCTGCTGGATGCCCTGGAGAAGCGCTTCGGCTTCAAGGTACCGCGGGAGAACGGCCACAACACGGTGGAGGCCATCAACGCCATGCTGGGCGGCGCGGCCAAGGTCTTTATCGGCCTGGGCGGCAACTTCGCCCAGGCCACCCCGGACAGCCCCCGCACCCACGCCGCCCTGCAGAACTGCGAGCTGACGGTGCAGATCAGCACCAAGCTCAACCGCAGCCACCTCACCGTCGGCCAGGAGGCGCTGATCCTGCCGTGCCTGGGCCGGACCGACATCGACTACCAGGCCAACGGCCCGCAAGCGGTAACGGTGGAAGACTCCTTCAGCATGATCCACGCCTCCTTCGGCCAGCTGGAGCCGTCTTCCCGCGAGATGCGCTCGGAGCCGGCCATCATCGCCGGCATCGCCAAGGCCACCCTGGGCGGCCACCCGGTGGACTGGGACGCGCTGATCGCCGACTACGACCGCATCCGCGAGCTGATCGCCGACACCATTCCCGGCTTCGACGACTTCAACCGCCGCGTGCAGCACCCGGGGGGGTTCTACCTGGGCAACAGCGCCAATGCCCGGCAATGGAGCACCGCCAACGGTCGCGCCAACTTCAAGGCCAACCCGCTGCCCGAGGACCTGCTCCATGAGAAGGTCCGCCGCACCGGCCAGACGCCTCACCTGATCCTCCAGACCCTGCGCTCCCACGACCAGTACAACACCACCATCTACGGCCTGGACGACCGCTACCGTGGCGTACGCGGCCAGCGCGACGTGGTCTTCGCCAATGAGACGGACATCCGCCGCCTGGGCTTCGAGCCCGGGCAGAAAGTAGACCTGGTGACCCTCTGGGACGATGGCGTGGAACGTCGGGTCTCGGGCTTCAACCTGCTGGCCTTTGACATCCCCGCCGGCCAGGCCGCCGCCTATTACCCCGAGACCAACCCCCTGGTGCCCCTGGAAAGCTACGGCGACGGCAGCTACACCCCCACCTCCAAGTTCGTGGCCATCCGCCTCGAAGCCGCCCGCGACAACGGTCGCATCCTTTGAGATGCACTCCCGCCCGGCCGCGTGCGTTGCACCGGCCAGGCGGAATACCAACTGAACAAGCAAACTTCGAGTTGAACAAAGTCAATTGTTCGACGAAGTTGTATTCGCCAGAAATAATTTGAAATACGGAATGAACGACTATATAAAGTCGCAACGGAACTTTGTTGTTTATTGGCAGTTTGCCAGTATGGCAAAAGGCTTGAAAGGCAGGGAAACAGCGGGCGGGATTAGGACTCAGACACGCCAAATCAGAAAAAGTTCTGCTGCCAAATCAAACAATTAAAAAAATAGCGAAAGTTGCTGCTTTTCGTCGTCCGACACTTGCGTAAGTAATTTCCCACAGTAAATATCGCCTCACCAAAACCACTGAGGCGACCCTCACCATGAAGTACACCTCGATCCTTCTCCTGTCCCTTGGCCTCGCCAGCGGCAGCGCCTTCGCGGGCGGCAATACCGAAGCCGGTATTGGCGGCGCGCTGGGCGGGGTCCTGGGGTCCGTTGTCGGCAACGCAGTCGGCGGCAGTACCGGTGCAGCCATTGGCGCCGGCGTGGGTGGTGCAGCCGGCGGCGCGGTAGCGGCCCCGAAACGCAACCGTACCGAAGCCGCCATCGGCGGTGGCCTGGGCGCCGCGGGCGGCCAGGTTGTCGGCCGGCAGATGGGCGGCACCACCGGTGGCCTGATCGGCGCGGCCCTCGGCGGCGGCGCGGGTGGCGCGCTGGGCAACGAGTTCGGCGACCGCAACCGCTACGACGATGACGACTACGATGGCGACCGCCGCTATTACCGCGAGGGCCGCCACAAGCACCGTCACGGCCATGGCTGGGGCCATCGCAAGCACAAACACCGTCACTGGGACGATTGAGCACCCCCTCCCCGAAAAAGCCCGCGTAATGCGGGCTTTTTCCAGCACGGCGAGACCTGGTCGAGCGACGACCGGCCCCCTGCACACTCCATAATTCCACCTGCGTCATGGTCACCCCGGCCCCCGCCGGACCATGGACATCCCCTTCGATACGGAGATTCAGCAACATGCGCAAAGCAGTAACCGCCCTCGCCTTCAGCCTCCTGGCGACCCAGGCCGCCGTAGCCGGCGAGACCCTCAACAACGCCATCGGCGGCGGCCTCGGCGGCACCCTGGGCAACGTCGTCGGCAATGCCGTCGGTGGTAGCACCGGCGCGGCCATCGGCGCTGGCCTGGGTGGTGCGGCGGGCGGTGCCATGACCGCCAAGAGCGGCAAGAAGACCGAAGCCGCCATTGGCGGTGGCCTTGGCGCCGCGGGCGGCTCGGTAGCCGGTCGCGCCCTGGGCGGCTCCACCGGTTCGGCCATTGGCGCAGGCCTGGGCGGCGCCGCTGGCGGCGCCATCGCCACCGAGCTGACCAAGGATGACCACGACGGTCACCGCAAGCACCGCAAGCATCGCCACTGATCCGGCGAGCATGAAAAAGCCCGGCAGATGCCGGGCTTTTTCGTTTCGAGCAAGATCGATCCCCCTACCGAGCCGTCATGCAATGAGGTCGACGCCGGCGAAGGTCGTCACGCCGACCAGCCCGATCTCGAACTCGGCTGCGGCATCGGCATCGGTGCTGCCGAACAGAATGCCGTTGGCGAAGCGCAGCTGCCCCGTCGCATTGGCACTGAAGGCATTCCCGCCGATGAAGGTGAATGCGTCATTGGCAACGGTGGCGACGTTGGCATCCAGGGTCGACAGATCGATCTTGTCGCCTTGGGCCCGCTGGAAGTCCCGCACCACATCGCGCAGGGCACCCACTCCCATCTCGCCAAGGGCATTGAAGTCGAATCGATCCAGCCCCGCGCCGCCGAACAGATGGTCCGCGCCGGCGCCACCGATCAGCACGTCGTTGCCGAGACCACCGTCCAGGAGGTTGGTGGCGGCGTTACCGGTAAGGATGTCGTTGAAGTTGCTGCCCACCAGGTTCTCGAAGGCCAGCAGCGTGTCGCTGCCCGAGCCCCCGGTTGCCTGGGCGGTCGTCACGGCCAGGCTGGCGTTCACCGCCGCGGTCGCATAGAGGTAGGACGCGGTGTCGACGCCGGCCCCACCATTGAGCACGTTGTTGCCCGCACCCGCGAACAGGGTGTTGGCGAGGGCATTGCCGGTGCCATTCGCCGCGCCGGTCGCCGTCAGGCGCAAACCCTCCACGTTGGCGCCCAGGGTGTAGGCCGCCAGTGAGCTGAGCACCACGTCGCCGCCACCGGTCGCCGCCACCGCATTGGTCTCGCTGACGACATCGCCCACTGCGTTGACGAAGTAGGTATCGGAACCATCGCCGCCGATCATCACGTCATTGCCCAGACCTCCGTCGAGGACGTTGCCTGCGGCATTGCCGGTCAGCCGGTCATTGAAGTTGCTGCCCACCAGGTTCTCGAAGTTCAACAGCGTGTCGCTGCCCGAGCCCCCGGTGGCCTGGGCGGTCGTCAGGGCCAGGCTGGCGGTCACCGCGGCCGTCGCGGAGACGTAGGCGACAGTGTCGACGCCGGCCCCGCCATTCAACACGTTGTTGCCCGCCCCCGCGTACAGGGTGTTGTCGAGGGCGTTGCCGGTGCCATTGGCCGCACCAGCCGACTGCAGGCGCAAGATCTCCACGTTGGCACCCAGGGTGTAGGCCGCCAGGGAGCTGTACACCGTGTCGCTGCCGCCGGTCGCCGCCGCGTTGGTTTCGCTGACCACATCGCCCACCGCGTTGACGAAGTAGTTATCGGAACCATCCCCGCCGATCATCACGTCATTGCCGAGAGCGCCGTCGAGGACATTGCTCCCGGCGTTGCCGGTCAGCCTGTCATTGAAGTTGCTGCCCACCAGGTTCTCGAAATTCAGCAGCGTGTCGCTGCCCGAGCCCCCGGTGGCCTGGGCGGTCGTCAGGGCCAGGCTGGCGGTCACCGCGGCCGTCGCGGAGACGTAGGCGACGGTGTCGACGCCGGCCCCGCCATTCAACACGTTGTTGCCCGCCCCCGCGTACAGGGTGTTGTCGAGGGCGTTGCCGGTGCCATTGGCCGCACCAGCCGACTGCAGGCGCAAGATCTCCACGTTGGCACCCAGGGTGTAGGCCGCCAGGGAGCTGTACACCGTGTCGCTGCCGCCGGTCGCCGCCGCGTTGGTTTCGCTGACCACATCGCCCACCGCGTTGACGAAGTAGTTATCGGAACCATCCCCGCCGATCATCACGTCATTGCCGAGAGCGCCGTCGAGGACATTGCTCCCGGCGTTGCCGGTCAGCCTGTCATTGAAGTTGCTGCCCACCAGGTTCTCGAAATTCAGCAGCGTGTCACTGCCCGAGCCCCCGGTTGCCTGCGCGGTCGTCAGGGCCAGGCTGGCGGTTATCGCCGCTGTCGCGGAGACGTAGACGACAGTGTCGACGCCGGCCCCACCATTCAACACGTTGTTGCCAGCAGCCGCGTACAGGGTGTTGTCGAGGGTGTTGCCGGTGCCATTGGCCGCACCAGTCGACTGCAGGCGCAGATTCTCCACGTTGGCGCCCAGGGTATAGGCCGCTAGCGAGCTGTAAACCGTGTCGCTGCCACCAGTCGCCGCCGCGTTGGTCTCGCTGACCACATCGCCCACCGCGTTGACGAAGTAGTTATCGGAGCCATCCCCGCCGATCAGCACGTCATTACCGATACCGCCATCGAGGACATTGGCCCCGGCGTTGCCGGTCAGCCTGTCGTTGAAGTTGCTGCCCACCAGGTTCTCGAAGGCCAGCAGCGTGTCACTGCCCGAGCCCCCGGTTGCCTGGGCGGTCGTCAGGGCCAGGCTGACGGTCACCGCCGCAGCAGCAGCGGCGTAGGAGGCGGTGTCGACGCCAGCCCCACCGTTCAGCACGTTGTTGCCCGCCCCCGCGAACAGGGTATTGGCGAGCGCATTGCCGGTGCCGTTGGCTGCACCGGTTGCGAGCAGGCGCAGGTTCTCCACGTTGGCGCCCAAGGTATAGGCCGTCAGGGCGCTGTAGACCGTGTCGCTGCCGCCAGTCGCCGCCGCATTGGTCTCGCTGACCACATCGCCCGCAGCGTTGACGAAGTAGGTATCGGAACCGTCGCCACCGATCAGCACGTCATTGCCCAGACCTCCGTCGAGGACATTGCCCCCCGCGTTGCCGGTCAGTCGGTCGTTGAAGTTGCTCCCCGTCAGGTTCTCGAAGGCCAGCAGCGTGTCACTGCCCGAGCCCCCGGTCGCCTGGGCCGTCGTCAATGCCAGGCTGGCGGTCACCGCCGCCGTCGCCTGGAGGTAGGAGGCGGTGTCTTCGCCGGTCCCGCCATTCAGCACGTTGTTGCCCGCGCCGGCGAACAGGGTGTTGGCAAGGGCGTTGCCGGTGCCATTGGCCGCGCCAGTTGCCAGCAGGCGCAAATTCTCCACGTTGGCGCCCAAGGTATAGGCCGCCAGCGAGCTGTACACCGTGTCGCTGCCGCCAGTCGCCGCCGCGTTGGTCTCACTGACCACATCGCCCGCTGCATCGACGAAGTAGGCATCGGAACCGTCGCCACCGATCAGCACGTCATTGCCCAGACCACCGTCGAGGACATTGCTGCTGGCGTTGCCGGTCAGCCTGTCGTTGAAATTGCTGCCTGCCAGGCTCTCGACGTTCAGCAGTGTGTCGCTGCCCGAGCCCCCGGTTGCCTGGGCGGTGGTCACCGCCAGGCTGGCGGTCACCGCCGCCGTTGCATAGAGGTAGGACGCGGTGTCGACGCCGGCCCCACCATTCAACACGTTGTTGCCAGCCCCGGCGAACAGGGTGTTGGCGAGGCCGTTGCCGGTGCCATTGGCCGCACCGGTCGCCTGCAGGCGCAGGTTCTCCACGTTGGCAGTCAAGGTGTAGGTCGCCAGGGAGCTGTACACCACGTCGCTGCCGCCAGTCGCCGCCGCGTTGGTCTCGCTGACCACATCGCCCACGGCGTTGACGAAGTAGACATCGGAACCGTCGCCACCGATCAGCACATCGTTGCCGAGGCCGCCGTCGAGGGCATTCGATCCGGCATTGCCGGTCAGGGTGTCGTTGAAGTTGCTGCCCACCAGGTTCTCGAAGGCCAGCAGTGTGTCACTGCCCGAGCCCCCGGTTGCCTGGGCGGTCGTCACCGCCAGGCTGGCGGTAACCGCCGCCGTCGCATAGAGGTAGGAAGCGGTGTCGATGCCGGCCCCACCATCGAGCACGTTGTTGCCCGCACCCGCGAACAGGGTGTTGTCGAGGGCGTTGCCGGTGCCGTTGGCCGCACCAGACGCCTGAATGCGCAAACTCTCCACGTTGGCGCCCAGGGTGTAGGCCGCCAGGGAGCTGTACACGATGTCGTTGCCGCCGGTGGCCACCAGCGCATTGGTCTCGCTGACCACATCGCCCGCCGCATTGACGAAGTAGGCATCGGAACCGTCGCCACCGATCAGCACATCGTTGCCGAGACCGCCGTCGAGGGCGTTCGATCCGGCATTGCCGGTCAGGGTGTCGTTGAAGTTGCTGCCCACCAGGTTCTCGAAGTTCAGCAGCGTGTCGCTGCCCGAGCCCCCGGTCGCCTGGGCCGTCGTCACCGCCAGGCTGGCGGTCACCGCCGCCGTCGCATAGAGGTAGGAGGCGGTGTCGACACCGGTACCGCCATCCAGGACGTTGTTGCCCGCCCCGGCGAACAAGGTGTTGGCAAGGGCGTTGCCGGTGCCGTTGGCCGCGCCAGTCGCCAGCAGGCGCAGGTTCTCCACGTTGGCCCCCAGGGTATAGGCACCCAGGAAGCTGTAGACGCTGTCAGTGCCGCCAGTCGCCGCCAGCGCATTGGTTTCGCTGACGATATCGAACAGGCTGTTGACGAGGTAGATATCGGAGCCATCCCCCCCGAGCATGCGATCAGCGCCGAGCCCGCCATCGAGCACATCGTCGCCCAACCCACCATCGAGGTGATCGTTCATCGCCGCGCCGGTCAGTTGGTCGTTCCCCGCGAACCCTTCGATGATCGCGGCACCCACGCCCGTCCATGTCAGGACATTCGCCAGCGCGTCTCCGGTCATGCCCGTCAGGCGGTTGCCATTGGCATCGAAACGCTGGGAATGGACATCGGCGACCAGGCCGGTGGCGTCGTAGGTATCCCAGGTGATCACGTAGCTGCCGTCGACCAGCAGAGTGACGTGCGGGAAATCCTGGATATTGGCGGTGGTGGTATTGATCCTGACTTCCAGGCCGACCTTGGCCCCACTGGAGTTGAAGCGCTGGGCGAAGATCCCGTCCGCATCGCCGCCGCCACTCCCACACCAGAGCAGCAGGTAACCGCCGTCGAACAGCGCGGTGATCTCAGGTTCGCCCTGGGAGCCAACGATGGTGGTGTTGACCCGCACCTGCGCGCCCACCGGGGTACCCGCGGCATTGAAAAGCTGGACGAAGGTGTCCGTGGTGCCGTCCGTGCTGTCCTGGATGGTCTCCCAGGTGACGACATAGCCACCATTGGCCAGTGGCGCTATGGCGGGTTCGTCCTGACTGTCGAGCACGTCGGTGTTGATGCGGGTTTCCGCGCCCGCCTTCGCGCCGCTGGCGTTGAAGCGCTGCGCGAAGATGCCGTAGGTGTCACCGCTTCCAGCCCCTTCCCACACCACCAGGTAGCCACCATCGGCAAGACCCGAGATGGTGGGGTAGTCCTGGGGACCGGCAGTGGTCGTGTTGACCACGACCTCAGCGCCGACCTTCACGCCATTGGCATCGTAGCGCTGCAGGCAGCTGGTGCCGAGACTGCCGTCCTGGCCATCCGATGCCCAGGCAACCACGAAGCCGCCGTCGGTCAATCCAGTGATTTCGGGGTTGTACTGCCAGTTCGACGTCGTGGTGTTGACCCGGGTCTCGACCCCCAGCTTGGCGCCGCTGGCGTCATAGCGCTGCATGAAGATTTCAGCGTCGACGCCGCCGGCGGCCTCGGTGATCCAGGTCACCACATAGCCGCCGTTGAGCAGGGCCACTATGGAGGGGTTGTTCTGCACGCCGGTCACGACGGTATTGACGCGGGTCTCCAGGCCTATCGCGACACCCTTGGCGTCATAGCGCTGGGTGAAGATTCCGTCGGTGTCGCCAGCCCCCGCCCCCTTCCACACCACCACATAGCCGCCGTCGGTGAGCGCCACGACATCCGCTTCGTTCTGGTTGCCCGTGGTGGTGGTGTTTACGACGGTTTCCCCATAAACAAAGGTGGCCATGGCTAGCTCCATCTGCGGATTGACGAAATGGACCGGGCGGGGTCCAGAGCATCTGGAGACTAGATGGCAGGCATCACTTTGCTAGCACGGGGGGCGGGTTACATGGACGAGCGGGCCAGAACGCTGATGCGTTGCATTCAGCGCACACGGCGCCCCTCCTCGAAAGGATTGGCGCCGGTAAAACGTCAGCCGATCTGCTGGCTGCGCGCCTCGTCCACCTCGCCGCTGGCCATGCAGGCGGCCGCGGTGAAAAGCACGTCGGTGGAGGAGTTCAGCGCGGTCTCGGCTGCGTCCTGGAGGATGCCGATGATGAAGCCCACGGCCACCACCTGCATCGCCACTTCGCTGGGAATGCCGAACAGGCTGCAGGCCAGCGGGATCAGCAGCAGCGAACCACCGGCCACGCCGGAGGCGCCGCAGGCGCAGATCGAGGCCACCACGCTGAGGAGGATGGCGGTGGGGATGTCGACGGCGATGCCCAGGGTATTCACCGCCGCCAGGGTCAGCACGGTGATGGTGATCGCCGCGCCGGCCATGTTGATGGTGGCGCCCAGGGGAATCGACACCGAGTAGGTGTCCTCGTGCAGGCCGAGTTTTTCGGCGAGCTGCAGGTTGACCGGGATGTTGGCCGCCGAGCTGCGGGTGAAGAAGGCGGTGATGCCGCTCTCGCGCAGGCACAGCAGCACCAGCGGGTACGGGTTGCGGCGGATCTTCCAGAACACGATCAGCGGGTTGACCACCAGGGCCACGAACAGCATGCAACCCAGCAGTACCACCAGCAATTGGGCGTAGTCGGCCAGCACGCCGACGCCGTTTTCCGCCAGGGTCGAGGTCACCAGGCCGAAGATGCCCAGCGGGGCGAAGCTGATCACCACGCGAACGATCAGCGACACGCCATGGGACAGGTCGGCGAACACGTTGCGGGTGGTTTCGCTGCCCTGGCGAATGGCGATGCCCAGGCCCACGGCCCAGACCAGGATACCGATGAAGTTGGCCTCCATCAGTGCGGTCACCGGGTTGGTCACGGCGCTGGACAGCAGGCTGAGCAGCACTTCGGAGATGTTGCCGGGCGGTGCCAGGTCGGCGGCGCCGGTGGCCAGGGTGAGCGTGGACGGGAACAGGCTGGAGGCCAGCACGGCCACCACTGCGGCGGAGAAGGTGCCGATCAGGTAGAGCAGCAGGATCGGACGGATATGGGTGCGTTCGCCCGGTTTGTGGTTGGCGATGGCCGCCGTCACCAGGATGAACACCAGCACCGGCGCCACGGCTTTCAGGGCCGTCACGAAGAGCTTGCCGAGCAGGCCGACGGCGCTGGCGGACTCGGGAGAGACCAGGGCGAGGACGATGCCGGCGAGCAGGCCGATGATGATCCGGGTCACCAGGCTGGTGCGTTTCAAGCGTTGCAGGATGGAGCCGTTTGCATGGGTCATGGCGTGTACCGCTGAACGTCGGGCCGCACACGCCGGCCCGGAATGGACATTGAACGCCGAAGTCGCCCCGCCTTCACTGCCACAGATCAAGCGGAAAAAGAAAAGGCCGCGCCGCGTGGTGTGTCACCGCGCAGCGGTCGGGGCGTTTCGAGTTTGGCGCGCATTGTGCGGATTCACGCCAGCGATGGGTAGAGCGGACGGACGGTCGGGCCAGTGGATGTCGCAAATCTGTCCATTTGCGAGCGGATGGCCTGTGGGGGCGAACTCATTCGCCCCCACAGGAAAGTCAACCGGCCACCACCAGCTCCGCCAGCGCGGCGCGCAGGGCCTCGGGAATCGGCACCGGGCGATTGCTCTCGCGGTCGACGAAGACGTGGACGAAGCGCCCGGCGGCGCAGGCCTCGTCCTCGCCCTGCTTGAAGATCGCCAATTCGTACTGCACCGAGCTGTTGCCCAGCTTGCCCACCCGCAGTCCCACTTCGATACGGTCGGGGAAGGCGATGGAGGCGAAATAGTCGCAGGAAGAGCTCACCACGAAGCCCACCACGCCGCCCTCGTGGATATCCAGGCCGCCGCGTTCGATCAGGTAGGCATTCACCGCACTGTCGAAGTAGCCGTAATAGACCACGTTGTTCACATGGCCGTAGATGTCGTTGTCGTGCCAGCGGGTGGTGATGGGCTGGAAGTGGCGGTAGTCGCTGCGCAGGTGCTCGGGTTGGCTCATGGGATTCCTTGCCTGGGTCGGGGTCGTCAGTAGGCGGCCTGGTAGATGGCCAGGGCCTGGTCCCGGCTGACGTCGCGAGGATTATTCACCAGCAGGCGTTGCTGCAACATGGCGTCGTCGGCCAGGCGCGGCAACATCGCCTCGGGCACCCCGGCATCGCGCAGGCGGGTGGGCAGGCCGCTGCGCTGGCTGAAGGCAGCCAGCTCGGCGATCAGTTGTTCGCTGAGGCTGGCCGCGCTGCCAGCCTTGAGCCGAGCCCCCAGCACCAGCGGTGCCAGCTCCGCGTAGAGCGGCGCCGCCACCTCGGCGTTGAACGCCAGCACCTGGGGCAACACCAGGGCGTTGGACAGGCCGTGGGGGATGTGGAAGTGGCCACCCAGGGGGTAGGCCAGAGCGTGCACCGCCGCCACCGGGGCGTTGGCGAAAGCCTGACCGGCCAGGCAGGCGCCCAGCAGCATGGCCTGGCGCGCGTCGCGGTCGTGGCCGTTCTGCACCACGGCGTCGAGGTTGCCGGCCAGCAGACGCAGGGCCTCGCGGGCCAGCAGGTCGGACAGCGGATTCTTCTTCAGTCGACTGGTATAGGCCTCGATGGCATGGACCATGGCGTCGATGCCGGTGGCGGCGGTGACGGCCGCCGGCAGGCCGAGGGTGAGGTCGGCGTCCAGCAGCGCCAGGTCCGGCAGCAGCACGGGCGAGACCACGCCCATCTTGGTGGTTTCACCGGTGGTGACGATGGCGATGGGCGTCACCTCGGAACCGGTACCGGCGGTGGTCGGCACCTGCAGAAGAGGCAGGCGGCGGCCACGGGCGTTGCCCACGCCAAAGATATCCACAAGCCCCTGGTGGCAGTCGGGGTGCGCCAGCAACGCCACCAGCTTGGCCACGTCCATGGAGCTGCCGCCGCCGAAGCCCACCACCAGTTCGGCGCCCAGGGTCTTCGCCAGCTGCACCGCTTCCAGCACCACGGACTCGGGTGGATCGGCCTGGACCTGGTCATAGACCGCCACCGTGAGACCGGTGGCGGCGAAGCCGGCAAGGACGTCATCCAGCAAGCCGAGCCGGGTGATGCCCGGATCGGTGACCAGCAACACGCGCCGGGCGCCACGCTCATGGCAAAGCTCGGCCAGACGCAAGGCCGAGCCGGATTCGCAGAGGATCTGCGCGGTGGTGGCAAAGCTGAAGGGCTGCATCAAAGCGTCCTCCGTTGTTGTCGTGGCGATCCGGCGTACCGGGTCAGAAGGCGAAATGCGCCTCGGGCAAGGCCATCAGGCAGTCCGCGCCGCCCAGCAGGGCTTCGCGGTGGCCGCTGGCCCTGGGCAGTATCCGGCGCAGGTAAAAGCGCGCGCTGTGCAGTTTGGCCTGGTGGAAATCCACCTCCTCGCTGCCCGCCTCCAGGGCGTCCTGCGACCGCGCGGCCGCCTGCAGCCACAAGCCCGCCAATAGGACATAGGCCGAGTACTGCAGGAAGTCCACCGAGGCCGCACCGATTTCCTCGGGGTTGTCCCGTACCCGGTCCAGCAGGGTGGCGGTCAGCGTGCGCCATTCCTGCAGCCGCGCCAGCACCGCGCCGGCCAGCTCGGCCAGTTCGGCGCGCCCCGCCTGGGCGTCGGCCAGGGCGGCGAACTCGTCCTGTAGCGCGGCCAACTCGGCGCCGCCATCGCCCATCAGCTTGCGGCGGATCAGGTCCAGCGCCTGGATGCCGTTGGTGCCTTCGTAGATCTGGGTGATGCGGCTGTCGCGCATCAGTTGCTCCATGCCCCATTCGCGGATGTAGCCGTGGCCACCGAAGACCTGCACCCCGAGGCTGGCGACTTCCTGGCCCATGTCGGTGAGGAAGGCTTTGACCAGCGGGATCAGCAGCGCCGCGCGGCGGCCAGCGGCCTTGCGCTGGGCTGCGTCCGGGTGGCCGTGCTCCAGGTCGAGCTGGCGCGCGCAGTACACCGCCAGCATGCGGCTACCCTCCACCAGGGTCTTCTGGGTCAGCAACATGCGCCGCACATCCGCGTGATGGATGATCGGGTCGGCCACCTTGTCCGGTGCCGCCGGGCCGCTCAGGGCACGGGATTGCAGACGTTCGCGGGCATAGGCCAGGGCGCCCTGGAAGGCCGCCTCGCCGATCCCAAGGCCCTGCAGGCCGACCTGGAAACGTGCGTCGTTCATCATGGTGAACATGCAGGCCAGGCCCTGGTTGGCTTCGCCTATCAGCCAGCCGCTGGCGCCGTCGAAGTTCATCACGCAGGTGGCCGCACCCTTGATCCCCATCTTGTGCTCGACGGCGCCGCAGGACAGGGCGTTTTTCGCACCCGGTGTGCCATCGGCATTGGCGATGAACTTGGGCACCAGCAACAGGCTGATGCCCTTGACCCCGGCCGGGGCGTACGGCAGGCGGGCCAGCACCAGGTGGACGATGTTCTCGGAGAGGTCCTGCTCGCCGCCGCTGATGAAGATCTTGCTGCCGCTGACCCGGTAGCTGCCGTCGGCCTGGGGCTCGGCGCGGGTGCGCAGCAGCGCCAGGTCGGTACCGGCCTGGGGTTCGGTGAGGCACATGGTGCCGGCCCATTGGCCGCTCACCAGCTTGTCCAGGTAGGCCTGCTTGAGCGCTTCGCTGCCGTGCTTGTGCAGCGCCAGCACGGCACCTTCGGTCAGCCCGGAATAGACGCGGAAGGACAGGTTGGCGCCCATCAGCATCTCGTGGAAGCTACACGCGACCATCTGCGGGAAGCCCTGGCCGCCGTACTCCAGGGGCCCGGTCATGCTCGCCCAGCCGTTGTCGCAGTACTGCCGGTAGGCCTCGCGGAAGCCCTGGGGCGTGGTCACGGCGCCATCGAGCAGGGTCACGCCCTGTTCATCGCCCTGGCGGTTGAGCGGTGCGACCACCTCGCCGGCGTAGCGCGCGCCCTCTTCCAGCACGCCGTCGACCAGCTCGCGGTCCAGGCCGTTGCCGAGCAGCTCGCAGTGGGTGGAGACATCGAAGAGTTCATGCAGGACGAAGCGCATGTCGCGCAGGGGTGCCTGGTAAGCCATCTCAGGCCTCCTGTTGGAAATGGGCGAAGCGTTGGCCGGAGTCGGCCAGACGGTGGATCAGCGCCGCCGGACGCCAGTGGCTGCCGAAGAGCTCGGCCAGCGCATCCAGGCGCGCGCGGATGGCCGGGAGCCCTTGGCCGTCGGCCCAGGCCATGGGCCCGCCCTGGTCGACGGGGAAGCCATAGCCATTGAGGTAGACGGTGTCGATATCGGCACTGGAGGCGGCGATGCCTTCTTCGAGGATCTTCGCGCCTTCGTTGACCAGGGCCAGCAGGCAGCGCTCGAGGATTTCCTCGGGGCCGACGTCGCGGCGGCGGAAGCCGAGCTGCTCGGAAACCTCCTGCACCAGGGCGTCCACTTCCGGATCGAGCTCGGCCTGGCGGCTACCTTCGGCGTAGCGGTAATAGCCCATGCGTGCCTTCTGGCCGAAGCGACCGAGCCTACAGAGGCGGTTGTCCACCTGTACCGCGGGATCGTCCTGGCCTTTGCCGGCCAGCTCGCGGGCGCGCCATTCCAGGTCGATGCCGACTACGTCGTACATGCGGAACGGCCCCATGGCGAAACCGAAGCCTTGCAGGGCGGCGTCCACCTGATGCGGGAAGGCGCCTTCGAGCAGCATCATCCGCGCCTCGCGCACGTAGGTATGGAGCATGCGGTTTCCGATGAATCCCTTGCAGTTGCCCGCCACCACGCTGACCTTGCCCATGCGCCCGCCCAGTTCCAGGGCGGCATCCAGCACGGCCGGAGCGGTTTTCGCGCCGCGCACTATCTCCAGCAGTTTCATGATGTGCGCCGGGCTGAAGAAGTGCAGCCCGAGCACCTGTTCGGGGCGGCCGGTGACGGCGGCAATGGCGTCGATATCCAGTGCCGAGGTGTTGCTGGCGAGGATGGCGGAGGGTTTCAGGCGCGAATCCAGCTCGCGGAAGATCGACTGCTTGAGTTCGAGGTTCTCGTATACCGCTTCGATCACCAGGTCGACCTCGGCCAGCTCGTCGTAGCCGCCCACCGCCTCGATGCGCGCCACCCGCGCGGCGGCCTCGGCCTCGTCGATGCGACCCTGGCGCACGTTATGGGCGTAGGTGTCGGCGACCGCCGCCCTGGCCTGCTCCAGCATCTGAGGGTTGTTGTCCAGCCAGCGCACTTCGAGGCCGGCGCTGGCCAGGCTCATGACGATGCCGCGGCCCATGGTGCCGGCGCCGATCACGGCGGCCCGCTGGATGTTGAAAGCGCTCTGGGTCATGCAATGCCTTCTTGTTGTTCTGGACGAAATCGCCAATCACCTTAAGGAAGCCGGTACTATTTTTGAAATTTAGTCTTGTGATAGATGGCATTCTTCCGGTGAATATCTCCAACTTCGACCTCAACCTCCTGCGGGTACTGGATGCCCTGCTGCGCGAGCGCAACGTGTCCCGCGCGGCCGAGCGCCTGTCCCTCAGCCAGCCGGCTGTGAGCAATGCGCTGAACCGCCTGCGCGAGCTGCTCGGCGACCCCCTGCTGGTGCGCGTGGGCCGGGCCATGCAGCCGACCCCTCGGGCCCTGGCGCTGGAAGCGCCGATCCGCGCGGCGCTCCGGCAGATCGAGCAGAGCCTGGTGATGGGTGAAGGCTTCGACCCGGCGCGCAGCCGCCAGCGCTTCACCATTGCGCTGACCGACTACGTCGAGCTGATCTGCATGCCGCAACTGCTGCAGCAACTGGCCGAAGAGGCGCCAGGGGTGAAGATAGCCATCCGCCACCTGTCCCCCAGCCTGCCCGCAGCGGCACTGGACCAGGGCGAACTGGACCTGGTGCTGGGGCGTTTCGAGAGCATTCCCAAGCGCTTTTCCAGCCGCCGCTGGATGAGCGAGAGCCTGCGCCTGGTGGCGCGCCGCGACCACCCGCACGTGCAGGAGGCGCCGGACCTGTCCGGATTCCTCAGGCTGCGGCACCTCTGGGTGCACGGCGGCCAGACCAAGGGCATGGTCGATCAGTGGCTGGGGGAACAGGGGCTGGCGCGGGACATCGTCTACACCACGCCGAACTACCTGCAGGCGGCGCACATAGTCGCCGGCACCGACCTCACGGTGGTGCTGCCGGCGCGGCTGGCGCAGCACTTCGCCCGCCTGCTGCCGTTGCAGGTGCAGTCCCTGCCCTTCGCCCTCGGGCCCTTCCACCTGGATCTGGTGAGCGTGGCCCAGCGCGAGGACGACGAGGCACTGCAATGGCTGGTGGAACGGCTGATGGTGATTGGGAGGAGCTGAAGGGGGGCCTGGGTGGACCACGCTTCATCGGTCCACCATCGAGGTCCGGTTTGGCACCGCTGGTGGATGGAAGAGCGCCATCCACCCTACGGAGCTTCCCGGTTAGTCCGTAGGATGGGTAGAGCGAAGCGAAACCCATCACCGCCGAGCGATGGGTTTCGCAGGCTCTACCCATCCTACAAAGCGTGCGTCACGGAATCAGAACTGGTCGCGGATCACCGCTTCGTCGAAGGCCAGCTTGCCGATGCGCGGCTTGGCCTCCACGGCTTGCTTGCCCACGGCGACCATCAGGCCGATGGCGTGGTTTTCCGGCAGGCGGATCAGGTCGGCCACGGCGTCGAAGTCGAAGCCATCCATGGGGCAGCTGTCCAGGCCTTTGCCACGGGCGGCGAGCATCAGGGTCTGGGCTACCAGGCCGCAGCTGCGCATCACTTCGTCGCGCTGCACACGGGGCTTGTCACGGTAGTAGTTGTCGATGGCGCCGGCCATGAAGTCCTGCACCGGTTGCGGGGCTTCGGCCCAGACGCGGGCGGAATCCTTCTCCCAGGCGTCGAGGCGGGCGCAGACCACCACCAGCATGGCGGCCTCGGTCACCTGGGCCTGGTTCCAGGCCACCTCACGCAGGCGCTGACGCAGGGCCGGGTCGCTGACTTCCACCAGGCGCACGTGCTGCAGGTTGAAGGCGGTGGGCGCCAGCAGGGCCAGTTGCAGCAGTTCGTCCTTCTCTTCGCGGCTCATGCGGTGGGCGGTGTCGTAGCCCTTGATGGCGCGGCGGCTGCGGATGGCTTCATCGATATGCATGTCTGGCTCCTGGAAAAGGGGAGGGAAAAAAGTGGCGCCATCCTAAGCAGACGGGGCCCCCTCTTCCAACACTGATTAACGATGTAACCGATCGAATAATCAGCGTGCCTGCGTGTCTTGGCCCACCTGCCGCCCCACCCAGTCGCGCACCTTGGCGTAGGGATAGGCCTCCAGTGCGGCGAAGCCCGGCAGGCTGCGCGCCTTGAGCTTTGTGAACAGCGGCGCGCTGATGCCACAGAGCATCCGGGTCAGGCATTCAACGCCAGGCTCCACGCCCTTGTGCTCGACATGGCGGCACATGAAGGCGCCGCACAGGGCCTGGAAATCCCGCTCCTCCAGGGGCGCCAGCGGCGGTGGCTCCGGCAGCCGCGCCACCCGTCCCTGGCAGACGGAGCAGTGGCCGCAGCGCTCCGGCACCTCGAAGTCGCCGAAGTAGTGGGCCAGCCGTGCACTCAGGCAGCGTTCGCTGGCGAACAGCTGCAGCATCGCCTGGATGCGGGCGATCTCGCTGTCCTCCTGCTGGCGGAAATAGCCATGCAGCTCGGCAGCCAGGGCCTCCAGCGGGAAATCGGCGGCGAGCAGGCCATACACCTCGGTCATCTGCTTGCTTTCCAGCTCGATCCAGCCGCGCTCCTGGAAGTAATCCAGCGCCTTGACCACGCGGCTGCGCTCGGCACCGTACTCGCGGTAGAGCTGGTCGAAGTCCAGGGTGCACCAGGTGCGCGCGCGGCTGGAGCTGCGCAGCAGGGCGTCGACGAACTGGCGACGCTCGCCCTCGAACTGTTGCAGCAGCGCCTCAGGCTCCAGCAGGTGCTTGAAGCGGTACTCGGCAAAGTAGGCGAACAGCGGCGCGATGATGCCGCGCAGTTCGAGTTGCACCAGCAGGGTCTTGAGCGGTAGCTGGCGGATGTTGCTCTGGTCGGAGAGGGCCCCGAGCATCAGCTCCCAGCGATCGCCGCCCTGCCCCGCCGCCTGCAGCTCTTCCAGCACCTGGCGAATGCCGGCCAGCTCCGGGGTATCGCCGTAGACGAAATTCTCCAGCACGTTGAGGCTGTCACGGTTGGCCAGCACCAGGCAGTCCGAGGGCAGGCCGTCGCGCCCGGCACGGCCGATCTCCTGGCTGTAGTTCTCCACCGACTTGGGCAGGTCGTAGTGCACCACGTTGCGGATGTCCGCCTTGTCGATACCCATGCCGAAGGCGATGGTGGCGACCATCACCTGGACCTCGCCGGCCATGAACCGCCGCTGCAGCGCCTCGCGGGCCTCGAAGGGCATGCCGGCGTGATAGGCGCTGGCATCGATGCCCCGCGCCTTGAGGCGCTCGGCGACCTCTTCGGCGGTCTTCTGCAGGGTCACGTAGACAATCGCCGGCTGCCCGGCGCGCGGCCCCAGCCAGTCCACCAGGCGGGCAAGCTTGCGCTCCCCGGACACCGGCTCCACCAGCAGGTTGAGGTTGGGTCGATAGAAGCCGGTGGTGACCACGTCGGCATCGGCGATGGCGAACTTGCGCTGCATGTCGACGATCACCGTCGGCGTCGCGGTAGCGGTCAGCAGCAGAACCTGGGGAATGCCGAACTGACGCTGGTATTCGGGCAGCTTGAGGTAGTCGGGACGGAAGTTGTGGCCCCATTCGGAGATGCAGTGGGCCTCGTCCACCACCAGCAGGGAGATCGGCACCTGCTGGATGAAACCCCGGAAGCGCTCGTTCTTCAGGCGCTCCACGGAGATCATCAGGATCTTCAGCTCGCCGGAGCGCGCCTGGGCCATGACCCGTGCGGTTTCCTCGCGGCTCTGCGCCGAGTCGATGCTGGCGGCCTTGATGCCGTGGCGGTGGAGGAAGGCCAGTTGGTCCTGCATCAGCGCCAGCAGCGGCGACACCACCAGCGTCAGGTGCGGCAGGTGCAGGGCCGGCAGTTGGTAGCACAGCGACTTGCCGGAGCCGGTGGGGAAGATGGCGGCGGCCGAGCGGCCGGCCAGCACGGCGGAGACTGCGGCTTCCTGGCCGGGGCGGAAGCGGTCGTAGCCGAAGACACGGGCTAGGGTGGCGACGGGCATGGGACTCATTCCTTGCAATGTAACTCGTAGGATGGGTAGAGGAACGAAACCCATCGATCACGAGGTGATGGGTTTCGCTCCGCTCGCGGAACGCCGCCCGACCCATCCTACCTGGCGCCGGAAATGAAAAGGCCGCCCGAAGGCGGCCTTTCTGAACGCGGTGCGGCTTAGAGCTGCGGACCGGCGTTCTTGATGGCGTCGGAGACGTCGAACTTCTTGAAGTTCTCGATGAACTTCTCGGCCAGGCCCTTGGCGGCTTCGTCGTAGGCAGCCTTGTCAGCCCAGGTGTTGCGCGGGTTGAGCAGGTTGGTCTCGACGCCCGGAACGGCCTTCGGCACGTCCAGGTTGATCAGCGGCAGGTGCTCGGTCTCGGCACCGATCAGAGCGCCGCTCTGGATCGCCGCGATCACGCCACGGGTGGTCGGGATGTTGAAGCGCTTGCCGACACCGTAGCCACCGCCGGTCCAGCCGGTGTTGACCAGGTACACCTTGGAGCCGAAGCCCTTGATGCGCTTGATCAGCAGCTCGGCGTACTCGCCAGCCGGACGCGGGAAGAACGGCGCGCCGAAGCAGGTGGAGAAGGTCGACTTGATGCCGCCGCCGGAACCCATCTCGGTGGAACCGACCAGCGCGGTGTAGCCGGACAGGAAGTGGTAGGCGGCCTGCTCGTTGTTCAGGATCGAAACGGGCGGCAGCACGCCGGTCAGGTCGCAGGTCAGGAAGATCACTGCGTTCGGCTCGCCGGCACGGTTGGCTTCGACGCGCTTCTCGACCAGTTCCAGCGGGTAGGCCGCGCGGGAGTTCTGGGTCAGGCTGTCGTCGCTGTAGTCGGGCAGGCGGGTTTCCGGGTTGAGCACGACGTTTTCCAGAACGGCGCCGAACTGGATGGCTTTCCAGATCACCGGCTCGTTCTTGGCGGACAGGTCGATGCACTTGGCGTAGCAGCCGCCTTCGATGTTGAACACGGTGCCCACGCCCCAGCCGTGCTCGTCGTCACCGATCAGGTAACGGCTTTCGTCGGCGGAGAGGGTGGTCTTGCCGGTGCCGGACAGGCCGAAGAACAGGGTGGTGTCGCCTTCTTCGCCCACGTTGGCGGCGCAGTGCATCGGCAGCACGTCTTTTTCCGGCAGCAGGAAGTTCTGCACGGAGAACATGGCTTTCTTCATTTCACCGGCGTAGCGCATGCCGGCGATCAGCACTTTCTTGGCGGCGAAGTTGAGGATCACGCAACCGTCGGAGTTGGTGCCGTCACGCTCCGGCTCGCAGACGAAGTTCGGTGCGTTGATGATCTGCCATTCCTGACGGGACTGCGGGTTGTACTGTTCCGGGTTGATGAACAGGCAACGGCCGAACAGGTTGTGCCAGGCGGTTTCGGTGGTCATCTTCACGGCCAGGTAGTGCTCGGGATCCGAACCTACGTGCACATGGGAGACGAAACGCTCGCGTTCGGTCACATAAGCTTCGACGCGGGCCCACAGTGCATCGAACTTGTCCGCCGGGAAGGGACGGTTGATGGCGCCCCAGGCGATCTTGGCTTCGGTGCTCGGCTCTTGAACGATGAATCGATCCGCCGGAGAACGACCGGTGCGGTGACCGGTTTTCACTACCAACGAACCGTTGGCGGCCAGTTCACCCTCGCCACGGCGAATGGCCTCTTCGACCAGTTGCGCGGCGCTGATATCGGTGTACACGGCGTTATTGGCTTGCGTCATGTGGTTCCCCGTCGGCGAAACGCCGAGTCCTCCAAACGATTTGTAGTGGGTACTGCGACCCCCTACAGCGAAAAAAGTGCGCGCGATTATGCCAGAAAAGCCCGCTTTGGGTAGAAACCTCCTGTCAGCCGGGCATATTCCTGACCGGTAATCGCACCCTGGTCACACAGCGACCTCGCGGGCACGCTACATATTCAGTGGAGCGTTTCCGACGGCGCCGCGCTGCCACCGCCAACGAACAGTTGGGCGATGTCCGCTGCATCGAAGCTGTAGCGCTGGTTGCAGAACTGGCAATCGATGACCACGGTGCCGCCACTCTCTTCCAGCAGGGCTTCGGCGTCGGCCTGGCCAAGGCTGATCAGGGCATTGGCCGAGCGCTGGCGCGAGCAGCTGCAGCGGAAGTGGATGGGCATCGGCTCGAACAGGCGCACCGTCTCTTCATGATAGAGGCGATGCAGCACGGTTTCATTGTCCAGGCCAATCAGCTCCTCGGCGGTCAGCGTATCGCCCAGGGTGGTCAGGTGCTGCCAGCTGGCCTGGCGTGCTTCCGGATCCTTCAGGCGGTCGGCGGGCAGGGCCTGGAGCAGCATGCCACGGGCATTGCGGCCGTCGGCGTTGAGCCAGAAGCGGGTGGGCAACTGCTGGGAGTTGTCGAAGTAGGCCGACAGGCTCTCGGCCAGGGTGGCGCCTTCGAGGGCCACGATGCCCTGGTAGCGCTGGCCCTGCTTCGGGTCCACGGTGAGCGTCAGCACACCTTCGGGCATCAGCTCGCGCAGGCCGGCATCAGGCGTGACCTGGCTGGCGTGGTAGCGGGCGATGCCACGGACTTCGCGGTCGCTGGAGCATTCGATCATCAGCAGCGGGATTGCGCCGGAAGAACGCGCCTGCAACACCAGCAGGCCATCGAACTTGAGGGTGCCGACCAGCAGGGAAGCGGCGGCGAGCATCTCGCCGAGCAGTTGGGCGACCGGCTCCGGGTACGGGTGCTTGGCCAGGACGTGGGCGTAGCTCTCGCCGAGGGAAACCAGTTCGCCGCGCACGTCGGTGTCGTCGAACAGAAAGCGTTGGGTGAAATCGGACATGCCGGACTCGCTGCGTTTGGGCCAGATAGGCCGAAAGGCTGGCGATTTTAGGCGCAAATCCATGGACCGACCAAGGGCCGGTTGTCTATCGGCCGCGCGGGTGTTTTCTATCAGGCCGCGTAACGGGCGTCTGGCGGCCGCCGTGGCGTCGGCGACCCCTCAATCCTGGCCGCCGCGGAAGCTCTGGATCTGCCGGCGCTGCTTCTTCGTCGGCCGACCATCGGTCTGCACACCCAGGGCGCCCGCCTTGCGCAGGGCGGCGGCCTCCTCGCGGCGGGCCAGGCTCTCGGCGGTTTCCTCGTAGAGGGCCTGGGCCTCGGGCGCGCCACGGCGCACCACGGAGAGGGCGCGCACCACCACCGTGCGCTCGTCGAAACCGGCGCGGATGACGTATTCGTCGCCCACCCGGGGTTCCTTCGACGGCTTGCAGCGATCACCCTGGTGATGGACCTTGCCGCCTTCTATAGCTTCCTTGGCCAGGGCCCGGGTCTTGTAGAAGCGCGCCGCCCAGAGCCACTTGTCCAGGCGTACCTTGTCGTCGTCCTTAGGTTCTTTTGCTCGCATGAGTCGTTTCCATTTCAGCCGGGGCGCCTCAATTGCCAGCCCGGTCTAAGCTCAGCCAGGGCCAGGTGCAGTTGTCACATCGGCCCACTAGAATGCGCCAACTTTACCGGAAAGCCTGCATTGAAGACTTTCGACCATCTCTCCGTGATCGGACTCCGCGAATGGATAGCCCTGCCGGAACTCGGCATGGTCGGCCTGCGCGCGAAGATCGATACCGGAGCCAGCACGTCCACCCTGCACGCCAGCGATATCGTCCAGTTCGAGAAGCACGGCGAACGCTGGGTGAGGTTCACCGCTCACCTTGGCACCCTGGTGCAGCGGCGTCATCGTTGCGAGGCGCAGGTGGTATCGGTAAAGACCATAAAAAGCTCCAACGGCCAGGCGCAGACCCGCTATGTCATCCGCACCCTCCTCGCGCTGGGTGACAGGGTCTGGCCCATCGAGTTCACCCTGGCCTGCCGCAAGACCATGCGCTATCGCGTACTGCTGGGCTCCAAGGCCCTGGTGCAGGCGCAGCTGGTGGTCAACCCGGCGCTCACCTACGTGCAGGAAAAACCGACTATTTCCCTTTTGGGTGCCCAATGAAAATCGCCGTTTTATCGCGCAATCCGCGCCTGTATTCGACGCGTCGCCTGGTGGAAGCCGGGCAGCAGCGTGGCCATGAGATGGTGGTGATAGACACCCTGCGCGCCTACATGAACATCGCCAGCCACAAGCCGCAGATCCACTATCGCGGCCAACCGCTGGAAGGCTTCGACGCGGTGATCCCGCGCATCGGCGCCTCGGTCACCTTCTATGGCTGCGCGGTCCTTCGCCAGTTCGAAATGATGGGGGTGTTCCCGCTCAACGAGTCGGTGGCCATCAGCCGTTCGCGGGACAAGCTGCGTTCGCTGCAACTGCTGTCGCGCAAGGGCATCGGCCTGCCGGTGACCGGCTTCGCCCACTCCCCGGACGACATCCCCGACCTGATCCGCATGGTCAACGGCGCCCCGCTGGTGATCAAGGTGCTGGAAGGCACCCAAGGCATAGGCGTGGTGCTCTGCGAGACGGAGAAGGCCGCCGAATCGGTCATCGAGGCCTTCATGGGCCTGAAGCAGAACATCATGGTCCAGGAGTACATCCGCGAAGCCGGTGGCGCCGACATCCGCTGCTTCGTCGTCGGCGACAAGGTGATCGCGGCGATGAAGCGCCAGGCCAAGCCCGGCGAGTTCCGCTCCAACCTGCACCGTGGCGGCAGCGCCAGCCTGATCAAGATCACGCCGGAAGAACGCATGACCGCCATCCGCGCCGCGAAGGTGATGGGCCTGTCCGTTGCCGGCGTGGACATCCTGCGCTCCAACCACGGGCCGCTGGTGATGGAAGTGAATTCCTCGCCGGGCCTCGAAGGCATCGAGACCACCACCGGCCATGACGTGGGCAGCATCATCATCCAGTACCTGGAAAAGAACGCCTGCCCCAACTCCACCCGGACCAAAGGCAAGGGGTGAGCCAGAAATAGGCAACGCATGCGTTGCCCTGGCGAACGCACGGCCATGGATGGCCGGGCCGGGCCGGGACTGAGCGAGGCGAAAAGGCTCCGACAGGGACGTCCACACCCAGCTCTCTCGAAGCGCGGACCGCATGCGTTGACCCGGATGGACGGGCCAGCCATGTCGGATGGGGCGGACCTGCGGTCCGCTTGGCGAATGAATTCGCCCCCACAGGCATGACACGCCCTACAGGCTGCGCTCCACCATCTGCCGCCCTTCCCGCTCACGGATCCAGTTGCGGAAGCTTTCCTCGTCCAGCGGCCGGCTGAAGTGATAGCCCTGCCCCAGTTCGCAGCCCCGCTGGCGGAGCATGGAGAGCTGTTCCTCGCACTCGATGCCTTCGGCGATGCATTCCAGGCCGAGGTTGCGGCCGATGGCGATGATGGTCTCCACCAGCGCCACGTCGCTGGCGTCGTGGGCCAGGCCATCGACGAAGCTGCGGTCGATCTTCAACCGGTCCAGGGGCAGGCGCTTGAGGTAGGCCAGGGATGAGTAGCCGGTGCCGAAATCGTCGATGGCGAAACGCACCCCCAGCGCTTTCAGCGCCTGCATGGCACTGATGCACTGCTCGATCTCTTCCAGCAGGCTGCCTTCGGTGATTTCCAGCTCCAGCCGCCCGGCCGGCACGCCATAGCGTTTCAGTGCGCTGCTGATGCGCTCGACGAAACCGGCCTTGCGCAGCTCGCGGGGGCTGACGTTGATCGCCAGCACCAGGCACGGCAGGTCCGCCTGCCAACTGGCCAGGCAGTGGCAGGCACGCTCCAGCATCCAGTCCGACAATTCGATGATCAGCCCGGTCTCTTCCGCCAGGGGAATGAACTGCGAGGGCGGGATTTCCCCGCGGACCGGGTGGCGCCAGCGCATCAGGGCCTCCGCCCCCAGCACGCGGCCGTCGGCCAGGGCCAGTTGCGGCTGGAACTCCAGGCTCAACTGGCCACGATCGATGGCCTGGCGCAGCTCGCTCTGCAGTTGCAGACGCTGGTCGATGGCCGCCTGCATTTCCGGGGCGAAGAAGTGCAGGGCATTGCGCCCGGACTGCTTGGCCCGGTACATGGCGGTGTCCGCCTGCTTGAGCACATCGGAGGCCGCCTGCTCGGCGAAGGGGTGCAGGGCGATACCGATACTGGCGCTGACCACCAGTTCGTGCTCCCCGATCGCGTAGCTGCCATGCAGGCTGCCCAGCAGCTTCTCGCCCACCTCGGCCGCCAGCTTGCCGGCCTGTTCCGGGGTTTCGGCCAGGGCTTCCAGCAGCACCACGAACTCATCGCCGCCGAGGCGCGCCAGGGTGTCTTCCGTGCGCAAACAGCCCGCCAGGCGTGAGGTGACTTCCCGCAGCAGGGCGTCGCCCACGGGATGGCCGAGGCTGTCGTTGACCGTCTTGAAATGGTCCAGGTCGATGAACAGGAGTGCGCCGCAGCGTTGTTCACGCTGTTCGCGGGCCATGGCGTGCTGCAGGCGATCGAGCAGCAGGCGGCGGTTGGGCAGGCCCGTGAGTTCGTCGCTGTAGGCCAGGCGCTCGATCTCGCGCTGATAGCGCTGGCGTTCGGAGATATCGGTGATGCTCAGGCGGATCAGCGGCCGACCCTCGCCGGGCAGCCGCACCAGGCGCACCTCGCAAGGCCTCACGCGGCCGTTCACATCGCGCATCAGCCAGTCGAAGGTCGGCGTGTCGCCCTTCAGCGCCGCACGGGTGTAGGCCTTGCCAAGGTCCCGCGACGAGCGACCGTCGGCCTGCAGCGGCGGACTGAAGCTGGTGGGCATATGGCCATTGAGCTGCTCGCGGGACAGGCCGAACAGGCGCGCCGCATTCTCGTTGGCCTCGACTATGCCGTGCTGCGGATCGAACACCAGGATGGCTTCGGGCGCGTGCTCCACCAGGGTGCGGTAGCGGGCCTCGGCCTCGCGCCGGGCGCTGATGTCCTCCACCAGCGCCAGCAGGGCGTAGAGCTGGCCATCGAGATCACGCACACCGCGCACGTTGACGCGGGTATGCACGGTGCCGCCGGAGCCGCGCAGGAATCGCTTGTCCAGCTCGTAGCCGTCGCGCTCGCCCTTGCGTACCTGTTGCAGCAGGGCCTCCTCGGCGGCGCGGTCCTCGGGCATCGTCATGCTCATCCAGTCGACCCCGTGCAATTGCTCGCGGGTGCGGCCGAGGATGCTGCAGAGCTTGTAGTTGACCTCTTCCCAGCGTTGGTCCGGGGTGCACAGGGCCATGCCGATCAGCGGCGCCTCGAAGAACAGGTGCAAGTGCTTGTCGCGCTCGTGCTGCAGGCGCTCGGCGCGCTTCTGTCCGGTCAGGTCGAGCATGGCGCCGTAGATGCGGATCACCTTGTCGCCGTCGTGCTCGGCCAACCCCTTGATCCGCACCCAGCGCGGCGTGCCCCGGGCGCTCTGCATGCGCAGTTCCACGTCGAAGGGCTCCGCGCTGCGCAGGCACTGTTCCAGGGTGTCTTCCAGCAGGGCGCGACTGGCGGGGTCGAAGAAGCTCAGCATCTGTCCGAGGCTGGGGGCGCCGACACCCGGATCCAGTTCGTGGATGCGGAAGCTGCCCTCGCTCCAGGCCATCTTCAGGGTGGAGATTTCCAGCACCCAGCTGCCGATGTCGGCGATGGCCTCGGTCTGGTTCAGCAGGTGGGTCTGACGCAGCAGCTCGTCGCGGCGGGTGTCGAGTTCCTCGGCGAGCATCTCGCGGCTGCTGACGTCGTGCTGCAACGCGACGAAGTGGCTGATGCCGGCGGCATCGCGCATGGGCGCCACGGTGATCTCGTTCCAGAACAGGCTGCCATCCTTGCGGTAGTTGCGCAGCACCAGGTGGCAATGCTCGCCTCGCTGCAGGGCGTCCTGCAGGCGCGGCAACTCCGACTGGTTGCGGTCGTGGTGAAGGAGGAAGCGCCAGTGGTTGCCCAGGGCCTCCTCCCGCGAATAACCACTCAGCTTCTCGAAGGCAGGGTTGCAGTAGATCAGCGGCTGGTCAGGCTGGCGCGCATCGACGATGGTCACCCCCAGGGGGCTGGCCTGCAGCGCCAGATTGGTCAGCGCCAGCTCCTTCTGCATCTCGTCGCGGCGGCCGAGGGCCAGGCGCAGGTCGCTGAGGCTGCGACCCACCAGCAGGGCGGACATCATCAGCAGCAGCACGCTGAAGTAGAGCTCGACGCCCCACTGCGGATCGGCCAGTCGCGCGCCGCCGTCGAGCTGGCGCAGCGCAGGCAGGGCGAGCACGGTCAGCGCGGTGAGGCCGGCGCCGCACAGGGCACCGGGGAAGCCCCAGACTAGCGCGAGGCCGAGCATCATCAAGCCGATGGGCGGCAGCGTGAGGATCAGCGGCACCACGGTGAGCAGCCAGGGGATCAGCAGCGCCAGGGCCAACAGGAGCGGCCAGGGCGGCAGGCGGTGCAGGGATTCGGGCAGCTCGTCCACCGGCTCCGGCACCCAGCCACGGCTGCTGAACAGGGGCGTCAGGTAGGTCAGCAGCGGCAGGCTCACAGCCAGGGTGGTCAGGCAGGCGCCGGGCCAGACCAGCAACGCGGCGTTGCCCCAGCTTTCCTGGGCCGGGCTGCCGCTCAGCATCAGCGCCGCCTGTTCGCCATAGACCAGCAGGCTGACCGGCAGCAGCACGCCGTAGAGCATGAAGCGCAGCAACTCCGGGAAGTCCCGCAGATCGGCATGGCAGCCGGCGCGCCTGAGCGCCCACCAGCCCGCCGCGACGCTGACGGTTTCCGGTACGGCATAGAGGGGCGCCCAGAACCAGTTCAGCTCCCAGAGCGGGACGCTGATGAGGGCGTTCAAGTAGATCGCGGGGAGCACCCGGGGGCCCCACCAGAGACAGAACACCAGGCCGAGGGCAAAGGGCAGGTACCACACGGCGAGCCCGCTGGAGGTCTGGGTCGCGAGTGAAACCCAGGTAGCCAGATGCAGCAGCGGCAACGGTAACCACCAGGTCCATTGGGGTAATCGGAAGAATGCAGCTGGCATACTGACCTCATGTCGGTGCGCAAGCTGAGGATAGCCCAGCGCCGCCACAAAATACGCCGAAAACATGGCTCCATGGCATCACCGCCGATGGCAGGTCCGAATCGCTGACTGAAGGGATTCCCGGTGAAAATTGCGCCGAGCGAAGGCCAGTTCCTGGAAGCTTGCCCGACGGAAAAGACCGCCCCGCGCGGTATCCCGTTCCGTACGAAAACGCGCCGAGCAAAGGCCTGGCTAGGAAGAAATCGGCGAGAAAGCGGAGTTGACTCTAGTCAATGAGCATTTCTCGCCGATTTCTGACAACGCCAGGCCGCAGCGCAGGCCGTTTTCGTAGGAACCTACACCGCGTCGCGGGGGAGGAGTAGTCCCAGGGGTAGGCAGACGCGGGCTTCGAGGCCACCACCGGAACGATTGCGCAACTCGACGCTGCCACCATGCTGGGCCGCGATGCGCTTGACGATGGCCAGGCCCAGGCCGGTGCCCTTGCCGCCACGGGCGCGGTCGCCACGGATGAAGGGGTTGAAGATGTCCTGCAGTTCGGCGGGGTCGATGCCGGCGCCACGGTCCAGCACGCTCAGCACCACGTAGGGCGCGGAATTGTCGCCCGCCAGGAAAGCCGCCACTTCGACACCGTTGCCGCCATATCGCAGCGCGTTCTCGATGAGATTCACCAAAAGGCGCTTGATCGACACCCGCCGCAGCGGGAACGGCGGCAGGGGCTCCAGGCACAGGCGCACCTGCTCTTCCTGCTGGTTGTAGGGCGCCACCACTTCGCGCACCAACTCGCTCAGGTCCAGTTCTTCCACGCGTTCGTCACGGCCGTCGCGGATGAAGGCGAGGAACTGGTCGAGGATGGCGTCCATGTCCTCGATATCGCGGACCATGTCCTCGGTCAGCTCCGAGTCGATGCTCATCAATTCCAGGGACAGGCGCAGGCGCGTCAGCGGCGTACGCAGGTCGTGGGAAACCCCGGCCAGCATCAGCTCGCGCTCACGGGCGCCACGCTCGACGTCCTCGGCCATCTGGTTGAAGGCGCGGTACACCTCGGCCATCTCGCTCGGTGTGTCGCTCACCGGCAGCCGCACGCTGCGGCCCTGCCCCACCTGGCGGGCGGCGAAGACCAGGCGCTTGAGCGGCGCGTTGAGCTGGCGGACGAAGATCCAGGCGGCGGCGGTGGAGAGCAGGCCGATGCCCAGGAACCAGCCGAGCACGCTCCAGATGCGCTGGCCGCGCAGGGGGTGTGGATATAGCGGAATGCGCACCCAGTCCGGCCCCAGCTCGGGGGCGTGGACCCAGAGCGCCGGCGGGCTCTGGGCGCGCAGGCGGACTTCGGTGCCTGGACCGAGCTCGGCCTGCATCTGGCGCTGGAATATCTCGCTGTAGGGCCAGTGCTGCTCACTGGCCGGCACGGCCTCGCGGGTCACCCGCTTGAGACCCGCGGCCTTGGCCAGGTCGTGGCGCTCCGTCTCGCTCGCGGCCCAGTAGGCGCGCAGGGTCAGCGCCGCACCGTGGCTGTACTGGCGATCCACGAGCACGTCCTCGTTCATCATCAGGTAGACCAGGGTCAGCGCCTTGGAAAACAGCACGACGATGAGCACCAGCCACAGGGTGCGCGAGAAGAAGCTCTGCGGGAACCAGTAGGGCGTACGCATCACCACCCTGGGTTGCCCGGCGGCGGGGGCCCCCGCCGCACGTTCACTTGTTGCCATCGGGTACGAAGACGTAGCCGACGCCCCAGACGGTCTGGATATAGCGCGGCTTGGTTGGGTCCGGCTCGATCAGCCGGCGCAGGCGGGAAATCTGCACGTCGATCGAACGTTCCAGGGCGTCCCATTCGCGGCCCCTGGCCAGGTTCATCAGCTTGTCGCGGGTCAGCGGTTCGCGGGCATGCTGGACCAGGGCCTTGAGCACGGCGAACTCACCGGTGGTGAGCATCTGTACCTCGTCGCCCTTCTTCAGCTCGCGGGTGGCCAGGGACAGCTCGTACTCGCCAAAGGACACGCTCTCGTCCTCGCTGGCCGGAGCGCCCGGCACCTGGGGCGCCTGGCGGCGCAGCACGGCCTTGATCCGCGCCAGCAGCTCGCGGGGATTGAACGGCTTGGCCAGGTAGTCGTCGGCACCCAGTTCCAGGCCCTGGATACGGCTGGTCTCATCGCCCTTGGCGGTGAGCATGATGATCGGCACCTGGTTGTTGGTCGCGCGCAGCCGGCGGCAGGCCGACAGGCCATCTTCGCCGGGCAGCATCAGGTCCAGCACCACCAGGTTGAAGAGCTCGCGAGCCAGCAGGCGGTCCATCTGCTCGACGTTCTCCACGGTGCGCACGCGATAGCCCTGCTCGTCGAGGAAACGCTCGAGGAGGCGCCGTAGACGGGCGTCGTCGTCAACGATGAGGATTTTTTCGCCTTCAGCGGTCGTGTTGCTGCTCATGTTCTCTCCTGTCTGCAAGCCGCGCATTATCGCTCGTTGCCGGCGCGCGGCGGCTTGCCCATTGTTAGCAGATTTTTCCCCGAACGGTTCCCTACCCATCGAAACTCGGTGTTTATAATGCGGCGCCTTTCATCACCGGCGAGCCCTGGCTCGCCGGTCTGTCATTCCGCAGTAGCCGCCGTGGCACGGCCCGGGCTGCCGCCCATGCAGGTGTTTTTCAATGGATAGCATCAACAACCGCATCGCCGAAGAACTGGGCGTGCGCCCGCAACAGGTCGCCGCCGCCGTGGCGCTGCTGGACGAAGGTTCCACCGTGCCCTTCATCGCCCGCTACCGGAAGGAAGTCACCGGCAGCCTCGACGACACCCAGCTGCGCAACCTGGAAGAGCGCCTGCGCTACCTGCGCGAGATGGAAGACCGTCGTACCGCGATCCTCTCCAGCATCACCGAACAGGGCAAGCTGACCCCGGAGCTGGAGCGCGAGATCAAGCTGGCCGACACCAAGACCCGCCTGGAAGACCTCTACCTGCCCTACAAGCAGAAGCGCCGCACCAAGGGCCAGATCGCCCTGGAAGCGGGCCTCGGCGAACTGGCCGACGCGCTGTTCAACGACCCGAACCTCGCCCCCGAGGCGGAAGCCGAACGCTTCGTCGATGCCGAAAAGGGCTTCGCCGACGTCAAGGCGGTGCTGGAAGGCGCCAAGTACATCCTCATGGAGCGTTTCGCCGAAGACGCCACCCTGCTCGCCAACCTGCGCGGCTTCCTCAAGGACAACGCCACCCTCAGCGCCCGCCTGGTGGCCGGCAAGGAACAGGAAGGCGCCAAGTTCAGCGACTACTTCGAGCATGACGAGAACCTCAAGGGCGTACCCTCGCACCGCGCCCTGGCGATCTTCCGCGGCCGCAACGAAGGCATCCTGAGCGCCGCCCTGAAGGTCGGCGAAGAGCTGCCGGGCACCATGCATCCCTGCGAAGTGATGATCGGCGAGCGCTTCGGCATCGCCAACCAGGGCCGTGCCGCCGACAAGTGGCTGGGCGAGGTGGTGCGCTGGACCTGGAAGGTCAAGCTCTACACCCACCTGGAAACCGACCTGCTCGGTGAGCTGCGCGAAGCCGCCGAAGGCGAGGCGATCAACGTCTTCGCCCGCAACCTGCACGACCTGCTGCTGGCCGCGCCGGCCGGCCCGCGCGCCACCCTGGGCCTCGACCCGGGCCTGCGCACCGGCTGCAAGGTGGCCGTGGTCGACGCCACCGGCAAGCTGCTGGACACCGCCACCGTCTACCCCCACGTGCCGCACAACAAGTGGGACGAGACCCTGGCCAGCCTCGGCAAGCTCTGCGCCAAGCACAACGTCGACCTGATCGCCATCGGCAACGGCACCGCCAGCCGCGAGACCGACAAGCTGGCCATCGAGCTGATCAAGAAATACCCGGCCCAGAAGATGACCAAGATCATGGTCAGCGAGGCCGGCGCCTCGGTGTACTCGGCCTCCGAGCTGGCGGCGAAGGAATTCCCGGACCTGGACGTCTCCCTGCGTGGCGCCGTGTCCATCGCCCGCCGCCTGCAGGACCCGCTGGCCGAGCTGGTGAAGATCGACCCGAAATCCATCGGCGTCGGCCAGTACCAGCACGACGTCTCCCAGCTGCAGCTGGCGCGCAGCCTGGACGCCGTGGTGGAGGACTGCGTGAACGCCGTGGGCGTGGACGTGAACACCGCCTCCGCCGCCCTGCTGGCGCGCATCTCCGGCCTCAACGCGACCCTGGCGCAGAACATCGTCGCCTACCGCGACGCCAACGGCGCCTTCAAGACCCGTAACGAGCTGAAGAAAGTCAGCCGCCTGGGCGAGAAGACCTTCGAGCAGGCCGCCGGCTTCCTCCGCGTGATGAGCGGCGAGAACCCGCTGGACGCTTCCGCCGTGCACCCGGAAACCTACCCGCTGGTGCAGCGCATCGCCGAAGGAACCGGCCGCGACATCCGCTCGCTGATCGGCGACTCGGGCTTCCTCAAGCGCCTGGACCCGGCCAAGTTCACCGACGAAACCTTCGGCCTTCCCACCGTCACCGACATCCTCAAGGAACTGGACAAGCCGGCCCGCGACCCGCGCCCGGAGTTCAAGACCGCCGAGTTCCAGGACGGCGTGGAAAGCCTCAAGGACCTCAAGCCCGGCATGGTGCTGGAAGGCGTGGTGACCAACGTCACCAACTTCGGTGCGTTCGTCGACATCGGTGTCCACCAGGACGGCCTGGTGCACATCTCCGCGCTGTCGGAGAAGTTCGTCAAGGACCCCTATGAAGTGGTCAAGGCCGGCGACATCGTCAAGGTCAAGGTCATGGAAGTGGACATCCCGCGTAACCGCGTCGGCCTGTCCATGCGCATGAGCGACACCCCCGGCGAGAAGACCGAAGGCCCGCGCGGCAGCGCCTCCCGCCAGGGCGGCCAGGCTCGCCAGCAACAGAGCGCCCCGCGCCACAGTGCGCCGCCGGCCAACGCCGCCATGGCCTCGCTCTTCGCCAACGCCAAGCAGATCAAGAAGAAATGAGCATGGACCTGGCCGACCTGCAGACCGCCAGCGACTACAGCAAGCTGCTGGGCATCGAGGCGCTCAGCCTGGGCGATGGCGTCGCCGAGGCGCGCCTGCCCATGGCCGACCAGGTTCGCAACCGCGCCCTGAATATGCACGGCGGGGCGATCTTCTCCCTACTGGACATCACCATGGGCCTGGCCTGCTCCAGCAGCCACGGCTTCGATCGGCGCAGCGCCACCCTCGAATGCAAGATCAACTACATCCGTCCGGTGACCGAGGGTGAGGTGATCTGCAAGGCGCGCGTCGTGCATGCCGGCAGCCGCACCCTGGTGGTGGAAGCCGATGTGCTGCAAGGCGACAAACTGGTCGCCAAGGGACAAGGCACCTTCGCTCAGCTGTAACAGCGGGGCGGCGACAAAGCTCTATTCTGGACGAAGCGACAACGCGAGCCGCCGGCTGGAAAAGTATTTCCACCGGCGGCGAAGTCCGCCTCTTGTAGACAGCTTGGTCCACCCCCATATTGGGGCGACCGACGCGTGAAGGATTCCAAATTGAGCGATCTTCTTTCCCGCCGCCTGGCCTTGCTCGGCGAGCGCGCCAACCTGCCCCTGCTCACTCGCTGCCTGCACGGCATCGAGCGTGAATGCCTGCGGGTCGATGGCAATGGCCAACTGGCGCTGACGCCCCACTCCCCCGCCCTGGGTTCGGCACTGACCCATGCGCAGATCACCACCGACTATTCCGAATCGCTGCTGGAGTTCATCACCCCGGCCGAACCGGACCCGGCGCAGACCCTGGCGGACCTGGACAAGGTGCATCGCTTCACCGTGGCCAAGCTCGGTGACGAGCTGCTCTGGAGCCCGTCCATGCCCTGCCGCCTGCCGGCGGAAGAAGACATCCCGATCGCCCGCTACGGCACCTCGCCCATCGGCCGCCTGAAGTACGTCTATCGTCGCGGCCTGGCGGTGCGCTATGGCCGGACCATGCAGTGCATCGCCGGCATCCACTACAACTATTCCCTGCCCGAGGAACTCTGGCCGCTGCTCAAGCAGGCCGAAGGCGATCCGCAGAGCGACCGCGACTACCAGTCGGCGCGCTACATCGCGATGATCCGCAACTTCCGCCGCTACAGCTGGCTGCTGATGTACCTGTTCGGCGCCGCCCCGGCCCTGGACAAGAGCTTCCTGCGCGGCCGCCCGCACGACCTCGACAGCCTGGACGCCGACACCCTCTACCTGCCCTGGGCCACCAGCCTGCGGATGAGCGACCTGGGCTACCAGAACAACGCCCAGTCCGGCCTCACGCCTTGCTACAACAGCCTCGACAGTTACCTGGAGAGCCTGCGCCAGGCGGTGTCCACGCCCTACCCGCCCTACGCCGAGATCGGCACCAAGCAGAACGGCGAGTGGGTACAGCTGAACACCAACGTGATCCAGATCGAGAACGAGTACTACTCGTCGATCCGTCCCAAGCGCATCACCTACACCGGCGAGCGCCCGATCCAGGCGCTGATGGCCCGTGGCGTGCAGTACGTGGAAGTCCGTTGCCTGGACATCAACCCCTTCCTGCCGCTGGGTATCGACCTGGTGGAGTCGCGCTTCCTCGATGCCTTCCTGCTGTTCTGCGCCCTGCAGGACAGCCCGCCGATGGCCGGCGACGAATGCCGCAGCGCCACCGACAACTTCCAGCGCGTGGTCAAGGAAGGCCGCCGGCCTGGCCTGCTGCTGCAGCGCCGCGGCCAGGATGTCGAGCTCAGCGCCTGGGCCAACGACCTGCTCGAACGCATCAATCGCACCGCCGAGCTGCTGGATACCGCCCAGGGTAGCCAGGAGCACGTCGAAGCCCTGGCCGCCCAGCGCGCCAAGGTCGCCAACCCCGACCTGACGCCCTCGGCGCGGGTACTGGCGGAACTGCGCGAACGCGGCGAAAGCTTCAGCCAGTTCGCCCTGCGCAAGAGCCGCGAGCATGCCGAGTACTTCCGCAGCGAGCCCCTGTCCGCCGAGGACCTGGCCCGCTTCGAAGGCCTGGCGCGCCAGTCCCTCGAAGAGCAGGCGCGCCTGGAAGCCGAACCGGAAGTGGACTTCGATACCTTCGTCGCCGCCTACCAGGCGAGCATCCTGGGGTTGATCAGCAACTGATCGGCCAATCGCCCCTGACGATTCCGTAGGGGCGATTTCAATCGCCAAGCAGGCCGCAGGCCTGCCCATCGATATTGCCGGGGGCAGCTGCGCTGCCCTTGGCGAATAAATTCGCCCCTACAGCAAGCTCACCCCAACAGCGCGATCAGAGCACCTTCTCGAACACCTGCGAATTGCGCTGGTAGTTGTACAGCGACGCCCGCGCCGCCGGCAGGCGTTCGACGCCGCTGGGCTGGAAGCCGCGCTCGCGGAACCAGTGGGCGGTGCGCGTGGTGAGCACGTAGATGGTCTTCAGGCCCATGGCGCGGGCCCGCTCCTCGATGCGCTCCAGCAGCTCGTCGCCGCGACCGCCATGGCGGTACTCCGGGTTCACCGCGAGGCACGCCAGCTCGCCGGATTCCGAATCGGCGATCGGGTAGAGCGCCGCGCAGGCGATGATCAGGCCGTCGCGCTCGACGATGGTGAACTGCTCGATCTCCCGCTCCAGCACCTCCCGCGAACGGCGCACCAGGATGCCCTGGTCCTCCAGCGGCGTGATCAGGTCGATCAGGCCGCCAACGTCCTCGATGGTGGCCTCGCGCAGGGACTCGAACTGCTCCTGGTCCACCAGGGTGCCGCCACCGTCACGGGTGAACAGCTCGGTGAGCAAGGAACCGTCGTCGGCGTAGCTGACCATGTGGCTGCGCTTGACCCCGGCGCGGCAGGCCTGGGCGGCGGCGTCCAGCAGCTCGGCCTGGTAGTTGTTGCCCAGGCGCTGCAGATGCGGCGGCACCTGCTGCGGGCGCAGCTCGCGCACCAGCCGGCCGGACTCGTCGATCAGGCCACGCTCGCTGCCGAACAGGATCAGCTTGTCGGCGCCCAGGTCGATGGCGACGCGGGTGGCCACGTCCTCGCAGGCGAGGTTGAAGATTTCCCCGGTGGGCGAATAACCCAGCGGCGACAGCAGCACGATGGTGCGCTCGTCCAGCAGACGGCCGATGCCCTTGCGATCCACCCGGCGCACTTCGCCGGTGTGGTGGTAGTCGATGCCGTCGACCACGCCGATGGGGCGCGCGGTGACGAAATTGCCGGTGCTCACCCGCAGCCGCGAACCCTGCATGGGCGAGGCGGCGATATCCATGGACAGGCGCGCCTCGATGGCGATGCGCAGCTGGCCGACGGCATCGATCACGCATTCCAGGGTCGGGCCGTCGGTGATCCGCAGGTCGCGGTGGAAGTGCGGGGTCAGGCCGCGGGCGGCCAGACGCGCTTCGATCTGCGGGCGCGAGCCATGCACCAGCACCAGGCGCACGCCCATGCTGTGCAGCAGCACCAGGTCGTGGACGATATTGCCGAAGTTCGGGTGGGCGACGCCCTCGCCGGGCAGCATCACCACGAAGGTGCAGTCCCGGTGGGAATTGATGTAAGGGGTAGCGTGACGCAGCCAGTTGACGTAGTCGGGCATGGTTCCGTGAGCCTGTCTCTGAGCGAAATGACGAGTGCGACTCCCAGCGAGCCTGGGAGTGAAAGTGAGGCGGCGCGTTATCGTCGTCGCATGAGCATCAACGGAAGCCCTCTTGGTCAGGATGTGGCGGAAGGTTGCAGGCAGTAATGCTGGATGAGCTGGCGCAATAGCGCAACCGTAGGCTCGATCCGTGACAGTTCCAGGTGTTCGTCCGGCTGGTGGGCACAGGCGATATCGCCGGGGCCGAGCACCAGGGTCTCGCATCCGAGGCGCTGAAGATACGGCGCTTCGGTACCGAAGGCCACTGCCTGCGCGGTATGTCCGGTGAGACGTTCGGCCAGGCGTACCAGATCACTTTCCGGCGATTGCTCGAAGGGCGGCACGGCCGGGAACAACGGCTTGTAGTCGATCTTCACCTGGTAGTGCTCGGCCACCGGACGCAGGCGCTGGCGGATCACCGCGCGCAGGGTCTCGGGATTCATCCCCGGCAGCGGGCGCAGGTCGAACTCCAGGCTGCACTGGCCACAGATGCGGTTGGGGTTGTCGCCGCCATGGATGCAGCCGAGGTTGAGGGTTGGCTGCGGCACGCCGAACTGCGGGTTGCGGAACTCCTGCTGCCACTCGCCGCGCAACTCGATGAGGTCGCTCATCACCGCGTGCATGGCCTCCAGGGCGCTGCGGCCGAGGCTGGGGTCGGAGGAGTGGCCGCTCTGCCCGAGAATGTCGATGCGTTCCATCATCACCCCCTTGTGCAGGCGGATCGGCTTCAGGCCCGTCGGCTCGCCGATCACCGCCGCGCGGCCAAGGGGTCGGCCCGCCTCGGCCAGGGCGCGGGCGCCGGCCATGGAGCTTTCCTCGTCGCAGGTCGCGAGGATGATCAGCGGCTGCTGGAACGGCTGGTCCAGCAGGCCGCGCGCTGCCTCGATGGCCAGCGGGAAGAAGCCTTTCATGTCGCAGCTGCCCAGGCCGTACCAGCGGTCGCCCACCTCGCCGAGCTTCAGCGGGTCGGTTTTCCACAGGGCGGCGTCGAAGGGCACCGTGTCGCTGTGGCCGGCCAGCACCAGGCCGCCGGGGCCGCTGCCGTAGGTGGCCAACAGGTTGGCCTTGCCCGGCGAGACGGTCTGGATCTCGCAACGGAATCCGAGGTCGCCGAGCCAGCCGGCCAGGAGATCGATGACCGCCAGGTTCGACTGATCCCAGCTGGGTTGGGTGCAGCTCACCGACGGCGTGGCGATCAGCGCGGAAAACTGCGATTTCAGGTCTGGAACGGGCATCGGGGACCTCCACGGACGAGGGACCATCATAGGCGCAAGGCCGCGCCGGGCGAAACCGCTGCGGCAAGGTGCCGACCGCTCCTGTAGACTTCAACGCCTTGGCAGCCGCCCCCTGGCTGCGTCCGAAAGACCCCGGCGATGAACAAAGAGACCGAAATCAAGCTTCGCGCCAGCCGCGAGACCCTGGAAGCCCTGCGCGACCACCCGCTGCTGAAGAAGCGCAACAAGTCCGGCTGGGAACGCCGCGAGCTCTTCAACCAGTACTTCGACACCCCCGCCCGCGACCTGGCCCAGGCCCGCGTGGCCCTGCGCCTGCGTCGCGACGGCGAGCAGTTCATCCAGACCTTGAAGACCCGTGGCCAGAGCGTGGCCGGCCTCTCCGAGCGCAATGAGTGGGACTGGTACCTGGACAAGGCCAAGCTGGACCCGAAGAAACTCACCGACGAGTGCTGGCCCGCCAGCCTCGCCGAGCTGGACAAGAAGCAGCTCAAGCCGATCTTCACCACCGACTTCCAGCGCGACCGTGCCGAAATCGCCTGGGGCCGTGGCAAGGCCAAGGTGGTGATCGAAGCCGCCCTGGACCTGGGCAAGGTGATCGCCGGCAAGCAGGAAGAAGAAATCTGCGAGCTGGAGCTGGAACTGCGCCAGGGCGAGCCCGAGGCCCTGCTGGAACTGGCCGCCGAGCTGGCCGCCGACCTGCCGCTGATGCCCTGCGACATCAGCAAGGCCGAGCGCGGCTACCGCCTGCATGACGCCAACAGCTACCACCTTGGCCTGGCGGTCCCGGAGCTCGATGCCGAGCTGCCGCTGGACGACGCCTTCACCGCCATCGCCTGGCACCTGCTGGGCGCCAGCCAGCGCCTGGCCGAGCAATACCGCTTCAACGGCCACTGGAAACTGCTGGTGGACTGGCTGCAGCAACTGGTCGACCTGCGCGCCTTGATCGGCAGCCTCGGCCAGGCCGCGCCGCGCGCCAGCAGCCACGACCTGCGCGAAGCCCTGGACGCCCTGCTGCAGGATTGGCGCCCGCGCGTACAGGCCGGCGAACAGGACGAAAGCGTGCGCCATGCCGCGCCGCAGCAGTTCGCCGACGAACTCGCCGGCACCCGCTGGGGCCTGTTCTCCCTCAATGCCTCGCGCTGGCTGCTGGGCCGCGCCTGGACCATCGAGCGCAACGACCGTGGCAATCGCCAGGGCAAGGCGCCGCTGGGCAAATGGCTGCCGCGCCTGCTGGCCGAGGAAGGCGAAGCCCTCAAGCTGGACCGCTACAAGCGCCAGCCCGAGGACCTCGCCGAGCAGCTGCCGCGCATCGAGCGCCTGCTGGTCTGGCTGCGCCTGGCGCGCCAGGTGCTGGACGTGCCGGAAGTCGACCGTGCCTATGGCGAACTGTCCAAGTTCGCCGAGCTGGCCGCTCAACCCCTGGACGGCGAAGTGCTGGCCGCCCGCAGCGAGCAGGCGCAGGCCCTGATCAGCCTGCGCAGCTGGAAGGCGCTGACCCGCTGAGGCACTGATGTCGAGGAGTCCCACCATGCTGCGGCAGAGCATTCGTTCCATGGTCACCACCTGGCTGACCGGGCTGCTGGCCCTGCTGCCGCTGGTGCTGACCCTGGCCCTGCTGGCCTGGATGTTCAGCCTGCTGAACACCCTGGTGGGGCCGTCCACGCTGACCGGCAAGCTCCTCGGCGCCCTGGGCCAGCCCTTCGCCTCCAACCCGGTGCTGGCCTACCTGGTCGGCAGCCTGGTGCTGCTGGCCAGCCTCTACCCCCTTGGCCTGGCCGTGCAGCTGGGCCTGCGCCGTCCGCTGGCCTGGCTGGTGGACATGACCCTGCGCCGCGCGCCGCTGATCGGCAGCCTCTACAACCTGGCCGACCGCTTCGTCGGCTTGCTGGACCGCAGCAAGAACGCCGATATCGCCGCCATGAGCCCGGTCTGGTGCATCTTCGGTGGCGACGGCGCCGCGGTGCTGGCGCTGCAGCCGAACCCCGAAACCTTCGAGCTGGACGGCCGCCAGTACAGCGCAATCCTGGTGCCGACCGCACCGATCCCGGTGGGTGGCGGGCTGATCTATGTCCCGGTGGAATGGCTGCGCCCGGCGGAAATGGGCGTGGAAGGCCTGACCAGCGTCTACCTCTCCATGGGCCTCACGCCGCCGCACCAGGCAGGCCGCCTGGCGAAGGAGCCGGTGGTGGTCGTGGACGACGACAAGGCGTCCTGAGGTTTCCTGTAGGGGCGAATTCATTCGCCAAGCGGACCGAAGGTCCGCCAGGGGCGCACCCGCCGTCTCGTCTACGCCTCTCCCACCGGCAGGCTGGTGGTGGACTTGATCTCCGACAGCGCGACGATGGAGTTCACCTCCTGGATTCCCGGCACCAGCGAGAGCTTCTCGAAGAAGAAGCGCTCATAGGCCTCGATGTCGCGGGTAACGATGCGCAGCATGAAGTCCACCGCCCCCATCAGCACATGACACTCCAGCACCTCGGGAAACGCCTGCATGGCCTCGGCGAACTCGGTGAGGTTGGAGCGGCCGTGGGCGTTGAGCTTCACCTGGGCGAAAATCTGCGCGTTGAGGCCGACCTTGCGCCGGTCCAGCAAGGTGACCTGGCGGCGGATCACCCCCTCATCCTTCAGGCGCTGGATGCGTCGCCAGCAGGGCGACTGGGACAAGCCGACCCGTTCGGCGATCTCGGCGGTGGACAGGCTGGAGTCTTCCTGCAGCAATTGCAGAATGCGTTTGTCGTAGTTATCCAGGGCGACGGACATAAAATTTCCCGCTTTTGTCATTAACAGGGAAAGTTTATCCAAAGAATTATCCAAAGCCCTCGAATCAGGCAGAAAAATCCTACCGCAGGCTGGAAAACTATCGGCGTCGAAACCGAGGAATCCACCATGCTCAGCCTGCCGACCGCCCCCGCCAGCCGCGCCGACCACTGGCACCCGCGCACCGCCCAGCTCCAGGCCTGCGACATGCAGTTCGCCATCGTCGCCGAAGCGGAGGCGGACATCCTCGGCCGCCTGCTGGCGTTCTTCGCCCAGCTGCAACTGGTTCCGCACTGGCTGGAGGTCAACCGGCTCGGCGACGACCTGCTGGTGCAGTTGCGCCAGCCAGGCTTGACGCCACATCGCGCCGAGGTCATCGCGCAGAAGATGCGCTCGCTGGTCTCTGTGTCCTCGGTGGAACTGGCCCATTCTCCGGTTCCTTGATCCAGCGCTTAGCCGAATGCTGGCATTTCGGGCATGCTTGTGTCCTTGCAGGGAGAGGCGTTGACTACTCTTCCAGACTGAGCAGCGTGACTGAGGAGCTTGCATGTCCGCCTTTGCCTCACCCGCCCAGGACCGCTGGCTGGACCTCAGCGACCTGATGCGCGAAATGGTGACCCAGGGTCGTCTGAGCCAGGACCAGGCCGAGCATTGCCTGGCCATCCGCCGCAGCGCGGTGAACAACCAGCAGCACCCCCTGGAATTTCTCGCCAGCCAGCAGGTGGACGACCTCAAGCGCCCCGGCAAGAAGCTCGACCTGGAGACCCTCAGCCTTTGGCTGGCCGAGCATGCCGGCCAACCCTACCTGCGCATCGACCCGCTGAAGATCGACGTCGCCGCCGTCACCCCGCTGATGTCCTACGCCTTCGCCCAGCGTCACAAGATCCTCGCCGTGGCCGTCGACAGCGAAGCGGTGACCATCGCCAGCGCGCAGCCCTTCGTGCAGAGCTGGGAAAGCAACCTGACCCACGTGCTCAAGCGCCCGATCAAGCGGGTGGTGGCCAACCCGGTGGATATCCAGAAGTTCACCCTGGAGTTCTACCGCCTGGCCAAGTCGGTCAGCGGCGCCAGCGCGGTGGACCAGAAGATCAGCGGCGTCGGCAACTTCGAGCAGTTGCTCAAGCTCGGCTCCAGCGAACAGGAGCCGGACGCCAACGACGCGCACATCGTCAACATCGTCGACTGGCTGTTCCAGTACGCCTACCAGCAGCGCGCCAGCGACATCCACATCGAGCCACGCCGCGAACAGGGCACGGTGCGCTTCCGCATCGACGGCGTGCTGCACACCGTCTACCAGTTCCCGCCCCAGGTCACCATGGCGATCGTCAGCCGCCTGAAGAGCCTCGGGCGGATGAACGTGGCGGAGAAGCGCAAGCCGCAGGATGGCCGGGTCAAGACCAAGACCCCGGACGGCGGCGAAGTGGAGCTGCGCCTCTCGACCCTGCCCACCGCCTTCGGCGAGAAGATGGTGATGCGGATCTTCGACCCCGAGGTGCTGCTGAAAAGCTTCGACCAGCTGGGCTTCTCCCCGGACGACCTGCGCCGCTGGCAGAGCATGACCAACCAGCCCAACGGCATCATCCTGGTCACCGGCCCCACCGGCTCGGGCAAGACCACCACCCTCTACACCACCCTCAAGCAACTGGCCACCAGCGAGGTGAACGTCTGCACCATCGAAGACCCCATCGAGATGATCGAGGGCGCCTTCAACCAGATGCAGGTGCAGCACAACATCGAGCTGACCTTCGCCAGCGGCGTGCGCGCGCTGATGCGCCAGGACCCGGACATCATCATGATCGGCGAGATCCGCGACCTGGAAACCGCCGAAATGGCCATCCAGGCCGCCCTCACCGGCCACCTGGTGCTCTCCACCCTGCACACCAACGACGCCCCCAGCGCCATCACCCGCCTGCTGGAACTGGGTGTGCCCTACTACCTGCTGCGCGCCACCCTGCTCGGGGTCATGGCCCAGCGCCTGGTACGTACCCTTTGCCCTCACTGCAAGGCGCCGATGGAGCTTTCCGAGGACGACTGGACCGGCCTGACCAAGCCCTGGAATGCGCCCTTGCCCACCGGCGCCCACCGCGCCTCCGGCTGCCTGGAATGCCGCGACACCGGCTACCGTGGCCGTGCCGGGGTCTACGAGATCATGCTGCTCTCCGATGGCATCAAGTCGCAGATCACCGCCGACACCGACCTCATCGCCCTGCGCCGCGCCGCGTTCAAGGAAGGCATGCGCAGCCTGCGGCTGTCCGGTGCACAAAAGGTCGCCTCAGGGCTGACGACCATCGAAGAAGTGCTCCGGGTCACGCCACAAAGCGAGCAGAAATGAAATGCTAGGTGGCTAGGCCCAGCAGCCCTGCTCTGACATACAGCCAGTAAACGGAGTTGTTCCCATGGAAATCGGCAGTGTCGTCATTCTTTTCGTCGCCTTGGCGATCGCCCTGGTCTTCATGGGCTTCAAGGTGGTGCCCCAGGGCTTCGAGTGGACGGTGGAGCGCTTCGGCCGCTACACCAACACCCTCAAGCCCGGGCTGAACATCATCGTGCCGGTGATGGACCGCATCGGCCGCAAGCTCAGCGTCATGGAAAGCGTGCTGGATATCCCGCCCCAGGAAGCCATCAGCGCCGACAACGCCATCGTCACCATCGACGCCGTGTGCTTCTTCCAGGTGGTCAACGCCGCCCAGGCCGCCTACGAGGTCAACAACCTCGAGCACGCCATCCGCAACCTGGTGATGACCAACATCCGCACCGTGCTCGGCTCCATGGAGCTGGACGCCATGCTCAGCCAGCGCGACTCCATCAACGAACGCCTGCTGCACACCGTCGACGAAGCCACCGCGCCCTGGGGAATCAAGGTCACCCGGATCGAGATCAAGGACATCAGCCCGCCGGCCGACCTGGTGGAAGCCATGGCCAGCCAGATGAAGGCCGAGCGCCTCAAGCGCGCACAGATCCTCGAAGCCGAAGGCCGTCGCCAGGCGGAGATCCTCACCGCCGAGGGCGAAAAGCAGGCGCAGATCCTCAAGGCCGAGGGCCAGCGCCAGGCCGCCTTCCTCGAAGCCGAGGCCCGCGAACGCGCAGCCAAGGCCGAAGCCGAGGCGACCCGCGTGGTGTCCGACGCCATCGCCCAGGGCAGCGTGCAGGCGGTGAACTACTTCGTCGCGCAGAAATACGTCGAGGCACTGGGCAATCTCGCCAGCGCCAACAACAGCAAGGTGGTGCTGATGCCCCTGGAAGCCAGCCAGGTGATCGGCGCCGTGGGTGGCATCGGCGAAATCGTGCGTGCCACCTTCGACAGCAAGAAGGGTTGAGACGATGTGGAGCTACCTCCAGCACCTGACCTACTGGGACTGGCTGGCCCTCGGCACCCTGTTGTTGATCCTCGAAGTCTTCGGCGCCGGCGGCTACCTGCTGTGGATAGGCGTGGCGGCCGCCAGCGTCGGCGTGCTCACCTTCGTGCTGCCGAACATGCACTGGGCCATCCAGTTCCTGCTCTTCGGCATGCTCTCGGTAGCCACCGCGGTGTTCTGGTGGCAGCGCCAGCGCAGCGCGGCCAAGCCCTCCCGGCAGCCGGGCCTGAACCAGCGCGGGCAGGAGTTCATCGGGCGCCAGTTCCCCCTGCATGAAGCCATCAGCGACGGCCGCGGCAAGATCCGCGCGGGCGACACGGTGTGGCTGGTGTCCGGTCCCGACCTGCCGGTGGGCAGCCAGGTCCGGGTGGTGGGCCAGGACGGCGTCCTGCTCAAGGTCGAGGCGGTATAGGCCGGCGGGCAGAGCGGCGCGCGCAAGCTAGGCTTGCAAGGCCGACCCTGGCGATTGTTAGCGGAGCCCCCGACATGCCACTGCCCCAATCCTTGCGCCTGCTGCTGCCGGCGCTACTGCTGCCGCTGCTCGCGGCCTGCGCCAATATCGACGCCCAGACCACCGAATACGTCGGCGTGCCCCACGCCGCCCCCACCGACCCGGCCAGTGTGGAAGTCCTGCGCAGCGAACCCCTGCGCCCCCACGATCGGCTGGGCGAGGTGATCATCGACGCCAGCACCGACCCGGCGCCACCGGTGGACCAAATCGAACAACGGCTGCGCGAAGAGGCGGCGAAGATCGGCGGCGAGGCCGTGGTGGTGGTCTTCGACCGTATCCAGCCCATGGGCGCCTACGTCAGCGGGCCGCTCTGGGCGCGGGACGTGGAGCGCATCGAAGGCCGCAAGCTCAAGGGCATCATCATCCGCTATCGCTGATTCGAGAGCGCCGGGCAGCCTTGACGGCCTCCGGGGCTTCGCGGAACCTGCACGCCACCGTGAAGCACGCTTGCCAGCACAGCGGACGTCTGCATGCCGAAGCACCACAACTCCGTCACCGGGAACATCCGGCGGCCCGTCTATCCCGTCCTCGCGGGGCTGCTGCTATTGATCGGCCTGGCCGCCTGGCTACTGCTCGAAGGTGGCCGTGGCGGGCTCCCGGGCAAGGCCCCCCGTGCGACCGCCGATGCACAGCCCGCGAGCATGGTGGACGAAGGCCAGTGCGCCGGCTGCCATGCCGACCAGGCCAAGGAATGGCAGGCCAGCCATCACCGCCTGGCGATGCAGGAAGCCAGCGAAACCAGCGTGCTGGGCGACTTCAACGACATCATCTTCGAGGGCACGCGGGACACCACCCGGTTCTTCCGCAAGGACGGCGGCTTCTGGGTCAACACCGCCGGTGCCGATGGCAAGCCGGCGGACTTCCGCGTTGCCTACACCTTTGGCGTAGCGCCCCTGCAGCAGTACCTGCTGGAGCTGCCCCGTGGCCGCCTGCAAGCACTGGACGTGGCCTGGGACGTGGGCAAGCGCGCCTGGTTCCAGCCCGAGCCGGGCCAGGGCGTCGACACGCGCGGCCCGCGACACTGGAGCCAGCCCCAGGAGAATGCCAACACCCTTTGCGTGGAGTGCCACAGCACCGGCTTCACGCGCAATTACGACCCGGCCAGCGACAGCTTCGCCAGCCACTGGAACAGCCTCGGGGTTGGCTGCCAGGCCTGCCATGGCCCGGCGTCGCGCCACCTGGACTGGGCGGCGAAGACCCTCGACGCCAGCGACGCCGGCTTCGAACTCAGCCTGACCCGGGCCGACCGCATCAGGGAAGTGGAAACCTGCGCCCGCTGCCACTCCCGCCGCGTGCCTCTGGACGATGGCTTCCACCACGGCCGACGGCTGATGGACGACTACCTGCCCAGTACCCTGACCCGCGAACACTATGAACTGGACGGTAAGATCAAGGACGAGGTCTATGAATACGGAGCCTTCGCCCAGAGCCGGATGTTCGCCAAGGGCCTGCGCTGCAGCACCTGCCACAACCCCCACAGCACGGCCCTGCGGGTAACCGGCAACGCTCTCTGCACGCAGTGCCACAACCCCAGCGGCAAGACCAGCATCAAGGGCATCGACGGCAAAGGCCTGCGCGCGAAGAACTACGACAGTCCGGAACACCACCACCATGCCCAGGGCCAGGCCGGTTCCCACTGCGTGGACTGCCACATGCCGGGCAAGTCGTTCATGGGCATCGACTACCGCCATGACCACGGCTTTACCCTGCCCAACCCCGCCCGCGCGCTGCGCCTGGGCACCTCGGACGCTTGCCTGAACTGCCACCGCGAGCGTCCGGGCGATGAGGTGGCCGCGCAGTTCCGCCTCTGGTTCGGCGACGACAAGAGCGACACCCCGCGCTACGACGAAAGCCTCTGGCTGATCCGTGGCGGCCGGCCGGGCGCCTCGCGGGCCCTCTACCAGCAGCTCGAATCGCGGGACCTGCCGGCGATCCGCCGGGCCACCCTGCTGACCGAACTCCCCACCTACCCCAGCGAGCGCGCCCTCAAGGCCGCAGCAAAGGACCTCACCCACCCCGCGCCCCGGGTGCGTGAGGCGGCGGTCAAGGCCGTGGGTGCGCTGGTGCCGCCGGAACAGCGGCGCAACCTGCTGATGCCACTGCTGGACGATCCGGTACGCGCCGTGCGCATCGCCGCCGCCGTCGAGCTGCTGGGTATCCGCACCACCGGCCTCGGCAACTACGAGAAGAGCTGGAGCAAGGCCATCGGCGAGTACGAAGCGGCGCAGCTCAGCCTTCAGGAGCGTGCCGAAGCCAACCTCAACCTGGCCCTGCTGTACCAGCTCAACGGCCGCGCCGACGCGGTGGAGCAACGCCTGCGCACGGCGCTGCAACGCGACCCGGACTACCTGCCGGCACTGGTCGCCCTGGTGCAATGGCTGGACGGCAACTTCCGCTGGGAAGAAGGGCGCGCCCTGCTCGAACAGGCGTTGCAGGCCCATCCACAGTCGGCCCTGCTGCTGCACGCCAATGGCGTGATGCTGCTGCGCAAGGGCGACCTGCCCGCCGCGCTCAAGGCCTTCGCCGAGGCGGTGCGGCTGGACCCGACCAACGACCTCTACGACCAGGCCTACGCCGTGGCCCTGCATGACAGCGGCCAACTGGAGGCGGCCAGCCAGCGCCTGGAAACACTGCTGGAACGCGACCCCGCCAACCGCCAGGCACGCCTGACGCTGATCAACTACTGGCGTGAGGCCGGGCAGATCCAGCGGGTCCAGGCGCTGCTTGCGGAGCTGGAGCAACAGAACCCCGACGATCCCGCGCTGCGCCGCGAATGAGGCGCAATGGCGAGAGGCCATGACCGGCTGGCGACAAGGTGGAACTCGTGTCGAAGGGCCTCGATCTGATACTTCAGAGCCCAGTCACCGCCGCGCTGTCCCGACTTCGCGACAGAGGGTGAACAGGCTCCCAGGCCCACAGCCAATGGAGTACCGACTATGCGCACTCGTCTCTATGCAGCCGCTCTTGTCATGCTTGCCCTGCCCCTGGGTTCCGCCATGGCCGACAGCGATTTCTGGCGCGACGTGATTTCGTCCGGCGCCACCACCGCTTCTACCTACCTGACCTTCAAGGATGACAAGCTGATCGTCGCGGCCCGCGATGACGCCAGCAGCTTCGTCGCCAGCGGTGGCGAGATCCGTGGACCCTACCTGGAAGCCGCGCTGCAGCACATCCGCAGCGAGCATCCGGACCTCAAGGCCAGTGACACCGAACTGGCCAGCGCCATCCTCGCCGCCGAGCACTGATGCCGCTCCGGTAAATCCCGCCCATTAAAAAGCCCCGCCGTTGCGGCGGGGCCAGGAGCAGCTACCCCCCTTTGCAGGTAGCTCGCTGCGCCATCTTCCCCTGGGTAAATGGCGCAGCGAGAGACACCTTGCAGCCCGCGTTTCGGCCGGTCAACACGCCAACCGACGCTTCTGAAAGGGCCCTCAGGGGAGGCGGATAATCCTTACGTCACTCCCTGTAGTCGTCTACTGGGACACAGGCACAGAACAGGTTCCGGTCGCCGTAGACGTTGTCCACGCGGTTCACCGTCGGCCAGTACTTGTGGGCGCGGGTATGGTCGCTGGGCGCGACGGCTTCCTCGATGCTGTAGGGCCGTTCCCAATGCCCGATCACATCGGCCAGGGTGTGCGGCGCACGCTTGAGCGGATTGTCCTCGGCCGGCCAGTCGCCGGCCTGCACCTTGGCGATCTCCGCACGAATGCTCAGCATCGCTTCGATGAAGCGGTCCAGCTCATGCTTGGATTCGCTCTCGGTGGGCTCGACCATCAGGGTCCCGGGCACCGGGAAGCTCATGGTCGGGGCGTGGAAGCCGTAGTCCATCAGGCGCTTGGCGACGTCTTCCTCGGTGATGCCGGTCTGGGCCTTGAGCGGCCGCAGGTCGAGGATGCACTCGTGGGCCACACGGCCGTTGCGCCCGCTGTAGAGCACCGGATAGGCATCGCCCAGGCGTTGGGCCAGGTAGTTCGCGCTGAGGATGGCCACCTCGGTGGCGTCGGCCAGCTCCGGGCCCATCATCGCGATGTACATCCAGCTGATCGGCAGGATGCTCGCGCTGCCCCAGGGCGCCGCGCTGACCGCGCCGTTCTCCGGGTTCGGTCCCTTCAGCTCGATCACCGGGTGGTTGGCGACGAAAGGCGCCAGGTGCGCGCGCACGCCGATCGGCCCCATGCCCGGCCCGCCGCCGCCATGGGGGATGCAGAAGGTCTTGTGCAGGTTCATGTGGGACACGTCGGCGCCGATGTCCGCCGGCCGCGCCAGGCCCACCTGGGCGTTGAGGTTGGCGCCGTCCATGTAGACCTGGCCGCCCTGGCTGTGGATAACCTCGCAGATCTCGCGGATGCCCTCCTCGTACACGCCATGGGTCGAGGGATAGGTGGCCATCAGGCAGGACAGCTGGCCGCCGGCCTCCCCGGCCTTGAGCTTGAGGTCTTCGAGGTCGACGTTGCCGTCCTGGTCGCACTCCACGATCACCACGCGCATGTTCGCCATCTGCGCCGAGGCAGGGTTGGTGCCGTGGGCCGACGCCGGGATCAGGCAGATGTTGCGATGCCCCTCGCCACGGCTCTCGTGGTAGCGACGGATGGCCAGCAAGCCGGCGTACTCGCCCTGGGCGCCGGAGTTGGGCTGCATGCAGATGGCGTCGAACCCGGTAATCGCGCAGAGCCAGGCCTCGAGTTCGTCGATCATCAGCTTGTAGCCCAGGGCCTGCTCGCGGGGCGCGAAGGGGTGCAGGTTGGCGAACTCGGGCCAGGTGATGGGGATCATCTCGCTGGTGGCGTTGAGCTTCATGGTGCAGGAACCCAGCGGGATCATCGCCTGGTTCAGCGCCAGGTCCTTGTTCTCCAGCTGTTTGAGGTAGCGCAGCATCTCGGTTTCACTGTGGTGGGCATTGAACACCGGGTGGTCGAGGTAGCCGCTGGTGCGCGCCAGGTCGCCGGGGATGCCGCCGACGATCACGCCCTGGTCCAGCTCCTCCACCGAGAGGCCGTGGTCGGCGCCGAGGAAGATCGCGAACAGCTGTTCCACCGTCTGCGCCGTGCAGGTCTCGTCCAGGCTCACCCCTAGCTTGCCGCGCCCGAGGATGCGCAGGTTGACGCGCACGGCCTTGGCCGACTCGATGACCGCCGTCTGGCTGCCCCCCACGTCCAGGGTCAGGGTGTCGAAGAAGTTCTGGTTGTCGCGCTGCACACCCTTGCGCGCCAGCCCTTCGGCGAGGATCGCGGTGAGCCGGTGGACCCGTTCGGCGATGCGCCTGAGCCCCTCGGGGCCGTGGTAGACCGCGTAGCAGCTGGCGATATTGGCCAGCAGCACCTGGGCGGTGCAGATGTTGGAATTGGCCTTCTCGCGGCGAATGTGCTGCTCGCGGGTCTGCAGGGCCATGCGCAGGGCGACGTTGCCACGGGCGTCCTTGGACACGCCGATGATGCGTCCGGGCATGGCCCGCTTGAATTCGTCACGGGTCGCGAAGAAGGCCGCGTGGGGACCGCCGTAGCCCATGGGCACGCCAAAGCGCTGGGCCGAGCCGAACACCACGTCGGCGCCCAGTTCGCCCGGCGGGGTCAGCAGCAACAGGCTGAGCAGGTCGGCGCCCACGCAGGCCAGGGCCTGCTGGCCGTGCAAGTGTTCGATGAGTGGGCGCAGGTCGCGGATCTCGCCATGGGTGTCTGGGTACTGCAGCAGCGCGCCGAAGACCTGGTGCTGCGCCAGGTTATCCACAGGGGCCACCACGACATCGAAGCCGAAGGCCTGGGCGCGGGTCTGCACCACCGAGATGGTCTGCGGATGGCAATCCTCGTCCACGAAGAACAGGTTGCTCTTCGATTTGGCGACCCGCTTGGCCAGGGCCATGGCTTCGGCGGCCGCGGTGGCCTCGTCGAGCAGGGAGGCGCTGGCCAGGTCCAGCCCGGTGAGGTCGATGGTCAGTTGCTGGAAGTTCAGCAGGGCCTCCAGCCGGCCCTGGGCGATCTCCGGCTGGTAGGGGGTGTAGGCGGTGTACCAGCCGGGGTTTTCCAGCACGTTGCGCAGGATCACCGTGGGGGTGATCGTGCCGTAGTAGCCCATGCCGATCAGGTTGGTCCACAGCTGGTTCTGCTCGGCGTAGCCGCGCAGCTTGGCCAGGGCCTGCTGTTCGTCCAGTGCCTTGGGCAGATCCAGGGGCCGGTTGAGGCGGATCGCCGGCGGCACCGTCTGCACAATCAGCTCGTCGCAGCTGGCCAGGCCCAGGACCTCTAGCATGGCCCGTTGCTCCGCTTCGTCCGGCCCCAGGTGGCGGCGAAGGAAGGCGTCAGGCTGTTGGAGCTGGGACAGAGAGGGCATCTGGGACATGGGCAGAACCTCGTTTGGCCTCTTCAGAAAAACAAAAAGCCTCGACTAGCGAGGCTTTTTGAAGGATAGCGGGTGAATCAGCTATCGGCGTCGGCAGAGGCCTTGTAGGCGCCCGCGTCGAGCAGCTTGTCCAGCTCGGCGACGTCGCTGGGCTTGAGCTTGAAGAACCAGGAACCGTAGGGGTCGCTGTTGACGCTCTCGGGGGCGTCGCTGACGGCGTCGTTCACCGCGATCACTTCACCGCCGATCGGCGCGTAGATATCCGAGGCGGCCTTCACCGACTCCACCACACCGGCTTCCTGACCGGCGGCCAGGGTCTTGCCGACTTCCGGCAGCTCGACGAAGACCACGTCGCCCAGGGCTTCCTGGGCGTGGTCGGTGATGCCCACGGTGACACTGCCATCGGCTTCCAGACGGGCCCACTCGTGGCTGGGGGCGTAACGCAGTTCGGCGGGGATGTTGCTCATGTCGAATTCCTCAGAGTCTTTGGCGGATGGCCCGCCTGAAAATTTAGATCAAGGCTTTGCCATTGCGCACGAAGTTCGGTCGCACAACGCGAACCGGGAACCACTTGCCGCGGATTTCCACTTCGGCGCGATCGCCGGTGGCCATCGGCACGCGGGCCATGGCGATGGATTTGTTCAGGGTCGGGGAGAAGCTGCCGCTGGTGATCTCACCCTCGCCCACGCCTTCCACCCGTACCACCTGGTGGGCGCGCAGCACGCCGCGCTCCTCCAGCACCAGGCCGACCAGCTTGCTCTTGATGCCCGCGGCGCGTTCGGCCTCCAGGGCACCGCGGCCGATGAAGTCGCGGGACTCGGGCTCCCAGGCGATGGTCCAGGACATGTTGGAAACCAGCGGCGAGGCCTCTTCGGTCATGTCCTGGCCGTAGAGGTTCATGCCGGCTTCCAGGCGCAGGGTATCGCGCGCACCGAGGCCGATGGGGGAAATGCCGGCGCCGACCAGGTCGTTGAAGAAACCGGCGACCTGGTCGGCAGGCAGCATGATTTCCAGGCCATCTTCACCGGTGTAGCCGGTGCGGGCGATGAACCAGTCGCCTTCGGGCAGGCCCTGGAAGGGTTTGAGTTCGTGGATCAGCGCGGCGCGCTCGGTGCTCACCAGCTCCGCCACCTTGGCGCGCGCGCTGGGCCCCTGGATGGCGAGAATGGCGAGGTCGGCGCGCTCGCTCAGGCTGACCTCGAAGCCCTGGCTGCGGGCCTGCATCCAGGCCAGGTCCTTTTCGCGGGTGGCAGCGTTGACCACCAGGCGATAGCCGAAGCCGGTGAGGTAGACGATCAGGTCATCGATGATCCCGCCACGCTCGTTGAGCATGGGGCTGTAGAGCGCCTTGCCCGGTACCTGCAGGCGATCCACGTCGTTGGTCAGCAGGTGCTGGAGCCAGGCCTTGGCCTGGGCGCCGGCAACATCGACCACGGTCATGTGGGAGACGTCGAAGACGCCACAATCGCGGCGCACCTCGTGGTGCTCCTCGACCTGGGAACCGTAATGCAACGGCATGTCCCAGCCGCCGAAATCGACCATCTTGGCGCCCAGCGCAACGTGCTGGTCGTGTAATGGAGTGCGCTGTCCCATGGGTTTCTCCTTCCGGGCTTGGCGAGGGTGCGGCGGGCCCTGGCGCGGAAAATTCCGCTGCCACAACGGGCCGGGCTACAACGAGTGGCGCGCATTGTAGCCGCAAGGTCGAAGACTGGACACTCCGCCCGGCCGACCCCACGGGGCACTACGAATCAGGGTGTTTCCGCGGCAAACGGCGAGCCCTGAGCCTGGCGCGCCCCGCCAGGCCCCCGTGGGTGATTCGGTCAATGACCGATCCGTCGTGCCGAACGGCGTATCAGGCCGATCACCGGCAGCAACCCGACCAGCACCAGGGTCAGGGCGGGCAAGGCGGCACGGGCCCACTCGCCTTCGCTGGTCATCTCGAAGATGCGCACGGCCAGGGTGTCCCAGCCGAAGGGGCGCATCAGCAAGGTGGCGGGCATTTCCTTGAGTACGTCGACGAACACCAGCAGCGCGGCGCTCAGGGTGCCGGGCACCAGCAACGGCAGGTAGACCCGGAAGAACAGCGCCGGGCCACCGACACCCAGGCTGCGGGAGGCTTCCGGCAGCGACGGGCGGATGCGCGCCAGGCCGTTTTCCAGCGGGCCGTAGGCCACCGCCATGAAGCGCACCAGGTAAGCCAGCAGCAGGGCACCGAGGCTGCCCAGCAGCAGCGGCTTGCCGGCACCGCCCAGCCAGCCGGACAGCGGGATCACCAGTTGGCTGTCGAGGTAGCTGAAGGCGAGCATGATCGACACCGCCAGCACCGAGCCCGGCAAGGCGTAGCCGAGGTTGGCCAGACCCACCGCGGCGCGTACCGGCCGGGTTGGCGCCAGGCGCCGGGCGAAGGCCAGCAGCAGGGCCACGCTGACCGTGATGAGCGCCGCCATCCCGCCAAGGTAGAGCGTATGCAGGATCAGGCCGGCGTAGCGTTCGTCGAGGTCGAAGCGGCCCCGCTGCCAGAACCACACCACCAGCTGCAGCATGGGAATGACGAAGGCGCAGGCGAACACCAGGACGCACCAGGCGCTCGCCGCCAGTGCCTTGATGCCGCGCAACTGGTAGAGCGCCTTGCCCCGTGGCCGCTCGCTGGCCGGGCGACTGGCGCCACGGGCGCGGCGTTCGCCGTAGAGCACCAGACAGACGCCGAGCAGCAGCAGGCTGGCCAGCTGGGCGGCGCTGGAGAGGCTGAAGAAGCCGTACCAGGTCTTGTAGATGGCGGTGGTGAAGGTGTCGAAGTTGAACACCGCCACGGCGCCGAAATCGGCCAGGGTCTCCATGACCGCCAGGGCCAGGCCGGCGCCGATGGCCGGCCGCGCCATGGGCAGGGCGACCCGCCAGAACGCCTGCCAGGGCGATTGCCCGAGCACTCGCGCGGCTTCCATCAGGCCCTTGCCCTGGGCCAGGAAGGCGGCACGGGCGAGCAGGTAGACGTAGGGGTAGAAGACCAGCACCAGTACCAGGATCACTCCGCCGGTGGAACGCACGCGCGGCAGCCGCAGGCCGCTGCCGAACCACTCGCGGAGCAGGGTCTGCACCGGGCCTGCGAAGTCGAACAGGCCGATGAAGACGAACGCCAGCACATAGGCCGGCACGGCGAAGGGCAGCATCAGTGCCCAGTCCAGCCAGCGACGGCCGGGGAATTCGCAGAGGCTGGTGAGCCAGGCCAGGCTGACGCCGATCACAGTCACCCCCACCGACACGCCGCCGACCAGCACCAGGGTATTGCCCAGCAAGCGCGGCATCTGGGTTTCCCAGAGGTGGGACCAGATTTCCCGGTCCACTTCGCCCCAGGACAACAGCAGGACGCTGAGCGGTAGCAGAACCAGGATGGCGACGGCAAAGCTGATGGGATACCAGCGACGCTGGGCGGGATGGGCCACGAAAACCTCTCGGGGGGAAGAAACAGAACGCCCCGGGCTGGCCGGGGCGTCGAGTATAGCGGCAGAGCGGCGGATCAGTTCCAGCCGACCCGGTCCATCATCTTGATGGCTTCGGCCTGGCGCTTGCCAGCCACTTCCACCGGGATGGAGTCGGCCTTGAAGCTGCCCCAGGCGGCGACTTCATCCGATGGCTTGACCTTCGGGTTGGCCGGGAATTCCTGGTTGATGCCGGCGAACAGGCCCTGGGCTTCGTCAGTGGTCATCCACTCCACCAGGGCCTTGGCGGCCTCGGGGTGCGGCGCATGCTTGGTCAGGCCGACGCCCGAGAGGTTGACGTGTACGCCACGGTCGGCCTGGTTCGGCCAGAAGATTTTCACCCGCAGCTCCGGGTTGGCCTTGTGCAGGCGGCCGTAGTAGTAGGTGTTGACGATGCCGACGTCGCACTGGCCGGCGTCCACCGCCTGGATCACCGCGTTGTCGTCGGCGAACACGTCGGTGGCCAGGTTGTTCACCCAGCCCTTGAGGATTTCCTCGGTCTTGGCCGCGCCGTGGGTCTCGATCAGGGTGGCGGTCAGGGACTGGTTGTAGACCTTCTTCGCCGTGCGCAGGCAGAGGCGGCCTTCCCAGTTCTTGTCGGCCAGCGCCTCGTAGGTGGACAGCTCTTCCGGCTTCACCCGCTCGGTGGAGTAGACGATGGTCCGTGCGCGCAGCGACAGGCCGGTCCAGGCGTGGCTGCCGGCGCGGTACTGGGTGGGGATGTTGGCGTCGATCACCGGCGAGGTGAACGGCTGCAGGATGCCCATCTGCTCGGCCTGCCAGAGGTTGCCGGCGTCGACGGTGAGCAGCAGGTCGGCCACGCCGTTCTCGCCTTCGGCCTTGATGCGCTGCATCAGCGGCGCTTCCTTGTCGGTAATGAACTTGATCTGCACACCGGTCTTGGCGGTGTAGGCATCGAATACCGGCTTGATCAGTTCGTCGATCCGCGAGGAATAGACCACCACTTCATCGGCGGCCTGGGCCGAGGTGGCGGCGGCGGACAGCGCGAGGAGCGCGAAAAGGGACTTACGTACCCGCATTGCTGGAGCCTCTTGTGATGGCGACAAAGGCTGAATGATAGTCAACCTCAGTTATGAGCTGTAGCTCGAATTGTCTCGGGGAGTGTTTCGGCATGTATCCCGCCCCTTGCGGGAACGGGATACCCCGTGATCAAGCGCGCGCCAGATCCGGCAGATCACCGGACAACCCCAGGGCCTGCCGCACGAACAGCGCCTTGGCCTCCGGCAGCCCGTCCACCCACTTCAGGCCGCTGTTGCGCAGCCAGCGCAGGGGCAGCGGGTCGGCCTGGAACAGGCGCTCGAAGCCTTCCATTGCCGCCATCATCGCCAGGTTGTGGGGCATGCGCCGACGCTCGTAGCGACCCAGCACGCGTTCGTCGGCCAGGCGCTCGCCACGGCCGGCGGCGTGCAGCAGGACTTCAGCCAGAACCGCCGCGTCGAGGAAGCCGAGGTTGACCCCCTGCCCCGCCAGCGGGTGGATGGTGTGGGCGGCGTCACCGATCAGCGCCAGGCCCTCTTCCACATAGCGCTTGGCGTGACGCTGGCGCAGCGGTATGCACAGGCGCGGGTCGGCGCCGATTACATCACCAAGGCGCCATTCGAAGGCGCGGCCAAGCTCGCTGCAGAAGCCGGCATCGTCCAGGGCCATCAGGCGTTCGGCCTCGGCCGGGGTCACCGACCAGACGATGGAGCACCAGTGCTCGCCGTCCCGCTCCAGGGGCAGGAAGGCCAGCGGGCCTTCGTCGGTGAAACGCTGCCAGGCGGTGCGCTGGTGCGGTTCGGCGCAGCGCACGCTGGTGACGATGGCGTGGTGCAGGTAATCCCATTCGCGGGTGGCGCAGCCGGCCAGGCGGCGTACCGCGGAGTTGGCGCCGTCGGCGGCCACCACCAGGGGGGCGCGCAGTTCGCGGCCGTCCACCAGGGTCAGCAGCCAGTCGTCGCCGGAGCGGCGCAGGCGCTCCAGGCGCGCGCCGGGCATCAGGCCGATGCCGCTGTCGTGCAGGGGCTCCATCAGGGCGTCCTGGATCACGCGGTTCTCGACGATGTGGCCGAGCACCTCGGCGTGCACGCTGGCGGCGGAGAAGTGGATTTTCCCGGTACCGGTGCCATCCCAGACGTGCATCTCGGCATAGGGGCTGCTGCGCCGCGCCATGACCCCCGGCCAGGCGCCCAGGCGCAGGAGGATCCGCTGGCTGGCGGCGGACAGGGCACTGACCCGCGGCTCGAAGGCGGCCGCCGGGTCGAAGGGTTTGACGCTGAGCGGGCTGCCGTCGATCAGCAGGATGTCCAGGCCGCTGTCCTTCAACGCCAGGGCCAGGGCACTGCCGACCATGCCGGCGCCCACGATGATCAGATCCGCGCGCAATTCCATATCAGGCCCTGAGGCTCCCTGTGTCTATGTTCCGCACGCCCGGTCAGTCCGGGCGGGTGCCCAGGCCCATGGCCTGGCGGGCGAACCAGCGTTTGGCCGGCGGCAGCAGGTCGAGGCCGAGCAGGCCCAGGTTGCGTCCGGCGGTGAGCAGCGGTTCGGCGTTGGAGAAGAGGCGGGTCACCTGGTCGGAGAAGCCCACCGTGAGGTTCTGGTCCAGGCGCTGGCGCTGCAGGTAACCCTGCAGGGTGGCGAAGTCGCCGGGGGCCTTGCTGCTTGCCAGCAGTGCCTCGGCCAGGGCCTGGGCGTCGCGCAGGGACAGGTTGTAGCCCTGGCCGGCGATGGGGTGCAGGCTGTGGGCCGCGTTGCCCAGCACCACCAGGTTGGAGCGCACCTGCTCCTCGGCGGCCACCAGCTCCAGCGGGTACAGGTGCCGCGCACCCACTTGCTGGAAGGCACCCAGGCGGTAGCCGAAGTTGTCCTGCAGCTCGTCGAGGAAGCGCCGCTCATCCAGCCTGGCAAGGCGCTCGGCGTCGTCGCCCGGGCGGCTCCAGATCAGCGCGCAGCGGTTTTCCGGCAACGGCAGCAGCGCCATCGGGCCTTCGTCGGTGAAGCGTTCGAACGCCTGGCCGCGATGGGCTTCCAGCGGGCTGACGTTGGCGATCAGCGCGGTCTGGCGGTAGGGGGTGCGGCGCACGCCGATGCCCAGCCGCTCGCGCAGGCCGGAGCGGCCGCCGTCGGCCAGCACCGCGAGGTCGCAGTCGAGCTGGGTTTCGTCATTCAGGGTCAGGCGGTAGCCGTCTTCCAGGGCCTGCATGCCGACCACTTCGGCCGGGCAGTGCCAGGTCACCACGTCCTCGTCCAGGGCCTGCCAGAGGCACTGGCCGAGCCAGGCGTTCTCCACCACGTAGCCCAGGGCCGGTACACCCTCTTCCAGGGCCGCGAGTCGGGCAGCGCCGAAACGGCCACGGTCGGAGACGTGGATTTGCAGGATCGGCTCCGCGCGCCGGGCGATGGCTTGCCAGAGGCCGAGGCGTTCGTAGATCTGCCGGCTGCCGAAGGACAGCGCGGAAGAGCGGGCGTCGTAGCTGGGCTGGAAGCTGTCGCCCGGGGCGAACGGCTCGATCAGGACGATCTTCCAGCCCCGCGCCCGAGCGCCTTCCTGCAGGGCCAGGGCGAGGCTGGCCCCGACCAGGCCGCCGCCGATGATCGCGACTTGGCTACGCTGCATCTCAGGCGGCCTGGCTGCGCGCGGCGGCCATCAGCGCCTCGATCTCGTCCACCGACTTGGGCACGCCACCGGTGAGGATTTCGCAGCCGGTCTTGGTCACCACCACGTCATCCTCGATGCGCACGCCGATGCCGCGCCACTTCTTCGCCACGTCCTGGTTGTCGACGCCAATGTAGATGCCGGGCTCGACGGTCATCGCCATGCCCGCTTCGAGCACGCGCCATTCGCCGCCGACCTTGTAGTCGCCGACGTCATGCACGTCCATGCCCAGCCAGTGGCCGGCGCGGTGCATGTAGAAGGCCTTGTAGGCTTCGCTGGCGATCAGTTCGTCGACCTCGCCCTTGAGCAGCCCCAGTTCCACCAGTCCGGCGGTGATGACGCGTACCGTGGCTTCGTGGGCTTCGTTCCAGTGCTTGCCGGGGGCGATCTCGAGGAAGGCGGCTTCCTGGGATTTCAGCACCAGCTCGTAGATGGCCTTCTGCTCGGGGCTGAAACGGCCGCTGACCGGGAAGGTCCGGGTGATGTCGCTGGCGTAGCAATCCAGCTCGCAGGCCGCGTCGATCAGCACCAGGTCGCCGTCCTTGAGCGGCGCGTCGTTCTCGCGGTAGTGGAGGATGCAGGCGTTCTTGCCGGCGGCGACGATGGAGCCGTAGGCCGGCATCTTCGCCCCGCCCTTGCGGAACTCGTATTCCAGCTCGGCTTCCAGGCTGTATTCGTGGAGGCCGGCACGGGCGGCCTGCATGGCGCGCACGTGGGCGCGGGCGGACACTTCGGAGGCCTCGCGCATGACCTTCACTTCCGCCGCCGACTTGTACAGGCGCATGTCGTGCAGCAGGTGGTCGAGGGCGACGAACTCGTTCGGCGGCTGGGCGCCCTGGCGGGCCTTGGAGCGGATGGTGTTGACCCACTCCATCAGGTGCTGGTCGAACTCGGTATTGGTGCCGATGGAGTAGTAGACGCGGCTACGGCCTTCGATCAGCCCGGGGAGAATGTCGTCGATGTCACCGATGGGGAAGGCATCGTCGGCGCCGTACTCGCGGATGGCGCCGTCCTGGCCGGCGCGCAGGCCGTCCCAGAGTTCGCGCTCGGGATCACGCTCACGGCAGAACAGCACGTACTCGCCATGCTCGCGACCGGGAATCAGCACCAGCACGGCTTCCGGCTCGGGGAAGCCGCTGAGGTACTGGAAGTCGCTGTCCTGGCGGTAGACGTGCTCGACGTCGCGGTTGCGGATATGCACGGGCGCGGCGGGCAGGATGGCGATGCTGTTGGCTTCCATCTGCGCCATCAGCGCCTTGCGGCGGCGGGCGAACTCGGCCTTGGGGATACGGGTCATGCGCGCTCCTTCAGGGCGGGCAGACGGCCCGCCACCAGGGTCAATGCAACGAGGGTTTGGCGGCCGGCGCAACGGGCTTGGCGCACTCGGCGAAAAGCAGCAGGGGCGCGACGCGCAGGTACTCCATCACTTCCATATAGTCGCTCTCGCCGTCATCGGAGTCTTCCAGGGCGCTCTGCACCTGGGCGATGGACGCGAGGTCCTGGAGCACTTCGACGGCCTCGCCGGACAACGCGCCCTCGCGGGCGGTCAGGCCGAAGCCACCGAGGAAGCCCTGGCACCACTGGCCAAGCGCGGCGGCGCGTTCGCCCAGCGGCGCATCGTCGCCGGGCAGCAACAGGATCACCGCCATGTCGGTGCCGGTCAGCTCGCTCTTGACCATCTCCTGCAGGCCGATCAGGGCCTGGCGCAGGTTGTCCGGCGGCACGCCGCCGAGCAGCTCGGCTGCATCCTCCAGCCAGGGCTCGGGCTCGAAGCCGGCACCAGCGCAACTACGGCCGAGCAGCAGGCCGTGGAGTTCGGCGGGAGAAACCGGCTGGCCGGTGGTGGCCAGAAGCGTGGCGAAAGCGTTGTAAGGAGAATTCGAACTGGACATAAGGATGGCTAGGCGCCAGAGGGCGCAATCACTAGAATGACGGCCTCGTATCCTAGCAGCCTGGCGCCGTGAAGGCAGCATCGGCGGCCAGGTCACCAGGCCCTATCCACAGGCGTGCGACAATTCGCACCGGCGCCCGTGGGTTTGACCCTTCTTCGCGCCGGTCCTATATAGTCCCGGTACTCCCCACCCAGTAGACCGCCCATGGAAGATGCCGAACTGCATGCACTGACAGGCAAGCTGGAACTCCTGATCCAGCGTGTCGAGCAGCTCAAGGCCCAGAACCGGCTCCTGCTTGCCAGCGAGAAGGCCTGGCGTGAAGAACGCGCTCATCTGATCGAAAAGAACGAAATGGCCCGGCTCAAGGTCGAAGCGATGATTTCGCGCCTGAAAGCCCTGGAGCAGGATTCATGACCCAGTCCAATACCGTCACCGTCCAAATCCTCGATAAGGAATACTGCATCGCCTGCCCGGCGGACGAACGCGCCAATCTGGAGAGCGCCGCCCGCTATCTGGACGGCAAGATGCGTGAGATCCGCCACAGCGGGAAAGTCATAGGGGCCGATCGCATCGCGGTGATGGCCGCGTTGAACATTACCCATGACCTGCTGCACAAGCAGCAGCGCCTGGACCAGGAAGCCACCTCCACCCGCGAGCGGGTGCGTGACCTGCTGGAGCGTGTCGATCACGCCCTGGCCGCCGACCCGGACGCCCAGCAGGCCTGAGCGCCTGCCTGCGACACGGTGACGCGCCTCGGCGCTTTTTGACCCATCCGGGCCGACGCGCAGCAGTTTCCAGAGCGGTTCTTGGGGTATACTCGCCGCCAGCTCCCTGGAGTGTTTGCCAGTCGGTGATGTCCCTGAGCCGATAAATGCAACCACGGGGGTTGCAAGTTGGGGCCGGTGTGCATGTCCGCCTGACGGAAAGCCTTAACGCCTCCTGCAACCTCCACCTTGAACTTTAGGGTTCAAGGGCTAACCCGACAGCGGCACCACCGGGGAGTCTATTTCTTCATGATCTGCGCCGGATCCCACTCCCGCCAGAGCCTGCGCCGCCTGCTCCGCCAGGCCCGTCGCGCACTCACCCCTCTCCAGCAGAAGCAAGCCGCCAAGGCCCTCTACCGACAGCTCGCGCAGAACCCGCAGTTCCGCCGTGCCCGGCACATCGCCCTCTACCTGCCCACCAATGGTGAAATCGATCCTCGCCCGCTGCTGCGTGAAGCCCAGCGCCGGGGCAAGCGCGCCTACCTGCCGGTGCTCAACGCCTGGCCACGGGAAAAAATGGTGTTCCAGCGCTTGCTGCCCGGGGAGCGACTGCAGAAAAACCGCTTCCGCATCCTCGAGCCGCGCGCCAATCCGGCGCAGCAGCGCAAGGTCTGGGCACTGGATCTGGTCATGCTGCCCCTGGTGGGCTTCGATGAATATGGCGGGCGCCTGGGGATGGGCGGCGGCTTCTACGACCGCAGCCTGGCCTACCTGACGCGCAGGCAGCAATGGCGCAAGCCGGCCCTGCTGGGCCTGGCGCACGAATGCCAGAAAGTGGACAGGCTGGAACTGGCCAGCTGGGACGTGGCCCTGCAGGCGACCGTGACGGATAAGGGCTGGTACTGCGGAGATTGACGGCGACACCGCGATCCTTGCGATGCCGGCCGGCATGGAGAGTCAGGGTTGCTGGGTCAGATTGACCGGCGCGTTGCTCTGGCGTTCCCACAAGCTCTGGGTGTAACCGGTAGTAACTACACCCAGGCCGAAAATGATTACCAATACCCAGAGGATGTCTGGCTTACGTTTCATCGATTGCCTCCCCCTTGCAGGCAAATCTTCGCGCGATAACCGATGGCGAATTGTTGTTTTGATTGGGCCGAACGGCGGCAGCAGCTTAATGCGCGGCATTCTCCGGCAACGTGAGCCAACACGCAATTTATGACGCCAACCGGCCGTCGGCCGGACCCACGCTTGGTGCCCCGATCAGGGACGAACGTACAGGAGCAAAGTTCATGCCTTTCTGGCTGATGAAATCCGAACCCGACGAACTCTCCATCCACGACCTGCAGCGGCTGGGCAAGGCCCGTTGGGATGGCGTGCGCAACTACCAGGCGCGCAACTTCATGCGCGCCATGCGCCCGGGCGAGCAGTTCTTCTTCTACCACTCCAGCTGTCCGGAACCGGGCATTGCCGGCATCGCGCGGATAGTCGGGGATACCTACCCCGACCCCACCGCCCTGGACCCGCAGAGCCACTACCACGACCCCAAGGCCAGCGCCGAGAAGAATCCCTGGAGCGCCCTCGACGTGGAGTTCGTCGAAGCCTTCCCCCGGGTCATCCCGCTGGCGCAGTTGCGTGAGCAGGCGGTGCTCTCCGGCATGCCCCTGGTGCAGAAAGGCAGCCGCCTGTCGGTGATGCCGGTAACCGACGAGGAATGGGCCGGCGTACTCGCCCTGCGTTGAGTCGAACATGGCCCTGTGCTATGAGGGAGGGGAATCCCCTGGGGACACCCATGCCGCACTCTCATCCCGCCTGGCTGGTCCGAACGCTACTCGCCCTGTTCCTGCTGGCGCTGTGCGGCACCAGCCTGCTGCTCTGGAAAAAGCTGGAGGACGCCCAGGCGGATCGCATCCGTGACCGCGTCGGCTTCCAGGCACGCAGCCTGGCCACTGAACTGCAGACCAACCTCATCGATGAAGTCGAGGGTCTGCGCCGCATGGCCCTGCTGTGGAACCACCGAGGACGGATTCCCCGTGACGAGTGGACCCTGGAAGTCAATTTCGCCCTGGACCACTTCCCCGGCTACCAGTCCATCCAGTGGATGGGCCCGGACCTGCACATGCGCTGGGTGCTGCCCGAGCAGGGCAACGAAGCGGCGCTCAACTTCCGCCTGACCCGCAACCATCCCAACTTCAATCTCGCCATGCAGGCCAAGGCCGAAGGCCAGGCGCAGCTGTCCAACAGCGTTTCCCTGGTCCAGGGCGGCAGTGGCTTCGTCCTCTACACCCCGCTGTTCATTGCCAACGCACAGGGCGAACGGACCTTCGACGGTTTTCTCCAGGGCGTGTTCCGCGTCAAACCCCTGATGAACCAGTTGCTCGGCAGTCTCGACAACCGCGATTTCAGCGTCGTCCTGCTGGAGTCCGGCCAGCCGATCTACCAGCAGGAACAGCCGGGCAGCCTGGCGGCGCTGAGCCAGCGCGTACCCCTCGAACTGCTCAACAACCGCAACTTCGCCCTGCAACTCGCGCCCACCCGCAAGCTGGTGGAAGCCCTCAGCTCGCCGCTGCCGCAAGTGGTGCTCGGCGCCAGCCTGCTCACCAGCCTGCTGCTGGTCGCGGCCCTCGCCCTGGCACTGGAGAACGCCCGCCGCGCCAGCGCGCTGCAAGCGGGCAACCGGCGCCTGAACGAGGAGGTCAAGCAACGCGAGCTCGCCGAGCAGGGCCTGCGCGACAGTCGCCAACGCCTGCAGCTGGTGCTCGATCTCACCGGCTCCAGCCAGGACGGGCTGTTCATCCTCGACCTCGCCAACCGCGAGATCCTCCATATGAACCGGGCCACCCATGCCAGCCTGGACTACAGCGCCGAGGACTTTCGCCAACTGCTCAAGGACGATCCGGAACAGCTCCTGCCCGGCTTCCACTCCTGGCTGGAGTTGGTCCGCCAGGCGCAGCGGGACGGCGACTCCAGCATCTTCCAGCGGGAGATGCGTCACGCCGACAGCAGCCTGCAGCCCGCGGAGATCAGCGCCCAGCTGGTCACCCTGAATGGCCGCGACTACCTGATCGGGGTTTCCCGCGACAACCGCGAGCGCCTGGAGCTGGAAGCGCGCCTTCAGCGCCTGTCCCAGCAGGACGGCCTGACCGGCCTCTACAACCGCCGCTACTTCGACCGCCAGCTCAACGGCGAATGGCGGCGCCTGCGTCGTCTCGGTGCGCCGCTGGCGCTACTGATGCTGGATGTGGATCACTTCAAGGCCTACAACGACGGCTTCGGTCACCAGGCGGGGGACGACGCCCTGCGCAAGGTATCCCAGGCGCTGCAGAACAGCCTGCGGCGTGAAGGCGACGTGGCCTGCCGCTACGGTGGCGAGGAGTTCGCCATCATCCTCGCCAACACCGATGAAACCGGTGCGCGGCACGTCGCCGATCGCGTGATGGAGGAAATCGCCGCGCTGGCCATCGAACACCCCAGCAGCCCGACCGGGCGGCTGACCCTCAGCATCGGCATGGCGATTTCCGACCCGGCCCGCGAAGACCAGCCCGACAGCCTGGTTTCACGCAGCGACGCCGCGCTCTACCGGGCCAAGCGCGAAGGCCGCAACCGCACCTGCCTGTGGGAGAAGGATCAGGGCTGAATGATCAGGTTGTTGAACAGCAGGTCGTCCACCAGGGGCGCGCCTTCCTCGCTGTTTAGAACCTGCTGCACCTGCTTGAGGGCTTCCTGACGGAGTTTTTCCTTGGAGTCGGACGAGTTCAGGGTCTCGTCCGACTGCTGGGAGAACAGCATCACCAGCTGGTTGCGGATCAGCGGCTCGTGGCGGGTGACCTTGTCCTGGGCTTCGGGGCCGGTGACCCGCAGCGAGATGTCCGCCTTGTAGTACTTCAGCCGCGGCCCCGGTCCATAGTTGCCCACCAGGGAAGGCACCAGGTCGATGTAGGCCACCTTGGGGGCCTCGCCTTCCTTGGCTTCCTCCTGGGCCATGGCCAACAGTGGGAAGGTCAGGGCCAGCAGCAGTGCAGTCAGTCTTTTCACCTGGGTCATCCTCAGCTCGAATGGCGCCTAGCATAGCCACAGCGGCGGCCGGCCCCAAGACCCGCGTTTATGCAGGCCCATCAGGCGCAGCCATGCTGATTGACCCACCCGCCCCCCCACCTACACTGCAAGGCCACATGCCCGGGGCCGACGCCCCACGCCAAGGAGCTCCGCGATGAAAGCCGTTCTGTGCAAAGCCTTCGGTCCCGCCGATACCCTGGTGCTGGAGGAAGTCGCCAGCCCCGAGCCGAAGAAGAATGAAATCCTCATCGACGTGCATGCCGCGGCGGTCAACTTTCCCGACACCCTGATCATCGAAGGCAAGTACCAGTTCAAGCCGCCCTTCCCCTTCTCCCCGGGCGGTGAAGCAGCCGGCGTGGTCGCGGCCGTCGGCGAGAAAGTCAGCCACCTCAAGCCCGGCGACCGGGTGATGGCGCTGACCGGCTGGGGCAGTTTCGCCGAGCAGGTGGCGGTGCCCGCCTATAACGTGATGCCGATTCCCAAGGGTGTCGACTTCAACTCCGCCGCCGCCTTCGGCATGACCTACGGCACCTCGATGCACGCCCTGAAGCAGCGCGCCAACCTGCAACCCGGGGAAACCCTGCTGGTGCTCGGCGCCTCCGGCGGCGTCGGCCTGGCCGCGGTGGAGATCGGCAAGGCAATGGGGGCGCGGGTGATCGCCGCCGCCAGCAGCGCGGAAAAACTCGAAGTGGCCAAGGCCGCCGGCGCCGATGCGCTGATCAACTACAGCGAGGAAAACCTCAAGGACCGCGTCAAGGAACTCACCGGCGGCCAGGGTGCCGACGTGATCTACGACCCGGTGGGTGGCGACCTGTTCGATGCCGCCGTACGCGCGATCAACTGGAACGGCCGCCTGCTGGTGGTGGGCTTCGCCAGTGGCCGCATCCCCGAGCTGCCGGTGAACCTGGCACTGCTCAAGGGCGCTTCGGTGGTCGGCGTGTTCTGGGGTTCCTTCGCCCAACGCCAGCCCCAGGACAACCTGGCCAACTTCCAGCAGCTGTTCGCCTGGTACGCCGAGGGCAAGCTCAAGCCGCTGGTGTCGCAGACCTTCCCGCTGGAGCGGGCCGGCGAGGCGATCAACGCCCTGGCCAGCCGCCAGGCCGTGGGCAAGGTGGTGGTGGAGGTTCGCTGAGGACCGCCCCGGCGCGCGCAGCGCACCCTACGAAAAAGCCGCCCTCGGGCGGCTTTTTCATTCAGGAACGTGGTGCGTAGGCGAATACGTCGGCACGCATCTGGTGGGCATCCATCCCCGCCGCCACCAGGGCGTCCAGGGTGGCGTAGACCATGGCGGGCGAGCCGCTGGCGTAGACCCGCAGCGTGCCCAGGTCCGGGAAGTCCTCGCAAACCGCCTCGTGCAGCAGGCCGCAACGCCCCTGCCAGCCACACTGGTCGCTGACCACCTGGTGCAGGAACAGGTTGGGCAGGCGCCGCCACTCGTCCCAATGGGCCAGCTCGTAGAAATCCTCCGGTCGACGCACGCCCCAGTAGAGGTGCACCGGGTACTTGAAGCCGGCGGCGCGGCAATGCTCGATCAGGCTGTGCATCTGGCCCATGCCGGTGCCGGCGGCGATCAGCACCAGCGGCCCTTCGGGCAGTTCCGCCAGGTGGGTATCGCCGAAGGGCATCTTCACCCGTGCCATGCCGCCACGCTGCAGTTGCTCCAGCAGTGCCAGGGCGCTGTTCTCGCGGGCCAGGATATGCACCTCGATGTCGCGCCCGGCGCTGGGCGCCGAGGCCATGGAGAAGGCCGACGACTCGCCGTCCTCACGCTCGATCAGCAGGTACTGGCCGGCGTGGTAGCGCGGTGGCTTGCCGGCCGGCGCACGCAGGCGCACGCGCCAGACATCGCCGCCCACCGCCACGCACTCGCTGACCTGACAGTTAAGGCTGCGCACCGGCAGTTCCCCCGGCGCCAGCACGCCATCCCAGTGCAACACGCAGTCTTCCAGCGGCTCGGCCAGGCAGGTAAACAGCTCGCCCTGGGCCAGCTCGACGCCGTCCTGGCGTACCCGGCCCTCCACCAGCAACGCCGCGCAGATATGGCAATTGCCATTGCGGCAGCTCTGAGGGCACTCGTAGCCCAAGCGTCGGGCGGCATCCAGGATGCGCTCACTGGGCTCCGTGTGGATTACCGCGCCCGAAGGTTGCAGGGTGACACGCATCAATCGATTCCCAGAGAAGACCAAAGCTCATCGACACGGCGCTTGACCGCTTCGTCCTGGACGATCACCCGGCCCCATTCGCGGCTGGTTTCGCCGGGCCACTTGTTGGTGGCGTCCAGGCCCATTTTCGAGCCGAGGCCGGAAACGGGCGAGGCGAAGTCCAGGTAGTCGATCGGCGTGTTGTCGATCATCACGGTGTCACGCTTGGGGTCCATGCGCGTGGTGATGGCCCAGATCACGTCGTTCCAGTCCCGCGCATTGACGTCGTCGTCGGTGACGATGACGAACTTGGTGTACATGAACTGCCGCAGGAACGACCAGACACCGAGCATGACGCGCTTGGCGTGGCCCGGGTACTGCTTCTTCATGGTCACCACCGCCATGCGGTAGGAACAGCCTTCCGGCGGCAGGTAGAAGTCGGTGATCTCGGGGAACTGCTTCTGCAGGATCGGCACGAAGACTTCGTTCAGCGCCACGCCGAGGATCGCCGGCTCATCCGGCGGCCGGCCGGTGTAGGTGCTGTGGTAGATCGGCTTTTGCCGGCGGGTGATGCGCTCCACGGTGAACACCGGGAAGCGGTCCACTTCGTTGTAGTAGCCGGTGTGGTCGCCATAGGGACCTTCGTCGGCCATCTCGCCGGGATGGATCACGCCTTCCAGCACGATCTCGGCGCTCGCCGGGACCTGCAGGTCGGAACCGATGGCCTTGACCAGCTCGGTGCGGTGGCCACGCAGGAGGCCGGCGAAGGCGTATTCGGAGAGGGTGTCGGGCACCGGGGTGACGGCACCGAGGATGGTCGCCGGATCAGCGCCCAGCGCCACGCATACCGGGTAGGGCTGGTCCGGGTACTTCTGGCACCACTCGCGGTAATCCAGCGCGCCGCCACGGTGGCTCAGCCAGCGCATGATCACCTTGTTGCGGCCGATCACCTGCTGGCGATAGATGCCGAGGTTCTGCCGCTCCTTGTTCGGGCCACGGGTGATGGTCAGGCCCCAGGTAATCAGCGGCGCCACGTCACCCGGCCAGCAGTGCTGGATCGGCAGCTTGCCGAGGTCGACATCGTCGCCCTCCTCCACCACTTCATGGCAAGGCGCATCCTTGAGCACCTTGGGTGCCATGGCGATGACCTTCTTGAAGATCGGCAGCTTGGACCAGGCGTCCTTCAGCCCCTTGGGCGGCTCGGGTTCCTTGAGGAAGGCCAGCAGCTTGCCGATCTCGCGCAACTCGCCGACATCCTCGGCGCCCATCCCCAGGGCCACGCGGCCAGGGGTGCCGAAGAGGTTGCCGAGTACCGGGATGTCGAAGCCGGTAGGCTTTTCAAAAAGCAGCGCCGGGCCTTGCTTGCGCAGGGTGCGGTCGCAGATTTCGGTCATTTCCAGGACTGTGGAAACCGGCGTGGCGATGCGCTTGAGCTCGCCACGCTGTTCCAGGCCACTGATGAATTCGCGCAGATCGCGATACTGCATGCTTGAGCCTCTTGGGGCGTGCAGGTCGGGGCGCAAAGTTTAGCGCCGAACTGGGTTATTCAGAAGGACAAAGGGCCATCGCAGAAACACAAAGGCCGGGTTTCCCCGGCCTTTGTGGCACATCCAAGACTTACTTGCGCTTCATCGACAGGAAGAATTCGTCGTTGGTCTTGGTGTCTTTCAGCTTGTCGAGCAGGAACTCGATGGCGGCGATCTCGTCCATCGGGTGCAGCAGCTTGCGCAGGATCCACATGCGCTGCAGCTCGTCGTCGGCAGTCAGCAGCTCTTCGCGGCGGGTACCGGACTTGTTGATGTTGATGGCCGGGAACACGCGCTTCTCGGCGATGCGGCGATCCAGCGGCAGCTCCATGTTGCCGGTGCCCTTGAACTCTTCGTAGATGACTTCATCCATCTTCGAGCCGGTTTCCACCAGCGCGGTGGCGAGGATGGTCAGCGAACCGCCTTCCTCGATGTTGCGCGCGGCACCGAAGAAGCGCTTGGGCTTCTCCAGGGCGTGGGCGTCGACACCACCGGTGAGCACCTTGCCGGAGCTCGGGATCACGGTGTTGTAGGCACGGGCCAGACGGGTGATGGAGTCCAGCAGGATCACCACGTCCTTCTTGTGCTCGACCAGGCGCTTGGCCTTCTCGATCACCATCTCGGCGACCTGCACGTGGCGGGTCGGCGGTTCGTCGAAGGTGGAAGCGACCACTTCGCCGCGCACGGTGCGCTGCATCTCGGTCACTTCTTCCGGGCGCTCGTCGATCAGCAGGACGATCAGGTGGCACTCGGGGTTGTTGCGGGTGATGTTGGCCGCGATGTTCTGCAGCATGATGGTCTTGCCCGCTTTCGGCGGGGCGACGATCAGGCCGCGCTGGCCCTTGCCGATGGGCGCGCAGAGATCGATCACGCGGCCGGTGAGGTCTTCGGTGGAGCCGTTGCCGGCTTCCATCTTCAGGCGCTCATTGGGGAACAGGGGCGTGAGGTTCTCGAACAGGATCTTGTTCTTGGCGTTCTCGGGTCGGTCGTAGTTGATCGAATCGACCTTGAGCAGCGCGAAGTAACGCTCGCCTTCCTTGGGCGGACGAATCTTGCCGACTATGGTGTCGCCGGTCCGCAGGTTGAAGCGGCGGATCTGGCTGGGCGAGACGTAGATGTCGTCCGGGCCGGCCAGGTAGGAGGAGTCGGCGGAGCGCAGGAAGCCGAAGCCGTCCTGGAGAATCTCCAGCACGCCGTCACCGGAGATCTCCTCGCCGCTCTTCGCGTGCTTCTTCAGCAAAGCGAAGATGATGTCCTGCTTGCGCGAACGGGCCATGTTCTCCAGGCCCATGGCATCAGACATTTCCAGAAGTTCGCCAATCGGCTTTTGCTTGAGTTCGGTCAGATTCATAGGAATGACGTAGATAGATATGGAGGAGGGAAAGCGTTTAGCTTTAGAGGCCGCGCCGCAGAGAAGGCGACAGGATCGCTGTGCTTATTCGAATTGGAGTGCATCGGCGACGGCGTGGAGGGCTGCACAGAAATGGCAGCGGTCCCGAATGTAACACCGGCGCTACGGGGAGTCTAGTGCTGTTCCATGAAAAAGCCCCGCACTTGGCGGGGCTTTTTCGTGACGCTGTAAATGCTGCTTCGGCGGCCTGGAAAGACCGCGCGGAATCAGATGTTGGCGTCGAGGAAGGCGGCCAGCTGGGACTTGGACAGGGCGCCTACCTTGGTGGCTTCGACGTTGCCGTTCTTGAACAGCATCAGGGTCGGGATGCCACGCACGCCGTACTTCGGCGGGGTGTCCTGGTTCTCGTCGATGTTCAGCTTGCAGACCTTGAGTTTGCCTTGGTAGTCCTTGGAGATTTCGTCAAGGACAGGTGCAATCATCTTGCACGGACCGCACCACTCAGCCCAGTAGTCGACCAGCACCGCGCCGTCGGCCTTGAGCACGTCCTGCTCGAAGCTGGCATCGGTGACATTGGTGATGAATTCGCTCATGGAAGGATCTCCGTGGTTCGGAAGCAAAAAAGTGGAGCCATCATAGCCCGGCTTTTCCGCGACCGAAAGCAGGGCGCGATTGAGCTTTGCTATGGGAAGCCGGTGCAAAACTCATTGATCGCCCCGCGCGGGGCGCAACAGGCCTCCAGACGGCCCGCCACCGCCGGTTGACGCGCGACTGTCATATCCCACCTATAGTTTGCACAGCCAGCTATCGGCATGAAAAAGCCGTATCCACCCGCCCCCTTGCCGGTCACGCCAACCTGGCACGGACGTACCGCTATTCGCATTGGCGCGACCGGGCAACCGTGGCAGGATTGCGCGGTTCAGCCTCGAGACCCGAAACCATGCCGCAAAAGCCCGCCGAAATTCCGTCCCTGATCGCCGCCATCGACCTCGGCTCGAACAGCTTCCACATGGTGGTGGCCAAGGCCGACCACGGTGAGATCCGCATCCTGGAACGGCTCGGCGACAAGGTGCAATTGGCGGCGGGCCTGGACGAGGCGCGCAATCTCAGCGAAGAGTCCATGCAGCGCGGCATCGATTGCCTGCGCCGTTTCGCCCAGATGATCGCCGGCCTGCCGGAAGGCGCCGTGCGCATCGTCGGCACCAACGCCCTGCGCGAGGCACACAACCGCGCCGAATTCATCCGCCGCGCCGAGGAAGTGCTCGGCCACCCGGTGGAAGTCATCTCCGGCCGCGAGGAAGCGCGCCTGATCTATCTGGGCGTCTCCCACACCCTGCCGGACACCCCCGGCCGCCGCCTGGTGGCGGACATCGGCGGCGGCAGCACCGAATTCATCATCGGCCAGCGCTTCGAGTCGCAGCTGCGGGAAAGCCTGCAGATGGGTTGCGTCAGCTATACCCAGCGCTACTTCCGCGACGGCAAGATCACCCCGGCGCGTTACGCGCAGGCCTATACCGCCGCCCGCCTGGAGCTGATGGGAATCGAGTACAGCCTGCGCCGCCTCGGCTGGCAGGAAGCGGTGGGCGCCTCCGGCACCATCCGCGCCGTGGGCCTGGCGATCCAGGCTGCGGGCCTGGGCAGCGGCGAGATCAACCCGGAAGGCCTGGCCTGGCTCAAGCGCAAGCTGTTCAAGCTGGGGGACGTGGAAAAGCTCGACCTCGACGGCATCAAGCCGGACCGCCGACCGATCTTCCCGGCCGGCCTGGCGATCGCCGAGGCGATCTTCGAGGCCCTCGAACTCAAGCACATGACCCATTCCGAAGGCGCCCTGCGCGAAGGCGTGCTCTACGACCTGCTGGGCCGCCACCACCACGAGGATGTTCGCGAGCGCACCCTCAGCGCGCTGATGGAGCGCTGCCATGTGGACCTGGAACAGGCGGCGCGTGTCGAGGCCAAGGCCCTCTCGGCGCTGGAACAGGTGGCCGACAGCTGGGGCCTGGACGACGACTGGCACCGTGACCTGCTGCTGTGGGGCGCGCGCGTCCACGAGATCGGCATGGACATCGCCCACTACCACTACCACAAGCACGGCGCCTACCTGATCGAGCACTCGGACCTGGCCGGTTTCTCCCGCCAGGACCAACTGATGCTGGCCCTTCTGGTGCGCGGCCATCGCCGCAACATCCCCAAGGACCGCTTCGCCGAGTTCGGCGAGGAAGGCGTGAAGCTGCTGCGCCTGTGCGTGCTGCTGCGCTTCGCCATCCTCTTCCACCATATCCGTGGCACGTCGGCCATGCCCAAGGTGCAGCTCAAGGCGGCCGGCAACAGCCTGGAAGTGCAGTTCCCGAAGGACTGGCTGGAGGCCAACCCGCTGACCCAAGCCGACTTCCAGCAGGAAGTCGACTGGTTGAAACGCATCGACTTCGTCCTCAAGGTGCGCTGAAGCGCGGCCGGGAGCAGTCATCCCGCCAATGAAAAACGGGGCCCGAAGGCCCCGTTCCGCTGTCCGCGATCAGCGTACGCTGACCGGCAGGTTGGTCAGCTTGTCCAGCAAGGTGGCCTGGGCGTTGCGCGAGTTCTGGTTGCCGCTCGGGCTGTTGCGCAGGTAGCGGCCGTCGGGCTGCAGCACCCAGCTCTGGGTGTTGTCGGTGATGTAGGCCTCCAGCTCCTTTTTCACCCGGGTGAGCAACTTCTTGCCTTCCACCGGGAAGCAGGTCTCCACGCGCATGTCGAGGTTGCGCTCCATCCAGTCGGCGCTGGAAAGGTACATCTTCTCGTCGCCGCCATTGAGGAAGTAGTACACCCGGCTGTGCTCGAGGAAACGACCGATGATCGAGCGCACCTGGATGTTGTGCGACACGCCGGGGATACCCGGGCGCAGGCAGCACATGCCGCGCACCACCAGGTCGATGCGCACGCCACCCTGGCTGGCCTTGTACAGCGCGCGGATGACTTTGGGGTCGGTCAGCGCGTTGACCTTGATCATGATGTGCGCCGGCTTGCCTTCGCTGGCGTGCAGGGCTTCGCGGGCGATCATGTCGAGCAGGGTCTTCTTCAGGGTGAAGGGCGCGTGCAGCAACTTCTTCATGCGCAGGGTCTTGCCCATGCCGATGAGCTGGTTGAACAGCTTGTGCAGGTCCTCGCAGAGCGCGTCGTCGGCGGTCAGCATGCTGTAGTCGGTGTACAGCCGCGCGTTGCCGGCATGGTAGTTGCCGGTGCCCAGGTGGGCGTAGCGGCGCAGCTCACCGTTCTCGCGACGCAGGATCAGCATCATCTTGGCGTGGGTCTTGAAGCCCACCACGCCGTAGATCACCACGGCGCCGGCCTGCTGCAGGCGGCTGGCCAGCTGCAGGTTGGACTCCTCGTCGAAGCGCGCCCGCAGCTCGATCACCACGGTGACTTCCTTGCCGTTGCGCGCCGCTTCCACCAGGGAGTCGACGATCTCGGAGTTGGCGCCGGCGCGGTAGAGGGTCTGCTTGATCGCCAGGACGTTGGGGTCCTTGGCGGCCTGGCGCAGGAAGTCCACCACCGGGGTGAAGGACTCGAAGGGGTGCAGCAGCAGGATGTCCTGCTTGCCCACCACGTTGAACAGGTTCTCGGCCTTCTGCAGCAGCTTGGGGATCACCGGCGTGAAGGTCGGGTGCTGCAGCTCCGGGTGGCTTTCCAGGCCGGTGATGCTGAACAGGCGGGTCAGGTTCACCGGGCCGTTGACCTGGTACAGCTCGCTCTCGCCCAGGTTGAACTGCTTGAGCAGGTAGTCCGAGAGATTCTTCGGGCAGGTATCGGCCACTTCCAGGCGCACCGCGTCGCCGTAGCGGCGCGAGAACAGCTCGCCACGCAGGGCGCGGGCCAGGTCGTCGACATCCTCGGTGTCCACCGAAAGATCGGCGTTACGGGTCAGGCGGAACTGGTAGCAGCCCTTCACCTTCATGCCGGGGAACAGGTCGTCGGCGTGGGCGTGGATCATCGAGGAGAGGAACACGAAGTTGTCCCCCGGCCCGCCGATGTCCTCGGGCACGCGAATGACCCGCGGCAGCAGGCGCGGCGCCGGGATGATCGCGAGGCCCGAATCGCGGCCGAAGGCGTCCACGCCTTCCAGCTCGACGATGAAGTTCAGGCTCTTGTTCACCAGCAACGGGAAGGGGTGCGTCGGGTCCAGGCCGATGGGGGTGATGATCGGCGCGATCTCGTCGCGGAAGTAGCGGCGCACCCAGCTCTTGAGCTTGACGTTCCAGTAGCGCCGGCGAATGAAGTTGACCTGATGCTTGGCCAGCTCCGGCAGGAGGATGTCGTTGAGGATGCTGTACTGGCGCGTGACCTGCTCATGCACCAGCTCGCTGATGCGCGCCATGGCCTGATGGGGCAACAGGCCGTCGGCGCCGGCTTGTTCGCGGGCGAAGGTGATCTGCTTCTTCAGGCCGGCGACGCGGATCTCGAAGAATTCGTCGAGGTTGCTGGAGAAGATCAGCAGGAACTTCAGACGTTCGAGCAACGGATAGGACTCATCCAGCGCCTGCTCCAGCACGCGGATATTGAACTGCAACTGGGACAGTTCGCGGTGGATGTACAGGCTGCTGTCATCCAGGCTCGGCACCACCAGGGGTGCAACAACCGGTGCCGCGACCGGCACCGGTGCCGGCACCACTTCGGTGGCGGGCACCTCGGCGGCGGGCGGCTCCACCGGTACCTCGGTGGCTTCCTTCAGGGGTTCGAGCAAAGCGCTGGGATTGAGTCCTTCGGTGTTCATCTGCAGTTCCTGGGGGGAGCTCAGGCTCCCGTCTTGAGCATTTCTGCGGCGCGTACGGCGAAGTAGGTGAGGATGCCATCTGCGCCGGCGCGTTTGAAGGCCACCAGGGATTCCAGGATGACCGCGTCGCTGAGCCAGCCGTTCTGGATGGCCGCCATGTGCATGGCGTACTCACCACTGACCTGGTAGACAAAGGTTGGGACGCGGAATTCATCCTTCACCCGACGAACGATGTCGAGGTAGGGCATGCCCGGCTTGACCATCACCATGTCGGCACCTTCGGCCAGGTCCGCGGCCACTTCATGCAGGGCCTCGTCGCTGTTGGCCGGGTCCATCTGGTAGCTGGCCTTGTTGCCTTTGCCGAGGTTGGCGGCCGAGCCCACCGCGTCACGGAAGGGGCCGTAGTAGGCGCTGGCGTACTTGGCCGAGTAGGCCATGATGCGCACGTTGGGGTAGTCGGCCAGTTCCAGGGCTTCGCGGATGGCCTGGATGCGGCCGTCCATCATGTCCGAGGGGGCCACCACCTGGGCGCCGGCTGCGGCATGGGACAGCGCTTGCTTGACCAGCGCATCGACGGTGATGTCGTTCTGCACATAGCCGCTGTCGTCGAGGATGCCGTCCTGGCCGTGGGTGGTGAAGGGGTCCAGGGCCACGTCGCTGATCACGCCGAGTTCCGGGAAACGCTCACGCAGGGCACGGATGGCGCGCTGGGCGATGCCGTCCGGGTTCCAGGCCTCGGCGCCGTCGAGGGATTTCTTCTCCAGCGGGGTCACCGGGAACAGCGCCAGCGCCGGAATGCCCAGCTCGACCCAGGCTTCTGCTTCCTTGAGCAGCAGGTCGATGGACAGACGCTCGACGCCGGGCATGGAGGGCACGGCTTCGCGACGGTTTTCGCCATCCAGCACGAACACCGGCAGGATCAGGTCGTCGACGGTCAGGACGTTCTCGCGCACCAGGCGCCGGGAGAAATCGTCACGACGGTTGCGGCGCAGACGGGTTGCGGGAAACAGGCGATTGGCGGGGGTAAAGCTCACAGCAGACTCCAGGGCCCGGAACGGACGCAGTGTGACAAATATAAGCGTCGATTATGACCGAATGGTAACAACGCGCGACAGCGACCCGTGGTCGCGTCGACTGGCGTAGCGCCACCTACGACGCAGGTTCGGGCATTGTCCGGGGTCAACCCAATGGCAATCGGCGCGGATCGGAGCTTTTCCCGGGGCGCCATCCCGGTTAGGCTGCGCGCTCATTTCGCTGCGCACCTCGACCATGCTGCAACAATTACTCCAGGACTACGGCTACTTCGCCCTCTTCCTCGGCACCTTCTTCGAGGGCGAGACGATCCTGGTCCTGGCCGGCTTTTTCGCGTTCCGCGGCTACATGGACATCAATGCCGTGGTGGCCACCGCCTTCTTCGGCAGCTACGCCGGCGACCAGCTCTGGTACTACATGGGCCGCCACAAGGGTCGCCAGATCCTCGCCCGCAAGCCGCGCTGGCAGGCCATGGGCGACCGCGCCCTGGACCATATCCGCCGCCATCCCGACCTGTGGGTCCTGAGCTTCCGCTTCGTCTACGGCCTGCGCACCGTGATGCCGGTGGCCATCGGCCTGTCCGGCTACCCGCCGCTGCGCTACCTGATCCTCAACGGCATCGGCGCGCTGATCTGGGCCCTGGCCCTGGGCTTCGCCGCCTATCACTTCGGCGCCGTGCTCGAAGGCATCCTGGGCAACCTCAAGCGCTACGAACTGATGGTCCTGGGTGGCCTGATGATCATCGGCTGCATCCTCTGGCTGAGGCGCCGCCTGCGCAACAACGGCAAGGGCGAGTAAACATCCACGTTCGTAGAACGTGGACTTGTCCCTGAGCTCTTCCTCGCGACGAAACTGACCACCGCGACGTAGCAACGTAGGATGGGTTGAGCCTGCGATACCCATGCTGTTTGTGGAAGCTAAGGACGTGGTTTCCCACGTTCAAATGAATCAGACCGCCAGCGCCGCCTCGCGGCGCGGCAGGCCGAACAGCGCGGCCAGGCTGACCAGGCTGTAGAGTGCCAGCAGCCCCCAGCCCAGCGCATTCATGGGCAGCATCCCCAGCGCGGCGCCCGCCCAGAACACCGGCCAGTTCAGCGCCAGCCGCAACAGCTCCACGGCACGCGCCCAAGGGCGGTTTTCCAGCCAGGCGCCGATCGCGAAGAGCCCGAAGGCCATCCAGCCCCAGGCCAGCAGCAAGCCCCCCAGGGACGCCGTATCGCCGGTGCCCAGCAACCAGGTACCCGCCACCACGTAGCCGGCGAACTGCACCCCGGCATACCACTTCTGTCCCAGGCCCAGGGGCACCTCGAACTTGCAGAAGCGCGACAGGTCCGGCTTGGCCTGTGGATAACGCGCGGCCACATCCGCCGGACGCCAGCCGGTGGGCATGAACCAGATACGCAGCTTGTCCCACCAGGAGGCGGCACGCGCCGCGTCGCGCCAGAGCTGCACGTAGAACTGCAGGTTGGCCCAGATCGGGTTCCAGCTGGCCAGCGGGGTGGTCACGCCGAAGATCACCGGCTCCTCGTCCAGCTCTTCCTGGAAGGTGCCGAACAGCCGGTCCCAGAGGATGAAGACGCCGCCGTAGTTGCGATCCATGTACACCGGGTTCTGTGCGTGGTGGACGCGGTGGTTCGACGGGGTGATGAAGACCCACTCGAACCAGCCGAGCTTGGGCACGTGACGGGTGTGCACCCAGAACTGGTAGAGCAGGTTCAGCGCGCCGACGCTGAGGAACACCAGGGGCGGCACGCCGGCGATCGCCATGGGCAGGTAGAAGATCCAGCCGAAGATGAAGCCGGTGCTGGTCTGGCGCAGGGCGGTGGAGAGGTTGTACTCCTCGCTCTGGTGGTGCACCGAGTGGGCCGCCCAGAGCACGTTGCGCTCATGGCCCAGGCGATGGTTCCAGTAGTAGCAGAAGTCGTAGAAGACGAAGGCGCCCAGCCAGACCCAGAGGCTCTGCGCCGACAGCTCGAAGAGCGCCAGCTGCTGCCAGGCGAAGGTATAGGTGAGCAGCCCGACCACCTTGGTCAACAGGCCGCTGGTGGTCGACAGCACGCCGGCGCTCAGGCTGTTCAGCGCATCGGCGGTGCGGTAGCTGCTCCTGCCACGCCAGCGATCGGCGATCAGCTCGAGGCCGATCAGCAGGAAGAAGAAAGGCACTGCGTAGAGTACGTAATTCATGGGGCAGCCTTGTCGTTATGCTTGTCCGATGACTCGCCGGTGGCGGCGCGCCGCTCGCAGCCCGTTTATCCGGCCTGCTAGGATTGCTCGATAGGATGCTACTCCCGCAGCCGGCCCAACCCCTCGGCATGGCGTGCCAACCCAAGCGGCATATGACGACAGCATGCGAAAACTCCTGAAACCCGTACTGATCGCCCTGCTCCTGCTGACCTGCGCGGCCCTGCTCGGGCTCTACCCCTATCGCGCCGCCCTGCTGCCGCAAACCGCCGACCTGACGGTGGCGGAGCAGCGCCTGGCTCCCCACCTCAGCTTCTTCACCCCACAAGATAGCGGCCCCTTCCCCACCGTGCTGGTGTTCCACGGCTGCAGCGGCCAGAGCCCACTGTTCGTGCGCAACGTCAAATCCTGGCTGTTGCAGGCCGGCTACGCCGTGATGTTCGTCGACAGCCACGCCGCGCGCGGCATCAAGGACTGGCGCCCGGTATGCGACGGCAAGCGCCTGTGGGGCAACGAGCGCGCCATCGACGTCTACGCCGCCCTGGCCGTGGCCCGCGAAAACCCCGCCATCGACGCCACCCGCCTGGCCCTGCTGGGCTACTCCCACGGCGGCTGGACCATTCTCGACGCGCTGTCCTACGACGGCAGTGCCGGCCACGGCTTCCCCGCCACCGGCAAGGATGCGCTGACCGGCGTGCGCGGCGTGATCGCCTACTACCCCTACTGCGGCTTCCCCGCCCACCTGCGCGAGGGACGCGGCCACATCGCACCGGTGCTGATGTTCCTCGGCGGCAAGGACCACATCACCGACCACGAACAATGCCTCGCGGCCCTCGACAGCCTCGACGGCGCCCGCCTGGAGCTGGTGCAGTACGGCGACGCCGACCATGTCTTCGACCAGCGAAGTGACCTGAATACCTACCAACCCGGGCCGGCCGAGGATGCCCAACGGCGCGCCCTGGCATTCCTGCACGAAAACCTCGGGCCGGCCCAATGAACTGGAGATGTCCATGACCAAGAAAGTTGCCGTGATCCTGTCCGGCTGTGGCGTATATGACGGCGCGGAGATCCACGAGAGTGTGATCACCCTGCTGCGCCTGGACCAGCGCGGTGCCAAGGTCCAGTGCTTCGCGCCGAACATCGCGCAGCACCACGTGATCAACCACACCACCGGCGAAGAGATGCCGGAAAGCCGCAACGTGCTGGTGGAATCGGCGCGCATCGCCCGTGGCGAGATCCTCGACGTGCGTGAACTGGCCGCCGCCGATTTCGACGCGCTGATCGTCCCCGGCGGTTTCGGCGCGGCGAAGAACCTCTCCGACTTCGCCATCAGCGGTGCCAACTGCACCGTGCAGCCCGACGTGCTGGCCGCCGCCCGCGCCTTCGCCGCAGCCGGCAAGCCGGTTGGCCTGATCTGCATCGCCCCGGCCCTGGCCGCCAAGATCTATGGCGAAGGCGTGACCTGCACCATCGGCAACGATGCCGGCACCGCCGCCGCCCTGGCAGAAATGGGTGCCGCCCATGTGGAGTGCGTGGTGGGTGAAATAGTCGAAGACGAGAAGCGCAAGCTGGTGACCACCCCGGCCTACATGCTGGCGCAATCGATCAGCGAAGCCGCCGGCGGCATCTACAAGCTGGTGGACCGGGTACTGGAACTGACCCACTGATGCCCCTGGGCGGGCGGCGCCAGCCGCCCGCTGCGTGTCGATCAGGACAATCCACCCGACTCTCCCGCCGTCCCCCTGGCACTCGGGCCATTTCTCCGGCAGCGTCACTGCATCGATGCTCCCAGGAGGCGCCATGAGCCAGACCGATTTCGTCCTCACCCCCGAACTGCAGCAGGCCGTCGCCAGCTTCTTCGAACGCATTCCCTTCAACCGCGTGCTCGGCATCCAGCTCGGTGAGATGAGCACGGAGCAGGTGGTGATGCACCTGCCCATGAAGGACGAACTGGTGGGCAACTTCGTCCACGGCATCCTTCACGGCGGGGTGATTTCCAGCCTGCTGGACGTGGTGGGCGGCGCGATGGCGCTGATCGGCGCCTTCGAGCGCCACCAACACTTATCCACAAGCGAACGCATGACGCGGCTGTCCAAGCTCGGCACCATCGACCTGCGCATCGACTACCTGCGCCCCGGTCGTGGCCAGCACTTCACCGCCACCGCCGTCCTGTTGCGCTCGGGCAACAAGGTGGCCGTGGTGCGCTCGGAACTCCACGCCGACGACGGCACCCTGGTGGCCGTCGGTACCGGCACCTACCTCTGCGGCTGAGCCGCCTCAGCCCCGACTCAAGCGGGTGAGCAAGCGGTCCAGGGCATTGGCGAAGGCCTGCCGCTCGCGCTCGCCATAGGCCGCCTGGCCGCCGCCCACCTGGCCCTGCTCACGCAGGTCGGTGAACAGGTTGCGCACCGCCAGGCGCTCGCCCATGTTGCGCTCGTCGAACTCGTTGCCCCGTGGGTCGAGGGCCGCGACCCCCTTCTTCACCAGGCGGTCGGCCAGGGGCACGTCGCTGCAGATCACCAGTTCGCCGGGCACGGCGTGCTCCACCAGGTAGTCGTCGGCCGCGTCCGGGCCGCTGGGGACCACCACCAGGCGCACGCAGGCGAAGGCCGGCTTGACCTGGCTTTGCCCGGCCACCAGCACCACCTCGAACTTGCGCTTCAAGGCGAACTTGATCACCTGGTCCTTGGCCGCCCGGGGGCAGGCGTCGGCATCGATCCAGACACGCATGGCGCTGGCCTCCTGATAAGAAAAAGGGCGAGGAGTCTACACCCCTCGCCCCGTTTTCAGGCCTGCGCCGAACTGCGTTCGCGCAGCCAACTGCGGCCGTAGAGCAAGGCGATAGCCAGCAGTGCCAGGGCCTGGGCCGACAGCGTGTAGGCATCGGGGTGGATGCCCAGCCAATCGAACTCGACGAAGGGTACCGGGCGGGTGCCGATCACGCCGGCTTCCTGCAGCGCGGCCACGCCATGGCCGGCGAACACCACCGACAGGGCGCAGAGCAGGATGGCGTTGGCAGTGAAGAAGGTGCCCAGGGGCAGCCTCGCCGAGCCGCGCAGGATGACCCAGGCCAGGCCCACCAGCAGCACCAGTGCCGTCACCGCGCCGGCGATGACCATGCTGTGGCCGGCGGGGCCTGCCTGCAGCCAGAGGGTCTCGTAGAACAGGATGACTTCGAACAGCTCGCGGTACACCGAGAAGAACGCCAGGGTGGCGAAGCCGAAGCGGCCGCTGCTGCTGATCAGGTGATCCTTGATGTAGCTCTGCCAGGCGGCGGCGTGGCGGCGGTCGTGCATCCACACGCCGAGCCAGAGCACCATCACGCAGGCGAACAGCGCGGTGAAGCCTTCCATCAGCTCGCGCTGGGCGCCACCGACATCGATCAGGTAGGCAGCCACCGCCCAGGTGGCGAAACCGGCGACTATCGCCAGGCCCCAGCCGACGTGGACGCCGCGTACAGCATGCTCCTGGCCGGTCTTGCGCAGGAAGGCGAGGATCGCCGCCAGCACCAGGATCGCTTCCAGGCCTTCGCGCAGCAGGATCAGCAGGCTGGAGATGAAGCTCAGCGAGCCGCTCAGTCCATCGCTGCCCAGCAGGTCGGCCGACTTGTCCAGCTCGACCTTGGCCTGCTCCAGCAGCTGCGCCGCCTTGGCCACCGGCTGGCGGTCCTGCAGGGCCTGCCGATAGGCCATCAGCGAGCGCTCGGTGGTCTTGCGCTGCGCGGCGTCGAGGTTGTCGAGGGAGCTTTCGACCAGCTCGAAGCCTTCGAGGTAGGCGGCCACGGAGAGGTCGTAGGCCTGGTCCGCGTCGCCATCACGGTAGGCCTTGAGGCTCTGCTCCAGGGTGGCGCGGGTATGCCCGATCAGCTCCTTCGGCCCGCGCTGCTGGATCGGCGGCTGGGCGCGCTGGGCGCGGAACAGCGCCTGGGTGGCGGCGCCCTGGCTGGCACCGACCTCTTCCGGGGTGCGGCCGGCCAGCTCGCCGAGCGAGATGGGCTCGCCCTTCACCGCGGGGTCGGCGCTGAAGCCGGCGATGTAGCTGGCCAGGTCCCAGCGCTGGCGATCATCCAGCTGGTCGGCGAAGGCCGGCATATCGGTGCCTTCGACGCCCAGGCCAAGAGTGTTGTAGAGGTCGTAGAGGCTCATGCGGTCCATCCGCGCCTGGTCGCGCAGGTTGGCCGGTGGCGGCTCCAGGCCCATGCCGGCAGGGCCGTCGCCGGCGCCGGCGTCGCCGTGGCAGACGCTGCAATGCTGGGCATAGAGCGGTGCGCCACGGGCGGGATCAGGGGTGATGAGGGGGGCCTGGCTGACCTCGTAGGTCGCCGCCAGCCGGGTGGCCAGCTGGCGCGCCTGGCGGGCCACGCTGGCACCGTCCTGCTTGGCTTCGACCGCCTGGTGCAGGCTGGCGACGCCGGCCTCCAGGTCTTTCTGGCCGTCGCGAGCAGGCAGGGCGACGATCAGGCCCTGCAGCGCGCCGAGGAATTCGATCTGTTCACGGTACTCGCTGGTGTCGACGACCTTGCCGTCGACCACGGTGGCCGGGTAATCCGCGCCGATGTAACTGAGCAGGTGCAGCGCCTGGGCGGCGCCTTCGGCCGGGTCGGCCAGCAGATTGAAACTGCAGAGCGCGATCAGCGGCATGAAAAGCCAGCTGAGCAATCTGGGAATGGGGAACATGAGTCAATCTCAAATGAGAATGGGGAAACGAATTGTTACCTTACTAACGATTCAGCTCAACCCCAGATGACTCCCCGGCGTGCGGCAGCTTGCCTCACACCTTGGCTGCAAGCCCCGTGGGAACTGGGCTGCAGCCGAAACGTAAATTACCTGTGAAGGACCGCGCGAAGCGGATTTCCGACGGGAAGAACCCCGCCGACGATCACACCGGCGCGCGACGCACCGTGGCCAGAAGCGCGGCGGCACCGACGAACAGGGCGGCGAAGCTGCGGTTCATCACCCGCTGCTGACGCGGGGTGCGCAGCAGGCGCAGGACTCGGGCGGCCAGGCCGGTGTAGCCCGCCATGACGATGAGGTCGACGGTGATCATGGTCACGCCCATCACCAGGTATTGCTCCACCAGGGGCGCATGGGGATCGATGAACTGCGGCAGCACGGCGAGCATGAAGACGATCGCCTTGGGGTTGCTGAAGTTCACCAGGAAGCCGCGCAGCACCAGGGTCAGCGGCCGGCCGATGGGGCGCACGGCGGAATCGCTGGCCATGTCGCTGGGCAACGCCCGCCATTGCTTGACCGCGAGGTAGACCAGGTAGACCACGCCGAACCACTTGATCAGGCTGAAGGCAACGGCGGAGGTGGCCAGGATGGCGCCGACGCCGGCCGCGACGATGGCGATCTGCAGGGCCAGGCCGATCTGCAGGCCGAGGGCATTCCAGTAGCCACGCAGGAAACCGTACTGCAGGCCGGAAGACATGGAGGCGATGGCACCGGCACCCGGCGAGAGACTGATCACCCAGCAGGCAACCAGGAAAGCGAGCCAGGTCTGGAGCGCCATGGCAGATACCTCGGAAACGAAAAGGGGCGGGCCGCAGAGCCTACGCCTTAGTCCACGCGCTGCAAAGTACGGTCAGCGCCAGCGGCGCACGGGCTTCTGGAAGAACAGGCTGTTGGGCACCTGCACCAGCGCGCCATGGTTGCCTTCGACGGTGTCTTCGAGGGTGGTGTAGAACAGGTTGATGGCGATGACCCGGCCTTTCACACCCGGCTTGTCGGCGCTTTCCACCACCTCGACCAGGTCGCCGATGCGGAAGGACCCGAGGGAGAGGATCAGCACCGCGCAGAACATGTTGGAGAGCACGCTCCAGATGGCGAAGAAGGCCACCGCCGCCACGGCGGCGAAGCCGGTCAACGCGGCCCAGAGCACTTCGGCCGAGACGCCGAAGCGCTCCAGCACCAACATGAGGGCACTGCCGAGGATCATCCAGCGCAGCAGGCCGCGCAGGGGCAGCAGCAGCTCCGGGGGCAGCTGTGGATAGTGCCTGCCGAGACGCGTGATGCCACGGGTGACGATGCGCTGGACGACCCAGGCGAGCACCACGATGAGCAACAGCTGGCCTGCGCGGATCAGCGGTCCGCTCCAGGCGGTCAACAGCTCCAGGCTTTCCATCAGTCCGCGGCCTCCAGTTGCCGTTGCAGCTCCTCCAGGGTTTCCAGGGCCACCAGCCAGGCTTCTTCCAGCTCCGCCTCACGGCCTTTCAGGCGCGCCTGCTCGGCCAGCAGGTCGCGCAGCTCGTCCTTGCGCGCCGCCTCGTAGAGGGCGGAGTCGCCCAGGCGCTCCTCGATGGCGGCCAGCTGTTCGTGGACCTTGCCGAGGTCCTTCTCCAGCTTGTCGGCTTCCTTCTTGTGCGGGGCGAGTTGCTGGCGCAGCGCGGCGGCGGCCTGGCGCTGGGCACGCTTGTCGGTCTTGTCGGGATTGACCGCTGCGCTGGCCACCGGGGCCTGCCGCGCGCGGAAGTCCACCAGCCAGCGGGCGTAGTCGTCGAGGTCGCCGTCGAAGTCCTGCACGCGGCCGTCGGCCACCAGGAGGAATTCGTCGGTGGTGCTTTTCAGCAGGTGACGATCGTGGGACACCACCAGCACGGCACCGGCGAAGTCCTGCAGGGCCATGGTCAGCGCCAGGCGCATTTCCAGGTCGAGGTGGTTGGTCGGTTCGTCCAGCAGCAGCAGGTTGGGCTTCTGCCAGGCAATCAGCGCCAGGGCCAGGCGAGCCTTCTCGCCACCGGAGAAATTGGTCGCCGCCTCGTCGCAGCGATCGCCACGGAAGTCGAAGCCGCCGAGGAAGTCGCGCAGGGTCTGCTCGCGCTCGCCGGGCGCGATGCGCTGCAGGTGCAGCAGCGGGCTGGCCTTGGCGTCCAGGGCGTCCAGCTGGTGCTGGGCGAAGTAGCCGATGGCCAGGTTCTCACCGCGCGCAAGGCGCCCGCCGAGGGGATCGAGATCGCCGGAAAGGGTCTTGATCAGGGTCGACTTGCCGGCGCCGTTGGGGCCAAGCAGGCCGATCCGGGCGCCCGGGACCAACTGCAACTTGACCTGCTGCAGCACGGCCTTGTCGCCATAGCCGAGGCGGCCTTCGGACAGGTCCAGCAGCGGGCTGGAAACCTTGTCGGACTCGCGGAAGCTGAAGTCGAATGGAGAATCCACATGGGCCGGAGCCAATTCCTCGAGGCGCTCGAGCGCCTTGATGCGGCTCTGGGCCTGGCGTGCCTTGGTCGCCTGCGCCTTGAAGCGAGCGATGTACTTTTCCATGTGCGCACGCTGCGCCTGCTGTTTCTCGAAAGCCTGCTGCTGCTGCGCCAGGCGCTCGGCACGGGTGCGCTCGAAGGCCGAATAGCCTCCGCGGTAGAGCGTCAGCTTCTGCTGTTCGAGGTGCGCAATGTTGTCCACCACCGAATCGAGGAAGTCGCGGTCGTGGGAGATCAGCAACAGGGTGCCCGGATAACCCTTGAGCCAGTCTTCGAGCCAGAGGATGGCGTCGAGGTCGAGGTGGTTGGTGGGCTCGTCGAGCAGCAACAGCTCCGACGGGCACATCAATGCCTGGGCGAGGTTGAGGCGCATCCGCCAGCCACCGGAGAAGTCGCCGACGCGGCGGTCCATCTGCTCCGAGGTGAACCCGAGGCCGGCCAGCAGCTTGCGCGCACGGGCATCGGCCGTATAGCCATCGGCGCTGTCCAGCTCGATGTGCAGGCGGGCGATGGCCGTGCCGTCGTGGCCCGCCTCGGCGGCGGCCAGATCGCGCTGTACCTGGCGCAGGTGCTGGTCGCCGTCGAGCACGTAGTCCACGGCCAGGCGCTCGAGGTTGTCCACCTCCTGACGCATGTGGGCGATACGCCAGTTGGCGGGCAGCAGGCAGTCGCCGGCGTCCGGCCCCAGCTCGCCCCGCAGGAGGGCGAACAGGCTGGATTTGCCGGCGCCGTTGGCGCCGATGAGACCGACCTTCTGGCCGGCGTGCAGGGTCAGTTCAGCGCCTTCTAGCAGGCGCTGCGGACCACGCTGTAGAGTGAGATTTTGCAGTCGAATCATGATGGCGGCGGAGTTTATCAGCTTCGCCGTCCCGTCGCCCGAGGAGCACCATGCCTTCAGACCTGTGGACCTTCGCTGTGCACCTCTACGGCCTTCCCGGCGTTGAGCCGGCCTGCCTGCGCCTGCAGGATCAGGGGGCGGATGTCTGCCTGCTGCTAACCGGTTGCTGGCTGGGGCGGCGTGGCGTGGCCTTCGATTCCACGCGCCTGGACAGCCTACGCGCCGTCTGCGATCCCTGGCAGGAACAGGTGGTCGGCCCGCTGCGTGCGCTACGCCAGAACTGGCGCGTGCAGGCGCAGGGCGACCAGGCACTGGCCGGGTTGCGGGAGCAGATCAAGGCACTGGAACTGGAAGCCGAGCGCAAGCTGCTTGCGCGGCTTGAAGGCGCTGCCGACGGCTGGCCGGGGGGAGCTGGAGCGCAGGTCGAGGCCTGGCTGCAGGGCTGCTGCCCTGGGCTGGAAGAAACAGGCCGCGACGCGCTGGATCTGGTGCGCGACGCGGCCCTGGCGCTTTAGTTCGACGGCGAAGTCGGCGAAGCACCATTGCTGCTGGTCGGCGCCACGCTGGCAACCGGGGTCGCGGCGGCCGGGACGGCAGGCGCGACGGGAGCAGGCTTGGCGGCAGCGGCCGGAGCGGCAGGCTTGGCGGCGGGAGCGGGTTTCGCCGCAGCGGCCGGTTTCGCAGCAGGCTTGGCAGCAGGCTTAGCCGCAGCGGGCTTGGCGGCCGGTTTTGCGGCGGGCTTGGCTGCTGCAGGCTTGGCGGCGGCAGCGGGCTTCGCGGCGGGTTTAGCAGCAGGCTTGGCGGCGGGCTTGGCTGCCGGTTTCGCGGCAACGGCCTTGGCGGCGGCCGGCTTGGCAGCGGCAGCGGGTTTCGCAGCAGCAGCAGCGGGTTTGGCGGGCGCTTTGGCAGCCGGCTTCGCGGCGGGCTTGGCTGCGGGTTTGGCAGCTGCACGAGCGGCAGGTTTGGCGGCCGGTTTCGCAGCGGCGGTTTTCACGGCCGGTTTGGCAGCAGGCTTGGCTGCGGGTTTAGCGGCAGCGGCCTTGGCGACAGGCTTGGCAGCAGCTCTTGCGGCAGGCTTCGCGGCAACCTTGGCAGCAGGTTTAGCAGCGGGCTTGGCAGCAGCGGCTTTTGCCACCGGCTTGGCGGCGGGCTTCGCTGCAGGCTTGGCAGCCGGCTTCGCGGCGACCTTCGCGGCAGCGGGTTTGGCTGCGCGGGAGGCCAGGGCCTTGTTTGCCGCTTCACGCACCTTGCCGACCCCCTGGGCGAGCTTCAGGCTCTCCTGGGAATCACGCTTGAGCTGGGCGATGTAGCTGCGGGTTTCGGCCTGGCGATTCTTCAGGGTTTCCAGCAGGCCCTCGAGCTCGCCGATGCTGGCCTTGGCCTTGGCTTGCGCCTTGGCTTTGCCGGCCTTCGCCGCATCCTGCAACTTGGTGTGCGCGGCATGCAGTTTTTCCTGGGCTTTACCGCGCTGCTTTTCCAGTTTGGTCAGCAGCTTTTCAGCGTCGACCGAAGCTTGGGCGCAGGCGTTTTCGAGGTGCTCGAGCAGGCTGTGGGAAAGCTGTTGCAACAGGTGAAGCGGGGTGCTTACGGGCTTCTTCTTGGCCGACATGGTATGCCTCCTGGCGGGCGTTATTTGGCCCATACTAGTCGCCTGTTTCGCGAGTCGCCAGAGGCCGTGCAATTCCGCCCGCCCGGGCCTTGCGACTGATCGTCGACGGATGCTTGCGCCAATGGAATCCGGACCTGCTGTCGCGAGGTCCTGCAACCCCACTCGTGTCGACGGCTTGGCAACGCCAGGAAGGCTCTGGAATCAGGGTCTCAGCGGGACAGTGAGACCCATGGCTCCAGCACGGGAGGACAGGATCAGGCCGGTTGCGGAGCCTGTCCCTGGTGGGCGTTGTGCAGCACTTCGATCAGGCAGTCTTCCAGCTCGAAGCGTTCGTGAAGCAGCTGCCCGAGTTGCTTGAGCTCGGTGGTCAGGCAGATGTCACGGCAGTCGCCGTTGTCGCAGCGGTCGTTGAACGCCAGGGCGACTTCGGTGATGGCTTCGATACGTGGATAGATTTGCTTGGCGAGGTCGAGGCCGCGTTGGTCACCAAACGCTTTCGCCTCGTTGAGCAGTTGCTCGTAGACCTCGAAATGCCCTGCGGAAACGTAATCCAGCAGGACCTCACAAAACCTTTGCAGTGCTTCCGCATTGGCGCTGGGGGCCTGGGGCTTGTCGCTCAGCGAGCCATAGACGCGGACCAGCTCCTGGCGTTCCTGCAACCAGCGGTCGATCAACTGGTGCACGCCACCCCAACGTTCCTGAGCGTTCTGGCAACTTTCGAGCATGGTGACGACCTCACTTCCCTAATTCGGTAATGCCGTTATACGTCTGCTCCGAGACGGTTTTTTGTCGACCGGTGCAAGATTCTGGGAAGGCGCCGCCAAAACGGCAATATTCCGGCGGCGCGTGCGGGCCAGATTATGCCCGCCAGGCAGTGCCATCAAGGCGCTGGCGGGAAAAAATTCATACGAGCGTTTAATCGACAGGCCGCGGCCCATCAGGCCGGCGTTCTGGGTCTGCGCGACGAATTGGCGCAGTGGGAATGGTCGCGCAAAGGCGGGAGATAGGACGGGAGATGTTGGAGCGAGGGCGCATGGCGTGCCATGCGCCCAAGGGGGATCAGGTGCGGCGCAGCAGCTGGTAGAGCGAGAACAGGATGCAGCCGGCGAAGGCCAGCAGGCTCCACTCCGGGATGCTCATGCCGAACAGGGTCCAGGTCACCGCGGCGCAGTCGGCGGTGCCATGCAGCATGGTCTTGAGGATCTGCATCCAGGGCCAGGCTTCCATCATGAAATCGAAGCTGGGCAGGCACGCCGGCAACTGGTCGGCCGGAACGCTCTGCAGCCAGATCTGGCGGCCGGCGAAGCCCGCGCCACCAGCGGCGAACAGCAGCGCGAAGAAGGCGTACACGCGGCGCCCGGTGCGCTCGGGGCCATGCAGTGCAGCGATCAGGCAGACGATGCCGAAGGCGATGATGAACACGCGCTGGACGATGCACAGCGGGCAGGGTTCGAGACCCAGAGCATGCTCGAGGTAAAGCGCACCACCCATGATGGCGACGCAACCGAGGAAGGCGAGCAGGAAAAGCGAACGCGGGCTTGCCAGGGACATGGCGGCTCCGTTGGGTTATCGGAAAGGGCGCTACGGTAGTGGAAAGCGCGTTGGCCTTTCAAGGCGACCTACCAGGCAAGGGCAGGTTGCCCATCCGGATTTCAGGGCCACGTGTCGGCTGATTACACCAGCCTGGCCGCCCGCCCGGGCCCGTTGGCCGGCAGTGATGCACCACTACATCACACAAAAATCCAGCTCTTTGCCCGGTACCGTTCAGGCGATTCCTACACCAGCGCGACATGGCGTCGCAGCGACCCGGACCTCACCGGGCCGCGCGCTTTCAGGCGATCTTCTCAGCTGGCAGGGGCAAGGCCGGCAGGCGCTGATCGAGCAGGCCCAGGCCTTCCTGGAACAACTGGTTGCTGCGCTCCACTTCACCCAGCTGCGCCAGCAGGCGCGCCAGCTCGGCGCAGGTTTCCGAATCGCGACGGAAGCTCAGGCTGGTCTCGAAATACTCCCGCGCCTTGCCCCAGAGCCGATTGCGCAGGCACAGACGGCCCAGGGTGAGCAGCAGCGAGGCATCGCTCGGATGCTCCTTCAACCAGCCTTCTGCGGTCTGCAGCTGGCGGGCCGGATCACGGCCACGGAGCAGGCCGTAGAGGCGCACAAGGTCATCGTCGTAGCTGCGCTTGATCGCGCCGCGCACGGCCTCCTCGGCCTCCTCTTCGGCCCCCAGCCGGCGTAGTTGCTCGGCGAATGCCAGCACCAGCGCGGGCTCATTGCGCTGGGCACTGGAGAGCTGCTGCCAGGCACGGGTCAGCGGCTGCAGAGCGGTTTCGCCCTGGTCCAAGCCCTCCTCTCCCGCCTGGTGCAGGCGGGCGCTCCAGGCACGCAGCTCCAGCTCGGCCAAGCGAGCTTCCGGTAATGCCTTGTGCTTGCGCAGGTCCGGCAGCAAGCCCACCAGCGCTGCCCAGTCGCCCCGCACTTCGTGCAGGTGCAGCAACTGGCGCAGCACCTGGTGATGGCGCGGATGGCGCTGGTGCACGGCGTTGAGGGTTTCCAGCGCCGCCGCCGAATCACCACGATCCAGTTGCAGCTCGGCATGGGCCAGGGCGATGGCCAGTTCGGCCTGGGGCTGGCGCTCCAGGGCACGTTCCAGCAATTGCTCGGCCTCTTCGGTCTGGCCGATCTTCTGCGCGGCGCGGGCAGCGCCCAGGTAGTAGATCAGCGGCTGCGGATCGCCTTCGGCGGCCCGTTTCAGATGGCGCAGGGCACGGGCCCAGCGGCCTTCGGCAAGGTCCAGCAGGCCCTGCTCGGAGGCCAGCCGCGCACGGCGTCGGGCGTTGCGTCGAGACCACGGATTGACCACGCCACCGGATGCCACCACCAGACGCAGCACGTAGCGCAGGACGATGAACAACAGCCAGAGCACCACCAGCAACGCCAGGGTGGCCCAGAGGGTGGATTCGTAGCGGAAGCCCTTGTAGGCCACCAGCACGTAGCCCTTGTGCTGGGCCACCTGCATACCGACGAGGGTGGCGATCGCGCCGATCACCAGCAGGATCAGCAGGACCTTGAGGAAGCGCTTCATTGACCGGCCTCCTTGGCCGGCTCGGAAGCCTCCGGCGCCTCATTGGCGGTGTCGCCGCCACCCGCGTTCGGATTGCGCTGCAGGTAGGCCTGCAACGCAGCCAGTGCCGGTGCGAGGTCGGGGGTCTGGACCTCGACGCGCTGGCCGGCCAGTTCGTCCAGGCGCGCCAGCAGGGCGCGGCTATCGGGGTTCTCCTCGTTGAAGTGCCCCTGGATGACTTCACGGGCCTGGCGCAGGGACTGCTGGTAGACCTGGGTCTGGCCATGCAACGCGCCCCACTGCGCCTGCTCCAGCGCCAGCGACAGGGCGAGCCGCACCTGGGACAGGCTCTGTCCGGACAGCAGCGGCTTGATGTCCTGGCTGGCATCCAGCTGGATGCGGAAGTAGTGCGAGAGTTCTTCCAGCCACTCGGACCAGCGGCTGCGGCCGTCGCCTTCGGCGGCCATGTCCATCAGCACACCGCCCTTGTCCTCGAAGGCCGGCACCAGTGGATTGAGCTGGGCCGCCTGCTCGCGCAAGGCGCCGAGTTGCAGGAACAGCCCGGTGCGATCCGGTTGCTCGGTGCTGCGCAGGGCCACCAGGCCTTTCGCCAGCTGTTCACGGGCGGCGTACGCGGCGGGGTCATCCTGCTCGCGGAGAATCTCGTCGGCGGCCTGCACCAGCGCCGTGGCGCTGTGGATATCCTGCAGCGCCGACAGGCGCAGGCTGGCCAGGCGCAGCAGGTGCTCGGCCTCCGCCAGGCGCCAGTCCTTGCGGCTGGCGCCGAGGATGGTTTCCAGGCGTTGGCGCATCTGCTGCTGATCGCCCTGCAGGTCCATCAGCAGGCGGCGGCGCTCATCCAGCTCGGCGGCGCTGGGCAACGCCTCCAGGCGCTGGGTCAGTTGTTGCTCGCGCTGGGCCAGGGCGCGGGTCTGGCCACGGGCATCCTCGACCATGCTGAGCTGTTGCTGGTCACGGGCTTCCAGGCTGCGCACCTGCCAGAGGCCCCAGCCCCCCACGGCGACCCCGGCGGCGCCGAGCAGCAGGGCGAGCAGGGCCAGGCCGTTGCCTCGCGGTGCGGACCCGGTACTGGCGCTTGCAGGGGCGACGGGTTCGGCGGAGTCGGTGTGTTGCTCTTGCTTGGGGGCTTCTGCTTCGCTCACGTATCCATCCTTCGAATCAGGGGGCCGGCGCCGGGTGCTGCTCGAGCGCCGCCAACAAGGCCGTGGTACTGGCGCCACGGCAATCCACAACATTGCTCGCGCCCGCCTCGGCGGCCTGCTCGGCCACCCGCGGGCTGGGTACGAACAGGGTAAGACGGGCCAGTTCGGGCCAGGCATCGCCGGCCAGGCGCTGGAGGTTTTCCAGGCCCTGGCCACTGCTGACCACCAGGCCATTCAGGCGTTCCGAGGCGACCCGCTGCACCAGGGTTCCCGCCGGATAGTCCGGCAGGCAGCGCCGATAGAGTTCCAGATAGTCGACCGTCACGCCTTGAGCGCGCAAGCGCTCGGCGAGGAAATCCCGACCACCTTCGCCACGCATGATCAGTACCCTGGGCTCTGCCGTGGCCAGGGCCTCGGCCAGCCGCGGCAGGGCCAGCAGGGCCTCGCTGTCGTCGCCGACCTCCGGCCAGGAAGTCGGCAAACCACGGTCTTCGAGCAGGCTTCCGGTGGCGGCGCCGACACTGAACCAATGCTGCGCCGCCGGCGGTTGCGGCCAGTAGCGGTCGAGCAGTTGCAGGCCCAGGCGCGCGGCCGGCTTGCTCACCACCACGATGGCGCAGTAGCGGTCGAGCTCCGCGATCAGGCCGCGCTGCTCGGGGGTTTCTTCCAAGGGTTCGATGGCCAGCAGCGGCAGGCTGCTGCTGAACACCTGTTGCTCGGCCAGGGCCGCAGCCACGGCCTGGCACTCATCCAGGGGCCGCGTCAGCAGCAACCGCCAGTTCGTCACGGGTGACCGGCCTCGCCGTAGACCACCTTGAGGATGTCGCCGGCGCCCAGCTCCAGCAGTTCGTCGGCCACCTTGACACCCAGGGCCTCGGCATCGGCCACCGCGGCGCGGGCTTCGGCGCGCAGCAGCTGGCCGCCGTCGGGCTGACCAACCAGGCCGCGCAGCCAGAGCTGCTCGCCTTCGAGCACCGCGTAGCAGGCGATGGGTACCTGGCAGCCACCGTTCAGGTGCTTGTTCAGGGCACGCTCGGCGGTGACGCGTACGGCGGTATCCCGGTGGTGCAACGGCGCCAGCAGCGCATGGATCTCGCTGTCGGCGCTGCGGCACTCGATGCCCACGGCACCCTGGCCACCGGCCGGCAGGCTGTCCTCGACGCTGATGGAGGAGCGGATGCGATCTTCGAAACCGAGGCGGATCAGGCCGGCGGCGGCGAGGATGATGGCGTCGTATTCACCGGCGTCCAGCTTGGCCAGTCGGGTGTTCACGTTGCCGCGCAGGAACTGGATCTTGAGATCCGGCCGGCGCGCCAGCAACTGGGCCTGGCGACGCAGGCTGGAGGTGCCGACCACGCTGCCGGCGGGCAGCGCGTCGAGGCTGTCGAAGCGATTGGAGACGAAGGCATCGCGCGGGTCTTCGCGCTCGCAGATGCAGTACAGGCCGAGGCCCTCGGGGAAGTCCATGGGCACGTCCTTCATGGAGTGCACGGCGATGTCGGCCTCGTTTTCCAGCAGGGCGGTTTCCAGCTCCTTCACGAACAGGCCCTTGCCGCCGATCTTCGCCAGGGGCGCGTCGAGCAGCTTGTCACCTTTGCTGACCATCGGCACCAGGCTGACCTTGAGGCCGGGGTGGGCCTCCTCGAGCCGGGCTTTGACGAATTCGGCCTGCCACAGGGCCAGGGCACTCTTGCGGGTGGCAATGCGGATCTCGCGGGACATGATCACTTCCGGAAACGTTAATGCCCGGAATAATAACAGGCCCGCGCACTGCAAGGGCGCGGGCGCTTGTCGCGCAGCGACACGGGCTGTCCGGGAAACGCAGCGGGCAGGGCCCGAGGTTCCGTGGCTACAGGTTGTTCATCAGCTTGCGCACGCCAGCGACGTGCCGGCGGCTGACGGTCAGCGCCTCTCCGTTCATGCCCTTGAGGTAGAGCTGGAAGTGCCCGAGCGGGGTGCGCTGCAGGCGCTCGATCCGCTCGCGGGCCACCAGGGCATTGCGGTGGATGCGCACGAAGCGGTCACCGAACTCGTCCTCCAGCGCCTTCAAGGGTTCGTCCAGCAGGACCTCGCCGTGTTCGTGGCGCAAGGTCACGTACTTGTGGTCGGCGATGAAGAAGATCACCTGGTCCAGGGGGATCAGCTCGATCCCTTTCCGGGTGCGGGCGCTGATGTGGCTTCGGGGACCGCTCCCGCTGACCGCGGCAGGACGGGTCAGCGCAGCGAGTTGCACACGGTTGGGTCGCTCGGCCTTCTTCAGTGCCTCGGCCAGGGACTCCGAACGCACCGGTTTGACCAGGTAGCCCACGGCACTGACCTGGAAGGCCTCCAGGGCGAACTCGTCATGGGCCGTGCAGAAGATCACCGCCGGCGGCGCCTCTTTCTCGCATAGCCTGGCGGCCACTTGCAGCCCGTCCAGACCTGGCATGCGAATGTCCAGCAGGACCACATCCGGTTTCAGGCTGTCGATCAGGGTGAGCGCCTCCTCGCCATTGCTGGCGGCAGGCTCCAGTACTCGGTATCCCTCGAGGTCGCCGACCAGGCGGCTGAGGCGCTCGCGGGCAAGGGGTTCATCGTCGACGATCAGGACATTCATATCGCACGGGCTTCCTGCGTGAGTCTCGCACAAGGATAGCGTAGACAGGTGAAGTGGCGGCCGTCACGGCGCTCCACGCTGAGACTTGCCCGCGGCCCGAAAAGTGCCGTCAGGCGGGCGTCGATATTGCGTAGAGCCTGCTGGGTTCCCCGCGACGGTGACTGCCCCTGGACCTCTTCGTAAGGGTTGCTTACGCAGAGGCGGAACATGCCGTCGCGGTAATCCGCTTCGATGCGTACCAGCCCCCCTTCGATGCGCGGCTGGATGCCATGGATCAGGGCGTTCTCCAGCAAAGGCTGCAGCGTCAACTGGGGGATGGGCAGATCATCCGGTACTTCATCCACCTGCCAATCCAACTGTAGCCGTTCTCCGAGCCGATATTGCTCGATCGACAGATATCGTTTCGCCAGTTCCACTTCCTCGCCCCAGTCCACCAGGGTGCCGGGCTTGGCCAGGCTGGCGCGAAAGATGTCGGAAAGATCGAGCACGGCCTGCTCGGCCTTGTCCGGATCGATCACTACCAGGCTGGCGATGCTGTTCAGGCTGTTGAACAGGAAGTGCGGGCGGATGCGCGCCTGCAGGGACTCGATGCGTGCCCTGAGCTCGGCCTGCTGCTGCTTGCGCCACTGGCTTTGCAGGTAGAAGTAGCGCAACAGCAGCGCCGACATGATCAGGCTGATCAGCCCGTGGCGCAGGTAGAGGTTGACCTCGCCGTCCCGTGGCAGCGGCCCGCCGAGGTCGAAGTGGTCGGCCACCGCCGTGCCGGCCAGCGTCAGGCCCACCACCAGGGCGCAGCAGATGCCGCCGGCCAGCGCCGCGCGCAAGCGCGCCAGCAAGGGCCGCAGCTGGCAGAGCAACGCGGCCGACAGCAGCACGATCCATTGCACGAACAGGGAGGTCAGGGCCAGGCGCACCCAGTTGAAACTGGGCAGCATGGGTTCGGCCAGCACCAGTACCAGCACCAGCAACTCGGCCAGCAGCACCAGCCCGAGCAGCGCCTCGGGCAGGCAAAGCTCCGGCAGGAAGAAATCGTCGCTTGCGGCTCTGGAACGCGCTTTCTTTTTCAGGCGCTTCGGCATCCCGGACATATCCCCAAAAGCCCAGCTGGCGACTAGCCAGGATCGCCGGGCAAAAGCCTGTACTGAACCATCAAACCCGCGAAACTTCCGTGAAGGGCGCGGCAAACTGCCCAACCCCCGACCGGACAGGCCGCGCCGGTTTTTCCGGCAACACTGTTATTATCGACGGTATTTTCCGGCCCATCGGCTTTCTTTCACCTTCCTCACCGAGTGAACCCATGAGCACTGACAAGACCAACCAGTCCTGGGGTGGCCGCTTCAGCGAGCCCGTCGACGCTTTCGTCGCCCGCTTCACCGCTTCCGTCGACTTCGACAAGCGCCTGTATCGCCACGACATCATGGGCTCCATAGCCCATGCCACCATGCTGGCACAGGTCGGCGTACTCAGCACGGCCGAGCGCGACACCATCATCGACGGCCTGAAGCAGATCCAGGGCGAGATCGAGGCGGGCAGCTTCGACTGGCGCGTGGACCTGGAAGACGTGCACATGAACATCGAGGCGCGCCTGACCGACCGCATCGGAGTCACCGGCAAGAAGCTGCACACCGGCCGCTCGCGCAACGACCAGGTGGCCACCGACATCCGCCTGTGGCTGCGCGACGAGATCGACACCATCCTCGGCGAAATCACCCGCCTGCAGCAGGGCCTGCTTGGCCTGGCCGAGGCGGAAGCCGACACCATCATGCCCGGCTTCACCCATCTGCAGACCGCGCAGCCGGTGACCTTCGGCCATCACCTGCTGGCCTGGTTCGAGATGCTCAGCCGCGACCACGAGCGCCTGGTGGACTGCCGCAAGCGGGTCAACCGCATGCCGCTGGGCTCGGCCGCCCTGGCCGGCACCACCTACCCGATCCAGCGCGAAGTCACCTGCCAGCTGCTGGGCTTCGACGCCGTCGGCGGCAACTCCCTGGACGGCGTGTCCGACCGTGACTTCGCCATCGAATTCTGCGCCGCCGCGTCCCTGGCGATGATGCACCTGTCGCGCTTCTCCGAAGAGCTGGTGCTCTGGACCAGCGCCCAGTTCCAGTTCATCGACCTGCCCGACCGCTTCTGCACCGGCTCCTCGATCATGCCGCAGAAGAAGAACCCCGACGTGCCCGAGCTGGTGCGCGGCAAGTCCGGCCGGGTGTTCGGCGCCCTCACCGGCCTGCTGACCCTGATGAAGGGCCAGCCGCTGGCCTACAACAAGGACAACCAGGAAGACAAGGAACCGCTGTTCGACGCCGCCGACACCCTGCGCGACTCCCTGCGCGCCTTCGCCGACATGGTCCCGGCCATCAAGCCCAAGCGCGAGATCATGCGCGAGGCGGCCCGCCGTGGCTTCTCCACCGCCACCGACCTCGCCGACTACCTGGTGCGCAAGGGCCTGCCCTTCCGCGACTGCCACGAGATCGTCGGCCACGCGGTGAAGTACGGCGTGGACACCAGCAAGGACCTGGCCGAGATGAGCCTGGACGAACTGCGCCAGTTCAGCGACCAGATCGGCGACGACGTCTTCGCCGTGCTGACCCTGGAAGGCTCGGTCAACGCCCGTGACCACATCGGCGGCACCGCACCGAACCAGGTCCGCGCCGCCGTGCAGCGCGGCAAGGATCTGCTCGCCAGCCGCTGAGAAAGACCCACGCCATGGACAGGCAACACGACTGGCCGGGTTCGCCCGGCCAGCGCATTTCCATCGTCGGCTGCTCGGGTTCGGGCAAGACCACCCTGGCGCGCGCGCTTGCCGCCTTGCTGGACCACCCGCACATCGAGCTCGACGCGATCTTCCACCAGCCCGGCTGGCAGCCCCTGCCCAGGGGGGAGTTCCGCAGCCGCGTCGCCAACGCCCTGGCCGGCGAACGCTGGATAGTCGAAGGCAGCTACGGCGCCGTGCGCCCGGAAGTGCTGGCCCGCGCCGACACCCAGATCTGGCTCGACCCACCGCGCCTCGACGTGCTGCGCAACCTGGTGCTGCGCAGCGCCAGCCGGGTGCTGCTGCGCACGCGCCTGTGGAACGGCAACCGCGAACGCCTGGGCAACCTCCTCAGTCTCGACCCCAACCGCTCCATCATCCTCTGGGGCTGGACCCGTCACGCCCTCTACCGCGAACGCTTTCGCGAAGAGCACGAGAATCCGGAACTGGCGGGCATCCGCCGCATACGCCTGGGTTCACGCCGGGAAGTCAGGGCCTTCCTGCACGCACTGCGCCAGCAGTCCCGCCCCGGGCATGGCACACTCCCGCCATCGCAACCGAGAACCCCGCCATGACCGACGACATTGATGATGGCGAAGAAGCCTTCGCCGAAAGCACCCTGATCCAGGCCATCGAGAACCAGATCGAGGCCGACGAGCCGCCCGCTGCCCGCGCCACCTTCAACAAGCTCACCCTGGTGGGCTACGAGCGCGAGGAAATCCTCCAGCTGATGGCCCTGGTCCTGGCCCACGAGATCGACGCCATGCTCAAGGCCGACCGCCCATTCGACGGTCAATGGTACGAAAGGGCCTTGCGGGCGCTACCGGACCTGCCGGAAGATCAGGCCTGACGTCACCTACACTCCAAAGTCTCCAGATTCCGGCCGGCACAAGCGCCGGCCTTTGCGGTACAACAAGAACAAGGAGCGACCATGGTCTTCACCCCCGAACTCATTGCCGAATTCGAACTGCTGGCCCTGTTCAACCTGGACAACACCCAGGAGGGCATCAAGGTCCACAACAGCGCCAATCCCAAGGCCCAGGCCGCGGTGATGCGCTTGCACCAGAAAGGCCTGATCACCCAGGCCGATGGCGGCTACCTGACCAGCCTTGGCCTGGACGCCGCCGAACACGTCCAGGCCCTGCGCACCATCCTCCTGCCCGAACCCGCCTGACTTTCCCGCTGCTCAAGTCGGCGACATTCCAGGCGATACAATGCGGACGCCTGCCGGTAGCAAATGCTGCCGGCCAGGCCGCCAGCATCGGGACATGAGCAGAGCATGACGCGCACCCAGGAAATCCGCCCGGATATCGACGACGGCATCGACCGCAAGGTCCTCGCACAACTGCGAGCCCGCTTCCTCAAGGTCAACAGCGGCCGCCTGGCGCGCGCCATGCAGGCGTTGTCCACGCGCCAGGAACTGGTCCTCAAGCTGTTGCCGCTGCTGTTCCACGTCAATCACCCGCTGTTGCCGGGCTATGTCTCCGGCACCACGCCGGCCGGGGTCGCCGCCTTCGAGCCCGACGACGAACTACTGGCCGAAGCCCAGCGGCTGACCCGCTCCTTTGCCTACAAGCCGCGCCGCGGCCCGCAACCCACACCGATTCACGGCCTGTTCCTGATGGGCAGCCTGGGCACCATCGCCCAGGCCGAACAGAGCGACATGGACATCTGGGTCTGCCACGCGCCGGAACTGGACGCCGCCGCCACCGCCGAACTGCAGCGCAAGTGCAGCGCCCTGGAAGAATGGGCCGCGAGCCAGGGCGCCGAAGCGCACTTCTTCCTGATCGATCCGCAACGCTTCACCCAGGGCGCGCGCGAGGCGCGCCTGACCTCCGATGATTGCGGCACCACCCAGCATTACCTGCTGCTGGACGAGTTCTACCGCACCGCCATCTGGCTGGCCGGGCGTACCCCGCTCTGGTGGCTGGTGCCGGTGTACGAGGAGGCACGCTACGCCGAGTACGCCCAGACCCTGGTGTCCAAGCGCTTCATCCGTGCCGACGAGGTGCTCGACCTCGGCCACCTTGCGCAGATCCCACCCGGCGAATTCATCGGCGCCAGCATGTGGCAGCTCTACAAGGGCATCGAGTCGCCCTACAAGTCGGTGCTCAAGCTGCTGCTCACCGAGGTCTACGCCAGCGAGCACCCACGGGTGGCCTGCCTGTCCCTGCGCTTCAAGGAGGCGGTCTACGCCAACCGCCTGGACCTGGACGAGCTGGACCCCTACATGGTGGTCTACCGCCGCCTGGAGGAATACCTGCGCGGGCGCAACGAGACCGAGCGCCTGGAGCTGATCCGCCGTTGCCTCTACCTGAAGGTGAACAAGAAGCTCAGCCGCCCGCCGCGCAACCGCAGCAAGAGCTGGCAGCGCCTGCTGCTGGAGCGCCTGACGGCCGAGTGGCACTGGCAGCATCGGCAGCTGGCGATGCTCGACAGCCGTAGCCAGTGGAAAGTCCGCCAGGTGCTGGCCGAGCGTCGCGCCCTGGTCAACGAGCTGACCTACAGCTACCGCTTCCTGTCCCAGTTCTCCCGCACCGAGCAGGCCAGCGGCACCCTCAGCAGCCGTGACCTGGGCGTGCTCGGCCGACGCCTCTACGCCGCCTTCGAGCGCAAGGCCGGCAAGGTGGAATTCATCAACCCCGGGATCGCCCCGGACATCGCCGAAGACACCCTCACCCTGGTGCAATGCCCAAGCCCGGATGCCGCTGGCGACACCCAGTGGGCGCTCTACTCCGGCAGCCTCAATGCCCTCGAATGGCAGGACTTCGCCCCGATCAAGCGCAGCCGCGAGCTGGTTCCGCTGCTCGCCTGGTGCCACCGCAACGGCGTGATCGACAGCGGCACCCGCCTCTCCCTGCACCCGGGCACCAGCGATCTCAGCGAACACGAACTGCTCAACCTCCTGGCCAGCCTGCAGCAATCCTTCCCCCAGCCCCAGGGCGCGGTGGATGAAAACGCCTTGCTGCGCGCCGGGGTGCCGGCCGAGGTCCTGCTGCTGGTGAACGTCGGGATCGACCCGCTACGACAGCACAGCCAGAAGAACCAGCACCTGACCACCGAACGCACCGACGCCCTGGGCTACTCCGGGGTGCGCGAAAACCTGGTGGTCACCATCGACCAGGTCAGCCTTAACAGCTGGAACGAGTTGCTGGTCAGCCGTTACGAAGGTGCGGACGCCCTGCTCGCCTGCCTCGGCGACTACCTCAATGCCCTGCCCGCCGATCGCGGCCGGCCCGGACTGCGGGTGCGCTGCTTCTGCCGCAACCGCGCCCAGGCCATCGCCCAACGCGTGCAGGAACTCTTCGACGAAACCCAGGCGCTGCTCGGTGCCGCCGGCGTGCCGCGCTTCCTGCTGCAGATCCAGCAGCGTTTCCATGTGCTGCAGCTGGAGCCGAACCGGGTCAGCCACGCCAGCCTGCCCGACCTGCCGGCGCTGGTGGAGCACCTGGGCCGCGACCTGCCGGGCTACAGCCCGTTGCAACTGGACCGCCACGCCCTCGCGGAGCAGGACTTGGCGCTGGTGCTGCCGGTAGGCCGCCCCGACTGCATCCAGGTGTTCTACCGGGTGGACGGCGACAGCGCCGAGATCAACCTGCTGGACGAGCACAACGCGCTGTGGCGCCAGCGCCTGCCGTACCGCGACGAACAGAGCCTGCTGACGCCGTTGCAGCGTTTCCTGCAGTCGTTGCTTTACCGGCGCAACGCCCTGCTGCCGCTGGACAGCCCGCAGACCCCGGCGGCGCTGGAGATCATCTACTACGAAGTGGTGCGCCAGGGCCGCAAGCTGGAGCGGCGCGCGGCGCCTTCGGCGGCGGTTTCCCATCCCTTCTACGACGTGCAGGCCATCGTCGAGCCGGCGGAACCGGGCCTGGTCCACGTGACCCTCTACTGCAACCACCGGGAATTTTCCGAGCTGGAATATGGCGCGGGCCTGTTCGCCGCCGTAGCCCGGCACATCCTCGCCCAGCGCCGCGAGCCGGAACGCTATCCCTGCTACATCACCGACCTGGACCTGTCGCGGGTGCCCGGCAAAGGCCAGGCGCAGACGGTCCACTACCTGCGCTACAAGGTCGAGCTGGAAGATCGGTTGAACCGCGCGTTGCGTGATAGCTGAAGCGGCGTGGGTGTTGCGGGAGCGATCTCGATCGAGGATGAATTCGCTCCCACGGCCCCTGGTCGGGCGGGGATCAGCGGTTGTATTCGCCGGCCGCCTCGGGCTGGTACTCGACGCCCAGCAAGGTCAGCTTGAGGGTCTTGCCACCGGGCACCGGCCAGTCGATGTGCTGGCCAACGGTGAGGCCCAGCAACGCGCTGCCCACCGGGGCGAGGATGGAAACCGTGCCTTCGCCACCCGCGTCTTCCGGGTAGACCAGGGTCAGGTGGTAGTCCTTGCCGCTGACTTCCTCGCGGCAATGCACGCGGGAGTTCATGGTGACGACGCCAGGCGGAACCTCATCATGGCCAACCACCTGGGCACGCGACAGCTCGCTCTCCAGCGCCTCGGCGGCAGGGCCGTACTCCTCCAGGCTGTCGAGCAGGCGCTCCAGGCGTTGCAGGTCGAGACGGGTAATGGTGATGGGCGGCTGGGTGTTCATGGCGAAGGCGCGACTCCTTGTGCTGCATGCGAAAAAAGCGAAACCCCGCCCGAAGGCGGGGTTTCAGATTCTGTCCGGTCGGTCGAATACCGCCGGTAAGCCCGACAGTACGTCAGGGTGCCGGCCATTGGCAAGACCGCCCGGTCAACCGCGTGTCGGTCGCCGGCGCCGTTCGGCGGCGGCGCAGATTTCGCGGCGGCGCGGCTCGCTGGCCTGGCCCCACTCGCAGATTTCCGCCAGGGTACGGCCACAGCCTACACAGACGTCGGCATCATCCAGACAGCAGCGTCGGATGCAGGGCGACGGCTGCGGCGCCGCGGGTGCAGGGTCAGAGGTCGTCGAACTCAAGGTCTTCGCCCGCCTGTTCGCGGGTCACGCGGCTGAGCAACTCACCCAGGGGTTCGTCGCTGCTGTCGCAGATCCAGCGATCGCTCGCCTGGTCGTAGTCGAAGTGGAAGCCACCCGAGCGCGCGGCCACCCAGAGCTGGCGCAGCGGCGCCTGGCGGCTGAGGATCACCTGGGTGCCGTTCTCGAAGCGCACGGTGAGCACGCCGCCGCTGTTCTCCAGGTCCAGGTCCAGGTCGCAGTCATCGAATGCGTCTTCCACCAGCGACTGCGCGGCATCGACCAGGTCATGGAATCGGGCTTCGCTCAAACTCATCAGGGTTTACCTCAGGGCATTGGGGAGGGTTGGCGACGGTACTCGCCAAGGTGCTGTCCGGTCCAGCGACGGAAGGCGCGACCCAGGGAGCCGGGCTCGCTGAAACCGACCAGGAAGGCGATATCGGCCAGCTCCAGGTTCGGATCGCGCAGATAGTGCAGCACCAACTGCTGGCGCGTCTCGTCCACCAGCGCACTGAAGGATAACCCGGCCTCGCGCAAACGGCGCTGCAAGGTACGCGGGCTCAACGCCAGGGCCGCGGCCAGTCGCTCCAGGTCGGGCCCTTCGGCGGACAGCTGGGCGGCCAGCAGTTCACGGGCACGGTCCAGCACGCTGCTGCCCTTGCGCAGCTCGCCGAGCAGGCGTTCGGCGTAGCCGTCGAACAGCCGGCGCACCTCGGCGTCGGCCTGGCCCAGGGGCGTGGCCAGCAGGCGCCGGGGAAACACCAGGGCGTTGTCCGCCTGGCCGAACAGCACCGGGCAACGGAAGATCCGCCGGTGCTCGGAAGTGTCGGCCGGCTCCGGGTGCTGGAAGCGCACCTCGGTGGGCGGGATGTCCAACCCGGTGATCCAGCGGCCGAAGGTCACCCAGCCCGCCAGAGTCTCCTCGGCCAACAAGGCGCGCTGCTGCGGTAGCAATGGCTCCCAACTGTGCGCCACCTGGGGTTCCAGGCCCTCGCAGGAAGGCTCATCGGCCAGCCTGACGCGGCCCAGGTCGCCCACCAGCGCGGCATAGCGCGCCTGGCGGTGCAGGGCGTCGGCCAGGGTGGCGCAACTCATCAGCAAGTATCCCAGCACGCCGTAGTAACCCGGTCGCACCGCCTCGCCCAGGTGCAGGCCCAGCCGTGGGTCGCCGGACAGCCGCTCGGCCTGGCCGAGCAGTTCCAGGTACGCTCTGGCGGCGATGCGCGCATCGCGCTGGGCGAGGGTCGCGGGGGTCAGCTGGACATGACCGAGCAGCTCGGCGGCGCTGACTCCTGCCTGGCCAACATGCTCCACCAGGCCCTGCAGATAGGCGACCGAGACCGAGCCGGCAAAGGATGCGGCGTTGTCCATGGGTTCTCCTTTTTCAAGCCGCCAATGCTAGCCCCGCAGAGGCCCGCAAGCCACGCCGGACGGGAATTCCGGCGCATAGGCAAGGCGCCGGGGGGTCGGTATACTCCGGAACAATTCACGTTTTCTGCAAGGACTCCGTCATGAAGCGACTCCACGCCCCATTCGTCGCCCTGCTCGCCGTTGCCTGTCTGCTGGCCGGCTGTGGCCAGAAAGGCCCGCTTTACATGCCTGACGACGAGAAAGCAGCGAAAGAACACCAGAAAGACGTCTACATCCACTGACCGGGGGAGCCGCCATGGAGGCTTTCTCTTACCGCGACGGGGAGCTGTTCGCGGAAGGCGTCGCGCTGTCCGATATCGCCGCTCGCTTCGGCACGCCCACCTACGTCTATTCCCGCGCCGCCATCGAAGCTGGCTACAACGCCTATGCCGATGCCCTGGCCGGTACGCCGAGCATGGTTTGCTATGCGGTCAAGGCCAACTCCAACCTCGGCGTGCTGAACCTGCTGGCGCGCCTGGGCGCAGGCTTCGACATCGTTTCCAGCGGTGAGCTGGAACGCGTGCTGGCCGCCGGCGGCGCGCCCAAGCGAATCGTCTTCTCCGGCGTCGGCAAGAGCCGTGACGACATGCGCCGCGCCCTCGAGGCCGGTGTGTACTGCTTCAACGTGGAATCGCGCAATGAGCTGGAGCGCCTGCAGAACGTGGCCGCGGCCATGGAGGTGAAGGCTCCGGTATCCCTGCGGGTCAACCCCGACGTGGATGCCGGCACCCATCCTTACATCGCCACCGGCCTCAAGGAGAACAAGTTCGGCATCTCCATCGACGAAGCCGAAGCGGTGTACGCCCAGGCCGCCAGCCTGCCGAACCTCGACGTGATCGGCGTCGACTGCCATATCGGTTCCCAGCTCACCAGCCTCGCGCCGTTCCTCGATGCCCTCGACCGCCTCCTGGACCTGATCGACCGCCTGGGCGAACGCGGCATCGCCATTCGCCACCTGGATCTCGGCGGCGGCCTCGGCGTGCGCTACCGCGACGAGCAGCCACCTTTGCCCGGCGAGTACATCCAGGCCGTGCGCCAGCGCCTGCAGGGTCGCAATCTCGAGCTGCTGTTCGAGCCGGGTCGCTCCATCGTCGCCAACGCCGGCGTTCTGCTGACCCAGGTGGAATACCTCAAGCACACTGAACACAAGGATTTCGCCGTGATCGACGCGGCCATGAACGACCTGATCCGCCCGGCCCTCTACGAGGCCTGGATGGACGTGGTGCCGGTGCAACCCCACCCCGGCATCGAGCGCACCTACGACCTGGTCGGCCCGATCTGCGAAACCGGCGACTTCCTCGCCCGTGAGCGCAATCTGGTGCTGGCCGAGGGCGACTTGCTGGCGATTCGCTCCGCCGGCGCCTACGGTTTCGTGATGAGTTCCAACTACAACACCCGCGGCCGCGCCGCCGAGGTGCTGGTGGACAGCGAGCAAGCCTTCGAGGTGCGCCGCCGCGAGATGATCGAAGACCTTTATGCCGGCGAAAGCCTGCTGCCGCAGTGAGGGCGCATCCATGCTATTGCGCTTCACCAAGATGCACGGCCTCGGTAACGACTTCATGGTCCTCGACCTGGTCAGCCAGCACGCCCATATCCAGCCCAAGCACGCCAAGCAGTGGGGCGACCGCAACACCGGCATCGGCTTCGACCAGTTGCTGATCGTCGAAGCGCCGACCAACCCGGACGTCGATTTCCGCTATCGCATCTTCAATTCCGACGGCTCGGAAGTGGAGCAATGCGGCAACGGTGCGCGCTGCTTCGCCCGCTTCGTCATCGACAAGCGCCTGACGGTGAAGAAGCTCATTCGCGTCGAGACCAAGGGCGGCATCATCGAACTGGATGTGCGCCCCGACGGCCAGGTCACCGTGGACATGGGTCCGCCGCGCCTGGTGCCGCAACAGATCCCCTTCGTCGCCGACGCCGAGGCCCTGAGCTACCCGGTGGAAGTGGACGGCCAGGTTGTCGAGCTGGCGGCCATCTCCATGGGCAACCCCCACGCCGTGCTGCGCGTCGATGACGTGGCCAGCGCGCCGGTACACGAACTGGGGCCGAAGCTGGAACACCACCCGCGCTTCCCGCAGCGGGTCAACGTCGGCTTCCTGCAGGTCGTCGACCGCAAGCAGGCCAAGCTGCGCGTCTGGGAACGCGGCGCCGGGGAAACCCTGGCCTGCGGCACCGGCGCCTGCGCGGCGGCGGTGGCGGCGATCCGCCAGGGCTGGATGGATTCCCCGCTGCAGCTCGAGCTACCGGGCGGCCGACTCTCCATCGAGTGGGCCGGGCCGGGGCACCCCGTTATGATGACCGGACCCGCCGTCCGCGTATTCGAAGGACAGGTTCGCCTATGACCGACGACCAGCACCAGGACCCGCCGCAACACCTCGACGCCGAGACGGTGGCCGCCTACCTGCGCCACCATCCGGAGTTCTTCGTCCACCATGACGAACTGATCCCCGAGCTGAGCATCCCGCACTTGCCGGGTGAGGCCGTGTCCCTGGTGGAGCGCCAGGTCAAGCTGCTGCGTGAACGCAACATCGAGATGCGCCATCGGCTGTCGCAGCTGATGGACGTGGCCCGGGAGAACGATCGCCTGTTCGACAAGACCCGGCGCCTGGTGCTCGACCTGCTCGATGCATCCAGCCTGGAAGAAGTGGTGGGCGCGGTGGAAGACAGCCTGCGCCACGAGTTCCAGGTGCCCTTCGTCAGTCTCATCCTGTTCAGCGAGAACACCCTGCCGGTGGGCCGCAGCGTCAGCGCCGCGGAGGCGCACCAGAGCATCGGCGGCCTGCTGGCCGGCGGCAAGACCATCTGCGGTGTACTGCGCAGCCACGAGCTGGAGTTCCTCTTCGGCACCGACGAGCGCGACCAGGTCGGTTCCGCGGCCGTGGTGAGCCTGACCTACCAGGGCCTGCATGGCGTACTGGCCATTGGCAGCCCGGACCCGCAGCACTACAAGAGCTCCCTGGGTACCCTGTTCCTCGGCTACATCGCCGAGGTCCTGGCCCGCGTGCTACCGCGCTTCGCCACCCCGCTGCGTTCAGTGAGATAGCCCGCCACACCGTTCAAGGAAGTCCCATGCAAGCCGACCTGGATGCCTACCTGAACCACCTGCGCAGCGAGCGCCAGGTCTCGGCCCACACCCTCGACGGCTACCACCGCGACCTGCTCAAGGTGCGCGCGCTCTGCGAGAAGTACGCCATCGCCGATTGGCGGGACCTCGACGTTCGCAGCCTGCGCGGCTTCGTCGCCCGGCTGCACCAGGACGGCCTGTCCAGCCGCAGCCTGGCGCGCCTGCTCTCGGCTGTGCGCGGCCTCTACCAGTACCTGATCCGCGAAGGCCGCTGCCGCCACGACCCGGCCAACGGACTCGCCGCGCCCAAGGGCGCTCGCCGCCTGCCACGCGCGCTGGATGCCGACCGTGCCCAGCAACTGCTGGATGGCGCGGTGGAAGACGACTTCATCGCCCGCCGCGACCAGGCCGTGCTGGAGCTCTTCTACTCCTCGGGCCTGCGCCTGTCCGAACTGGTAGGCCTGGACCTCGATGGCCTCGACCTCGCCGCCGGCCTGGTGCGGGTGCGCGGCAAGGGCAACAAGACCCGCGAACTCCCGGTGGGCAGCAAGGCACGCGATGCGCTCGAACAGTGGTTGCCGCTGCGCGCCATGGCCAACCCGGCCGAGCCAGCGGTATTTATCAGCCAGCAGGGCCGCCGCCTGTCCTCTCGCGCCATCCAGCTGCGGGTGCGCCAGGCCGGGGTACGTGAACTGGGCCAGCATTTGCATCCGCACATGCTGCGACATTCCTTCGCCAGCCATATGCTGGAGTCATCCCAGGACCTGCGGGCGGTTCAGGAACTGCTCGGCCACGCCGACATCTCCACCACCCAGATCTACACCCACCTGGATTTCCAGCACCTGGCCTCGGTGTACGACCAGGCCCATCCACGGGCCAAGCGACGGGGAGCGGACGAATGAGCATCCAGCTGATCACTTTCGACCTGGACGACACCCTCTGGGACAACCGCCCGGTAATCGAGGGCGCCGAATCGGCCATGCGCGACTGGCTGATGGAACATACCCCGGCCCTGGGCACCCTGCCGGTGGAGCACCTCTGGGCCATCCGGGGGGAGATTCTCGCCGCCGAGCCAGGCCTCAAGCACCGCCTCAGCGAACTGCGCCGGCGTACCCTGCGCCGCGCCCTGGAAGGCGTCGGCTATTCGGTCGCTGACTCCATCGACCTGGCCGAGGGCGCCTTCCAGGCCATGCTCCAGGCCCGCCATCGCATCACCTTCTTCCCCGATACCGTGCCCACCCTGGAGCGCCTGGCGATCCGCTACAGCCTCGGGGTGATCACCAACGGCAACGCCGACGTGCGTCGCCTGGGCCTGGCCGACTACTTCAAGTTCGCGCTCTGCGCCGAGGAACTGGGCATCGGCAAACCCGACCCGGAGCCCTTCCTCGAAGCGCTCAAGCGCGGAGGCGTCAGCGCCGGCGAAGCCGTGCACATCGGCGACCATCCGGCCGACGACATCGAAGGCGCCCGCCGGGCCGGCCTGCGCGCCATCTGGTTCAACCCCCTGGGCAAGGAATGGAGCGGCGAGAGACTGCCGGACGCCGAGATCGCCAGCCTGCGGGAACTGCCCGAGGTGCTGGCGCGCTGGGCGCGCTGGCACTGACGCAACCGGTTGCTCGCCCATTTCCTGTAGGGGCGAATTCATTCGCCAAGCAGGTCGTAGGCCTGCCCTTCGAGGTCATGGGCTGCTTTGCAGCCCTTGGCGATTGAAATCGCCCCTACACAAATCCTCCGCCAGCACACCCACACGACTCGCGCCCATGAAAAAGCCCGCCAATGGCGGGCTCTTTCGACGGGTGCCGGCCTCAGATGGGGCGGCTGCCGTACTTGCTGTCCGGCTTCTTCGGCGGGTCGGCGACCACGTTGGGTTCGACCTCCTGCACTTTGCCGCCGCGCGCCAGGAATTCGTCCATGGCTCTGGCCAGGGCATCGCGCTCTTTCTGCTTGGCTTCGATGCTGGGCATCTCTTCGACTTCGACCGCAGCCTTGGCCTTCTTCCCGGAGGAAGGGGCAGGGGCCTCGCCATCGTCGTCGCTATCACCATCATCGGCTGCAGCCAGCTCTTCGCCGTCGTCCTCGTCGGCCGCTTCCAGCTCGTCTTGTTCCAGTTCTTCGTCGCTCATGTTCTACCTCATGCCTTGCCAAAGCAGGTTAGTTATAGCCCAGCTGCGCCAGCTTTCTAACGCTGCCGGAAAAAATTCAGGGCGCCTCGCCGTGCAAGGTCGCCAACACCCGGCGCGCACCGCCTTGATCGCGGTGCTCACCCAGGTAGACACCTTGCCAGGTGCCCATCGCCAACTGCCCGTCTTTGACCGGCAGACTCAGCTGACAGCCCAGCAGGCTGCCCTTGAAGTGCGCGGGCAAGTCGTCCGGCCCTTCGTAGTCATGTTCATAGCCGTTTTCTCCCTGGGGCACCAGGCGATTGAAGAATCGCTCGAAGTCACGCCGCACCGCAGGGTCGGCGTTCTCGTTGACCGTCAGGGAGGCCGAGGTGTGCTGCAGCCAGAGGTGCAACAGACCGACGCGACAGCGCCGCAGTTCCGGCAGTGCCGCAAGGATGTCCTCGGTGACCAGGTGGAAGCCACGTGGTCGCGGGCGCAAGGTGATCAGGGTCTGCTGCCACATCCGCAAATGCCTGTCTCGGCTCGTACGGGCGGCATTTTAGCGCGGCCGCTGAAAAAACAAAGGGCGCCTTTCGGCGCCCTTTCGGCTTTCCTTCCGCGCTCCCCGCCGGCAACTGCCGAACGGGGAAATCATCGGGATCAGAGGTTGTAGCCGCGCTCGTTGTGCTGAGCCAGGTCGAGGCCGACGGTCTCTTCCTCTTCGTTCACACGCAGGCCCATCACCACGTCCAGGACCTTGAGGATCACGAAGGTCACGATACCGGTGTAGAGCACGGTCACGACCACGCCCTTGAGCTGGATGAAGAACTGCGCACCGATGTCGTCGACGCTGCCGAAGCCACCCAGGACCGGAGCGGCGAAGATGCCGGTCAGCAGGGCGCCGACGATACCGCCGATGCCGTGTACGCCGAAGGCGTCCAGGGAGTCGTCGTAGCCCAGCTTGCGCTTCAGGCTGGTGGCGCTGAAGTAGCAGATCACGCCGGCAACCAGGCCGATGATCAGGGCGCCCATGGGGCCGACGGTACCGGCGGCCGGGGTGATGGCGACCAGGCCGGCGACCACGCCGGAAGCGATGCCCAGGGCACTCGGCTTACCGTGGGTCAGCCACTCGGCGAACATCCAGCCCAGGGCGGCGGCGGCGGTGGCGATCTGGGTGACCAGCATGGCCATGCCGGCGGTGCCGTTGGCGGCTACGGCGGAACCGGCGTTGAAGCCGAACCAGCCTACCCAGAGCATGGCGGCGCCGACCAGGGTGTAGCCCAGGTTGTGCGGAGCCATCGGGGTGGTCGGGTAGCCCTTGCGCTTGCCCAGCACCAGGCAGGCAACCAGGCCAGCGACACCGGCGTTGATGTGCACCACGGTGCCACCGGCGAAGTCCAGCACGCCCCAGTCCCACATCAGGGCGCCGTCACCGCTCCACACCATGTGGGCGATCGGGGCATAGACCAGGGTGAACCAGACGGCCATGAAGATCAGCATGGCGGAGAATTTCATGCGCTCGGCGAATGCACCCACGATCAGCGCCGGGGTGATGATCGCGAAGGTCATCTGGAAGGTGATGAAGACGCTTTCGGGGAAGGCCGCCACCAGGCTGTCGACGCCGACGCCACTGAGGAAGGCCTTGGAGAAACCACCCACGAAGGAGCTGAAGTTGACGACGCCCTTCTCCATGCCGGTGGTGTCGAACGCGATGCTGTAGCCGTAGATCACCCAGAGGATGCTGATCAGGCCGGTGATGGCGAAGCACTGCATCATGACCGACAGGATGTTCTTGGAACGCACCATGCCGCCGTAGAACAGCGCCAGGCCGGGGATGGTCATGAACAGGACTAGTGCCGTGGCGGTAAGCATCCACGCCGTGTCACCGCTGTTCAGTACGACCTCGTCGGCGGCCATGGCCAGGCCGGGGGTGACGAGGGACAAAAGGGCTCCTAGCCCTGCGGTTTTACGCAGAGTCATGTTGTTTTCTCCTGGGGCGTTGGGGTTCGGCGGCTTAGATCGCGTCTGTGCCGGTTTCGCCGGTACGGATACGGATGGCCTGTTCCAGATTGACTACGAAGATCTTGCCGTCACCGATCTTGCCGGTGTTGGCGGCCTTGGTGATGGCCTCGATCACGCGATCCAGCTGATCGTCGGCAATCGCCACGTCGATCTTCACCTTCGGCAGGAAATCAACGACGTATTCCGCGCCGCGATACAACTCGGTGTGACCCTTCTGCCGTCCGAAGCCCTTGACCTCGGTGACGGTAATGCCCTGGACGCCGATCTCCGACAGCGACTCGCGCACGTCGTCGAGCTTGAAAGGCTTGATGATGGCGGTGACTAGCTTCATGAAAACTCTCTCCCGTGTTTGGTTGACTTGCCCCAGGAAAAACGCGAACCCGGCTCAAGTCTAAGCGCAGTGTCTGGCTTTTGTAACGCGCCGAAGGCCTTGGCATGGCCCTTCGACGTCAACCAACCGCGTCTGGCGAAACACTCCCCCGCCTCGCCCGGTGCACCGGAACTGCATCAGTGCATGCGTCGCTTACCTCCAAGCAGAATCCTTGCCAGAACCGTACAAAGTGCGTTTTTTCAAGCAGATACTGGCCCCATGCCCTCCCGGCACGATTAAAGCGACGGATGGATCGCACCAAAGCGGTGCGCGACGCCCCAGGGCACTGCTCAAAAAGTGTGCGCCTCCCTGCGCCGATCCGGCCCGCCGGGACCCCGTGGTAGACTTGCGCCCAGTCATTTACGGAATCCCGCCATGCTGCCGCCCAAAGCCCTGCTCGATACCCTCGCCGCCACCGCCTCGCGCCTGTTCAGCAGTGACAGCCCGCTGCCCCGCGGCGAGATCGAGGCGCAGTTCAAGGTCCTGCTGCAAAGCGCCTTCGGCAAACTCGACCTGGTCAGCCGCGACGAGTTCGACAGCCAGATGGTGGTACTCGCCCGCACCCGTGCCCGCCTGGAAGCGCTGGAGGCCAAGGTCGCGGAAATGGAAGCCAAGCTGAACCCGCCGCCCACGGAGTGATCCCGCTCCGGCCCGGCGGACCGATCAAGGAGTGATCAATGTCCCTGGCCATCGTCCACAGCCGCGCGCAGGTTGGCGTTCAAGCCCCTGCCGTGACCGTCGAGGCGCATCTCGCCAACGGCCTGCCGTCCCTGGCCCTGGTGGGCCTGCCGGAAACCGCCGTGAAGGAAAGCAAGGACCGCGTGCGCAGCGCTATCCAGAACAGCGGCTTCGACTTTCCGCCCCGCCGCATCACCCTCAACCTGGCGCCGGCCGACCTGCCCAAGGATGGCGGCCGCTTCGACCTGGCCATCGCCCTCGGCGTGCTCGCCGCCAGTGGCCAACTGCCCGCCGGCGCCCTGGAAGACGTGGAATGCCTGGGTGAGCTGGCCCTCTCCGGCGCCCTGCGGCCGGTCCAGGGCGTACTGCCGGCGGCATTGGCCGCCCGCGCGCTCGGGCGCACCCTGGTGGTACCCCGGGAGAACGCCGAGGAAGCCAGCCTGGCCAGCGGCCTCAAGGTAATGGCCGCCGATCACCTGCTGGAGCTGACCGCGCACTTCGCCGGCCACACCCCGCTCGCGCCCTACCAGGCCCAGGGCCTTCTGGCAGAGCGCCCCCCCTACCCCGACCTCGCCGACGTCCAGGGCCAGGCCGCCGCCAAGCGCGCCCTGCTGGTGGCCGCGGCGGGCTCCCACAACCTGCTTTTTTGCGGCCCGCCCGGCACCGGCAAGACCCTGCTCGCCAGCCGCCTGCCCGGCCTGCTTCCCCCCCTGGAAGAACAGGAAGCGCTGGAAGTCGCCGCCATCCACTCGGTGGCCAGCCACGCGCCGCTGCGTGGTTGGCCCCAGCGCCCGTTCCGCCAGCCGCACCACAGCGCTTCCGGCGCGGCCCTGGTGGGCGGTGGCAGCCGCCCCAAGCCGGGGGAAATCACCTTGGCCCACCAGGGCGTGCTGTTTCTCGACGAACTTCCCGAGTTCGACCGCAAGGTGCTGGAAGTCCTGCGCGAGCCCCTGGAGAGCGGCGAGATCGTCATTGCCCGTGCCCATGACAAGGTGCGCTTCCCGGCGCGCTTCCAGCTCGTGGCGGCCATGAACCCCTGCCCCTGTGGATATCTTGGCGACCCCGGTGGCCGCTGCCGTTGCACCCCGGAGCAGATCCAGCGCTACCGCGCCAAGCTGTCCGGGCCGCTGCTCGACCGGATCGACCTGCACCTCACCGTGGCCCGCGAAGCCACCGCCCTGGAGCCTGGTCCCAGCGAGGGCCCGAGCAGTGCCGAGGCCGCCGCCGAGGTGGCGCGGGCACGGCACCTGCAACTGCAGCGCCAGGGTTGCGCCAATGCCTTCCTCGACCTCAAGGGCCTGCGCCAGCACTGCGCCCTGCCAGATGCGGATCGCAACTGGCTGGAAGACGCCTGTGAGCGCCTTGGCCTGTCCCTGCGCGCGGCGCACCGGATCCTCAAGGTGGCACGCACCCTGGCGGACCTGGAAGAGGCCGAAAGCATCGCCCGCCACCACCTGGGCGAAGCCCTGCAGTACCGGCCGGAGAGCCTTGACCTGGCTCAATAAAAACTATCAATTAGACACCAATGAAAGACAGGCTCTATCGATTCTGTTAGACTTCCGCGCCTTCCCGCCCTTGGCGGCCATCCGATAACAAGGAGAGCTAGCTCAATGGAGGCACGTTCGTCTTCGCAATCCACCCTCAATCCGCCGGTATTCTTCGGCTCCGCCATCCTCATCATCGCCCTGGTGCTCTACAGCACCCTCGCCCGCGACCAGGCACAGGCCGTGTTCGGCCACATCCAGGACTGGATAGTGGTGAACGCCAGCTGGTTCTACGTCCTCACCGTCGCGCTGCTGCTGATCACCACGGTCTTCCTCGCCGTCAGTCGCTTCGGCGATATCCGCCTCGGCCCCGACCATAGCCGCCCCGACTACCGCAGCAGCACCTGGTTCGCCATGCTGTTCTCCGCCGGCATGGGCATCGGCCTGATGTTCTTCGGCGTTGCGGAACCCCTGATGCACTACGCCAATCCTCCCGTGGGCGATGCCAACACCGTGGCCGCCGCGAGGGAGGCGATGAAGCTGACCTTCTTCCACTGGGGCCTGCACGCCTGGTCGATCTACGCCATCGTCGCGCTGATCCTGGCGTTCTTCTGCTACCGCCACGGGCTGCCGCTGACCCTGCGCTCGGCGCTCTACCCACTGATCGGCGAGCGCATCCACGGCCCCATCGGCCACGCTGTGGATATCTTCGCGATCCTCGGCACGGTGTTCGGCGTCGCCACCTCCCTCGGCTACGGCGTGCTGCAGATCAACAGCGGCCTCAACCACCTGTTCGGCCTGCCGGTGAGCGTGCCGGTGCAGCTGGGACTGATCGCCGCCACCTGCGCCCTGGCCACGCTGTCGGTGGCCAGCGGCCTGAACAAGGGCATCCGCATCCTCTCCGAGCTGAACCTGACGCTGGCGGTGATCCTGCTCCTACTGGTGCTGGTCCTGGGACCCACGGTGTTCCTGCTCAAGACCTTCGTGCAGAACACCGGCGGCTACCTGTCGGAGATCGTCAGCAAGACCTTCAACCTCTACGCCTACGAGTCCAGCGACTGGATCGGCGGCTGGACCCTGCTCTACTGGGGCTGGTGGCTGTCCTGGTCGCCCTTCGTCGGCCTGTTCATCGCGCGCATCTCCCGTGGGCGCACCATCCGCGAGTTCGTCTGTGGCGTACTCTTCGTGCCGGCAGGCTTCACCCTGCTGTGGATGACGGTGTTCGGCGACACGGCCATCCACATGGTGCTCAACCAGGGCCTAACCAGCCTGGCCGACACCGTCGCCCAGGACAGTTCCCTGGCCCTGTTCGCCTTCCTCGAGCAGTTCCCGTTCTCCAGCGTCCTGTCACTGGTGGCGGTACTGATGGTGGTGGTGTTCTTCGTCACCTCCGCCGACTCCGGCGCCCTGGTGGTGGATATGCTGGCCTCCGGCGGGCGCGAGGTGACGCCGCTCTGGCAGCGGCTGTTCTGGTCGATCCTGATGGGCGTGGTGGCCATGGCCCTGCTCCTGGCCGACGGCCTCAAGGCCCTGCAGACCGCCACCATCGCCAGCGCCCTGCCCTTCTCGGTGGTCCTGCTGGCCGCCACCTGGGGGCTGCTCAAGGCGCTGCGCCTGGACGCCACCAAGCGCGGCATCCGCTACCAGTCGCTCAACCTCTCGCGCCCGGCCCAGCGCCAGCAAGGCGGCTGGCAACGGCGCCTGCGCAACATCCTGATGTTCCCCCGCCGCAGCCATGTGAATCGCTTCATCGAGGAGGTGGTTCGCCCCGCCTTCCTGGACGTGGCCGAGGAACTGCGCAAGCAGGGCTGCGAGGTGAATGTGGAGAGCGCCGACGATGGCCGCTGCAAGCTGAATGTCGGCCACGGCGACGAGGTGGACTTCAGCTACCAGGTGCGCCCCCGCGCCTTCCTCCAGCCCAGCTTCGCCCAGCGCGACACCGCCGACGAGGGTGCCGACGCACGCAAGTACTTCCGCGCCGAAGTCCACCTGGGCGAAGGCGGCCAGGACTACGACGTGATGGGCTGGAGCCGCGACGAGGTGATCGGCGACCTGCTCGACCAGTACGAGAAGCACCTGCACTTCCTCCACATGGTGCGCTGAGCGGCGGAAACATTTATCCACAGCCCGGCGCTGCTCCTGCCGCGCCGGGCTGCGATACTCGCCGCCCCCACCCTGCGGATTTCGGCATGACCAGCTTCAATCTCGGCCCCCTGGCCATCCCCATGCAGCAGGCGCTGCTCTACCTCGGTTTCTTCGCCGCGCTGCTGGCCGGCTGGTTGGCCGGACGCAAGCGCAAGGCCAATCCCGAGGGCGCCCTGTTCGCCATGCTGCTCGGCGGCCTGCTGGTGGCACGCCTGGCCTTCGCCGGGCGGTACGTCGAGCAGTACGCCAGCGCGCCCCTCACCCTTGTGGATATCCGCGACGGTGGCTTCCTGTTCTGGCCGGGCCTGGTCGCCGCCGCCCTGATCGGCGGCCTGCTGGCCTGGCGCAGACCCGCCCTGCGCCAGCCGCTCGCCATCGCCGTGCTGGTGGGTGGCAGCCTCTGGGGCACCGGCCAGGCGCTGGTCTCGGCCCTCGAGCGCAGCCGCCAGCTGCCGGAGCTGAGCCTGATGGACCTTGCCGGCAACCCGGTGGATCTGCGCGAGCTGGACGGCCGGCCGCTGGTGGTGAACCTCTGGGCCACCTGGTGCCCGCCTTGCCGCCGCGAGATGCCGGTGCTGGAAGCGGCGCAGAAGGCCCACCCGCAGGTGCGCTTCGTGCTGGTGAACCAGGGCGAGCATGCCGAGATCGTGCGCCGCTTCCTCATCGAGCAGAACCTCGCGCCCCGGGGGGTGCTGCTGGACAGCGGCAATCGCCTGGGCCAGGCCACCGGTTCCTTCGGCCTGCCCACCACCCTCTTCTACGACGCCGACGGACGCCTGCAGCACAGCCATATGGGCGAACTGTCCGGCGCCAGCCTCGAGCACGGCCTGAGGCAGCTTCCGTAGTTCGGCCTCTCTAACTCAGCAGCTCCACGGGCGGCAGGGTCATGGCGGCGACTTCCGCCAGCAGGAAATCGCGCAGGCGGCACAGGCGACCCTGGCCGCTGCGGGCCCGGGGCCAGACCAGGTAGTAGCTGTCGCCACTGGCCACCGCCGTCGGCCAGGGCAGGCCTATACGCCCCTGCACGGCATCCTCGGCCACCATCACCAGGTCGCCGATGGACACGCCGTAGCCCCTGGCCGCCGCCACTATGCCCAGCTCCAGGGTGTCGAACGCCTGGCCGCCCTTGAGCGACACCTCGTCGCCGAGGTCCATGCGCTGCAGCCAGCGGCGCCAGTCGCGGCGATCCGGTGTCGGGTGCAGCAACTCCGTGCTCTGCAGCCGCGCCAGGTCCCAGGGCTCCGCGGCCTGGGAGGGTTCGCAGACCGGGATCAGCCATTCGCTGAACAGCAGGGTCACCTCCCAGTCCGGGCTGAAATGGCCGTCGCTGAGCAGCACCGCGCAATCGAAGGGCTCGTGCTGGAAGTCCACCTTGTCCACATCCATCCAGGCGCTGGTCAGCTGCACCTCGACATCGTCGTTGAGGTGGCGGAAGCGCGACAGCCGCGACAGCAGCCAGCGCATGGTCAGGGTGGAAGGCGCCTTCAGGCGCAGGGTGACGTCGTCGACCCGCAAGGTGGTGCAGGCGCGCTCAAGGGCATCGAAGCCATCCCGCAGGCCCGGCAGCAGCATCCTGGCCGGCTCGGTGAGCTGGATGTTGCGGCCCTGGCGCTCGAACAGCCGACAGGAGAAGTGCTCCTCCAGGGTGCGGATGTGCCGGCTCACCGCACTCTGGGTGATGGCCAGCTCCTCGGCGGCGCGGGTGAAGGAGGCGTGCCGGGCCGCGGCCTCGAAGGCGCGCAGGGCGTAGAGCGGCGGTAGACGGCGCGACATGGATGCCCTTATCTATGAGTCAAAGTCATGGAAGGCATCATTTTTTTCCTTTTGTGCCGACTGTTCAAGCCTCGGAGAATTGCAGAATTCACGGCCAGCCACAGGGATAGGCCGGCCTTTCGAGACAGTGAGCCTTACTCATGCCACAGAGCATACGCAACGAACTGCTGGCCATCCTGCGCCTGGCCGGACCGCTGATCGCGGCCCAGCTCGCCCATGTGCTGATGGTCTTCACCGACACCGTGATGATGGGGCTGATCGGCCCCGAGGCCCTGGCCGGGGGCGGCCTGGGCGCGGCCAGCTATTCCTTCGTGTCGATCTTCTGCGTCGGGGTGATCGCCGCCGTGGGCAACCTGGTCGCCATCCGCCACGGCGCCAACGATGCGGCCGGCGCCACCCTTCTCACCCAGAGCGGCCTGTGGCTTGCCGGCGCCATGGCCCTGGGCGCGGGCCTGCTGCTGTGGAACCTCAAGCCCATCCTGCTGGCCTTCGGCCAAGCACCGGAGAGCGTGGAAGGCGCCATGCAGTTCCTCTCGACCCTGATCTTCGCCCTGCCCGGCTACCTCGCCTTCATGGCCCTGCGCGGCTTCACCAGCGCCATCGGCAGGCCCGGCCCGGTGATGGCCATCAGCATCGGCGGCGCCCTGCTCAACTTCCTCCTCAACTACGCGCTGATCCACGGCCTGTTCGGCCTGCCGCGCCTGGGCCTGGCCGGCATCGGCCTGATCACTGCGGTGGTGATGAACGGCATGGCGCTGCTGCTGGCCTGGCACATCGTGCGCAACCCGGCCTATGCAGCCTATCCACTGGGGCGCGGCCTGCTGCGGCCGTCCCGCGAGGCGCTGTCGGAACTGCTGCGCCTGGGCCTGCCCATCGGCGGTACCTACGCGGTGGAGTCCGGCCTGTTCGCTTTCGCCGCCCTGTGCATGGGCGCCCTGGGCAGCACCCAGCTGGCGGCGCACCAGATCGCCATCCAGTCGGTATACGTGGCCTTCATGGTGCCGGTGGGGATTTCCTATGCGGTGACCTTCCGCATCGGCCAGCACTACGGCGCCGGACGCCTGGAAGAAGCGCGCCGCGCCGGACGCCTGGGCATCGGTTTCGGCGCCGGCTGCATGCTCGCCTTCGCCGCGCTGTTCTGGCTGGCGCCGGAGTGGGTGGTGGGGCTGTTCCTCGACCACCAGGCCGCCGAGTTCCAGGACATCGTGCAGCTGGCCGTGGGCCTGCTGGCGGTGGCCGCCTGGTTCGAACTGTTCGACGGCATCCAGACCATCGCCATGGGCGCCATCCGTGGGCTCAAGGACGCCAAGACGACCTTTGTGGTGGGCCTGGGCTGCTACTGGCTGGTGGGCGCGCCGGCGGCCTGGCTGCTGGCCTTCCCGCTCGGCTGGGGCGCGGTCGGCGTCTGGTGGGGCCTGGCGCTGGGCCTGGCCTGTGCGGCACTGGGGCTCACCCTGGGCTTCGAATGGAAGACGGCGCGCCTGCTGCGGCCTGTGGATAACTGCGTAGGGTCCGTAGGTTGTGGCTGAGCCACGCGAAGCCCAACGTTCCCGGCCCCCACGCTGGGCCCGACCTACAGGTAGCCGCCGGCTCAGCCCGTAGGATGGGTTGAGCCTGCGATACCCATCGGCGATGTGATGGGTATCGCTCCGCTCAACCCATCCTTGTATCTCTCCAGGGCAATGAGGTTAGCTACCTTGATGCCCAAGGCCGGGAAAGCCGTTCCCATCCTGAGAGCCTGACTCTGTTTCGTAGATTGTGCTCCCGGCCCACTTCTCCAACTCCTGAATGGTATCCAAGCCCCTCCAGCGGAGTGAGGCTGTATGAACAAGGCAAGGATCGAGAGATGGCGGTTATTGGAATCGATGTCAGCAAGCAAAAGCTCGACTGTCTGTGGCTACGCGACCCGGAAAGTCTGAAGGTCAAAACCAAGGTATTTACCAATCAAGTGGACGACTTCGCCGCGTTGGTTGATTGGTGTTGCACGCACACCGGAGCCACAGCCGGGGAACTGAAGGTGTTCCTTGAGGCCACCGGGGTCTATCACGAATCCTTGGCGTATTACCTGCACGAGCGCGGCGTTCAAGTCTTTGTCCTGAACCCGGCGCAGGTCCGCGACTATGCGCGCAGCCAGGGCATTCGTGGTAAGACGGACAAACAAGACAGCCTGGTGCTCGCCCGTTTTGGCGCAACCCAGAAGGCCCGGCGCTGGTTGCCGGAAGCGCGGGAAATCCGCGAGCTGAAAGCGATGATCGTGCGCTATGAGGCGCTGCAAGAGGACCTTCAGCGCGAACTGAACCGGCGGGAAAAGGCCGAGGTCAGTCAGGCCAGCCTCAGCGTAATGGCCTCCATCGATACGATGCTCAGTGCGTTGCGCCAGGAAGCCGAGCGCCTGAAACAAGAGATCGACGATCACATCGACCGGCACGACCAGCTCAAACGCAACCGACAGCTGCTGCAGAGCATCCAGGGCATCGGGGATGTCCTCTCCCGTCATCTGCTGGCGTTTCTGCACAGCCGCGACTTTGGCACTGCCCGACAATGCGCGGCTTTTGCGGGCCTGGTGCCACGACCTTGGGACTCCGGCTCATCGGTGAAGGGCAAACCTCGTTTGACCAAGGCGGGGCAGCCTCGACTGCGGGCCAAGCTCTACATGGCCGCGATTGTCGCCAAGCAGTACAACCCCACGGTTAGAGCGCTTTACCAACGTCTACTGGCGCGGGGAAAAGCCAAGATGAGCGCCCTGGGTGCCGCCATGCGCAAGCTGTTGCAGATTGCCTATGGCGTGCTCAAGACGCAGACACCCTATCAGCCGCAACCGACCTGATAGGGTCGGTTGCATCTGATCGGAGAGATGGTATCTACGAATTCAAAGCTCCTGGCTGGCGAACAGTGCCTGGCGCGAGCCGAACACCAGGAAGCGCGCCAGCTCGGCCAGCGGCAGCGGCCGGCTGATCCAGTAGCCCTGGACCTGGTCGCAGCCGAACTGGCGCAGCAGGGCCAGTTGCTCGGCGCTTTCCACCCCTTCGGCCACCACCTCCAGCTTGAGGTTCTGCGCCAGGTTGATCATCGCCTTCACCAACTGGCGATTTTCCGGCCGGTCGTCCATGCCGCCGACAAAACTCTTGTCGATCTTCAGCAGGGCGATGGGCAGGCTGTTGAGGTGGACGAAGGACGAGAATCCGGTGCCGAAGTCGTCCAGGGAGAAGCGCACGCCCAGTTGGCCCAGGGCATCCATGGTCTGGCGCACCTGTTCGCTGCGACGCATCACCGCGGTCTCGGTGAGCTCGAACTCCAGCCAGCGGGCGTCGACGCCGCGCTCGCGGATCAGCCGGCTCAGGGTGGACAGCAACTGGCTGTCCTGGAACTGGCGGAACGACAGGTTCACCGCCATGTGTAGCGGTGGCAGGCCGCGCCCACGGAGCCACTGCATGTCGCGCAGGGCGCGGGAGATGACCCAGTAGCCGAGCGGTACGATCAGGCCGCTTTCTTCGGCCAGGGGCACGAATTCATTGGGGGTCAGCAGGCCGCGTTCGCCATGGCGCCAGCGCACCAGGGCTTCCAGGCCGAGGATGTTGCCGGTCTTCAGGCACAGCCGTGGCTGGTAGTGCAGCTCCAGTTCGTCACGGCGCAGGGCGCGGCGCAGCTCGCTTTCCAGGTCGGCGCGGCTGCGCGCGCTGCGGTTGATGCGTTCGTCGAAGATGTGGAAGGTGCAACCCTGGCTGGCCTTGGCCTGCTGCATGGCGATGTGGGCGTGCCACATCAGCGGGTCGGCGCCTTCGCTGGAACGGCAATGGGCGATACCCAGGCTGCAGCCCAGCAACAAGCTCTCGCCGTCCACCTGGTAAGGCTCGGCCAGGGCCTCGGCGATGCGTTCGGCAACCCGCTCGGCGCGGCCGGGATCGCGGCGGGTATCCAGCAGCAGGGCGAACTCGTCGCTGCCCAGGCGCGCCAACTGGTCACCAGCGCGCAGCTGCGCCTTGAGCCGCGCCACTACCTGAAGGATCAAGCGGTCGCCGGCCTGGTAGCCCAGGGCATCGTTGGCGTGGCGGAAGTTGTCCAGGTCCAGGTGGCCGAGGGCCAGGCCACGCCCGGCGTATTCCACCAGGCGCGCGGCGAGCAGGGTCTGGAAGCCCTGGCGGTTGGCGATGCCGGTGAGCGGGTCCTGCTCGGCCAGGCGCTCCAGGGCGTGCTGCAGGTTGCGCCGCTCGCGCACGTGGCGCAGGGTCCGGCGCAGGCTGTCGACGGTCAGGTGTTCGCGCACCAGCCAGTCGGCGACGCCCTGGGGCGTTTCGCGAGGCTCGCTTTCCAGCAGGAGGATGATCGGTACCGAACAGCGTCCGGCGGCGGGCTGCAGGCGCGGCGTGCACAGCACCAGTACGCAACCCGGCTCGTCCAGCAGGCCACTGGCGGCCTCCCAGGAAGGGGCGGTGATCAAGGGGGAAGCGTTGCCCATCGCCGCCAGGAGCGTGCGGAGCAATTCCGCCCAGGCGGGCGATTCCGCCAGCAGGAGCATGGGCGTGAGCTCAACGAGCGCGGACAAATGACCTCCCCGGGTCACAGATACTGCGGCGCTTTCGCGCCAGATCGTGCCTTTTCGACGCCGCTTCCATCCAGGCGTCCATGCATGGAGTTCATTGAATCGTCGCCGAAGGCGGCACCATCGTACTGCTTGCATGGAAATTTCCAAGCGCAACCCTTCAGCAATAGAGGTTGCATCACAGTTGCCCAGAGGTACTTCGGTACAGGTGGGCCGGCCTGCTAGAATGCGCGGCCATTCGCCTTGATCCAGCTCAGCATGTCCCGACTCAACCCTCGGCAGCAGGAAGCCGTGAACTACGTCGGTGGTCCGCTTCTGGTGCTCGCCGGCGCAGGCTCCGGCAAGACCAGCGTGATCACCCGGAAGATCGCCTACCTGGTGCAGCAGTGCGGGATCCGCGCGCAGTACATAGTCGCGGTGACCTTCACCAACAAGGCGGCGCGCGAGATGAAAGAGCGCGTCAGCAGCCTCCTGCGCGGCAGCGAGGGCAAGGGACTCACCGTCTCCACCTTCCACAACCTCGGCCTGAACATCATCCGCAAGGAGCACGCGCGCCTGGGCTACAAGCCGGGGTTCTCGATCTTCGACGAGTCGGACATCAAGGCGCTGCTCACCGACATCATGCAGAAGGAATATGCCGGGGATGATGGCGTCGACGAGATCAAGGGCTACATCGGCAACTGGAAGAACGACCTGGTCCTGCCGGAAGAGGCGCTGGCCAACGCACGCAACCCGAAGGAACAGACCGCCGCCGTGGTCTACCTGCACTACCAGCGCACCCTCAAGGCGTACAACGCGGTCGACTTCGACGACCTGATCCTGCTGCCGGTAAAACTCTTCCAGAACAATCCGGACATCCTCGAGAAGTGGCAGCAACGCGTGCGCTACATGCTGGTGGACGAGTACCAGGACACCAACGCCAGCCAGTACCTGCTGGTGAAGTTGCTGGTGCAGCACCGCGCCCAGTTCACCGTGGTGGGCGACGACGACCAGTCGATCTACGCCTGGCGCGGCGCGCGGCCGGAAAACCTGATGCAGCTCAAGGAAGACTTCCCCTCGCTTAAGGTGGTGATGCTGGAGCAGAACTACCGCTCCACCAGCCGCATCCTCAAGTGCGCGAATATCCTCATCGCCAACAACCCCCACGTGTTCGAGAAGCAACTGTGGAGCGAGATGGGCGTGGGCGATCCGATCCGGGTGATCCGCTGCCGCAACGAGGACGCCGAGGCCGAGCGCATCGCCATGGAAATCCTCACCCTGCACCTGCGCACCCAGCGGCCCTACAGCGAGTTCGCCATCCTCTACCGGGGCAACTACCAGGCCAAGCTGATGGAGCTCAAGCTCCAGCACCACCAGGTGCCCTATCACCTGTCCGGCGGCACCAGCTTCTTCGGCCGCCAGGAAGTGAAGGACCTGATGTCCTACTTCCGCCTGCTGGTGAACCCGGACGACGACAACGCCTTCCTCCGGGTGATCAACGTACCGCGCCGGGAGATCGGCTCCACCACCCTGGAGAAGCTCGGCAACTACGCCACAGAGCGCGGCATCTCGATGTATGCCGCCAGCGACGAAATGGGTCTGACCGAGCATCTGGACAGCCGCTTCACCGACCGCCTGCAACGCTTCAAGCGGTTCATGGACAAGGTGCGCCAGCAGTGCGCGCAGAGCGATCCCATCGCCGCGCTGCGCAGCATGGTGATGGACATCGACTACGAGAACTGGATCCGCCAGAACGCCTCCAGCGACAAGGTCGCCGACTTCCGCATGGGCAACGTCTGGTTCCTCGTCGACGCCCTGAAGAACACCCTGGAGCGCGACGAAGAAGGTGGCATGACCATCGAGGAAGCCATCGCCAAGCTGGTGCTGCGCGACATGCTCGAGCGCCAGCAGGAGGAAGAGGAAGGCGCCGACGGCGTGCAGATGATGACCCTGCACGCCTCCAAGGGCCTGGAGTTCCCCTACGTCTTCATCATGGGCGTGGAGGAGGACATCCTCCCCCACCGCTCCAGCATCGAAGCCGACACCATCGAAGAAGAACGCCGCCTGGCCTACGTGGGCATCACCCGCGCGCGGCAGAACCTGGCCATGACCTTCGCCGCCAAGCGCAAGCAGTACGGCGAAATCATCGATTGCTCCCCCAGCCGCTTCCTCGAGGAACTGCCCCAGGAAGACCTGGAATGGGAAGGCATGGACGACGCACCGGTGGAGGTGAAGGCCGCGCGCGGCAACACAGCCCTCGCCGATATCCGTGCCATGCTGAAAAAACCGTAATCAGACAAACCCCGGCGCAGACCGGGCCTACACATACGTATGAGGGTACTGGCGTGGAAGCGCTGAAACAGAAGATTCGTGAAGAAGGCATCGTACTGTCCGACCAGGTATTGAAGGTCGACGCCTTCCTCAACCACCAGATCGATCCCCGGCTGATGCAGCAGGTGGGCCATGAGTTCGCCGAACGCTTCCACGGCCAGGGCGTCACCAAGATCGTCACCATCGAGGCCTCCGGCATCGCCCCGGCGGTGATGGCGGGCCTGGAACTGGGCGTGCCGGTGATCTTCGCCCGCAAGTTCCAGTCGCTGACCCTGAAGAACGACCTGCTGATCTCCAAGGTGTTCTCCTTCACCAAGCAGACCGAAAGCACCATTGCCATCTCGGCCAAGCACCTGACCGCCGCCGACCATGTGCTGGTGATCGACGACTTCCTCGCCAACGGCCATGCCGCCAAGGCGCTGATCGACCTGATCCAGCAAGCCGGCGCCAGCGTGGCGGGCCTGGGCATCGTCATCGAGAAGTCCTTCCAGGAAGGCCGTGGCCTGCTGGAAAGCGAGGGCTACCGGATCGAGGCGCTGGCGCGGGTAGCCTCCCTGGCCGACGGCCAGGTGACCTTCCTCGACTGAGGTCCTGCCGACGCCATAGTCGGGGATGGGTTGTAGGAGCGATTTCAATCGCGAATGAATTCGCTCCTACAGCTGCCGGAGACTCCGATCAAATCGTAGGTTGGGTCGGGCGGCGTTCCGCGAGCGCAGCGAAACCCAACACCCCCAGCGAGGACTGGCAGCGTTGGGCTTCGCGTAGCTCAGCCACAACCTACGACGGGAAATAGCGCAGCTGGCAAGGAATGGCTTGCGCCCGACGGGGCCCTGCGACAACAGGTCGCAGACCGTAGACACGAAAAAGCCGCCCGAGGGCGGCTTTTTTGTCGATGGCGGTGCTGTTACAGACCGGACATCTTCTTGATGGTGGCTTTCAGCTCATCATCGGTGCAGTCGGCGCAGGTGCCCTTCGGCGGCATGGCGTTGATGCCGGTGATGGCCTTGGCCAGGATGCCGTCGAGGCCGCCCTGGTGGTCAGCACGCTCTTTCCAGGCCGCGGTATCGCCGATCTTCGGAGCGCCCAGCACGCCTGCGGTGTGGCAAGCGCCACAGTGCTTGGCGATGATGTCGTCCGGCGTCTTCGCGCCGCCGCCGGCAGAGGCGGCTACGGCTTCGACACCCTTGCATTCCTGACCCTGTACGCAGACCTCGCCCACCGGCTTGATGCGCGCTTCGATGGCTTCATCGGTCGCGGCCTGAGCGCTTACAGCCCACAGGGCCAATACGGCAGCATGGGCCGCCAGCATTTTCTTGATTAGGTTCACCCTTACACCCTCATCGTGGCTAGTTTTGCCCGCGGCCACGGTTTCGCGAGCGGGCGCAAGTATATACGGTTAGCCCGCCACGCTGGAACAACCCAACATGTCGCAGGGACATGGGCGGGGCGGACATTGGATTCAGAAATTCGCCGGAGTGGTCGCGCTGATGAGGCGAGCCGGGGCGTCGAACGGATTGCGGAAACGGTGGGGCTTGCTGCTTTCGAAGTAGTAGCTGTCGCCCGCTTCGAGGATGTACACCTCGCTGCCGATGGTCAGCTCCAGGCGGCCTTCCACCAGCATGCCGGCCTCTTCGCCGTCGTGGGCGTACATCTCGTCACCGGTGTCGGACCCCGGCGGGTAGGTCTCGTCGAGGAAGGCCAGGGCGCGGCTGGGATGGGCCTTGCCCACCAGCTTCATGGTGATGGCGCCGCTGCAGAAGTCGGTGAGTTCGGTAGCCCGATAAACCACCTGGACCTGGTTTTCGTGCTCGAGATCCAGGGAAAAGAACTCCACCAGCGACATGGGAATGCCCCCCAGCACCTTCTTCAGCGAACTGATGGAGGGGCTGACGCTGTTCTTCTCGATCATGGAAATCGTGCTGTTGGTGACACCCGCGCGCTTTGCGAGCTCACGCTGGGACAGGCCTTTCAGCTTACGGATGGCTTGCAGTCGAACACCAACGTCCAATGGCGGGATCCTCCTTGGGATCTTGGGGCGGTCACGGTCGCCGTATCATGGCAACAGCGTTCAGTATTTACAACACTTCGGCTGTCAATACTCCGCGAACTTCCCCAACCCAATGAAGGTCTTGGTCGAGCAGTGCTTTTGCAGGCAACGCCAGCGAAATGATCGATTTATTGAGCACTTCGCCGCCGATCCGGCCATCAGACGTAGATGAGCGGTACCCGGCGCAGGTTGCAGAAGATCTGGTACGGGATGGTGCCGGCGCAGGCCGCCACGTCACTGGCCAGGACCTCGTTGCCCCACAGCTCGACGCGGCTGCCCAGGCCCGCATTGGGCAGGCCGGTGAGGTCGACGGTGAGCATGTCCATGGACACCCGGCCGATCAGTCGGCTCGGCTGGCCGTCGATGCTCACCGGGGTGCCGGTGGGTGCATGGCGCGGGTAGCCGTCGGCGTAGCCCATGGCGACCACACCGACGCGGGTCGGGCGCTCGGTGACGAACTTCGCGCCGTAGCCCACCGGCTGGCCGGCGGGCAGTTCGCGCACGCTGATGATCTTCGATTCGAGGGTCATCACCGGCTTCAGGCGTTCGGCCAGGGGCATGGCCACTTCGAAGGGGGTGGCGCCGTAGAGCATGATGCCGGGGCGCACCCAGTCGCTCGGCACCTGCGGCCAGCCGAGCACCGCCGGCGAGTTGCGCAGGCTGACTTCGGCCGTGAGGCCGGCGCGGGCCTGCTCGAAGACGGCGACCTGCTCGACGCTCGCCGTGCAGTCCGGTTCGTCGGCACGGGCGAAGTGGCTCATCAGCACGATCTTCGCCACCTTGCCGCTGGCCATGAGGCGCTGCCAGGCATCGCGGTATTCCGCCGGATGCAGGCCGACCCGGTGCATGCCTGAGTCCAGCTTGAGCCAGACGGTGAGCGGCTTGGCGATGCTCGCGCGCTCGATGGCTTCCAGCTGCCAGCTGGAGTGCACCACCGTCCAGAAGTCATGCTCCTGGATGAGCGCCAGTTCATCGGCCTCGAAAAAGCCTTCCAGCAGCAGGATCGGCTTGGTGATGCCCGCCGCGCGCAGCTCCAGCGCCTCTTCGATGCAGGCCACGGCAAAGCCGTTGGCTTCGGACTCCAGGGCCTGGGCACAGCGCACCGCGCCATGGCCATAGGCATCGGCCTTGACCACGGCGAGCGCCTTGGCGCCGGTGACTTCGCGAGCGAGGCGGTAGTTGTGGCGCAGGGCTTCGAGATCGATCAGGGCACGGGCGGGACGCATGGCGAGGACTTCTTCTGGTTGATCGGGTTAAAAAAACCCGGCACGAGCGCCGGGCTGAGCAAGAAACCTTAAGGAAGCGCGGCGATCACCGTCATTTCCACCAGCACGTCGGGCGAGTACAGCTTCGACTCGACGCAGGCACGGGCCGGCGCGGCGCCCTTCGGCACCCAGGCGTCCCACACCGCGTTCATCGCGGCGTAGTCGGCTTCCATATCCTTCAGGTAGATGGTCACCGAAAGGATGCGGCTCTTGTCGGTGCCGGCCTCGGCCAGCATCGCGTCGATGGCGGCCAGGGTTTCACGGGTCTGCTGGCCGACACCGGCGCTGTGCTTCTCGTCCAGTTGGCCGGCCAGGTAGACCGTGCCGTTGTGGATGACGATTTCGCTGTAGCGGGTTTCAGTGCGCAGGCGCTGTATTGACATTGCTCGAGGTCTCCTTGGAATTGCCATAACGGAAGATGTCCAGGCCTTCGGCGCTGATCTGCGGACGCTTGCGCGCCATCAGGTCGGCGAGCAGGCGACCGGAGCCGCAGGCCATGGTCCAGCCAAGGGTACCGTGTCCGGTGTTGAGGAACAGGTTGCGGAACGGGGTGGCGCCCACGATCGGGGTGCCGTCCGGGGTGGCCGGGCGTAGGCCGGTCCAGAAGACTGCCTGGGAGAGGTCGCCACCTTCGGGGTAGAGGTCGGCGGTAATCATTTCCAGGGTGTCGCGGCGGGCCGGATTCAGGTCCAGGTTGAAGCCGGTGATCTCGGCCATGCCGCCCACACGGATACGGTTGTCGAAGCGGGTGATGGCGACCTTGTAGGTCTCGTCCAGGATGGTCGAGGTCGGTGCCATGGCCGGATTGGTGATCGGCACGGTCAGCGAATAGCCCTTGAGCGGGTAGACCGGCGCCTTGATGCCCAGCGGCTTGATCATTTGCGGGGTGTAGCTGCCGAGGGCCAGTACGTAGTGGTCCGCGGTTTCCAGCTTGCCGTTGATCCACACGCCATTGATGCGGTCACCGGCGAAGTCCAGGCCTTCGATGTTCTGGCCGAAGCGGAATTCCACGCCCAGTTTCTCCGCCATCTCGGCGAGGCGGGTGGTGAACATCTGGCAGTCGCCGGTCTGGTCGTTGGGCAGGCGCAGGGCGCCGGCCAGCTTGTGCTTGACGCCGGCCAGGGCCGGTTCGACGCGGGCGATGCCGTCGCGATCGAGCAGCTCGTAGGGCACGCCGGAACGCTCGAGCACGGCGATGTCCTTGGCCGCGGCATCCACCTGGGCCTGGGTGCGGAACAGCTGGGTGGTGCCGAGCGAGCGGCCTTCATAGCTGATGCCGGTTTCGGCGCGGAGCTCGTCGAGGCAGTCGCGGCTGTACTCGGACAGACGCACCATGCGCTCCTTGTTCACCGCATAGCGGGAGGCGGTGCAGTTGCGCAGCATCTGCGTCATCCACAGGTACTGGTCGATGTCGCTGGTGGTCCGGATGGCCAGCGGCGCGTGCTGCTGCAGCATCCATTTGACGGCCTTCAGCGGCACGCCCGGGGCGGCCCAGGGCGATGCATAACCGGGGGAAACCTGGCCGGCGTTGGCGAAGCTGGTTTCCATGGCCACGGCGTTCTGGCGGTCGACCACGACCACCTCGAACCCTGCCTGGGCCAGGTAATAGGCGCTAGTCGTTCCGATCACACCACTGCCAAGGACCATCACTCGCATGTCTGTCTCCATTCGCCGCGGGGAATTCGCTGCGTTTGTTATTTTGAGCGTTAATGGCGCGAAGTATAGGTAGACGACACCAGTGATATTCACTATATACCTAGGGATATTTGGCGATAATTCTCGGCAAAATGCGCTCCAGCGGAGGGGCATCCACCATGCGCACCCAGCATCAATCCCGTCGTGAACTGGACAAGATAGACCGGAATATTTTACGAATCCTGCAGGAAGACGGCCGGATCTCCTTCACCGAGCTGGGGGAACGGGTGGGGCTTTCCACTACGCCCTGCACCGAACGCGTCCGCCGCCTGGAGCGCGAGGGCATCATCCTCGGCTACAACGCCCGGCTGAACCCGCAGCACCTGAAGGCGAGCCTGCTGGTGTTCGTCGAGATCAGCCTTGACTACAAGTCCGGCGACACCTTCGAGGACTTCCGCCGCGCCGTGCTCAAGCTGCCCCACGTGCTGGAATGCCACCTGGTGTCGGGGGACTTCGACTACCTGGTGAAAGCGCGGATCAACGAGATGGCCTCCTACCGCAAGCTGCTCGGCGACATCCTGCTGAAGCTGCCCCACGTGCGCGAATCCAAGTCCTACATCGTCATGGAAGAAGTGAAGGAATCACTGAACCTGCCGATTCCCGACTGATCCCGCCAGCTAGTCCCCCGCTCCTCGGCAAACCCCTTGGCACAGCCAGGGGTTCGTCTTATTCTGCCCAGGCGTCAAATTTTCCAAACAATAAAATCAGGATTTCGCACATGAACGCCCGCGTTCGCATCCCGGTGCATACCGAAAAACACGCCCCCTCCTATTACGCAGCGACCGCCAACCGTCGCATCGAATTCCCGCCCCTGGCGGGAGAGGTGGTAGCCGACGTGTGCATTGTCGGTGGCGGTTTCTCCGGGCTGAACACGGCGATCGAGCTGGCCCGCCGCGGCCGCTCGGTGGTGCTGCTGGAAGCCCGGCAGATCGGCTGGGGCGCCAGCGGGCGCAATGGCGGACAACTGATTCGAGGGGTCGGCCACGGCGTCGAGCAGTTCGAATCGGTGATCGGCAGCGACGGCGTTCGCGCCCTCAAGCTGATGGGCCTGGAAGCGGTGGAGATCGTCCGCCGCCGCGTCGAGGAGTTTTCCATCGACTGCGACCTGACCTGGGGTTACTGCGACCTGGCCAACAAGCCCCGCGACCTCGCCGGTTTCGCCGAGGACATGGAAGAGCTGAAAGGCCTCGGCTACCGCCATGAAATGCGCCTGGTGCAGCCTCAGGACATGCGCAGCGTGGTGGGCTCGGACCGCTACGTCGGCGGCCTGATCGACATGGGCTCTGGCCACCTGCATCCCCTCAACCTCGCCCTGGGCGAGGCCGCCGCCGCAGAGGCCCTTGGCGCGCGCCTGTTCGAGAATTCGGCGGTGACGCGGATCGACTACGGCACCGAAGTGAAGGTGCACACCGCCACTGGCCTGGTCCGCGCCAAGACCCTGGTGCTGGGCTGCAACGCCTACATGAACAACCTCAACGCCACCCTGGGCGGCAAGGTGCTCCCCGCCGGCAGCTACGTGGTGACTACCGAGCCGCTGCCCGCTGAACTCGCCCGCGAACTGCTGCCGCAGAACATGGCGGTCTGCGACCAGCGCGTGGCCCTGGACTACTACCGCCTCTCCGCCGACAACCGCCTGCTGTTCGGTGGCGCCTGCCACTATTCCGGGCGCGACCCGGCGGATATCGCCGCCTACATGGGGCCGAAGATGCTCCGGGTGTTCCCGCAGCTGGCGAACGTGCGTATCGACTACCAGTGGGGTGGCATGATCGGCATCGGCGCCAATCGCCTGCCGCAGATCGGCAAGCTACCGGACCAGCCCAACGTCTACTTCGCCCAGGCCTACTCCGGCCACGGCGTGAACGCCACGCACCTGGCCGGCCAGCTGCTGGCCGAGGCCATCTGCGGCGAGCAGAGCAACGGCTTCGATGTCTTCGCCAAGGTGCCGCATATCACCTTCCCCGGTGGTCGCCACCTGCGCTCGCCGCTGCTGGCCCTCGGCATGCTCTGGTACCGGATGAAGGAAGCGGTGGGGGTCGCCTGATCGCCTGCACTCACGAAAAGGGCCGCAAATGCGGCCCTTTTTCGTTTCACTCGGCCACCGCCTCGGTGCCGTCATCGAACAGCTCGCGGGTCCAGGCCAGCCAGACGAATCCGGCGGCGCCCAGGGCCATCATCAGCGGCAGGGCGTGGCCGCTGATCCATTGGCTCGCGGCACCGGTGGCCAGGGGGCCGACCAGGCAGCCGATCCCCCAGAGCTGGGCGACATGGGCGTTGGCCCGCACCAGTTCGTCATCCCGATAGCGCTCGCCGATGAGGATCAGCGCCAGGGTGAAGAGGCCGCCGGCGCTGGCGCCGAACAGTACCCAGGTCGGCCAGATCAGCGGCGTATGCAGCAAGAGCGGAATGGCCAGGCTGCTCGCCAGCAGGGTCACGCCGCAGGCGCGGAACAGGTTGAGCCGGGACATGCGGTCCGCCAGCCAGCCGATGGGCAGTTGCAGCGCGGCATCGCCCACCACCACCACGCTGGCCATCAGCAGGGCGACTTCCTGGGTGAAACCCTGGCGCAGGCCGTAGATCGGCAGCAGGGTCAGCATCATGGCCTCGAAGGCGGCGAACAGCACCACCGCCCAGGCGATGGTCGGCAGGCGCATGCAGAAGGACCAGAGCCCGCGTCCCGAGGCGCTGTGGGGGTCGACCCTGGGCGCGCCGGTACGGCCGAGCAACAGCAGCGAACCGCCGATCAGCAGGCCAGTGCCCGTCCAGAAACCCAGGTCGTTGCCCGTGCCCAGGGCGCTCAGCAGCAGCGGTCCGGACAACTGGCTCAGGGCGTAACCGGTGCCGTAGAGGGCCACCAGGCGACCGCGCCACTCGTCCACCGCCAACTGGTTGATCCAGCTTTCGCCGAGGATGAACACCACCGTCAGGGCGACGCCGATCAGCAGGCGCAACAACAGCCAGACCGGGTAGTACTGCACCAGCGCCAGCAGTCCCACCGACAGGGCGCCGATCAGCAGGCACAGCTGCATCAGGGTGGTGGTGCCGAAGCGCGCCGCCAGTCGCCCGGCGATCATCGCGCCCAGCAGCACGCCCACCGCCGGGGTCGCCGCCATGACGCCAATGGCGAAGCTGTCGTAGCCCCAGCTCTCCAGCCGCAACGACACCAGCGGCATGGTCACGCCGAGGGCGAGCCCTATGCTGATGACTGCGCCGCAAACGGCAAAGTAGGTGCCCCAACGCATTGCCGATGTCCTCCCACTCCATGGATAAAAGCAAAAACGGCCGGGCTCCAATGAAGGAAACCCGGCCGCAGGTTTGGCTCGTCGAGCCGGCCTCTCCCGAGGAAGGGGCGGACCTTGAGGCGGTTACCCGCCCGATGTCAGAGCTTGATCCAGGTGGACTTCAGCTCGGTGTACTTGTCGAACGCATGCAGGGACTTGTCGCGGCCGTTGCCGGACTGCTTGAAGCCACCGAAGGGCGCGGTCATGTCGCCACCGTCGTACTGGTTGATCCACACGCTGCCGGCGCGCAGGGCCTTGCCCACCAGGTGGGCGCGGGACAGGTTGTTGGTCCACACCGCCGCGGCCAGGCCGTAGATGGTGTCGTTGGCGATGGCGACGGCTTCTTCCTCGCTGTCGAAGGCGATCACCGAGAGCACCGGGCCGAAGATTTCTTCCTTGGCGATGCGCATGGCGTTGTCCACGCCGTCGAAGATGGTCGGCTCGACGTAGGTGCCGCCGGTTTCTTCCAGCACGCGCTTGCCGCCGGCCACCAGTTTGGCGCCGTCGTCATGGCCGGCCTGGATGTAGGACAGCACGTTGTTCATCTGGGTGGTGTCCACCAGGGCGCCGACGTTGGTCGCCGGGTCCAGCGGGTTGCCCGGCTTCCAGGCCTTGATCGCCTCGACCACCATGGGCACGAACTGGTCCTTGATGGAACGCTCCACCAAGAGGCGCGAGCCGGCGGTGCAGACTTCGCCCTGGTTGAAGGCGATGGCGCCAGCGGCAGCTTCGGCAGCGGCCTGCAGGTCAGGGGCGTCGGCGAAGACGATGTTCGGGCTCTTGCCGCCGGCTTCCAGCCAGACGCGCTTCATGTTGGATTCGCCGGCGTAGATCATCAGTTGCTTGGCGATCTTGGTGGAGCCGGTGAACACCAGGGTGTCGACGTCCATGTGCAGGGCCAGGGCCTTGCCCACGGTGTGGCCGAAGCCCGGCAGCACGTTGAGCACGCCAGCCGGGATACCGGCCTCGATGGCCAGTTGGGCCAGGCGAATGGCGGTCAGCGGCGACTTCTCGGACGGCTTGAGCACCACCGAGTTACCGGTGGACAGGGCCGGGCCGAGCTTCCAGCAGGTCATCAGCAGGGGGAAGTTCCACGGCACGATGGCAGCGACCACGCCCACCGGCTCGCGGGTCACCAGACCCAGCTCGTTGTGCGGGGTGGCGGCCACTTCGTCGTAGATCTTGTCGATGGCTTCGCCGCTCCAGCGGATGGCGCGGGACGCGGACGGCACGTCGACGCTCAGCGAGTCGCTGATCGGCTTGCCCATGTCCAGGGTTTCCAGCAGCGCCAGCTCTTCGGCGTGGGCATCGATCAGATCGGCGAAGCGGATCATCACTTCCTTGCGCTTGACCGGCGCCAGGCGCGACCAGACACCGGACTCGAAGATCGCGCGGGCGTCCTTCACCGCCAACTCGGCGTCAGCCAGGTCGCAGCTCGCTACCTTGCCCAGCAGGCGGCCGTCGACCGGGCTGATGCAATCGAAGGTCTCGCCGGAGACGGCACCGGTGTACTCACCGTGGATGAAGGCGCGGGTTTCGATCTGCACGGACTTCGCGCGCTGTTCCCAATCTGCTCGAGTCAGGGTGGTCATTGGAGCTTTCCTCTTATTAGAAGAGTGCCGCCAGCTCAGGCATGCACTGTCAAAAATTCTGCAAGGCCGACCTACGAATGGCCATCCTCGCAACCCTAAACCAGACGGGCCAGGTATTTCAATATATTTGACAGAATTCCGTCAAACGCCCTTGTCATGTTCGTTTTATTAAACATAGACTCCGGCAAAATCACTACAACACCTCACCTTGCCTATTCTGGTGGCCATAATGACAAACGCCTTTGCGCCGAAACCGGACAGAATATCCAACAGCCTCGACGATTTCTGGATGCCCTTCACCGCCAACCGCCAATTCAAGGCCAACCCGCGCCTTCTGGAAAGCGCCGAAGGGATGTACTTCACCAGCAGCGACGGCCGCCAGGTTCTCGATGGCACGGCCGGCCTCTGGTGCTGCAACGCCGGCCACGGTCGCCGCGAAATCACCGAGGCCGTCAGCAGGCAGATCGCCAAGCTGGACTTCGCCCCCACCTTCCAGATGGGCCACCCGCTGCCCTTCGAACTGGCCGAGCGCCTCGCCGAAATCGCGCCCGCCGGCCTGAACAAGGTGTTCTTCACCAACTCCGGCTCCGAATCGGCCGACACCGCACTGAAGATCGCCCTCGCCTACCAGCGCGCCATCGGCCAGGGCACCCGCACCCGCCTGATCGGCCGCGAGCTCGGCTACCACGGCGTCGGCTTCGGCGGCATCTCGGTGGGCGGCATGGTCAACAACCGCAAGGCCTTCCCCGCCCTGCTGCCGAACGTGGACCACCTGCCCCATACCCTGGACATCCAGCGCAACGCCTTCAGCCGCGGCCTGCCGGAATTCGGCATCGAGAAGGCCGATGAACTGGAGCGCCTGGTGACCCTGCACGGTGCCGAGAACATCGCCGCGGTGATCGTCGAGCCAATGTCCGGTTCGGCCGGCGTGATCCTGCCGCCGCTGGGCTACCTGCAACGCCTGCGCGAGATCACCCGCAAGCACGGCATCCTGCTGATCTTCGACGAAGTCATCACCGGCTTCGGCCGCGTCGGCCAGGCCTTCGCCGCCCAGCGCTGGGGCGTCACCCCGGACATCATCACCTGCGCCAAGGGCCTGACCAACGGCGCCATCCCCATGGGCGCGGTGTTCGTCGCCGAGGAGATCTACCAGGCCTTCATGCAGGGCCCGGAAAGCGCCATCGAGTTCTTCCACGGCTATACCTATTCCGGCCACCCGGTGGCCTGTGCCGCCGCGCTGGCGACCCTGGACATCTACCAGGGCGAGCGCCTGTTCGAACGCAGCATCGAGCTGGAAGGCTATTGGCAGGACGCGCTGCTGAGCTTGCGGGACCTGCCCGGCGTGATCGACATCCGCGCGGTAGGCCTGGTCGGCGGCGTGCAGTTGGCCCCCAGCGCCGAGGCCGTGGGCAAGCGCGGCTTCCAGGTCTTCGAGCAATGCTTCCACGATGGCGTGATGGTCCGCGTCACCGGCGATACCATCGCCATGTCGCCGCCACTGATCGTGGAGAAGGAACAGATCGACATTCTCGTCGGCAAGCTCGCCGACTCCATCCGCAAGGCCGCCTGAACAGGGACAGCACCATGAACATCCAGCAGATAGTCGACTTCGCCCAGGCCACCACCGCCCCGGAACACTACCGGCCGGCACCCGAGAAGATCCTCAAGGGTGACCCCGAGCAGAGTGTGCGCAACCACTACGGCAGCCCCTGCGGGCAGTTCAACGTGGGCATCTGGGAAGGCGACGTGGGCCACTGGACGGTGAGCTACACCGAGCACGAGTACTGCGAGATTCTCCAGGGCGTGTCGGTGATCCGCGATGCCGAGGGCAATGGCAAGACCGTGCGCGTCGGCGACCGCTTCGTCATCCCGGCCGGCTTCTCCGGCACCTGGGAAGTGCTGGAGCCGTGCCGCAAGGTCTATGTGATCTTCGAACAGGCCGCCCGCTGAGTCTGTTCTCTCTAATGCTTGTCATCTTCAGCCCGCCTCTGGCGGGCTTTTTTATGGGCAATCCGCACCAAGCTGCGGCATGCGTAGGATGGGTTGAGCGAAGCGATACCCATGCAGGCCATCCTACGAGCTTCGTCCCGATAGCCAGGCAGCCCCCCGAATCGCAGGCATGAAAAAGCCCGCACTGGGCGGGCTTCTTCGACAAGGGCCGGATCAATTACTTGATCTTGGCTTCCTTGTACATCACGTGCTTACGCACGACCGGATCGAATTTCTTGATTTCGATCTTGTCGGGAGTAGTGCGCTTGTTCTTGTCGGTGGTGTAGAAGTGGCCGGTACCGGCGCTGGACACCAAACGGATCAGTTCACGCATGATTAGCTCCTTAAACCTTTTCGCCGCGAGCACGCAGCTCGCTCAGCACGACGTCGATACCGCGCTTGTCGATCACACGCATGCCCTTGGCGGATACGCGCAGACGTACAAAGCGCTTCTCGGACTCGACCCAGAAGCGATGGTGCTGCAGGTTCGGCAGGAAACGACGACGGGTTTTGTTGTTTGCATGGGAAATGTTGTTCCCGGTAACCGGACCCTTACCGGTTACTTGACAGACTCTAGACATGCCTCAGCCCTCTAAACCACATGCCCAACCCGGCATGGGTTGGCCGCTTGAACTCTCACAATTTTGGGCGCTGAAACGCCCGTCTCGTCGGGGTCTTACCGGCCGCACATAGACTGCGAAAGACCGGGCCCCCAGAAAAGAGCGCTGCTTTATATCAGAAAGCCCCTAGTGCAGCAAGGATCGTAGAGATTTACCCACAGGCCGGCAAGCCCCGCGACCGCCGCCAGGCCTTGCGACAAGGCCGCCGGGGCGATGCAACCACTCGTCGCCCACTTCGCATTGTTCGCCGATCAGCCTTGGTCTAGGGTAAGGCCTTTGCCAAGTTGCCCTAGCAAAGGATGCCCGCCATGCGTTTCGCCGCACTCCCGCTGCTGTTCGCCCCGCTACTGGCCCAGGCCGCGACCCTCAGCGTCTGCACCGAGGCCAGCCCCGAGGGTTTCGACGTGGTGCAGTACAACTCGCTGACCACCACCAACGCCTCGGCCGACGTGCTGATGAACCGCCTGGTGGAGTTCGACGCCCAGCAAGGCAAGCTGGTACCCAGCCTGGCCGAGCGCTGGGAGATTTCCGCCGATGGCCTGTCCTATACCTTCCAGCTGCGCCCGGACGTCGCCTTCCACAGCACCGACTACTTCAAGCCGAGCCGCGCCCTGAACGCCGACGACGTGGTGTTCAGCTTCCAGCGCATGCTCGACCCGGCCAACCCCTGGCACAAGGTCGCCCAGAGCGGCTTCCCCCATGCCCAGTCGATGCAGCTGCCGGCGCTGATCAAGAGCATCGACAAGCTCGACGAGCAGCGGGTGCGCTTCTCCCTGAACAAACCCGACGCGACCTTCCTCGCCACCCTCAGCATGGGCTTCGCCTCCATCTATTCGGCCGAATATGCCGAGCAGCTGATGAAGGCCGGCAGCCCCGCGAAGCTCAACGCCCAGCCCATCGGCACCGGGCCCTTCGTGCTGCGCCGCTTCCAGAAGGACGCCGCGGTGCGCTATGCCGCCAACCCCGACTACTTCGGCGGCAAGCCGGCGGTGGACGGCCTGGTCTTCGCCATCACCCCCGACGCCAACGTGCGCCTGCAGAAACTGCGCCGCGGCGAGTGCCAGATCGCGCTGTCGCCCAAGCCCCTGGATGTGCAGTCGGCCACAGGTGACAAGAACCTCAAGGTGATCCAGACCCCGGCCTTCATGACCGCCTTCGTCGGCATCAACAGCCAGCACCCGCCCCTGGACAAACCCCAGGTACGCCAGGCGATCAACCTCGCCTTCGACAAAGAGAGCTACCTCAAGGCGGTATTCGAAGGCAGCGCCAGCGCCGCCGACGGCCCCTTCCCGCCGAACACCTGGAGCTACGCCAAGGACCTGCCGAGCTACCCCCACGACCCCGAGAAGGCCAAGGCCCTGCTGGCCGAAGCCGGACTCGCGGACGGTTTCAAGACCACCATCTGGACCCGCCCCTCCGGCAGCCTGCTCAACCCCAACCCGAGCCTCGGCGCCCAGTTGCTGCAGGCCGACCTGGCCAAGGTGGGTATCCAGGCGGAGATCCGCGTCATCGAGTGGGGCGAGCTGATCCGCCGCGCCAAGGCCGGCGAGCATGATCTGCTGTTCATGGGCTGGGCCGGCGACAACGGCGACCCGGACAACTTCCTCACCCCGCAATTCTCCTGCGCCTCGGTGCAGTCAGGCCTCAACTTCGCCCGCTACTGCGACGAGGAACTGGACAAGCTGATCGCCGACGGCAAGGGCCACGCCGACCAGGCCGAGCGCGCCGCCTTCTACCAGAAGGCCCAGCAGATCATCCGCGAACGGGCCCTCTGGCTGCCCCTGGCCCATCCCACCGCCTCCGCCCTGACCCGCGCCAATGTCGAGGGCTACCAGGTGAGCCCCTTCGGCCGGCAGGACTTCTCCCGGGTGAAGGTGAACTAGGGGCTTGGACGAAAAGTCGCCGAGCGAAGGTCAGGCAAGGCGAAATCGGCCGAAGAAGCGCAGTTTGCTGTTGCAAATGAGCATTCTGAGGGCGACTTCAACGCAGCATCACCGAGCGCAGGCACTTTTCGTGCAGCACCTAGATCCAGCCGCGCTCGGCCATGGACAAGGGTTCACCGTCGCCGACGATGAAATGGTCGAGCACCCGCACGTCGATCAGCGCCAGCGCCTCCTTGAGGCGCCGGGTCAGCTGGCGATCGGCCTCGCTCGGTTCGGCGACACCCGAAGGATGGTTGTGGCTGAGGATCAGCGCCGCCGCATTGTGCGCCAGGGTGCGCTTGACCACCTGGCGCGGATAGACGCTGGCGCTGTCGATGGTGCCCTGGAACAGCACCTCGAAGGCCAGCACCCGGTGCTTGGCATCGAGGAACAGGCAGGCGAACTGCTCGTGCTCGGAATGGCGCAGCTGCGCCTTGAGGAAATCCCGCACCGCCTGAGGGCTTTCCAGCGCGGAATCGCGGCGCAGCGTCTCGGCGAGATGACGACGGGCCATTTCCAGCACCGCCTGCAATTGCGCGAACTTGGCGGGGCCCAGACCGAGGTGCCGGCTGAACTCCGGCAACTCGGCCTCCAGCAGTGCGCGCAGGCTGCCGAAGTCGTTGAGCAGGTGGCGGGCGAGGTCGACGGCACTGCGGCCGGCCACCCCCGTGCGCAGGAAAATGGCGAGGAGTTCGGCGTCGGAAAGGGCCGCCGCCCCCAGCTCGAGAAGTTTCTCCCGCGGGCGCTCCGCCGCAGGCCAATTACGAATGCTCATGACACCTCCATGATTGAGCCGCGCCGCTGTTCCAGTGCAGTCGCTGTGCTATCTTAACCCACCTTTTTTGCGCGACGATCGGCCTGGGGAGGCGCCTTCGCCGCAGCACATCGACAACCTTATCAAGGCAGGCCTATGCAGCGGCTCTATCGGAAACGCATCCTTCTGGGCGTGGGCGGCGGTATTGCCGCCTACAAGAGCGCTGAACTGGTTCGCCGATTGCGCGACCAGGGCGCCGAAGTCCGCGTGGTCATGACCCACGGCGGCCGCGAGTTCATCACCCCCCTCACCCTGCAGGCCCTTTCCGGGCACCCCGTGCACCTCGAGCTGCTGGACCCCGCCGCCGAAGCGGCCATGGGCCACATCGAGCTGGCCCGCTGGGCCGACCTGGTACTGATCGCGCCGGCCACCGCCGACCTCATGGCACGCCTGGCCCAGGGCATGGCGGATGACCTGCTGACCACCCTGGTGCTGGCCACCGACGCCCCCGTGGCCCTGGCTCCGGCGATGAACCAGGCCATGTGGCGCGACCCGGCCACCCAGGCCAACCTGGAACTCCTCGCCAAGCGCGGCCTGCACCTGTTCGGCCCGGCCGCGGGCAGCCAGGCCTGCGGCGACGTCGGCCTCGGCCGCATGCTGGAAGCCGAAGAGCTCGCCCAGCGCGCCGCCGACTGCTTCGAGCACCGCGCCCTCACCGGCCGCCATGTGCTGATCACCGCCGGGCCGACCCAGGAGAACATCGACCCGGTGCGCTACATCACCAACCACAGCTCCGGGAAGATGGGCTTCGCCCTCGCCGAAGCCGCGGTGGAGGCCGGCGCCAAGGTCACCCTGATCACCGGCCCGGTGCACCTGCCCACCCCGGACCGGGTCAACCGCATCGACGTCGTCAGCGCCCGCGACATGCTCGCCGCCTGCGAAGCGGCCATGCCCTGCGACCTGCTGATCGCCGCCGCCGCCGTGGCCGACTACCGCCCGGAAGTGGTCGCGCAGCACAAAATGAAAAAAGACCCGACCAGTGGCGAAGGCCTGCTGCTGCAGCTGGTACGCAACCCCGATATCCTCGCGACGCTCGCCGGCCGCCCCGACCGCCCCTTCAGCGTCGGCTTCGCCGCCGAGACCGAGAACCTGCTCGAGTACGCCTCGCGCAAACTCAAGGACAAGAACCTCGACCTGATCGTTGCCAATGACGTGGCCAACCCCAGCATCGGCTTCAACAGCGAGGAAAACGCCATCACCGTGATCGACCGCGGCCTGGCCCAGTCCAGCTTCGCCCAGACCAGCAAGGGCAAGATCGCTCGCCAGCTGATCGCTTTCATCGCCGACCGCCTCAACCAGGCCTGAGATTCCATGCACTCACTGCAAGCCAAGATCCTCGATCCCCGCATCGGCAGCGAATTCCCGCTGCCGCAATACGCCACCCCAGGTTCCGCCGGTCTCGACCTGCGTGCCATGCTCAAGGAAGAAGTCGTCCTCGAGCCGGGCCAGACCCTCCTCATCCCCACCGGCCTGTCGATCTACATCGCCGACCCCGGCCTCGCCGCGCTGATCCTGCCGCGCTCGGGCCTCGGCCACAAGCACGGCGTGGTGCTGGGCAACCTGGTGGGCCTGATCGACTCCGACTACCAGGGCGAACTGATGGTGTCCTGCTGGAACCGCGGCCAGACCGCCTTCCGCATCGCCGTTGGCGAGCGCATCGCCCAGCTGGTGCTGGTACCCGTGGTCCAGGCGCACTTCGAACTGGTCGACGAGTTCCACGAAAGCGAGCGTGGTGCCGGCGGTTTCGGTCACACCGGTAGCCACTGATAGCTAACCTCAGGACGAACCGCCTAGGAGACGTTCAGTGAAACTCTTCAAGCGCAGCAGCAAGGACGCCGCCGGCAACGGACGGAACGGCACTTCGGCCGACGCCAGGTCCGCCCGCAAGGCTCCAGACGACCTCCTCCCCGGCACCCTCGCCGCCCTGGCTGGCCTGGCTGCGGCCGGGGCTCTCCTGTGGTTCAGCGTCATCAAACCCGCCGAGCAGGGCCGCGTCGACCAGCTCGGCCAGGCCTGGGGCACCAGCCAGGCGGCCACCCTGCGCCAGGCGCTCGCCCTGCTGCAGGCCGACACCGCGGCGGCGGCCCGCGACCCGAGCCTGATCAACGCCCTCAACAGCAACGACGCCACCCAGCTGGGGGCCGCCGAACGTGGCCTCGGCTACCGCGACGGCGTGATCGACGCCCACCTCAACCTGCCCGGCCAGGCCCAGCAGAACAGCCAGCGCAGCGGTCCGATGAACTTCGCCGCCCTGGACATGCTGCGGCGCATGGAAAACGGCCAGCAGCCAAGTCCCGAGGCCTACAAGGTCGGTCAGCGCTGGCTGGTCTACAGCGCGGCGCCGCTGCGCCTGAACGACCAGAGCGCGCCCCAGGGCAGCTTGCTGCTGGTGTTCGACCTGGATCGCCTGCTGCGCAGCCTGCCGGAGCTTTCGGCGGATATCGGCCAGCTGCAGCTGGTCCAGCAATTCAGCAATTCGCCGGCCCAGGTCCTGGCGCAGCGCGGCGAGAGCGCCGGCATCGCGCCCATCAGCATCGACAGCGGCAACCCGAACTGGAAGCTCAGCTTCGCCCCGGGCCCGGCCCTCACCCGTTCGACCGTCTCGCCCTGGATGCTGGCGTTGGCCACCCTGCTCGCCCTGGGCGGCGCGGTGGTCGGCCTGAAACTCAGCCAGGGCGCCCTGCTGCGCAAGTTGCGCGAGGACGCCGAGCAGCTCAATCAACTGCTGCAAGAACTCTCGAACGGCAAGAGCGTCAAAGCTTTCAGTCTGCGCCTGCCAGCGCTGGACAGCCTGGCCCAGGCGCTCGCCCGCCAGCCCAGGCGCAAGCCCGAAACGGCGCCGGAGAACGGCCTGGCCCAGACGAACGCCAGCAGCCCCGCGCCCCAGGCACCCGCACGGCCGGCCGGATTGGCCGACCCACTTTTCCAAGATACCGACATTCTCGATATCGACATCCTCGACGAAGACCAGGACCTCCTGGGATTGGAGCAAGCCCCCGCCATGACCAGCATCGAACAGATCGCTCCCACCCTGCCCGCCAGCATCTTCCGCGCCTACGACATCCGCGGCGTGGTTGGCGACACCCTCACCACCGATACCGCCTACTGGGTCGGTCGTGCCATCGGTTCGGAAAGCCTGGCCCGTGGCGAACCCGCTGTCTCGGTCGGCCGTGACGGCCGCCTGTCCGGCCCCGAGCTGGTGCAGGCACTGATCCAGGGTCTGCTGGACTGCGGCTGCCAGGTCACCGACGTCGGCATGGTTCCCACCCCGGTCCTCTACTACGCAGCCAACGTCCTGGCCGGCAAATCCGGCGTGATGCTCACCGGTAGCCACAACCCGCCGAACTACAACGGCTTCAAGATCGTGGTCGCCGGCGAGACCCTGGCCAACGAGCAGATCACCGCCCTGCACACCCGCATCCAGAACAACGACCTGGCCAGCGGCGTCGGCAGCATCGAAGTGGTCGACGTGCTGGAGCGCTACTTCCAGGAAGTCCGCGACGACATCGCCATGGCCAAGCCCATGAAGGTAGTGGTGGACTGCGGCAACGGCGTGGCCGGCGTGATCGCCCCGCAGCTGATCGAGGCCCTGGGCTGCACCGTGATCCCGCTGTTCTGCGACGTCGACGGCAACTTCCCCAACCACCATCCGGACCCGGGCAAGCCCGAGAACCTGGAAGACCTGATCGCCAAGGTGAAGGAAGAGAAGGCCGACCTGGGCCTGGCCTTCGACGGCGACGGCGACCGCGTGGGCGTGGTGACCAACGAAGGCACCATCATCTACCCCGACCGCCTGCTGATGCTCTTCGCCAAGGACGTGGTCTCGCGTAACCCCGGCGCCGACATCATCTTCGACGTCAAATGCACCCGCCGCCTCACCTCCCTCATCAGCGGCTACGGTGGCCGCCCGGTGATGTGGAAGACCGGTCACTCGCTGATCAAGAAGAAGATGAAGGAAACCGGCGCGCTGCTGGCTGGCGAAATGAGCGGCCACATCTTCTTCAAGGAGCGCTGGTACGGCTTCGACGACGGCATCTACAGCGCCGCGCGCCTGCTGGAAATCCTCAGCCAGGACAAGCGTGACGCCGAACATGTGTTCTCGGCCTTCCCCAAGGACGTCTCCACCCCGGAGATCAACATCACCGTCACCGACGAGAGCAAGTTCCAACTGATCGAGCGCCTGCAGCGCGAGGCCAGCTGGGGCGAAGCCAACCTCACCACCCTCGATGGCGTGCGTGTCGATTATCCGAAGGGCTGGGGCCTGGTCCGCGCCTCCAACACGACCCCCGTGCTGGTGCTGCGCTTCGAGGCCGACAACGAGGAAGAGCTGGAACGCATCAAGCAGGTGTTCCGCAGCCAACTCACCATGATCGCCCCTGAACTCAACCTGCCGTTCTGATCCGTTTCACTGGAGTCCAGCATGACCCTCAGCCTCGACGCTGCTTCCCAAGTCGCCCAGGTCCTGTCCGAAGCGCTGCCCTATATCCGCCGCTTCGTCGGCAAGACCCTGGTGGTCAAGTACGGCGGCAACGCCATGGAAAGCGACGAGCTGAAGGCCAGCTTCGCCCGCGACGTGGTGCTGATGAAAGCCGTCGGCATCAACCCGGTGGTGGTGCACGGCGGTGGCCCGCAGATCGGTGACCTGCTCAAGCGCCTGTCCATCGAGAGCCACTTCATCGACGGCATGCGCGTGACCGACGCGCAGACCATGGACGTGGTGGAGATGGTCCTGGGCGGCCAGGTGAACAAGGACATCGTCAACCTGATCAACCGCCATGGCGGCAGCGCCATCGGCCTGACCGGCAAGGACGCCGAGCTGATCCGCGCGAAGAAGCTCACCGTTTCCCGCCAGACCCCGGAGATGACCCAGCCGGAGATCATCGACATCGGCCACGTGGGCGAGGTCACCAGCGTCAACACCGACCTGCTGAACATGCTGGTCAAGGGCGACTTCATCCCGGTGATCGCGCCCATCGGCGTGGGCGCCAACGGCGAGTCCTACAACATCAACGCCGACCTGGTGGCCGGCAAGGTGGCCGAGGCGCTGAAGGCCGAGAAGCTGATGCTGCTGACCAACATCGCCGGCCTGATGGACAAGCAGGGCAAGGTGCTCACCGGCCTCTCCACCGAGCAGGTCAACGAGCTGATCGCAGACGGCACCATCTACGGCGGCATGCTGCCGAAGATCCGCTGCGCCCTTGATGCGGTGCAGGGCGGCGTGAACGCCGCGCACATCATCGACGGCCGCGTACCCCATGCGGTGCTCCTGGAGATCTTCACCGACAGCGGTGTCGGCACCCTGATCACCAACCGCAAGCGTCCCTGACAGCAGTGACACCCAACAGGCCGGAGCGATCCGGCCTGTTCTTTTTGAGGAACCGGAAATGGCCAAGCTGTCCCGCGACGACTTCTGCTTCTTCCATCCCCTGCGCGTGCGCTGGGCCGAGGTGGACCCGCAAGGCATCGTGTTCAACGGCAACTACCTGACCTACGCCGACGTCGCCATCACCGAATACTTCCGCAGCCTGGACGTGGCCTACCCGGCCGACCTGCTGAAGGACGGCGGCGACTTCTTCGCGGTGAAGACCCTGCTGGAATACCTGGCGCCGGCGCGTTTCGACGAGCAGCTGGAGATCGGCGTGCGGGTCAGCCGCCTGGGCGGCGCGAGCATGGCCTTCAGCCTGGGTATCTGGCGCGCGGGCGAGCAGCTGACGTCGGGCGAGGTGGTCTACGTGCACGCCGATGCCGGCAGCCGCAGGAGCCTGCGTCTGCCGGACTGGCTGAGGGAGCGGGTACAGGGCTTCGAGCGGGTGGCGCCGGAGAGCTGAGTCCGCCGCTCAGCGCAGGCCGCCGAGCAACTCGGCGAGCCGCGCACGGTCCGCGGCAAAAGCGGCCTTGGCGGCCGCGCGGTCCCTCTCGTAACGGGCGATGTCCTGGTCGATGCCCTTCTGCTGGTCGCGCAGGTTGCCGATCTGCTCCACCAGGTGGCTCGGGACTTCACGTCCGGCCCGCTCGCTTTCCGCCGCCTGGCCCTGCAGGTTGGTCTGCTGGGTGCGCAGCGACTGCTGGTTGCCGCGCGCCACGCCGATCAGGCTATCCAGCTCGGCCATCTTGCGCTCCAGGGCGCGGTCGACATCTTCGACACTGGTGTACAGCCGCAGCAACTGGGCATCGGAACTGGCGCGGGCCTTGGCGTCCAGCTGGCGCTGCATCTCTTCGCGGCTGGGCGCCGGCGGGATCACGCGGATCACCCGGCCCTGCTCGTTGAGCACCTCATAGCCCTTGCCGATGAACTCCGGCGGTACGCCCTGGCGATCCAGCACGGTAACGCCCTTGTCATCGACGTAGCGATACAGCTCTGTCGCACCGGCCAATGCCGGCGCCAACAGTACCAGCGACAAACCAAAGCGGCGTGCAAACGGCTTCAGCATGAGGACTCCCAGCCCCGAGTGATCAGATACCGAAGTTGGCGCGATAGGTTTCTACCGCCGGCAGATGCTTCTTCAGCTCGGCATCGCCAGCCAGGTACTCCAGTACCTGCTCCAGGGACACGATGCTGACCACCGGCATACCGAAGTCACGCTCTACTTCCTGTATAGCCGAGAGTTCGCCCTGACCGCGCTCCTGACGATTCAACGCGATCAACACACCGGCCGCCTGGGCGCCCTGTGCCTGGATGATCTGCATCACTTCGCGAATCGCGGTACCGGCGGTGATCACGTCATCGATGATCAGCACGCGACCGGCCAGCGGCGCGCCCACCAGGGTGCCGCCTTCGCCGTGATCCTTGGCTTCCTTGCGGTTGAAGCACCAGGGAATGTCGATGCCATGATGCTCGGCCAGCGACACGGCGGTGGCGGCGGCGAGCGGAATGCCCTTGTAGGCCGGGCCGAACAGCACATCGAAGGGAATGCCGCTGTCGACCACTGCGGACGCATAGAAGCGACCGAGCTGGGCGAGCGCCAGGCCGCTGTTGAACAGGCCGGCATTGAAGAAATAGGGGCTGGTACGCCCGGATTTGAGAGTGAACTCACCGAAACGCAGTACTCCGCGCTCGATGGCAAAGCGAATGAAATCGCGTTGATACGCCTGCATGAAAAGCCTCGGACGGCACGGATTTAGCTAAATAGAAAGAGCTCGGGTATCATACACGCACGTGTTTTTGGGGGCCATTTATGCGGATCATCAGTGTGAACGTGAATGGTATTCAAGCCGCGGCCGAGCGAGGACTCCTCAGCTGGCTGCAGGCTCAGAATGCCGACGTGATCTGCCTGCAAGACACCCGTGCCTCCGCCTTCGACCTGGACGACCCTGCCTTCCAACTGGATGGTTATTTCCTCTATGCCGGCGATGCCGAAGTGCCTGCCCAAGGTGGCGTGGCACTCTATTCGCGGTTGCAACCCAAGGCGGTGATCTGGGGACTCGGCTTCGAGTCCTGCGATCGGTACGGACGCTACCTGCAGGCAGATTTCGACAAAGTGAGTATCGCTACCCTGCTGCTTCCATCCGGGCAAGGCGGTGATGAGAACCTGAACCACAAGTTCAAGTTCATGGACGAACTCGCCCATTATCTGAACAAACAGCGCCGCAAGCGCCGCGAATACATCTACTGCGGCTCGCTCTACGTCGCCCATCAGAAGCTGGATGTGAAGAACTGGCGCGATTGCCAGCAGATCCCCGGCTTCCTGGCGCCCGAGCGCGCCTGGATGGACGAGGTGTTCGGCAACATGGGCTATGTCGATGCCCTGCGCGAAGTCAGCCGCGAAGGCGACCAGTTCAGCTGGTGGCCGGACAACGAGCAGGCCGAGATGCTCAACCTCGGCTATCGCTTCGACTACCAGGTGCTCACGTCCGGCCTGCGCCGCTTCGTACGCAGCGCCCGCCTGCCGCGTCAGCCGCGCTTCTCCCAGCACGCGCCGCTGATCGTCGACTACGACTGGCTGCTCAGCGTGTGACACCAGGCAGAAAAAAGCCGGCTTTCGAGCCGGCTTTTTCTTGTCCGCGATCCGCTATTTGATCAGGCGCCAGCAGAACGGATAGCGGTAGGCCTGGCCTTCGTTGGCCTTGATCCCGGCGATGATGGTGAGCACCAGCGCGCCGATGCTCACCAGGCCCAGCAGCGGGAAGCCGATCACCACCAGCATCAGCAGGAAGCACACCACCACGGCCAGGGCCACGGTGATCTGGAAGTTCAGCGCTTCCTTGCCCTGGGCGTCGACGAAGGGATCGAGGTCCTTCTTGATCTGCCAGACGATCAGCGGCCCCAGCAGGTTGCCGAAGGGGAACACCAGGCCGAGGAAGGCGGAGAAATGGCAGAACATCGCCCATTGCCGCACTTCCCGGTTCGGCTCCTGATACTGAGTGGGTTCGTCCATTCCTGCGTCTCCTCGTGCTTGTGCGGTGTCAGTCGGCCAGGGCGGCGCGCTGCAGATCGAACAGCTCGTTCAGGCCCTTGCGCGCCAGGTCGAGCATGGCGGTCAGCTCTTCCGGCTGGAAGGGCGCACCCTCGGCGGTGCCCTGGACTTCGATGAAGCCGCCGGCATCGGTCATGACCACGTTCAGGTCGGTTTCGGCTGCGGCGTCTTCCAGGTAATCCAGGTCGAGGACCGGCACGCCCTGGTAGATGCCCACGGAAACCGCGGCGACCATCTGCTTGAGCGGCTCACCCTTCAGCGATCCACGCTTCTTCAACACCTTCAGCGCATCCATCAGGGCCACCATGGCGCCGGTGATGGAGGCGGTACGGGTGCCGCCATCGGCCTGGATCACATCGCAGTCCAGGTAGATGGTGTTCTCGCCCAGCTTGGACATGTCCAGGGCGGCGCGCAGCGAGCGGCCGATCAGACGCTGGATCTCCAGGGTGCGACCGCCCTGCTTGCCACGGCTGGCCTCGCGCTGGTTACGCTCGCCGGTGGCGCGCGGCAGCATGCCGTACTCGGCGGTCAGCCAACCCTGGCCCTGGCCCTTGAGGAAGCGCGGCACGCCGGCTTCGACACTGGCCGTGCAGATCACTTTGGTATCCCCGAATTCCACCAGCACGGAACCTTCGGCGTGCTTGGTGTAGTTGCGGGTGATGCGGATCGGGCGCAACTGATCGGCCGCGCGGCCACTGGGACGTTTCATGGGGGCTTACCTGTTCGGGAGAAATCTGCCGGCCATTATAGAGGCCCCGCGCCACGGCGGACATCGCCGCGTTGGGAGCCACGGGCCGCCTGGGCTACAATCGCCTCCTTTGATCGACGAAACCGAGAGGACACCCCATGGTGCACAGCATGACCGCCTTCGCCCGCGTCGAACGGGCCGGCCCCTACGGCACCCTCAGCTGGGAACTGCGCTCGGTCAACCACCGCTACCTCGAACCCCACCTGCGCCTGCCCGATGCCTTCCGTGACCTCGAAGGCCCGGTACGCGACGCCCTGCGCCAGGGCCTGTCCCGCGGCAAGGTGGAAATCACCCTGCGCCTGGCCGAAGAAAGCGCCGGCAAACCCCTGCAGGTGGACCGCGATCGCGCCAGCCAGCTGATCCAGGCCGCCGAAAGCGTCGCCGCGCTGATCAAGCAGCCCGCCCCGCTCAATCCCCTGGAAGTCCTCGCCTGGCCGGGCGTGCTGGTGGCCGACGCCGCCGACCCCCAGGCCCTGAACGCCGCCGCCATGGAAGCCTTCGCCGAGGCCCTTGGCGAGCTGAAGAACGGCCGCGCCCGCGAAGGCGCCGAGCTGGCCCGCCTGATCAATGAGCGCCTGGACGCCATGCAGGACGACGTCACCGCCCTGCGCGCGCTGGTCCCGCAGATGCTCGCCACCCAGCGCCAGAAGATCCTCGACCGCTTCGGCGAAATGAAGGCCGAGCTGGATCCCCAGCGCCTGGAGCAGGAAATGGTCCTGCTGGCCCAGAAGAGCGACGTCGCCGAAGAGCTCGACCGCCTCGGCACCCACGTCAGCGAAGTTCGCCGCGTGCTCAAGGCCGGCGGTGCCGCCGGTCGGCGCCTGGATTTCCTGATGCAGGAACTCAACCGCGAAGCCAACACCCTGGGCTCCAAGGCCTTCGACCCGCGCAGCACGCAGGCTGCGGTCAACCTCAAGGTGTTGATCGAGCAGATGCGCGAACAAGTCCAGAACATCGAGTAAGAGACCGCCTCCATGACCGCCACTCCCGGCACCCTGTACATCGTTTCCGCCCCCTCCGGCGCCGGCAAGACCAGCCTGGTCAAGGCGCTGATCGACGCCGAGCCGAACATCCGCGTCTCCGTGTCCCACACCACCCGTGGCATGCGCCCGGGCGAGGTGGACAGCGTCAACTACCACTTCACCAGCCGCGAGAAGTTCGTGCAGATGCTCGAGCACGGCGACTTCCTGGAGCACGCCGAAGTCTTCGGCAACCTCTACGGCACCTCCCAGAGCACCGTGCTGCAGACCCTGGCCGAAGGCCACGACCTGATCCTCGAGATCGACTGGCAAGGCGCCCAGCAGGTCCGCCACCTGATGCCCCAGGCCAAGTCCATCTTCATCCTGCCGCCGAGCCAGGAAGCCCTGCGCCAGCGCCTGGACAACCGCGGCCAGGACAGCGAAGAGATCATCGAACGGCGCATGCGCGAGGCGGTCAGCGAGATGAGCCACTACGTCGAATACGACTACCTGGTGATCAACGACGACTTCGCCACCGCCCTGGAAGACCTCAAGGCGATCTTCCGCGCCAACCAGCTGCGCCACGCGCCGCAGCAGGTTCGCCACGGTGTCCTGCTGGCGCAACTGCTGGCCTGAGACCACACTCCACGGGAGGCGCTGGAAAATCGGCGCTTCCCTATTTGCTGGCGATTTTTTAGACTATCCAGTCCGCTCGCCCATTCGGGCTCGGCATCAGCCATTCATTTCGTGCTACGAGGAACACCATGGCCCGCGTTACTGTTGAAGATTGCCTGGACAACGTCGACAACCGCTTCGAGCTGGTCATGCTCGCAACCAAGCGTTCCCGTCAGCTGGCCACCGGCGGCAAAGAGCCGAAGGTAGCCTGGGAAAACGACAAGCCGACCGTAGTCGCCCTGCGCGAAATCGCTGCCGGCCTGGTCGATTACGATGTGATCGCCCAGGAAGACATCGTCGAGGAAGAGCCGCTGTTCGCCGCATTCGAGGACGAGGCCAACGAGGCCCTCTGAATCCATGCCTGGTCGACGTCGCACGGCGCAGGGTAACGAGGGCCGGCAAGGAGAGAGATCTTGCCGAGCATAGACGTCCTCGCCGAACGACTGTCGACCTACCTCGGCGCAGACCAGGTCAACCTGGTGCGCCGAGCCTACTTCTACGCCGAGCAAGCCCACGACGGCCAGCGCCGCCGCAGCGGTGAAGCCTACGTCACCCATCCGCTCGCCGTAGCCAACATCCTCGCCGACATGCACATGGACCATCAGAGCCTGATGGCCGCGATGCTGCATGACGTGATCGAGGACACCGGCATCGCCAAGGAAGCCTTGAGCGCGCAATTCGGCGAGACCGTCGCCGAGCTGGTGGACGGGGTCAGCAAACTGACCCAGATGAATTTCGAGTCCAAGGCCGAGGCCCAGGCCGAGAACTTCCAGAAGATGGCCATGGCCATGGCCCGCGATATCCGCGTGATCCTGGTCAAGCTGGCCGACCGCCTGCACAACATGCGCACCCTGGAAGTGCTGTCCGGCGAGAAGCGCCGGCGCATCGCCAAGGAAACCCTGGAAATCTACGCCCCCATCGCCAACCGGCTGGGCATGCACAGCATGCGCGTGGAATTCGAGGACCTGGGCTTCAAGGCCATGCACCCGATGCGTTCCGAGCGCATCCGCGCCGCGGTCCGCCGGGCACGGGGCAACCGCAAGGAAATCGTCAACAAGATCGAGGAATCGCTGACCAACTGCCTGCGCCGCGAAGGCATGGAAGGCGAGGTCATCGGCCGCGAGAAGCACCTCTTCAGCATCTACAAGAAGATGCGTGGCAAGCGCCGGGCGTTCAACGAGATCATGGACGTCTACGCCTTCCGCATCATCGTCGACAAGGTCGACACCTGCTACCGCGTGCTCGGCGCCGTGCACAACCTGTACAAGCCACTGCCCGGCCGCTTCAAGGATTACATCGCGATCCCCAAGGCCAACGGCTACCAGTCGCTGCACACCACCCTGTTCGGCATGCACGGCGTGCCCATCGAGATCCAGATCCGCACCCGCGAGATGGAAGAGATGGCCAACAACGGCATCGCCGCCCACTGGCTGTACAAGTCCGCCGAGGACGAGCAGCCCAAGGGCACCCACGCCCGCGCCCGCCAGTGGGTCAAGGGCATCCTGGAGCTGCAGCAACGTGCCGGCAACTCCCTCGAATTCATCGAGAGCGTGAAGATCGACCTCTTCCCCGACGAGGTCTACGTGTTCACGCCCAAGGGCCGCATCATGGAGCTGCCCAAGGGCTCCACGGCGGTCGACTTCGCCTACGCGGTGCACACCGACGTCGGCAACACCTGCATCGCCTGTCGTATCAACCGTCGCCTGGCGCCACTCTCCGAACCGCTGCAGAGCGGCGAGACGGTGGAGATCGTCACCGCGCCGGGCGCCCGGCCGAACCCGGCCTGGCTCAACTTCGTGGTCACCGGCAAGGCGCGCACGCACATCCGCCACGCGCTCAAGCAGCAGCGCCGCTCCGAATCCATCAGCCTCGGCGAGCGCCTGCTGAACAAGGCCCTGGCCGGCTTCGAGAGCCACCTGGACAAGATCAGCCCCGAGCGCATCCAGGCCATCCTCGGCGAGTACCGCCAGGACGTGCTGGAAGACCTGCTGGAAGACGTCGGCCTGGGCAACCGCATGGCCTACGTGGTCGCCCGCCGCCTGCTGGCCAGCGACGGCGAGCAGTTGCCGAACCCTGAAGGCCCGCTGGCGATCCGTGGCACCGAAGGCCTGGTGCTGAGCTACGCCAAGTGCTGCACGCCGATCCCGGGGGACCCGATCGTCGGCCACCTGTCCGCCGGCAAGGGCATGGTCGTGCACCTGGAAAGCTGCAAGAACATCGGCGAGATCCGGCACAACCCGGAAAAATGCATCCAGCTGTCCTGGGCCAAGGACGTCGCCGGCGAGTTCAATGTGGAGTTGCGCGTCGAACTGGAACACCAGCGTGGCCTGATCGCCCTGCTGGCCAGCAGCGTCAACGCCGCCGATGGCAACATCGAGAAGATCAGCATGGACGAGCGCGATGGTCGCATCAGCGTCGTCCAGCTGGTGGTCAGCGTGCACGACCGCGTGCACCTGGCCCGCGTGATCAAGAAGCTGCGCGCGCTCAAGGGGGTGATCCGCATCACCCGCGTGCGGGCGTAGCCGATCCTCAAGACCCAAGGAGTTCCCATGAGCAAGACCGTCATCAGCAGCGAGAAAGCCCCTGCCGCCATCGGCACTTACTCCCAGGCCATCAAGGCCGGCAACACCGTCTACATGTCGGGCCAGATCCCGCTCGATCCCAAGACCATGGAGCTGGTGGAAGGCTTCGAAGCCCAGACCGTGCAGGTGTTCGAGAACCTGAAAGCCGTGGCCGAAGCCGCCGGCGGTTCCTTCAAGGACATCGTCAAGCTGAACATCTTCCTCACCGACCTCTCGCACTTCGCCAAGGTCAACGAAGTCATGGGCCGTTACTTCCAGCAGCCCTACCCGGCCCGCGCCGCCATCGGCGTCGCCGCCCTGCCGCGCGGCTCCCAGGTTGAAATGGACGCCATCCTGGTCCTCGAGTAAGAGCCTCTACCGCTACGGGCCGTCCGGCCCGTGGCACCGTTCCGGAAGGACTCCGTCATGCGCCTCACCCTCCCCCTGCTGCTCTGCGCGGCCATTCTCGGCGGCTGCTCCAGCACCCCTTCGGACCCCAGCGGCATCTGGATCAACCAGGCGGCGATCAATGCCGCGGCCCAGGAGGGCAGACTGCGCGAAGCCCTGCTCGCCTACGGCCCGAACCTGGAATGGCAGATCGACCAGAAATCCGACGAAGCCAACTACAGCAATGGCTTCGAACTGGGTGAAGGGCGCCTCAACGCCCAGGAAGACGGCAGCTGGCGAGTGGATTTCTACGGCGACTACCACGAGACCCTGGAAGTGGACGGCAAGGAACTGGTCCAGCAGGCCAGCGACAACCTCCCCGAGCAGCGTTTCGTCCATCCCCAGCAGGCACCCGCCGACGGTGCCCCACCGGGCAGCGCCTTCGAGCACGCGCTCTACTCCGCCTACCTGGGCGGCACCTGGAAGATCGTCGAAGGACGCGGCCAGGGCGGCCTGGTCAAGTTCAACCCGGACGGCAGCCTGGAAGGCCTGCCGGGCGCCGATCGCTTCGCGCTCTGCCTGGCTGGCGACTGTGCGGCGATGAGCGGCGAAAACGACAGCATCTGGCTGCAGCAGGGCAACCAGGGTGCGGCCTGGATCTTCGTCCACGACGGCGACGAGCTGGAAATCCTCGAAGCCCGCAATCGCGCACAGGTCGACGAAATGCCCGAGTACGGCCCCGGCAACCGCGCCTGGCTGCTGGAACGCGACTGACCGATCCGCACCGAGCTTTCCGTAGGTTGGCGCTGACCGGCCGACCTACGAGAACACCCCCAGCGTCAGCCATCCCCCTAGTGCCAGCAACAGCGCACCGCAGAAGCGGTCCAGCGCCCTGACCCGCAGCTGCAGTCGCCCTCGCCAGCGCGGATGGCGCAGCAAGCGCACCAGCGCCATATCCCAGACCAGCACCACCAGGGTCATCCAGGCCATGCTCATGAGCAGGCCCCAGCCGGGTATGGCGGCATTGCGCAGCACACCGAACAGCCCCGCGTAGAAGATCGGCAGCTTGGGGTTCAGGGTGCTGGCCAGCAACCCTTCGGCAAAGCCGCTCCTCCAGGACCCGCGCTCGCCCGCCTCGCCATCCGGCAGCGCCAGTTCGCGTCGCGCCAGCAATGCCCGCGCACCCAGCCAGAGGAAGTAGAGACCACCGACCAGCTGCAGCCCCCACCAGAGCGGACCGCCCGCAGCCGGCAGCAGGCTCAGGGCCAGCAACACCAGCGCCATGCTGAGCAGGTTGGCCAAAGCGATCCCCGCGGCGCAGCCATCGGCATGGCGCAGCCCCCGCACCAGCCCCGCACGCAGCAACAGGAAAAAGTCCGGCCCCGGTGACAGCAGGGCGGCGAAATGGGTGCTGGCGACCAGCGTGAACAACGCGAGCATGACATCGAGCCTCCATGAAAGACGGCGGCCAGTGTCGAAGCCCACTGTGGTGCAGGTCTTGGAGAAAACTCAGGTGCGCGCGGCGCGGCGGAACTGTCCCGGGGTGACCCCGGTGAAGCGCTTGAAGGTACCGGAGAAATGCGCCTGGTCGTAGAAACCCAGGGACAGCGCCACCTCCAGCGGCGGCTGGTCGCCGAGCAACAGGCGCTTGGCCTCGCGTACCCGGCGTTGCAGCAGGTAAGTGTGCGGCGGCACGCCGTAGGCGCGGCGGAAGGCCTCGATCAGGTGGCGCGGATGGCGCTGCACCAGCCCGGCCAGTTGCTCCAGGCTGACCGCCTCGGCGTAATGGGCTTCCAGGTAATCCCGCAGAAATGCCGTCACCCCGCCGTCCCGCTGGGCCGGGGCCGCCGCGCGCAGGCCGCCGTGGCGCACGAAGACCCGTTCCAGCACCTCCAGCAGCTCGCTTTCCAGGGCCAATGCAGCGCCCCGCTCGAACTCCGTCGCCAGGCGCGCCAGCCCGGCCGCCACCTGGCCATCGTCGGCCGGGTTCAACTCGCGAAAGCCGGTGGGCAGTCGCTTGCGCCCCAGCAGCGCCGGCAGGCGCGCTTCCTCGACATAGAGCATGCGGTAGACCAGGCGCGGTGACTCGGCATGGCCGGTGTGCGGCTCCTCGGGGTTCATCAGCGACAGGGTGCCGGCCGGCAATGCATGACGCGCGCCCCGGCACTGGTAACCGCCCACGCCCTGGAGGATGGCGCCGATGGCAAAGGCATCATGGCTGTGACGGCCGAAGGGTTGGCCGGAGAAATCCGCATGGAACAGCTCCACCCCCGGCAACCAGGGGCGGGCCAGCATGCGGTTGGCGTCCATTTTCAGGCGTCGTCGAGGATGGCCGCGTAACCTTCGCGGTAGCTCGGGTAACGCGGCGCCCAGCCCAGGGCGCGGGCACGGGCGTTGCTGCAACGCTTGCTGCCGGAGCGGCGCACCGTGGACTCCTCGGCCCACTCGGTCACCCCCATCCGCTCGCGCAGCCAGCCCATCACCTCGTGGAGCGGCGCCGGTGCGTCGTCGACGCCCAGGTAGCAGTCCTCCAGCGCCACACCGGCGGCGTCGGCCGCGAGCAGGTGGGCCAGCAAGCCGGCGCAATCGGCGACATGGATACGGTTGGCGTAGAGCGGCGGTTCGCTCACCACCCGGTAGCCCATGCGCACCTGCTTGAGCAGCCATTCGCGGCCGGGGCCATAGATGCCGGTCAGGCGCACGCGGGTAGCCGGAATGCCGCTGGCCAGGGCCAGTCGCTCGGCTTCCAGCATCACTTGTCCGGAGTATCCCTCGGCTTCGGCGGGCGAGCGCTCGTCGATCCACTCGCCGTCGCGCTGGCCATAGACACCGCTGCTGGAGACGAACAGCAGACGACGAGGCTTCTGCCCATGCAAGGCCAGCCAGGCCAGTACGTGGCGCAGACCCTCGACATAGGCGGAACGGTAGCCGGCCTCATCGTGCTGGTTGGCCGCCGCGCAGTAGACCAGGTAGTCCAGCGGCTCCCGTGGCCAGTCCGCCGGGCAGGTGGGCTGTTCCAGATCGCCTGCAACCGGGAGAACGCCTGCCGGCAGTGCCGCGACCTGGCGTCGCAGGCCGTGGACGGTCCAGCCGGCCCGCAGCATTGCCTGCCCCAGGCGGCTGCCGACATCGCCGCAGCCGGCGATCAAGAGGGAAGCGGACATCGAGAACACTCCGAAAAAGTCACCAGAATAGAGCGCCGACCGGCTATCGCCAAATGCCCCCGCCAGCACGGCAAATCGCCAGACGGCAACAGGAAGGTTATAGAGTCACTTTTACAAACAAGAATTACTTGCAATAATGCGAGCCCTTCGGTCCAGGTTGACGCTCCAGCGCCGACGGACGAAACAGCTTCCTTCATTCAGGTCCGGCCAGCATGAATCCTAACGCCCGCAACGCACAGCCCAACATTGCCTCTCGCCCGCCACGCCTGCTGGCAGCCCTGCTGATCAGCCTGATGCTGGCCCCCACCGCCTCCTTCGCCGAAGAGCCGACCGCCCAGGCCGTACCGGCCGAAGCCAGCCAGCCCGCGGCTGCAGCACCGGCCGCAGGTGCCGCCACCCCGGCCGCCGCCGAAGGCGCAGTGGCTGCTGACGGCGCCGCAGCGCCGGCCGATGCCGCCGCCCTCGACCCGAACGCCCTGCCCACCGACCCGCTGGCCGCCGAGGCCGAAGGCGAGCAGATGCTGGCCCACGACCTGTCGCCCTGGGGCATGTACCAGAACGCCGATATCGTGGTGAAGGCCGTGATGATCGGCCTGGCCCTGGCGTCGGTACTGACCTGGACCGTCTGGATCGCCAAGGGCTTCGAGCTGCTGACCGCCAAGCGCCGCCTGCAGCGTGAGCTGGCCGTACTGAAGGGCGCCCGCACCCTCGGCGAAGCCGCCGAGAAGGCCGCCGCCGCCTCCTGCGTGTCCCACCTGCTGGTGCATGACGCCCAGGAAGAAGTGAAGCTCTCGGCCAACACCCGCGAGAAGGAAGGCATCAAGGAACGCGTGAGCTTCCGCCTGGAGCGCCTGGTAGCCGCCAGCGGCCGGCAGATGAGCCAGGGCACCGGCGTGCTCGCCACCATCGGTTCCACAGCCCCCTTCGTCGGCCTGTTCGGCACCGTCTGGGGCATCATGAACAGCTTCATCGGCATCGCCAAATCCCAGACCACCAACCTCGCCGTGGTGGCCCCCGGTATCGCCGAAGCCCTGCTGGCCACCGCTCTCGGCCTGGTGGCGGCAATCCCGGCGGTAGTCATCTACAACGTGTTCGCCCGCTCCATCGCCGGCTACAAGGCCCAGGTGTCCGACGCCTCCGCCCAGGTCCTGCTGCTGGTCAGCCGCGACCTCGACCACACGGCCGACCGTGTCCAGTCTCCGCAAATCGCCAAAGTAGGCTGATCCATGGGAATCCATCTGAACGATGGTGGCGATGATCTCCAGGAAACCCACGAGATCAACGTCACCCCCTTTATCGACGTGATGCTGGTGCTGCTGATCATCTTCATGGTCGCGGCGCCCCTGGCGACGGTGGACATCAAGGTCGACCTGCCCGCCTCCACCGCCAAGCCGGCGCCGCGGCCGGACAAGCCGATCTACCTGAGCATCAAAGAAGACAAGAGCCTGTTCCTGGACAACGAACAGGTCACCGAGGAGCAGCTGGGCGGCGTGCTGGACAAGCTGACCAACGCCGACAAGGACAAGACCATCTTCGTCCGTGGCGACAAGGTGGTGGAGTACGGCCGCCTGATGGAAGTCATGGACGCCCTGCGCGGTGCCGGCTACCTCAAGATCGGCCTGGTCGGCCTCGAGACGGTCGGGACTAAATGAGCCAAGGCAAACGCAAGCTGTCGCAATGGGGCGTCAGCCTGGTCGTCGTGCTCGGCCTGCACATCGGCCTCGGCCTCTGGGCGCTCTACTGGCGCCCGCACGCCGAGCCGATCGAGCTGCCGCTCGCGGCCATGGTCGTGGAGCTTGAGCCGCTGCCGGCCCCGGCGCCCAGGCCGGCACCGCCACCGCCGCCCCAGGTCGAGCCCGAACCCGAGCCGCTGCCCAAGCTGGTTGAAGCGCCCAAGCCGAAGATCGCCATCGCGCCCAAGCCGAAACCCAAGCCCAAGCCGCCGAAACCCAAACCGCCGGAGCCCAAGCCTGATAAGCCGCGGGAAACCGAGAGCGTGAAGGAAAGCGTCGCCGCGCCGACCACCCCGGCACCGAGCGATACCAAGCCCGCGGCCCAGCAGCAGGCCGCCGCCAGCGCGCCGTCGGACGCCAAGCCGACCTGGCAGAGCAAGCTGCTCAGCCACCTGGCCCGCTACAAGCGCTACCCGGAAGACGCCCGCCGTCGTGGCTTCGAAGGCGTGAATCGCCTGCGCTTCGTGGTCGATGGCGAAGGCAAGGTGATCTCCTACTCCCTGGTGGGCAAGTCGGGCAGCGCTTCGCTGGACCGCGCCACCCTGGAGATGATCCGTCGCGCCCAGCCACTGCCGCCGCCGCCGCCGGAGCTGCTGAACAACGGCTCCCTGGAAGTGGTCGCGCCCTTCGTCTACTCGCTGGACCGCCGCTGATACCCAAGCGCCCGCGCACCGCGCGGGCGCTTGGTTCCATTGACTCCAGCCGCTATGCTTGCCGGACCTCAATGGAAAAATCCTATGACTCTCACCGAACTGCGCTACATCGTCACTCTCGCCCAGGAACAGCACTTCGGCCGTGCCGCCGAGCGTTGCCATGTGAGCCAGCCGACCCTGTCGGTCGGGGTGAAGAAGCTGGAAGACGAGCTCGGCGTGCTCATCTTCGAGCGCAGCAAGAGCGCGGTACGCCTGACCCCGGTCGGTGAGGGCATCGTCACCCAGGCCCAGAAGGTATTGGAGCAGGCCCAAGGCATCCGCGAGATGGCCCAGGCCGGCAAGAACCAACTGGCCGCACCGCTCAAGGTGGGCGCCATCTACACCGTCGGGCCCTACCTGTTCCCGCACCTGATCCCCCAGCTGCACCGGGTCGCCCCGCAGATGCCGCTGTACATCGAAGAGAACTTCACCCACGTCCTGCGCGACAAGCTGCGCACCGGCGAGCTGGACGCGATCATCATCGCCCTGCCCTTCGCCGAAGCCGACGTGCTGACCAAGCCGCTCTACGACGAACCCTTCTACGTACTACTGCCCTTCGGTCACCCCTGGACCGCCCGCGAGACCATCGACAGCGAGCTGCTCAACGACAAGAGCCTGCTGCTGCTCGGCGAAGGCCACTGCTTCCGCGACCAGGTGCTGGAAGCCTGCCCGAGCCTGCGCAAGGGCGGCGAAGACAGCGCCAAGCACACCACCGTGGAATCCAGCTCCCTGGAAACCATCCGCCACATGGTCGCTTCGGGCCTGGGCGTGTCGATCCTGCCGTTCTCGGCGGTGGACAGCCATCACTATGCCCCCGGTGTGATCGAGATCCGCCCGCTGACCCCGCCCGTGCCCTTCCGCACCGTGGCCATCGCCTGGCGCGCCAGTTTCCCGCGTCCGCGCGCCATTGAAGTGCTGGCGGACTCCATCCGCCTCTGCTCGGTCGCACTGCCGCAGACCCAGGGCGAACCCCAACCGGCATGACCGAGCTGGCCCGCGTCCCGGTTACCGCGCTCAAGGGCGTAGGCGCCGCCCTGGCGGAAAAGCTCGCCAAGGTCGGCCTGGAGAACCTTCAGGACATCCTCTTCCACCTGCCCACCCGCTACCAGGACCGCACCCGCATCACGCCCATCGGCGAGCTGCGCCCGGGCCAGGATGCGGTGGTCGAAGGCATAGTCGGCGGCGCGGACGTGGTCATGGGTCGCCGCCGCAGCCTGCTGGTGCGCCTGCAGGACGGCAGCGGGACCCTCAGCCTGCGCTTCTTCCACTTCAGCCAGGCGCAGAAGGACGGCCTCAAGCGTGGCGCTCAGCTGCGCTGCTACGGCGAGGTGCGCCCCGGCGCCACCGGCCTGGAGATCTACCACCCGGAATACCGCGCCCTGAGTGGCGACGAAGCGCCGCCGGTGGAGCAGACCCTGACGCCCATCTACCCCACCACCGAAGGCCTTACCCAGCAGCGCCTGCGCTCCCTCAGCCAGCTCGCCCTGGCCCGTCTCGGCCCGCAGAGCCTGCCGGACTGGCTGCCCAGGGAACTGGCCCGTGACTACCACCTGGGCTCGCTCGACGAGGCCATTCGCTACCTGCACCGCCCGCCGCCGGACGCCGACCTGGAAGAGCTCGCGGAAGGCCAGCACTGGGCCCAGCAACGCCTGGCCTTCGAAGAACTCCTGACCCACCAGCTGTCCCTGCAGCGTCTGCGCGAAAGCCTGCGCGCCCAGCACGCGCCGCCGTTGCCGCCGGCACGCAAGCTGCCCAAGCAGTACCTGGCCAACCTCGGCTTCAAGCCCACCGGCGCCCAGCAGCGGGTGGGCGCCGAGATCGCCTACGACCTGGCCCAGCAGGAACCCATGCTGCGCCTGGTGCAAGGCGACGTCGGCGCCGGCAAGACGGTGGTCGCCGCCCTCGCCGCGCTGCAGGCGCTGGAGGCCGGCTACCAGGTAGCGCTGATGGCGCCCACCGAGATTCTCGCCGAGCAGCACTACGTCAACTTCAGCAAATGGCTGCAGCCGCTGGGCATCGAAACCGCCTGGCTCGCCGGCAAGCTCAAGGGCAAGGCCCGCGCGGCAGCCCTGGAGCAGATCGCCGCCGGCACGCCCATGGTGGTCGGCACCCACGCGCTGTTCCAGGACGAGGTGAAGTTCAAGCGCCTGGCCCTGGTGATCATCGACGAGCAGCACCGCTTCGGCGTCCAGCAACGCCTGGCCCTGCGCAGCAAGGGTGTGGACGGCCGCCTCTGCCCGCACCAGCTGATCATGACCGCCACCCCCATCCCGCGCACCCTGGCCATGAGCGCCTACGCCGACCTGGACACTTCGATCCTCGACGAGCTGCCGCCCGGCCGCACCCCGGTGAACACCGTGCTGGTGGCCGACAGCCGCCGTATCGAGGTGATCGAGCGGGTCCGCGCCGCCTGCCAGGAAGGCCGCCAGGCCTACTGGGTCTGCACCCTGATCGAGGAGTCCGAAGAGCTCACCTGCCAAGCGGCGGAAACCACCTTCGAAGACCTTTCCTCGGCCCTGGGCGAGCTGCGCGTCGGCCTGATCCACGGGCGCATGAAGCCCGCCGAGAAAGCCGCGGTGATGGCCGAATTCAAGGCCGGCGCCCTCCAGCTGCTGGTGGCCACCACCGTGATCGAGGTGGGGGTGGACGTCCCCAACGCCAGCCTGATGATCATCGAGAACCCCGAGCGCCTCGGCCTCGCCCAGTTGCACCAGTTGCGCGGCCGCGTTGGCCGGGGCAGCGCCGCCAGCCACTGCGTGCTGCTCTACCACGCGCCCCTGTCCCAGCTCGGCCGCGAGCGCCTGGCGATCATGCGCGAGACCTGCGACGGCTTCGTCATCGCCGAGAAGGACCTGGAACTGCGCGGCCCCGGCGAAATGCTCGGCACCCGCCAGACCGGCCTGCTGCAGTTCAAGGTGGCCGACCTGATGCGCGACGCCGACCTGCTACCGGCCGTGCGCGACGCGGCCCAGGCCCTGCTGGCCCATTGGCCTCAGCATGTCAGTCCACTATTGGAGCGCTGGTTACGTCACGGCCAACAGTACGGACAAGTGTGATGCAGTTCACAGCTCGACCGTTGCCCTGCGCCGCCCACTCCCGACCTGCTCGTTATACTCCGGGCAGAAAAATTCAAAGCTGGAAGCTGCCATGACTGAAGTCGCCCTCGCCCCGGATTCCTCGCCACAACCACCCGAAGTGATAGTGCAGCTGCTCGAGAAGCTTGGCCTGGCCTACCAGGTCCGCCTGGAGCATCCCGGCCTGGCGGCTGCGCAACGGATCCAGGCGGTATTGCTGGAAGACGCCGTCGGCGCACTGCTGGTGCTCTTCCCGCGCAACCAGCTGCTGGACCTCAATCGCCTCGCCGAACTCACCGGCCGCAAACTGGTGGCGGTCAAGCCGGAGCGCCTCGAGCGCATGCTCGGCAAGCATGAGCTGGGCGCCCTGCCGGGCCTGCCGCCGCTGACCAGTGCCCCCTGCCTGTACGACGAGCGCCTGCTCGCCGAGCCGCGCCTGCTGGTGGAATCCGGCCAGCCCGGCGTGCTACTGGAACTGGCCAGCGAGGACTTCCGCAGCCTGCTCTCCAAGGCCAGCGCCGCGCGCTTCGGCGAGCCGCTGGCGGCCATCCGCCCGAACCTCGACCGCCCGGCCGACGACCGTGCCGAGATCACCCAGGCGGTGCAGGCCTTCACCGCCCGGCGCATCCAGCAGCGCCTGGAAGAAACCATCGAGATCCCGCCCCTGGCGGAATCGGCGCAGAAGATCATCAAGCTGCGCGTGGACCCCAACGCCACCGTGGAAGACATCACCGGCGTGGTGGAAACCGACCCCGCCCTGGCGGCCCAGGTGGTCAGCTGGGCGGCCTCGCCCTACTACGCCGCCCCCGGCAAGATCCGCTCGGTGGAGGACGCCATCGTCCGCGTGCTGGGCTTCGACCTGGTGATCAACCTGGCCCTGGGCCTGGCCTTGGGCAAATCCCTCAGCCTGCCCAAGGACCAACCGCAGCAGGCCACCCCGTACTGGCAGCAGGCGATCTACACCGCCGCGGTGATCGAAGGCCTGACCCGCGCGATGCCGCGCGCCCAGCGCCCGGAAACCGGCCTCACCTACCTCGCCGGCCTGCTGCACAACTTCGGCTACCTGGTGCTGGCCCACGTCTTCCCGCCGCATTTCTCGCTGATCTGCCGGCACCTGGAGGTCAACCCGCACCTGTCCCACAGCTACATCGAGCAGCACCTGCTGGGGATCACCCGCGAGCAGATCGGCAGCTGGCTGATGAGCTTCTGGGACATGCCCGAAGAGCTGTTCACCGCCCTGCGCTTCCAGCACGACCCGGACTACCAGGACGACAACGCCGCCTACCCCAACCTGGTGTGCCTGGCGGTCAGCCTGCTGCGCAATCGCGGCATCGGCTCCGGCCCGGAAGTGGAAATCCCCAACGACCTCTTCGAGGCCCTGGGACTGACCCGCGAAAAGGCCGAGGGCGCAGTGGACAAAGTGCTGCAGGCCGAGGCCGCGTTGCGGGAACTGGCCTCCCAGTTCAACCCGTAGTGCTGAACGGCAGGCATGAAAAAGGGTTCATCGCGCTTTCCCGGGGAAGGCGGCCTTGATTTTCAGGAAGAAGTAGGCCGAGTCGCGGAAGCCATAGGCCATGCGCTTGATCACTTTGATGCGGTTGTTCACCCCTTCCAGCTGGCTGGTGTGCAAGGGGAAACGGGCGCTGGCGAGGATGCCGCGCGCGTAACGCTTGAGGTTCCTGGCAAAGCGTTGGAGCGGCGCCAAGCCGCTGTCCCGGGCGTGCCGCAGCCAGGTTCGCCAGCGCCGCCAGCCGTCCTGCACACTGGGGGCGTACCAGATTTCCTTTAATGCGTCCTTGAGCACGTAGGCCGTGGCCAGTGGCTGGTTGGCCGCGAGCAATTCCTGCAACTGCACGGCCTGTCCGCCCTTGAGGTTTTCGCGATTGCGCAGCAACAGCCAGCGGCTTTGCTTGACCACCTTGCGCGCCGGTTTGTCCTGGCGCAGGAGGTTGGCCTGGTCGACCCGGATCCGGTCGATCACGTCCCGGCCGTAGCGCGCCACCACGTGGAACAGGTCGTACACCACCTCGGCCTGCGGGCAATGCCGTTTCACCTCGAGGTCGAAGGCGGTGTTCATGTCCATGGCCACCGCCTCGATCTGCCGGCAGTGCTCGCCGAGCAATTCGAAGAACGGACGGATCGCCTCACGGCTGTTGCCATGCCCGACCCACAGCACCCGCGTGCGCTCGGCATCCATGATCACCGTGGCGTAACGATGCCCCTTGTGCAGGGCAAACTCGTCCATCACCAGCCGACGCACCTCGCCTGGCTCAAACGCGCCAACCGAGGCGTCCAGGCGGCGCTTGTCGAGCGTCTTGAGCGTGTGCCAATGCAGGCCAGTGAGGCGGCTGACGTGACTGATCGGCAGCAATTGCAGCAAACCCTCGAGCCAGACGCGCAAACGCTGAGTCAGGCGTGACGCCGGCTCCAGCCAGTCGATCCGCTCGGTCACCCGCCCACAATCCAGGCAATCGACGCGACGCACCGGCAGTTGGAGCAGCACGCGCTGATCCAGCAGGTCACGGTCACGCACCTGGCGGATTCGCCGCTCGTGGATCAGCGGGCAGTCTTGGTGACAGCGGCCACATTTGGGGAGGGAGCCGGCTTGAGGTTCGAGCTCAATCAGCAGGGTGTCGTGAGTGGCTTGGCGACAGGCGACGACCTCGTAGCCTGGCCAGAACTGGGCAAGATCAATAGGATTCACGGCGGCAGCAGGGAGTGGGGGTTGGTTCGTTTGGCGACTGCCAATCTACCCACTTCCCTGACTGTCAACTCGCTCTTCCCCCTGAATCCGCGAAGAACCAGAAAAAGGGGCGCCAATGGCGCCCCTTTTATTCATGAGCCCGGTGCAGGTCGTAGGTTGCGGCTGAGCGATGCGAAGCCCAACACCCACGCGTTGCGTTGGGCCGCGCTGCGCTTGGCCCAACCTACGGGCAATTTCCCACGAGCCGGATTCAGGCGGCCTTCTTCTCTACCGCCTTCTTCTTCGGCACCAGGTGCTTGGTCAGGCCCTGGAACCAGATCACCAGGGACGGATTGCCCTGGATCTGGATGTCCTTGTTCTGGATACCCTGCATGAAGGCCAGCTGCTTGTTCTTCGCGCTCATGGTGGCGAAACCGTAGGCACCGTCCTTGAAACCGATGGCGAAGGCGGGCGCGCTGGCGGGGCCGCGCTTGCTGAGCACGCGCAGGTCTCGAACGATGAAGTGACGGGCGATCTTGCCGTCCAGGGTGTGCAACTGGAATACCAGGTCCTTGCCCGCCAGCTGCTGCTGGAACTCGACATTGTCGCGGCTGGCCTTGGCCATCAGGCGGCCCAGCATCCAGAGAAGAAAGCGGAATTTCATGCGCGTACGGCCTCAAAAGGTTGAGAAAGCGGCGCATTGTAGCGGTTTGCCGGCAGGACTACAGCCAGCTGAAGAAGGTATTGCGGAGGGAAGGGGGAGCTGCCCGGAACCTCCCCGGTTCCGGGCAGAAGAAGCTCAATTCACGGCTTCTTTCAGGGATTTGCCCGGTTTGAAGGCAACGGTGTTGCTGGCTTTGATCTTGACCGGCTGCCCAGTCTGCGGGTTCTTGCCGGTGCGAGCACCACGATGACGTTGCAGGAAGGTGCCGAAGCCCACCAGCGTCACACTGTCCTTGCGGTTCAGCGCGTTGGTGATTTCTTCGAGCACCGCATTGAGTACGCGATTGGCCTGATCCTTGGTCAGATCAGCCTTCTCGGCAATGGCGGCGGCGAGTTCCGGTTTACGCATAGATGCCTCTTTGACGGTTTGTTGTTTTTGTGTCCGTGCTGTTCGTCCAGAACAGCGCCTAAGGCGCCGCAACGGCTCTGCGCTGCGGCAGACCACGGGGAGGATGGCACGCCATTGGGCACTACGCCAGTGTCCGCCGGGGGAATTCCGAAAGATCAGAATGATTAATCCGACAGAAGGGCTGACATTTACGCCAAGAGCGGCGGCAGCTCCCGGTTCAGAGCCAATTTCTCCTGCACCGCGGCCCCCGTCAGGGCATAGCCGAGCAGGCTTCCCGCGGCATCACGATAGAGCGCCTTGATGTCGCTGCCGGCGCCTTCCACCGTCCATTCGCCCTCCATGCCACGGGGCGGCGGCGAGACCACCAGGGGGCACGCCGGGGTTTTCACCGTCACCGGCATCGGGCCGTAGTTCACCGCCGTCGGGTTGCCCGCCAGGGTCTGCGCCAGGGAACGGGCGCAAGCCATCAGCGGCATCACATAGAGCAGGTTCAGGCCATCCACCTCGGCGCAGTCGCCCAGGGCGTAGATATTGGCGTGGGAGGTGCGCAGCTGGCGGTCCACCACCACCCCGCGGTTCACCGCCAGGCCGGCGGCGGCGGCCAGTTCGGTGCGCGGGCGCAGGCCGACCGCGGACACCACCAGGTCGCAGTGGATGCGGGTGCCGTCCGAGAGCAGCGCCTCCAGGCCGTCTTCGGCCCGTTCCAGGCGCGCCAGCACCGGCCCCAGGTGAAAACGCGCGCCAAGGCCTTCCAGCCCCGCCTGCACCGCCGCCGCGGCGGCCGGGTGCAGCAGGCCGGGCATCACCTGCTCGCAGGGCGCCACCAGTTCCACTTCCAGGCCACCCAGGCTGAGGTCGTTGGCAAACTCGCAGCCGATCAGCCCGGCGCCCAGGATCAGTACCCGGCGCTTGCCGGCCGCCGCGGCGCGGAAACGGGCGTAGTCTTCCAGGTCGTTGATCGGGAACACCGCGTCATGGGCATCGCCCTCCACCGGCACGCGGATGGTATCCGCGCCCCAGGCCAGCACCAGGTCGCGATAGGGCACGGCTTCCTCGCCTATCCACAGCCGCTGGTGGCCAGGGTCGATACCGGTGATCCGGGTATGGGTGAGGACTTTTGCCTTGAGCTGCTCGGCCATGGCACCCGCCTCGGCCATGGCCAAGCCATCGGCGTCCTTGTTCTTGCCGAAACCGGTGGAGAGCATGGGCTTGGAGTAGGAGCGGCCATCGTCGGCGCTGATCAGCAGCAGCGGGGTTTCGGCGTCCAGCTTGCGAAACTCCTTGGCCAGGTTGTATCCGGCCAGGCCGGTACCGACTATCACCACGGGTGGTGCCACGGGTGCACTCATTGCTCACTCCTGCTCACGAAACGACGCGACGGCCCACGGGCCGTCGCTTGAATGGGGTTGGAAGGCGGGTCTCAGGCGATTTCGATCATCTCGAAATCGATCTTGCCGACGCCGCAATCGGGGCAGACCCAGTCCGGCGGGATGTCTTCCCAGCGCGTGCCGGGCGCGATGCCTTCTTCAGGCAGCCCTTGGGCTTCGTCGTAGATGAAACCGCAGACGATGCATTGCCACTTGCGCATGGACCACCTCCGCCGACGCGGAAAATCCTGTTGAACCTACCCCAATCCACCGGCGGGCGCCAAGGGCCACCGGAGCCGTCCAGAAAGAGGATAGGCGCTGGCGCGGCAGACGAAAAAGCCGGCACTCGGCCGGCTCGTTCGGAGGGGGATCAGTTGATCTCGATCATCTCGAAATCCAGCTTGCCCACGCCGCAGTCCGGGCACAGCCAGTCCTGCGGGACGTCTTCCCAGCGGGTCCCGGCAGCGATGCCGTCATCCGGCCAACCCTCGGATTCGTCATAGACCAGGCCACATACCACGCATTGCCACTTCTTCATCACTTGTTTCTCCACGATCCGGCGTTCTCGACCCGTCGCCTCTGGCGGGCACTGGCAGTCGGCTCAGGGCCGCTTTTTACTGGTTAGTCCGGCAGCGGGCAAGAGGCAGCCGACCGGCCAAGGCCGTGCTAATCTGCGCCGTCTTCCACCGCCCAAGCCCCGCCCGTGCCCCACGCCGCCCTGGTCCATCCCCCCCGCTGGCTGACCGCCGCCCAGCTCCACCCCGCTCCCGCCGCCAGCGTTCGCGACTGGCTGTTCGACCAGGGCTCGCTGACCCGCCGGCTTACCGCGCTGTCGCAAAACGGCTTCAGCGTGACCCCGCTGGAAGAAGGCTGGCAGGGCCTGCGCGCCGACGAATGCGCCGCCCTGGGGATTCCCGCCGGGAGCCAGGGCTGGGTCCGCGAGGTGTACCTGCGCGGCCACGGCGAGGTCTGGGTATTCGCCCGCAGCGTGGCGGCACGCTCCGCCCTGGAAGGCTCGGGGCTGGACCTGCACCAGTTGGGCAGCCGCTCCCTCGGCGAGCTGCTGTTCAGCGACCGCGCCTTCGATCGTGGCGCCATCGAGGTCACCCGCTACCCGGCCCCCCTGTTGCCCTTTGAGGTGCGCGAGGAACGCCTCTGGGGCCGCCGCTCGTGCTTCTCACGGGGCGAACTGGGCGTGCTGGTGGCGGAGATATTCCTGCCCGCGCTGTGGCGCGCGGCCGGAGTCGAGTCCGTATAATCCCGCCCGTCCAAGGGAGGCCCGCCGATGTACCTCACGCTGCTGCAATCGCTGAACCGCCTGCACCCCCGCGCCATGGATTTCATCCAGCTGACCCGGCTGGACAAGCCCATTGGCATCTACCTGCTGCTCTGGCCCACGCTCTGGGCCCTGTGGATAGCCGGCGAAGGCAGCCCCAGCCTGGCCAACCTGGTGATCTTCATCCTCGGGGTGAACCTGATGCGCGCCGCCGGCTGCGTGATCAACGACTTCGCCGACCGCAAGGTCGACGGCCACGTCAGCCGCACCCGCAACCGCCCCCTGGCCAGCGGCCGGGTGAGCTCCCGCGAGGCGCTGGTGTTCTTCGGCATCCTGGTGGCGCTGAGCTTCGTGCTGGTGCTCTTCACCAACGCCACCACCATCTGGCTGTCCTTCGGCGGCCTGGCACTGGCCGCCTGCTATCCCTTCATGAAGCGCTACACCTACTACCCGCAGGTGGTGCTGGGCGCGGCCTTCTCCTGGGGCATGCCGATGGCCTTCACCGCCGAGACCGGCGAACTGCCGGCGGCGGCCTGGCTGCTGTATTTCGGCAACCTGCTGTGGACCGTGGCCTACGACACCTACTACGCGATGACCGATCGCGAGGACGACCTGAAGATCGGGGTGAAATCCACCGCCATCCTCTTCGGCGACGCCGATCGCCTGATCATCGCCATCCTCCAGGGCCTGGCGCTGCTCTGCCTGCTGCTGGCGGGCAACCGCTTCGAGCTGGGGTTGTACTTCCACCTGGGCCTGGCGGCGGCGGCGGCCTGCTTCGCCTGGGAGTACTACAGCACCCGCACACGCGATCCCCAGGCCTGCTTCAAGGCCTTCCTGCACAACCACTGGGCGGGATTGGCGATCTTCGCCGGCATAGTCGCCGACTACGCGCTGCGCTGATGCGCGGCGCGTAGCGGTACCGGCAACGCAGGTAGCTTGAAAGCGTCGGCGAGGCGGCCGAGACAAGGCGCAAACGGCCGAGGACGCGGAGTTTACGAGCTGTAAATGAGCAGTCCGAGGCCGTTTGCAACGCAGTATCGGCAACGCAGGCAGCTTTCCGCCCTAGTAGGCTTCGGGTTTGGCGACGTGCCAGACCCCCATCTTCCCGTCCCCGGTGACGTCGCCGGCCTTCTTGTCCATGACGAAGGTGTACAGCGGCTTGCCGTCGTAGGCCCACTGGCTGGAGCCGTCGTCACGGGTGACCACGCTCCACTCGCCTTCGGCCTTGGCCCCGGCCTCGGCCATGAGCGGCGGCCAGTTCTGTGCGCACTGGCCGACACAGGCGGACTTGCCGTCCGAGTCCTTGTCGTAGGTGTAGAGCGTCATACCCTTGGCATCCACCAACATGCCATCCTTCTCCATCGCCGGCTCGGCCGCCAGGCCCGACAGGGGCCAGCTCAACAATGCGCCGGCGAGCAGCGGAATGAATCGATGGGAAATTCTTCTCATTTTTCTAGCCTCTCCTCGGATTGGACAGCGACAGCCTGGCGGCAGCTGGGATCACGGCTTGAGGTCACAGCGGTACAGGACGGAAGGAGCCAAGAACACCCATAGTGCCTATGGGGTCCTGTGCCAGGCTCCAGGCCACCCCGGATTGGCGGCAGCCTCAATCAGCTTAGACGAGGCCGGTGGCGGAATCGTTCGGTGTTTTGTCCCGGGAATGACGCACGCCTCGATAGCAGCTGGCAACTCCGTGTCACATCCCTGCAATAATTCCGTTATCTAATGCGGCGCAATCAGTCATACACGCGACCTTTCCCGAGGCTTGAACATGGTTGGCAAGAACATCCTGATAGTCGACGACGAAGCCCCCATCCGCGAGATGATCGCGGTGGCCCTGGAGATGGCCGGCTACGACTGTCTGGAAGCCGAGAACACCCAGCAGGCCCACGCCATCATCGTCGACCGCAAACCCGACCTGATCCTCCTGGACTGGATGCTCCCGGGCACCTCCGGCATCGAGCTGGCCCGCCGCCTCAAGCGCGACGACCTGACCAACGACATCCCGATCATCATGCTCACCGCCAAGGGTGAGGAGGACAACAAGATCCAGGGCCTGGAAGTCGGCGCCGACGACTACATCACCAAGCCCTTCTCCCCCCGCGAGCTGGTCGCCCGGCTCAAGGCCGTGCTGCGCCGCGCCGGCCCCAGCGACGGCGAAGCGCCTATCGCCATCGGCGGCCTGCTGCTGGACCCCATCAGCCACCGCGTGACCATCGACGGCAAGCCGGCCGAGATGGGCCCCACCGAGTACCGCCTGTTGCAGTTCTTCATGACCCACCAGGAGCGCGCCTACACCCGTGGCCAGCTGCTGGACCAGGTCTGGGGCGGCAACGTCTACGTCGAGGAGCGCACCGTCGATGTGCACATACGCCGCCTGCGCAAGGCCCTCGGCGAGGTATACGAAAATCTGGTTCAGACCGTTCGCGGCACCGGCTATCGTTTCTCCACCAAAAGCTGACCGAGGGCCCATGGGCCTCGCACAAGGACGCGATAGGTGAATCAAGACTGGCGCGGCGTAGTCATCCGCCGCCTGCTGCTGCTGATCGGGGCCTGCCTGCTGGTGGGGCTGATCACCGGCCATTACGCCTGGGCCCTGGTGGTGGGCCTCGGCGCCTACCTGGGCTGGACGCTGGCGCAATTGCTGCGCCTGTACACCTGGCTCAAGCAACACAAGCCCGACGAGCCGCCGCCGGATGGCTACGGCCTCTGGGGCGAGGTGTTCGACAGCATCTACCACCTGCAGCGCCGCGACCAACGCGTGCGCGGCCGGCTGCAGGCGGTGATCGACCGCGTCCAGGAGTCCACCGCCGCCCTCAAGGATGCCGTGGTGATGCTCGACAGCGATGGCAACCTCGACTGGTGGAACCGCGCGGCGGAAACCCTGCTGGGCCTGAAGACCCCCCAGGACAGCGGCCAGCCGGTGACCAACCTGATCCGCCACCCGCGCTTCAAGGAATACTTCGAGCAGGGCAAGTACCACGAACCCCTGGACCTGCCCTCGCCGGTCAACGACCGCCTGCGCCTGCAGTTCCACATCACCCAGTACGGCAATAGCGAGCACCTGATGCTGGTGCGCGACGTCACCCGCCTCTACCAGCTGGAGCAGATGCGCAAGGACTTCGTCGCCAACGTCTCCCACGAGCTGCGCACGCCGCTGACGGTGATCGCCGGCTACCTGGAGACCCTGCTGGACAACGTCGAGGACGTGAACCCGCGCTGGACCCGCGCGCTGCAGCAGATGAGCCAGCAGGGCATGCGCATGCAGAACCTGCTCAACGACCTGCTGCTGCTGGCCAAGCTGGAAGCCACCGACTACCCCTCGGACAACCAGCCGGTGGCGGTGGACCTGATGCTGCTGCAGATCAAGGCCGACGCCCTCGCCCTGTCCGGCAATCGCCACCACCGCATCAGCCTGGAAGCCGACCACAACTTCAAGCTGCGCGGCAGCGAGCCGGAACTGCGCAGCGCCTTCTCCAACCTGGTGTTCAACGCGGTCAAGTACACCCCGGACGAAGGCGAGATACGCATCCGCTGGTACGGCGACGACAATGGTGCGCACCTCAGCGTGCAGGACAGCGGCATCGGCATCGAAGCCAAGCACCTGCCGCGCCTGACCGAGCGCTTCTACCGCGTCGACTCCAGCCGCAACAGCAGCACCGGCGGCACGGGCCTGGGCCTCGCCATCGTCAAGCACGTGCTGATCCGCCATCGCGGCCGCCTCGACATCAGCTCGGTGCTCAACCACGGCAGCACCTTCAATTGCCATTTCCCGGCCACCCAGGTAGTCCGGCGCCCATGACCAGGAATGCACCCCGACTTGCAAACTCGGGGTGCAGCCTGCAACCTTAGTCGGTCATCGTTCAGCAAAAACCATCCATGGACCCTTCCCCTAGTTCCGATTACTTCAGTTACTTCGCCGATTTCGGCCTGATTCTCTTCGCCCTCTTCCTCGTGCTGCTCAACGGCTTCTTCGTGGCCGCCGAGTTCGCCATGGTCAAGCTGCGTTCCACCCGCGTCGAATCCATCGCCGACAAGCACGGCTGGCGTGGCAGCATCCTGCGCACGGTGCACAACCAGCTCGACGCCTACCTCTCCGCTTGCCAGCTGGGCATCACCCTGGCCTCGCTCGGCCTCGGCTGGGTCGGCGAACCGGCCTTCGCCCACCTGCTCACGCCGCTGCTCAGCGCCATCGGCATCGAATCGGAGAAGCTGGTCCACGGCATCGCCTTCTTCACCGCCTTCTTCATCATTTCCTACCTGCACATCGTGATCGGCGAGCTGGCGCCCAAGTCCTGGGCCATCCGCAAGCCGGAGCTGCTGTCGCTGTGGACCGCCGTGCCGCTGTACCTCTTCTACTGGATGATGTACCCGGCCATCTGGCTGCTGAACGCCAGCGCCAATACCATCCTGCGCATCGCCGGCCAGGGCGAGCCAGGCCCGCACCATGAGCACCACTACAGCCGCGACGAACTCAAGCTGATCCTCCACTCCAGCCGCGCCCGCGACCCCAGCGACCAGGGCATGCGCGTGCTGGCCTCGGCCGTGGAGCTGGGCGAACTGGAAGTGGTGGACTGGGCCAACTCCCGCGAAGACCTGATCTACCTGGAGCACGACGCGCCGCTGTCGGACATCCTCTCGGTGATCCGCCGCCACAAGTACAGCCGCTACCCGGTCCATGACGAGCAGAAAGGCGAGTTCATCGGCGTCCTGCACATCAAGGACCTGCTGCTGGCCCTGTCCGCCCTGGACAGCCTGCCGGAGAGCTTCGACCTGGCCGAACTCACCCATCCGCTGGAGCGCGTGACCAAGCACATGCCGCTGTCGCGCCTGCTGGAAGAATTCCGCAAGGGTGGCTCGCACTTCGCCCTGGTCGAAGAGGCCGACGGCAAGGCGGTGGGCTTCCTGACCATGGAAGACGTGCTGGAAGTGCTGGTGGGGGATATCCAGGACGAACACCGCAAGACCGAACGCGGCGTGCTGGCCTACCAGCCCGGCAAGCTGCTGGTGCGCGGCGACACCCCGCTGTTCAAGGTGGAACGCCTGCTCGGCATCGACCTGGACCACGTGGAAGCCGACACCCTCGCCGGCCTGATCTACGAGTCCCTGAACCGCGTGCCGGAAGAGGAAGAAGTGCTGGAAACCGAAGGCCTGCGCATCATCGTGAAGAAGATGAAAGGCCCGAAGATCGTCCTGGCCAAGGTGCTCAAGCTCGATTGAGTGCCCTCGCGCCCTCGTAGGATGGGTTGAGCGAAGCGATACCCATGCTGCCGTGCGAGTGTCCTGATGGGTATCGCAAGCTCAACCCATCCTACGTATCTCAACCCATCCTACGTGTGGGTTGCGGGCCTACTCCCCGCCCACCGCGAAGTTCGGCAAGGTATCCACCGGCTGGGCGAAGTCGAAGGGGATGGACTCCAGCGCCAGGCCCAGGTTGCGCTGGATGACGAAGTGCAGGTGCGGGCCGGTGCTGTTGCCGGTGTTGCCCGAGCGCGCGATGCGCTCGCCGATGGTCACCTGCTGGCCCTCGCGCACCTGTACCGAACCGCGCATCAGGTGCAGGTAGACGCCCATGGTGCCGTCGTCGTGCAGGATGCGCACGAAGTTGCCCGACGGGTTGTTGCCCCGGCCGCTCTGGTCGTTCTCGATCTTCACCACCACACCCGGCCGCGCCGCGACGATGGGCGTGCCTTCGGGCATGGCGATATCCAGGGCGTAGCGGCCCTTGGGAGTGAAATGGCTGTAGCGGCCGTTGGCGCCCTGGGTCAGGCGGAAGGGGCCACCCTGCCAGGGCAGCGGGTAGCGGTAGACCACCGGCACCAGGCGCGGGTCGCCCATGGCGTAGCGCAGCTTGGGCTTGTAGCTCATGGGGCGATTCGGGTCGGCCGGGGCCAGGGTGGCCATGCGCATGCTGCTGCGCGGCGCCAGCACCCAGCGGATGGGCTGGTCAGGGGCACCGGAGACGTTTTCCGCCTGGTCGACGCGCAGCTCCACCTCCACCGGCGCGAACAGCTCGTTGTGCAGCACCAGGGTCTCACCGGCGGCGTGCTTCTTGGTCTCCAGCTTCACCGACAGGTCCAGGCGCTCCACCATGCGGTCGCGGAAGACGAACACCTGCGCGCCCGACACGGCCTGGTCGGTGTAGGTCACCACACCATTGGCGTCGGTGTACTTGTAGATGGTCAGCGCCGCCGCCGGCAGGCTCAAGCCAAGCAGCGCCAGTAGAGGAAGGATTCGCCCCAGCATGTCGACCCGTTGTTGTTCTGTGCTCCGTTGGCCGAAGACTAGCAGCGCACCCAGCGCCGGGCGAGGCCTTCCCCATCGACCTGTGACGGGGTTGGCTGGACGGTCAGGCGCCGGGGACGAAATGCTTCTGCGCGGTGCCGCGGGCGATCAGGCGGGACAGGTAGTCGAGCTTCTGCGGGTCGCGGTCGACGAAGCGGAAGCTCAGCTGCAGCCACTCGCTGTCGGGCTTGGGCTCCAGGGCGGCGACCGCGTGCAGGTAGCCGTTGAGCCGTGCCACTTCACCGCCTTCGCCCTGTTCCAGGTCGAGCACGGCGCTTTCCAGCACCTGCGGCAGGGGTTCGCCACGGCGCACCACCAACTGCGCGTCCTTCAGGCTCAGGGCCTTGATCACGCAGGACAGCACGCCGGCCGGCAAACGCAGCTGTGCCTGCCCGCGGCCACCCGGGGCCTGGGCGGCGGCCTTGGCCGACGGCGCTGGCGGCGCGGCGGGCTTGGCGACGGGCGCGGCGGGACGGATCACCTCGGCCTTGCCACCGGTGAGGGCGGCCAGGGAATCGTTGGCGAAGCCGCCGGCATTGGGCAGGCGCGCCGGCGTGGCGGACATCAGGGCCTCGAGCTTGCCGCTGCGGGCCAGGGCCTTCTTCACCTTGGTGACCAACTGATCGTTGGAGAAGGGTTTGCCGATGTAGTCGGAAACGCCGGCCTGGATGGCCTGGATGACGTTCTCCTTGTCGCCGCGGCTGGTGACCATGATGAAGGGCGTGGTCTTCAGGTTGTCCTGCTCACGGCACCAGGTGAGCAGTTCCAGCCCCGACATCTCGGGCATCTCCCAGTCGCAGAGGATCAGGTCGACACTGGTACGGGCGAGCATCTGCTGGGCCTTGCGCCCATTGATCGCTTCCTCGATCTGGATGCCGGGGAAGTTGTCGCGCAGCCCCTTCTTCACCAGATCGCGAATGAAGGACGCATCGTCCACTACCAGCACATTGACCTTGCCCATCGACTGCTCCTTGGAAAACGGGACTAAGGATAGCCTTGCCTGATAGCCAATTGCCAAACCTGATTTGCCGGGCAGTGCATCGATTCGACCGGTGGGTCAGCCGGAACCGGCCAGGGGCCGGGGCACGAAAAGCAAAACGCCCGGAACAAGGCCGGGCGTTTTAGGAAACCAGCTACAACGATGCTGGAAATTTCCCACGAGCCGAAAACTTAGTTCTCGGCGATATCCTTATCCTTGTTGCTGGTGCCCTTCACTTCCTCGGTCATGCGCGCCAGGCCCATGTGGCGAACGTCGGTGCCGCGTACCAGGTAGATCACCAGTTCGGAAATGTTGCGTGCGTGGTCGCCGATGCGCTCCAGGGAACGCAGGGCCCAGATGACGTTGAGCACGCGGCTGATGGCGCGCGGGTCTTCCATCATGTAGGTGACCAGCTCGCGCAGGGCGGTCTTGTATTCGCGGTCGATGTTCTTGTCGTACTGGGCCACCGACAGGGCGAGGTCGGCGTCGAAGCGGGCGAAGGCGTCCAGGGCTTCCTGGACCATCTTGCGCACCTGGTCGCCGATGTGGCGCACCTCGACGTAGCCGCGCGGGGCCACACCCTCTTCGCAGAGCTGGATGGCGCGACGGGCGATCTTCGAGGCTTCGTCGCCGATGCGCTCCAGGTCGATCACCGACTTGGAGATGCTGATGATCAGGCGCAGGTCGGAGGCCGCCGGCTGGCGACGGGCGAGAATGCGCACGCATTCTTCGTCTATGTTGCGCTCCATCTGGTTGATCTGGTCGTCGATCTCGCGCACCTGCTGGGCCAGGCCCGAGTCGGCATCGATCAGCGCGGTGACGGCGTCGTTGACCTGCTTCTCGACCAGGCCACCCATCGCCAGGAGGTGGCTGCGCACTTCCTCCAGCTCGGCGTTGAACTGCTGGGAGATGTGATGGGTGAGGCTGTCTTTGTCGATCATTTTCTAACCCTTGTTGAGCAGAATGCTTTCCTGGTGATGGTGGCCTTCAACCAATCGTGCTTCGCCGACGCGGCCCAGCGCGATTGGGGCTGGCCACTAGCCGTAGCGACCGGTGATGTAGTCCTCGGTCTGCTTCTTGGCCGGGTTGGTGAACAGGGTATCGGTATCGCCGAACTCGATCAGCTTGCCCATGTACATGAACGCCGTGTAGTCGGAAACCCGCGCGGCCTGCTGCATGTTGTGGGTCACGATGACGATGGTGTACTTGCTCTTGAGCTCGTAGATCAGCTCTTCCACCTTGAGGGTGGAGATCGGGTCCAGGGCCGAGCAGGGTTCGTCGAGCAGCAGCACCTCGGGTTCCACCGCGATGGTGCGGGCGATCACCAGGCGCTGCTGCTGGCCGCCGGAGAGACCCAGGGCGGATTCGTGCAGGCGGTCCTTCACTTCTTCCCACAGGGCGGCGCCTTTCAGCGCCCACTCCACGGCCTCGTCGAGCACGCGCTTCTTGTTGATGCCCTGGATGCGCAGGCCATACACCACGTTCTCGTAGATGCTCTTGGGGAAGGGGTTCGGCTTCTGGAACACCATGCCCACGCGGCGGCGCAGCTCGGCCACGTCCTCGCCCTTGCGGTAGATGTTGTTGCCGTCGAGGAGGATCTCGCCGGCCACGCGGCAGCCATCCACCAGGTCGTTCATGCGGTTGAAGCAGCGCAGCAGCGTGGACTTGCCGCAGCCGGACGGGCCGATGAAGGCGGTCACGCGCTGTTTCGGTATGTTCATGCTGACGTCGTACAGGGCCTGCTTCTCGCCGTAGAACAGGGAGAGGCCGGGCACCTGCAGGGCAACGGGCTCATCGGCCAGGCGCAGGTTCTGCTTGTCGCGGCCAAGGGCGGAAAGGTTGACGCCGTGGCTGTGGGATTCGTGTTGCATGTGTTCACTCCGTTCGTAGCTTCGAGCTACAAGCTGTAAGCCTCAGGCAATTCGGTTGGCGATGGACGATCAGCTGTCCAGCGCCTTGTATTTCTCGCGCAGGTGGTTACGGATGGCGACGGCCGAGATGTTCAGCAGGGCGATCACCAGTACCAGCAACAGCGCGGTGGCGTAGACCAGCGGGCGCGCGGCCTCGACGTTCGGGCTCTGGAAGCCGACGTCGTAGATGTGGAAGCCCAGGTGCATGATCTTCTGGTCGAGGTGCAGGTAGGGGTAGTTACCGTCCACCGGCAGGCTCGGGGCCAGCTTCACCACGCCCACCAGCATCAGCGGCGCCACTTCGCCGGCGGCGCGGGCCACGGCGAGGATCAGGCCGGTCATCATGGCCGGGCTGGCCATGGGCAGGACCACCTTCCACAAGGTCTCGGCCTTGGTCGCACCCAGGGCCAGGGAGCCTTCGCGCACGGCGCGGGGGATACGCGCCAGGCCTTCCTCGGTGGCGACGATCACCACCGGCACGGCGAGGATCGCCAGGGTCAGGGACGCCCAGAGCAGGCCCGGGGTGCCGAAGGTCGGCGCCGGCGCGGACTCGGGGAAGAACAGGCGGTCGAGGGAGCCACCCAGCACGTAGACGAAGAAGCCCAGGCCGAACACGCCGTAGACGATGGCCGGGACGCCCGCCAGGTTGTTCACCGCGATGCGGATCACCCGGGTCAGCGGCCCCTGCTTGGCGTACTCGCGCAGGTAGATGGCCGCGATCACGCCGAAGGGGGTGACGATCACGGCCATGATCAGGGTCATCATCACGGTGCCGAAGATGGCCGGGAAGATACCGCCCTCGGTGTTGGCCTCACGGGGGTCGTCGCTGAGGAACTCCCAGAGCTTGGCGAAGTAGAAGCCGAGCTTCTGAAACAGGGTCATGGCGTTCGGCTGGTAGGCATGCACCACCTTGCCGAGGCTGATTTCCTGCTCGCGGCCGCCGGCCTCGCGCACCACCACGCTGTCGCGGTTGAATTCCTGGTGCAGGCCCATCAGGCGCTCTTCCAGGCCCTTGTAGCGTTTCTCCAGCTCGGCGCGCTCGGCGGCGATGTCGGCCTGGGCCTCGGGGGTCAGAGCGTCGTTCAACTCCAGCTTGCGGGTCTGCAGGCGCAGGCGCTCGAGGCCGTGGTTGATGCCGCCGATCTCCTTCTTCTCCAGCTGGTAGAGCTGGGCGTAGAGCTCGTTCACCCGCGCCAGGCGCTTGGTCAGCTCGGCCATGGCGGCCTCGCCTTCAGCCACCACCTGGCCGTTCTCCTTCACGGAGATCAGCCGGCCGTAGAAGTTGCCCCACTCGCGGCGCTCCAGCGCCACCAGCTCGGTAGGGTACTTCTGCTCCTGCAGCCAGTCGCCCACCACCCAGGTGAAGTCGCTGCCGTAGACGTCACGGTTGCCCACCTTGAGCAGCTCGCGGGTCATGAACTCCGGACCCTCCGCCGGCACCGGCAGACCGGCACCCTGCAGGCGCACACGGGACACTTCCTCGATCTGTACCGCTTCGCCGATCACCAGCTTCACCGGCTGGCCGGGCACGCTGTACTGCGCTTCCACCAGGTCGGCCGGCCAGAAGTGGGCGAGGCCGCGCACGGCGATCACCGAGAGCAGGCCGATGGTCATGATGACCGCGATGGAAACCGCTCCACCGCTTATCCAGACGCCCGGTGCGCCACTCTTGAACCAGTCTTTCAGGGAAACCTTTTTCACGGATTTCTCCACCGCTTGAGTCTTTCAGTGCCTCCGGCCAGGGGGCCGGAGGTTTCGTGTTTCTGGGGGAGAGAGGCTGCGGCGCTGAGCCGAACATCCCTCACCCGGTCCTTCGGACCCCCCTCTCCCACAGGGAGAGGGGGATCAGCTGCGACGCTGAAGCGTCGTTCTTACAAAGAGGCGTACTTCTTGCGCAGGCGCTGACGGATCAGCTCGGCCAGGGTGTTCATGATGAAGGTGAACGTCAGCAGCACCAGCGCCGAGAGGAACAGCACGCGGTAGTGGCTACCGCCCACTTCCGACTCGGGCATTTCCACCGCCACGTTGGCCGCCAGGGTGCGCATGCCTTCGAAGATGTTCGCTTCCATCACCGGGGTGTTGCCGGTGGCCATCAGCACGATCATGGTCTCGCCCACGGCACGGCCGAGGCCGATCATCAGTGCCGAGAAGATGCCCGGGCTGGCGGTCAGCAGGACCACGCGGGTCATGGTCTGCCAGGGCGTGGCGCCCAGGGCCAGGGAACCGTAGGTGAGGCTCCGGGGCACGCTGAACACGGCGTCTTCGGCGATGGAGAAGATGTTCGGGATCACCGCGAAGCCCATGGCCAGGCCGACGATCAGGGCGTTGCGCTGGTCGTAGGTGATGCCGAGGTCGTTGCTGATCCACAGGCGCATGTCGCCACCGAAGAACCAGCTCTCCAGGATCGGGCTCATGCCCAGGGCGAGCCAGGCGGTGCCGCCCACCACGGGGATCAGGATGGCCGCTTCCCAGCCGTCCGGCACGCGCAGGCGGATGGATTCGGGCAGGCGGCTCCAGATGAAGCCGGCCAGCAGGATGCCGAAGGGGGTCAGCAACAGCAGGCTGAAGATGCCCGGCAGGTGGCCTTCCACATAGGGCGCCAGGAACAGGCCGGCGAAGAAGCCGAGGATCACCGTCGGCAGCGCTTCCATCAGTTCGATCACCGGCTTGACCTTGCGGCGCATCGCCGGGGCCATGAAGTAGGCGGTGTAGATGGCCGCGGCGATCGCCAGCGGGGCGGCCAGCAGCATGGCGTAGAAGGCCGCCTTGAGGGTACCGAAGGTCAGCGGGGCCAGGCTCAGCTTGGGCTCGAAGTCGGTGTTGGCGGCGGTGGACTGCCAGACGTACTTGGGCTCGTCATAGCTTTCGTACCAGACCTTGCTCCACAGCGCGCTGAAGGAGATTTCCGGGTGCGGGTTGCGGAGGCGGAACGGCAGGAACTGGTTGCCCTCTTCCACCAGCACCTTGTTGGCGCGCGGCGACAGGGCCAGCACGCCGGAGCCGTCGGTGACCGGCTCCACCAGCAGGGTACGGTTGGCGGTGCTGTGGAAGACGCCGAGGTGGCCGCTGGCGTCCAGGGCGACGAAGCCCTTGCGGCGCTCTTCCGGGGTGATCTGCACCACCGGATCGGTGCCCAGCTGGAAGTCGCGGATATGTTTCAGGCGCGAGGAACCGTCCGGGTCACGAGCCATGAACCACTGGGCGATGCCGCCCTTGGAGTCGCCGATCATCATCGAGATGCCGCCCAGCAGCGTGTTGCTGGCGGTGACTTCGCGGCTGGCGTCTTCCAGCAGCTTGTAGCGGCCGTTCAGGGATTTTTCCCGCAGGCTGAAGACGTCGGCGTGGGCGCGGCCGTTGAGGACGTAGAGCCACTGGTGACGCGGATCGATGTAGATGGCCTTGATCGGCTCGGCGATCTGCGGCAGGTCGATGCTGGTCTGTTCCTGGGTGGTCTCGCCGGTCAGCATGTTCTCTTCGCTGACCACTTGCTGCACATGCAGCTGGCTGCCGGTGGACGCGGCCAGCACCAGGGTCTCGTCGTTGCCGTTGATGGCGACGTGCTCCAGGGCGCGGCCCTGTGCGTCCAGCGCCATGGGCGCTTCGCCGTAGGGGAAGCTGACCTGCGGGGTGATGGTCTTGTGGTTGTCCGGGTAGGTGACCTTGTAGCTGTGCTGGAAGATCAGCGCCTGGCCGTTGGACAGGCCCAGCACCACCAGCGCGCTGCCCGGCTGGTCCTGGCCGATGGACGCCACGCTGACGCCGCCTGGCAACGGCAGTTGCTGGCGCTTCATCAGGCTACCGTCCTTGACGGAGAAGAACTGCACCTCGCCGGTGTTGGCGACGCGCATGCCCACCATGTTCTGTTCTTCCAGGGCCAGCAGCAGCGGCTTGCCGGCGTCCTGCTGCAACCAGGCGGGGCTCTGCACCTTGCGGGCGGTCAGCTCGGCGCCCTGGAACAGCGGCAGAACCACATAGGCCAGGTAGAAGAAGATCAGGGTGATGGCCGCGAGCACGGCGAGGCCGCCGACCAGCACGTACCAGCGGGTCAGGCGGTCCTTCAGCGCGCGCATCTTGCGCTTGCGCACCAGCGCCGGCGTATTGAAGTCGATGCGGGCGGGAGGATTCTTCGAGTTTGTCAGGGAGTTGGCCAGGTCAGTCATGGATTCGGGCTCTTGGCACAGTCGGCGCGCGCAGGCTTTTACGATGGGGGCACAGCCTACGGCTTTCGTGTGACAGAAAAATTACAGCGAGTTGACGTGGCGAAGCCCACCCGGAGGAGGCCTCGGGCGGGCTTCTGCGACAGGGGTCGCCCGTCGTTGTTGCGTCCTTGCGGAGCGGCCCGGGTTACAGGCCCAGATCCTTCAGGGTCTTTTCCGCGACTTTCGCCGGAACCGGGATGTAGCCGTCCTTGACGACGACTTCCTGGCCCTGCTTGGACAGCACCATCTTCACGAACTCGGCTTCCAGGGGAGCCAGGGGCTTGTTCGGCGCCTTGTTCACATAAACGTAGAGGAAGCGGGACAGCGGGTAGCTGCCGTTCAGCGCATTCTGCTCGTTGTCTTCAACGAACTCGCCGCCTTCCTTCTTGGCCAGGGCCACGGTCTTCACGCTGGAAGTCTTGTAGCCGATGCCCGAGTAGCCGATGCCGTTGACCGACTGGCTGATGGACTGAACCACGGAAGCCGAACCCGGCTGCTCGTTCACGTTCGGCTTGAAGTCGCCTTTGCACAGGGCTTCTTCCTTGAAGTAGCCGTAGGTGCCGGATACCGAGTTACGGCCGAACAACTGGACCGGCTTGTTGGCCAGGTCGCCGGTCACGCCCAGGTCACCCCAGGTCTTGACGTCGCTCTTGCCGCCGCACAGGCGGTTGGCGGAGAAGATCGCGTCGACCTGCTGCATGGTCAGACCCTTGATCGGGTTGTCCTTGTGCACGAACACGGCCAGGGCGTCGACGGCCACCGGCACGGCGGTCGGCTTGTAGCCGTACTTCTCTTCGAAGGCCTGCAGCTCGACGTCCTTCATCTTGCGGCTCATCGGGCCCAGGTTGGCGGTGCCTTCGGTCAGGGCGGGCGGCGCGGTGGAGGAACCGGCGGCCTGGATCTGGATGTTGACGTTCGGGTACTCGCGCTTGTAAGCCTCGGCCCACAGGGTCATGAGGTTGGCCAGGGTGTCGGAACCAACGCTGGAGAGGTTGCCGGAAACGCCGGTGGTCTTCTGGTAGGCCGGGATGGCCGGGTCGACAGCGGCAACCGCGCTGGCGGTGGCAACGCCGGCGGCGACAAAGGTCAGGGCCGCCATCAAACGCTTCAGTTTCATGCCTTGCTCCTAAGCAGGACGAGGGGTTGAATGCAACGGGGGCCAGTATCGAGAGGCCATGTGACCACTCTATGAATTGATTGTGACAATTGGATGAAAGGCCACCATCCGCTGTCCAAGGTTCAATCAAGCCCCGCGAACCCCATGGAGACAGTCCCAATGAAGCGTCACCCCCTGCTGCCCATCGCCCTCCTGGCGCTCTGCACCGCTTGCGGCGAAACGGCCAGCCTGATGGTCGCGGATGGCACCGGCCCCGACCCGCAGCTGCCGCCGCCCAAACGCAGCCTGATTCCCACCGTCAACGTCGCCCCCGCCGTCGGCTGGCCCGCGGGTGTCACGCCGGTGGCCGCCGAAGGCACCCAGGTCAACGCCTTCGCCGAAGACCTCAAGCACCCGCGCTGGCTCTACGTGCTGCCCAATGGTGACGTGCTGGTGGCCGAGAGCGCCGCGCCGGGTACCGACAAGCCGGCGGGCCTGAAAAGCCGGGTGGAGGGTTACTTCATGAAGCGCGCCGGCGCCCAGGTGCCCAGCGCCAACCGCATCTCGCTGCTGCGGGACATCAACGGCGACGGCGTCGCCGACCTGCGCAGCACCTTCCTTGCGGGCCTCAACTCGCCCTTCGGCATGGTGCTGGTGGGCAAGGACCTCTACGTCGCCAACGCCGACGCGCTGCTGCGCTTCCCCTACGAGAAGGGCGCCACCGAGATCACGGCGGCGGGCACCAAGGTCACCGACCTGCCGGCCGGCCTCAATCACCACTGGACCAAGAACGTCATCGCCAGCCGCGACGGCCGCAAGCTCTACATAACCGTGGGTTCCAACAGCAACGTCGGCGAAAACGGCCTGGAGGCCGAGGAAGGCCGCGCCGCGATCTGGGAACTGGACCGCGCCAGCGGCAACAAGCGCCTGTTCGCCACTGGCCTGCGCAACCCCAACGGCCTGGCCTGGGAGCCCCAGACCGGCAAGCTGTGGACGGCGGTGAACGAGCGTGACGAACTGGGCAGCGACCTGGTGCCCGACTACATCACCTCGGTGAAGGACGGCGGCTTCTATGGCTGGCCCTGGAGCTACTTCGGCCAGCACGTGGACGATCGCGTGCAACCGCCGAACCCGGACATGGTGGCCAGGGCCCTGGTGCCCGACTACGCCCTGGGCCCGCACACCGCCTCCCTCGGCATCGCCTTCGCCAAGGGCAGCCAGCTGCCCAACTTCCGCAACGGCCTGTTCGTCGGCCAGCACGGTTCCTGGAACCGCACGCCCCGCAGTGGCTACAAGGTGATCTACGTGCCCTTCAAGGGCGGCAAGCCCCACGGCCAGCCGGAAGAGGTGCTCGGCGGCTTCCTCGACGAGCAGGGCAACGCCCAGGGCCGGCCGGTGGACGTGAAGCTCGACAGCAAGGGCGCCCTGCTGGTGACGGACGATGTGGGCAACAAGGTGTGGCGCGTGAGCGCGGTGAAGAAGAAGTGAAACCCAAGCCGTAGCACCCGTAGGATGGGTCGGGCGGCGTTCCGTTGAGCCTGCGATACCCATCGGCCGATGTGATGGGTATCGCTCCGCTCAACCCATCCTACGGGCTGCAGTCGGACGCTTAACGCTTCTGGGCGATCAGGTACACGCCGATCAGCATCGCCACGCCGCACAGCGTGGCTACGTAGTAGGCCGGGCCCAGCGGGTCCCACTTCATCAGCAGCGACACCACCATCGGGGTCAGGCCGCCGAAGATGGCGTAGGCCAGGTTGTAGGAGAACGACAGCCCGGAGAAGCGCACCACCGGCGGGAACGCCTTGACCATCACATAGGGCACGGCGCCGATGGTGCCGACGAACAGGCCGGTCAGGGCGTAGAGCGGGAACAGCCAGTCTGGATGGGCCTTGAGGCTGGTGTAGAAGGTCCAGGAGGTGATCGCAAGCAGCAGGCCGCCCACCAGCAAGGTGCGGCCGGCGCCGATGCGGTCGGCGATGACGCCCGCCAGCACGCAGCCGATGGACAGCAGCACGATGGCCAGGCTGTTGGCCTTGAGCGCGGTGGCGGCGTCGAAGCCGTAGACCGTCTGCAGCAAGGTCGGGGTCATCAGGATGACCACCACTATGCCGGCCGACAGTACCCAGGTCAGCAGCATGGACAGCACCACGGCGCCGCGATGCTCGCGCAGCACCGTCTTGAGCGGCACTTCCTCGGCCAGCGCCTTGCGCTGCTGCATCTCGGCGAACACCGGGGTCTCGTGCAGCCAGCGGCGCAGGTACATGGCGAAGAAGCCGAACACGCCGCCGATCAGGAAGGGCACGCGCCAGGCCCAGTCGAGGACCTCGGCCGGGGTGAAGAGGGTGTTGATCAGGGTCGCCATCAGCGAACCGAGCAGGATGCCGGCGGTCAGGCCCGAGGTCAGGGTGCCGCAGGCGTAGCCCACATGGCGGGCCGGGACGTGTTCGGAGACGAAGACCCAGGCGCCGGGCACCTCGCCACCGATGGCGGCGCCCTGGATGACGCGCATCAGCAGGAGCAGCAAGGGCGCCCAGATGCCGATCTGCGCATAGGTCGGCAGCAGGCCCATGACCAGGGTCGGCACCGCCATCAGGAAAATGCTCAGGGTGAACATGCGCTTGCGCCCCAGCAGGTCGCCGAAGTGCGCCATCACGATGCCGCCCAGGGGACGCGCCAGGTAGCCGGCGGCGAAAATGCCGAAGGTCTGCAGCTGGCGCAGCCATTCCGGCATGTCGGCCGGGAAGAACAGCTTGCCCACCACCGCGGCGAAGAACACGAAAATGATGAAGTCGTAGAACTCCAGGGCACCGCCCAGGGCGGACAGCGACAGGGTCTTGTAGTCGCTGCGGGTCAGCGGACGCGAGGCAGGCGCCTCGGAGGCGAGCACGGATGGCATGTGGGCGGATTCTCGTCTGGGGAGTGCAGAGCGTCTGCCGCTGCGTGGGCGGCAAATCGCCAGGCAACATATCAAAAAGCGTCATTTGTACACAGTCTCACCCACAAAACCGCCGCCGCAGCGCTACAGCGGTCGTCTGGCGCCGCATCGAGGCTATATACTGCGCGCTGTTCAGCGCAGGTCGGCATGCAGTGGGTCGGCTGGCGCACAGGGAAGGAAAGGGCTTCGGCCCCGTCCAGGCATTGGCGCCACACACACATGAAACAGGCAGTCCCGGCATGATCGACATCGAAGAAGAAGAGAACCTCACCCCGCAAGGCGACCTCGCCCTGCAGATCACCGCGCTCCCGCGGGAAACCAACGGCTTCGGCGACATCTACGGCGGCTGGCTGGTCTCTCAGATGGACCTGGCCGGCACCGCCATGGCCAGCAAGGTGGCCGCGGGCCGCGTGGCCACGGTAGCCATCGACCGCATGGCGTTCCTGGTACCGGTGGCCGTGGGCGCCCAACTCTCCTTCTATACCCAGGCCCTGGAAATCGGCCGCAGCTCGATCCAGATGCTGGTGGAGGTCTGGAGCGACGACCCGCTCTCCAGCGAATGGCGCAAGGTCACCGAAGCGGTGTTCGTCTTCGTCGCCATCGATGGCAGCGGCAGAACCCGCCCCGTCCCGCCCCGCCGGGGCTGAAAAACCAAGGGCCGCAATAGCGGCCCTTTGTATTTGCGCCGTCCTCAGGTCGGTTTGGGTTCCTTGCGGATGCCGTTGAAGGTGCTGTACATCACCGGCAGCACCAGCAAGGTCAGCAGGGTGGCGAAGCCCAGGCCGAACATGATCACCACCGCCATGCTCTGGAAGAAGGCGTCGAACAGCAACGGCGCGAGGCCCAGGATGGTGGTGAGGGCGGTCAGGCAGATCGGCCGCAGGCGGCTGGTGGCGGCGTAGATCAGCGCGTCGTAGGGCGCCTTGCCGAGGTCTAGCTGGGCACGGATCTCCTCCATCAGCACGATACCGTTGCGGATCAGCATGCCGCTCAGGCTGAGCAGGCCGAGCAAGGCCATGAAGCCGAACGGGATGCCGGTGACCAGGAAGCCCAGGGTCACCCCGATCATCGCCAGGGGGATGGTCGCCCAGATCATCGATGCCTTGCCCACCGAACCGAACATCAGCACGGTGATCAGGAACATCGCCAGGAAGGCCATGGGCAGGCTGCCGAACACCGCCGCCCGGGCATCCCGCGAGCTTTCGTAGTCGCCGCCCCACTCCAGCTGGTAACCCACCGGCAGGGGAATGGCCTCGATCCTGGCCTTCACCCGCTGCAGCAACTCATCGGAGGTCTCGCCGGACTCCGGGGCGATCTCCGACTGCACCGTCAGCGTCCGTTTGCGGTCGCGGCGCATCACCAGCGGGTCCTCCCACTGGGTGAGGAAGGCGCTCACCACCTGCTCGATGGGCACATAGCTCTGCCGCCCGTTGCTCCAGATCTGCACGTCGCTGAGGCGCTCGGCATTGTTGCGATCGCTGTCCGGGGTGCGCAGGACGATCGGCATCTGCCGCGTGCCGTCCCGGTACAGCCCCAGGGGCAGGCCACCGAAGCTCATGCGCAGGGTGCTGTCGATATCCCGCTTGTCGATGCCCAGCTCACGCCCACGGGCCTCGGAGAACTGCGGTCGGACCATCTTTCCACGGGCCTGCCAGTCGTGACCGACGCCCGCGGCCACCGCGTCCGCGCGCAGGATATCCACCGCCTGGGCGCCAAGCCGCCGCAGCACGTTCGGATCGGCGCCGGTGAAGCGCGCCTCGATCGGGCTGCCGGCGCTGGGGCCGAACATCAGCCGCTTGAGGGTCACCTGGGCTTCCGGGAAGTTTTCCCGCAGGTAGACGTTCAACTCGTCGATCAGCGGCGGAATCTGCCCCAGGTTCTCGGTGCGCACCAGGACCTGCGCGTAGTTGCTGTACTGCCGCTCGCCGCTGTAGGTGAGGATGAAGCGCAAGGTGCCCTGGCCGATGGTGGTGACCACCCGATCGACGCCCTCGCGGCCGAGGATATGCTGGTCGACGGCCGCCGCCAGGGCGCGGGTATGGTTGATGTCGGTGCCCTGGGGCAGCCACAGGTCGACGAAGAACATCGGCGTATTGGCCGGCGGGAAGAAGCTCTGGCGCACCTGGCCGAAGCCCATGATCGCCGCCACCAGCAAGCCGGCCATCAGCAGCAGGGTGAGCTTGCCGAACCGGACCACGACCGCCAGCATCCCGCCATAGGCGCGATACAGCCAGCCCTGGTAGGGATCGGCCTGCGCCTCGCCCTCGGCCGGCACCGCCATCTTCTCGAAGGCCCACTTGGCGAACAGCGGGGTGATGGTGATGGCAGTGACCCAGCTGAGCAGCAGCGAGATCAGCAGCACCTCGAACAGCGAGCGGCAGTATTCGCCGGTGGAATCCTGGGACAGACCGATGGGGGCGAAGGCCAGGATCGCGATGATGGTGCCGCCCAGCAACGGCCAGGTGGTCTGCTTGATCACCCGGTTGATGGCATCGAGGATGCCCTGCCCGCTCTGCCGGCCGATCAGCACCCCTTCGACCACCACGATGGCGTTATCCACCAGCATGGCCAGGGCGATGATCATCGCCCCCAGCGAGATGCGCTGCAGCTCGATGCCCAGCATGTACATGATCAACAGGCTGCCGAGCACGTTCAGCGACAGCACCGCGGCGATCACCAGGCCGCTGCGCAGCCCCATGAAGATCAGCAGGGTGCCCACCACTATCAGCAGCGACAGGAGGAAGCTCAGCAGGAAGCCGTCGACCGAATTGCGCACCTCGTAGGACTGGTCGTAGAAGGCGCTGATCAGCATGCCCGCCGGGCGGTTGCCCTCCAGCTCGGCCAGGCGCCGGTGCACCGCATCGCCCACGTCCACCACGTTGACCCGTGGCGCGAAGGAGATGCCGAGGGCCAGCGCCGGCTTGCCGTTGGCGCGGTAGATGTTGCCCGGCTCGTCGCCAAAGCCCATGCGCACCGTGGCGATGTCCTTCAGGTACACCGCGTTGGGGCTGCCCGGCAGGCTGACCAGCAATTGCTCCAGGTCGGAGATATCGGTGAATTCGCCCGTGGGATGCAGGCGGATCAGCTCGCTGCCGACCCGCAGGTTGCCCGCGTCGGACACCGTGTTCTGGCGGCCGAGCAGCTCCATCAGCCGGGCCGGCGGAATGCCCAGGGCGCTCATCTTGTCCCGGGCGATCTCGATCTGCACCTCTTCGGGCTGCTGCCCCACCATGGCCACCTTGCCCACCCCGGGGACCAGCACCAGCTCACGCCGCAGGTAGTCGGTGAAGTCCCGCAGCTCGCGGTAGCTGTAGCCCGGGCCGGAGATCGACAGCATGATCCCGAACACGTCGCCGAAGTCGTCGTTGACCAGGGGCGGCAGGACTCCCGGCGGCAGACGTGGCGCCTGGTCGTTGACCCGGCGCCGCAGCTCGTCCCACACCTGCGGCAACTGGTCGGCCATGAACTCGGCGCGGATATCCACGGTGATCTGCGACAGGCCGGCACTGGAAATCGAGGTCAGGATGTCCACCTGGGGCAGCTGCTGGATCGCGCTCTCCAGCGGATAGGTCACTTCCTCTTCCACCTGCTGTGGCGAGGCGCCGGGATAGCGGGTCACCACCACGGCGGTCTTCACGGTGAATGCCGGGTCTTCCAGGCGGCCGATTTCACTGAGGGCGTAGAGCCCCCCCAAGCCCAGCAGGAGAATGGCGATCCAGCTGTTGACCTTGTTGCGGATGAAGTAGCCGGCGGTATCCATCTACAGCCCCCGCTCACGAACCCAGGGACGCACCTGTTGCCCGGCCTGCAGGTCCGTGCCGCCCACGGCGACTATCCGTTCCCCCGGCTGCAACCCGGAGCGCACCTGCACGCCCTCTTCGGTCAGCTGGCCGACTTCCACCTTGCGCCCCTCCAGGGTCAGCTTGCCGTCCTTCTCCACCACCACCCAGACCTGGGGCTGGTCCGACTCGCTGGTGTCCGGGGTGAACACCGCCTCGGAGGGCACCACGAGGAACTGCGCCTGCTCGTTGATGAACTCGGCGAAGTCGATGGTCACGTTGGCGCTCATGCCCGGCAGCAGGTTGAGGTCGGCCGGGCGTGGAATGGTGTAGGTGACCCAATAGGCCAGGGTGCTGGGGTCGGGCAGGGTCGCCTTCTCCTTGAAGGTGGCCGGGAACTCGCGGCCCGGCAGGCTGCTCAGGCGCACCAGCGGCTGGTAGCCGCCGCTCTTGCTGTCCGGGCGCAATTGCTTGGCCAGGTTCTCCGGCAACTGGAACACCACGTCCAGGTTGATCGCCGACTGCATCACCATCACCGTCTGGGCCGGCTGCAGCATCTGGTGGTTCTGCACCGCCACCCGCGCCACCACGCCGTCGAAGGGCGCCAGCAAGCGGGTGTAGCTCAGCTCCTGGCGGGCCAGGTTCAACGCCGCTTCGGCGGAGTCCCGCTGGGCCTTGCGCTGGTCGAGTTCGGCGCGGGCGGTCATCTGCCGCTCGCTGAGGGTGCTGAAGCGCTGGTACTGGGCCCGCGCCAGGTTGAACGACGCCTCGCGGTCGCGCAGCTGCAGGCGCTGGTCTTCGGAATCCACTTCGGCCAGCAACTGGCCGGTTTTCACCCGCATCCCCTCGGTGACCGGCAGCGACTGCAGGTGCCCGCCCCGGCGGAACGACAGCAGCACCTCATCGCTGGCGCGCAATTGCGCCGGCAACTGGCGCAGCTTGCGCGCGGCGGGGTCCGCGACGGTAAACAGTTTCACCGGCCGCACCACCACCTGTGGCGGTGGTGAACCCGAGTCGCAGGCGCCCAACAGCAGCGCAGTCAGTAGACAGCAGAGACGAGCCTTCACTGTGATGCTCCCATCGATATCAAGCGACCCAACGGGGGTCCGCCGTTATGCTCACCGACAACCAGATAGTGTCCAGCGGGTCGGGCAGCACCGCTTCGGCGGCCTGCGAGATACGCGCCCGCAACTGGTCCTGCTCGGCCACGCTTTGCAGCCGGAAGTCCGGCCCCACCAGAATGTCCACCTCGATGAAGTGCTGGCGCCCGCTGACCTCCACCCGGATGTTGTAGCGATTGATGTCATGTTCGCGGCGGATCGCCTGCATCGCTGCCTCGATGCTGCCCACCGTCTCCGTGTCCGACTGCAGGTGCAGCAGCTCGCTGACGCCACGCCGCAGGACGCGCAGCGGGATCGGCAGCAGCAGCAGCGCCATCACCACCACCAGCGAGCTGTCGGCGTAGTTGGCCCAGAAGCTGCGCTTCGGCTCTTCGAGGAAGGGCAAGGCGGCGAAGCCCACCAGGGTCACCAGGTTGAAGACCAGCTTGATCACCCATTTGCGGCTGTCGTTCTTCAGCAGCTGGGAATCGACGCGCCTGGAGACCCGCGACTTGAAGTACCAGGCCAGCGCGCAATACAGCGCGCTGAGCAGGCTGAACCAGACGATATCGTCGGCATCCACCGGGTGGCCGCCGCCGCGGATCCGCTCCACGCCGTTGATCAGCGCATACAGGCAGAGGATCAGCATCATCAGCCCGTTGAAGCAGTTCGCCATCGGTTCGAGGTACCAGTAGCCCTGCTGGTGGAAGCGCCGGTCGCCGCTGCCCATGATCTGCTTGGCGGCGAACAGGTTGAGCGCCGAACCGGCGACCTGCAGCAGGCCGAACACGCCGTTGAGGATCACCACGTCGGACTGGACGTACAGCCCGAAACCGAAGTTCACCACGATGGCGAACACCACGCCGTACAGGGAAAGCGTCAGCGTCCGCTGCTCGAGATGGCTGGCCTGTTCCCGGGTCAGTTCACCGGAGTCGGCTGCTTTCATACCGTGCGCCTCCCCATCCCCGTTCCCCTCAAACCGTCAGCTTCCCACTCGCCAGGGCGAACACCCCGATCCCGGCGGCGAGGGTTATCAGCGCGAAGACAACTCCTTCGGCCAGGGTGAAGACCCGTTCCTGGTAGTCGCGCTTGGCCTGGAAGAACAGCAGCGTCCCCAAGGCGTAGATCAGCGCCGACAGCAGCAGGAACTTGAGGCCGCCCGCGTAGATCATGCCGAAGGCATAGACCACGGCGATCGCCGAGCGCGTCAGGTCGACTCGCCGCTGGCGGTTCTCCCCTTCGTAGGTCTGGCCGGTCCAGGCCAGTTTCACCCCGTAGGCCGCCACCAGCAGGTAGGGCAGCAGGGTCATGGCGCTGGTCATTTTCAGGGCCAGCAGGAAGGCGTACTCGGCGAACGGGCTCACCAGCAGGAACACCTGGATCACCAGGTTGGTGATCCAGAGCGCGCCGGCCGGAACCTGGTTGTGGTTTTCCCGGGCGAAGAGCTTCGGCATGACCCGGTCGTTGGCCGCCGAATAGAGCACTTCGGCCGCCAGCAGCGACCAGGACAGGTAGTTGCCCAGCACCGAGATCAACAGGCCGATGCTGATGAACACCGCGCCCCAGGGACCGACCACATGGGCCAGCACGCCGGCCATCGAGGGTTGCGCCAGGGTCGCCAGGTCCGGCCGCAGCATCACCCCGTAGGAGAGCATGGTGACCAGGAACAGCAGGCAGAGCACCCCGAGGAACCCCAGCACGGTGGCGACCCCGACGTCCCGGCGGTCCTTGGCGTAGCGGGAATAGACGCTGGCCCCCTCGATGCCGACGAAGACGAACACCGTCACCAGCAGGGTATTGCGCACCTGGCCGAACAGCCCGGCACCGCTGAACTCCTCCATGCCGACGAAGTTCAGGGCGAAGATGTCGGCCTTGAACCCGGCCCCTACGACCACTATGAACAGGAACAGCGGCACCATCTTGGCCACCGTGGCGATGCTGTTCAGCGCCGCGGCCTGCTTGACGCCGCGCAGGATCATGAAGTGCACCCCCCAGAGCAGCAGGGAGGCACTGAGCAACGCCACGAAGGTGGTGCCGTCGCCGAAGACCGGGAAGAACTTGCCCAGGGTCGCCTTGATCAGGATCAGGCAGGCCACGTCCGCCAGGCAGCAACCGGCCCAGTAGCCCATGGCGGCGGCAAAGCCCAGGTAGCTGCCGAAACCGGCCTTGGCATAGGCGTAGATGCCCGAGTCCAGGTCCGGCCGCCGGCGCGAGAGTGCCTGGAAGACGAAGGCCAGCATCAGCATGCCGACGCCGGCGATGGTCCAGGCCACCAGTGCGCCGAGCCCACCGGTGTTCCTGCCGAACGCCTGGGGCAGCGAGAAGATGCCCGATCCGACCATGGAGCCGACCACCAGTGCGATCAGCGCCCCGCGGGAAAGCCGGTTGCTTGACGATTCCATATCCCGGACAGCCTGTCAGAAAGGAGATTGCGTCGGGCAGGCAGCAACCCCCCACCCACCTGCACTTCCGGTGGCGACCGCTCCCGTCGCCACCGGCCGTGCTGGACAATGAGCCTAGAAGTCGATCGCGTCGCGGATCAGCGGGCAGGTCATGCAGTGGCCACCGCCACGGCCCCGGCCCAGTTCGCTACCGACGATGGTGATGACTTCCACCCCGGCCTTGCGCAGCAGGGTATTGGTGATGGTGTTGCGGTCGTAGGCCACCACCACGCCGGGCGACATGGCCACCATGTTGTTGCCGCTGTCCCATTGCTGGCGCTGGGCGGCATAGGCGTTGCCGCCGGTCTCCACCACCCGCAGTTTCTTCAGGTTCAGGGCGCCGGCCAGCACCTCCACCAGGGTGCCCTTGTCGCGGCGCAGCTCGATGCCGGTGGGCTTGTCGCTCGGGTACAGGGAGAAGGTCTGCACCTGGTTGATGATCTCCGGATACAGGGTGACCAGGTCGCGGTCGCAGAAGGTCAGCACGGTGTCCAGGTGCATGGCCGCACGCAGCTTGGGCATCGCCGCGATGATCACGCGCTTGGCCGCGCCCTTGGCGAACAGCGACGCCGCCACCTGGCTGATGGCCTGGCGCGAGGTGCGCTCGCTCATGCCGATCAGTACCGCGCCGTTGCCGATGGGCATCACGTCGCCGCCTTCCAGGGTCGCGGTGCCGTGGTGCTGGGTCGGGTCGCCCCACCAGACCTGGATATTGGAGCTGGCGAAGCTGGGGTGGAACTTGTAGATGGCGGTGGTGAGCACGGTTTCTTCATGGCGTGCCGGCCAGTACAGCGGGTTCAGGGTGACGCCGCCGTAGATCCAGCAGGTGGTGTCGCGGGTGTAGAGGGTGTTGGGCAGCGGCGGCAGCAGGTACTCGGTCACGCCAGCGGCCTCGCGCACCAGCTTGAGCACTTCGCCGCCCTGGTCTTCCGGGATGTCCACGGTGGACAGGCCGCCGATGAGGGTCTCGGCCAGGGTCCGGGACGGCAGGCCGTCGAGGTAGGAGCGCACCTCGGCGATCAGCTCCAGGCCCACTTCGTTGGGCACCACCTGCTGGTCGAGGATCCACTCCTTGGCGCCGGGAACATCCAGGGTCTCGGTCAGCAGGTTGTGCATCTCGACCACTTCCACGCCGCGCTCGCGCATCTTGGTCATGAAGTCGAAGTGATCGCGCTTGGCGTTTTCCACCCAGAGCACGTCGTCGAACAGCAGATCGTCGCAGTTGGTCGGGGTCAGTCGGGTGTGGGCCAGGCCAGGCGCGCAGACCATCACTTTGCGCAGCGTGCCGACTTCCGAATGCACGCCATACGTGGCGGGGGCTTTTGCAGCTTTAGCAACCATGATGATTCCTCGGTTAAATGACAATCAGCCCGGTGGCGATGCTGTACACAGCGACCACGGCGGCAATTGCGGTGACGACGAAAATCACTTTCTCGTAGGACAGGAATACCTGCTGTCCCTTCTCGCGCCTGGACATGAAGAAGAGGATGGTGCCCGGTGCGTAGATCACCGCCGACAGCAGCAGGTACTTCAACCCGCCGGCCAGCACCATCAACAGGGTGTAGAAGGTCGCGATCGCGGCGATGATCAGGTCGGCGCGCAACCCCTCCGGGTCCTTGTCGTAGGTTTCCCGGGTCCAGGCCAGCTTCAGGCCGTAGGCGGCCACCAGCAGGTAGGGGATCAGGCTCAGGGAGCTGGTCAGTTCCAGCGCCAGAGTGAAGGCGTAGCGGGTGAACATGGTGAGGATCAGGAAGACCTGGATCAGGCCACTGGTCAGCCACATCGCCGTGGAGGGCACCAGGTTGGCGTTCTCCCTGGCCAGCACGCGCGGCATGGTGCCTTCCTTGGCCGCGGTGTACAGCACCTCGGAGGCCAGCAGCGTCCAGGACAGGTAGGCGCCCAGCACGGAGACGATCAGGCCGACGCTGATGAAGATGGCGCCCCAGCGCCCGACCACGGCCTCCAGCACGCCCGCCATCGAGGGCTGCCGCAGGGCGGCGAGGTCCGGGCGCAGCAGCACGCCGTAGGAGAGCATGGTGATCAGCATCATCAGGCACATCACACCGATGAAACCCAGCACGGTGGCCGCGCCGACGTCCTTGCGGTTTTTCGCCAGGCGCGAGTAGACACTGGCGCCCTCGATCCCGATGAACACGAACACCGTCACCAGCATGGTGCTGCGCACCTGGCTGAACAGGGACTCCACCTGCTCCGGCTCGATGGCCAGCGCCGCATGGCCGACCCGGCCGTAGTCATCCAGGTGCGCGAGGTCCGGCACCACGTCGGTCATCGGCACGTAGCCCCAGAAGTTCATGGCGAACATGTCGCCCTTGAAGGCGAAGATCAGCACGACGATGAACAGGAAGATGGGGATCACCTTGGCCACGGTGGCGATGGTGTTGAGCGCCGCCGCCTGCTTCACCCCCCGCATGATCAGGAAGTGGAAGCCCCAGAGGATCACCGACGACACCAGCACCGCCGGCAGGGTGTCGCCTTCGCCGAAGATCGGGAAGAAGGCCCCGAGGGTGGTCTTGATCAGGATGAAGTAGAAGACGTTACCGACGCAGCTGCCGGCCCAGAAGCCGAAGGCCGAGATGAAGCCCAGGTAGTCGCCGAAGCCCGCCTTGGCGTAGGCATATACCCCGGCGTCCAACTCCGGTTTTCGTTGCGCCAGGCTCTGGAACACGAAGGCCAGCATCAGCATGCCGGCGCCGGCGATGGCCCAGGCGATCAACGCCCCGAAGCCCCCGGTGGCCCGGCCGAAAGTAGCCGGCAACGAGAAGATCCCCGCCCCCACCATCGAGCCGACAACCAGCGCGCTCAATGACCAGAATGAAAGTTTTTGTTCCGCACCAGCTGCCATGACGCCCTCCTTGGAGGTCTCTTTGGCAGTAAATGTAGAAGAAAAAATCAGAACTAGATATCCGCAAACAAGAGCCAGTTAATTAGGATCAACTAAAGTTCAAGACAAAATATTTAAGAGAAGCTAAAGATCTTCAGAATGTCAAAAATAGCCCTGTTTTAAGGGTCTTTTAATCCTGATCCTCACAAAAACTGCAATTTTCAAGAAACAAGAGAAATAAAAGATATATGCCGAACTTGCAGATCGAGCCCCCGGGATACTGTGTTTTCAATGACTGAATCGACGTCAATAAAACGGCTTTGCGCGACGTTTTCCGGCGAATAGTTGGCTAGTTTTACTTGTCGTTTTAGTCCTGAGTTCTTGCACCCAGGACTACCGCAGGGGAAAACAACGACTAAAGCCGCAGCGCATCCACCGGGTGCAGTTTCGCCGCGCGCCTGGCCGGCGCCAGCCCGGCGCCTATGCCCACCAGCGCCGACAGCAGCAATGCCACCAGCACCAGCTGCGGGCTCAGGCTGAGCGGCAACCCCGGCACCAGCCAGCCCAGCAGCACCAGCAACACCCCCACCATCAGCAGCCCCAGCACGCCCCCCAGCACCGACAGCACGGTGGCTTCGGCGAGGAACAGCGCCAGCACCTGGTGGGGCGCGGCGCCCACGGCACGCAGCAGGCCGATCTCGGCGGTCCGCTCGCCGACCGTGGTGGTCATGATGGTGAGGATGCCCACCGCGCCCACCAGCAAGGAGATCCCGCCCAACGCCGCCACACCCAGGGTGATGGTGGCGAGGATGCGGTTGAGGCTGCTCAGCAGGTCGCCCTGGGAGGTCATGCGGAAATCCTCGCGACCATGGCGCTCCACCAGCAGGCGGCGCACGGCCGTGGCGAAGGCCTCGGCGGGCGTGCTGTCGTCGAACAGCACATGGACCTTCACCAGGCCCTCGCGGTTGAACAGGTGCTCGGCCCAGTCCACCGGTATGTAGGCGATATCGTCCAGGTCGAAGCCCAGCAGGTTGCCCTTGCTCGCCATCACCCCCACGACCCGGAAGCTCATGCCACCCACCCGCACTCGCTGGCCCAGGGGGCTGGCGCCGCCGAACAGCTCGCTGCCGAGCTTGGCCCCGAGCACCACATAGGGCGGCGTACGACCATCACGGGAGGGCGGCAGGAACTGCCCCTGGGCCATGCGCACACGCCAGGCGGCGGCCAGTTGCGAGCCGGTGCCGAGAATGTCCACCCGACGCTGCCGTCCGTTGGCCTGGATATCGCCGTTACCCTGGATGATCGGCACCACGGACTCGGCATGGGGCAGTCGCCCCAGGGCATCGGCGTCGGCGATGGTCAGCGGCCGGGCGCTGGCGATGATTCCGCCGATGCCTCCGGTGGGCAGGGTGCCGGGACGCACCGTGACGACCCGCGTGCCGAACTGCGCAAAGCTGTCCAGTACGCGATTGCGCAGCCCCTCGCCCATGGCCGTGAGCAGCGCCACGGCGGCGATGCCGATGGCCACGCCGAGCAGGGTCAGGAGGCTGCGCAGGGGCTGACTGGACAGCGCCGAGCCGCACAGTTCGAAGACATCGCGCCAGCGCATCAGCCGCTACCCTGCGGGCGCAGCGCCTGCACCGGCACCTTGGCCGCCGCGTGGTTGGCCGGCAGCCAGGCGAACAACAGGGCCGCCGTCAGGGCCAGGGTCGGCGCGCCGAGCCGTGCCCACCAGGGCGCATGCAACGGCAGGTCGCTGGCCAGTCGCGCGACCCAGAGCAGCAACTCACCCAGGGCCAAGCCGGCGGCGGAGCCGAGCACCGCCAGCAACGCCGCCTCGCCAAGAAACAGCAGGCGCACCTGCGCGGAGCTCGCTCCCACCGCCTTGAGCAGGCCGATCTCGGCGGTGCGCTGCAGCACGGCGATCCAGGTCAGGTTCATGATCAGGATGCCCGCCACCAGCAGGCTGATGGCAGCGATGCCGGCCAGCGCCAGGGTCAGGCCGTTGAGGAGGCCGTCGAAGGCGGCGAGCATCGAATCCTGGCTGAGCAGCGTGACATCCTCTTCACCCTGGTGGCGCTCGGTCAGGGTCGCCACTATCTGCCGCCGGGCGCTGTCCAGGTAGCTCGGCCCACGGGCCTCCACCAGCACGCGGAACAAGCCCTCGCGGTCGAACAGCGCCTCGGCGCTGGCCACCGGCACGATCAGCGCCTCGGAGAAGTCCATGCCCAGGGATTCACCGCGCTCGTCCAGCACCCCGATCACCCGGAAGCGCCGGTCGCCGGCGCGCAGCCACTGCCCCAGGGCCGAGGCGTCGCCGAACAGTGCACGGCGCAGGCGACTGCCGATCACGCAGACCTCGTCGGCCTGCCCCGGCTCCAGCTCCGGCAGTGCCCGGCCCTGGGCCAGGCGCAGTTGGCGCAGGGCGAAGAAGTCCCGCGTGGTGCCCAGGGCCAGCACCTCGCGATTGCGATTGCCATGGCTGACTTCCAGCTGCCCGGCGTGCAGCGGCGCCGCCCGGCGCACCGCCGGCAGTCGGCCGATGGCCGCGGCGTCGGCCTGGGTCAGCGGGCGCGGCGCCATGCCGGTCATGGGCGGCAGGCCGCCGGTGGTTTCATTGCGCCCGGGCAGGACGATGAGGATGTTCCGGCCCAGCAGGGAGAACTCCCCCAGCACATAGGCCCGCGCGCCCTCGCCAATACCGCCCAGGAGGGTCACGAAGAACACCCCCACGGCCATCGCCAGCAGCAGCATGGCACTGCGCGAACCGTGCCCGCGCAGGGCACCGAGCCAGAATCGGCACGCGTCCAGCGGGTCCATCAGGACACCAGGCCCTGGCACCGGTCGCTGAGGATGCGGCCGTCGCACATCTGGATGCGACGCCGGGCGCGAGCGGCGTGATGGTCGTCATGGGTCACCAGGATCAGGGTAAGGCCCTCGGCGTTCAGCGCCTCCAGCAGCGCCAACACCTCCGCGCCGGACTGGCTGTCGAGGTTGCCGGTGGGTTCGTCGGCCAGCAGCAGCCGCGGGCGCATCACCATGGCGCGGGCGATGGCCACCCGTTGCCGCTGGCCGCCGGAAAGCTCCGCCGGGTGGTGCGACAGGCGATCGCCCAGGCCCAGGCAGTCGGCCAGCTGCCGGCTGCGGCGGTGACGCTCGGCGGGTTCGATGCCGGCCAGCAGCATGGGCAGTTCGATGTTCTCCAGTGCGGTCAGCCGCGGGATCAGGTGGAACGACTGGAAAACGAAGCCGATCAGCTGGCTGCGCAGGCAGGAACGGCGCTCCTCCCGCAGGCAGGCGGTGGGTTCCTCGTCCAGCCAGAGCTCGCCGCTGTCCGGCGCATCCAGCAGACCGAGGATGTTCAGCAGGGTGGACTTGCCGGAGCCCGAGGCGCCGGTGATGGCCAGGTACTCGCCGTCGGCCACCTCCAGGTCCAGGTGGTCGAGGCCACGCACCCGTTGCTCGCCCAGCTGGAAGCAGCGGCTGACCTGGTGCATCAGGATCATGGTGCGCGCTCCTGGCGGTCGCCGCTGGGGCTGACCACGCTGCCATCGGCCAGCCCCTCATGCTGCAGGCTGGGAAGAATGCGGTCACCGGCGACCAGCCCACCCTTCACCTCGCTCCAGCGCCAGTTGGCCAGGCCGATCTCCACCTTCTGCTCGCGCAGGTGGCCGTTGCTCGGGTCGTAGCGCAGCACCTTGCCGCCCTCCAGCAGGCTCTCGGTGGGCACCCGCAGGGTCTGCGCGCGCTGCGCCAGGAGTATCTCCACATCGGCGCTATAGCCGCTGAGCAGCAACAGGTCCCGGGGCACCCGCTCGAAAGCCACTTCCACGTCGACGGTGCGCGCCTGCTTCTCCAGCTCGCGGACGAATGGCGCGATGCGGGTCACCCGGCCTTCGAAGCTGCGGCCGCGAAACGCGTCCAGGGTGATGCGCACCGGCATTCCGGGATGCACCAGGGCGGCGTCCACTTCGTCGATGGGGGCCTCGACATACAGGCACTGGTCGTCGATCAGGTCCACCGCCGGCGGCGTCGGGATGCCCGGCGGCGAGGGGGTGACCACTTCGCCCAGCTCGCCGTTGATCTCGGCGACTATGCCGGCGAAGGGCGCGCGCAGGGTGGCCTGGTCCATTTGCGCCAACTGCAGGTCGAGACTGGCGCGGGCCTCGCGGATCTTCGCCTCGCCGCCGCTGCACAGCAGGTGGGACAGGCGCGCACGGGTAGAACTCTGCTCCAGCAGGTCCTCGGAGGCCAGCTTGCGCTCGGCCAGGCGCTCCAGGCGCTGTTGGTCGCGGGCATCCTGGCTGGCCTGGCGGCAGCCCTGCTCGCGCAGGTTGATCTGGGCGTCGAGCCGCGCTTGGGCCTCGTCCACCCGCGCCTGCAGGTCGTCCTGGCGCAGGCGCATCAGCACGTCGCCGGCCTGCACCCGCTGTCCGGCGTGGATCAGCAGCTCGCTGACCTGGCCGCCGGTCTTGAACGACAGGTTCGCCCGCCGGCAGGCTTTCACCGTGCCCGCCCGGGTGTTGGCCACCAGGGTCGCCACTTCGCCCTGGGCCACTTCCACCAGCTGCACGGGCACCGGATCGGGGCGCGACCAGAACCCCAGCAGCGCCGCCAGGGACACGAAAATAGGAATAATTATCAGTAGCTTGCGCATGGCTCTGACTCCATTTGCGAGCGGGTAGTCAGAGTCTAGGTGCGCGCCGAAAAGCGCTTTCGGTACCGGCGTGCCGCTTGCGCCGGGTGTTTTGCCAAGGAGATTCGATAAATCACGACCTTAGCGCTGGATAGCCCTGGCCCAGGCGTGGCGGGCCCTCTGACCACCCATGTCAAAATGCCGACAAGTGGAGCGACACTTGCGAACGCCGACTGGACAGCCGTCAAAATCAGATCGCACGCAACCCCGGTGCCCCGCTCCTGGTCGAATCCCCAGAAAGCCCTTGCCGCCTCTGCCATGCTGGTTCGAAATAGCAGTTGGCGGCCCGACAGCGCAGCACACGGAGATCGAGATGTACGACGACACCCTGCCCACCGTGGAACAGCTGGTGGTGGATGAACTGGTCTGCTGGCGGGTGCACACCCGTCACGCGGAATTGCTGATGACCCAGCAAGGCGCCCAGGTGCTGAGCTACCAGCCCCATGGCGAAGAGCCGGTGATCTGGCTCAGCGGCCAGGCGGCTTACCAGAAGGGCAAGGCGGTGCGTGGCGGCGTACCGGTGTGCTGGCCCTGGTTCGGCGACTTGCGCCGCAACCCCGCCGAGGTCCAGGGCATGCACCAGGGCGGCCCGATCGCACCGGCCCATGGCCTGGTGCGCGAGCTCGACTGGCAACTGCTCGGCATCGACAGCGAAGGATCGGCGGTGCGCCTGGAGTTCGCCGTGGATAGTGCCGCCGAACCCCTGCCCGGCTGGCCCCATGCCGCCCAGCTCAAGCTGTCCATCCTGCTGGACGAATCCCTGCAGCTGACGCTTTCGAGCCGCAACACCAGCGACCGGCCGCTGGCGTTGAGCCAGGCCCTGCACAGCTATTTCGCCGTCAGCGACATCCGCGAGGTGGAAGTGGAAGGCCTGGACGGCTGCAGCTATATCGAGACCCTGGAAGACTGGCAACAGCGCAACCAGCAGGGAAACCTCCGGTTCAGCGGAGAAACCGACCGCATCTACCTGGCCACGCGCCAGCGCATGGCCATCCTCGACCGCGCCTGGAATCGCCGGATCGAGCTGGAGGCCCGGGGCAGCGCCTCGGCCGTGGTGTGGAACCCCTGGATCGACAAGGCCCGGCGCCTGTCGCAGTTCGCCGACGACGCCTGGCAAGGCATGCTCTGCATCGAGACGGCGCGGGTGCTGGACGATCTGCTGGTGCTCAGACCCGACGAGGAGCACAGCATGGTGCTCAGCGTGGCCAGCAAGCCCCTCTGATCATCCGGAAGCATCCATCCCGACAGGGTGGACCACGTTTCATCGGTCCACCATGGGAGCCCCGGTCTAACGCCGCTGGTGGATGGAAAAGCGCCATCCACCCTACGGTTCCGAGAACTCCCGAATTACCGCTCGTTCATGGCGCACCCGAACCGGTAGGGTGCGCCGCGCGCACCGGCGTCAGAGGTCCCCTTCCTCCACCAATCGCACGTTGCCGGCATCCAGGGCATAGGCGGCATCGGCCAGGTCGTTGCTGACCTTCTCCACCTTGAGGGTGCCGTCGACCCAGATGGGCGCATAGATGTCGTCCAGGGCGATGCCCTTGGGGTAGCGCACCAGCACGATCTGGTTCGGCGGCGGCGGCGGGACGTGGATGCAGGCGCCGGGGTAGGGCACCAGGAAGAACAGCGTGCTGCGGCCCTTGGCGTCGCTTTCCAGCGGCACCGGGTAGCCGCCGATATGGATCCGCTTGCCATCCAGGCCAGCCACTGTCTTGGCCGAATACATCACCGCAGGCAGGTCCTTCTGTTGCTTGAGGCCGCCCTGCTGGCCGAAGGTGCCGTCGCCCTCGGGGCTGTCGTGGCTGATTTCCGGCATGTCTTCGAGGGCCTTGCGGTCCTCGGGCGGCATCAGGTCCAACCAGTCGGTCTCGGGAAGTTCGGCACGGGCGAGGGTGCAGCAGAACAGCAACAGGAGGCAGGCAAGACGGCGCATGGGGGAACTCGCGGACAGCGGCGGTAAAGAGGGCTAAGACTAGCGTTCAGAGGCCCCGGTTCCCAGCCCCGCGAGACGGGTGTCAGCTTTTCTTGACCAGGCCGTAGATCACCAGCAACACCACCGCGCCTATCACCGCGCCGATGAATCCCGCGGCTTGTCCGGCCTGGTAGATACCCAGGGCCTGGCCACCGTAGGTCGCCAGCAGCGAACCGCCGATGCCGAGCAGGATCGTCATGATCCAACCCATGCTGTCGTCGCCAGGCTTGATGAAGCGCGCGATCACGCCAACGATCAGGCCGATGATGATGGTGCCGATGATGCCCATGACAGTCCCTCCGGGGTGGTTAGGGTCTGCCTGAGACTAGTCGGACGGCGGAATTCCCGCCATTGGCCGCCTTCGCTGGAGGAAGGCGGCCGGAGGGCGATCAGGCCTTGGCGACCAGCGCCTCGACGGCGGCGATCTGCCGATCGAGGGTGGCGCGGTCCGCGCTGCGCAGGGTGGCGTGGCCCACCTTGCGACCGGCCTTGAAGGCCTTGCCGTAGTGGTGCAGGTGGCAGTCGGCGACGGCCACCACTTTATCCACAGCCGGCACTTCGCCGATGAAGTTGAGCATGGCGCTTTCGCCCAGCTTGGCGGTCGAGCCCAGCGGCAGGCCGGCGACGGCGCGCAGGTGGTTCTCGAACTGGCTGCACTCGGCGCCTTCGATGGTCCAGTGGCCGGAGTTGTGCACGCGCGGGGCGATCTCGTTGGCCTTCAGGCCACCGTCCACTTCGAAGAACTCGAAGGCCAGCACGCCGACGTAGTCGAGCTGCTTGAGCACGCGGCCGACGTAGTCCTCGGCCAGGCCCTGCAGCGGGTGCGCGGTGCTGGCGATGGACAGGCGCAGGATGCCGTTGTCGTGGGTGTTGTGCACCAGCGGGTAGAAGCGCGTCTCGCCGTCGCGGGCGCGCACCGCCACCAGGGACACTTCGCCGGTGAAGGGCACGAAGCCTTCGAGGATGCAGGGCACGCTGCCCAGTTCGGCAAAGGCGCCGGTCACGTCTTCGGCCTTGCGCAGGACCTTCTGGCCCTTGCCGTCGTAACCCAGGGTGCGGGTCTTCATCACGGCCGGCAGGCCGATGCTGGCCACCGCCGCATCGAGGTCGGCCTGGGACTGGATATCGGCGAATTCCGGGGTGGGAATGCCGAGGTCCTTGAACATCGACTTCTCGAACCAGCGATCGCGGGCGATGCGCAGGGAGTCGGCGTTCGGGTAGACGGGCACGAACTGCGAGAGGAAGGCCACGGTCTCGGCCGGCACGCTCTCGAATTCGAAGGTCACCAGGTCCACTTCATCGGCCAGCTGGCGCAGGTGGTCCTGGTCGCCGTAGTCGGCGCGGATGTGCTCGCCCAGGGCGGCCGCGCAAGCGTCCGGCGCCGGGTCGAGGAAAGCGAAGCTCATGCCCAGCGGAGTACCCGCCAGGGCCAGCATGCGGCCGAGCTGGCCGCCACCGATTACACCGATCTTCATGGGTCAGGCCTCACGCGGGTCCGGGTTGTCCAGGACCATGTCGGTCTGCTCGCGACGGAAGTCCTTCAGCGCGACGTGGAACTTGGGGTACTTGCCGCCGAGGATGCTCGCGGCCAACAGGGCTGCGTTGATCGCACCGGCCTTGCCGATGGCCAGGGTGGCAACCGGGATGCCGGCGGGCATCTGCACGATGGACAGCAGGGAGTCGACGCCGGACAGCATGGACGACTGCACCGGCACGCCGAGCACCGGCAGGTGGGTCTTGGCGGCACACATGCCCGGCAGGTGGGCGGCACCGCCGGCACCGGCGATGATCACCTCGATGCCACGGCCTTCGGCCTCTTCGGCGTACTGGAACAGGAGATCCGGCGTGCGGTGGGCGGAAACCACCTTCACTTCAAAGGGGATGCCCAGCTTGTCCAGCATCTCGGTGGTGTGGCTGAGGGTGCTCCAGTCGGACTTGGAACCCATGATCACGCCTACCAGTGCGCTCATCGTCGTGCCTCATCAAAGTGCGCCGGTCGGCGCGACCAAAAACAACAAGCCACGCAATGGCGTGGCTTGTCTGCAATGTGGGCCGTACCGCGGGGTGCGCTGCCGGCCGAAGGCCGCGCAGTATAACGCAAAGCCGCAGCCGGCGTGCATTTGCCCTTACCGCTCGTCCAAAGCTCCGTCGCACGGCCATGGATGCCGCTAAACCTTGCTCCAGGGCAATGCCGGCGACCGCCAGCCGCGCACAATCGGAATCCCCACCAAGGAAGTGCAAGCCATGAACCAGACCATGAAAGCTGCAGTGGTCCACGCCTTCGGCGAGCCGCTGCGTATCGAGGAAGTGAAGGTCCCGCTGCCCGGCCCCGGGCAGATCCTGGTGAAGATCGAGGCCTCCGGCGTCTGCCACACCGACCTGCATGCCGCCGAAGGCGACTGGCCGGTGAAGCCGAGCCTGCCCTTCATCCCCGGCCACGAAGGCGTAGGCTACGTCGCGGCAGTGGGTGCCGGCGTCACCCGCATCAAGGAAGGCGACCGCGTCGGGGTGCCCTGGCTCTACACCGCCTGCGGTTGCTGCGAGCATTGCCTGACCGGCTGGGAAACCCTCTGCGAGAGCCAGCAGAACACCGGCTACTCGGTGAACGGCGGCTACGCCGAATACGTGCTGGCTGATCCGAACTACGTGGGCGTCCTGCCGAAGAACGTCGAATTCGCCGAGATCGCGCCGATCCTCTGCGCGGGCGTCACCGTCTACAAGGGCCTCAAGGTCACGGGCGCGCGCCCCGGCCAGTGGGTGGCCATTTCCGGCATCGGCGGCCTCGGCCACGTGGCCGTGCAGTACGCCCGCGCCATGGGCCTGCACGTGGCGGCCATCGACGTCGACGACGCCAAGCTGGAACTGGCGCGCAAGCTCGGCGCCAGCCTGACCATCAACGCCCGCAACGAAGACCCCGCCGAGGTGATCCAGCGCGACATCGGCGGCGCCCACGGCGTACTGGTGACGGCGGTGTCCAACAGCGCCTTCGGCCAGGCCATCGGCACAGCCCGTCGCGGCGGCACCGTGGCCCTGGTGGGCCTGCCACCGGGTGACTTCCCCACGCCGATCTTCGACGTGGTGCTGAAAGCCATCAGCATCACCGGCTCCATCGTCGGCACGCGCGCCGACCTCCAGGAGGCCCTGGACTTCGCCGGCGAGGGCCTGGTCAAGGCCACCATCCACAAGGACAAGCTGGACAACATCAATGGCATCTTCGAGCAGATGCGCGCCGGCAAGATCGAAGGGCGCATCGTCGTCGAGATCTGAGCCACCCGGGGGCCGGCCCGGCCGACTCCCCGGCCTCAGCCCTCGCCGCCCACCCCCGCCTCCAGCTTGCGCCAGAGCAGGCGGATGGAGGCCTTGCGCACCAGGGCGCAGCGGTACAGGCGGATCTCCAGCGGCACATGCCACTGGCTGCCGCCGCAGACCACCAGGTCGCCCCGGGCGAGCTCGGCCTGGGCGCTGAAACGTGGCACCCAGGCCACCCCCATGCCCTGCAGGGCCATGCTCTTCAGGCTGTCGGCCATGGCCGTCTCGTACACCGTGGTCGAACGCAGCGCGCGCTGGCGCAGCAGGATGTTCACCGAGCGGCCGAGAAAGGCGCCGGCGCTGTAGGCCAGCAGCGGCACGCTCTGGCCGCTGTCCAGCTCGAACAGCGGCTTGCCCTCGGCATCCACCCCGCACACCGGCAGCATCTCGGTGCGCCCCAGGTGCATGGAGGGGAAGATTTCCGGGTCCATCTGCAGCGCCGCGTCCGGGTCGTAGAAGGCCAGGATCAGGTCGCAGCCGCCTTCACGCAGGGAGTGCACCGCCTCGCCCACGTTGGTGGCGATCAGGCGGCTGGCGATGTTCAGCCCATCGGCGCGCAACCGCGCGATCCACTGCGGGAAGAAGCCCAGGGCCAGGGAGTGGGCGGCGGCGAACTGCAGCACCTCGCCCTGCTGGCCTTCCAGGTGGTGCAGGTGGCGCACCACCTCGCCGAGCTGGTCCACCATGCTGCGCGCGGTCACCAGGAACAGCTGGCCGGACTCGGTCAGCTCGATGGGCGTGCGCGAGCGGTTCACCAGGGTCAGGCCCAGGGCCGCCTCCAGGCTGCGGATGCGTCGGCTGAACGCAGGCTGGGTGACGAAGCGCCGTTCGGCGGCCTGGGAAAAGCTGCGGGTACTGGCCAGGGCGACGAAGTCTTCCAGCCACTTGGTTTCCAGGTTCATCGATGGTTTCCAGAATGCTCGTTTTTGGTGCACACGCTCGCGGACCATCCCGCGTCACGCGGACATTATGCCGATTGTGCATGACCCAGCGAATAACAGCATTGGCCTAAAAATGGCTGCGGACCTAGATTATTGGGCATCGCGGCGCTAGCCGTGCTCCCCCAGAGATGAATGACATCATGTCCTCCGCTGCATCCTTCCGCATCGAAAAAGACCTGCTCGGCACCCTCGAAGTTTCCTCCGATGCCTACTACGGCATCCAGACGCTGCGCGCGGTCCACAACTTCCGCCTCTCCGGTGTGCCGCTGTCGCACTACCCGAAGCTGGTCGTTGCCCTGGCCATGGTCAAGCAGGCCGCCGCCGATGCGAACAAGCAGCTCGGCCACCTCAGCGAAGAGAAGCACGCCGCCATCAGCGAAGCCTGCGCTCGCCTGATCCGTGGCGATTTCCACGACCAGTTCGTGGTGGACATGATCCAGGGCGGTGCCGGCACCTCCACCAACATGAACGCCAACGAGGTGATCGCCAACATCGCCCTCGAGGCCATGGGCAAGCAGAAGGGTGAGTACAAGTACCTGCACCCGAACAACGACGTGAACATGGCGCAGTCCACCAACGACGCCTACCCCACCGCGATCCGCCTGGGTCTGCTGCTGGGTCACGATGCCCTGCTGGCCAGCCTCGACAGCCTGATCCAGGCCTTCGCCGCCAAGGGCGTGGAGTTCGCCGACGTACTGAAGATGGGCCGTACCCAGCTGCAGGACGCGGTTCCCATGACCCTCGGGCAGGAGTTCAAGGCCTTCGCCACCACCCTGGGTGAAGACCTCGACCGCCTGCGCCGCCTGGCGCCGGAGCTGCTCACCGAAGTGAACCTGGGCGGTACCGCCATCGGCACCGGCATCAACGCCGACCCCGGCTATCAGAAGCTGGCCGTCGAGCGCCTGGCTGCCATCAGCGGCCACCCGGTCGTCCCGGCCGCCGACCTGATCGAAGCCACCTCCGACATGGGCGCCTTCGTACTGTTCTCCGGCATGCTCAAGCGCACCGCGGTCAAGCTGTCGAAGATCTGCAACGACCTGCGCCTGCTCTCCAGCGGCCCGCGTACCGGCATCAACGAGATCAACCTGCCGCCGCGCCAGCCGGGCAGCTCGATCATGCCCGGCAAGGTCAACCCGGTGATCCCGGAAGCGGTCAACCAGGTGGCGTTCGAAGTCATCGGCAACGACCTGGCCCTGACCCTGGCAGCCGAAGGCGGCCAGCTGCAGCTGAACGTGATGGAGCCGCTGATCGCCTACAAGATCTTCGACTCGATCCGCCTGCTCCAGCGCGCCATGGACATGCTGCGCGAGCACTGCATCAATGGCATCACCGCCAACGTCGAGCATTGCCGCCGCATGATGGAGAACTCCATCGGCCTGATCACCGCGCTGAACCCCTACATCGGCTACGAGAATGCCACCCGCATCGCCAAGGAGGCCCTGGAAAGCGGCCGCGGCGTGCTGGAACTGGTGCGTGAGGAGAAGCTGCTGGACGAATCCATGCTGGCCGACATCCTCCGCCCGGAAAACATGATCGCCCCGCGTCTGGTGCCGCTGAAGGCCTGACCGGGAAACAGACTCACCAGGAGGGGTTCGCCCCTTCATCCTTCGAGGATGGCGCAAGCCATCCTTTTTTTTGCCTGTGGATAACCGGCGCGAAGCCAGGTCCGTAGGATGGGTATCGCTCCGCTCAACCCATCCTACAAATGCCAGGCCTTGCGCAGGGTCCGGAGCGCCTCCCCGATCCGCTCCTCGGGCACGGCGGCAAAGCCCAGCACCAGCCCGGCACGGTTATCCACAGGCTCCTCGCTGTCCTCCAGCCAATACTCGCTGAGACCATTCATCTCCACCCCGGCGACGCGGGCCTGGCTCACCAGCTCGCGTTCCCGCGCCAGGCTGTCCACCCGCACGCACAGGTGCAGGCCGGCCTCCACCGGCGGCATCGGCGCGCAACCGGGGATGTCCTGCGGCCAGTCCCGCAGCAGGGCGTCGCGACGGGCGCGGGCGGCCAGGCGCATGCGCCGCACATGGCGCTGGAAGTGGCCGGCGGCGATGAACTCGGCCATCACCGCCTGGGTGCCGATCTCCGAGTGGCGCATGTCCAGCGCGCGGCGCCGGGCGAAGGCCTCGGTCAGCCCCGGTGGCAGCACCAGGTAACCCAGGCGCAGGGCCGGGAAGGCGATCTTGCAGAAGGTGCCGACATAGAGCACCCGTCCCTGCCGGTCCAGCGCCGCCAGGGGCGCCAGCGGGGTACCGCTGTAGCGGTACTCGCCGTCGTAGTCGTCCTCGACTATCCAGCCGCCCTCGCGCTCGGCCCATTCCAGCAGCTCCAGACGCCGCGCCAGGGACAGGGTGACGCCGGTGGGGTACTGGTGCGAGGGCGTGACATAGGCCAGCCGGCAATCCGCCACGCGCGCCAGGGCGGCGCAGTCCAGGCCGTCGTTATCCACAGGCACGCCGCACAGTTGCGCGCCGGCCACGGCGAAAGCATGGCCGGCGGCGCGGTAGCCGGGGTTCTCGATGGCCACCCGGTCGCCGGGCTGCACCAGCAACTGGGCGCAGAGGCTGATGGCCTGCTGGGCGCCACAGGTGATCACCACCTGCGCCGCATCGCAGGACAGCCCCCGGCTGCTGCGCAGGTAGGCCGCCACCAGCTCGCGCAGGGTCCAGTCCCCGGCCGGGTCGCCATAGCCCAGGCGCGCCGGTGACGGCTTGCGCCAGAAACGCGCCGAAAGGCGCGCCCAGGTCTCGAAGGGGAACAGGTCGAAGGCCGGCACGCCGATGCGGAAGGCTCGTGGCGGCCCCGTCACCGGCGGCGGCAGGTGGTGGCTGTCCAGGCGCCGCAGGGCCGGGCCCGGCGCGGGGCCGGCCGGTGGCTGGGGCACGGGGCGGGCTGTGGATAACTCCGCGACGTAGGTGCCGTCGCCCACCCGCCCTTCCACGTAACCCTCGGCATAGAGCTGGTCGAAGGCACGGGACACGGTGTTGCGCGAGATACCCAGCAGCGCGGCAAGGTCGCGGGTGGCCGGCAGGCGCGTACGGCTGCCCAGGCGGCCATCGAGGATGCGCTCGCGCAGTGCCTGGTAGAGCTGGCGCGCCAGACCCTGGCCGGGGTCCAGACGGATGCCGGAAAGGTCGACGGGAAGGGGTGGCGTAGCGGGCATGCTTGGCCTCGGATTGGCACTATCGAACTGACAGTAAATGGCTCTTACAACGGACCAATATCCTGCCTAGCATGGAGCCATTACGCCAGGAGAAGCCGACATGTACCGCCCCACCGCCTTCCGCCAGGACGACCTCGCCACGCTCCATGCGCAGATGCAGGCCACTGGTCTCGCCGTGCTCACCAGCGCCGGCGGCCAGGGCCTCATGGCCAGCCACCTGCCGCTGTTGCTGGAGCCCGGCGAAGGCGAGTTCGGCACCCTCTACGGCCACTTCGCCCGCGCCAATCCGCACTGGCGCGACCTGGCCGATGGCGCCGAGACGCTGGTGGTGTTTCCCGGCCCGGACGCCTATGTCAGCCCCGCCTGGTACCCGGCCAAGGCCGAGCACGGCAAGGTGGTGCCCACCTGGAACTACATCGCCGTGCACGCCTGGGGCCAGGCCGAGGTGTTCGACGACGCCGAGCGCCTGCTGCGCCTGGTGAGCCGACTGAGTGACCGCCACGAAGCCGGCCGGCCACAACCCTGGGCGGTGGACGAAGCGCCCCGCGACTACCTTGATTCCATGCTCCGCGCCATCGTCGGCTTCGCCCTGCCGATCCGTCGCCTGGAAGGCAAATGGAAGCTCGGGCAGAACCGCTCGGCCGCCGACCAGGCCGGCGTGCGCGAGGGCCTGGCCGCCTCATCCAATCCGCGTGACCACGAATTGGCCGCGCGCATGACGCTTTGAACCAGCACAGGAAGGAATCCATGTCCGCACCAATCGAAATCCGCCCGGTCAGCGCCGCCGACCACGCCGCCTGGCTGCCGCTCTGGCAGGGCTACCAGCGCTTCTACAAGACCGAAATCGCCGCCGAGACCACCGCCGTCACCTGGCAGCGCTTCCTCGACCCGGCCGAGCCCATGCACGCGGCCCTGGCCTGGCGTGGCATTGATGCCGTAGGGATGGTGCATTTCATCTTCCACCGCAGCTGCTGGACGGTGGGCGACTATGTCTACCTGCAGGATCTCTACGTGGCCGAGGGCCTGCGCGGTGGCGGCATCGGTCGCCAGCTGATCGAGCATGTCTACGCCGAGGCCCGCGCCGCCGGCGCCTCGCGGGTGCACTGGCTGACCCACGAGAGCAACACCGACGCCATGCAGCTCTACGACCGCATCGCCGACCGTTCCGGCTTCATCCAGTACCGCAAGATCCTCTGACCGGAGTCACCCATGACCAGCCAAGACCTGAGCCACTGGCAACCCCGCCCCACTCCTACCCAGGCGCCCCTGCCCGGCCGCTTCGTGCGCCTGGAAGCCCTCGACGCCGCGCGCCACGGCGACGACCTGTGGCAGGCACTGCAAGGCCCGGACCCGGCGCTCTGGGACTACCTGCCCTACGGCCCCTTCGCCAGCCGCGAACCTTTCGACGCCTGGCTGCGCGGCAACGCCGACAGCCGCGACCCGCTCTTCTATACGGTGATCGACCAGGCCAGCGGGCGCGCCCTGGGCGTACTCAGTTTCCTGCGCATCACGCCCAAGGACGGTGTCATCGAGATCGGCCACATCGCCTTCGGCAAGGACATGCAGCGCACGCCGGGCTCCACCGAGGCGGTCTGGCTGCTGGCCCGGCACGCCTTCGACGACCTCGGCTACCGCCGCCTGGAATGGAAGTGCAACGCGCGCAACGCCCGCTCCATGCGCGCCGCCGAGCGCCTGGGATTCAGTTTTGAGGGGCTGTTCCGCCAGCACATGATCGTCAAGGGCGAGAACCGCGACACCGCCTGGTTCTCCATCCTCGATGGGGAATGGCCGCAGGTGCGGGCAGGCTTCGAGTGCTGGCTGGCTGTGGATAACTTCGATGGGGAGGGGCGGCAGAAGCAATCCCTGGAAGCATTGCGCGGTTGATGCTCCACCCGTAGGAGCGAGGGGGACGCCGAGTTCGCTGCTCGCGAAAGGCCCATTCGCGAGCAGAGCTCGCTCCTACGGATAAGGTCCTGTCACTCGATCTCGAACAACCCGTTCTTGAGCGGCGCCACATCCAGGCGCTGGCGCACGTCATCGTCGATGCGTGGGTCGTCGGGGCGGTAGAGCTTCACCTGGCGGTAGGCGGCGACGCGGTTGATCTCGGCGCCCAGGTATTCCCAGACCACGCGGGTGCAGGCCGGGTTGCGCCGGTCGCCGCTGGAGACACCGGTCTTCAGGCCGTTCAAGCGGGTGATGCGGCTCTTGTAGCTGGGGATGAGGATGGTCTGGCTCATCTCGTTCAGCGTGAGGGACTCGTAGTCCATCAGGAACAGGCGGTCCTGCAGCTGGAAGGCCGCGCCCAGGTAGCGGCAACGCACCCAATCCTCGGCCTGGACGTCGGGGCCGCTGGCGCGCTCCTGCCTTTCCTGGCGCTCGAAGAGGAAGTTGCCGTCGTCCTCCCACAGGCGCACCAGCGACAGCAGCACGGTACCGGGCACCGACATGCAGTTGGAGTATTCGAAATAGAAGCCGCAGTAGCGCGACAGGTTGCCGGACTGGGCGCGCAGCGGGTCGAGCAGCTCCAGCAGCGGATCGTTGCGGTTACCGGCGTCCTGGTCCGGGGCGCGGGTACCGAGCAGGCGGGCGAACTGCTCCGGCGGCATGCCGATCTCGTAGTCCTCGACACCGAAGAAGTCGCAGATGCGCTTGAGGTTGTAGGGCGTCGGCCGGCTCTGGCCGCTGAGGTACTTGTTGAACTGGGCGCGATTGATCGACAACTTGCGGCAGACCTCCGCGATCGATCGGTAATGGCTGCAAAGCAGCTTGAGGTTGTTGCCGAGATACTCCGCCATGCCACGGCCCCTACCTGATGCGAGTGACGCGATTATAGCGTCAACTCGCATCAACTTGGTGCAACCCGCGAAATTGCCCTCTCTGGCCCCCTTGCACAACCATGCGCAACCTTCCCGGCGCGGTGGCCAGCACCCGACCGCTACGCTGATTCCCCCAACAACAACAACTGGATCAGGTGAATCGCCATGCTCGATTTCCTCAATGACCTCCTCTGGAGCAAATTGCTGATCGTGGTCCTCGTCGGCCTCGGTCTCTTCTTCTCCATCGCCTCCCGTTTCGTCCAGTTCCGCTACTTCAGCGACATGTTCCGCATCTTCGGCCAGGCCCTGCAACGCAAGGAAGGCCAGCTGAGCGGCTTCCAGGCGCTGATGCTGTCGGTTGCCGGCCGCGTGGGCGCGGGCAACATCGCCGGCGTGGCCGTGGCCATCATGCTCGGCGGCCCGGGCGCGGTGTTCTGGATGTGGCTGGTGGCGCTGCTGGGCATGGCGACCAGCTATTTCGAGTGCTCCCTGGCCCAGCTCTACAAGCGCCGCGAGGCCGACGGTACCTACCGTGGCGGTCCGGCCTTCTACATCCTCCACGGCCTCGGCCAGCGCTGGCTGGCGGTGATCTTCTCGATCCTGCTGCTGGTGACCTTCGGCTTCGGCTTCAACGCCGTGCAGTCCTTCACCGTGGCCACCTCGCTGCATGACACCTTCGGCCTGCCGACCTGGATCAGCGGCGTCGCCCTGGTGGGTGTGATCGGCCTGATCGTGTTCGGCGGCATCAAGCGCATCGCCGCCATGGCCGACGTGCTGGTGCCGATCATGGCGGGCACCTACATCCTTATGGCCCTGGTGGTCATCGGCATGAACCTGTCCGAAGTGCCGGCCACCCTGGCGCTGATCGTCAAGAGTGCCTTCGGCCTGGAACCGGCCTTCGCCGGTGGCGTGGGCGCGGCGATCCTGATGGGCGTCAAGCGCGGCCTGTTCTCCAACGAGGCGGGCCTGGGCAGCGCGCCCAACGTGGCCGCCGTCGCCGAGGTGAGCCACCCGTCCGCCCAGGGCATCGTGCAGTCGCTCAGCGTGTTCATCGACACCCTGCTGGTGTGCACCAGCACCGCCCTGATCATCCTGCTCTCCGGCGTCTACCAGCCGGGCAGCGAGATGGCCGGCGTGGTCCTGACCCAGACCGCCCTGGCGGCCGAAGTCGGCGAGTGGGGCCGCATCTTCGTCAGCGTGGCGCTGCTGCTCTTCGTGTTCACCACCCTGGTGTACAACTACTACCTCGGCGAGAACGCCCTGAGCTTCTTCAGCACCAAGCGCATCCTGCTGCAGGCCTACCGCGTGCTGGTGATGGCCCTGGTGCTCTGGGGTTCCATGCAGGACCTGTCCACCGTGTTCGGCTTCGCCGACGTGACCATGGGCCTGCTGGCGCTGGTGAACCTGGTGGCCATCGCCCTGCTGTTCAAGGTGGGCATGCGCCTGATGCGCGACTACGACGCCCAGGTGAAGGCCGGTATCGACAACCCCGTGTTCGATGCCCGCAAGTTCGCCGACCTGGACATCGACCATGCCGCCTGGCCGCAGAAGGCCGCCGGCAACGAGACCACGATGGCCGACGGCCTGGCGCAAAGCCATCGCTGATCGCGACTCCTGGTGAGACGCCGGTGCCGCTCCTGCGCTGTTGCGGGGAGCGGCATCGTCGTATCTGCAGTCCCGCTTTTCGAGAACCCCATGAACGCAGTGAAGAACCTATTCGTGCTCTATACCGGCGGCACCATCGGCATGCTGCAGAGTGCCTGCGGCCTGGCCCCGGCCGGCGGCTTCGAGGCGCGCATGCGCGAGCAGCTGGACGCCCAGGGCACCGTACTGGACTGGTGCTTCCAGGAGCTGCCGCCACTGATCGACAGCGCCAACATGCGCCAGGCCAACTGGCTGGCCATGGGCGCGGCCATAGTCGAAGCCGTGGAGCGCGGCCACGACGGCGTGCTGCTGCTGCACGGCACCGACACCCTGGCCTACAGCGCCGCGGCCCTCTCCTTCCTGCTGCTGGGCCTGCCGGTACCCGTGGTGCTGACCGGCGCCATGCTGCCGGCGGGTAACGAAGGCAGCGACGCCTGGCCGAACCTGCTGGGCGCGGTGACGGCATTGCAGCAGGGCGTCGCCCCCGGTGTGCACCTGTATTTCAACGGCCAGCTGCTGCACGGCGCCCGCGCCAGCAAGCTGCGCTCCGAGGCCTTCGACGCCTTCGCCGAACTGCCGCGTCGTCGCGAAGCGGAACGTGCCGCGAAGATTCCCGCAGGCCTCGACTACCGCACCCGGCGCCAGCCGGTGAACCTCGCGGTGCTGCCGCTGTTCCCCGGCATCGCGGCCGGCCATGTGCAGGCGTTGCTGGACAGTGGCGTGCAGGGGCTGTTGCTGGAGTGCTATGGCAGCGGTACCGGGCCTGCGGACGACCAGGCGTTGCTGGATGTACTGCGTGCCGCCCACCGGCGCGGCGTGGTGCTGGCGGCCAGCAGCCAGTGCCCGGCCGGGCATGTGCAGGCGGGGGTCTACGCCGCCAGCAGCCAGCTGCTGGCCACCGGCCTGGTGCCGGCCGGCGGCATGACTCGCGAGGCGGCACTGGGCAAGCTGTTCGCGCTGCTCGGCGCGGGGATGCGCCAGGAAGAGGTGGAGCAGTGGTTCGGCGTGGATCTGTGTGGGGAGATGGCCGATTGAGCTGGTAACGGCATGGGTTTCGCTTCGCTCGCGGAACGCCGCCCGACCCATCCTACGACGAGGCCTGGGTCGAGCGCACAAGTAGGATGGGTTGAGCCTGCGATACCCATGCTGTTCTGGTGCCGATGGGTATCGCTTCGCTCAAACGCATCCTACAAGAGCAGCATCAAGCCACTTCGCCGCGGATGTACTGCTCCAGGTGCTGGATCAGCGCGTCCTGCTCGGCCATGGCTTCCTTCACCAGGTCGCCGATGGACAGCAGGCCCACCAGCACGCCGTTGTCCAGCACCGGCAGGTGGCGCAGGTGGTGTTCGGTCATCAGCGCCATGCACTCGCGGATGCTCTGGCGCGGCGACACGGTCAGGACCGGCTCGGTCATGAACGCGCGCACCGAGGTGGCCACCGACGAGCGCCCCTGCAGTACGCCCTTACGCGCATAGTCGCGCTCACTGACGATACCCAGCAGGCTGCTGCCACGGGTCACCGGCAACGCGCCGATGTTCTGCCGGGCCATCAGCCGCAGCGCCTCGAGCATCGGCGCGTCGACATCAATGGTGTGAACCTTCTGCTGCGGCTTGTCGCAAAGCATCTGGGCGACGGTTTTCATGGCGATTCCTCCCGTGGGGTGACATGAGGGGCAGGATGCCCAACAGCACGCCGGCACAGCCAAACGACGTTTTGCATGGTGACCATTGAAAATTTCATTGGTCGTCCCCGTAACGCGCGCAAAAAAAGGGAGCCTCGCGGCTCCCCAGGGGAACTATCGTCGGAGCAATCAGACGATCTCGATCAGGACCTCGCCCGGGTTCACCCGGTCGCCCTTGGCGACGTGGATGGACTTGACGGTACCGTCGATGGGCGACTGAACTTCGGTTTCCATCTTCATGGCCTCGGTGATCAGCACGGCCTGGCCGGCTTTCACGGTGTCGCCTTCCTTGACCAGCACGTCGACGATGTTGCCCGGCATGGTGGTGCTGACGTCGCCCGGTGCGCTGGCTTGCTTACGCTTGTTGCCGGCGCCCGCGATGAACTCGTTCAGCGGCTCGAACACCACTTCTTCCGGCATGCCGTCGATGGACAGGTAGAAGTGACGCTTGCCGTCGCTCTTCACGCCCACGCCGGTGATGTCGACCCGGTAGCTCTCGCCGTGCACGTCCACCACGAACTCGGTGGGCACGCCTTCGCCGCCGGCCGGGGTCGCGCCGTTGCCATTGGGGATCGGCAGCAGGGCTTCCGGTTTCAGGGCGCCGGCTTCACGCTCCTCGAGGAACTTGCGCCCGATGTCCGGGAACATGGCGAAGGTCAGCACGTCTTCCTCGGACTTGGCCAGGCTGCCGATGTCGGCGCGCAGCTTGTCCAGCTCCGGCTTGATCAGGTCGGCCGGGCGCACGTCGATGACTTCTTCGTTGCCGATGGCCTGGCGGCGCAGCTGCTCGTTGATCTGGCCCGGCGCCTTGCCGTAGCGGCCCTGGAGGTAGAGCTTCACTTCGTTGGTGATGGTCTTGTAGCGCTCGCCGGCCAGCACGTTGAAGAAGGCCTGGGTGCCGACGATCTGCGAGGTCGGGGTCACCAGGGGTGGGTAGCCGAGGTCGGCGCGCACGCGCGGGATCTCCTCCAGCACTTCGGCCATACGGTTGAGGGCGCCCTGCTCCTTCAGCTGGTTGGCCAGGTTGGAGATCATGCCGCCCGGCACCTGGTTGACCTGCACGCGGGTATCCACGCCGGTGAACTCGCTCTCGAACTGGTGGTACTTCTTGCGCACGGCGTGGAAGTACATGCCGATTTCCTGGATCAGCTCCAGGTCCAGGCCGGTGTCATAGGGGGTATTGCGCAGGGCCGCGACCATGGACTCGGTGCCCGGGTGGCTGGTGCCCCAGGCCATGCTGGAGATGGCGGTGTCGATGCGGTCGGCGCCATTTTCCACGGCCTTGAGCTGGCACATGCTGGCCACGCCGGCGGTGTCGTGGGAGTGCACCACCACTTCCAGCGGCAGGGCGTCCTTCAGGGCTTTCACCAGGTCGCCGGTAGCGAAGGGGGTGAGCAGGCCGGCCATGTCCTTGATGGCGATGGAGTCCACGCCCATGGCCGCCATGGTCTTGGCCTGGGTGACGAAGGCGTCGATGGTGTGCACCGGGCTGGTGGTGTAGCAGATGGTGCCCTGGGCGTGCTTGCCGGCGGCCTTCACGGCCTCGATGGAGACGCGCAGGTTACGCACGTCGTTCATCGCATCGAAGATGCGGAACACGTCGATGCCGTTGACCGCCGCCTTGGCGACGAAGGCGCGTACCACGTCGTCGCTGTAGTGGCGGTAGCCCAGCAGGTTCTGGCCGCGCAGGAGCATTTGCAGGCGGGTGTTGGGCAGGGCGGCCTTGAGCTTGCGCAGGCGCTCCCAGGGGTCTTCCTTGAGGAAGCGCACGCAGGCGTCGAAGGTGGCGCCGCCCCAGACTTCCAGGGACCAGTAGCCGACTTTGTCGAGCTTGTCGCAGATCGGCAGCATGTCGTCCAGGCGCATGCGGGTAGCCAGCAGGGACTGGTGCGCATCACGCAGGATGGTATCGGTGATCGAGATTTTCTTGCTCATGTTCTGAATCCTTCCCCTACAGGCCGGCGTGGGCGGCAATGGCGGTGGCGATGGCGATGGCCAGGTGCGACGGGTTGCGCTTGATCGAGTACTGGGTCAGCTCCGGATGGCTCTCGACGAAGCTGGTGTTGAACTCGGCGCTGCGGAACTCGGGATTGCGCAGGATTTCCTGGTAGTAGGGCGCGGTGGTCCGCACACCCTGCACGCGCATGTCGTCGAGGGCGCGCAGGCCACGGTCCAGGGCCTCTTCCCAGGTCAGTGCCCAGACGATCAGCTTCAGGCACATGGAGTCGTAGTACGGCGGGATGGTGTAGCCGGTGTAGATCGCCGTATCGGTGCGCACACCGGGGCCGCCGGGCGCGTAGTAGCGGGTGATCTTGCCGAAGGACGGCAGGAAGTTGTTCTTCGGGTCCTCGGCGTTGATGCGGAACTGCAGGGCAAAGCCGCGGTGGATGATGTCGTCCTGCTTGACCGACAGCTCCAGGCCCGAGGCGATGCGGATCTGCTCGCGGACGACGTCGATGCCGGTGATTTCCTCGGTGATGGTGTGTTCCACCTGCACCCGGGTGTTCATCTCCATGAAGTACACCTCGCCCTCGGCGAGCAGGAACTCCACGGTACCGGCGTTCTCGTAGCCCACGGCCTTGGCCGCGCGCACCGCGAGGTCGCCGATGTAGGCGCGCTGCTCGGGGGTGAGCTGCGGGCTGGGGGCGATCTCGATGAGCTTCTGGTTACGGCGCTGGATGGAGCAGTCGCGCTCGAACAGGTGCACGGTGTTGCCGAAGCTGTCGGCGAGGATCTGGGCTTCGATGTGCTTGGGGTTGACGATGCACTTCTCGAGGAAGACTTCCGCCGAGCCGAAGGCCTTGGTGGCTTCGGAAATCACCCGCGGGTAGGCCTGTTCCAGCTCCTCGCGGCTGTTGCAGCGACGGATACCGCGACCGCCACCACCGGAGGTGGCCTTGAGCATCACCGGGTAGCCGATGCGCTCGGCTTCGCTCAGCGCTTCGGCGAGGTCGGCGACGTTGCCTTCGGTGCCGGGGGTGACCGGCACGCCGGCCTTGATCATGCTGCGGCGGGCTTCGGTCTTGTCGCCCATGCGGCGGATCACTTCGGCGCTCGGGCCGATGAACTTGATCCCGCGCTCGGCGCAGATGTCCGCCAGCTCGGCGTTTTCGGAAAGGAATCCATAACCCGGGTGCAGGGCGTCGCAACCGGTTTCGACCGCCAGGTTCACCAGCTTGCGCGGGTTCAGGTAACCGGCCAGGGGGTCTTCGCCGATGCTGTGGGCTTCGTCCGCGCGCTTGACGTGCAGGGCGTGCCGGTCGGCATCGGAGTAGATGGCCACCGAGCGGATGCCCATCTCGGCGCAAGCGCGCACGATGCGGACGGCAATCTCGCCACGGTTGGCGATCAGGATTTTCTTGATCACGAGCTTTCCCTCGACCAAGTGAACAGGCGAACGGCGGGGCCGGTCGTTGGGTGACCGCCGATCGTTAAGCGGTCGCGTCGTTACCCTACGCCCCGAGCGGGAATAACCCCAATCAATAATTATTGGGGTATCCATTAGGATCAGCTTATAGTCAGCAACCCTGCCCACCCACGAGGCTCGCCCCCGATGCGCAAGACCCTGCTGCGCATGACCCTGCGCCAGCTCCAGGTATTCCGTGCCGTATTCGAAACCCGCTCCTACAGCCGGGCAGCCGAGGAAATGGCACTGACCCAGCCGGCCGTGAGCCTGCAGATCCGCCAGCTCGAAGAACTGGTGGGCCAGCCGCTGTTCGAGTACGTCGGCAAGAAGCTCTACGTGACCGACGCCGCCGAGGCGTTGATGCGCGCCAGCAGCGACATCTTCCAGCGCCTGGCCAGCCTCGACATGCAGCTCTCCGACCTGCAGGGCTCGTTGCAGGGCCAGTTGAACCTGGCGGTGGAATCCAGCGCCAAGTACTTCGTCCCCCATCTGTTCGCCGCCTTCCGCGACCAGCATCCGGACGTCAGCCTGCAACTGGTGGTGACCAACCGCGCCCAGGTGATCAAGCGCCTCTCGGACAATCGCGACGACCTGGTGATCATGTCCCTGGTGCCCCAGGACATGGCCCTGGAGTTCCTGCCCTTCCTGAACAACCCGATAGTCGCGGTGGCGCCGCCCCATCACCCGCTGTGCAACGCCGCCAAGCTCGCGCTGAAGGACCTGGAATCCTACACCCTGCTGGTGCGTGAGGCCGGCTCCGGTACCCGCAAGGCCTGCGAGGAGTACTTCCAGCAGAAGCGCGCGCACTTCGCCCAGACCATGGAAGTCGCGTCGCTGGATGCGCAGAAGGAGTGTGTGGTGGCGGACCTGGGCATCGCCCTGATCCCGCGCCATGCGGTCAGCCTCGAACTGGCCACGGGCCTGCTGCGCGAGCTGCCGGTGGAGGAGCTGCCGCTTTACCGGAGCTGGTGCGCGGTGCACGCCAAGGGCAAGCGGCTATCGCCGGTCGCCCAGGCGTTTCTCAGCTTTATCCGCGAAGAACGCGCCCAGATCAGTGCGCTTTCCCACCGCTTTTCCGGTGCATTGCCTTTGACGACAACAGGTAGTTAGCAGCGATCAGCTCGGGATAATCCGACATTTCCAGCTGCAGGCGACGCTGCTCGACGCGGTCTTCGATGGCGCGGCGGAACTGCATGCGCCGCTGATCTTCCAGCTTGCGCCGGGTCTTGCTGTCCAGAGGGGCCGATTCATCGTGAAAGCGTTGCATGGCATCTCTCCCAGGGTCGGGTTCGGTAGCCGCAGCATCGCCCGTGCCTGTGACGCTTTCGCGAAGGCTCGGTGAATCTCTGGTGAAGTGAAGGTTTCAGGCTATCGTGGCAGTAGCGGGTCGCCGCGGGAGGACGCCATGAGCAATGCCGCCGAATTCTTCGCACGCTTTCCGATCCAACGGGTGCGGGCCAGCATCCTCGACGACGTACTGGCCGCCGAGCAGCAACGCCTGGTGCTGCTCTATCTCTGGCAGGACGCCTGCCCGCTCTGCGATGTGGCCAAACACGAACTGCTGCGCAGCCAGGAGCGCTGCCAGTGGCCGCAAGTCCGCTGGCTGCACGACGAGGTGGACGAGGACCCCGCGCTGGCCCTGCGCTTCGGCCTGCACGGGGTGCCGACCTTCATCGCGCTCTACCACGGCCGCCCGCTGGGGCGGATCACCAGCTGGCCCGGCAGCGGCCCCTTCATCGATGCCATCGAGCGCCTGCTGGTGCGCCAGGGCCTGGCCTGATTGGCTGAGCGTCGGAATAACTGCGTTGAAAATGGCTTCAGACTGCTCATTTACAACACGTAAACTCCGCGTCTTCAGCCATTTTCGCCTTGTTCTTCTCTAGCTCGCTCAATCAGAAGCTGTGCAGAACTAGTCCTCGGCGCTCTTCAGCGACTTGGGCGACAGACGCAGGCTGCGCAAGCTGCGCTTCACGCTCTTGAGGTGGTTGACCAGGCTCGGGCCACGGGCCATGGCCACGCCCATGGCCAGCACGTCGATCACCACCAGGTGGGCGATGCGCGAGGTCAGCGGGGTGTAGATCTCGGTGTCTTCCTGCACGTCGATGGCCAGGTTCACCGTGGCGAGGTCCGCCAGGGGCGTCTGGCTCGGGCAGAGGGTGATCAGCGTGGCGCCGGCCTCGCGCACCAGGTTGGCGGTGATCAGCAGGTCCTTCGAGCGGCCCGACTGGGAGATGCAGATGGCCACGTCCGAGGGTTTCAGGGTGACCGCCGACATCGCCTGCATGTGCGGGTCGGAATAGGCCGCCGCGGTCAGCAGCAGGCGGAAGAACTTGTGCTGGGCGTCGGCCGCCACCGCGCCGGACGCGCCGAAGCCGTAGAACTCCACGCGCTGGGCCTGGGCGCAGGCGCCGATGGCACGCTGCAGGGCCTCGGGGTCGAGCTTCTCGCGCACTTCCATCAGGGTATGCAGCGTGGTGTCGAAGATCTTCAGGCTGAAGTCCGCGACCGAGTCGTCCTCGTGTATCGCGAACTGGCCGAAGCTGGCGCCGGCGGCCAGGCTCTGCGCCAGTTTCAGCTTGAGGTCCTGGAAGCCGCCGCAACCAATGGCGCGGCAGAAGCGCACGATGGTGGGTTCACTGACCCCGACATTCTGGGCAAGGTCCGCCATGGAGCTGTGCATGACCGCAGCGGGATCGAGCAGGACGTGATCGGCGACTTTCAGTTCCGACTTGCGCAGCAGATGGCGCGACTGGGCGATGTGTTGCAGCAGATTCACAGGGCAGGCTCTGTCTGGAAAGGGGGTTTCGCCGGTTCTTCCGCCGTGCAACGAGCCGTGGCTCGGTTATGATCGGCGGAACCTGGCTGTAGTGACCTTGTAGTTATACTACATGAGTCGCTTTTTCGCCCAGTTGAACCACCTTTTATCCGTGCTCAAGGTAGGGAGAGCGCATTCTTGACCAGCTCCTGCGACATGCTCGTCTTTGGCGGCACCGGCGACCTCGCGTTGCACAAGCTGCTTCCGGCGCTCTATCACCTCCACCGCGAGGGGCGCCTGCATCCGCGCATGCGCATCCTCGCCGTGGCACGCAACAGCCTCGACCGCGACGGCTACCGCGCGCTGGCCGAGCGCCGCTGCCGGGCCCAGGTGGCCCGCGCCGACTTCACCAGCGAGGCCTGGCGCGGTTTCTCCGAACGCCTGGACTACCTCGCCATGGACGTCTCCCAGAGCGCCGACTTCGTGCGCCTGGCGCGGTACCTGGGGCCCGACCCCGGTTGCGGGCGGGTCTACTACCTGGCCACCGCGCCCGACCTGTTCGAAGACATCGCCGCGAACCTGGCCATCGCCCAGATGGCCAACCCGCAGTCGCGCATCGTGCTGGAGAAGCCCATCGGCCATTCGCTGGAATCGGCCCGCGCCATCAACGCCGCCATCGGCAAGGTGTTCGACGAATCCCAGGTGTTCCGCATCGACCACTACCTGGGCAAGGAAACCGTGCAGAACCTCATGGCGCTGCGCTTCGCCAACGGCCTGTTCGAGCCGATCTGGCGCGCCGGGCACATCGACCATGTGCAGATCAGCGTCTGCGAAACCCTCGGCGTGGAGAACCGCGGCGCCTACTACGACCGCTCCGGGGCGATGCGCGACATGGTGCAGAACCACCTGCTGCAGCTGCTCTGCCTGGTGGCCATGGAAGCGCCGGTGCGCTTCGACGCCGAGGCGGTGCGCAACGAGAAGGTGAAGATTCTCGAGGCGCTCAAGCCGATCTCCGGGCAGGACGTGCGCGACAAGACGGTGCGCGGCCAATACAGCGCCGGCAAGATCGGCGGCCAGGAAGTACCGGCCTACTACTTCGAGAAGAACGTCGACAACGACAGCGACACCGAAACCTTCGTCGCCGTGCAGGCCGAGATCGACAACTGGCGCTGGGCCGGCGTGCCCTTCTACCTGCGCACCGGCAAGCGCCTGGCGCGCAAGTACTCGGAGATCGTCATCCAGTTCAAGCCGGTGCCCCACCGCCTGTTCGCCGACGGCGAGGCCAACCGCCTGCTGATCCGCCTGCAACCGGAAGAGCGCATCAGCCTGCAACTGATGGCCAAGACCCCGGGCAAGGGCATGAACCTGGAACCGGTGGAGCTGGACCTCAACCTGGCCAAGGCCTTCAGCCAGCAGCGCCGCTGGGATGCCTACGAGCGCCTGCTGCTGGACGTGATCGAGGGTGACTCCACCCTGTTCATGCGCCGCGACGAGGTGGAAGCGGCCTGGCAGTGGGTCGACCCCATCCTCGAAGGCTGGCACCAGTACTACCAGAGCCCGCGCCCCTACCCCGCCGGCTCCACCGGCCCGGAACAGGCCCACAGCCTGCTGGAGCTGCACCAGCGCGCCTGGCACGACTGATCGGCCGGCAGGCTGCACGGCCCACTTCCTGTAGGGGCGATTTCAATCGCCAAGGGCCGCCCAGCGGCCCCATGGCCCCAGGGCGGGTCTACGACTCGCCTGGCGAATGAATTCGCCCCTACAACGGCCGAAGCCGCCGCGGATGCCCCGCCATCCCATTGCTCCAGCTCAATAACCCCCAGCGCCGCCCTCCCTAGAATCGCGCGTCCTTCGCCCAGCCTCCGCGAGCCGCGCCATGCACAACCCCGAACTGCTCTCCCCCGCCGGAACCCTCAAGGCCATGCGCTACGCCTTCGCCTATGGTGCGGATGCCGTCTACGCCGGCCAGCCGCGCTACAGCCTGCGAGTGCGCAACAACGAGTTCGACCATGCCAACCTGGCCCTCGGCATCGCTGAAGCCCGGGCCGCCGGGAAGCGCTTCTACCTGGTGGTGAACATCGCCCCGCACAATGCCAAGCTGCGCACCTTCCTCAAGGACCTGGAGCCGGTGGTCGCCATGGGGCCGGATGCGCTGATCATGTCCGATCCGGGGCTGATCATGCTGGTGCGCGAGCACTTCCCGCACATGCCCATCCACCTCTCGGTGCAGGCTAACGCGGTGAACTGGGCCAGCGTGAAGTTCTGGCAACAGCAGGGCCTGTCGCGGGTGATCCTGTCCCGCGAGCTGTCCCTGGAGGAAATCGGCGAGATCCGTGAGCAGGTGCCGGGCATGGAACTGGAAGTGTTCGTCCACGGCGCCCTGTGCATGGCCTATTCCGGGCGCTGCCTGCTGTCCGGCTACCTCAATCGCCGCGACCCCAACCAGGGCACCTGCACCAACGCCTGCCGCTGGCAGTACGGCGCCAAGCCGGCACAGGAGGACGAGCTGGGCCAACTGGTGCCCACCCTCGGCTGCGGCACGCCCAGCGAGCGGCTGTTCCTGCTCGAGGAGGCCAACCGCCCCGGCGAGCTGATGTCCGCCTGGGAAGACGAGCACGGCACCTACATCATGAATTCCAAGGACCTGCGCGCCGTGCACCATGTGGAGCGGCTGCTGCAGATGGGCGTGCACTCGCTGAAGATCGAGGGCCGCACCAAGTCGCACTTCTATGTGGCGCGCACCGCCCAGGCCTACCGCCGGGCCATCGACGACGCCGTGGCCGGGCGGCCCTTCGACCGCGCGCTGATGGACGACCTCGAATCCCTGGCCAACCGTGGCTACACCGAGGGCTTCCTGCGTCGCCACGTCCACGACGAGTACCAGAACTACGAGCACGGCTATTCCCTCGCCGAGCGCCAGCAGTTCGTTGGCGAGCTCACCGGGGTGGTCCGCCACGGCCTGGCGGAAGTGCGGGTGAAGAACCATTTCGCGGTGGGCGATCGCCTGCAGCTGATGACCCCGCAGGGCAACCAGGACTTCCGCCTGGAGGCCCTGGAAAACCGTTTCGGTGAGCGCAAGGCGGTGGCCCCGGGGGATGGCCACACCCTGTACCTGCCGCTGCCGTCCGACCTGCCCCTGGAGAACGCCCTGCTGCTGCGCTGGTTCTCCAGCGGCAACAGCCGTACTGCGGCGAGCGCCTGACTCCTACAAATCCGAATTCAGCGCCAGGACGCGGTGGCCTGCTCCTCGAGCAGCCGGGCGAACTGCGGCGCCGGCACCGGCGGGCTGATCAGGTAGCCCTGGATCTCGTCGCAATGCTGGCTGCGCAGGAAGCTCAGCTGTTCCTGGGTCTCCACGCCTTCGGCCACCACCATCAGTTCCAGGCTGTGGACCATGGCGATGATCGCGCGGGTGATGGCGGCGTCCTCGCTGCCGGCGGAGAGGTCGCGGATGAAGGTCTGGTCGATCTTCACGTAATCCACCGGGAAGCGCTTGAGGTAGCTCAGCGACGAGTAGCCGGTGCCGAAGTCGTCGATGGCCAGCTTGACCCCCAGCTTGCGCAGCTGGTGGAAGGTGGCGATGACGTTCTCGACGTTTTCCAGCAGGTGGCTCTCGGTCAGCTCCAGTTCCAGCAGGTGCGCCGCCAGGCCGGTTTCCGCCAGCACCTCGCGCACCAGGCTGACCAGGTTGCCCTGGCGCAGCTGATGCATCGACAGGTTCACCGAGACACGGATATCCGCCAGGCCCTGACGCTGCCACTCGCGGGCCTGCTGGCAGGCCTGGCGCAGGACGAACTCGCCGATGGGGGCGATCAACCCGGTTTCCTCGGCCAGGCCGATGAAGTCCCCCGGCGGCACCAGCCCCTGTTGCGGATGGCGCCAGCGCACCAGCGCCTCGGCGGCATTCAGGCTGTTGTCGGCCAGGCACAGCTTGGGCTGGTAGAAGACCTCCAACTGGCCTTCCGCGATCGCCTTGCGCAGCTGGTTCTCCAGTTGCAGGCGCTCCAGGGTGCAGGCCTGGAGGTTGTCGGTGAAGAACTGGAAGCTGTTGCCGCCCAGGTGCTTGGCGTGCTGCATGGCCATGTTGGCCTGGCTGATCAGCGCGGAGATGTCGCGGGCGTTGTCGGGCAGCAGGCTGATGCCCAGGGAGCCGCTGATCACCAGCTCGTGGCCGCCCACGGTCATCGGCATGCGCAGTTTGCCGAGCAGGCGGCTGGCCTGGCGCGCCAGGCTGGCGACGCTGCCATAGGCGTCGAGGATCACCGCGAACTCGTCGCCGGACAGCCGCGCGATGGTATCGGCCTCGGGCACCGCCTGGGTCAGGCGGCGGCTGACCTGGCGCAGCAACTGGTCGGCCACTTCATGGCCGAGACTGTCGTTGAGCACCTTGAAGCGGTCGAGGTCGATGTGCAGCAGGGCCAGGCTACGGCCGCTCTGGCGCGCGCGCTGGCTGGCCTCGTGCAGGCGGTCCTTGAACAGGGTGCGGTTGGCCAGGCCGGTGAGCTCGTCGTAGTTGGACAGGTAGCGCAGGCGTTCCTCGGCTTCGCGGCGAGCGGTGAGGTCGGCGAAGAAGCCGACCACATGGCTGACGCAGCCCCGCGAGTCGCGCACCACGTTGAGCTGCAACCACTGGGGGTAGAGCTCGCCATTCTTGCGGGTATCCATCAGCTCGCCGCTCCAGCTGCCGCTCTGCTCCAGATCCTGGCGGATCAGGTGGTAGCGGCGACGGGTCTCGCGGGTTCCCAGCAGGGTGGCGACGCTATGACCGATCACCTCTTCCTGGCGGTAGCCGGTGACCTGGCTGAAGGCCGCGTTGGCCTGGATCACCCGGTACTCCGGGTCGAGGATGATGATCCCTTCGCTGGCCGCCTCGAACACGGTGGCCGCCAGGCGCTGTTCCTCGTCCTGGGCCTTGCGCGCGGTGATATCGCGACGGGTGCCGAGCATGCGCAGCACCTTGCCGTGCTCGTCCCGCTCCACCACGCGGCCACGGTCTTCCACCCAGACCCAGTGGCCGTCGGCGTGACGCACCCGGTAATCGATGGAATAGCCGTCGGTGCGGCCCTTCAGGTGCTCCACGAGGGCCCGGCGCAGCAGCGGCAGGTCCTCCGGGTGCAGGCGCGGCTTGAGGTCGCTGAGCACGCGGGTGATGTCGTCGCCCTCGATGCCGAAGATCGCCTTGAGCTGCGAATGGTGGACCTCGTCGGTTTCCAGGTTCCAGTCCCACAGCCCCAGTTCGCTGGCCTCAAGGGCCAGCCCCAGGCGCGCCTCGCTCTTGGACAGGGCGTGGCTGGCATCGGCCAGCTCCAGGGTGCGCTGGGCCACGCGCATTTCCAGCTCGCCATGGGCGCGGCGCAGGTCGCGCTCGGCGCGACGGCGTTGTTCCACTTCGCGGCCCAGTTCTTCGTTGAGTCCCTCGGCATGGGCCTTGGCCAGTTCCAGGTTGCCGATCAGCGCCAGGTTCTGGAAGCGCTGCAGCAGGCTGCGCTGCACCAGCCGGTTGACCTGCCAGGCCACCACCAGCAGCGAGACGGTGAGTATCACCCCGAGCACGCCCCAACCCCTGAGCAACGACGTATCCGCCAGCAGCAGGTAGCTGGTGGCGGGAAGCAGGCAGGGCATGGCGAAGGTGAGGAAGGCCGGTAGGCTGACCGCGTAGGCGACGCTGGCGGAGAGGATGGCGGCGGCGATCAGGCCGTAGACCAGCGCCTGTTGCAGGAAGGCGTCCGGCGGCACCAGGGCCACGGCGGCGAACGCCAGGGTCAGGCCGGAGGCGCCGGCGCCGAGGAGAAAGGCGCGGCGCCAGCGCGGGTTGGCCTGCTGCGAGGGCGCCACGTTCTTGAAGGCGGCGACCTGGATCAGGCGCAGGATGGCCAGCAGCACCAGCCAGACCAGCCAGCCGCCGAGCAGCAGGCTGTTGCCCGGCCCCCAGAGCAGATAGGCGCACGCCAGGCCATTGAGCAGCATGAACAGGGTCGGGACCTGGGATCCCTGATAAAGCAGGCGAGTTCGTTCGGCGGCAATATCGGTCGCGAACTGCTGGCGAATCTCGCGGCTGTCGACCAGCGGCGAAGCCTGGTCGGCGGGCATGGAATTGGCGGTCATAGGCGCTTTTTTGTAGTGGTCTGCCTAAGCGAGCCCGGAGCTTACCCGAGCGGGGAGAAGCTGCAATAGCTTTATGCGCGAGGCGGCCAATGGTCGCAGCCGCAACTTTGGCGGGGTCTCTGGTCCGGGCTTCGGCGACCGTCCGGCTGACCATCCGGTCATCGGTTTGCCCTCCCCCGGCCACCCCAATAGAATGCCGCGATGCATGACGATCTCTCCCTCCTCCTGAACTCCCTCAACGATGCTCAACGCCAGGCCGTAGCGGCCCCGTTGGGGCGTCAACTGGTGCTTGCCGGCGCCGGTTCCGGCAAAACCCGCGTGCTGGTGCACCGCATCGCCTGGTTGATCCAGGTGGAGCAGGCCTCGCCCCACTCGATCCTGTCGGTGACCTTCACCAACAAGGCCGCCGCCGAGATGCGCCAGCGCATCGAGCAGCTGCTGGGGATCAACCCGGCGGGCATGTGGGTCGGCACCTTCCACGGGCTGGCGCACCGCCTGTTGCGCGCCCATTGGCAGGAAGCCGGCCTGGCGGAGAACTTCCAGATCCTCGACAGCGACGACCAGCAACGCCTGGTCAAGCGGGTGATCCGTGACCTCGGCCTCGACGAGCAACGCTGGCCGGCACGCCAGGCCCAGTGGTTCATCAACGGACAGAAGGACGAGGGCATTCGCCCGCAGCACATCCAGGCCGGCGGCGACCTGTTCCTCGGCACCATGCTGAAGATCTACGAAGCCTACGAGGCCGCCTGCGCGCGCACCGGGGTGATCGACTTCTCCGAACTGCTGCTGCGCGCCCTCGACCTCTGGCGCGACCGCCCGAGCCTGCTGGAGCACTACCAGCGGCGCTTCCGCCATGTGCTGGTGGACGAGTTCCAGGACACCAACGCCGTGCAGTACGCCTGGTTGCGCCTGCTCGCCAAGGGCGGCCAGAGCCTGATGGTGGTGGGTGACGACGACCAGTCGATCTACGGCTGGCGCGGCGCGCGGATCGAGAACATCCAGCAGTTCTCCAGCGATTTCCCCGATTCAGAGGTAATTCGCCTGGAGCAGAACTACCGCTCCACCGCGAGCATCCTGAAAGCCGCCAACGCCCTGATCGCCAACAACAACGGGCGCCTGGGCAAGGAGCTCTGGACCGACGGCGAGGACGGCGAGCCCATTGGCCTCTATGCCGCCTACAACGAGCACGACGAAGCGCGCTATGTGGTGGAAAGCATCGAAAGCGCGCTGAAAGACGGCATGACCCGCAGCGAAATGGCCATCCTCTACCGCTCCAACGCCCAGTCGCGGGTGCTGGAAGAAGCCCTGCTGCGGGAGAAGATCCCCTACCGCATCTATGGCGGCCAGCGCTTCTTCGAGCGCGCCGAAATCAAGAACGCCATGGCCTACATGCGCCTGCTCGACGGCCGTGGCAACGACGCCGCCCTGGAGCGGGTGATCAACGTGCCGCCGCGCGGCATCGGCGAGAAAACCGTGGAGAGCATCCGCGAGTTCGCCCGCGTCAATGAAGTCTCCATGTGGGAGGCGATCCGCCTGATGATCGCCAACAAGGCCCTGCCCGGCCGCGCCTCGGGCGCCCTGTCGGCCTTCATGGAACTGATCGAGAACCTCACCGCCAAGGCACTGGACATGCCCCTGCACCTGATGACCCAGACGGTCATCGAGCAGAGCGGCCTGGTGGCCTACCACAAGGACGAGAAGGGCGAGAAAGGCCAGGCCCGGGTGGAAAACCTGGAAGAACTGGTCAGCGCCGCCCGCGCCTTCGAGAACAACGAGGAAGAGGAAGACCTCACGCCATTGCAGGCCTTCCTCAGCCACGCCTCCCTGGAGGCCGGCGAGACCCAGGCGGACGCCTTCGAGGACAGCGTGCAGCTGATGACCCTGCACAGTGCCAAGGGCCTGGAATTCCCCCTGGTGTTCCTGGTGGGCATGGAAGAAGGCCTGTTCCCGCACAAGATGAGTCTGGAAGAACCCGGCCGCCTGGAAGAGGAACGCCGCCTGGCCTACGTGGGCGTGACCCGCGCCATGCAGCGCCTGGTGATGACCTACGCCGAGACCCGCCGCCTGTACGGCAGCGAGACCTACAACAAGGTCTCGCGCTTCGTCCGCGAAGTGCCGTCGCCGCTGATCCGCGAAGTGCGGCTGAACAACAGCATCAGCCGTCCCATGGGTGGCGGCAGCCGCCACGGCTCCATCTTCGATGGCGCTGCGGTACCGGAAACCCCCTTCTCCCTGGGCCAGCGGGTCCAGCACGCGCTGTTCGGCGAGGGCACCATCCTCAACTTCGAAGGCGCCGGCGCCCAGGCACGGGTGCAGGTGAAATTCGAGAGCGAGGGCAGCAAGTGGCTGATGCTGGCCTACGCCAAGCTGCAGCCGCTGTAAGCGACCCTCGATCCGTGTAGGAGCGCGCTCGTAGGTTGGGCTGAGCTACGCGAAGCCCAACGATCCGGGCCCAGCATCCTCACGTTGGGCTTCGCTTCGCTCTGCACCAACCTACAGGTATCGCTGCGCTCAACCCATCCTCCGCCCGTCCGGTCCCGTCGCCATCATCGCGCGCTTGGTCATACTCAGTGGCGGAGGTACGTCCATGCCCCGCTCCCCCAGCGCCCAACAGATACTCGATTGCGCCCTCAACCTCGCCGACACCTGCGGCTGGGAACGCCTGCACCTGTTCGAGGTGGCCAGGGAGCTCGAGGTCGGCCTCGACGCCATCGCCAAGCATTACCAACAGAAGGACGACCTGGTGGAAGCCTGGTTCGACCGCGCCGACCTGGCATTGCTGGAGCGCGGCAAGGGCGGCGACCTGGCCGAGTTGAGCGCCGAGAAGCGCCTGGAAGAACTATTGATGGCCTGGCTCGGCGCCCTCGCGAAGCACCGTGAGGTCACCGGGCAGATGCTGCTCTACAAACTGGAGCCGGGGCACGTCCACCTGCAGGTCCAGGGCCTGCTGCGGGTCAGTCGTACCGTGCAGTGGTGGCGCGAGGCGGCGCAGCGGGAAACCCTGCACCTGTGCCGCATCGCCGAAGAAAGCCTGCTCACCGGCGCCTACCTGCGGACCTTCGTCCACTGGCTGCGCCACCCCCTGGAAGACGACGCCGACCTGCGCGCCCTGCTGCGTCGCCAATTGCGTTGTGGTCCCCTGGTGTTCCTACTGCGCAGATGAACGGCATGCCCGGAAACGCCCGACCGAGCTGTGCGACAAAATCCCGAAACATTCTGCCGCTAGCTATCAGGGGCGCGACTGTGCAGCATGGCGCGCGTAGATCCATAACCAAGAGAAGCCTCTGATGCGCCGATTTCTCAGTATTGCCCTGGCCCTTTGCGTCAGCCTGACGCTCAGCCTGGATGTCAACGCCGCCAAGCGTATGGGCGGCGGCAAGTCCTTCGGCTCCGCGCCGACCCACCAGACCCGCCAGGCAGCACCCGCCCAGCAGGCGCCGAACGCCGCCGCTCCGGGCGTCGCCGGTAAAGCGGCCGCCGCCAGTGGCGCGTCCCGCTGGCTCGGCCCGCTGGCCGGCATCGCCGCCGGTGGCCTGCTCGCCTCCATGTTCATGGGCGACGGCTTCGACGGCATGCAGATCTTCGATTTCCTGATCATCGGCCTGATCGCCTTCCTGATCTTCCGCTTCCTGGCCGCGCGCAAGCGTGCCCAGCAGCAGGGCCGCCCGGCCATGGCCGGCCATGCGCCGTTCCAGCGTGAAATGCCGCAGATGCCCCAGCAGCAGTCGCCGATCTTCGGCAGCTCCGCCCCGGTGGCCCAGCCGGCCTTCAACGCCCCGAGCTGGTTCAACGAGCAGCGCTTCATCGAAGCCGGCCGCGAGCACTTCCTGTCGCTGCAGCAGCACTGGGACGCGGCCGAGATGGACAAGATCGCCGAGTTCGTCACCCCGCAGATGCTCAGCTTCCTGAAAGAAGAACGCGCCAGCCTGGGCGACGCCTACCAGTCCACCTACATCGACAACCTGCAGGTGCAACTGGACGGCATCGACGAACTGGCCGACAAGACCGTCGCCACCCTGACCTTCGTCGGCGTCTCCAAGTCCTCGCGCTTCGACCAGGGCGAGGCGTTCAGCGAGAGCTGGCGCATGGAGCGTGTGAACGGCGACAACCAGCCCTGGCTGGTGGCGGGCATCCGTCAGAACTGATCGAGCGTCTTCGCAACAAAAGAACCCCGGGCCTGTCCCGGGGTTTTTCATTGGCGCCGGCCACCGCCCCGCCGCCAGCGGCGGCGAGCGAGGGATCGACGGAACCAGAACGGCGGCGGCACCGGCGGCAGAACACCCTTGAGCTTCTTCATGATTTAGCGAGCTAGAGAAGAACAAGGCGCAAATGGCTGAGGGCGCGGAGTTTACGAGTTGTAAATGAGCAGCCCGAAGCCATTTGCAACGCAGTTATTCCGACGCGCAGCAAATCTTGGCCTTTAGTGGCAGAGCTCGCAGACTTCGGCATCCGGCACCAGCTTCAGGTAGTCGTCCATGCGCATATGCACCAGGTTCTCGTGGTCGCCCGCTTCCAGGTAGATGTCCCGCTGCCGGGTCAGTTGCGGGTCCACCAGCATGTTCATGCCGTAGGCGTCGCCCACGGCGGGCACGGCGCCAAGCTCGCAGTCCTTGAACAGGCGGGCCAGGTCGGCTTCGTGGGTGAGTTGCCAGATCTTCGAGTCCTTGCGCACCTTGCCCATGTCCAGATGGCGGCTGGAAGGAAGCACCGCCATCAGGAAATGACCGTGGCGGTCGTCGAGGATGACCGACTTGGCCAGGCGCTCGGCGGGTACATTGGCCACCCGCGCCGACTCCAGGCTGGTAGCCGAATGCGGGTGCGGCACCAGGTCGAAACGCGCATGCGCCCGTTCCAGGCTGCGCTGCAGGGTTGCGGCCATTCGCATGATGCACCTCCTGTGGATAACCAGGGTGGGGCTGCCTCGGGCAGCGGTTCAGGTGATCAAAGTTTAGTCAGCATGACCCGGCAGGACCGAGCAGTTGGTACTGAAAAGACTGTGCCAAAGCAGCCTTGGGCCTAAGCCCGGCGCATGCCGATGTGGGGGATATCGTCTTCCAGGTACACCTCGGTCACCGAAGTGAAGCCATAGCGCCCGTAATAGCCCTGCAGGTGCGCCTGGGCCGAGAGGTACACCGGCATGCCCGGCCAGCGCCGCCCGGCCTCCTCCAGGGCGCGCTCCATCAACCCGTGGCCCAGGCCACGACCGCGCGCCTCGAGGGAGCTGACCACCCGACCGATGACCACGTCACCGTCCTGGGTGGCCGGGTCCAGCAGGCGCAGGTAGGCCAGGAGCTTGCCGTCCTCCCAGGCCATCAGGTGGCAGGTATCGGCTTCCAGGTCCTGGCCGTCGACGTCCTGGTAGGGGCAGTTCTGCTCCACCACGAACACCTGGCAGCGCAGGGCGAGGAAGGCGTACAGCTCCTCCTTGTCGAGTTCACGGTGGTGTTTGCAGCTCCAGTCGATGGCCATGTCGGACTCCTTGGCGAAAAGCATGAGGATAATGGCTGGCCCGTCCGCGCGGAGTATCACGCCTGCGATTTTCTGTACCGGCGGGCTACTGTATAAAGCGCATCCCAATGCATGAGGGCCTGTCGCCATGGAAGAAGTCATCGAACAGCTGCGCGAACTCAACGAGCCGGTTCCCGTTCCCCTGGAGCTGCCGGACGAGGAGCTGCTGGTGGAAATCGAGGAGCAGATGCTGATCAACCTGCCCTTCGAGCTGCGCGAATTCCTGCTCAAGGTCAGCGACGTGGTCTACGGCCGCCTGGAGCCGGTGACCGCCACCGACCCGCAATCCCATACCTACCTGCCGGAAGTCGCCGCCGTCGCCTGGGACCTGGGCGTGCCCCGCGACCTCGTGCCGCTGTGCCAGGACGGTCGCAACTACTACCTGGTGGATGGCGAAGGCGAAGTCCTGCTGTGGGACGGCGACGAGGGCGAGCTCACCGATGAGAGCTGGGACACCGTCTGGCACTGGGCGCGAGACGTCTGGCTCGCCGACTGAGCCCCGATCGCTCTGCTGCGCGTCGGCGATGCGTTGTCGGAAACAGCCTCGAGATGCTCATTTACAGTCGTAAACTCCGCTCTCTCGGCTGCTTCTTCCTGGCCTCGCTCCAGCTCGCGAGATTCTCGCCCCGGAGTAGGGTCAATGATGACCATCGCGCTTCTGTTCCAGGGTCTCCATCAGGGCGATCTGCATCCGTGAATGCACGCGGATCAGCCAGCGCCAGAGCAGCGCACTGACGCTGGCGGCCACCAGGGCGATCAGCACCAGCAGCTCCAGGGTGGGCAGGATGCTCGCGGAGAGCGCCATCAGCAGCAGCATGATGCCCAGCAACGAGAGCAACGGGATAACCTCGGCGATCACCTTGCGCACCCGCTCGGTGTGGCGGCCGGCCTTGTCCGGGGTCACGCCCATTTCCGCCAGCAGCATGGAAAGCGCCTTGAGCTTGCGGTAGGCGGCGATCAGGAAGGGCAGCGAGAGCAGCAACGCGCCGCCCCAGATCAGCGCCTTCTGCGAGTTGGGCGAAGCCACCCACTGGCTGAGGTACTCGGCCAGGGTGCCGGCGAAGTAGGCGATGCCGAGGAAGATCGCCACCACCAGTGCCAGGTTCACCATCACCTGCAGCAGGATCTTGCGGATCATCCCCGCCAGCACCGCACTCTGGCCCTGGGGCTGGATGCTGCGCAGCCAGTCGCCGTAGTAGCCGAACACCCGCGCCAGCGGGCGCGGCATCACCTTGGCCAGCCTGGCCGAGAGCGGGTCGGCGGCGCGGATCAGGTAGGGCGTGAGCAGGGTGGTGATGACCGACACGGCCACCGCCACCGGATAGAGGAAGTTGCTGGTCACCTGCAGGGTGACGCCCAGGGCGGCGATGATGAACGAGAACTCGCCGATCTGTGACAGGCCCATGCCGACCCGCAGCGAGGTGCGCCCGTCATTGCCGGCGATGAAGGCACCGAGGCCGCAGGAGACCATCTTGCCCAGCACCACGGCGATGGTGATGACGACGATGGGCCAGGCGTACTCCACCAGCACCGCGGGGTCGAGCAAGAGGCCAATGGCGACGAAGAAGATCGCGCTGAACAGGTCGCGCACCGGCTCCACCAGGCGCTCGATCTGCACCAGCTGGCGCGACTCGGCCATGATCGCGCCGATCAGGAAGGCACCCAGCACCATGCTGTATTCCAGCTTCACCACCAGCAGGCAGAAGCCGAAGCACAGGCCCAGCACCGTCACCAGCAGCATCTCGTTGCTTTCGAACTTGGCCACGTAGGCCAGCAGGCGCGGCACCAGCAGGATGCCGATGACCAGGGCGACGATCATGAACAGGCTGAGCTTGCCCACCGTGGCGAAGACTTCGCCGGTTTCCACCGAGCCGCTCACGGCAATACCCGACAGCAGCGCGATGATGCCGATGCCGAGGATGTCCTCGACTATCAGCACGCCGAAGATCAGCTGCGCGAAGCGCTCGTTCTTCATCTTCAGGTCGCTGAGGGCCTTGACGATGATGGTGGTGGAAGAGATCGCCAGGATCGCGCCGAGGAACAGCGAATCCATGGTGCTCCAACCGAAGTAGCTGCCGATCTCGTAGCCGATCCAGATCATCAGCACGATTTCCAGGAAGGCGGCGATGAAGGCCGTGGCCCCGACCCGGAACAGCTTGGCCAGGCTGAACTCCAGGCCCAGGCAGAACATCAGGAAGATCACCCCCAGCTCGGCGAGGGTCTTGATGGTTTCCTCGTCGTGGATCAGCCCGAAGGGCGGCGTATGCGGGCCGATGATGAAGCCGGCGATTATGTAGCCCAGCACCACCGGCTGTTTGAAGCGGTGGCAGAGGATGGTCACCATGCCCGCGACCAGCATGATCACGGCAAGATCCTGGATGAAAGCAACGGCATGCATGGCGACGGACTCCTTCTTCTGCAATGCGCGGCACAGCGGACCCGCGCGCGGGCAACTCGCTCGGCTCCTGTGGAGCCATGTAGGAAATAGGGAAATTCATGCAAGGAACGTTCGCAGATTATCACTGCGACCTGTCTCGCCATGACGGCGCAATATGCAGAAACACTTGCCTGAAGAGTCCTACGGGAACGAGGCCAGCTCGCCCCCGTGGAGGCTGGGTCAGCCGCTGCGGGCCTGGGCGAAGTCCAGTTCCAGCAGGTTGAGGAGGAACTGGCCGAAGTAGGTGAGATCCTGCTCGATGGCGAAGCGCGCGGCCTTGCCGTCGCCATCCTGCAACGCCTTGAAGGCGTCCTCGTGGAAGTCGTTGAGTCGCAGCGAGAGGTCCGCCTCGGTGAACAGGCGGTTGAAGAAGGGGCCGACCTGCAGCCAGAGATTCTCGATGGTGCGCAGCAGGACCGGATTGCCGCAGGCGCCGTAGAGCACCCGGTGGAACTGGCTGTTGTCGGTCAGGTAGCCCTGCACATCGCGCTGTTCGATGGCGATGTCCATGCGCTCCATGCAGCCCCGCAATATCTCCAGCTCATCGCGGGAGAGTCGGCCCGCCGCCGCTTCCACCGCCATGCCTTCCAGCGCCATGCGCACCTGGAAGATATGCTTGAAGCGTTCGCGGGTCATCGGTGGCACGCGCACCGAGCGCTGTGGCTCGCCCTCCAGGGCGCCTTCGGCCACCAGGCGCTGCAAGGCGGCGCGCACCGGCATCGGGCTGGTGCCCCAGGCGGCGGCAAGATCGCGGATCTTCAGCCGCTCGCCGGGTTGGAAATGGCCTGCCAGCAGGCCCTCGCGTAATCGTTGGTAAAGCTGTTCCTGCAGGTTGTCGGCCATGGGCATATCACCGTGCAAGGGCCGGCGGCGCCGGCAGTTGGTTCAGGGTCAGGCTGCAGTTACGCATGTTTTTGGTCGCCTTCTTCGGCAGGTGGGTTGCTGGGTTCACAGGACGATTGCGGAGCGGTGGAGGCTTTCTATCTGGTCTTTCGTCCGATGCTGTGATCACAAATAGGGTTTCACGTTAAATTTCATAACCTGTTTTCGCAAGTCTTGACAGATTTGTGATCACAAAAGACGATGTGCAGAAATTCGAACGAGGTGTTCAAAATGACTGCCAGTGGTATCAGCCAAGCCGCCGTGGAAACCTTTGCCGCACGCGAGCGCGCCCGGTTCCTCGAGCGCAACCCGAAATCCGTTGCCCTCGCCGAACGCGCGCACAAGTCCCTCTACGCCGGCGTGCCGATGCACTGGATGGCCGACTGGTCCACGCCCTGCCCGCTGTTCGTCGAGCGCGCCAAGGGCGCCCGCTTCTATGACGTGGACGGCCACGAGTACATCGACTTCTGCCTGGGCGACACCGGCACCATGTTCGGCCACTCGCCGGACCCGGTGGCCCGCGCCATCGCCGAACAGGCCAACAACGGCCTGACCACCATGCTGCCGGGCGAGGACGCGGTGGTGTGCGGCGAGCTGCTGGCCGAGCGCTTCGGCCTGCCCTACTGGCAGGTGACCGCCACCGCCACCGACTCCAACCGCTATGTGCTGCGCTGGGCCCGCGCCATCACCGGGCGCAAGACCCTGCTGGTGTTCGACGGCTGCTACCACGGCACCGTGGACGACGTGATGGTGCGCAGCCGCGACGGCGAGACCGTGCACCGCTCCGGCCTCGTCGGCCAGGCCTACGACCTGACCCAGTACAGCCGCGCCATCCCCTTCAACGATGTCGAGGCCCTGGAAGCCGCGCTGGCCCAGGGCGACGTCTGCGCCCTGCTCTGCGAGCCGGCGATGACCAACATCGGCATGGTGCTGCCGGATCCGGGCTTCATGCAGAAGTGCCGCGAGCTGACCCGCAAGTACGGCAGCCTGCTGATCATCGACGAAACCCACACCATCTCCACCGACATCGGCGGCTGCACCAGGCTGTGGAACCTCGACCCGGACTTCTTCGTGGTCGGCAAGCCGATCGCCGGCGGCGTGCCCTGCGGCATCTTCGGCTGCAGCGCCGAGATGGCCGAACGCATGCTCGCCTCGCGCAAGCAGGCCCAGCAGGACAGCCATGGCCACGGCCACAGCGGCATGGGCACCACCCTCTCGGCCAACGCCCTGGCCATGCACTGCATGCGCGCCAACCTCGAAGAGGTGATGACCCAGGCCGCCTACGACCACATGCTGCCGCTGGCCAAGCGCCTGGCCGACGGCTTCCGCAGCCTGATCGGCAAGTACGAGCTGAAATGGTCGGTGACCGAGCTGGGCGCGCGCAGCGAGTTCCAGTTCTGCCCGGTGTCGCCGCGCACCGGCGCCGCAGCCGAAGCCGCCTTCCATGACGAGTTGCAGATGGCCCTGCACCTCTACCTGATCAACCGCGGCATCCTCATTACGCCGTTCCACAACATGACCCTGTGCTGCCCGGACACCTCCGAGGCCGATGTGGACAAGCTGATCGCCACGCTGGACCAGGCCATCGGCGAGCTGCTGGCCATCCCCGGCGCCAGACTCTGATCCCGTAACCGATTCGTAGGATGGGTTGAGCGAAGCGATACCCATCAAGCCCGGCGATGGGCATCGCCGACCAACCGAGACATGACCATGCAATTCGCCAATCCCCAGGAAGCCCGCGACTTCCTCGAACGCCACCCCGAGGTGCGCAGCATCGAGCTGATGCTGATCGACGCCAACGGCATCCCCCGCGGCAAGCTGCTGCACCGCGACGAGCTGCTGCCGATCTTCGAGAACGGCCGTCCGCTGCCCAGCTCCATCCTCTCCCTGACCATCCAGGGCGAGGATGTAGAAGCCAGCGGCCTGGTCTGGGAAGTCGCCGACGCCGACTGCTGGACCTACCCGGTGCCCGGATCCCTGGCCCTGCAGCCCTGGCGCGCCACGCCCACCGGCCAGGTGCAGGTGAGCATGCACCCCACCCAGGGCCTGCCGGCCACTCCCGGCGACCCGCGCCACGTGCTGGCCCGCGCCATCGATCGGCTCAAGGCCGACGGCTACCACCCCGTGATGGCGGTGGAGCTGGAGTTCTACCTGCTGGACAAGCAGCGTGATGCCACTGGCCGGCCGCAGCCGGCGCTGCAGATGAACGGGGTTCGCCCCCAGGCGCCGCAGGTCTATGGCGTCTACGAACTGGAACAGCTGCAGCCCTTCCTCGACGACCTCTACGCCGCCTGCGAAGCCCAGGGCCTGCCGGTGCGCACGGCGATCTCGGAATACGCGCCCGGCCAGCTGGAACTGACCCTGGAACACCGCTTCGACGCACTCCAGGCGGTGGACGAAGGCATCCGCTACAAGCGCCTGGTCAAGGGCGTGGCCAACAAGCACGGGTACGTCGCCTGCTTCATGGCCAAGCCCTTCGGCGACCTGGCCGGCAGCGGCCTGCACATGCACGTGAGCCTGGCCGACGAGCAGGGCAACAACCTCATGGCCAGCGAAGATCCCCAGGGCACGCCCCTGCTGCGCCACGCCATCGGCGGCATGATGGCCACCCTGGACGACGCCCTGGCGATCTTCTGCCCCAACGCCAACTCCTACCGCCGCTTCCAGGCCAACAGCTACGCGCCGCTGGCCAAGAGCTGGGGCGTGAACAACCGCACCGTGTCCTTCCGCGTGCCGGGCGGGCCGGCGCCGAGTCGCCACGTCGAGCACCGCATCTGCGGCGCCGATGCCAACCCCTATCTCGCCGCCGCGGCGATCCTCGCGGGCATCCACAAGGGCATCCGCGAACAGATCGACCCGGGCGAGGCCATCGTCGGCAACGGCTATGAACAGGCTCGCGAAACCCTGGCCACTGACTGGCTGACCGCCCTGCGCAACCTGGAGCGTTCGGATTGGGCCAGGGACGCCCTGGGCGAGGACTTCCTGAAGATCTTCCTCGCCATCAAGTGGGAGGAGTTCCGCCAGTTCGTCAGCGAAGTGGGCGAGCAGGACTGGCGCTGGTACCTGACCCACGCCTGATGGGCGCAGCGCCCGGCGAGTCCGGGCGCTGAAGATTCCGCGACCTGCTGCTAGGCTCAAGGACATCCATCACCCGTCCAGGCCCGTTCGATGAGAGCTGCGATCCTCACGCTGCTATTCCTCGCCTTCGGCGTCTGCCAGGCCGACCCATTGCGCGTCGGCCTGGAAAGCCAGGACTACCTGCCCTACTACCGCGCCCTCCCCGGCAAGCCCGCCGAGGGCTATGCCATCGCGCTGCTGCAGCGCTTCGCCATCAGCCAGGGCCTGGCGCTGGAACTCGAGCCCCTGCCGATCAACCGCCTGCACCGCCAGATGCAGACCACCGACCGGCTCATGCTGGTGTTCCCCGACAACCCCGACTGGTCGCGCCAGCTCAAGGGCGACGCACGCCTGCACTACAGCCGCCCGGTGATCCGCATCGTCGACGGCAGCATCGTGCTGCGCGAACACCTGGGACGGGGCATAGACGCCGTACGCCGGCTGGGCACGGTGCGCGGCTTCACGCCCGAGGCCTGGCAGGAGCGCCTGCGCGAGGGCCAGGTCCAGCTGGTGGAAGCCCCCGACGTCGGCGGCCTGGTGCGGATGCTGCTGCGCCTGCGCATCGACGCGATCTACGCCAACCCGGAAGTACTGCACCACTACCTGGAAGCCAGCACCAAACTGGACGGCGACCGCCTGCAACTGGACCCCGCACTGCCCCAGGCCAGGACCGCCTTCCACGCCAGCAGTCTGAAACACCCGGAGCTCCTCGAAGCCTTCGACCGCTTCCTGGTCGAACAGAGCGAGGAACTGGCGCAGCTGCGGCGCCAGCACGGCCTGGCCTGCGGCCCCAGCGACCTGGAAGAAGAGCGCCCGGCGTGCCAGCAGCCCAGCGCGCTGCCTTGAGGTTTATCCACAGGCGGACGCGCAATTCTGTGGCGCCCAGGCGCCCGTCTGCGTCTACCCCAGACAGCCCACACACCTTCGAGGCCAGCATGGAACCCGGAACCGCACAACTGTCGATGACCGTCCTCATGACCCCGGACATGGCCAACTTCTCCGGCAACGTCCACGGCGGCACCCTGCTCAAGTACCTCGATGAAGTGGCCTACGCCTGCGCCAGCCGCTACGCCGGCCGCTACGTGGTCACCCTGTCGGTGGACCAGGTGATCTTCCGCGAGCCGATACACGTCGGCGAGCTGGTCACCTTCCTGGCCTCGGTGAACTACACCGGCAACACCTCCATGGAGGTGGGCATCAAGGTGGTGACCGAGAATATCCAGGAGCGCTCGGTGCGCCATACCAACAGCTGCTTCTTCACCATGGTCTCGGTGGACGACCAGCGTCGCCCCGCGCCGGTGCCACCGCTGCAGCCCCACACGGTCGACGAGAAGCGCCGCTTCGCCCAGGCCCAGCAACGCCGGCAGATTCGCCAGGAACTGGAAAAGCGCTACCAGGAAGTACGCGAAGGCCACTGAGCCTTCGCTTGTTCACGCTGATCCCCAAAAACGGTGGAAGAGGCTGTGGATAAGATGTAGACCAAGCGCCAGGCCCCAACAGCCGTGGGCTCTGCCGGGATCTGGCGATTTTTTGAGCCTTTTCAGTTACTTGCACTGTGCATTGCACACAGATACTGTGCAGCAGACTGTGGATAAGCTGTTCGGTAAGCGCTGCAGGCCGCGCCAGCCGTAGCCTGCACGAAGGCGATCAATTACTGACCAGCTTTCACAACCCGCGTGGCGCCAGGCTCCCAGCGCCAGGCCCTGCTCGCGCAAACTCCCGGGTCAGCGACTTTCCCCCCAATTCCCGTGGATGACACTGTGGATAGCTTGTCCATGGATGGCTGCAACGCAGCAGCGGCGCAGCTTTCCACTACTCGGCTATTTTTCGAGCGAAATCATAGGGATAACTCCCACATTGCACACATTATCTGTGCAGCCATCTGTGGATATCTTGTGCGGACAGCGCCAAGAGCCACGGAACTCGCGGCCTTGACGGATGCGATCATATTTCGATCAATCACTTCATCCCGAACCGATGCTGTGCATAACGATTGGGAGCCCCACGGGCGACGGCGGTATTTCACTCGCCCATCGGCGCCTTCAGCGGTGTCTGGATCGAGTCCAGGAGACCCCTTCCACCCGGTTCGGTGCTGAATCAGTGGATCTGAGCACAGGGCGGCAGCTGTTTTACCCAAATACAGTGGATGCCGCTGTGGATAAGCTGTAGTTCGAGCGCCCGGGGCCAAGCATTGCAAGGCTTCCCGTTGGTTGTACGTTTTTCATTCTATATCAATGACTTGGCCAATGCCTTGCACACATTATCTGTGCAGGTATCTGTGGATAAGCTGTTCAGGCATCGCTACAGCCCTTGAATGGCGTGGACTGGACAGCAGTGGTCAGCATTTGACCAGCTCACCGTGCCCAACCGGGCACGCCGCCGGACGCTGGTGGAATCGCGTATGGCGATCGAGTCATCCACAGCACCCTGCCGGGCTTTTACCGGCTTGTGCCCAAATTTCGTGGATCGACCTGTGCATAACCTGTCCATCGAACGCCAGGGTCCACGGCGTGCGCGGCTTCTGGCGATATGAGCATTTTTCGATCAGATTCAATGACTTATCCAGCCGACTGCACACAGAATCTGTGTGGCCAACTGTGGATAAGCTGTGTGGCCCAGGCTGCAGCCCAGGCGGCACGGTGCCTTGACTGGACTGATCGAAATTTGAACAGCCATTCGAAGCGGTGGAATGTCGCGGCTGGCGCGGACAGGTTTTTCAGACGCAACGCGGGAAAGGCGGGGCTAGCGGGGCAGGTGTGGACAACCCGGAGGGGAAGCGCGGGGCCGAAAGGCCCCGCGGGACGATCAGTGCTGGTGCTCGGCGGAGCCCGACGGCGCCTGCTTCTGCACGTGGACTTCCACCTCGAGGTCGCCCGCCTGCTGGAAGTGCAGGGTCATGGGGAACTTGTCGCCATCGTTCAGCGGCTGCTTCAGGCCGAACATCATCAGGTGGTAGCCGCCCTGTTCCAGACGCACCTCGCCGCCGGCGGGGATCTCCAGGCCGCCCGGCACCTGTTGCATCTTCATCATGCCGTCCTTGTGCAGGTGCTCATGGATCTCGGTCTTGCCGGCGCGGGCGGTATCGGCCCCGAGCAATTTGTCGCCAGCGCTACCCTTGTTGTGGATAACCAGGTAGGCGGCGCCGTTAGGGGATACCGCGGGCACGGCCAGCGCCCAGGGGTGTTCGATATGCAGGGTCCCCAGATTGTAATCATGGGCGGCCAGGGTGCCGGAAAAGCTCAGCAGGGCCCCCAGGGCCAGCAATGTCTTGCGCATGTCGGAACTCCATTCATTCGATTGTCTGGCACCCGCCCCCGGCGGGCACCGATTGCACTCCATCGCGGGCGCGGCGGCGCCGCGCCTGCATCGCCGATCTAACCGGCCACCACCTTGCTGCCGCCAAGACGCGACAGCACCAGCCAGTCCAGCGCCCACACCGCCAACAGGGACAGCCCCACCAGCGGGAAGGCCAGACCAAGGCCGATCATGATCACCACGGCGGTTTTCCACAACGGCAGGTCGTGGCGCAGCGGCGGCACGCCGAAACTGCCCTGTGGGCGACGCTTCCACCACATCACCAGGCCGCTCACCGCACTGAGCAGGATCAGCAGGCAGACGCCGAGCATCAGCAACTGGTTGAGCAGGCCGAAGAACTTGCCTTCGTGCAGCACCACGCCCATCTCCACGCTTTTCGCCACCAGGCCGTAGTCCTGCCAGCGGATGTCGGCCAGTACCTTGCCGCTGTACTGGTCGAGGTGCAGGGTGGCGTCGTTGCGCGGGTCATCGGCGAACACCGCGATGCTGAAAACCCCGGTGGCATCGGCCGGCAGGGTGATGCTGTAACCCGGCACCACACCACGTTCACGGGCGATATCCACAACCTGTTGCAGCGCTACCTGGCCGCCCTGGGCGCTCATGCCAGCCATGTCATGGCCCTTGTGCGCAGCATGGGGATCGGAAACCGGCAGCGGAGTGTTTTCCACCGCCCAGGCCACGGTCTGGTCGGCCGCGGTGTTCAGGCTGCGGGCCTGCTGGTCGGACTTGGGCACCTCGTTCCACATGGCGGCCGGGAAGCGATTCCAGACATCGGCGAATTTCTCGCCCCAGAAGCCGGTCCAGGTCATCCCGGTGAGCAGCATGAACAGCAGCAGCAAGGATCCCCAGAAACCGGTCACCGCATGCAGGTCACGCCAGAACAGGCGACCACGGCTGGCCAGACGCGGCCAGAACACACCGCGCAGCCCCTGGCCACGGGGCCACCAGAGGTAGAGGCCGGACACCACCAGGACGATGGCCCAGCCGGCGGCCAGTTCGATCAGGCGGTCGCCGAAGGTGCCGATCAACAGGGTGCCGTGCAGCGAGCGGGCAATGGCCTGCAGGTTGTTCTGTGCGTCCTGGGTGCCCAGCACCTTGCCGCTGTATGGGTCGACGAAGAGATTGGTCTTGCGCCCGTCGAGGCTGGCGACGAACTGCGCGCTGTGCTCGGCGTCCACCGGCGGCAGGTACTGGCTGACGCCGGCCTGTGGATAAGCCAGCTTCAGCTTCTCCAGTTGCTGGTCGGCGGTGAGCGCCTGGCCCACCGGGCGCACCTGCATCAGGTCGCTGTAGAGCAGGTTGTCCAGCTGCGGCTTGAACAGGTAGATGCCGCCGGTGACCGCCAGCATGATCATGAAGGGGATGACGAACAGCCCGGCATAGAAATGCCAGCGCCACGCCAGGTTGTAAAAGGAGACAGTGTTCTTCGACATTGTCGTGCTCCCTGAGAAACCGATGGTCCGCGCGGGCATGCCGGATCGTCCGGCTGCAGGCGCAAAGCGGAAAGGGGTATCTGGATCAGGAAAGCAGGGCGGGAGGAGCGCGGGTCAGGGCGCCGGGGAAGACCGCGCGACTGCCGTGGCCGGACTGGGTCGCGGGCGTTGGCGGCGCAGTGGTCAGGTCGGCCAGGTCTAGCCCATGGAGGGTATCTGGGCTCAGGGCCGGGGAGTTGAAGAGCAGCGTGCAGTAACCGCACTTGGCCCAGGACATCTCGTGCCCGGGCATTGTCGAATCGTGACCCGGCGCGCTGTGCTCGGTGGCACACGCCAGTTCGTCCATCCATCCCGGCACGCCGGCCTGCCCCATCTCCCGCGCCTGGGACACCAGCGGACCGACGAGCACCAGCAGCATGGCCAGAAGGCCAAGCCAGGCACCACGTTGTCGAACTCTGCCGTAGGTCACGGGAAGGTTCCATGCCGGTCGATGGGGGCGCCTATGCTAGCCGCCCGTCTGGGTTGAAGCCTAGCCGCTGGGACAGAACGCCGCAGGCCGACTACCCGCCAATTGCCACCGTTCGGCAGCGACAAGACAACGTCTTCGGGCGATGCCAGAATCCAGGCGTCGGAAAGCGGGCCCGGGAGGGCCTCGATGGAAACCCTCTACTTCTCCCCCATGCTGCTCGGGCTCAACCTGATGCTCGCCAGCGCAATCGCCTGCACCGGCCTCTGGTACTTCTCGCGACCTTATCCCGGTCCTGGATTCTGGATGGCCGGGGCCTGGACCCTGATCCTCGGCATCCTGTTGTTCATGGGATTCATGGCCAGCGGCAGCCCGCTCCTCAATGTGCTGGGCAACGCCACCCAACTGGCCGGCGAAGCCATCCTGCTGCTCGGCGTGTTCCGCTTCCTCGGCCTGCCGCCTCCGTACTGGACAGTGCCGGCCAGCGCTGGCGCCATGGCCCTGGTGAACAGTTGGTACTGGTACAGCCCGATCAACACCGAACTGATGGTCGCGATCTACGCGGTCATCGGTGGCGTCCTGCCGCTGCAGGCCTGCCACGCCCTGCTGGTCGAGCGCCGTGAGCCGGCGCTGCGTAGCGCGCGGCTATTCGTTGGCATCACCCTGCTGGGCTACGCACTGGTGACGCTGCTGCGCGCGGCAGTCGGCGTGCATGACTGGTTGCAGCAGGTGGAGCACGCGGACGTCACCCGTTCGGTGAGCTACCTGCTGCCGTACAACTTCGGCATCCCGCTCTGGGTCATCGCCCTGGTGGGCCTGGCGCTGATGACCATGCGCCGCATTCTCCTGGACAGCCAGCGCCACGCCCAGGAAGCCCACGCCAGTGCGCACCGCTTCGAACGTCTGATGGGCGTGGCGAACGCCGGCATGCTCGTGGTGGAAGACGGCCGCATCCTCGACGCCAACCCGATGCTCGAACAGCTCTTCGCCCGGCGCCGGGACCAACTCCTCGGCCAGCCCCTGGCGAAGCTGCTGGACGACGACGAAGCGCCGTTGCTGCACCAACTGCTGCAACGGGCTGACGGCCGCCCCCACGATCTCCAGGCGCGGCGCGGGGATGGCGACGGTTTCCCGGCGGAAGTGGCGGTCGCCGCCCTGGACGATTCACAGCAGCGGCTGGTGGAGATCCGCGACGTCAGCCATCGCAAGGCTCTGGAGCTGCAACTGCTGCACCTGGCAACCACTGATCCGCTGACCGGGGCGCTCAACCGCCGCGCCTTCGAAGAGCGCGCCGAACAGGAGCTGCAAAGGGCGCGACGGCAGAATTCGCCACTCTGCCTGGCCCTGCTGGACCTGGACCATTTCAAGGCAATCAACGACCGCCACGGCCACCAGGTGGGCGACGAGGTACTGCGCCGGTTCAGCCAGCTCTGCCAGCAGCAGGCACGGCGCACCGATCTGTTCGCCCGCCATGGCGGCGAGGAGTTCATCTTCCTGCTGCCGGACACCAACGCCGAATCCGCCCGCCACCTGCTGGAGCGCCTGCGCATCGCGCTGCAGGGCCTGGAGATCGATGCGCCGGGCGGCCCCGTCCGGGTCAGCGTGAGCATCGGCCTGGCCAGCGTCGGCGCCCACGACGATCTGCACCATCTGCAGGGCGTGGCCGACGCCGCGCTTTATCGGGCCAAGCAACTGGGACGAAACCGCGTCGAACTGGCCCTCTGAAATCGCCAGGGATGGTTTAAGCTTGGGCTGAACTGTCTGGAGTGATCATGCTGAGCCTGGCCGACGTTTTCCTGCTGATGTTGTTCGCCGCCGGCGCGGCCTGGCTATGGCGCGGTCATGGCGTGCGCGAGCGCGCCCTGGCCTTGGCCAAGCAACACTGCGCGCGACTCGATGTGGAGCTGCTGGACGGCAACGTCGCCTTCCGCCGCCTGGCCGTGGTGCGCGACGCCAAGGGCAATCGCCGGCTGGCGCGGGTCTACGGCTTCGAGTTCACCGTCACCGGCGAGCAGCGCCTGACCGGCAGCATCCAGATGTTCGGCAACCACCTGGGCCGCATCGACCTCGAGGCCCACCCCTTCCATGCCGACGCCCAGCATGAGGGCAAGGTGGTGGTGCTGAACGAGTGGCGGCGCAACCACCCCCGGCCCGACGAACAACGTCGGGTGGACTGACCCCCAGACTTATCCACCGGTAGGCCGCCAGATACGTACTTCTACGCCATGCCTGGCCAGCACCAGCGACCAATCACCCAGATCTGTGGACAACTTCCTGCGTTCAGGCTCCCGGCCACCGCTCATGGAGCGCGGTTGAGGAACTCGGCTACGCGCTCGGCGCTGGCCTGTGGATATTCCTGCATGAAGCAGTGACCGCCCTCCACCACCTGCGCACTGACATGACCGTTGGCCGCGCACAGGCGCGCCACCGACTTGGCGACGAAGGGATAGCTGTGCTGGCCATGGAGGATCAGGGTTGGCGTGACGATACGCCCCAGGGACGGCCACAGACGCTTGGGAAAGGAACTGAAGATTTCCGCCTCCCGGCTCGGCCGGCACTTCAACTCGACGCCGTTATCCACAGCCTTGATGGCGTGATCCACATAGGCTTGCAGGGCGTCTTCGGTCCAGCCCTTGAAGATGCCGCGCCCATGCAGGGCCTTCCACGCAGCCTGGTGATCGCTCCAGTGGTTGCGCCGAGCCCGCGCGCGGCTGGCCATGGTGGTGCGGCGGTGCAGGCCAAGGACCTCGGAGAAGGCCATCACGCCGATCATGGCCGGGGTGAAGATCACCGGGTCGAGCAGCACGGCGCGGCTGAACAGGTGCGGATGGCGGGCCAGGATCAGGCTGCTCAAGACACCGCCGAAACTGTGTCCCAGCGCCAGCCTGGGCACCTCGCCGAATTGCCCGCGCCCGGCCTCGAAAGCTTCCACCGCAAGCTCCGCGTTGCGGTTCCAGCCGAGGAAGCGCCCACCATGATCGCTGTCGCCGTGACCCTGGATATCGCAGAGCCAGAGGTCGAAGTCCGCGGCCAGCCGCTCCAGCAGCGGGGTATAGGTCCGGCCACAGAAGCCGTTGCCGTGGAGGAAGTGCAACAGCGGTTTGCCGGAGGCCGGCGTGTGCCAGCCGCGCAGGGTGAATCCGGCGGAAGAAGAGTGGGACCAGGGGAACAATTGCATCGAACGTGCCTCGATTTGACTACGCCAAAGTGTATCTCCTGACAACCGGCAACAGCAGGGGGCGCTTGCCGATCGTGCTATCGTCGGCGCCTTCGACCCACGGACACCCCGCCTTGATCTCCCGATCCTTGCGTATCGCCCTGCTGATCCTGCTGCTGCTCGCGGGCCTGTTCCTGGCGATGCACCTGGCCGGCCGCCAGGCCGAGCGCCAGGCCCTGCGGGATGAGGCCGAGCAGGCGCGGGAGCAGTTGTCGCTCTACGCCGGCAGCCTGCGCACCCTGATCGATCGCTTCCGCGCCCTCCCCGCCGTGCTGGCCCTGGACCCCGAGATACGCTCGATTCTCCAGGGACCTGTGGACAACCACTTGCAACACCAGCTCAACCTCAAGCTGGAAACCATGAACCGCGCCGCCGGCTCCACCACCCTGGAGCTGCTGGACCGCGACGGCCTCGCCGTGGCCGCCAGCAACTGGCGCTCGCCCACCAGCTACGTCGGTCACAACTACGGCTTCCGCCCGTACTTCAGTGAAGCCCGCAGCCATGGCAGCGGGCGCTTCTACGGCGTCGGCGTGGTCAGCGGGATCCCCGGTTACTTCCTCGCCAGCGCGGTGCGCGGCGCCAACGACGAGTTCATCGGCACCCTGGTGGTGAAGCTGGAATTCCCCGAGCTGGAGCAGGAATGGGGCCAGCGCCCGGACATCATCCTGGTCAGCGACGCCCGTGGCGTGGTGTTCATCGCCAACCATCCGGGCTGGCGCTACCGCGAGCTGAAGCCCATCTCTGCCGATGACCGCCGCGAGATGGCCGCCACCCGGCAATACGACAAGCAACCCCTGGCGCCACTTATCCACAGCACCCTGCAGGACTTTGGCGAAGGCAGCCGACTGGCCCGTGTCGACGGCCCGGGCGGCCGCGCCGACTTCCTCTGGGAAAGCCTGCCGCTACCCAGCGAAGGCTGGACGCTGCATCTGCTGCGTACCCCGCAGGAGGCAGCCAGCAGCGCCCGCACCGCCAGCCTGGCCGCCGCCGGTGCCTGGCTGGCGCTGTACTTCCTCGGCCTGTTCCTGCACCAGCGCTGGCGCGTGGCGCGCATCCGCCAGCGCAGCCGGGAAGAACTGGAGCAACTGGTGGAACAGCGCACCGCCGCCCTGCGCACCGCCCAGGACGGATTGATCCAGGCGGCCAAGCTCGCGGCCCTGGGGCAGATGTCCACAGCCCTGGCCCATGAGATCAACCAGCCCCTCACCGCGCTGCAGATGCATCTGGCCAGCCTGCGCCTGATGCTCGCCAACGGCCAGCTGGAGCAGGCGCACAAGGCCCTGGGGCGTCACGACGAGCTGCTGCAGCGCATGGCCGCCCTCACCGGCCACCTCAAGACCTACGCCCGCAAGACCCCCGGTGGCCTGCGCGAATGCCTGGAGCTGGGCGGCGTGGTGGAGAAAGCCCTGCAACTGCTGGCACCCAACCTGCGCGACGCGCAGGTGGCGATCAGCCAGGAGTTGAGCGTGCCGGCCTGGATCTCGGGCGACGCCATCCGCCTGGAGCAGGTGCTGGTCAACCTGCTGCGCAACGCCCTGGATGCGGTGGCCGACGTGCCCAACCCGACGCTGTGGATAAGCCTGCGGCGGGAAAACGCCCACTGGCTGCTGGAAGTGGCCGACAATGGCGGTGGCATCGGCGAATCGGCCCTGCCGCAGGTGTTCGACCCCTTCTTCACCACCAAGCCGGCGGGTGCCGGCCTGGGCATCGGACTGGCGGTGTCCTACGCCATCGTCCATGAACTGGGCGGCACCCTGAGCGCCGCCAACCAAGGCGCGGGTGCGGTGTTCACCCTGCGCCTGCCTGTGGATAAAGCCAGAGAGGAACAGCCATGACAACCCAGGTGATCGTCGTCGACGATGAGGCGGCCATCCGTGAAGCCGTGCGTGAGTGGCTGGAGCTTTCTGGCTTCGAGGTGCGCGTGGAATCCAGCGCCGAGGATTGCCTGAAGCGCCTCGACGCCGACTTCCCCGGCGTGGTGATCAGCGACCTGCGGATGCCCGGCATGGATGGCATGGCCCTGCTCCAGGCGCTGCAAACGCTGGACCGCGAGCTGCCGCTGCTGATGATCACCGGCCATGGCGACGTGCCCCAGGCGGTGGAAGCCATGCGCCTGGGTGCCTACGACTTCATCGAGAAGCCCTTCACCCCCGAGCGCCTGCTGGAGAGCTTGCGCCGCGCCCTGGAGAAACGCCGGCTGGTGCAGGAAAACCGCCGCCTGCGGGTCCAGGTGGAGCTCAAGGACCAGCTCGACGGCCGCCTGCTGGGCGTGTCCCGGCCCATGGCGCAACTGCGGCGCCAGGTGCTGGACCTGGCTTCCACCCCGGTGAACATCCTGCTGCGCGGCGACACCGGCGCCGGCAAGGAAATGGTCGCGCGCTGCCTGCACGACTTCGGCCCGCGCGCCGGCAAGCCCTTCGTGGCACTGAACTGCGCGGCGATCCCGGAGAACCTCTTCGAGAGCGAACTGTTCGGCCATGAGAGCGGCGCCTTCACCGGCGCCCAGGGCAAACGCATCGGCAAGATCGAACATGCCCATGGCGGCACCCTGTTCCTCGACGAGATCGAGAGCATGCCCCTGGCGCAGCAGGTCAAGCTCCTGCGGGTGTTGCAGGAGCAGCGCCTGGAGCGCCTGGGCTCGAACCAGAGCATCGCTGTGGATATCCGCGTGGTGGCGGCGACCAAGCCGGACCTGCGCGACGAGGTCCGCGCCGGGCGCTTCCGCGAGGACCTGCTCTACCGGCTCAACGTCGCCGAGCTGCAACTGCCGGCCCTGCGTGAGCGGCGCGAGGACATCCCGCTGCTGTTCGAGCACTTCGCCCGCCAGGCCAGCGCGCGCCTGGGCCGCCCTCAGCCGACCCTGACCCCGGCGGAACTGGCGCAACTGCTGGCCCACGACTGGCCGGGCAACGTACGCGAACTGGCCAACGCCGCCGAACGCCATGTGCTGGGGTTATCCACAGGCCAGGCGGAACGCACCGAGGGCGAACCCTCCCTGGCCGAGCTGATGGAAACCTACGAGGCGCAATGCCTGCGCCAGGCCCTGGCGCGCAGCCAGGGCGACATCAAGGCGGTGATGGCCCTGCTGCAGCTGCCGCGCCGCACCCTCAACGAGAAGATGGTGCGCCACGGCCTGGAGCGGGGCGAGTTCCTGCCCGGGGATGACCTGTAGGGGCGAATTCATTCGCCAAGGGCAGCATCGCTGCCCCACGACACATCGCATTGCGAACCTTCGGTCCGCTTGGCGATAGAAATCGCCCCTACAGAATAATTTCCCCTTCCCGCCATCGGCGGAATCTTGCTCATGGCCCTACGGGCTTCGGCAGGATTCCGCGCATGAACCTCGCATTTTCCCGCTGAAACCCCTCTATTCCGGCACTTTCCGCCCCTGGCACAGCTCCTGCTATATGCCCGGCGCACAGCGCGGCCATGGCCAGCGCCCACAACAACAACTACGCGTCGAGGAAAGATGATGGATAACTCCAGCACCCTGGCTGCCTCTGCAGAACCCCGCACGACATCGCAACGCATCAAATCGATTTTCAGCGGCTCGGTGGGCAACCTGGTCGAGTGGTACGACTGGTACGTCTACGCCGCCTTCTCGCTGTACTTCGCCAAGGCCTTCTTCCCCCAGGGCGACCTGACCGCCCAGCTCCTGAACACCGCCGCGATCTTCGCCGTGGGCTTCCTGATGCGCCCCATCGGCGGCTGGCTGATGGGCATCTATGCCGACCGCAAGGGCCGCAAGGCCGCCCTGCTGGCCTCGGTGCTGCTGATGTGCTTCGGCTCCCTGATCATCGCGCTGACGCCCAGCTACGAAACCATCGGCATCGCCGCCCCCATCCTGCTGGTGGTCGCGCGCCTGCTGCAGGGCCTGTCGGTCGGCGGTGAGTACGGCACCTCGGCTACCTACCTGTCGGAGATGGCCACCAAGGAACGCCGCGGATTCTTCTCCAGCTTCCAGTACGTGACCCTGATTTCCGGCCAGCTCATCGCCCTGGCGGTGCTGATCATCCTGCAACAGACGCTGACCACCGAGCAGTTGGAAAGCTGGGGCTGGCGCGTGCCCTTCTTCATCGGCGCCCTGTGTGCGGTGGTGGCCATGTTCCTGCGTCGCGGCATGGAGGAAACCGAGTCCTTCACCAAGAGGAAGGACAAGCCGAAGGAAAGCCTGATGCGCACCCTGATGCGCCATCCCAAGGAGCTGCTCACCGTGGTCGGCCTGACCATGGGCGGTACCCTGGCCTTCTACACCTACACCACCTACATGCAGAAATACCTGGTCAACACCGTGGGCATGAGCAAGAACGACTCGACCATGATCTCGGCGGCCACGCTGTTCCTGTTCATGCTGCTGCAGCCCATCGTCGGCGCGCTGTCCGACAAGATCGGCCGTCGTCCGATCCTGATCGCCTTCGGTGTGCTGGGCACGCTCTTCACTTATCCGATCCTCAGCACCCTGCACAGCATCGATACCTGGTGGGGCGCGTTCTTCCTGATCATGGCAGCGCTGATCATCGTCAGCGGCTACACCTCGATCAACGCGGTGGTGAAGGCCGAGCTGTTCCCCACCGAGATCCGCGCCCTTGGCGTGGGCCTGCCCTATGCACTGACCGTGTCCATCTTCGGCGGCACCGCCGAGTACGTGGCCCTGTGGTTCAAGAGCATCGGCATGGAAAGCGGCTTCTACTGGTACGTCACCGCGTGCATCGCCTGCTCGCTGGTGGTGTACGTGTTCATGAAGGACACCCGCACCCATTCGCGGATGAACCACGACTGATCCCGGAACGGGATCGATAGCGAACGGGCCCTGCGGGGCCCGTTTTCGTTGGCGGGCAGCACGGCTGGCCCGTCGCTCAGAGCCAGCGCCGGTCGCCCGTGAAGGCGATCGTCAGCCAGCGCTCCGGTCCGGCATCGCCCAAGGCTTTCCTGATTTCCTCGCGAATGGCATCGAGGGTCGCGATCCCGTCCAGCCGGAAGTCCGGCGGGACGATGATGATGATCTCGATGAACAGCGCGCGCCCCACCTTCGCCACGTAGCTGTTGTAACTGGCGAGCTGGTGGCGGGCGACGGTGGCCGTCATGACGTCCTGCACTTGCTGGCTCAGGTCGTCCGGCGACACCAGGAATACCTCCTTGATCGCCTGGAAGACGATCTTTCCGGGCACGACGAGCAGGCACAGGCTCAGCACCATCAGGGTGACCGAATCCACGTAGGGCGTGAGGTGTTCGAAACGGGTCCCGGTCATCAGCCAGGCAACGCCGAAGGCGATCAGCAGGGAAAACGCGATCAACGCCGACATCAGCCAACTGCGCGAATCCAGGTTGAGGAAGCCGGAGTTAAGCCGCCGGTTCACCCGGCGCAGGTACAGGAACATGCCGAAGGCGATGCAGCTAATCAGCACCGTGTAGACGATGGCCCAGTCCAGGTCGGGCTTGTGGCCGCCCGCCATGAACGTGGTCAGCGCGTTGAAGAAGGCATAGAGGCACAGCAGCATGGTGATGCTGCCGGAAAGCGCCAGCACCATGGGCTCGATATGCCAGTAGCCATACTGGAAACGCCGACTGCCCTCGGCCATCAGCAAGCGCACCACCAGCAGTGACAGCAGGGATGTGCTGGCATCGACGGCGCTGAAGAAACCATCGAAGATGATCGCGATGGACCCGGACCACAACCCGAAGAACACGCCCATCGAAGCGATGAACAGGGTCATGCCGATCGACCGCTTGAGTACCCGCTGCTCCATGTCCACCGGCTGCATCACCCGCCACCTCCGCCATCGACCTTTGAGGTGCAAGCGTAGGTCAGCTCCGCGGTTCAGTCCGGCACGCCGCCATGCCCGCCTTCAACGCCGCCTCGTCCTGGGGGCCGGCGAAGATCAGTTCCAGACGTGAATCCTTGCGCCACTCGCTGGCCTGCCAGTGCAGCGGTGCGCCGTCCAGCGCATTGGCGGAAAGCCAGCCGGCGTTGGTCTGCAGCACCAGCTTGGCGCGGCGCCAGGGCAGGCCGGAAAGCCAGTTCTGCAGGCGCATCAGCTCGAATACCTGGCTCGGATGCCAACGCCAGCCGATGCTCCAGCCATCGGCTGCGGACTGGATCTGGCAGATGGGTTCGGCCGGATTCCTCCACAGAACCGGAGGTTTATCCACACCTGTTGGTAACTCGTTGATACCAACAGCTTTTCCACGTTGTGCATGAATACCTGGAAGCAGCTCGATATCTAGCCTTCCCTGAGTCGTCCACAGCAGGGGTACGGGGGGTAGTTTTGCGGAAAGTTGTTCACAGATAGCAGAATTCAGGTTTTCGGACTTGTTTAGTAGCACCAGGCCAGCATCCAAAAGTGCCTCCCGCTGGCTGTCTGGCAGTAGCTGGCCCGTAGCCAGGGCCGCCGCGTCGAGCACCACGACGCTTGGCTGTAGCGCCAGAACGCCCTCCCAAGGGGGTTCGCGTAGCTGTCGCAGTAGCTCGACCGGGTGTCCGAGTCCGGAGGGTTCTATCAGTAGCCGGTCCGGCCGCGCCTTGCGCAGCAATCGGCCAAGGCCCACCTGGAAGGGCGCGCCGTTGACGCAGCAGACGCAGCCGCCAGCAACTTCGGCGAGGCTGATGCAATCGTCACTGTTGGTCAGCAAGGCCGCGTCCAGGCCGATCTGGCCGAATTCGTTGATCAGCACGGCCCAGCGTTCATGGGCAGGGCGCTGCGCCTGCAGCTGGCGGATCAGGCTGGTCTTGCCGGCGCCCAAGGGCCCGGCGATGAGATGAGTCGGGATATGAGTAAGCATCGGGATATGGTGCTTGCTCACAGCCGGCTTAGAAAGCGTCGTGCTAGAGTCACCGCCTTCATTGCCTGGATGTCCTCCAATGCGTGCCTGGTTGCTGCCCTTGCTGCTCGTGCTGTCCGTCGAAGTCCATGCCCAAGCCTGTGTTGTCCACAGCCAGGGCGAGGGGCTGGACGTGAAGGTCTGCCAGGAGAACCGTAGCATCCCGTCGCAACTCTTCCGTGACGGCTTCTGCAAGCCGGAGATGAAGGGGCAGAAGGTCGAGGTGAGCTATGTGGATAACTGCCCCGGCGGTGCCTTCGGCGTCTGCCGCAACGCCCAGGTCAGCAACCAGCCCTACCGCCAGGATATCCACTACTACGGCGTAGCCAGCGATTCCCGTTACCTCAAGCCCTTCTGCGAGGTGCAGAGCAAGGGCAAGTGGGAATAGCACAACGCCTGTCCCCGCTTTCCCTGCGCTCAGCCTTGCCGCTGCCTGTTGCGGCAGTCTGTGGATAAACCTGGCTGGACTTTCGCATGGTCCCGAATAGGTTATCCACAACCGATCCGCCATCAGGCGGCTTCCCCGACCAGCCAGGGGTCGAAAGGATCAGGCAACAGGCTCCAGCCTTCCGGCCCCAGGGCCATTTCGTGATCCTCCAGCAGGCAGGCGTCCAGTTCGGCACGCAGGCGCTGGAAGTCGATGCCCTGGCCGATGAACACCAGCTCTTGGCGACAATCGCCCACTTCCTGCGTCCAGTGCTGGAGCACACTGCCTGGGTCTTCCGGCCAGTTTTCCCGTGGGACGAAGCGCCACCAGCGGCCAGCCAGGCCGTGGCGCATCAGGCCGCCGGCCTGTGACCAGCTGCCCGCCTCGCGATACCGGCTGGCCAGCCAGAACAGGCCCTTGGAACGCAGCAGCCGGCCATTGCACCATTCACGGTCGAGGAAGCTGAAGAAGCGCTGCGGATGGAAGGGACGCCGCGCCCGATAGGATGTCGAGGCGATGCCATATTCGTCGCTTTCCGGCACATGCTCGCCACGCAGCTCCTTGAGCCAGCCCGGTGCCCGGGCCGCGCGCTCGAAGTCGAAGCGGCCGGTGTCCAGCAGGCGCGCCAGGTCCACCTGGCCCATGACCATGGGCAGCACCTCGGCCTCTGGATTTAGGCGGTGCAGGATCGCGAGCAATTCCTCGCGCTCGGCGCCGGAGATCAGGTCGACCTTGCTGAGCAGCAGCACATCGGCGAACTCCACCTGCTCGATCAGCAGATCGCTGATCGAGCGCTCATCGTCCTCGCCCAGGGCTTCGCCACGGCTGGCGAGGTTCTCCGCGTCCTGGTAGTCGCGCAGGAAGTTCACCCCGTCCACCACAGTCACCAGGGTGTCCAGGCGCGCCAGGTCCGACAGGCTTTGCCCCTGCTCGTCGCGGAAGGTGAAGGTTTCAGCCACCGGCAGCGGCTCGGAGATGCCGGTGGATTCGATCAGCAGGTAATCGAAGCGGCCTTCGCGGGCGAGGCGACTGACTTCCTCCAGCAGGTCTTCGCGCAGGGTGCAGCAGATGCAGCCGTTGCTCATCTCCACCAGGCGCTCCTCGCCACGATTGAGGCTGACGTCACGCTGTACCTCGCTGGCGTCGATGTTGATTTCGCTCATGTCGTTGACGATCACGGCCACGCGCAATTGCTCTCGATTACGCAGCAGGTGGTTGAGCAGGGTGCTTTTGCCGGCACCGAGGAAACCGGACAGCAGGGTGACGGGGAGGCGTGAATCCATGGTGATGTCCTTCAGGCGTGGGTTACCGACGAGAGTTGCTTATCTTACTTGTTATAACATAACATTTGCTGTCGATTTCAAGAGCCCTGCCGATGAACGCCCGTCACCTCCCGGATATCGCCGCACAAGACGCCGACCTCGACCTGCCCCTGGACTGGGTCGGTATGCACGGCATCGCCCAACCGCTATTGCTGGACGGCCAGCGCATTGCCGCCCGCGCCGATGCCGGCGTCAGCCTGGACGACAGCAGCGCCCGTGGAATCCATATGTCGCGGCTCTACCTGGCACTGCAGGCACTGGAAGGAGAAGAGCTGTCCATCCCGCTGTTGCGGCGTGTGCTGGCGAGCTTCCTCGAAAGCCACCAGGGCCTGTCCAGCAGCGCCAGCCTCAGGCTGCAGGGCGAAACCTTGCTACAACGACCGGCGCTGGTCAGCGCCCTCTCGGGTTGGAAGGCCTATCCCTTCGAAGTCCTTGCACACCAGGATCGATGGGGGTTTCACGTGGAACTATGGGTGCAACTGGCCTATTCCTCCACCTGTCCCTGCTCCGCGGCACTCGCCCGTCAGCTGGTCCAGCAAGCTTTCACCGAGGACTTCGCTGCCGAGATTCCACTGGAGCGCGAACAGATCCTTGCCTGGCTGGGCAGCGACCGGGGCATGCTCGCGACGCCCCACAGTCAGCGCAGTACTGCCAGCCTCCAGGCACGCCTGGGCGACGTTGACGGCATCCCCTTGGGCCGGTTGGTCGACCTGGCGGAACAGGCACTGGGCACCCCGGTGCAGACCGCGGTGAAACGGGCGGACGAACAAGCCTTCGCCCTGGCCAATGGCCAGAACCTGATGTTCTGCGAGGATGCCGCGCGGCGCCTGGGCGCCGTCCTGCGGGAGCAGGAGTGGCTGGCGGGCTTCAGGCTCCGGGTCGTGCACGCGGAGAGCCTCCACGCACATGACGCCGTAGCCGAATACGCCTGGCGCTATCGGTAGAGGTCTGCCCGGCTCCAGGGCACCTCGTGGGAGCCATCGTCATGGGGCTTGCTGGCGAGTATCTGGTGCAGGTTGATCCAGCCCTTCTGGAAGGCATGGGAACAACCGGCCAGGTACAGCCGCCAGATGCGCAGGGCCTGTTCCGGCACCAGCTGGGCTGCCTTGGCCAGATTGGCCTCCAGGTTGCTGCTCCAGAACTCGAGGGTGCGTGCGTAATGCAGGCGCAGGCTCTCCACGTCCACCACCTCCATGCCGGCCAGGCTCAGCTCGGTGACCATGGTGGCCAGGTGCGGTAGCTCGCCATGGGGGAAGACGTAGCGATCGATGAAGTCACCGGCACCGCGTCCCACCGGACGGCCGTCGGGATGCCGGGCGGTGATGCCGTGGTTCATCACCAGCCCACCGGCGCGCACCGCGCCGAACAGGCGCTGGCAATAGGTCGGCATATTGGCGTGGCCCACGTGCTCGAACATGCCGACGCTGACCACCTTGTCGAAGCGACCGTCCTGGGGCAGGTCACGGTAATCCAGGAGCTTCAGCTCCACCTGCCCCTCCAGGCCCTCGGCACGGACCCGCTCCTTGCCCAGGGCGAGCTGTTCCTGGCTCAAGGTGATGCCGAACACCCGTACGCCGTATTCACGAGCAGCGAAGCGCGCCAGGCCGCCCCAGCCGCACCCCACATCCAGCAGATACTCACCGGCCTTCAGTCGCAGCTTGCGACAGAGATGGTGCAGCTTGGCTTGCTGGGCGCTATCCAGGTCTTCGCTGCCGGTGGGGAAGTAGGCGCAGGAATAGACCATCTCCCGGTCGAGCCACAGCCGGTAGAAATCATTGGACAGGTCGTAGTGATAGGAAATGGCGGCAGCGTCGGTGGCCTTGTCACGGGAGCGGCGCTCGGGAGCCCCTTCGTCCTCCTCACCCAGCACGGCCTCGCTGAGGGCGTCCCCCAGGCGGATCACCTCGAGGATCGGCCCATCCAGCTCCAGGCGCCCTTCCACATAGGCGGTTCCCAATGTGTCGAGGCTTGGCCGGCTGAGCAGGGAGACCACACTGGGGTCCTTCACCGTCATGGTGACGGTGGGGTTGGGCCCGAGATCGATTTCCTTGCCATCCCAGAGCTGCAGTCGCAGCGGCAGTTTCAGGTCGCGTAGCAGCGGTGGAAGTTGCGCAAACATGGGAACTCCTCCTTTACCAAGGACATTGGAAAGGTAGACCAACCTGAACAGTTGTCAGGCTATCGATTCCATAGTTGTGCTCAATGCAGGGAGACAATGCGCAAACATCCCCTGCTCAATTCATTCGACCCTTCATTGCGCGTAACCGCTCACAGGCTTTTCCGCCGCGCCTGGGCCAGCCCACTCAAACCACTGGCGTGGTTGCCTACAGACGTAATCGACTATTCACTCAAGTTGAGCATCCGGGTTCGCCTTGTCAGCCACTTCGGTAACTGCGAACTTGCCATCCCAATCGCTGCGGTGGAACTCAAGGCAACATCGATCATCCATCCAGCAACGGATTTCATCCTGTTCGAGAGTCCTGTAGCGACTCCGCCACTGACAAGGCCGTTCATCTTCCAAGCCTTGCTCCTGTAAAAGAAGATGAACTTCAAGCGCCCCTCTAGGGGCGCTTTTTTTACTTCCCCCAAGAGCTGGAACAGCGCGCTGCAGGGCCGCAAGAAATCCTCACAATCTCGTAGGAACAATCTTACGTCCTCCTACTACGCGCCTTGCATCCAAACTTTCCGTGGATTTCTAAGATGGCCTCGAAGTTTGAAAACACCACTTTGAGAAAACACACGAGGCAAATCTTATGAAAGCAACTCAACTGACTCTGGCAATCCTCATGGGCCTTGGCGCTTCCGTCGCACTGGCTGAAGGCGGCTCCGAGCGCTCCACCCAGATGGTCACGGAATTCCGCGAATCCCAGGCCCAGATCCATGAAAAGGAAATGGTCGCCGAACAAGACGAAACCAGCGACGTCCAGGCCGACAACAGCAAAGGCTGAGGCGACACCCGCCGAGCCGACTCCCCAGGGGCCGCAAGGGTCCCGCCAGGCTTGGCCGCAGCATCCAAGGCGCCCCTCCCCGGGCGCCTTTTTCATGGGCGCTGAAAACGAAAAAGGCGCCCGCAGGCGCCTTTTCCGAACAGCTGGACCTTATTCCACGGTCACCGACTTGGCCAGGTTGCGCGGCTGGTCGACGTCGGTGCCCTTGAGCACCGCGACGTAGTAGGAAAGCAGCTGCAGCGGGATGGTGTAGAGGATCGGCGCCAGGGCATCGTCGATGTGCGGCATGTTCACCACATGGGTGCCTTCACCATTGTCGATACCGGCATCGCGGTCGGCGAAGACGATCAGCTCGCCGCCACGGGCACGCACTTCCTGCAGGTTGGATTTGAGCTTCTCCACCAGCTCGTTGTTCGGCGCCACGGTAACCACCGGCATGTCACTGTCCACCAGGGCCAACGGACCGTGCTTGAGCTCGCCGGCCGGATAGGCTTCGGCGTGGATGTAGGAGATTTCCTTGAGCTTCAGCGAGCCTTCCATTGCCACCGGATACTGGGCACCACGGCCGAGGAACAGGGTGTGGTTCTTCTCGGCGAACAGCTCGGCGACCTTTTCCACCACCTTGTCCATGGCCAGGGCCTCGCCAAGACGGGTCGGCAGACGGCGCAGCTCGTCCACCAGGCCGGCCTCGACACCTGCCTGCAGGGTGCCACGTACCTGACCCAGGGACAGGGTCAGGAGCATCAGGCCCACCAGCTGGGTGGTGAAGGCCTTGGTGGAAGCCACGCCGATTTCCGGGCCGGCCTGGGTCAGCAGGGTCAGGTCGGATTCGCGCACCAGGGAGCTGGTGCCCACGTTGCAGATGGCCAGGCTGGTCAGGTAGCCCAGCTCCTTGGCGTTACGCAGGGCGGCCAGGGTGTCGGCGGTTTCGCCGGACTGGGAGATGGTGACGAACAGGGTGTCCGGCTGCACCACCACCTTGCGGTAGCGGAACTCGCTGGCCACTTCGATCTGGCAGGGGATGCCGGCCAGGCCTTCGAGCCAGTAACGGGCGACCATACCGGCGTGGTAGCTGGTGCCACAGGCGACGATCTGTACGTTGCGCACCTTGGCGAAGAGTTCGGCGGCACGGGGGCCGAAGGCATTGACCAGCACATGGTCGCTGCCCAGGCGGCCTTCCAGGGTGCGCTGCACGACCTTGGGCTGCTCATGGATTTCCTTGAGCATGAAGTGGCGGTACTCGCCCTTGTCGGCGGCTTCGGCGCCTTCGTGGTACTGCACCTGCTCGCGCTGGACCGGGTGGCCTTGCTCATCCCAGATCGCCACGCTGTCGCGACGGATCTCGGCGATATCGCCTTCTTCCAGGTAGATGAAGCGGTCGGTGACCTGGCGCAGGGCCAACTGGTCGGAGGCGAGGAAGTTCTCGCCCAGGCCCAGGCCGATCACCAGGGGGCTGCCGCTGCGTGCGGCGAGCAGGCGGTCAGGCTGGCTGGCACTGATCACGGCCAGGCCGTAGGCGCCGTGCAGCTCGGGCACGGCGGCCTTGAGGGCGTCAGCCAGGTCGGTGACGGTCTTCAGCTTGTGGTGCAGCAGGTGGACGATGACTTCGGTGTCGGTGTCCGAGGTGAAGACGTAGCCCAGGCCCTTGAGCTGCTCGCGCAGGGCCTCGTAGTTCTCGATGATGCCGTTGTGCACCACGGCCAGCTGCTCGCCGGAGAAATGCGGGTGGGCATTGCGCTCGCTCGGCGCGCCGTGGGTGGCCCAGCGGGTGTGGGCGATGCCCAGGCGGCCAACCAGGGGCTGTTCAGCCAGGGCCTGCTCCAGTTCGGCGACCTTGCCGACGCGGCGGCGGCGCTCCAGCGTGCCCTCGTTGGTGAAGACGGCCACACCGGCGCTGTCATAGCCACGGTACTCGAGGCGCTTGAGGCCCTCGACCAGGATTGCGGTGATATTGCGCTCGGCGATGGCGCCAACGATGCCACACATGGCTGTTCTCCTTTCTCAATCAATGCGCGCGCAGATCAACTTGACCCCGCGCGCGGCTATCTGTTCGCGCGCTTGCGGGGCAAGGCGCTCATCGGTAATCAGGGTGTGGATGCTGCTCCAGGGCAGCTCCAGGTTCGGTATGCGCCGACCGAGCTTGTCGGACTCGGCCATGACGATCACTTCGCGAGCGACCTCGGCCATGACCCGCGAGAGGCCCAGCAGTTCGTTGAAGGTGGTGGTGCCACGCTCCAGGTCGATACCGTCGGCGCCGATGAACAACTGGTCGAAATCGTAGGAACGCAGGACCTGCTCGGCCACCTGGCCCTGGAAGGATTCCGAATGGGGGTCCCAGGTACCGCCCGTCATCAACAGCACCGGTTCGTGCTCCAGGTCGCGCAGGGCGTTGGCCACATTCAGGGAGTTGGTCATCACCACCAGGCCCGGCTTGCGGCCCAGTTCCGGGATCATCGCCGCAGTGGTGCTGCCGCTGTCGATGATGATCCGCGCATGCTCGCGGATGCAGCCGACGGCAGCGCGGGCGATCGCCAGCTTGCGCGAGGACACTGGCAAGGTGGCGTCACCGATCAGCTCCTGGGGCATGGGCACGGCGCCGCCGTAACGGCGCAGCAGCAGGCCGTTCTTCTCCAGGGCGGTGAGATCCTTGCGGATGGTCACTTCGGAGGTGGAGAAGGCCTTGGCCAGCTCGTCGACGCTCACCTCGCCCTGCTCGTCGAGCAGCGCAAGGATTCCGTGGCGACGCTGGGGTGTGTTGCGTTTCGTCATCAACGAAAGTTTCGTTTCGAAAGATAATGGCGCGAATCAAAACCTAAGACGATTCCTACGTCAACCCCGGAAACGACAAAAGGCGGCCTGGGCCGCCTTTTGCTTGGGCTGTCATTTATCCACAGCCAGGGTTATCCACAGCCTTACTTCTTCACCTTCACCGGGCGCTTCCAGCCTTCGATGTTGCGCTGCTTGCCGCGGCCAACCGCCAGGGCATTGGCCGGCACGTCCTGGGTGATGGTGGAGCCGGCGCCAGTGGTGCAGCCGTCGCCGAGATTGACCGGGGCTACCAGGGAGCTGTTGGAGCCGACGAACACGTCCTCGCCCATGACGGTGCGGAATTTGTTGGCGCCGTCGTAGTTGCAGGTGATGGTGCCGGCGCCGACGTTGGTGCGCGCGCCGATCTCGGCGTCGCCGAGGTAAGCCAGGTGGCCGGCCTTGGCACCCTCGCCCAGCACGGCGTTCTTCAGCTCGACGAAGTTACCCACATGGGCCTTGGCGCCCAGCACGGCACCCGGGCGCAAGCGGGCGAACGGGCCGCAGTCGGCGCCTTCGCCCAGCTCGGCACCGTCCAGGTGGCTGTTGGCCTTGACCACTGCGCCACTGCGCAGGGTGCTGTCCTTGATCACGCAGTTGGGACCGATCTCTACACCGTCCTCGATCACCACGCGGCCTTCGAGGATGACGTTCACGTCGATCAGTACGTCGCGACCCACGCTCGCTTCGCCGCGCAGGTCGAAACGCGTGGGGTCCAGCAGGGTCACGCCCTGGGCCATCAGGCGCCGGGCAGCGCGCTTCTGGTAGTGGCGCTCCAGTTCGGCGAGCTGGATGCGGTCGTTGGCGCCCTGCACTTCCATGGCGTCATGGGGATGCTCGGTGGCCACCACCAGGCCGTCTGCCACCGCCATGGCGATGACGTCGGTGAGGTAGTACTCGCCCTGGGCATTGTTGTTCGACAGGCGGCCCAGCCACTCGGCGAGGCGCTTGCCGGGCACGGCGAGGATGCCGGTGTTGCCTTCGCGAATCGCACGCTGTTCGGGACTGGCGTCCTTGTGCTCGACGATGGCCTTCACCACGCCATGGGCATCGCGGACGATGCGGCCGTAGCCGGTCGGGTCGTCCAGTTCCACGGTGAGCAGGGCGAGCTGGTCGTCCTTCACCTTCTCCAGCAAGCGCTGCAGGGTGTCCTCTTCAATCAACGGCACATCGCCGTAGAGGATCAGCACGCGCTCGGCGGTCAGTTGCGGCAGGGCCTGGGCCACGGCGTGGCCGGTACCCAGCTGCTGGGCCTGGAGGACGAAGTCCAGGTCGTCGGCGGCCAGGCGTTCGCGCACCGTGTCGGCACCGTGGCCGATCACCACGTGGATGCCCTGGGGCTGGAGCTTGCGGGCGGTGTCGATGACGTGGCCGAGCATGGCTTTGCCGGCTACCGGATGCAGGACCTTGGGCAGGGCGGAGCGCATGCGCGTGCCCTGGCCGGCGGCGAGGATGACGATATCGAGGGACATGGAGGGAATCACCGAATCAGGCTGGTAAGCGAAAACCGGAACGCCGGAAAAGAAAAAGGGTAGCCAAGGCTACCCTTTAACTCGATCGCATTGAAGTGCGCCGGCTTAGCCGCCGAACTTCTTGCGGATCTGCTGGACGGTACGCAGCTGGGCTGCAGCCTCGGCCAGACGAGCGGAAGCGGTGGAGTAGTCGAACTCCGCGCCCTTCTCGTGCAGGGCCTTCTCAGCAGCCTTGAGGGACTCTTGAGCCGCGGCTTCGTCCAGGTCTCCGGCGCGCAGCACGGTGTCGGCAAGAACCTTCACCATGTTCGGCTGGACCTCGAGGAAACCACCGGAGATGTAGAACACCTCCTCCTCACCACCCTGCTTGACCAGGCGGATCGGACCCGGCTTGAGGTCGGTGATCAGCGGGGCGTGGCCCGGCGCGATACCCAGATCGCCGAGGTGGCCGTGCGCAATCACCATCTCCACCAGACCGGAGAAGATCTCCGCTTCGGCGCTGACGATATCGCAATGGACAGTAATAGCCATACGCTTGCCTCACGTAAGCGCCCGTTGCCGGGCGCTCAGGGGGTTACAGTTTTTTCGCTTTCTCGATGGCTTCTTCGATGCCGCCGACCATGTAGAACGCCTGCTCGGGCAGGTGGTCGTAGTCACCGTTGAGGATGCCTTTGAAGCCAGCGATGGTGTCCTTCAGCGACACGTACTTGCCCGGCGAACCGGTGAAGACTTCGGCCACGAAGAACGGCTGGGACAGGAAGCGCTGGATCTTACGAGCACGGTTAACGAGCTGCTTGTCCGCTTCGGACAGTTCGTCCATACCCAGGATCGCGATGATGTCCTTCAGCTCTTTGTAACGCTGCAGAACGTACTGTACGCCACGGGCGGTGTCGTAGTGGTCCTGACCGATTACCAGAGGGTCCAGCTGACGCGAAGTGGAGTCCAGCGGGTCGACAGCCGGGTAGATACCCAGGGAGGCGATGTCGCGGGACAGTACGACGGTGGCGTCCAGGTGGGCGAAGGTGGTCGCCGGGGACGGGTCAGTCAGGTCGTCCGCGGGAACGTATACGGCCTGGATGGAGGTGATCGAACCGGTCTTGGTGGAGGTGATGCGCTCTTGCAGAACGCCCATTTCCTCGGCCAGGGTCGGCTGGTAACCCACAGCGGACGGCATACGACCCAGCAGCGCGGATACTTCGGTACCGGCCAGGGTGTAGCGGTAGATGTTGTCGACGAACAGCAGAACGTCACGGCCTTCGTCACGGAACTTCTCGGCCATGGTCAGGCCGGTCAGTGCCACGCGCAGACGGTTGCCCGGCGGCTCGTTCATCTGGCCGTAAACCAGGGCTACCTTGTCGAGAACGTTGGAATCCTTCATCTCGTGGTAGAAGTCGTTACCCTCACGAGTACGCTCACCCACACCGGCGAACACGGAATAACCGCTGTGCTCGATGGCGATGTTACGGATCAGTTCCATCATGTTTACGGTCTTGCCCACACCGGCGCCACCGAACAGGCCTACCTTGCCACCTTTGGCGAAGGGGCAGACCAGGTCGATTACCTTGATGCCGGTTTCCAGCAGCTCGTTGCCACCAGCTTGTTCGGCATAGGACGGAGCGTCGCGGTGGATAACCCAGCGCTCTTCTTCACCGATGGGACCGGCTTCGTCGATGGGGTTGCCCAGCACGTCCATGATGCGGCCCAGGGTGGCCTTGCCAACCGGGACGGAGATGGCTGCGCCGGTGTTGGATACGTCCAGGCCACGCTTGAGGCCTTCGGTCGAACCCATGGCGATGGAACGAACCACGCCGTCGCCCAGCTGCTGCTGAACTTCCAGGGTGGTTTCGACGCCGCTGACTTTCAGCGCGTCGTATACGTTCGGCACCTGATCACGCGGGAATTCCACGTCGATAACGGCGCCGATGATTTGAACGATACGTCCGCTACTCATATCTGGTTCCTCTAAATATATGAACCGGTCTTAAACCGCGGCAGCGCCGCCGACGATTTCCGAAATCTCTTGAGTGATCGCTGCCTGACGCGCCTTGTTGTAGATCAGCTGGAGATTGCTGATCAGATCACCGGCGTTGTCGGTGGCGTTCTTCATCGCGATCATCCGTGCGGCCTGCTCGCAGGCATTGTTTTCAACCACGGACTGATACACCTGGGATTCCACGTAGCGCACCAGCAGACCCTCGAGGATCTCCTTGGCGTCGGGTTCGTAGAGGTAGTCCCAGTGGTGCTTCAACTCTTGATCGGCGTCGGCCACCAGCGGAACCAGCTGTTCCACGGTCGGCTTCTGCGTCATGGTGTTGACGAACTTGTTGGAAACCACGAACAGGCGGTCGATACGGCCGTCCAGGTATGCATCGAGCATGACCTTGACGCTACCGATCAGGTCGTTGATCGAAGGTTCCTCGCCGATGTGGCTGATAGCTGCCACGACGTTGCCGCCGTAGTTGCGGAAGAAGGCCGCACCCTTGCTACCAATCACGCAGAGGTCGATCTCCACGCCTTGTTCACGGTAACCCGCCATGTCCTTGACCAGGGTCTTGAACAGGTTGATGTTCAAGCCGCCACACAGACCGCGGTCGCTGCTCACCACGACGTAACCGACGCGCTTTACTTCACGGTCGATCATGAACGGGTGGCGGTATTCCGGGTTCGCGTTGGCCAAATGACCGATCACCTGGCGGATGCGCTCCGCGTAGGGGCGGCTGGCAGCCATGCGCAGTTGAGCCCTGCGCATCTTGCTGACCGCCACCTTTTCCATGGCGCTGGTGATCTTCTGCGTGCTTTTGATGCTCGCAATCTTGCTGCGAATCTCTTTTGCGCCTGCCATGTAACACCTTTCGGGTTAGCAGGCGGGGGATCTTGCGACCCCCCGCTGCGGCTTACCAGGTTTGGGTGGCCTTGAACTTCTCGATACCAGACTTGATGCCGGCATCGATTTCGTCGTTGAAGTCACCCTTCTCGTTGATCTTCGCCATCAGAGCGGCGTGATCACGGTTGAAGTAGGCGATCAAGGCTTGTTCGAAGGCGCCGATCTTGGTCAGTTCGATATCTGCAAGGAAACCACGCTCGGCGGCATACAGGCTCAGCGACATGTCGGCGATGGACATGGGCGCATATTGCTTCTGCTTCATCAGCTCGGTAACGCGCTGACCGTGCTCGAGCTGCTTGCGGGTAGCCTCGTCCAGGTCGGAAGCGAACTGCGCGAACGCAGCCAGTTCACGGTACTGGGCCAGAGCGGTACGGATACCACCGGACAGCTTCTTGACGATCTTGGTCTGGGCAGCACCACCAACACGGGATACCGAGATACCGGCGTTCACGGCCGGACGGATACCCGAGTTGAACAGGGCGGATTCCAGGAAGATCTGACCGTCGGTGATGGAGATCACGTTGGTCGGAACGAACGCGGAAACGTCACCAGCCTGGGTTTCGATGATCGGCAGGGCGGTCAGGGAACCGGTCTTGCCTTTCACAGCGCCGTTGGTGAACTTCTCTACGTATTCCTCGGAAACGCGGGAAGCGCGCTCCAGCAGACGGCTGTGGAGATAGAACACGTCGCCCGGGTAGGCTTCGCGGCCCGGCGGGCGGCGCAGCAGCAGGGAGATCTGGCGGTAGGCTACAGCTTGCTTGGACAGGTCATCATAGATGATCAGGGCGTCTTCGCCGCGGTCGCGGAAGTACTCGCCCATGGTGCAGCCGGAGTACGGAGCGATGTACTGCAGAGCCGGGGATTCGGAAGCACTGGCGGCAACGATGATGGTGTTGGCCAGGGCGCCGTTCTCTTCCAGCTTGCGAACCACGTTGGCGATGGTCGATTGCTTCTGACCGATGGCAACGTAGACGCAACGGATGCCGCTGTCTTTCTGGTTGATGATCGCGTCGACGGCCAGGGCGGTCTTGCCGATCTGACGGTCGCCGATGATCAGCTCACGCTGGCCACGGCCGATCGGGATCATGGCGTCAACGGCCTTGTAGCCAGTCTGTACGGGCTGGTCGACCGACTTACGCCAGATCACGCCCGGAGCGACTTTTTCCACAGCGTCGGTGGCTTGGGCATTGATCTGGCCTTTGCCGTCGATCGGGTTGCCCAGGGCGTCAACGACGCGACCCAGCAGTTCCGGACCAACCGGTACTTCCAGGATGCGGCCGGTGCACTTGGCGCTCATACCTTCGGCCAGGCCGGTGTATTTGCCCAGGATTACGGCACCAACGGAGTCTTGCTCCAGGTTCAGCGCCATACCGTAGACGCCGCCCGGGAACTCGATCATTTCACCGTACATCACATCGGCCAGGCCGTGGATACGCACGATGCCGTCGGAAACGGAAACGATGGTGCCCTCGTTACGGGCTTGGGAAGAGACGTCGAGTTTCTCGATACGTCCCTTGATGATTTCACTAATTTCGGAAGGATTGAGTTGCTGCATTGCTCTGCTGCCCCTTCAAACTCAAGATTTCAACGCTTCGGCCAGTTTCGCGAGCTTGCCGCGAACCGAGCCATCGATAACCAGGTCGCCGGCGCGGATGACTACACCACCTATGAGGCTGGAGTCTTCCACGGCGTGCAGACGCACTTCCCGGCTGAGCCGTGCGCTGAGAACCTTGGCGAGTTTGTCTTGCTGTTCATCGCTCAATGCGAAGGCACTGGTTACTTCCACATCGACCGATTTCTCTTGTTCGGCCTTGTACAGCTCGAACTGTTCGGCGATTTCCGGCAGCAGCACGAGGCGGCCATTCTCGGAAACAACGTGGATGAAGTTCTGTGCCTGGGCGTCGAACTTGTCACCAACCACCTCGACAAAGGTGGCGGCTTTTTCTGCGCTCGTCAGTCGCGGGGCTTTGAGCACACGCTGCATGGTGTCGTCTTGCGACACCGCAGCGGCCAGGCCTAGCATGGCCGACCAAGCGGCCAGCTGCTGATGGGCCTGGGCGTACTCGAAAGCAGCCTTGGCGTAAGGTCGGGCCAGCGTGGTCAGTTCTGCCATGATCGCCCTCGCTTAAATTTCGGCTGCCAGTTTGTTAACCAGCTCCGCGTGCGCGTTTTGATCGATAGTGGCACCCAGGATCTTCTCGGCACCATTAACGGCCAGGCTACCCAGTTGGGTGCGCAGCGCGTCTTTGACACTGTTCAGTTCCTGCTCGATCTCAGCCTGAGCTTGCGCCTTCAGGCGCTCGCCTTCAGCACGTGCCTGATCGCGAGATTCGTCGACGATCTGGGTAGCGCGCTTTTTGGCTTGCTCGATGATTTCAGCTGCCTGAGCCTTGGCTTCGCGCAGTTGCTGACCCACTTTCTCATGGGCCAGCTCCAGGTCACGAGCCGCACGGTTGGCAGCGTCCAGGCCATCAGCGATCTTCTTCTGACGTTGCTGCAGAGCTGTAATGACCGGAGGCCATACGAACTTCATGCAGAACAGTACGAAGATGAAGAAAGCAACGGACTGGCCGATCAGGGTTGCATTAATGTTCACGCCAACACCTCGCTCGTTCGTTGTCAGTCCAATCCTCGAAAATCGAGGATTATTGGGCTACCTGAGCAATGAACGGGTTAGCGAAGGTGAAGAACAGAGCGATACCAACGCCGATCATGGTTACGGCGTCGAGCAGACCGGCCACGATGAACATTTTAACTTGCAGCATCGGAACCATTTCCGGCTGGCGAGCAGCGCCTTCCAGGAACTTGCCACCCAGCAGACCGAAGCCAATGGCGGTACCCAGAGCACCCAGGCCAATCAGCAGAGCTACGGCGATCGCGGTCAGACCTACTACAGTTTCCATTTTTCCTCCCGACTTTATGTCGTGTTGGTTAAGGTTTAAGTGAAGCGGTAAAGCGAAATCGTTTTATTCCCACTGCCCTTGCGGGCTTTCCCTTGCCTCGCGGCGCGGGACCATCTCTAACAGACCGCACACCCTCTTCCGCCCTTCGGGCACCTCCTCCCCGAGGGGAGAAGGTCATCGGATGCGCTGCGCGTTATTAATGGTTGTCCTCATGCGCCATCGACAGGTAGACGATGGTCAGCATCATGAAGATGAAGGCCTGCAGGGTGATGATCAGGATGTGGAACACAGCCCACGCCCACTGCAGCACAACGCCCAGGCCGCTCAGCCACAGAATGCCGGCGCCGAACATTACAGCGATCAGGATGAACACCAGTTCGCCGGCGTACATGTTGCCGAACAGACGCAGAGCCAGCGAGATCGGCTTGGCGATCAGGGTGACGAATTCGAGCAGGAAGTTCACCGGGATCAGCAGGATCTGAACGAAGATGTTCTTGCTGCTGAACGGGTGCAGGGTCAGTTCGCCGATGAAGCCGCCGATGCCCTTGACCTTGATGCTGTAGAAGATGATCAGCGCGAACACCGAGAAGGCCATGCCCAGGGTGGCGTTCGGGTCGGTGGTCGGTACGGCGCGGAAGAACAGGTGCTCGTTACCGGAGATCTTCGCGGCCAGCATCGGGATCCAGTCCACCGGGATCAGGTCCACGGCGTTCATCAGGAAGATCCAGACGAAGATGGTCAGGGCCAGCGGGGCGATCAGCGGGTTACGACCATGGAAGGTGTCTTTGACGTTGGTGTCGACGAAGTCGACCATCACTTCGACCAGGTTCTGCAGGCCACCGGGAACGCCGGTAGTGGCTTTCTTGGCTGCCATGCGGAACAGGATGATGAAAATGAGGCCAAGGCCGATGGAGAAGCCCAGGGTGTCCAGATGGAAGGCCCAGAAGCCCATTTCCTTGGCTTGCTCGGCACTGTGGGCAAAGCCCCAATCGCCATTGGGCAGACGACCGAAGGTCAGGTTCTGCAGGTGGTGCTGGATATAGCCCGAAGCGGTTTGCTCTGCCATGTTTGCCTCAAACGCCCTAAGGTTTCGAAAGTCTTGTTCTCATCAGCAGGGGCGCGAACCAGCTGACCGACTGGGTCAGCAGGAAAACGCCGAAAACTGCCGGCGCATCCAGGGGTTTCACTCCTGCGAACGTCAGTGCAAACAGCACTGCCGTCAGAATCATCTTGCCCATCTCGCCCGCATAGAAAGACCGGACTATCGCCTGGGCTGCTCGGGCTCCGCTGTAACGGAACGCCTTGCGGGCGAAATACAAGTTCGGCAACCAGGCGATCAAGCCGCCGCACAAGCCAGAGTATCCAGCTACCGTGCCACGCCACTGCCAGACAACGACAGCGGCAAGCAACAGGACGACCAGCTGAACCAACAGGACCGGAAAGACCGGTAGACGATGGAAGGGCAAGCGGTTTGGCGTGCGGATTTCCATCGCAGCAGTTCCTCTGGTGTCGGCCGCTGGAATCAACGACTTGGCATACTTTGTGCCGACAAAATTGCGCGCAGAGTATAGGGGGGGAACCCCCCCCGTTCAACTGCCGGGTAGTGATTTCCGACCGTCGCTACAGCGCCAAATGTTTCAGCGGATGTGGGCCAGGACGCCCTGCAACTCATCGAGGGAGTTGTAGCGGATCACCAGTTGGCCTTTGCCCTTCTGCCCATGCTTGATCTGCACGGGAGCGCCCAACCGCTCAGCCAGGCGCTGTTCGAGCCGACTGATGTCGGGATCGGCCTTGACCACCTCGACAGGTTTCTCCTTGCTGTTCAGCCACTGCCGTACCAGTGCCTCGGTTTGGCGCACGGTCAGACCTCGTGCGACAACATGTCGCGCCCCTTCCACCTGTCGTTCGAGGGGCAGGCCGAGCAGGGCACGGGCATGGCCCATTTCCAGATCGCCATGGGAAAGCAGGGTCTTGATCTCTTCCGGCAGGCCGATCAGGCGCAGCAGGTTGGTGATGGTCACCCGCGACTTGCCCACCGCTTCGGCGACCTGCTGTTGGGTGAGCTGGAACTCCTGCTGCAGGCGCTGCAGGGCGATGGCTTCCTCGATGGGATTGAGGTCCTCGCGCTGGATGTTCTCGATCAGCGCCATGGCGATGGCGGCCTCGTCGGGCACTTCACGGACCATGGCCGGAATCTTCTCCAGGCCGGCCTGCTGGCTGGCGCGCCAACGGCGCTCACCGGCGATGATCTCGAAGCGGCCCGCACCAATGGGGCGCACGACGATGGGCTGCATGACGCCCTGGACCCTGATCGACTGGGCCAGCTCTTCGAGCGCGGTGGGGTCCATGTCGCGGCGGGGCTGGTACTTGCCGCGCTGGATCAGGTCCAGGGGCAGGTGCTGAAGCTCGCGGGTATCGACCTTGACGGCCTCGTCTTCGAGCTTGGTGACGGTACTGCCGCCCAGCAGGGCGTCCAAGCCACGGCCCAGACCTCGTTTTTTCGCGGCCATGCGGATTCCTTATGCGGTAGCGGATTTGGCTTTGGCGCGCTGGCGGCGGACCAACTCGCCTGCCAGTGCCAGGTAGGCGATGGCGCCACGGGATTGCTTGTCGTAGACCAGGGCCGGCATGCCGAAGCTCGGGGCTTCGGCCAGGCGCACGTTACGCGGGATGACCGCATCGTAGAGCTTGTCGCCGAAGTGTTCCTTGAGCTGCGCCGAGACATCGTTGGTGAGACTGATGCGCGGGTCGTACATGGTGCGCAGCAGGCCTTCGATCTTCAGGTTCGGGTTCAGCAGCTGGCCGATGCGCTGGATGCTGTTCACCAGGTCCGACAGGCCTTCCAGCGCGTAGTACTCGCACTGCATGGGGATGATCACGCCGTCGGACGCGGACAGGGCGTTGATCGTCAGCATCGACAGCGAAGGCGGGCAGTCGATGAGGATGTAATCGTAGTTTTCGCGGATCGGCGCCAGGGCTTCGCGCAGGCGATGCTCCTTGTTCGGCATGTCCAGCAGCGCCACTTCCGCCGCGGTGAGGTCGCGGTTGGCCGGCAGCAGCTGGTAACCACCGTGCTCGGAATACTGCATGGCGGTGGCCAGGTCGCACTCACCGGTGAGCACGTCATAGACCGAATGCTCGAGGGCCAGCTTGTCGATGCCGCTGCCCATGGTGGCGTTGCCCTGGGGATCGAGGTCGATCAGCAGCACGCGACGCTTGGTGGCGACCAACGACGCGGCCAGGTTGACGCAAGTGGTGGTCTTGCCGACCCCACCTTTCTGATTGGCAATAGCGAATACCTTGCCCATGGCTGCCTTCCCCCTCATAGCGTGCGGCGCAGTATCAGCAGATGGCGCTGACCTTGGCAACCGGGAACCTCCAGCTGATGCGCCGACTCGACGCGGAAGTCCGCGGGCAGTGCCTGCAGCTCATCGTTCGGATGCAATCCCTTCATCGCCAGCCAGCGCGTTTCTCCGTCACCCAGGTGACGGGTCCAGTTGCTGAAGTCCTCCAGCGAACTGAAGGCGCGGGAGACGATGCCGCTGAACGGCCGCTCCGGGGTGAAGGCCTCGACCCGGCTGTGGACAACGTCGAGGTTGTCGAGTTTCAGCTCCAGTTTCACCTGGGTGAGGAAGCGGGTCTTCTTACCGTTGGAGTCGAGCAGGGTGAAGCGTCGCTCGGGGAACAGGATTGCCAGCGGGATGCCGGGCATGCCGCCGCCGCTGCCGACGTCCAGCCAGTTGTCGCCGAGCGCGGCTACGTATGGCACGACGCTCAGGCTGTCGAGCAGGTGGCGCGAGACCATTTCGTCAGGATCGCGCACCGCGGTGAGGTTGTAGGCCTTGTTCCACTTGATCAGCAGGGCCAGGTAGGCGAGCAGGCCATCCTGGCTTTGCGGGGTGAGTTCGACAGCGAGTTGTTGCGCGCCACGGGACAGTTCGTCGGCGTGGCGTTGGTTGACCAAGGACATCAGGCGCTTATCTCCAGCTTCTGGCCGGCTCCGCGTTTTTTCAGGTGGATGAGCAACAGGGAAATCGCCGCCGGGGTCACGCCCGGGATACGACCTGCCTGGCCCAGGGTTTCCGGACGGCTGTTGCCGAGCTTGTGCTGGATCTCCTTGGACAGGCCGGAGATGGTGGCGTAGTCCAGGTCGTTCGGCAGGCGGATGTCCTCGCTGGCGCGCAGACGGGCGATCTCGTCCTGCTGGCGGTCGATGTAGCCGGCGTACTTGGTCTTGATCTCCACTTGCTCGGCCACTTGCGGGTCTTCGGCGCCGCCGCCGGTGATTTCCACCAGGCCGGCGTAATCGATTTCCGGGCGGCTCAGCAGGTTGAGCAGGTTGTACTCGTGGGTCAGCGGAGTGCCGAAGCGCTCTGCGACGGCATCGCCGGCCGGTGTCCCGGGGCGAACCCAGGTGCTCTTCAGGCGCTGTTCCTCGAGGGCGATGCCTTCTCGCTTGGCTTCGAAGGCCGCCCAGCGCCGGTCGTCCACCAGACCCAGTTCGCGGCCCTTCTCGGTGAGACGCAGGTCGGCGTTGTCTTCGCGCAGGATCAGCCGGTACTCGGCGCGCGAAGTGAACATGCGATAGGGCTCTTGGGTACCGAGGGTGATCAGGTCGTCGACCAGTACGCCGATGTAGGCCTCGTCGCGGCGCGGGCACCAGGCTTCCTTGCCCTGGGCACGCAGGGCGGCGTTGGCGCCGGCGAGCAGGCCCTGGGCACCGGCTTCTTCGTAGCCGGTGGTGCCGTTGATCTGGCCAGCGAAGAACAGGCCGCCGATCACTTTGGTTTCCAGGCTGTACTTCAGGTCGCGCGGATCGAAGTAGTCGTACTCGATGGCGTAGCCGGGACGCACGATGTGGGCGTTCTCCATGCCACGGATGGAGCGCACGATCTCCAGCTGCACATCGAAAGGCAGCGAAGTGGAAATGCCGTTGGGATACAGCTCGTGGGTAGTCAGGCCTTCCGGCTCGATGAATACCTGATGGCTTTCCTTGTCTGCGAAGCGGTGGATCTTGTCTTCGATGGACGGGCAGTAGCGCGGACCGATGCCTTCGATCACACCGGAATACATCGGCGAGCGATCGAGGTTGCTGGCGATGATCTCGTGGGTGCGTGCGTTGGTATGGGTGATCCAGCAACTGACCTGACGCGGGTGCTGCTCCTTGGAACCAAGGAAGGACATCACCGGGATCGGGGTGTCGCCAGGTTGCTCGGTCATCACCGAGAAGTCCACGGAGCGACCATCGATGCGCGGCGGGGTACCGGTCTTCAGGCGACCGACACGCAGCGGCATTTCGCGCAGGCGCTTGGCCAGGGCGATCGACGGCGGATCGCCGGCGCGACCGCCGGAATAGTTCTGCAAACCTATGTGGATAAGTCCGCCGAGGAAGGTGCCTGTGGTCAGTACCACGGACTCCGCGACGAAGCGCAGGCCCATCTGGGTCACTACGCCTTTGACCTGGTCGTTCTCGACGATCAGGTCATCGCAGGCCTGCTGGAATATCCACAGGTTCGGCTGGTTTTCGAGGATCTCGCGGATCGCTGCCTTGTAGAGCACGCGGTCGGCTTGTGCACGGGTGGCGCGTACGGCCGGGCCCTTGCGGCTGTTCAACACACGGAACTGGATGCCGCCGAGGTCGGTGGCGGTCGCCATGGCGCCGCCCAGGGCATCGATTTCCTTGACCAGGTGGCTCTTGCCGATGCCACCGATGGCCGGGTTGCAGCTCATCTGCCCGAGGGTTTCCACATTGTGGGTCAGCAGCAGGGTCTTCACGCCCATGCGTGCGGCCGCCAGGGCGGCCTCGGTGCCGGCATGGCCGCCGCCGATCACGATCACGTCAAAACGGGAAGGGAAATCCACCACGCACCTCGTGCCTCTTCAAGGCTGGGAAATAGAGAAAGCCGCACAGTATAGGGGAAATCACCGCCTTTCATGAAGCCGTCTGGCCAAAAAATAGCCAACCTGCTCCAGTCCTGCTTTTAGCGTGAGTTATCCAAAAGTGGAAAAGTCCTTGTGGGTAAAAATATAAAGAAGAGAAGAATTTCTTAAAAAGCCTGTTTTTATGTTTATGCATTGGGGAGGAGGTTTTCTGTGGATAAGTGATTCAAGGCCATCTACGACGCTGCTTACAGAGGATGATAATCCTGTGATATTCCTGCCGGTAGGCACTGCGTAAGCCGTCAGCAAGCTGTGCACCGATAGGGAAGTTATGCACAGCGGTTTTATCCAGTGGCTTTTCACCAGGGTTATGGACTGGGTTGAAGGGCAGTTATCAACAGGGTTTAATCCACTGGTTTTTGGGGCGCGCAGGCAGGAACGGACCGCCTGGCAAGCAGGCAGTCGCGTTCGTTGTGGATAAAAAGTCGAGGGCTTCGGCTTACTTGCCGATGCAGAAGCTGGAGAAGATACGACCCAACAGGTCGTCGGAGCTGAAGGCGCCGGTGATCTCACCCAGCGCGTGCTGGGCCTGGCGCAGGTCTTCGGCGAGAAGCTCGCCGGCACCGGCCAGCGTGAGCTGTGAACGCCCATGGTCGAGGAAGCTGCCGGCCTGGCGCAGCGCTTCCAGGTGGCGGCGGCGGGCGCTGAAGCTGCTTTCGGCGGTCTGTTGATAACCCATGCAGGTCTTCAGGTGCTCGCGCAGCAGATCCAGGCCTGCTCCGGAGCGGGCGGAAAGGCTGAGGGTGACATGGCCATCGTCGCTGACTTCCAGGCCGATCTCCTCACCGCTGAGGTCGGCCTTGTTGCGGATCAGGGTGACCTTGGCCGGATCGGGCTTGCTGTCGAGGAACTCGGGCCACAGGGCAAAGGGATCGGCTGCTTCCGGTGCGGTGGCGTCCACCACCAGCAGTACGCGGTCGGCTTCCTCGATCGCCTTCAGCGCGCGCTCGACGCCGATCTTTTCCACATGGTCGTCGGTATCACGCAGGCCAGCGGTATCCACAACGTGCAGGGGCATCCCGTCGATGTGGATATGTTCGCGCAGCACGTCACGGGTGGTACCGGCGATGTCGGTGACTATGGCTGCTTCGCGCCCGGCGAGGCTGTTCAGCAGGCTGGATTTGCCGGCATTGGGACGGCCGGCGATCACTACTGTCATGCCGTCGCGCAGCAGGGCACCCTGTCCCGCTTCGCGAATCACTGTGGATAAGTTTTCCCGCACGCCGTCCAGCAAGCCCAGCACATGGCCGTCGGCGAGGAAGTCGATTTCCTCCTCGGGAAAGTCGATGGCGGCTTCTACGTAGATACGCAGCTCGATCAGTTTCTCGGTCAGGCCATGGACACGCCTGGAGAATTCCCCTTGCAGGGAGCGCAGCGCGTTGCGCGCGGCTTGTTCGGAGCTGGCTTCGATCAGGTCGGCGATGGCTTCGGCCTGGGCCAGGTCGAGCTTGTCGTTGAGGAAGGCGCGTTCGCTGAACTCGCCCGGGCGGGCCTGGCGGGCGCCGAGTTCCATGCAGCGGCGCAGCAGCAGGTCGAGGACAACGGGGCCACCGTGGCCCTGGAGCTCGAAGACGTCTTCGCCGGTGAAGGAGTTGGGGCCGGGGAAGTAGAGGGCGATACCTTCGTCGAGGGTCTGTCCGGCGCCATCCAGGAAGGGCCCGTAGTGGGCGAAGCGTGGCTTGGGTACACGGCCGCCGATGGTCTCGGCTATGCGCGCGGCCAGCGGGCCGGAGACGCGGACTATGCCTACGCCGCCACGACCCTGGGCGGTAGCGACGGCGACGATGGTGTCACGGACAGGGTTCATCTGTGGATACCTTTGGGTCTGCGAATGGCGGATAGCAAGACGCCCCCAGAGGGGGCGTCATGTTCAAGCTGTCTGGCGTCGCTGTCAGGCTGCTGCCTTCTTGCTGGCCGCCTCGATCTGCCGGGTAATGTACCACTGCTGCGCGATCGACAGGACGTTGTTGACCACCCAGTACAGGACCAGGCCGGCCGGGAACCACAGGAAGAAGAAGGTGAAGATGATCGGCATCAGCTTCAGTACCTTGGCCTGCATGGGGTCCGGCGGAGTCGGGTTCAGCTGCTGCTGGATGAACATGGTGGCGCCCATGATGATCGGCAGGATGAAGAACGGGTCCTTGATCGACAGGTCGGTGATCCAGAACATCCACGGGGCCTGGCGCATTTCCACGCTTTCCAGGAGTACCCAGTAGAGCGCCAGGAACACCGGCATCTGGACCAGGATCGGCAGGCAGCCGCCCAGCGGGTTGATCTTCTCCTTCTTGTACAGCTCCATCATCGCCTGGGACATCTTCTGGCGATCGTCACCGAACTGTTCCTTCAGCGCCTGCAGCTTCGGCGAGACGGCACGCATGCGCGCCATGGAGCGGTAGCTGGCGGCGGAGAGCGGGAAGAACGCGGCCTTGATCAGGATGGTCAGGACGATGATCGACCAGCCCCAGTTGCCCAGCAGGCTGTGGATATGTTGCAGCAGCCAGAAGATCGGCTGGGCGATGAACCACAGGAAGCCGTAGTCGACGGTCAGTTCCAGGCCCGGGGAGAGTTCCTTCAGGTGGCTCTGGACCTTCGGACCGGCGAACAGGGTCGCGGAGGTTTCGGCGGAGGCACCAGCCGGGATGTTCAGCGTAGGGCCGACGAAACCGACGATGTAGTTGCCTCTGGAATCCTTGCGGGTCTGGATGACGTTGTTCTGTTCCTTGTCGGCGATCCAAGCGGTGACGAAGTAGTGCTGCAGCCAGGCTACCCAGCCGCCCTGGACGGTCTCCTTGAAGGGCTGCTTGTCCATGTCCTTCATGGAGACTTTCTTGTACGGCTCGTCCGGAGTCCAGACCGCGGCGCCCAGGTAGGTGGACACGCCGGTAGCGGTGGTGGTGGACGGGTCGGCACTGGCGTCACGCTTCAACTGGGCGTACATGCTGCCGGTCCAGGGCTGCGCGCTCTGGTTGTCGATCTTGTACGTGACCTGCAGGTCGTACTTGCCGCGGGTCAGGGTGAAGCGCTTGATGTAGTTGACGCCGGCTTCGCTGAAGGTCAGGTCGACCACCAGTTGGTCCTGGCCGTCCGCCAGCTTGAAGTTACGCTGGGTGGCACTGAACAGTGGGCGACCGTTGGCACGGGCGTCCGGGCCGCCTGCGCCGACCAGGCCGCTCTGCGCCAGGTAGACGCGCTCGCCACCGTTGTCGAACAGCTGGAAGGGTACGTCCGGGCGATCCTGGCGACGGGGGAACTGCGGCAGGGTCAGCTGGACGATGTCGCCGCCGACCGGATCGATGGCTAGGTGGAGCACATCGGTTTCAACGCGGATCAGGTCGTTGCTGGGAGCCACGGCCTGGGTGGCTGCCGGTTCGCTGCGTTCCGCGTTGGTGGCGGTCGGCACATCGTCGCTGGTCTTGGCGGTTGCGTTGTCGTCCGGCAGGGTCGACTGGGCGCTGCTAGCACTGGTGCTGGCGGTCGGCAGCGCGGCTTGACCGTAGTCCTGGTTCCACTGGAGAACCATCAGGTAGGACACGATTGCCAGGGCGACGATCAGGATCGAGCGTTGGATATCCATGATTACTCGGCCATCGAAGAGGGTTGGGATGTGTTGGCGGGTGGCACCGGGTCATAACCGCCCGGATTCCACGGATGACAGCGACCGAGCCGACGCAAGGTCAGCCAGCCGCCACGCAGGGCACCATGCTGTTCGATGGCTTCCAGCGCGTAGCAGGAACAACTGGGATAGAAACGACAGTGACTGGCCATCAGTGGGCTGATGGCATAGCGGTAGAACTGGATCGGAGCGAGGGCCAGTTTACGCATGGGGACTGTCGGACACCCCTGATCCGGTAGCGGGTTCAGGGCGGGTCCGGCTGCGCGCAAGGCGTTTCCAGAGCTTGCCGAACTGATGTCTCAGCTCAGGATTCTCAAGATCGCCAATGCCTTTGCGCGCCACGATCACGATGTCCCAACCAGCCAGCAACTCGAGGTTGTGTCGGTAGGATTCGCGGATCTGGCGTTTGAGGCGATTGCGCTCGACGGAGAGCTTGACGCTCTTCTTGCCGATCACCAGTCCCAGGCGGGGGTGATCGAGGCCGTTTTCGCGCGCGAGGAGCAGGACATTCTTGCCGGGAACCTTCCCGGTCGGTGAGTCGAAGACTGCCTTGAATTGTCGGGGAACCAGCAGACGCTTTTCCCGACCGAAGTCCTGACTCACCACCCGTTCCGGATAATCAGACGGTCAGGCGCTTGCGGCCCTTCGCGCGGCGGCGCGACAGGACTGCGCGGCCATTCTTGGTGGCCATACGGGCACGGAAACCGTGGGTGCGAGCGCGCTTGATGGTGCTGGGTTGGAAAGTGCGTTTCATGATGCTTTACCTGGTGGTCACTACGGGCCGGAAGTGGCCCCCG